>CBIHOF010000023.1:0-99383 GCA_966211955.1 uncultured Comamonadaceae bacterium | reverse complement strand
GGCCGCAACCGTCTGACTTAAACCAACGGGCCTCCGCGATTGCCGGGGCGGTTCAAGACGATGATCCTGTGTCTGCCGTAGTCCGGACGACTCTGTCTCCAACCTCTGCAGCGATGTCGAAATGAGAACCGTAGAACTGGTACGCGGACACACCGGATGCATTCAGTGCCACAGGGGCGAGAGAATAAGTCTTCCCATCAGGCGACGCCCTTCCCGCGTATCGCCTCCGGACCTCGTTCAGATTTGCTTTCTGGTGTTCGGTGAGCAATCTCTGCACCCCTTCCTTGGGCATCGCGTCACTGACATGAAGACTGCCTGAATAGAGAAGTCTCGAATATCCAGCGACTTCTCCATCGCGGAACGAAAAGCTCGGCAGTCCTTCAGCTCGGCTCAACCCGAAAAGGCTTTCCATCTTCGCAGCAGACGTGGTTGCAACCTCGACATCCAGGGGCAGCGCAAGCTGAAGACGTCCCACGCACTCGATACCCCAGCCGTTCGGGAGCGTGTGGGCTTCAGTTGCTAGCGCGCCGCCGGCAGCAATCCAACACGCGGCTGTCATCCATCTGCAACAAGAACGAAGGAACACGCGCATCTCGCGACCTTCAATGTGCAGATCGTCTTTTGATACTGGCGGCGACCTCCCGCGCGAGCTTCAGCATCTCCGCTTTATCCATCGGCTGAACGCCTTTTTGGGCCGCTACCCTCGAATCACGAATCACAAACAGCTGAATGTCGGTGGCATCGCCATCTGCAGCTCCCGCACCACGCACTGAAGCAAAAAACCCGGGATCGAGAGCGCCATCTTTGCGTGTCAACTCAACGACGCTGGACAGTCCTTCGTGCGAGTTCATCTCCAAGGGTTGCGCGGACAAGAGTCGATACTGCTCCCGGTCCTGGTAACGCTGACTCCAAAATGTCTGGATATCGCGCTTCGGGGTAACGGTATCGGCCCCCACATTTTCCGTTGCAACCGATCGACCGCCATTCGCATCTGACAGCCAGATCAACACGTCGGGATGAGACTTCAGACGAAACGTGACGGCCACTCCTCGTGGATGGGCGTCGTCATCACGAATGAATACGTAAGGAAAACATACGCCAGTGCGATCAGGCAGCTCGAACATTTGGCGAGGTCGCATCGAACTCACAAAGGCTTCTAGGTATGCGCGGCCACTTTCGGGGTCCGGCGCCGTCGCAGTCACAGCGGTGTGCACGAGCCGGTCTCCGACGGCCACTGCCACGTCGTAACGGGCCCCATACAACCTGTATGCGGACGAGCTGTGGCCGGCGAGAGGAACAGACGTTGCGACGAACGGTGTCCCATCGATTGCCCGTCGTCCTTGAGTTTGCCTTCTGACCTTCTCAAGCAATACTGTGCGGTGTGCGACCAGCCAGTCCCCGAGCTGCTGAGCAGAAGCCGGTTCGCTGATCAGGGTGTCACCGCCCGAATAACCTAAGCTTGTGAAACCCGCCGCCTGGCCATCGGGAAAACTGTAGTCGACTTCATTTCGGTAAGGCTGCATGCCGAGCATCGATTCGATGCGCACTTTTCGAGTCACGGCAACCTCTGCATCCGGCGGAAGCGATAGCTGCAATCGTCCGACGCACTCCGACAGCCAATCAGCCGGAGTGCTGGAGGTATGCGCAGAGCACGCTGCCTGCAACAAGCAAGCAAGCAGCCCGATCGTCCATCGTGTACGCAGCAGCGACAACACACGGGAAGTCGTCATACGACCAATGAAGTCAATGGCATCGGACGCTCAGCGGCAACTTCATCCGTGCCAGTTTCCGGATTAGTCTCGTTGTCCGCGACAAGAGAGGTCGGGTACTCGAATCGATTGTTTTCTCCGCGTGTCCAGTGGATTGGAAGCGCTGTGATAAACCCCCGAACTTGGCCAAGAGCGGCGACCCCATCGCGTGAATGCCGTGCGGCGTTCCAAAACTCGGTCTGGAAAGGCATCGGTGCGAGAAGTTGCCCCTTAGACCAAGGCGCATTGCGTGGAGCGACGGCATTACGATCCCAAGTTGGCAGGATCGACGCTCCAAATCTGTCGGTGGATCCATCCAGATCCTGACTTCGCGGAATCCAATTGAACGCCCCTTCGAATATCGATGCGTTCTGTTTCGCTCGGGCCTGGATCAGTTTCCAGCTTGAAGGCTCACCAGGATGTTCTACTGCATAAGCCAGTTCGGACGCAGCAGCCTTTCCATCGGTGATACCGAAGATCTTCTTCCAGAGGTCTCGCCGAAGGTCATGCGCGAATCGTCGAACCTCGCGCTGACTGCCCTTTCCATTGACGTCTGCACGCAAGGTTTCGCCATCCATGACCAGTACGGCCAGTTCACTATCCCGATCGCCAAGCAAGCTCCGGTCATTGATGTTGGCGCTGCCTATCAGCGCATACATATCGTCGACGATCATCGTCTTGCTGTGAACGTAGATCTGTTCACTCAGATAGCGGTCGCCGAGCTTCACCCAGCTGCGCAGATTGAGCAACGTCACGAACTCCCCGCACTCGGCAAGATCAACATCAAGGTATTCTGTGTTGCCTGGGTCGAACACGCGTTCATAGGCATGGTCTTTCGCCTTCAACAGCTTCCGCGCCTTAATGATTCTGCGGATGCCATTGAGCAGACTGTTGCTGCCGAAAGAAATTGTCTGCATCGTCCAGTACATCTGTACCACCACCGTGGCGTCACTGAGGCACCCTTCAGGATGTACCGGCAAGGTGATGTAGACATGGAATGCAGAGCCAGAAAGCGCGCTCCGCTTGATCCGTTCCAGAAGCGCGGGAACAACCTGGTTGGCCGGCGGATGAAGCGCGGCTGAATGATCCTTGCCCATCCAGGCACCTGGCCCTGGCAGACGCCACTTTGCCTCAGCTCCAAAGTCAGCGGCAACATTTGCCCATCGATTCTGGTTCTGCCCGCCCCACCGGTTGATGAACTGTGCAGCACCCGACAGATCCCCGGGCTTCTCCTCTCGTCCGAAGTCGCTGACAAAGAACTGATTCTCGATATAGATGAAGCGCCGGCTTTTTTCGATCAGCTTCAACATTGCCGTCATGATGTCGTGCTGAGTGCTAGAAGTTGTCTTTCCGCCGCTCTTGTCGCTGCGGAACTTGGCCTCCATCTGGCAATGGTTTGCGGGAGCACTGCGCAGGACCTGGACGAAAGTGTTCCCGACTCTCGCGAAACTCGATGGCGAAGGGGCTGCGATCAATCGGTCTGCGGATGTTGCCTTGATGTTCCAGCGGTCGATGAAGTTGCGCATCAGGTCCGCGACTGCCGGCCCATCGATGCGGCAGTGAACATCTTGCCAAGGCATGCGCGGTTGACGGGAAGCATCCAGCGTGGTTGCATCGATTTCATCCTCTGCCAGTGTGCTCGCATCAGTTCCTGAGATTACCTTTCCTGCAGCTTCGTACTTCGGTTGCCAGCCACCGTCATGGATTCTTTGCGCGACGATCTCGGCGTTCGATGGAACGTCGGCCGTTGGCGACACGGTCCACTCGGAAACCGCTACCGGCTTATAGTTGTCGATAGCCCCGCTTAGAAGGTCCGGGTCGGCGCACTTGCTTTGAGGCATCGCTCCAACTTGTGCCACGCAGCCGTTGTACCGGTTCAGCCCTTCACGCCCCTGCGAGTCAGCCTGAAGATCGAAGTGCTCGTCGCAAAGGCGACCGTAGGTCAAGTCCATGCCCCCCACGTACGCGACACGGCCATCGATCACAACCTGTTTCTGATGGTGCGCAAAGTACGACGAATTGGTCGTCGCAAACGTCGGCGAAGTGCGGGCGAACAATTGCGTCCGTCCAAGTCTGGCATTAATCACCTTGAGGGCAGCGACAGTTTGGTCATCGTACGTTTGCACAGGTTCATGGTCATCCCATGGCATCACGTAGATCTTGAGCGCAGGCTGCCGTCGTGCCGCTCTGTAGAGGGCATCGTAGAGCCTGATTCCCGGTGCCAGCAGAGCATCCCACGCAACTTGCCAACCGGCTATCAAGATCTGCGACTGCGCTCTCGACATCTCATCCAGCAAATCAGCAAAGTACGCTTTGCCTGTCACGAAGTACTTGACCCGATTTCCAGCCCTGACATCTGCGAAGCGGTGTTCATCGCTGACCCACAGATTGCTGGTGATCGACGTCTCGGCTGGCTTGCCTTGACCGTCGACGATTTGATGAGCAGTCCGGTGCGTAGGATTCGCAGTCTGTACCATCACTCCCCCCTCGTGATCTTGTCGAGCATCGACAGGCCGTTTGCTTGACCCGTTTCGGTGCGTGCCAACGCAGCATGAAAAGCCTCGACGGGCCGATCGTCCGCCAGATACAGACTGTCCGCGTATCCGAGAGCGTCCAGTGCTCGCTGCAGCGCCTGAGCTTCAGTCCATGTCCCGGAGTCCTTGCTGACGATCAACTGATGTGCATGCCCTTCAGACACGATCCAAAGCCGTCCCGGAGAAACGTTCCATGCACGTTGAAGGTGTAGTTGGTCGGAATCTGTCAGGACCAGAAGTCCACCTTCATCACTTTGTCCACGAAGGATTAGATTTTCGCTAAACAGAGCGGCTGTTGAGTCGTTCGCCTGAACAATCCTCCAGTCCGCACACGGCACCGCCACGCCGTTTGGACCGGGAACGTCCTTCAAGACCAGCTTGAAGTTCAAGGGCACGTCCTCGATCGGCGCATAGGGCATCACCGGCAACGGATAGCTCTCCTGCACCGCCCCCACAAAACTCTTCTTCCCCGCCTTCACCGTGATCTTCCCCGGGCACTGCACCGTGACGTTCCCACCCTCGATCGTGATATTCGCCCCGCCCGCAGTCGACAGCGAGATCTTCTTCGCCGCCGCCCAATCCACATGCGCGTTCGCGCTTTGCACCGTCACGTCGTTCTTCGCAGCCACCTGCATCGCGTCCGATTGCGCCTGAACCTCCACATCGCCACGCGCGGCAATCATCGTCAGGCCCTTGCCCGCCGCCTGGTCGCCCGGCTTGATCGCCCCCGCGAGGACGCCGATCGCCTGACCCGCATGCAAGCGCATGGCACCACCCACTGCCCACTGCGTGTCCTGGCCGGACGCGAAGGTGATGACCTCGCCGGCCGCGACGTGGACGTCTTGCCCCGCCACCACGCCAAGGCCCGCCTTCGCGGCGATCGCAAGCACCGGGTCGGTGGTGTGAGGCAGCTTGTCCGCGTCAGTGGCGGTGCTCTTGGTCGACGCATCCGCGGCTGCTGCGCCGTCGCCCGCAGCCGCCACCATTCCTTTGAGTGCGGTGTGCATGGCCTTCAGCGGGGCCGCCTGCGGGTCGATGGCGCTTTGCGCCGACTTGAAACTGCCGACATGCCCTGCCAGTTGCACGGTCTCGTGCGTCGCGGCTGCACCCGACAGCGTCTCGGCGAGCGCAGCCGTCTGCTGCGCGAGCGCCATGCCGGCGGCGTTGTCACCGGCAGGGCCGCTCGCGTCGTTGCCGAAGGTGCTGATCAGCAGGCCGCGGCCGGCGCGCACGGCGCCGTACGCATCGGTGCGCATCTCGAAGCCCAGTCCGCGGAAGCTTCCGCGGTGGTTGTCGGCCTGGTGGATGAGGTGGCCCATGTTGAGCTGCGTGCCGTGCAAGGTGCTCGCCAGCTGCACGCGCAGGCGCTGGTTGGTGTCGTCGAACACCAGCTGGTTGTAGCCGGCACCACCGAACTCGCGCGTCTTGATGCCGCTCAAGGCCGCCGAGTTGGCGTGCCCCGCCGCATCGGCACTCGCGCCGTGCCACGCAGGCGAATTGCCGGCGCTCAGGTTGCCCTGCGCACTCGGCACATGGTCGCTGCTGTCGGTGAAGGCGCTGGTGTCGGCGGATGCGTCGGCACCGCCCGGCGTCGCAGGCACGCCGCCCTCGCCTCGCCCGTTGTACAGCGCTGCCACCACCAGCGGCCGGTCGATGTCGCCATCCGCAAAATCGACCAGCACCTCCTGCCCGATGCGCGGGATGAACTGCATGCCCATGCCGCTGCCGGCGTAGCGCTGCATCACGCGCACCCAGGTCGAGGCGTTGCCGGTGTTCTCGCCCTGCACGTGGCGCTGGAAGTCGAACTGGACCTTCACGCGGCCGAGTGCATCGGTGTGGATCTCGTCGCCACCACTGCCGCTTGCCGCACCTTGCGGGCCGACCACCGTCGCCAGCAATGGCCCCGGCGCAGTGGGTTTCGGGTTGATGCGCGCACCCGTCTCGTCGGCCAGCAGC
The DNA here is from genome assembly GCA_966211955.1 of uncultured Comamonadaceae bacterium. Classification (GTDB taxonomy): domain Bacteria; phylum Pseudomonadota; class Gammaproteobacteria; order Burkholderiales; family Burkholderiaceae_C; genus Albitalea. The sequence continues at coordinate 93,145 of CBIHOF010000023.1, read as the reverse complement.
GGCCGCCACGGCACGCTGGCGCGGATGGCCTCCACCACGTTGCCGTAGCCGCTCTTTGCGGCCCGCTCACGGGCTGCGTCGCTCACCCACGGCTGCAGCAACGCCGCCGCTTCCTTCGCATCGTGGTGCGTGGCCGACGCCAGGCGATCGCCCGGGTCCTTGGGCAGGTTGTTCAAGCCGGCGTGGATCACCGACGTGATGAGAAAGCGCCGATCAAGCGCCGACTGGCTGCCTTCGATCAGGCTGAGCGCATCGAGGTTGCTTTGCGTCAGTTGAAAGTGGGTGCCGGCCGTGAAGGTGCGCACCGTGCTGTGAGCAAACCAACGCTTGTGCCGCGCCTCGATCGCCTCCTGCGCGAGCCGCGCGGCGCGCTCGGCCTGCTGCGTGTCGGCGAAGGCATAGGCACCGGCCACGTCGTAGCGCTCAAGTCGTGGCGCATTGGGGCCGGCAAAGTTCGAAGCGGTGGGCACGCTCGATGCCACCGCCCGCTTGCCGCGGTAGTCCCACGACAGCATGCTCGTCGCGGCGCTGGCCATCGAGCGCTCGGCGCCGAGGGCCTGGATGGCATCCTGCTCTTCGAGCGGCGAGTTCTGGTGGAAGCGGATGCCTCGCCCCCCGAGCGACGATGCACTGCTTGCATCCTCCGGGCAGCTCCTGGCGTCGACGCTGTCGGTGAACAGCACCAGCCTGTGCGCGAGCGGTGCCGCGTCGTCACTCTCGAAGCGGTAGGCGATGCCTTCTTCAGCCAGCAGTCGCTGTATGAAGGCGAAGTCCGTTTCGCGGTACTGCACGGTGTAGCTGCGCACGCCGGCGTTGGCACTCCCGGCCAGGTGCGTCGCCACGTCATCGGCCCATCGCCATGCCGCCTGCGTGCGGTAGTTCGAGAAGACGCTCTCGACGATGTCGACCACGCTGCGCTCCTGCCAGACCTGGCTGCGCCGCGTGCATTGCAGCAGCGACAGCCACGGCTGAAGCACGAGTCGGTAGCGCGCGAGCCCGCCATCGGCCTGTGCAGCAGCGGCCGACACGACGACGCCGCTGCGGCGCACTTCCTCGCCGTCGCTCAGGCGGGTGCACACCGTCGCATTCGTTCCGAGCATCGACGCGAGGTCCAGGCCCGCATCCAGACTCAGCGCCGTGAGGTGCAGCTCCCACGGCTCGCTGAGCGATTCGCGCATGCACCAAGTCTCGAGCGACAAGTCCGCGAGCGGGCCATCGCCTTCAAGACGATGCAGCCGGGTGCTGGAATCCAGCAGGTTCAGCAGTGAGGTCGGAAGGTCGTTGAGCATGTTCTTGTGTTCTCCCTGGCGCGGCGACGGCGGCTACTCGCGGTGTGGCTCGGACCGCGCGGGACACGCCTGCGCCTTGCCCCAGTAACCGTCGCAGATGCGCTTCTGGCACTGCACGGCCTCGTCGCCACTCAGGCCTTCGCAGCGCTTGACGAGCTTGGCGATGCTGGGCTCGTCCACGGGAATGCGAGATCGGTCGTGCGATCGGTTGGCCTTGGCGTCGACGTGAGCCATCAAGGCCGCGAGCAGATCCACATCGGGGTCGCGTCCACCGCTGTCCTTCACGGGCTTGATGGCATCGCGGGCCGCTGGCTTGTGGGCTGCGGATGCGAGGGCATGGCTCTTCGCCTCGGCCTTGGCCGGATGCTTCGTGGCAGCCTTGGCGGCCACGTGCGTCGACTGCCTGGGCGTGGCGGCCGCACTTGCTGGCATGACACTCGCCGTGGCCATCGCATTTGTCATGGGTGCGCTGGCTGGCAGAGCTGCGCTGGCCGCATTCGACACGCCAGCTGCACTCGCTGCACTCGCCGCGCCCAATGCCGCGAATGGATCGGCTGCCGCCGCTTCGCTCGCTCGCACAGCAGGCGGCTCGACCACTTCGATGCGCGCAGGCGCCGAAGCTGCCGAGGCCACCGGCGCGGAAGCTGCTTCCGCCATCACCACCGGTTTCATCGCCGGCGATGAGTTGGTAACTGAAGGTGTAGAAACCGCGACCTTCAAAGGCTCCGCACGCGGCGCAAAAACATCGTCGGCGCGAACGTAAAAGTAAGCAGCCGCAACTGCGACGAGAAGAAAAGAGCCGATGACCCAACGCCGTTTGCTGGATGCAGCAGGCCGTGCAAACAGCTCGCGCTCGCGGCTTTCGAGGCTCGCAAGAATGCTCAGGCGGTCTTCCTGAACACCATGCGACGCAGTGAGGCTCGGACGTGCTTTACCGGGCGTCGTCGCGCGGCTCGGTGATGGTTCTGGGCTCGTCAAACAGTGCCTCCCTGATGCGTACTTCTTGTCGACACGCAGACGACGATTGGTGTTCGTGGCGCGCCGCGGCGCTGGGCTTCACGTGCGAATCGCGATGCATTGAATGCACGCGACATGCATGCGCGAAGCGGTCGCGATTCTAGTGAGACAAGGCAATTTCGCACCCCCCCACCAGGAGGGTTCCAGAGCGCGTCTTACCTCGGGCAAACTGCGCGTCCGCATGCTCGGCCGCAGATGTAAGACGGTATGGTTTTTGGTGTCTTTTTGTATTTTGTTTTGGTGACTGCAGTTCTTGCGGTCGCCTTCCTCGCGCCTGTTCGCGAGTGGGCCAGGCAGCATGCACACCGATTCGCTCGCGGCAGCAGAAGCGTCGCGAGCCATGCGTTGACGAGCGGCCATCTCGGCATTGCGCAGGTGGCCGTCAATGCGAACCAGAAGGCTCGACGCACGAGCGAGTTCCTGCGCCATCACGGGCGCTGGGTATTGACCGGCACGGCGGTGATCGTCGGTGCCCCATTGATCGCGCTGGCCCTGCATGGTTTGCAGCAGCTCGATGGTTTCGACCACACCCAATCGCATGAGATGAACGAGCAAGTCGCCGCGCTGCTGCACGGCGAGCAACTCGTGCCTCCACCGGCCCTGCCGCCCGAGCTGTTCACCACGCGCGAAGTCGAGCAGGCACTGCCCTTCGTTGGCCAAGCGAGCCGCCAATGGGAACTGCTGGACGAAGACTTCCGACAGCGCATGCTGCTCGTCTTCAAGATCATGCGCGAGACCCACGGCTACGAGATGGTGCTGCTGGAGGGCTACCGCAGCCCCGAGCGGCAGGCACAGCTCGCCGCACTCGGCTCGCACGTCACGCAGGCCGGCGCTTACGAGAGCTATCACCAGTTCGGGCTCGCTGCCGATTGCGCCTTCATGTCCAACGGCCGCATCGTGGTGAGCGAATCCAACGCCTATGCAGCGCGCGGCTATGAGCTATTGGGCAGCGTGGCGCGATCGGCCGGGCTCACCTGGGGCGGCGACTGGCGCTCGCTGAAGGACCTCGGCCACGTCGAGCTGTCGCGGCCTGGGGTCATACGGCGCGGCACGAACGCCGCGGCGTCGCCGCATCCGCGCTGACGCGCCCGTAGCATGCAACCAACAACCAAGTGTCCGGGGAGGACCGAATGAGCCAACCGTTCATCGTGATCGGCGACAAGACAGACCATGGCGGCGAGGTCATCCAGGGTTCGCCCACGACCGACACCGCCGGCAAGATGATCGCCCGCGTCGGCGACCAGGTCACCTGCCCCAAGCGCGGCCACGGCCACGTGACGGTCATTGCATCAGGCGACCCCACCTGCATCATCGACGGCCAGCCCGCCGCACGCCACGGCGACAAGACTGCCTGCGGCGCGACGCTGATCTCTTCCCAGGCCGTCACCACCGACTGAACTCGCCCGCGGCCCGCCGGCCGCATCCAAGCGCATGCCGGCGCCCCGGCCTGCCCCATCCTTTGCCATGAGCAAGATCCTCAAGCCACTGCTGCTGTTCGTGCTCGTCACCTTCGTGATCTGGGTGGCGGTGCTGTGGCATTGGGAATCCACCCACCGCGACATGACGGTGACGGACATCGTGCTGTACCTGGGCGTGCTGCCGATGCTCGTGTTTGGGCTGATGCTCGCGTTGCGCTGGGCCTGGCGCAGCGCGGCCGAGCGGTCCGCCCAAGCGGCAGCCGCGGCGCCCGCATCGTCGCCCTCCGCACCGGCCGAAGAAGCCGCTGCGCGTCACGTCACCGTGAAGTTGCTGGGCGCCTTCGTGGCGAGCCCCACCGGCCAGGCAGCCGTCGAATTGCTCGATGCCGCCGCTGCCGGCGAGCCACGGCCAAAACCCGATGCGACGCTGCGCGACGACGATGGGCTGCCCGTCATCGCCGCACGCATCGCCGATCTGGACGCCGAAGACACTGCCGCGCTGCTCGAACCGGTGATCGCCGCCACGCGCCGGCAGCAGCCCGATGCATCGGACGCCACGCCTTCGGAGCACGTCGTCCGGGCATTGACCGCATTGCGCAAGCCGTTCGCCAAAGCGCTGCAAACGCTCGACCTCTGGCAGGACCGCTTTGCACCGCCGACATCTGAATCGCCCGGCCCGGCCACCGCGGCGATGGTGCGCATCCTCATCGGCCTGCCGGAAGAATGGACGCGCTTCGAGCATTCCGTCGCGCAAGCCTGGGTGCGGATGCTCGCGACCGACGAGGGCGCCTCGTCCATCAGTGCCTCGCGCTTCGCCTTCGATGCGCAGGTCGGCACCGGAGAGCAGTTGTGGCTCAAGGCCGACCAGTTGCTGCAGGTGCTGTCGCGCGAGAAGCGCGAAGACGTGGTCGTGCTCGCAGCCTGCCACAGCAGCATCAGCGAGCAAGCCGTCTCGACGCTGCAGCGACAAGAGCGCCTCTTTTCGACCAACGATCGTCCCAAGGGCCTCATGCCCGGCGAGGCCGCTGCCACGCTGGTGCTCGCCCCGCTGCAGTGGCCGCCCTCGCCCGATCAGGACGAGCCGCCCGTTCACCTGCACCGGCCTGCCGTGGCGCGCCGTGAAAAGTCCGTCGAAGCCGCCGGTCGCGTGAGCGCCGATTGCCTGCGCGAGACCTTGTCGCAAGCGCTCGCCGCCGGCCGCATCGAGGCGGGCGATGTGGGTGCCCTGGTGTGCGACGCCGACCAGCACACGCCCCGCTCCACCGAGCTCTTCGGCACCACGCTCGAACTGCTCACCCACCTCGACCCCACCGAAGACATGCGGCTCATCGGCACCGGCAACGGCCACACCGGCGTGGCCAGTGCCCTGCTCGTCGTCGCGGCCGCCGCCGAGCGCGCGCGCGGCACCGACAAGCCGACGGTGGCCCTCACCCTGGGCGATGCGTTCATGCGCCTCGCCCTGCTCGTCAGACCCAACGCACCCTCGCTGTCATGAACCGCTTCTGGACTTACCTGATCAACCCGCGCGTTCTTGGTGTGCTGGGGCTTGCCGCCCTGGTCGCATTCCTCTTCCTCGGCGCGAGCACGCTCAAGCTGGCCGCGTTCTATGCGGTGGCCGCCATTGTCCTGGCCCTGCTGATCTGGTTCGTGGTGTGGCTGGTGCAGAAGCTGCGCGCGCGCCGTGCGGCCCGCAATCTCGAAGCAGCTCTGGAAGACGACACCGCGAAGGCGCAAAAGGCCGCGGGTAAGCAGAACAAGGCCGAGGCCGACGTCCTGCGTGGCCGCCTGCTCGACGCGGTGAAGACGATCAAGACTTCCAAGCTCGGCCAGACCACCGGCTCGGCGGCGCTGTACGAGCTTCCCTGGTACATGGTCATTGGCAACCCGGCAGCGGGCAAGAGCACCGCGATCGTGAAGTCGGGCCTCAAGTTTCCGTTTGCCGACAACAACGGCAGCCAGATCATCCAGGGCATCGGCGGCACGCGCAATTGCGACTGGTTCTTCACGAGCGAAGGCATCTTGCTGGACACCGCCGGCCGCTATTCGGTGCACGAGGAAGACCGCCAGGAGTGGCTGGACTTCCTCTCGCTGCTCAAGCGGCATCGCAGCAAGGCGCCGATCAACGGCATCCTCATCGCGGCGAGCCTCGCGGAGCTGTCGCAGGCCAAGCCCGAGGCGGCCATCCAGCTCGCCAAGAACCTGCGCCAGCGCGTGCAGGAGCTGACCGAGAAGCTGGAAGTGTTCGCGCCCGTGTACCTCGTCTTCACCAAGGCCGACCTCATCGCCGGCTTCGCCGAATTCTTCGAGGACAGCGACCGCGCCGAGCGCGACAAGGTCTGGGGCGCGACGCTGCCTTACGACCCGCAGGTCAAGACCGACGCCGTCGCGCAGTTCGACCAGCACTTCGACGAACTGCATGCCGGCCTCAAGGAGCTGGCGGTGGCGCGCATGTCGCTGCACCGCGGCCAGGCGCTGCCGCCGGGCGTGCTGACCTTCCCGCTTGAGTTTGCGGCGATGAAGCCGGCATTGCGCTCCTTCGTCACCACGCTGTTCGAAGAGAACCCGTACCAGTTCCGCCCGGTGTTCCGCGGCTTCTACTTCACGAGCGCGGTGCAGGAAGGCACGGCCAGCAACCGCGCGAGCGATCGCGTCGCGCAGCGTTTTGCGCTCACGCCGCGTGCCGAGCACACGACTGCGATGGTGGTGGCCGAGAACGGCCTCTTCCTGCGCGACCTGTTCTCGCGCGTCATCTTCGCGGACCGCAACCTCGTCAAGCAGTTCGCGAGCCGCCACAAGCTGCGCGCGCGGGCCTTCACGTTCGCGGGCGCCGTGCTGGTGCTCGCGCTTGCGCTGGGCGGCTGGAGCTGGTCGTACCTCGGCAACCGGCAGCTCCTGTCCAATGTGCGGGCCGACCTGGACAAGGCCGTGAAGCTGCAGCAAGACCGCGTCGATCTCGCGTCGCGGCTCGAAGCCCTGGAGCTGCTGCAAGACCGCATCGAGCAGCTGCAGTCCTATCGCCACAGCCGTCCGCTGGCCATCGGCCTGGGGCTCTACCAGGGCGAAGAGATCGAACGCAAGCTTCGCGCCGAATACTTCGCCGGCGTGCGGCAGGTGATGCTGATGCCGGTGAGCCAGTCGATCGAGGACTTCCTTGGCGAGCTCAATGCCAATGCGTCCAAGCTGCAGCCGATGACTCGCCCGCCCGAGTCGGGCGCCGCATCGGGCAACGTGCGAGCCGCACAGGCCGGCCGCTTCAGCGAGGCATCGGCCGAGAGTGTGGAAGACGGCTACAACGCGCTCAAGACCTACCTGATGCTGTCGGACAAGCAACGCGCCGAGCCGGGCCACCTCACCGACCAGATCACCCGCTTCTGGCGCGGCTGGCTGGAGGCCAACCGCGGCGCCATGCCGCGCGACCAGATGATCCGCAGCGCCGAACGCATGATCACCTTCTCGCTCGCGAACCTGCAGGACGCAGCTTGGCCGAGCGTGCCCAACAACCTCGCCCTGGTCGACCAGACACGCGAGAACCTGAGCCGTGTCGTGCGCGGCATGCCGGCGCGCGAGCGCGTGTATGCCGAGGTCAAGGCGCGCGCGGCCACGCGCTTCCCGCCCGTCACGGTTGCGCGCATCGTCGGCGAGTCGGGCCGCGACAGCGTCGCCGGCAGCTACGCGGTGTCGGGTGCGTTCACCAAGCAGGCGTGGACGGAATTCGTGGAGCCTGCTTTCAAGAAGGCCGCCACCACCGAGCTGCAAAGCGTCGACTGGGTGCTCAAGACGGCCGCGCGCGACGACCTCTCGCTCGAAGGCAGCCCAGAGCAGATCCGCAAGGCACTCACCGATCTCTACAAGACCGAGTACGTGCGCGAGTGGCAGCGCTTCATGCAGGGCATCACGATCGCCGAGTTCACCAACTTCGAGGGCGCGGTAGCGCACATGAACCGCCTGGGCGACGCCACCAACTCACCCATCAAGAAGCTGATGACCACGCTGTTCGATGAAACCTCCTGGGACAACCCGTCGCTGCTCAACCAGCGCCTGGAGCAGACGCAAAGCGGCTTCCTCGAATGGTTCAAGCAATCGATCATGCGGCAGGCGCCGTCGTCCGTCGACGTGAAGGTGGACATGACCGCGGGCAAGGCGGAGATCCCGGTCGGGCCGATCGGGCGCGAGTTTTCGGCGTTGTCGCGCATCATGATGGCGCGCGACGCCACGCCGCCCCTGCTCACGAGCTACCTGCAGACGCTTGGCACGGTGCGCTCGAAGTTCAACCAGGTGAAGGTCCAGGGCGACCCGGGTCCGTCGGCGCGAAAGATGATGGCCAGCACGCTGGAGGGCACGAACTCCGAGCTGTCGGAGTCACTCAAGTTCGTCGATGAACAGATGCTGCTGGGCATGACCGACACAGCGCGCGCCACGCTCCGGCCGCTGCTCGTGCGCCCGCTCATCCAGTCGTTCTCGGTGATCGTCGGGCCGACCGAAACCGAGGTGAACCGCCTGTGGTCGGCGCAGGTCAACGAGCCCTTCCAGCGCACGCTGGCCGGCAAGTACCCGTTCGACACTGCATCGAAGATCGAGGCGGCGCCGCAGGAGATCGCCAAGATCTTCGGGCCCGCGGGCGCCATCGCGAAGTTCAGCGATGAAGCCCTGGGCGCGCTCGTCGTGCGCCGCGGCGACACGATGACGCCACGAACCTGGGCCGAGATGGGCGTGCGCGTGCGGCCGGAGTTCGCGGCCGGGTTCGCGTCATGGGTGGCGCCGCTGGAAGGCGCGGCCGGCGGCAGTGCCGGCGCATCGGCGGGCGGCGGCAATGGCGGCGCGGGCAGTGCAGCCAACGATGCCTCTGCCTCGCAGACCTCCTTCCAGATCCTGCCCCAGGGCTCGCCGGGCCTCATGGAATACACCATCGAGATCGACGGGCAGGTGCTTCGCTACCGCAACACCGCGCCGTCGTGGACCAACTTCGTGTGGCCCAACGCCAGCGGCGCGCCGGGCGTGCGCATCGTCGGCGTGACCAATGCCGGCCGCACGGTCGAAGTCTTCAACGAGCCGGGGCGCTTCGGCCTCACGCGCATGTTCGAGGTGGCGCAGCGCAAGAAGCTCGCGGGCGGCATCAACGAGTTGAGCTGGACGCAGAACGGCCAGACGGTGACGCTGCAGCTGCGCGTGATCAGCCAGCCGGGCTCGCCAGCGCCCTCGACCGCTTCCGGCACCGGCCGCGATGGCTCGGCACCGAGCAGCGCGCCGGTCGCCGCCACAAGCTTCAAGGGCCTCAAGCTGCCCACGCTCGTGGTGGGCGCCGACAGCCCGCCACCTGTGGCCGATGCAACTGCTGCGCCCTCTGCAGCCATCCGTTCGACGGCCGCGGTCGCCGCATCGGGAGCATCGCGATGAGCCAACCGACCGCAGTGTCGCTCGTGTACTTCGGCAAGATCCCGTCGCGCGGCGATTTCGTGCGCAGCAGCCAGCAAAGCGGCCTCATCCAGACGCTGGACCGCTGGCTGACGCAGGGCGTGGAACTCATGGCCACCGACGCACGCTGGAAAGAGATCTACGACCGCACGGCGCCGTTGCACTTCGCGTTCCTTGGCATGAAGAGCCGCGTGGCGCTGGCGGGACATCTCGTGGCAAGCGCCGATGCGTCCGGCCGACGCTTTCCGTTCATCGCAGCCGGGAGCTTCGACGTGGGTACGCCCGCCGAATTCGTGGCACGCAGCCCGATGGTGCTGGCGAGGCCTTGGCAGCGTTTCGAGCGTGCGGCGCAACAGGCCACGAGCGCCGCAGACGCCGGCCCCGTGCTGGGCGAGCTGTCGAGCGCGCAGGTCGAGCTGGACATCACGCCGCAGGCCTACGACGCGAGCTTTCGCGATTTCCTCGAGCTGCAGACCGTCGGCTCGCTCGAAGCCATGCTGCAGCAGGCCGGCCACCCGCTGGACCTGCGCCAGACGCTGCTGGCCCTCGGCCTGTTGCTGCAGCCCGTGCCCACGAGCGGCAGCAGCCAGCTCGACAAGGGCCTGCGCCTGCCGCTGCCCGCGGACCCGCTGTACCAGCCACTGGTGTGCACGCTGTGGCTGGAGCTGGTGTCGCGCTTCCTGCGGCACGGTGACTTCGAGCTCGCGATCTTCGTGGCGCGTGCACCGGGCACGGCCGGTGCCGCCAGTGCCGCGCCCACGCTGTCGCTGGGCTTCAGCGGCGGCTCGCCATCGGTGTTGCAGGCCGCGCTCGACCCGCAAGTGGGCGAGCAGGTCTTCGTCGACCTGCGCGACGCGCAGTGGGCCGAAGAACACGTGCAGCAGGACTACGCCGTCAAGAAGCTCTCGAGCTACCTGCAGCAACCGCAACTCTCGCTGAAGCAGGCGCAGGCCACCTTCCGCGAAGCCTTTCTTGGAGAGTGAGATGGCCTCGATGCCAGCCTTCAGACCCATTGCCGCGCTCATGCTGCTGGGCTTCACGGCGATGACAAGCGCCATGGCCGCCGCACCGCGGGAGCCGGCCGCGCCCGGCAAGGTGGTGGTGGCCGGCGTGGTGCCCGACGAGGCGACACGCCAGGGCATCCTCGCCAAGACGCGCGAGATCTACGGCGCCGACCGCGTGGTCGACCAGATCGGCGTGAGCAACCTCGTCGCGCCGCCCAACTGGACGCAGAACGTGCAGAAGCTCATCACCGCCGATCTCAAGCACGTGGTGCGCGGCCAGCTCAAGATCTCGGGCAACGTGATCGACCTCACCGGCGAAGTGGAGAACGAGGCGACGCGGCAGCAGGTGGTGAGCCAGATGTCTTCGCAGCTGAACCCGACCTACACGGTTCGCAACGGGCTGCGCGTATCGGCCGCGGGGCAGGACGTGGTGGATGCGGCGCTCGCCAACCGGATCATCGAATTCGAAGCGGGCAATGCCACGCTCACGACCAACGGCATCCAGGTGCTGGACCAGCTCGTGCCGGTGCTCCAGAAGCTGCCGGGGCGCAAGTTCGAGGTCATCGGCCACACCGATGCGCAGGGCGGCCGCTCGCACAACATCGCGTTGTCGGCCGCTCGTGCCGATTCGGTGAAGGCCTACCTTGCGACCAAGGGCATCGCCTTCGATCTCGTCCAGACCTCGGGCGTCGGGCCGGATCGCCCGGTGGCGTCCAACGACACCGCAGAAGGCCGTGCCCGCAACCGCCGCATCGAATTGCGCGTGATGCAGTAGGCGACAACGCCTCGCAAGCGCTTCAACCGCCGCATCACTCCGCGCGTCCCTCCACACCTCCAAGCCGCATCAACCAGGACCCATCCATCGTGGACATCGAGACCCTGCTGCGTCCCATCTCCGACAGCGCGCCCGGCGGCGAAGACCTGTCCTTCTCCAACGAGTTCGACACCATCGCGCAGATGCGCCGCGAGGACGACCCGACGCTGCCTCAAGGCGAGTTCGTCACCGAGCTCAAGGTGGCGGATTGGCGCGGCGTGGCCGAGCTGTGCGAATCGCTGCTGGCCACGCGCTCCAAGGACTTGCGCGTGGCCGGCTGGCTGGTGGAGGCATGGACGCACCTGAACGGCTTTGCCGGCCTCGCCGATGCCCTCGGCCTGCTGGATGCGCTGTGCAAGCGTCACTGGCCGCATGTTCACCCACAGCTGGACGACGGCGATCTCGAACAGCGCATCGGCAATCTGGTGTGGGCCCTCGGCCGCGCCGAGAGCCTGGCCCGCATCGCGCCCATCCTTCACTCGGAAACCGCATCGCTGGGCCTGGTCGCGATCGAGGCGGCCCGCACCCGCTCGCCGTCGACGCAGGCCGACTCGCCGGGCGATGGCACGCAGCTCGCGGCCGACGATCTCACGCGCATCCAGCGTGAGACGCCGCGCGCCTTCCTCAGTGACAACCTGGTGCAGGTGAACCGCGCACTGGCGGCACTGAACGAGCTGCAGGCCACGCTCGACGACCTGCTGGGCGACGACGCCCCCGGCTTCGTCGCGGCACGACGCACGCTCGAATCCGCCGCGCATTCAGCGAAGCGCTACGCCCGTGAAGGCGGCGCACTTGCCGCCGGCGCGACGGGCGCCGATGCCGAAGCCGCCTCGCAGGAAGCGCAGGCTGTCATCGCCCGCGCCGGCGCCATGCCGCCCGAGCACGGCGGTCCCTTGCAGACGCGAGCGCAGGCGCTGCACCAGCTGCGCACGGTGGCGGAGTTCTTCCGGCGCACCGAGCCGCACAGCCCCGTCGCCTACCTCGCCGACAAGGCGGCGCAATGGGGCGAGATGACGCTGCACGACTGGCTGCGCGCGGTCATGAAGTCCGGGACCACGCTCGAGCAGCTGGAAGAGCTGCTCGGCGTGAAGGCACCGCCCCCCGCGGCATGAGCCTGCAGGCGGACGCCGCCTGCGTCACTTCGACGGACCGCAGGGCTCCGGCGGCGCGAGGCTCAGTTCCGGCGCCACGCCGGTGTCGCGCGAGAGGTCTTCGCGCACCACCTCCACGAAGCAGCGCTGGTCACGCAGCCCCGAGTTCGACACGTAGGTGCGGCCGGCCTCAGGCACGAAGCTCACGCGGGGCAGGCAGCTGTAGCTGACGTTGTAGCCGTCGAAGTACATGAAGGTGCCGAAGGTGATGCGCTGGCCCGAAGGCACCTTGACGGACTCCCCGGAGGCATCGGCCGGCAGGCTGTACAGCTTGCCGTCGCGGCACATGCGCGGGCTGCCCATGCCGACGAGCTTCACCGGCACGAGAACGTCCTGGGGCGTCGGCTGGTAGGGCACGACGCCGCAAGCCGTGGTGAGTGCGGCGGCGACGATGCCAAGGCCCAGGCGCGCGCTTCGTTGGATGTGGTTCATGCGTCCTCCCCTCTTCATTTCGCGGCCTTCGGCGGGTGCACCACCGGGTCCAGTTCGTCCAGCACGGATTGCGTCTGCTTCGAGCCGGCACGCGGCGCGTCAAGCAGCAGCATGAAGGCGAAGGCCGACGGCTTGTTGCCGACCGCACCGACGCGCGGCAAGTCGGCGGGCCGGTCGAGGGCGGCAGTCATGAGGCTGTCGTAGATCAGGAAGTGCGGCTTGCCGCTCGCGTGGGCCAGCTCGGCGCAGCGGTACAACGCGTACTTCTGCACCGTATCCGATGCGATGAAGCCGTTGCCATAGAAGTTGACCTTCTGAAGCTTGCCGGGCGCCTTGCTTTCCGCATGGCCGCCGGTGAAGCCACTGCTCTGGTATTGCGTCGCGCAGCCGCCCATCGCGAAGCAGACCACGAGCGCGGTCATGCATGTTGTCAGTCTCATTGCTCCCTCCTCCGGCCCTGGGTCGTCAGGCTTCGTCCCTGCCGGGGCCCCGGCGGCAGGGAGAAACGCTTGTTATTCGTTCTTCTTGAACCGCTGCTTCAGGAAAACAGCCGCCGCGCCGCCGCGGAGCCCGCCGCAAGATCGCGCGCGGCCAAGGCGCCGTACAGCTGACCGAGCTCGCCGCCGATGGACGCGAAGCCTTCGGCGCTCAAGGGGCGGCCGTTGTCGTCCACGATGGCTGCATCCATGCCCAGCGACAAGGCCTGCGCGCTCGCCTGCCAGGCCACGAAAGGCTCGGCCTTGGGGTCGGTCTGCGGAACATCGAAACTGAGCATCACGTCGCGCACCGCGGCGCGGTTCGGGTCGTCTGCGAACGCAGCCTGTGAATCGAAAGTGAGCGTGAGCACGGGCGGCGCGCCCTCCTCCGCCGAAGGCAGCACCAGCCGGCCCGGCACCACGCCAGCGACAAAGCCATGGCGGCTCGCATGCTGCTGGATGTAGCCCACGCTCCATGCCGCTGCGCGGGCCTGCAGGTGCACCGCGAGCTGCGCATCGTGGTCACCGGCGAAGGCATCGAGCTCGCGTGCGCGCGCCGCCACGTCGAGCATGTCGGGAAAGTCGGCCATCGCGCCGATCGCCTCGGCAAAGGCTTGCACCTTCTGCACGAACTCGGAATATTCGATCTCGTTGAGCGCGCCGGTGCGGTTCGCCAACTGCACGCCAGCCTGGAACTCGCTGTAGCGTTCGCCGGGCATGGCCGGTTCCCATTCGCCCGTCTCGGCGTTCAGGCCTTCGACCAGAAAGGGCTTGCTGCCGGCGCGGCGAGTGGTGGGAAGGTGCAGCAGGACCAGCTCGCCGGTGATGGGCGATTCGACGGTGAGCGGCGCGATCGCATCGATCAGGGCATCGAGCCGCAACGTCGGCCGCTTGGGCGCACGCGCCTCGAGCACCGGCTCGGGCAGCTCCGCCGGATGGCTGATGCCTGAATCAAGCACCGGCTCCTTGGGCTCGACACGCGGCGGCAGCTGCGGCTCCAGCTCGGCGCGCTTCGGCCCCGCCTTGCGCGCCTGCCACGCGCCATGCGCGACCACCGCGGCCAGCACGACGCCACCGAGAGATGCCAATGCAATCGTCAAGCTACTCATGTCTCACTCGATCAAGCAGCCACCGCGGATCCGGCTTCGCCGGTCCGCCAGTGGCGCCCCCTTGAGGGGGAAGCGCCGAAGGCGCTTCGGGGGTGGGCCATCAAGCAGCCTCGGCCATGCTGATGGCGGCTTCCATGTCGACGGCGACGATGCGCGACACGCCCTGCTCCTGCATGGTCACGCCGATCAACTGCCTGGCCATTTCCATCGCGATCTTGTTGTGGCTGATGAACAGGAATTGCGTGCTCTCGGCCATCTGGCTGACGAGCTTGGCGTAGCGCTCGGTATTGGCGTCGTCCAGCGGCGCATCCACTTCGTCCAGCAAGCAGAACGGTGCGGGGTTCAACTGGAAGATCGCGAACACCAGCGCAATCGCGGTGAGCGCCTTTTCACCGCCCGACAGCAGGTGGATGGTGCTGTTCTTCTTGCCCGGCGGCTGGGCCATCACCTGCACGCCGGCGTCGAGGATCTCGTCGCCCGTCATCACCAGCTTGGCATTGCCGCCGCCGAAGAGGCTTGGGAACATGCGCCCGAAGTGCTCGTTGACCTGGTTGAAGGTCGCGGCCAGCAGGTCGCGCGTCTCGAGGTCGATCTTGTGGATGGCGTCTTCGAGCGTGGTGATGGCTTCGTTCAGGTCGGCCGATTGCGCATCGAGGAAGGTCTTGCGTTCACGTGCCGAGGTGAGCTCATCGAGCGCGGCGAGGTTCACCGCCCCCAGCGCATTGATGTCGCGGTTGATGCGGTCGATCTCACCTTGCAGGCCGTAGAGCTTGACGCTGTTCTCTTCGATGTTCTTCGCGAGCGCCTCCATGTCCACTTCGGCTGCCGTCAGCTGCTCGAGGAACTGCGCACCGCCGAGTTGCGCGGCCTGCTCTTCGAGCTGCAGCTTGGTGATGCGGTCCCGCAGCGGCTGCAGGCTTTGTTCGTGTGCCAGGCGTTGCTCGTCGGCACGGCGAAGGCGCAGGGTGAGGTCGTCGTACTCGCTGCGCTTGGCGCCGAGCGCGGCTTCGCGTTCGAGCTTGAGGGCGAGCGCCGTCTGCAGGCCGGCCTGCGCGGCGGCGTCGGTGAGGACGGTGAGTTCCTGCTGGAGCTGCGCCGCCGATTGCTCGTTGGCCGCCACCTGTTGCACCGCAGTTTCGATGCTGCGCTGCAGTTCGCCGCGCCGTGCGGCGAGCGAACGCGACGAGAACTGCGCCTCCTGCGCCTGCCGCTCCAGCGAGCGAAGCTGCTCGCGCGCCTCGGCCAGCTTGCGCTCGGCGTTGATCACGCCTTCTTCGAGCTCGGCATGCCGCTCCTGCGTGGTCGCGAGCTGCATGTCCAGCTCCTCGAACTTCGCCTCGCCGGTCGCGCCACGCTCGTGCAGCTCCTCGAGCTGGGCATCGACTTCGGCGAGCTCCGAATCGAGCTGCGATCGGCGGCTGCTCGTCTGCTCAGCCTGCTGCGTGAGGCGCAGCAGTTCGACTTGCAACTGGTGCGCCCGCGTCTGCGCTTCGGCGGCTTCACGCCGCGCGGCGATCAGGCGTTGCGATGCATCGGTGTAGGCCGCATCCGCGCGCACCATCGCGCTGCGCGCCTCGTCGGCGATCAGCACCTGCGCCTTCGATTGCCGCTCGAGGTTCTCGATCTCTTGCGCGCGGGCCAGCATGCCGGCCTGCTCGGAATCGGGCGCGTAGAAGGTGACGGCGAACTGGCTCACCGCATGGCCTTCGCGGGTCATGATGACCTCGCCGTGCGTGAGCTTGGAACGAGCGGCCAACGCCTCGTCGATGTTGGCCGCGGTGTAGACGCCTTCGAGCCAGTCATTGAGCAAGGCCTTCAGGCCTGCCCCGCTGCCATGGTTCTCCAGTCGCAGCAGATCGGACAAGCGCGGCAGCGTCTGGTGCGTGTTGGCAATCGCCGCCTGCGGGGGCGTGTAGAACGACAGCTTGGCCGGCGGCGCATCGGTGGCGAAGGCACGCACGGTCTCGACGCGACCAACTTCCAGCGCGTTGATGCGCTCGCGCAGCGCCGACTCAAGCGCTGTTTCCCAGCCGGGCTCGATATGGATCTTGGTCCACAGGCCCGGCAGGCCGTCCAGCCCGTGCTTGGAAAGCCACGGCTTGAGCTTGCCTTCGGTCTGCACCTTCTCCTGCAGGGCACGCAGCGCTTCGAGCCGCGCCGAGATGTCGGACTGCTTGCCCGTTTCGGCGTTCACCTGCTCTTGCTTGAGGCGCCGCTCTTCGTCCAGCGCCGGCACCTGATCGGTCAGTTCATGAAGGCGCGCATCGGTGACGACATGCGCTTCCTCTGCCACGGCGAACTGACCCTTGAGCTCCTCGAGCCGATCCATGTCCGGCGCGGCGAGCTGGCGGCGTTCGCCATCAAGACGATCGCGCCGCGCATTCAGCTGGCGTCGCTGGTCGTCGATGTTGCGGCTCTCCGCGGCCAGCACCTGGATCTGCTGCTGAACGCTTGCCACCACATTGCGCTGCTCGTTCGCACGCGCCTGTGACGAGCGCACCGCGTCTTCCACGTTCGGCAGGTTGCCGGCCTGCTCCTCGGCCTGCGCCGCGAGGATCTCGCTCTGCTCATCGGCCGCGGCGATCTGCTCGGCGATCTGCTCCAGCTCGTCTTGCGCCCCGGTCTGCCGCTCGGCCCATTGCTCGCTCTGCGTCTTGAGCTCCAGCATCCGCTGCTCGATGCGCTGCCGGCCTTCCACCACGTAGCGGATGCGCTCTTCGAGCCGCGACACTTCAAGCGACGCCTCGGCCAACGACCCCTGCGCCACATGCAGCTCATCGCTCGCCGAATAGTGCGCCTGTCGGATGTGTTCCAGCTCCGCCTCGCCGTGCCGCAGCTCGGCCATGCGCTCTTCCAGCGCATTGGTGGCAGCGAGCACGTCCTTCTTCACGCGCTCCTGCTCGCTGGCTGCATCGCGGTGCTTGAGGAACCACAGCTGGTGCAGCTTGAGCGTGCCCTGCTCCTGCAGGTTGCGGTACATGCTCGCCACCTCGGCCTGCTTCTCAAGCTTGTCGAGGTTGCTGTTGAGCTCGCGAAGAATGTCTTCGACGCGCGTCAGGTTCTCGCGCGTGTCCTTGAGCCGGTTCTCGGTCTCGCGGCGGCGCTCCTTGTACTTCGAAACGCCCGCGGCTTCCTCGAGGAAGAGGCGCAGCTCTTCGGGCTTGCTCTCGATGATGCGGCTGATGGTGCCCTGGCCGATGATGGCGTAGGCCCGCGGCCCGAGGCCGGTGCCGAGGAACACGTCCTGCACGTCGCGGCGGCGCACCGGCTGGTTGTTGATGTAGTAACTGCTCGTGCCGTCGCGCGTGAGCACGCGCTTGACGGCGATCTCGGTGAACTGGTTCCACTGGCCGCCGGCGCGGGCGTCCTCGTTGCTGAACACGAGTTCGACGCTGGCGCGGCTCGCCGGCTTGCGGTTGCCCGAGCCGTTGAAGATCACGTCCTGCATGGACTCGCCGCGCAGCTCGCTGGCCTTGCTCTCGCCCAGCACCCAGCGCACCGCGTCCATGATGTTGGACTTTCCGCAACCATTGGGCCCCACCACGCCGACCAGCTGCCCGGGCAGCTGGAAGTTGGTGGGTTCGGCAAACGACTTGAAGCCGGACAGCTTGATCGAATTCAGGCGCATGGAGCTGCAATGAGCGACGCGAAAATCGTGCGCTTAAGTCGTTGATTTGATTGAGGAAACCCGCTTGGACGCGGGCTCGCGAGAGGGTCGGATGATACCATCGCGCCCCTGCTCCAACCCTCTTCAGAAGTGACCGCCATGGCCAAGTCCGCCAGCCCCAAGAACATCGGCCAGAACACCGCAAAGCGCGCCGCCAGATCGAGCGCGGCCAGCGCACCCAAGCAGCGCGAGATGCCAGTCAACCCGCCCAGCGCACCGAGCAAGGAACTGCACGTATTCCCCAACCCGGCGCCCGAGCGCGACTACGTGATCCAGTTCCAGGTGCCCGAGTTCACCTGCCATTGCCCGCTCACCGGCCAGCCCGACTTCGCGCACTTCACCATCGACATGATCTGCGACGAGTTGTGCATCGAGCTCAAGAGCCTGAAGATGTATTTCTGGAGCTATCGCAACGAGGGCGCCTTCCACGAAAAGGTCACCAACACCATCCTCGACGACATCGTGCGCGTGAGCAGGCCGCGCTTCATTCGCGTCACCGCCAAGTGGTATGTGCGCGGCGGCATCTACACCAACGTCGTGGTGGAACATCGGCAAAAGGGCTGGAAGCCGCAACCGGTGGTGGAGCTGCCCAGGCATGCAGCCGAGACGGGGATGCTCTGAGCCCATGCTTTCGGAAGCAGAGACCCGCGACATCGCGCGATCGCTGAAGGCAGCGCAGGACCAGGTCGGGCAGGTCATCCCGCCCACGTCGAAGTACCCAGGCCTCGATGCGCCCTCGGCCTACGCCGTGTCGGCGTTGATCCATGAGGCGCGGCTGGCCGAAGGCGCCGCGTCCGTCGGCCGCAAGATCGGCTTCACGAACGCCGACATGTGGCCTCTGCTCGGCGTGCGCGAGCCTGTCTGGGGACATGTCTACGACACCACCGTCGTGCAGCTTCCGCAGGAGCGGGCGACCTTCAGCCTCAAGCGATTTGCCGAACCGAAGATCGAACCGGAGATCGTGCTCCACTTGCGCAGCGCGCCGCCTGCAAACGGCGACCTCGCGGCGATTCTTGAATCGATCGACTGGGTGGCGCATGCCTTCGAGATCGTGCAGTCGCACTACCCCGGCTGGAAGTTTCAAGCGCCCGACACCATCGCAGACTCGGCCCTGCACGGGGCGCTTCTGCTGGGGCCGCGCCTTTCCGTGGCTGATCTCGGCCCCGCAGCCATGAGCGCGCTCCAGTCGTTCTCGCTCCAGCTCCTGTGCAACTCGCAAGTGCGCGCCATCGGCAAGGGCTCGAATGTCCTGGGCAGCCCGCTGGCCGCCATGGCCCATCTCATCGCCCTGCTCTCGTCGCAGCCGCTTTCCCCATCGCTGCAGGCTGGCGAATTGGTCACGACAGGCACCATCACCACGGTACAGACGGTTCTGCCAGGGGAAACCTGGGAGACGAACCTTCAGGGAATCGCACTGCCCGGACTGTCGGTCGAATTCACCGACTGAGACGTGCTGAGCACCCTTTGCGCGCACTCTGTCGACCGGTTCAGAACGGCTTGGCAAGTTCCATCGTCCAGTAGGTCGGATAGGTGTCGGACGACGTGCCGTTGATGCAGGCCACGCCGACGTGCACGAAGGCCGGTTTCATGATGTTGGCGCAGGGGCCGGGGCTTGCGATCCATCCGTCGACCACGCCGTTGATCGTCGTCTGCCCGGCCGCGGTGGTGAGCGGGTCGTTCCATGCCAGCGCCGGCGCGGGGCCGAAGGTGCCATCGCTGCCGCAATTTGCACCGCTGGCCCGCCATTGGTTCACCCGCGCGAGCATGGTGCTCGTGAAGTTGGGCAGGCCGCAGGCCCGGCACCGCGATTGCTGCGCTCGTGGCATGAGCGACAAGCACGGCGAGATCCGCATCGGCATTTCGGGCTGGCGCTACGAGCCCTGGCGCGGCGTGTTCTACCCCGAGAAGCTGCCGCAGCGGCGCGAGCTGGAATATGCCTCCCGCATGGTGCCCACCATCGAGATCAACGGCTCGTTCTACTCGCTGCAAAGCCCTGCCTTCTACACGCAATGGCATGACGACACGCCGGATGATTTTGTTTTCGCAGTGAAGGCGCCGAAGTACATCACGCACATGCGCCGGCTCAAGGAGATCGAGACGCCGCTTGCCAACTTCTTTGCCAACGGCGTGTTCGAGCTCAAGGACAAGCTGGGGCCCATCCTCTGGCAGTTCCCGCCGATGTTCGACTTCAAGCCCGATCGCTTCGAGGCCTTCTTCGCGCAGCTGCCGCGCGACACCGATGAAGCCGCAGAGATGGCAAGGCACCACGACCACCGCGTCGATGGCCGGATGAGCCTCGTGCCTGAGCGCAAGCGGCGGCTGCAGCATGCGGTGGAAATTCGCCACGAGAGCTTTCGCGACCCGGCCTTCATCGCACTGCTGCGCAAGTACCGCGTGGCGCTGGTGGTGGCCGACACGGCGGGCAAGTGGCCGCTGCTCGAGGACCTGAGTTCGGACTTCGTCTACCTGCGGCTGCACGGCGACAAGGAGCTGTATGCCAGCGGCTACAGCGACGAAGCGCTGGAGCGCTGGGCGAAGCGCATCCGCGCCTGGAGCGTGGGCGCTCAGGTTGAGGATGCCCGGCTCGCGTCGCCCAAGCCCGCGCCTCGCCGCACGAAGCGCGACGTGTACGTCTACTTCGACAACGACGTGAAAGTGCATGCGCCCTACGACGCGGCGACGCTCGCGCGCAAGCTCGGGCTGCCCACGCCGCTTGGCGAGAAAGGCGCGCCGGTGTGGCCGCCCGGGTGGAAGGCGCCGACGCCGAGGCTGCGGGCCGAAGGATTCGGGCGCAAGGCCGTGACCCAGCGGGCGACCGGGCAAGCAGGCAAGAGGCCTTGAAATGGTCAAGCTGCCAGGGGCGATGCCCACCGATAATCAGCCACCATGAACCCGCTGCTCGCCAAGCTCAACCCCTACCCTTTCGAGCGGCTTCGCGCCCTCACCCGCGACATCACGCCCAACCCCGCATTCAAGCCGATCAGCCTGGGCATCGGCGAACCGCGGCACCCGACGCCGGTGCTGATCAAGCAGGCCATCGTCGACAACCTGCAGGGCCTGGCCTCCTACCCCGCCACCACCGGCGACCCGAAGCTGCGCCAGGCGATGGCCGATTGGGTCACGCGCCGCTACGGGGTGGTGCTGGACCCGAACACGCAGGTGCTGCCGGTGAACGGCTCGCGCGAGGCGCTGTTCGCCTTCGCCCAGGTGGTGGTGGACCCGACGCGGCCCGAGGCGACCGTGGTCTGCCCCAACCCGTTCTATCAAATCTACGAAGGCGCGGCGCTCCTGGCTGGTGCGAAAACCGCCTTCGCCAACAGCGACCCGGCGCGCAACTTTGCCGCCGACTGGGACGCCATCACGCCCGAAATCTGGGCACGCACGCAGCTCGTGTACGTCTGCTCGCCGGGCAACCCCACCGGCGCCGTCATGCCGCTTGCCGAATGGCGCAAGCTCTTCGCGCTGGCCGACGAGCATGGCTTCGTGATCGCCTCCGACGAGTGCTATTCCGAGATCTATTTCCGCGACGAGCCACCGCTGGGCGCCCTGGACGCCGCCATGCAACTGGGGCGCACTGATTTCCGCAACCTCGTCGTGTTCACGAGCCTGTCCAAGCGCTCCAACGTGCCCGGCATGCGCTCGGGCTTCGTCGCGGGCGATGCGGCCATCCTCAAGCAGTACCTGCTCTACCGCACCTACCACGGCAGCGCGATGAGCCCGACCTGGCAGCAGGCGAGCGCCGTCGCCTGGGCCGATGAGCAGCACGTGGTGGAAAACCGCGAGCTGTACCGCCGCAAGTTCGAGCGCGTCACGCCCATGCTGGCCGAGGTGCTGGACGTGGCGCTGCCGGATGCGGGTTTCTACCTCTGGGCAGGTGTCTCGAAGCTGGGCGTGGACGACATTGCCTTCGCCCGTGGACTGCTGGCTCAATACAATGTGGCCGTGCTGCCCGGAAGCCTCCTGGCGCGCGAGGCCCACGGTGTGAACCCGGGCGCCGGGCGCATCCGCATGGCGCTGGTGGCCGAGCCCGCCGAATGCCTGGAAGCCGCTGAACGAATCGTCTCCTATGCCCGCTCGCTGGGCGCCTGAACCGCTGAGCCTGAACCCTTCGCTGCGAACCAACCCCATGTCCAACCACCAACTGCTGCAATCGACCATTGATCTCGCCTGGGAGAACCGCGCGTCTCTCACCACCACCAACAGCCCCGAAGTGCGCGAGGCGGTCGAGGCGGTGATCTCCGACCTGAACAAGGGCCGCATCCGCGTGGCGGAACGCCAGGGCGTGGGCGAGTGGACGGTGAACCAGTGGGTGAAGAAGGCGGTGCTGCTGTCCTTCCGCCTGAACGACAACCAGATGATGCATGCCGGCGACCTGGCCTTCTACGACAAGGTGAAGACCAAGTTCTCGCACCTGTCGGACGAGGACGTGCGTGCCTCGGGCGTGCGCATCGTGCCGCCGGCCGTCGCGCGCCGCGGCTCGTACCTGGCCAAGAACGTGATCCTCATGCCCAGCTTCGTGAACATCGGCGCCTATGTCGACGAAGGCTCGATGGTGGACACCTGGGCCGCCGTCGGCTCCTGCGCGCAGATCGGCAAGAACGTGCACCTGTCGGGCGGCGTGGGCATCGGCGGCGTGCTGGAGCCGATGCAGGCCAACCCGACCATCATCGAGGACAACTGCTTCATCGGCGCGCGTTCGGAAGTGGTCGAAGGCGTGATCGTGGAAGAGAACTCGGTGCTGTCGATGGGTGTGTACATCGGGCAAAGCACCCCGATCTACGACCGCGCGACCGACACGGTGAGCTACGGCCGGGTGCCGGCCGGCTCCGTGGTGATCAGCGGCACGCTGCCGCGCGACGGCGGCAAGTACAACCTGTACTGCGCCGTGATCGTGAAGCGCGTCGATGCGCAAACCCGCGCGAAAACGAGCATCAACGACCTGCTGCGCAGCTGAAATGGCCCACCCCCGAAGCGCCTTCGGCGCCTCCCCCTCGAGGGGGCAGAGCCCGGACACCGAAGGTCCGGTGGACCCACGGTGCCTGGCGGGGAGCCGGGGCATTGGGCCCGGCGTGGCCTGCAAGGCCCTCCAGCGGACCGGCAAAGCCGGATTCGCGGCGGCTGCTTGATCGACCCATGAGCGTCAGCCTGCTGCGCCTTCTTCGATTCGGCGCGGTGCTTTGGGCGGCCCTGTTCGCGCTGGCCGCGCAGGCGGAAACCTTGCGCGTGCTGGCCTGGCCGGGTTATGCCGACCCGGACCTCGTCAAGGTGTTCGAGCAGCGTCACAAGGTCAGCGTGCTGGTCACGGTGATCAGCTCGGACGAGAACCTGTGGGAGCGGGTCAGCGCCAACCGCGGTGCGGACTTCGACGTCTTCGCCGTCAACACCGCGGAGCTCAAGCGCTATGTGGACGCCGGCCTGAGCGTGCCGCTCACGCTGGCCAACATCCCCAACATCGCGAAGCAGCAGCCGCGCTTTCGCGACCGGCAGGCCATCCCGAACATCGCGCGCGGCAACGACGTGTTCGCCGTGCCCTACACCTACTCGGAGATGGGCCTCATCTACGACCGACAGCAGGTGAAGGAGCCGCCCGCGAGCATCACCGCGCTGTGGGACCCCCAGTACAAGGGCCGCGTGCTGGCCTTTGACACCGGCGGCCACAACTTCTCCATCGCGGCGCTGGCGCTCGGCAAGCCCAATCCGTTCCAGCTCGATGACGCCGCCTACAAGGAGGCAACGGCTCACCTCGTCGCCTTGCGCCGCAACGTGCTCACCTTCTACAGCCTGCCCGAGGAATCGGTGCAGTTGTTCAAGGAACACAAGGCCGCCCTGCTCTTCGCCAACTACGGTACGCAGCAGGTGCAGCAGCTGAAGAAGGCGGGCGCGGACATCGGCTACGTGATCCCGAAGGAAGGTGCGCTCGCCTGGCTCGATTGCTGGACGGTGACCCGAGGCGCGAAGAACAAGGCGCTCGCCGAGGCCTGGATCGACTACATGCTCGAAGCCCCGGTTGGCCGCGCGCTGGTGGAGCGGCAGGGCCTCGCGAACACGGTGGACAGCAGCAACAACACCGGCAACAGCAAGATCATCTGGCTCGAACCGGTGGAAGATCCGAATCGACGCTCATTGATCTGGGCACGCATCGTCTCTGGCGACCGCCTCGTCGCGCTCGACCGGCCTTGAAGGCGACGCGGCCATGAAGCTCGGCCTGAACATCCGCCTGGGCGCCCTGCTGGCCGCCTTCGGCGTGCTGGCCACGGGCCTCACCGGGCTGTACTCGTTCACGCAAAGCCGCGAACTGCTGGTGCGCGCCGCCGAGCGCGACCTGCTGTCGTCCACGCAGGTCTTCTCTCGCCGCTTCAGCACCGCGGTGCAGACCATGAGCGACGACGTGCGCCTCATCGGCGAGCTGGACGTGACGCGCAGCATCACGGCCGGCGCCGATGACGCGGCCTCCGAGCTGCACAAGTCGGCGCTGGCCGACACCTTTCACGCGATGCTGCGGGCCAACGCCGCCTACTTCCAGGTTCGGCTCGTGAGCGCTCGCGACCATGGCCTGGAGCTCGTGCGCGTGGACCGCGACGGCCCGGGCACCGTGCGCGTGATGGGCGACATGCTGCAGGAGAAGGCGCACTTCCCCTATGTCTTCAATGCGCTCGGGCTCAAGCGCGGCGAGGTGTTCCTGTCCAAGATCGGCGTCAACCACGATGTCGGCTCGCACGCCGCGCTGAACCGGCCCGCGCTGCACATCTCGAGCCCCGTCACCACACCCGACGGCGCGGTGACGGGACTTGTCGTGATCACGGTGGACATCACCCGCGTGTTCAATGAGCTGAAGGCCGACCTGCCGCCCTACCGCAAGCTCTTCCTCGCCAACGAATGGGGCGACTACCTCATCCACCCGGACCCGTCGCAGACCTTCGGGTTCGACCAGGGCCGGCGGGTGCTGATCCAGGACAACATCGCCCAGGTCCAGCCCCTGCTCGACGGCAAGATGCAGCAGGTGCTCGCGCAGGCCGAACTGGGCGACAAGCCGGAGGCATCCCTGGGCGCCTTCGTACGCATGCCGCTCGGCCCTGACGGCAAGCCCGGCTTCGTGGTGCTGGGCATCGCCGAGCCTCTCTCAGAAATCCTCCAGTCCACCCGTGTGCTCGGGCGCACGGTGCTGCAGATCGTGCTGGGCTTCAGCGCGGTCGCCATCATGCTCGCGCTCTTCGCTGCCCGCGTGGTGACGCGCCCACTCAAGCAAATGACACGCGAAGTCAAGCGCTTCTCCAGCGAGCACGCCATCGGCGAGCTGCCCACGCAGCGGCAGGACGAGATCGGCGAGCTCGCGCGCGGCTTTGACGAGATGCAGTCGCGCATCGCCTCCACCATGGCCGAGCTGGACGCGAGCCGCACGCACCTGGCGCACATGGCGCGGCACGACAACCTCACGGGCCTGGCAAACCGCTCGGTCTTCATCGACCGCCTGGAGCACGCCATCTTGAGCGCCAAGCGCAACGGCGGGTGCCTGGCGGTGCTTTTCGTCGACCTCGACCGCTTCAAGCACATCAATGACACCCACGGCCATGGCGTGGGTGACGTGGCGCTGGTGCAAGCCGCGAGATTGCTCACGAGTTGCGTGCGCGAAGTGGACACGGTCGCCCGCTGGGGCGGCGATGAATTCGTTATCCTCCTCGAGGCGATGGACGAGGAACATGAAGCACGCCGCGTCGCCCAGACCCTGCTCGATCGTTTCGGGCGGCGCATGGACGTGAACGGCCTGCAGATCGACCTCGGCGTGAGCATCGGCATCAGCATGTACCCGCGCGACGGGTTCGATGCGACCGAGCTCATCCAGCGGGCCGACGAAGCCATGTACCTGTCCAAGCATCGGCAGGGCAATCGTTACAGCGTGTTCGGCAACGAAAGCCTGACATGATTCGCAGTCTGAAAACAACGAAGGAATGCACATGAGCGGCAACATGGAACGGGTGTTGCGCCTGATGGCGGACAAGGGCGCATCGGACGTGTACCTCTCGGCCAACACGCCCATCCTCATCAAGATCAACGGGCAGATCCTGCAGCTGAGCGACCAGCCGCTCACGCACACGCAGCCGCGCCAGCTGCTGTCCGAGCTGCTGAGCCCTTCGCAGCTGGAAGAGCTGGAAGACACCGGCGAGCTGAATGTGGGTGTGGGCCTGGCGGGCGTGGGCAGCTTCCGGCTGAGCGGCTTCAAGCAGCGCGGCTCGGTGGCCGCGGTGCTGCGCTGCATTCCGCACAACATCCCGGCGCTGGAGACGCTGAACCTGCCGCCGCTGCTCAACACGCTCGTGCTCGAGAAGCGCGGGCTCATCCTGATGGTGGGCGCCACCGGCACCGGCAAGACCACCACGCTCGCCTCGATGCTCGAGCAGCGCAACCAGCAGCTGGCCGGCCACATCCTCACCATCGAGGACCCGATCGAGTTCCTCTTCACCAACAAGAAGTCGGTGGTGAACCAGCGCGAGGTCGGCCGCGACACGCAGTCGCTGCAGGTGGGCCTGAAGAATGCGCTGCGCCAGGCGCCGGATTGCATCCTCATCGGCGAGATTCGCGACCGCGAAACCATGACGGCGGCCATCTCGTACTCGCTGTCGGGCCACCTGGTGCTGTCCACGCTGCACGGCAACAACAGCTACCACGCGCTCGGCCGCATCTTGTCGTTCTACTCTCCCGAGTCGCGGCCCGCGCTGCTGTCGGACCTTGCCTCGGGCCTTCGTGCCATCGTCTCGCAGCGCCTGGTGCGCACGACGGCCGGCGGCCGGGTGCCGGCGGTGGAGGTGATGCTCAACACCAAGCTCGTGTCCGAGCTGATCGAGCAAGGCGACTTCAGCGGTGTGAAGGAGGCGATGGAAAAGTCCATGGCCGAGGGCTCGCAGACCTTCGAGCAGGACCTGGCGCGGCTCATCACGCAGGGCACCATCACGCGCGACGAAGGCCTGGCCTTCGCCGATTCGCCGACCAACCTGATGTGGCGCCTGCAGAACGACATGAGCCCGATCTCACGCGTGGTGCCCAAGAAGGAAGAAAAGGACGACGAGCCGACCTTCACCGAAATCACGCTCGATGTGCGCCCCGATGAAATGAGCACGCGCGGCGCGCCTCTGTCGTACTGACCGATTCGCTCTTATTGCCTTCCTGAATTCGTCCCGATGTCCCGTACTCTTCAGTTGACCGAGCAGCTCATCGCCTGCAGGTCCCTCACGCCCGACGATGGCGGTTGCCAGGCCTTGATCCAGGCCCGCCTCGCGCCGCTGGGTTTTTCCTTCGAGACGCTCGTGAGCGGCCCGGATGACTTTCGTGTGACCAACCTGTGGGCCGTCAAACGCGGCAGTGCAGCCGATGCGCCCGTGCTGGGCTTCGCCGGCCACACCGACGTCGTGCCCACCGGACCGCTCACCGCGTGGAAGAGCGACCCCTTCGTGCCCACCCATCGCGATGGCAACCTGTACGGGCGCGGCGCGGCTGACATGAAAACCTCCATCGCGGCGATGGTCGTTGCGATCGAGGAATTCGTCGCCGCTCATCCGACGCATCGCGGGTCGATCGCGCTGCTCATCACGAGCGACGAGGAAGGCCCGGCCGTGGATGGCACGGTGAAGATGGTCGAGTGGCTCAAGGCACGCGGCGAGCGGCTGGACTGCTGCATCGTCGGCGAGCCCACTTCAGTGGAGCGCGTGGGCGACATGGTCAAGAACGGCCGGCGCGGCAGCCTGTCGGGCAAGCTGACGGTCAAGGGTGTGCAAGGCCACATCGCGTATCCCCAGCTCGCGAAGAACCCGATCCACACGGCGGCCCCTGCGCTGGCGGAACTGGCAGCCATCGAATGGGACCGCGGCAACGAGTACTTCCAGCCGACCAGCTGGCAGATGTCGAACATCCACGGCGGCACGGGTGCCACCAACGTGATCCCGGGCGAAGTCGTGATCGACTTCAACTTCCGCTTCTCGACCGAATCGACACCTGATTCGCTCAAGCACCGCGTGCACGCTGTGCTGGACAAGCACGGCGTGGATCACGACATTGCCTGGACCCTGGGCGGCGAACCGTTTCTCACGCCGGTGGGCACGCTCAGCCGGGCGATCGCATCGGCCATCGAGGCGCACACTGGCGTGACGACCCAGCTCTCCACCACCGGCGGCACGTCCGACGGCCGCTTCATCTCGAAGGTCTGCCCCCAAGTCATCGAGCTTGGGCCCGTCAACGCCACCATTCACAAGATCGACGAGCACGTTGCCGTCGCAGATATCGAGCCGCTGAAGAACATCTATCGGCGGACGATGGAAATCCTACTGACATGACACTGATCGAATTCATTGAGGCCCAAGCCGCCCGCCTCAAACAGGCGGGCGTTTCCTTTGGGCACGGCACGACCAACGCCTTCGACGAGGCCGCGTGGCTCGTCATGTGGTCGATGGGCATGGACCTGGGAGAGCTGGAGCCGCATGCGAAGAAGGCGGTGACGCCGGAGGACCAGGCCAAGGCCGAAGCGCTGGTCTCCAAGCGCATCGAGACCCGCCAGCCGGCGGCCTACCTCACGAAGGAAGCGTGGCTGCAGAACGTGCCCTTCTACGTGGACGAGCGCACCATCGTGCCCCGCAGCTTCATCGCCGAGCTCCTCGCCGACGGCGAAGGCACGGGCGAGCTGGACGCGTGGCTGTCCGACCGGACGCACACCGTGCTGGACCTGTGCACCGGCAACGGCAGCATCGCGGTGATCGCGGCCATGGCCTACCCCGACGTGATCGTCGATGCGGCCGACATTTCGGAAGACGCGCTCGCTGTCGCCCGCATCAACGTCGACAAGCACAAGCTCGGCCGCCGCATCACGCTCGTCAAGTCGGACCTTCTGGCAGACGTGAAGGGACCATACGACCTCATCCTGTGCAACCCGCCCTACGTCAACTCGCGCAGCATGGACGAGCTGCCGCAGGAGTACCGTCATGAGCCCGCCCTGGCGCTGGCCGGTGGCGAGGACGGCATGGACCTGGTGCGCAAGATCCTTCGCGACGCGCCGGCGAAGATGGCGCCCGAGGGCGTGCTGGTGCTGGAGATCGGCAACGAGCGCGCACACTTCGAGCATGCGTTCCGCCGGCTCGAAGTGGCGTGGCTGGACACGAGCGCCGGTGCCGACCAGGTGCTGCTCGTCACCCGCGACGCGCTCGCGCGCTGGAGCCGCGCATGATCACCTTGAGAGAAGTCACGCTGCGTCGCGGCGTGAAGGTGGTGCTGGATGCCGCG
This sequence comes from uncultured Comamonadaceae bacterium, assembly GCA_966211955.1. Lineage (GTDB taxonomy): Bacteria > Pseudomonadota > Gammaproteobacteria > Burkholderiales > Burkholderiaceae_C > Albitalea. The sequence continues at coordinate 64,094 of CBIHOF010000023.1, read as the reverse complement.
TCCGTCACGCTGCAACCCGGCGAGAAGGTGGGCCTCGTCGGCCGCAACGGCGCTGGCAAGTCGTCGCTGTTCGCGCTGCTGGCCGACCGCCTGCACGCGGACTCGGGCGACGTCGACATGCCGCCGCGCTGGCGCATGGCCGAAGTCGCGCAGAACATGCCCGAGACCGACGACGGCGCCACCGATTTCGTGCTGCAGGGCGACCTGCCGCTGATGGAGGCGCAAGCCGCCCTGGCGCGAGCAGAAGAGGCCGACGACGGCCATGCCATCGCCGAGGCGCATCACGCCATCAGCGACGCCGGCGGCTTCGATGCCCGCGCTCGTGCGCAAGCCATGCTGCTGGGCCTCGGCTTCAAGAGCGAACAACTCGATGCGCCGGTGAACAGCTTCTCCGGCGGCTGGCGCATGCGCCTTCAGCTCGCGCGCGCACTCATGTGCCCGGCCGATTTGATGCTGATGGACGAGCCCACCAACCACCTGGACCTCGACGCGCTGGTATGGCTGGAAGCCTGGCTGCAGCGCTACGAAGGCACGCTCATCGTCATCAGCCACGACCGCGAATTCCTCGACGCGATCACTCGCGTCACGCTGCACCTGGACGATGCCAAGCTCACGCGCTATGGCGGCAACTACACCGCCTTCGAGGAGATGCGTGCCGAACGCATGTCGCTGCAGCAGGCGAGCTATTCCAAGCAGCAGGAGCGCATCGCGCACCTGCAGAAGTTCATCGACCGCTTCAAGGCCAAGGCGAGCAAGGCCAAGCAGGCGCAAAGCCGGGTGAAGGCCTTGGCGCGCATGGAGAAGCTAGCGCCGGTGCTCACGGCAAGCGACTTCTCCTTCGAGTTCCGCGAGCCATTGAGCCTGCCGAACCCGATGCTTGCGATGCAGGACATGGTCTGTGGCTACAAGACCGATGATGGCGACAAGATCATCGTGCGCGACATCAACCGCTCGGTGCTCGCGGGGCAGCGCATCGGCATCCTCGGCGCAAACGGCCAGGGCAAGTCGACACTCGTGAAGACGGTGGCACGCATGCAGCCCGCGCTGGGCGGCACGGTGACCGAAGGCAAGGGCCTGGCCATCGGGTACTTCGCCCAGCAAGAGATGGACGTGCTGCGGCCGAACGAGACACCGCTCAACCACATGATCCGGCTCGCGCGCGATGCCGGGCCGCCGGGGCGCGAGCAGGACCTGCGCAACTTCCTCGGGCAGTTCCGCTTCGAGGGCGACATGGTGAACCAGCAGGTGGGCACCTTGAGCGGCGGCGAGAAGGCGCGGCTCGTGCTGGCGATGCTGGTGTGGCAGCGTCCCAACCTGCTGCTGATGGACGAGCCCACCAACCACCTGGACCTCGACACCCGCGAGGCCTTGTCGATGGCGCTCAACGAATTCGAGGGCACCGTCATGCTCGTGAGCCACGACCGCGCGCTGCTGCGCGAGGTGTGCGACGAGTTCTGGCTGGTCACCCAAGGCGGTGTGCAGCCCTTCGACGGCGACCTGGACGATTATCAGCGCTGGCTGCTGGACACCGCCAAGGAGCAGGCGAAGGCGATGCGCAGCGCCTCGTCACAGGTGAAGGCCACAGCCTCGTCCAGCGGCAACCGCAAGGAAGACCGCAAGGCCGCGGCGCAGGCGCGCCTGCAGAAGGTCGAGGACGTCAAGCCGCTTCGCAAGGAGCTCAACAAGATCGACAACCGGCTCGGCGTGCTGTTCGGCGAGCGGGACCAGATCGAGGCCTTGTTCGCGCAGAACACCTTGTCGGCCGAGGCCTCGGCCGACAAGGGCAAGCGGCTGAAGGTGGTCACTGACGAGATCGAGAAGCTCGAAGGCCGTTGGCTCGAGGTGAGCACGAAGATCGACGAGATGACGGCGGGTTGAAGGCACCGCCTTTGCTCGAACCACGCAAGGCTCAACCACAGAGGACACAGAGATCACAGAGGAGTGCATCGACTCCGTGGTCTGAGTGTCCTCTGTGGGAACGCATTACATCGCCGCGACGTACTCCGCCACGAAGGCTCGGCGCGCGCCGTCAGGGAACACCACCGTCACTTCGTCACCCGCCACCTGCTCCACCGTGCCGCCGCCGTAGCGCGGCACGCGCACTTCATCACCGGTCTTGAACACCGACTCCGCGACAGGCGCGTCGGGCGCGTCGACTTCGTCCACATGCGGTTCGTCATCGGCCGGCATCGCCATGCGCAGGCAGTTGTCGCAATGGCCACAGCGCTCGCCTTCCATCGCCGGCTCGTCGAAGTATTCGAGCAGCACGCGCCAACGGCAAAAACCCGTCTGCGCGTAGAACACCATGCGCTCGAGGGCTTCCTGGTCGCGCTCGGCCTTGTCCTCGTAGGCCTGGGCCAGTTCAGCCAGGCGCTCCATGTCGGCCGCCTTTCCATTCTTCAGCGACCAGGCGCGGGCGCGGTCGGAGGTCACCACGCCGCCATCACGCAGGAGCTTCAGCGCGACGGTGATGCGGTTGCGGGTGAGGCCGTGCAATGGCTCGGCAATCTCATCCATCTGCAACGGCCGGGGCGCGGCACTGAGCACCGCGTGCACCGCCTGCAGATCGTCGGAGGTGGGGTAGCGCTTGGCGAGGAAGAACTGCTGCACCTGCTTGTCACGACGGAAGAACAGCAGCACGCAATCGGCCGCCTGGCCATCGCGCCCGGCCCGCCCGGCTTCCTGGTAATACGACTCCAGCGTGCCCGGCATCTGGTAGTGGATGACGAAGCGCACATCGGCCTTGTCGATGCCCATGCCGAAGGCGTTCGTCGCGATCATCACCGTCACCTCGCCGTTCATGAAACGGTCCTGGTTGTCGTGGCGCTCCGCCGCGCTCAGCTTGCCGTGATAACGCGTGACCGACAGGCCATCGGCGGTGAGGCGATCGTGTAGTTCTTCGCATGCCTTCACCGTCGCGGTGTAGACGATGCCGCAGCCTTGTGCCTTTGCCAGCGCCTGTTTCAGCTGCGCGAACTTTTCGTCCTCGCGCGTGGATTGCACCACCTGGAAGCGCAGGTTGGGCCGATAGATGCCCGTGTTCACCACATGCATGCGCGGCCGGCCCAGTTGCTGGCGGATGTCTTCGATCACGTCGGCAATGGCCGTGGCCGTGAGCGCAAGCACGGGCGGCTTGCCCAGCAGCGACAACGCCTGGCCAATTTCGAGGAAGGCGGGCCGGAAGTCGTGGCCCCACTGCGAGATGCAGTGCGCCTCGTCCACCACCAGCAGCGCAATCTGCTGCTGCTTCATCGCGTCGATGAAGTCCTGGTCAGCGAGCCGCTCCGGCGTGGCGAAGACGATGGCGGCCTGTGCGCCGGCGATGGACGCCATCGCCTCGTCCTGCTCGCGCCGCGTCATCGCACTGTTGAGCTGCACCACCGCCACGCCCGCGCGCTCGAGCTTGTCGGCCTGGTCCTTCATCAGCGAGATGAGCGGCGAGACGACAAGCGTCACGCCTTCGAGGTGCAACGCTGGCAGTTGATAGCACAGCGACTTGCCAGCGCCCGTGGGCATGATGGCCAGCGTGTCCTGGCCTGCCAGGACGCGCGAGATGACCTGCTGCTGGCCGTCGTGCAGGCGCGTGATGCCGAAGGTGTCGCGCATGGAGCGGCCCACGGCCGCTGGGAGAACAGGGGCTTTCATGCCCGCTTTTGGCAATGCGCGTGCCTGCTTTCTCAGGCGTTCAGTCGGGCATGATTCGGCCGGCGTCGACGACCTTTCCCGGGAAATGGTTTTGCACATTTAAATTGTGTGCAATACAATTCAGCCCATGGTCAAGCCGACACCCCAAGCCCTGCCGCCTGCAAGCGAGATGCTCAAGCTGGATCACCAGCTGTGCTTCGCGCTGTACTCGGCGTCGCTGGCCATGACCAAGATGTACAAACCACTGCTCGACCCGCTGGGCCTTACCTACCCGCAGTACCTCGCGATGCTGGTGCTGTGGGAGCGCGACGGCATCACCGTGAGCGAGCTGGGCCAGCGCCTGCAGCTCGACTCGGGCACCCTCACCCCGCTGCTCAAGCGCCTCGAGGCCAGTGGCCTCGTGCAGCGCCAGCGTGACACCGCCGACGAGCGCCGGGTGATGCTGCACCTCACCGCCGCGGGCCGTGCGCTCAAGTCGCGCGCCGCCAAGGTGCCGCCCGAGGTGGTGTGCGCCACCAGCTGCACGCTCGACGAACTCGCATCCCTCACGCGACGGCTGAAGAAGCTGCGCGAGGAGATCCAGACTTACTCCGACGCGGTGGCTGCCTGAGCACCGCACTTTCACGACCCTCCGTTCATTCATCCAAGGACCTCACCATGGCACTCGACAAGATTCTCTACACCGCCCACGCCACCTCCACCGGCGGCCGCGAAGGCACCTCCAAGTCGTCGGACGGCGCACTGAGCGTCCAGTTGTCGACGCCGAAGGAACTGGGTGGCGGCGGCGGCCCGGGAACGAACCCCGAGCAGCTGTTTGCCGCGGGCTATTCGGCCTGCTTCATCGGCGCACTGAAGGCCGTCGGCGGCAAGATGAAGATCGCCGTGCCGGCTGACACCTCCATCGCCGCGGACGTGGGCATCGGCCCCATCCCCACCGGTTTCAGCATCCAGGCCACGCTCAACATCACGCTGCCCGGCCTGGACCGTGAGACGGCCGAGAAGCTGGTGCAGGCGGCCCACCAGGTCTGCCCGTACTCCAACGCCACGCGCGGCAACATCGACGTCACGCTGAACATCCTCTGAGCTCTCGCCCAGTGAAGCGGCTGTCACGGCCGTTTCATGCGGGCGAGTCACTCTCCCGGGTTTGCACGACAAACCCGAGGAGAGTCCCATGACGTCGTTCCATTCACGCCTGCACGGCATTGCCCTGGCAGGCGTCGTCGCTTTGTGCGGCACGCAAGCGCAGGCCATCGAGCTGATTGCCCAAGGCAGCCTGTCCGGCCAGGCGCTGGACCAGTCCGGCCTGAACTACAAGCTCGAAAACGGCCTGTCGGCCGGCCTCGCCGGCGGACTCGGATCTGGCCTCGCATGGGCGGGCGGCAACACCTTCGTCGCCACACAAGACCGCGGCCCGAATGCGAAGGCCTGGAACGCGGGCGTCGATGACACCACCTCCTTCATCGGCCGCACGCAGACGCTCAAGCTCGAACTGGCCGCTGCTTCGTCCGGCTCGCCACTGCCCTACACGCTCACGCCCACGCTCGCCGGCACCACGCTGTTGTACAGCGCCACGCCGCTGAACTACGGCACGGCTGGCGCACCCGCCATCAACGCCGCAGGCAAGAGCTACTTCACCGGTCGCTCGGATGCCTTTGGAGCGGGCCTCTCGACCAATCCGGACGACGCACGCCTTGACCCGGAAGCCATCCGCGTGTCGAAGGACGGCAAGAGCGTCTTCGTGAGCGACGAATACGGCCCGTACGTCTACCAGTTCGATCGCGCGACCGGACAGCGCATACGCACTTTCGCATTGCCCGACACCTTCGCCATCACCAACAAGAACGCGCAAGGTGCCGTGGAAATCGCCACCAACGGCACCGGCCGCGTGACCAACAAGGGCATGGAAGGCCTGGCCATCACGCCGGACGGCAAATCGCTGGTCGGCTTCATGCAGAGCCCGCTCGCGCAGGACGGCGGCGACGGTGGCGCGGCCAACCGCATCGTGAAGGTCGACATCGAAACCGGCAAGGTGACTCAGTTCGCCTACAACAACACGATCGCGGGCAAGAACTTCAACAGCAGCGAGATCGTGGCGCTGAACGACCATGAGTTCCTCGTGCTCGAACGCGACGGCAAGGGCCTGGGCGATGGCTCCAAGGCGGTCATCAAGCAGGTGTGGAAGGTGGACATCGCCGGCGCCGAGGATGTGTCCAGCCTGAGCGGCGCGGCCGCGCTGCTCGCCCGTGCGCCGACGAAGACGCTGTTCCTCGACATCAAGGCGGCCCTGAATGCGGCGGGCATCAGCGACGACCGCATCCCCGCGAAACTGGAGAGCCTCGCCTTCGGGGAGGACGTGATGGTGGGCGGCAAGCCACAGCACACGCTGTACGTCGCCAATGACAACGACTTCCTCGGCAGTGTGCTGCTGTCCGACAAGAAGACGAGCGTCACCTACGACAACCAGTTCTTCGTCTTCGGCTTCGACGCGGCGGACCTGGGCGGATCGCTGTTCGTGCCGCAGGAGATCGCGCCGGTGCCGGAGCCAGAGAGCTATGCGCTGATGCTGGCTGGGTTGGGCGTGATCGGCTTCATGTCGCGCCGTCGGCGCTGAGGCAGTCGCGCGGTCCGGGCCTGTGGCGAAACCGGGAGGCTTCGCCACAGTGTCCAACTCGATGTTGGCTACAGCAACTGCAGCAGCAGCTCGATGCGTGCTTTCTCCGGCGTCAGGTCACCCGCCGAAGGCAACGTGTCATTGACCGTGCCCAGCACGCAGCCGTCGCGCGTGCGTGTGCTTCGCAGCACCTTGACGCCTTGAGCCACGGCATCGAGCAAGGCGGCTTCGATGTCGGCGTGCACCGTGCCGTTGCCGGTGCAGGCGACAACGATGCCTTTCACGCCCGCCGCGCACAGCGCGCGCACCACGGCACCACTCGCGCCTGCGTGGCTTGCGACGATCTCGACCGACGGCCATCGTGCGCCATCCACGGGCAGCCGGTCCACACCCCAGGCCTCGCCTGATGGCCAGCGCCTGAACTCGCGCAGGCCGCCCTCTTCAATGCACGCCACGGGTCCTGCATCGCCGGAACCGAAAGCGTCCACTCGATACGGATGCAGCTTGCGCACGTCGCGCGCACCATGCACCTGACCGGCGAAGGCCACCACCACGCCTCGCGCGACGCCGGATCGGATCACGTGGACGGCATCGAGCACGTTCTGCGGCCCGTCCTTCTGCAAGGCAGTGGATGGCCGCATCGCGCCCGTCATCACGACCGGTTTGACGGGCGCCAGCACCCGTTGCAGGAACCACGCCGTCTCTTCCATCGTGTCGGTGCCATGGGTGACGACGAGCCCCGCCACATCGTCGCGCAAGAGGTGATGCGCGCAGCGCAGCGCGAGCCGCTGCCAGACCTCATGTGACATGTCCTTGCTGTCGACCTGCGCGACCTGCTCGGTCTCCAGCGAAGCACCGGCGAGGGCCGGCACGGCTTCCACGAGTTGAGCCACACCCACTTGAGCGGCCGTGTAGCCCACATTGTCGGCGGCATCGGCGGCAGTGCCGGCGATGGTGCCGCCGGTGCCGAGCACGACGATCGTCTGTGCAATCTTTTGCATTTTTTCAGAAGCTGGATGAAAATACAGGTACTGGATGGATGTTCAGCCCGCTCTTCAGAGGCCCACCGATGCACGACGCTCCGAAACTCACTGAACGGCAACAGCAGATTCTCGACCTCGTTCAAAGCGCCATCGAGCGCACCGGCGCTCCGCCCACCAGGGCCGAGATTGCGTCTGAACTGGGTTTTCGATCTGCCAATGCCGCCGAAGAACACTTGCAGGCGCTGGCCCGCAAGGGCGTCATCGAACTGGTGGGCGGCACCTCGCGCGGCATCCGGCTGAAGTCTGACACACTGCGCGCGCTCAACGAGAGCCGTGGCAAGCAGTTCAGCCTGCCCTTGCCCAGCCTGGCGCAACTGTCCCTGCCTCTCGTGGGCCGCGTGGCCGCCGGCAGCCCCATCCTCGCGCAAGAACACATCGACCAGACCTACCTGATGGAGGCGAGCATGTTCGCGCGCCGCCCCGACTACCTGCTCAAGGTACGTGGCATGAGCATGCGCGACGCCGGCATCATGGACGGCGACCTGCTCGCCGTGCAGAAGGCCACTGACGCAAAGAACGGCCAGATCGTGGTGGCGCGCCTCGGCGATGACGTGACCGTCAAGCGCTTCAAGCGCACACGCACGAGCATCGAGCTCATCCCCGAGAACCCCGATTTCAAGACCATCGTCGTGCCCTTCGGCGACGTCGATTTCCAACTCGAAGGCCTGGCGGTCGGCCTCATCCGCAACAACATGCTCATGTGAGCCGGGCGGTGGAACAAGCCATGGTGATCAAAGCCCCCAAGGCCGCCAGCGCGGCCGAGTGCAAGACGCTCGAGCAACTTCCCAACGTCGGCCCGTCTCTCGCCGCGGATCTGCGCCTCATCGGTATCGAGGAGCCACGCCAGTTGCGAGGCAAGGACGCCTTCGTCCTTTACCAAAAGCTGTGCGCCGCCACCGGCCAGCGGCAAGACCCGTGCGTCCTCGACACCTTCATGGCTGCAACAGATTTCATGAGTGGGGCCCCCGCTGCCCCATGGTGGAAGTACACGCCGCAGCGCAAGGCATTGTTCGGACAGGTTTGACCGCAGCTGATTCCAACCACTTCAGAAAATGAGTCCTTCCTCCCAAAGTCCGTCATTCGCAGATCGTTCCATGGTCCTTGCTACCATGCCCCACATGGACATCCCGTCGATCGCGGCATTGCCACTTGCGGAACGCCTTCGTGCGATGGAACTGATCTGGGAAACTCTGCGTCGCGATGACGCGGCGCAGATCAGCCCGGCCTGGCATGCACAAGTGTTGAAGCAACGTCTGGCCGACAGCAAGCCCGAGGATTTCGAGCCTCTCGAAGACGTGGAAGCCGCTCTGCGCAAAGAACTCGGCTACGACTGAGCCGACATGTTCAAGATCCGTTTGTTGGCCGCCGCCAAGGCGGACCTCCGCGACGGCGCGCGCTTCTATGACTCCATCGAACCGGGCCTCGGACGAAAGTTCATCGACAACGTCATGGCTGACCTCAGCGACCTCCGTGTTCACGCAGGCGTACACGTCAAACCGCTGCAGCCGTTTCATCGGGCGTTGATGAAACGGTTTCCCTTCGGCATTTACTACGTTCTCAACAACAACGCGGTCGAGGTGTATGCCGTCCTCGACTGCCGGCAAGACCCGAGCGCGATCCACGATCGCCTCATGAAGTGAGCGAGGCTCACCGGTTCACGGTTTCGGCTGCAACAGCAACACCGACTCCGCCGCCCCACCCCACACCGGCACGTACTCCACCTTCGCCCACCGCTCCACAAAGCTCTTGTAGTTCGACGCGAAGAACAGCCCCGACTGCCCGCTCGAATGCATGAAGCGTGACTGCGTCGGGTCCCCCAGGTCGTACAGCCCCCGGTACGACGGCCCGTGTTCATCGAGGTACAGCTCGCCCGTCGTGGCGTCCGGCCGCATGCCCACACGGGAGACGTTCAGCGTGTAGGTATCGCCGCCCACCGGCGTGCGCAGCTCGAACCACTTGGCGAGTGCCTTGACCCGGCTGAGCGGCCGATGCTCGGACCTCGCGACGTGGACGCGCCCCCATTGCCACTTCGACACGTCCGCACCTTGCGACGCCTGCAGCTCGTCCAGCGCCTTGCTGAAGGCGAGGTCGATCTGCTGGTCGCAAGTCTCGACGACGGCGGTGGTCGTCTTGTCGTCGCACCACCAGCCGTCCTGCCGCTCCATGACACCTTCGAGTGCGTCGCGGTAGCTGCGGCCCGAGCGTTCGTAGAGCTTGTCGCCCACCTCGTCGGCGAACATGCCCTGCGCAAGATGGCGAGTCCACGACCAGAAGATCAGCGGCGCCGCCTGGTCGGCCAGCATCGTGCCGTCGAAGTTGGCCAGCTGGGCCTGCGCCGCTGCCGCCAACGGATGCGTTGACTTTGCCCGGCGCAGGTAAGGCAGCAGCTTGGGCGTCGCGAGCGACATCACGTCGGCCTGCATGTCGCGCAGGCTGTCGATGTTGTGCTGCGGCTTGGCGCCAAGCAGTTGCTCGATGCGCTGCATCCGATACGGCACTGCCCATTCGTTGGTGATGTAGTGCGGATAGTCCAGCGGGTGGATGCGCTGGTTCGCCGTGCCGATCCAGCCGCGCGCCGGGTCCATCTCGCGCGGCGTGAGGCCGGCTTGCAGGTAGCCGTTCCAGTCGTAACGCGCATCCCAGCCAGGCGACGGCACCTGGCCCTTGAGGTCGTTGTCCGGCTTGCGCAGCGGCACACGCCCTGCCGACACCACGCCGATGTGACCATCCCGGTCGGCCACCACCATGTTCTGCATCGGCGCGATGTACTTCGCCGATGCCGCGACGAAGTCGGCCACCGAGCGCGCGGTGTTGAAGCCGATCGACGCATCGATGGTCGAGCCGGTGTCCGCGTCAAGCGCCGTCCAGCGCATCGTCAGGGCGTAGGTCGGGCGGCCGGCGGGGCCGGTCAGGCCTTCGAGCCCGTCGGATATCACCGGCCCATGCCTCGTCGCCCGCACCGTGACGCGAACATCGGGCTTGCCCTTGACCTTGATCACCTCCTCGACCGTGTCGAACTTCGCCCAGCCGGTCGGCGTCTGGTACTGCGTCGGGTCATCGGGCTTGATGCGCTCGATGTAGATGTCCTGAACGTCGGGCCCGGTGTTGGTGAAGCCCCAGGCGATGTTCTCGTTCTGGCCCAGCACCACGCCCGGCAGGCCCGGCATGGTCGCGCCCGCCACCTTCAGGCCGGGCGCCTCCAGCCGCGCCAGGTACCACAGCGCTGGCGCGCTGAGTTTGAGGTGCGGGTCGTTGGCGAGCAGCGGCTTTCCGGTGGTGGTGTGCGAGCCATGCACCACCCAGTTGTTGGAACCCATGCCTTCGATGCCCGACTCGGGCGCCATCAGCATCGCCTGCTGGCCGGTGCGCCCGTCGATCTTCAGGTCGCGGTACAGCGCTGCGTAGTCAGCATTGATGAGAGGCTTGTCGCCGGGGTACGGCGGAATCAGCTCGTTGATGCGATCGACCGGCATCCGCAACGCCAGCCGCATGCGCAAGATCTCGGTGGTCCAGTTGCCGCCCAGGTCCCAGGCCATCATCGTGAGCCAGGCCATGGTGTCCTCTGGGGTCCAGGGCTCGGGCTGGATGCCCATGAGGATGAACTCCGGCGGCCTCGCCTTGAGCCCCTGCGCCAGGTAGGCGTTGATGCCCGCCGTGTAGGCCAGCACCGCCGCCTTGGCCGGCGCGCTGCTGTTGGCCCACTGCACGGCGGCCATGCGTTTCACGCCCAGCGCGCGCAGGAACTTATCGTTGTCCACCGCGGCGTCGCCAAAGGCCTCGGACAGCCGGCCGGAGCCGATGCGCCGATGCGTCTCGAGCTGCCAGAGCCGGTCTTGCGCATGCACGAAGCCCAGGCCGAAGAGCGCGTCGTCCACAGACATCGCCTTGATGGTCGGGATGCCGGTGGTGTCTCGCTCGATGCGGATCTCAGCCTTCGGGCCGGCAATGCTCATGTTGCCGTCCACCGTGGGCGACGCTCGCCGGGTGTAGACAAGCACCACCGCGGCCAGCACCAGCACCAAGAGCAGCAGCAAGGCGGCGATCCTGCGCAACCATTTCATGAGCGTGTCTCCGAGGCCCCAAGGCCGGTTGTCCGGCCCGCATTGTCATGGCCGCGGCATGCGCGATCTGTCAGTTCTTTCACGGGCTTTTCCAGCGATCGCACCCGGCCCCGGCTCCGGACAATCCTCTCACAGCCTGCATGGGTGCGGGCCGCGGGGACGAGTGATGTGGTCCGGCCTGGTTCAGTTGCCAACGAGAACGCGAGACGCCACGCGCACCCAGGTGCGGGTGGAAAGCTGTCCTCCTGCGCCCTTCGGCCACTCGTCGGGCTTCATCGATCGCCTGCTCGACCGCCTCATCGACTGGCTGGGTTCGCGCGACGCGTCGCGCCGCGAGACCGCCTCCAATGACACCCTGCCGCCTTCCGGAATCACCCCGGTCAGCGAAGTGCGGCTCGAATTCGCCGATGCGGTCGCGGACATCCCGACCCTCTCGGCTCACCGGCTGACCACACGCATCAATGCAGCGCGCTCGCTGCGCGAGCTGTGGCACCTGCGCGCCGACGTCTTCAACACCGTGTCGTGCCATTGCAGCCAGGCGCAGGCGCACGCCCGCCTGTCTCGCCTGAACCGCCACTTCCCGGCGCGTGCGCCCAAGAGCGGGTTCGGCGGGTTCGATGTGATCTCGTCGAAGGATTCGAAGTCATGAACCAGCAGCTTCAGGCCCATACGCTCCAGGACGCCGCCCGCGCCATCGCGCAAGGGTTCGGCCTGCCCGGCGACCGCATGGCCCGCATGGCTGCGCGCCGTGCCTTCGTGGAGATGAAGCAGGTCTTCATGCGTGCGGCGGCGGACGTGGACGGCAGCGTCGGCGAGATGCTGAAACAGCGGGTGCGCTCGGCCAACCAGCCCGTGGAACTGTGGCGCATCCGCGCAGTGTTGCTGGCCTCCTTGCCGTCGGGGCACGAGCGTGCGCTGAGTCATCGCATCGAACTGCATCGGCAGCTGGACACACTCTTCCCCTTCAACGCCTGTGCGACGGTGCCAATGCCGCTCAGCCGCGACTGGTGACGCCCGCCCGGCCAGCGATCAGCGGCTGCTCATCGCCAGCTTCACGCCCAGCCCGACGAAGACCGCTCCCACCGCCCGCTTGAGCCATGCACCGATGCGCCCCGCCCCGGCGGACTGCGACAACTGCTCGCGCACGACGCCAGCCGCGAGCGCCATCACGACGTTGATGACCGTACCGCCGACGTTGAAGATGGTGCCCAGCACCAGAAACGCCATCACCTGGCCAGGCTGGCCGGATTCGCTCGGCGAAATGAACTGTGGCAAGAAGGCGAGAAAGAACAGCGCCACCTTCGGGTTTAGCGCATTGGTGAGCGCGCCTTGCCAGAACACCCGCCCTGGCGTCACCGCCTGTGCCGTGGCCACCGCCCCGCGGGCCCGGCTGCGCATCATGCCGATGCCCACCCACACGAGGTAGGCCGCGCCGATCCACTTCACGACCTCGAAGGCCAGCGCCGACGCCGCGAGCAGGGCCGAAAGGCCCACCGCCGCCAGCAAGGTGTGCAGCACGCAGCCCGCGCCGATGCCCAGCGCCGCCATCACCCCGGCACGCCGGCCGTTCGCGGCGCTGTTGCCGATGACGAACAGCATGTCCGGGCCGGGCGTGAGGTTCACGAGCAGCGCCGCCGTCATGAACAGCGGCAGTCCGTGAACGGGCAGGCTCACTTCAGCGGCCCGAGGTAGTCGTTCTTGCCCAGTTCCACGCCGTTGTGGCGCAGCAGCGCGTAAGTGGTCGTCACATGGAAAAAGAAGTTGGGCAGCACGAAGTTCTTGAGATACGGCTCGCCCTTGACGATGACCGGACCGTCGCGGCGCGGCACGCTGATGTCGCGATCCTCGCTGCCATTGATCTTCTCGGCCGGCACCGATTGCACGTAGTCGATGGTCTTCTGGATTCGCTCGCGAAGCTCGGCCATCGTGGTTTCAGTGTCGTCGAACTTTGGGGCCTCGACGCCGGCCAGGCGCGCCACGCCGAACTTCGCGGCGTCGCTTGCGATCTGGATCTGCTTGGTGAAGGGCAGCATGTCAGGCGCGAGCCGCGCGCCCAGCAGCACGCTGGTCTCGAACTTCTTGGCCGCGGCGTGGGTCTCGGCCTTGTCAAGCCAGGTGAGCATGTTGTTGAGCATGCGCACGAGGATGGGGACGCTTGCGGAATGCATCGAGATGGGCATGGAAGTCTCCGGATCTTGCTGTGCGGTGAGAAAGAGCCGCGATGCTACCGCTGCCAGCGTGGACGTGCAGACGCGGCACAATGGCCCTCGTGAACATCATCATCCTCGACGACTACCAGGACGCCGTTCGCAAGCTCAAGTGCGCGAGCAAGCTGGAATCCCTCAACGCCAAGGTCTTCACCAACACCGTCAAGGGCATCGGCCAGCTGTCCGTGCGCTTGCGCGATGCCGACGTGCTGGTGCTGATCCGCGAGCGCACCCAATTCCCCAAGCAGCTGCTCGAGAAGCTGCCCCGCCTGAAGCTCATCGCCCAGACCGGGCGCGTCGGTGCGCACATCGACGTCGAGACCTGCACCCGCATGGGCATCGCGGTGGCCGAGGGCGTGGGCTCGCCGGCTGCGCCCGCCGAGCTGACCTGGGCGCTCATCATGTCGGCCATGCGAAGGCTGCCGCAGTACATCGGCAACCTGAAGCACGGCGCCTGGCAGCAGTCGGGCCTGAAGGCGGCGTCCATGCCGCCCAACTTCGGGCTGGGCATGGTGCTGCAGGGCAAGACGCTGGGCATCTGGGGCTACGGCAAGATCGGCCAGACGGTCGCGGGCTACGGCCGAGCCTTCGGCATGAAGGTGATCGTCTGGGGCAGCGAATCGGCGCGCGCCAAGGCGGTCGAAGACGGCTACGGTGCGGCGGCCAGCTGCGAAGAATTCTTTGCCACCTGCGACGTGCTCAGCCTGCACCTGCGCCTCACCGACGCGACGCGCGGCGTGGTCAGGCACGACGCACTCGCGCAGATGAAGCCCACGGCGCTGCTCGTCAACACCTCGCGCGCCGAGCTGATCGAAGAAGGCGCGCTGGTTTCCGCGCTGAACCGCGGCCGGCCCGGCATGGCGGCGGTGGACGTGTTCGAGAGCGAGCCCATCCTGCAGGGCCATCCGCTGTTGCGGCTCGAGAACGCGGTGTGCACGCCGCACATCGGCTACGTCGAGCAGGACAGCTACGAGCTGTACTTCAGCGCCGCCTTCGACAACGTCGTGAACTTCGTGAACGGCCATCCCAGCAACATCATCAACCCCGATGCGCTGAAGGTGATGCGTTGAGCGAAGAGGCGGTGGAGGCAGAGCCGGCCGCAGCGTTGGCGGTGCCGCAATCCCTGGGCGATCTCTTCTGGACCTTCACCCGCATGTCCTTGCAGGGCTTCGGCGGCGTGCTGGCCATCGCGCAGCGCGAGCTGGTCGAGCGCAAGCAGTGGATGACTCGCGAGCAGTTCGTGGAGACGCTGTCGGTCAGCCAGGTCTTGCCCGGGCCCAACGTGGTGAACCTGTCGCTGATGATCGGCGACCGCCACTTCGGCCTGCGCGGTGCCTTCTCGGCGCTGGCCGGCATGCTGCTCATCCCCTTGCTCGTGGTGCTGGCCATCACGGCGCTCTACGCGCAGTTTGCGAGCCACCCGATGGTCAGCGGCGCGCTGCGCGGCATGGGCTCGGTATCGGCAGGGCTGGTCATCGCCACGGCGTTCAAGCTGTCCGTCACCTTGCGGCGCGGGCCGATGGGGGTGCCATTGAGCGTGATCTTCGGCGCCGTCACTTTCGTCGCAGTGGGCCTGCTGCGCTGGCCTCTCGTGTGGGTGCTGCTCGCACTCGGGCCGGTGGCCATCGCGCTGGCCTGGCACCGCCTCAAGCCATGATGGGCCGCCGATGACCGCATGGTTCACCACCCACAGCTGGGCCGACATCGGCTCGCTGTTCGCGCACTTCCTGATGCTGAGCTTCCTCGCGATCGGCGGGGCCATCACCACCACGCCGGAAATGAGCCGCTACCTCGTCACCGAGCGCGGCTGGCTGACTCCGCCGGAGTTCACTGCGTCCATAGCCATCGCCCAGGCGGCCCCCGGGCCCAACGTGTTGTTCGTGGCGGTGCTGGGCTGGAACGTGGCGGGCGTCATGGGCGCCACGGCGGCGATGGCGGGCATCCTGATTCCATCGACCGCCTTGTCGTTGTGGGCCACGCGATGGGGCCAGGCACGCAAGGAAACGCGTGGGGTGCGGGCGTTCACCGCAGGGTTGGCGCCGATCACCATCGGCCTGCTCGTCGCGACGGGCTGGATACTTTCCGGGCCCGCGGCCGGGCACGTCGGCGCGATGGCGCTGGTGCTGGGCACCGTGGTGATGATGATCCGCACCAAGCTGAGCCCGATGTGGGCCGTGGCGGTGGGCGCGGCGGTCGGGGCGCTCGGCTTCGCCTGAGCGCACGAGGCCTCTCGACGCCTCAAGGCGTCAGCGCAGGGCGTCGGCCACCAGCATCGGCAGCTCGGTCAGGTCGCGCGCCACTGCGGGCGGCAGGTCGTCCCAGTCGGGGCCGGCGAACAGCACCTCAGCACCACCCGTCGCGTCGGCGCGCACGGACACCGTCAAGGGCACTTCCGGATGCGAAGACGGACCTTCCATCAGCACCGGCGTGCCGCCTGCCGCCGACTCGAAGACGATGAGCATCTCTTCATCGCGGTCGCATCCCCGGCCCACGCGGGTGAACACCGACAGGCCATGGCGCTGGGCGCAAGCCTCGATGCGATGCACGGTCTCCATCACACGGAAGCGGCTCGTCTGCGACAACGGGTGACGCTCGCTGGCGAGTGCGCCACGACCCATGCCGAATGCCGCCATCACCACAGCCACACTGCCCGTCATCCAGAAGCGGAAGGGATGCTTCATCGAGAGCTCTCCTCGGTTCAATTGCCGATGGACGCCGAGTGTGGACTCGGTTCGTGTCCTCCCTGTGAACACCGGTAAAGACGGAGCCTTTCGATACAGCCTGTCAGGGCCCTCGAGAGCGCGTAGTGTGTCGCAATGCGCACAAAATTGTGCGTAACCCTGAGCTCATCAGGGCATGAAGCGGCCTGACCGCCTGCGACTTTCCGGGGTCATTGACGCGCTACTTCGTCCCGAAGATCTTGTCCCCGGCATCGCCCAGACCGGGGATGATGTAGCCCACCTCGTTGAGATGGCTGTCCACGGCAGCGGCCCAGCAACGTACATCCGGATGCGCTTTGTCGAGGGCCGCCACACCTTCGGGCGCAGCCACCAGAACGAGCGCGCGAATGTCCGTGCAACCGCGGCTCTTCAGCAGATCGACAGTCGCGATCATCGATCCCGCGGTCGCGAGCATCGGGTCGATGATGATGGCCGTGCGCTGATCGAGGTGGCCGACGAATTTCTCGAAATAGTTTTCCGGCTGCAGCGTCTCGTGGTTGCGGCTCAGGCCCACCACGCTCACCTTCGCGTTCGGGATCATGTCGAGCACGCCATCGAGCATGCCGAGCCCCGCGCGCAGGATGGGCACGACCGTCACCTTGCGCCCGCTGATCTGGTCAATCTCGGTCGGCCCGCTCCAGCAGTCGATGGTGGTCTTTTCCAGCGGAAAGTCCGCCGTGGCTTCGTAGGCCAGAAGCCGCGCTAGCTCATTGGTCAGCTCACGGAATTTCTTGGTCGAGATGTCGTTCTCGCGAAGCAGCCCGACCTTGTGCTTGACCAGCGGATGGCGGACGTCGATGACGGGCATGGCAATCGCGGGAAGTCGTGTTGCCTGAGTGTAGCCACGCGCCTCAGCATCCAGGCGAACGCACAAGCGAAGCGAAGTGCTCTTTCAAGCCACGCCCGCGGACCCGGCTTTGCCGGTCCGCCAGGCGGCGCCCCTCGGGGGCAGGAGCGCAGCGACTGGGGGGCCAACTATTTCGCATTGATCGAGCGCAGGTAGCCCACCAGATCCTTCATCTGCTCGTCCGTGAGCTCCGCCCCCCACGGCGGCATGAATTGCGAACGGCCCATGGCTTCACCCCCCATGCGGATGATGAGGCCGAAATAGGCGTCGTTCTTGTCGCTCATGCGCAGGTTGGCCGGGCGCGGGTTGTACAGGCGCGCGGCGCGGCCGTTGCCGTCAGCATTGAAGCCGTGGCAGGTGACGCAGTAGTTGGCATAGACAAGCCCGCCGCGGAACACCGCCGCATCGGTGCTGTCGCGCGGCAGCAGCGCGCCTTGTGCCGCCTTGTCGGACGATTTGTCCGAGGCCTTGTCCGCCGCCGTGGCCGCCAGGCCGACGAAGGCCATGAGCACGACGATGCCAAGGCGCATCACCGCCAGCAGCGAGCGTGCGCGCATCGCCGCGAAGCGGCTCACTTGGCCACCTCGATCACGAGCTTCATGTCCGGGTGCACGGCGCATTCGACCTCGACCGTGCCGGGCTTGTCGAAGACGATGGACTTGGAGCCGCCCTGGCCGTAGGAGCCGAGGTCGAAGCTCTTCGCGTCCGACAGCGAGAACACGTTGTGCGAGAACGGGTCCTCGTTGACGAACTTGACCGAGTCGCCCACCTTCACGCTGAGCTTCTTGGTGGAGAAGGCCTTGCCCTTCTGGGCCACCACGACCTCGGCGGACATGGCATCGGCGCCGAGCGCGGCCAGGGCCAGCGCGGCGATCAGATGGAAACGGAGAGGGAAACAGACAGAGGAGCGGTTCATCGTCGTGGTCCTTTCGAGCGAGTTCATTGCATCACCGACGCCAGCCGCGACAGCATGCGCGAGGAGGTGTCGGACAAGGCGTGCGCGGTGCCGTCGAGCAGCTGCGCGTGGGAGTGGCCGGCCTGCAGCGTGCCGTCGAGCGAGCCGACGTCGCCGTCCATCTCGCGCACGCGGCCGGTCTGGCGTTCGAACGAGGTGCGGAATCCCTGCACGTCGCTGGACATGGCCTCGATCAACTGGCGGTTGTTCGCGGCCGAGGCTTCGAGCGCGGCGATGCGTGCGGCGCAGTCGTCCATCAGTTCGCGCGTCTTGGCCACCGACTGCTCGGTGGTGGCGAGCTGCTGGTTGATGTCATCGCTCGCCCGGCGGATCTCCACCGCGGCGGTCTGCGTGTCCTCCGACAGCTTGCGGATGGATTGCGCCACCACGTTGAAGCCGCGGCCTGCGTCGCCGGCGCGTGCGGCTTCGACCGCCGCGTTCATCGACAGCAGCCGAGTCATCGACGAGATGCGCGCGATGCTCTCGGTGAAGCCCGCGATCTGGTTGCGGCTGCGGCCGAGCGCCTGCGTCACGTCCTGCAGGCCGCGCATTTGCGCGACAGTCGCCTTGACCTGCTGCGCCACCACGTTGGCGTCGCCTGCCTGCTGGCGCGAGGTCGCCATCGAGGTCTGGCAGGTCTGCGTGAGCGATTCGAGCTCGGCGAGCGCGCGCTGGGAGTCTTCGCCCATCGCGCCGAAGGAATCGCGGAAGCGGCCGACCATTGCCGTCAGCTGCTCGTTCGCGCTTCGCATGTCGTCGTTGAGCTGCGAGAGCTGGCGGCCATCGCTGTCCATGCGCTGTGCGCTCTCGTGCACCTCGCCGAGCAGGCGCTCGACCTCGTCGGTGCGCGACAAGCGCTTCATCAGCCGCCAGTAAAAGACAAGGCCCAGCAGCACGCCACCGCCCGCCGCCCCCGCCAGGCCCATGAGCATGTGTTGAAAGTTCAGTTCGCGGGCCTGCGCCGCACGCGCCAGTTCGTCGCGCTGGGCGTTCTGGATGGACGTGGACAGGTCGTCGATGCGCTTGAGCGGCTCCGCGATGCCGGCCAGCATCTCCAGTGCCTTGTCGGTCTCGCGCTTGCGCGCAGCCACCACCACCTTCATGCGCGGGGGCTTCACGCTGTCCACGAGCCGTGCCATTTCCTCGACCTCCGCATTGCCGGGCAAGGCCTGCTTCAAGGCGGTGACGGAGTCTTCGAGGTGCGATGCCGCCGCGATGGAGGCAACCGCGGTGGTGCGCACCTTGTCCGCATCGGTGAGCGCGATGGCCTGCATCAGCAAACGGTCCACCTCCAGCACGCCCTGGCGGGTGGCGGTGGCGGCCTGCATTCGCAGGTCGCCGTCACGCTCGCTGGCCGCCACGTCGCGCAGCATGCGCCACATCAACGCACCCGAGGTGCCGGCCACGCCCAGCACCAGCAGGATCATCAGCATTGCGAACAGGGTGACCTGCCGCTTCCACTGCGAGACGCCGCCCTTGCGGGAGGTCCCAGCGGCGACCGTGCTGCGTACTGAAGACATGGGGGCCCTTGGAATGAGAGAGGAACGGCTCGCCGCGCTCACTGCGGCAACTGCGGCACGGACACGTCGCGGCGCTTGCCGGTGAGTGCCTTCATGAAGGCGACGAGGTCGTCCTTCTCCTGCTCGTCCAAGGTCAGCGGCTTCATGCTCGCCGACAGGTTCGAACGGTCATCCCCACCGCGCACGTAGTGCTCGACGACGTCCTTGAGCGTCGCTGCCGAGCCGTCGCGGAAGTACGGCGCGGTGAGCTCGATGTCGCGCAGGCCCGGCGTCTTGAACGCGCCCTTCATGCTTGCCACCTTGCGGATGTTGAAGCGGCCCATGTCGGGTTCGCCATCGCCCTGCTTCGCGATGCCGATGTTGTGGAAGCCGTTGTCGGTGAAGTTGGGCGCCGAGTGGCAGGCCACGCAGTTGCCCTTGCCCGCATCGGTGAACACCTTGAAGCCGCGGTACTGCTGCGCCGTCATGGCCTTCTTGTCGCCGGCCAGCCAGCGATCGAAGGCGGAGTCGTTGACGACCACCGTGCGCTCGAAGGCGGCGATGGCCTTGGCGATCGTCTCTTCCTTCACGCCCTCGCCGGGGTAGGCCTTCTCGAACATCGACACATACAGCGGCACGGCCTTCAGGCGCGCCAGCGACACGGCGAAGTCGGTGTTCATCTCCTGCGGCGTCTTCATCGGCCCGAGCGCCTGGTCTTCCAGCGACTTCTTGCGGCCGTCCCACATGAACTGGGTGTTGTAGGCGGTGTTGAGCACCGTGGGCGTGGCGCGGCCGAGCACCTGGCCACCCCAGCCGACAGCCGTCTTCAGGCCGTCCGACCAACCCAGCGACGGGTTGTGGCAGCTGGCGCAAGACATCGCGCCATTTCCGGACATGCGAGGGTCGAAGAAGAGGGACTGGCCGAGCGCGACGCGCGCCGGGTTGCTGACGTTGTCTTCCGGCATCGGCACGGCGGGCAGCTTCCAGGCCTTGTCGGCCTGTGTCGGCGGCGGGGCCCAGGTGGCCTCGGCGGCGAAGACGGAAAGATGCGTGGCGGTGAGCGCGAAGGCCGTGATCGCGGCCTTGATGTGCAGACGTCCCATGTCAGGGCTCCTTTTCAGCAGTCTTGGACTCCCGTGTCCGTCGCACCCATATGTCTTGAGTGTCGGCACAAGCATCTTCGACCGCAGATCGCACTGACTTAAATCAAAAGATGTTGAGGATTTGCACCTTTAGATGCCACGCCCCTCCGTGCGAACCCTGAGTGCCGCCCTCCCGGGCGGGCTGTCCAGGCAGAGTTCAGCCGCGCTGGCGAAGGGCCTCGTACAGGCAGATGCCCGAGGCCACCGAGACGTTCAGGCTCTCGACCGCGCCCTTCATCGGCAGGCGGACGAGCTCGTCGCAGGTGCGGCTGGTGAGCTGCCGCATGCCGGCGCCTTCCGCGCCAAGGACGATCGCGACAGGCCCGGTGAGGTCCACCTCGTAGAGCGATTTCTCGGCCTGGTCGGAGGTGCCGATGACGCGGATGTTGCGTTCCTTCAGCTCGTTGAGCGTTCGTGCGAGGTTGGTGACCATGAAGTACGGCACCGTCTCGGCCGCGCCGCTCGCCACCTTGGCAACCGTGGCGTTGATGCCCACCGCGTGATCTTTCGGCGCGACCACTGCGTGGGCGCCGGCGCCGTCGGCCACGCGCAGGCAGGCGCCCAGGTTGTGCGGGTCGGTGATGCCGTCCAGCACCAGCACCAGCGGGTCGCCATCGACGGCATCCAGCGTGTCGTCCAGCGAATGGCTCATCTGGACTGCGTTGACCCGGGCGACCACGCCCTGGTGGCGATGCGTACCGCACATCTTTTGCAAGCGATCGTCGTCGCTGTCGACGATCTTCGTGCCCGCCTCCTTCGCCCGCTCGATGAATTGCCGCATGCGCTGGTCGCGTCGCGTGGCATCCACGTGCAGCTCGATGATGGACTGCGGCGCGGTCTTGAGCCGGACGGTGACGGCGTGGAAGCCGAAGAGGATCTTGTTACTCATTGCGCGATGGTAGCGGCTAGGTTTCAAGAGGCGCATGGATTCATGGGTGTGTCACGCACCCTGGCTACCGTGCGCCGTCCACAAACCAAGAACCGAGGAGTCATCCATGAAACTCTTTGCCAAGGCCGGCATGCTTGCCGTGCTGGCGACCTTGTCGTTCACCACGCTCAGCGCCTGCGCCCACGAGCACCGCCGCGCCGAGAACGCGCCGCTTGTGATCGGCCACCGCGGCGGCGCCACCGGCTACCTGCCGGACCACACGCTCGAGAACTACGCGCTGGGCATCGAGCTCGGTGCCGACTACGTCGAGCCTGACCTCGTCGCCACCAAAGACGGCGTGCTCATTGCCCGCCACGAGCCCAACCTCATCGACACCACCGACGTGAAGAGCCACCCGGAGTTCGCCTCGCGCCGCCGCACGGTGACGCTGGACGGCGTGCCCACCGACGGCTTCTGGGCGAGCGACTTCACGCTGGCCGAGATCAAGACCCTGCGCGCGGTGCAGCCGCTGGGTGATCGGGACCCTTCGTTCAACGGCAAGTTCCAGATCCCGACGCTCGTGGAGATCATCGAGTTCGTGAAGCGCAAGTCGCGCGACGAAGGCCGCCAGATCGGCATCTACCCCGAGACCAAGCACCCGACCTATCACCAGAGCATCGGCCTGCCGCTGGAAGACCGCCTGATGGCCGTGCTGACCGCTGCCGGCTGGAACCATCGCAGCGCGCCGGTGTTCATCCAGTCCTTCGAGACGGCCAACCTGCGTTACCTGCGCACCAGGACGAGCGTGCGTTTGATCCAGCTGGTGGATGCGGACGACGTGAACCCGGACGGCAGCATCGCCCTGAATCCGCCCTACGACAAACCCTACGACTGGGTCGTGTCCGGCCGCGCCGGCCTGTTCAAGGACCTGCTCACGCCCGCGGGCCTCGCTGAAGTGCGCAGCTATGCCGACGGCATCGGCCCGTGGAAGGTCTACCTCGTCGCGGGTGCCTGCAAGAAGATCGTGGCCGGCGCCTGCCAGGACGTGACCGGCGACGGCCTCGTGGATGAGCGTGATCGCGCCCTGGGCACGCCGACGGACGTCGTCGCCAACGCCCACAAGCTCGGGCTGCTGGTGCACCCCTACACCTTCCGCAATGAGCAAAAGCGCCTCGCGAGCGACTACGCCGGCAACCCGATCAACGAGTACCTGAAGTTCTATGAACTGGGCGTGGACGGCGTGTTCGCGGACTTCGCCGACACGGCCTTCGCGGCGCGGGCGATGTTCCTCTTGAAGACGGACCCGAACTACGCGAAGTGCCTCGTCAACGAGCACCGCTGCGCAAAAGGCAATTAGCCCCCCAGTCGCTTCGCTCCTGCCCCCGAGGGGCGCCACCCTGCGGGCCGGCGAAGCCGGTCCGCGGGCGTGGCTTGATCTGCGACCGCTGCGCGCTCTAGCGAAGGTTGAGGGCCAGCAGGATCAGCCCGATCAGCACGGGCTGGTGCAGCATGTAGAAGCTCAGGCTCCAGCGGCCGAGCACGACCGCTGGATGCAGGGCACGGGGCAAGGGCCCGGTGAGCCAGCCACGCCGACTCGCCAGCACCCATTGCCCCGCCGCCATGCCCCACCACATCACGCCGATCCACGGCAGTAACGGCACGTAGTCTTCCGTCGCCGGGCGGTGGGTGATGAGGCCGACCCAGTTGGTGAGCCGGCTGTCGAAGAACGGGTGATGCACCCAGATCGGCAAGGCGATGGCCACGGCACCTGCGATCCACAGCCATCTGCCCGCCGGTGCCGTGAGCCGCACGATGACAAGCATCACCGCGATGCCGTGCAGCACGCCGAAGCTGATGAAGCGGTCCTTGAACATCAGCCACGAGCCGATGCTCACGAGCACGGCACACCCCGCCACCTGCGCCCAGCGCCGCCAGAAGCGCGGCCAGCTTTGCCGCTGCTCGAAGGCCACCGCCTGCCCGAGCCCCGCGCAGAAGAGGAAGAGGCTGACGATGGCCGTGCGCTGGTTGAGCCAGAACGGGTCGCCGTAGAAGTTCTGGTGGATGAGCTTGTAGTAGCTCAGGTCGAAGCAGAAATGAAACGTGGCCATCCAGACGATGGCCACGGCCCGAAGGGCGTCGAGTCGGTCGAAGCGGTCCTTGTTCACCCGCGAGACGATAGCGCAGGCGCGCTGTATGAGCGCTTCAGGCCCATGAACTCGAGCTCGGCAAGCACCAGCACGGCCAGCGCCTGAGCTGCGATGAAGGCATGGCCGAGTGGGTTGGGCTCGAAGCTGCCGCCCAGCGACACCCAGGCGGAATCGACGATCCACATGGCATTCAGCGCGATGACCGTCCACACCGCGGCCGTTGGCACGGCGGGCTTGGCAGCAAGCCACAGCAGGAAGCCGGCCCACGGGAACAAGGCGAGGCCCGCCGTGAGCAACAGTGACGACGGCAGGTGGGTCACGTCCTGCAGCACGCTCGCGCCGAGCGACATGGCGACGCCGGCGGCGGCGCTGATCCAGGCATCCGCCTTCAGGGCGCGGCGAAGAAACGGGGTCATGGTGGTGAGGGTCATGGCAGTTCTCCTTGGGAGTGGTGAAGACATGGCGCCATGGTTGCGGCCCGCCTGCACCGGGTCGATAACCTGCGAGGTCATGGAAGCCGGCCGGCGCCTCGGCTATCGTCGCTGCCATGCACGCAGCCACCCTCCCCCATCCGAACGTCGGCAGCCTGATCCGCGAATGGCGGCAGCGCCGCCGGCTCAGCCAGCTCGACCTTGCCTGCGAAGCTGACATCTCCACCCGGCACTTGAGCTATGTCGAGACCGGCCGCTCGTCGCCCAGCCGCGAGATGTTGATGCACCTGGCCGAGCGGCTGAACGTGCCGCTGCGCGAGCGCAACCTGCTGCTCACCGCGGCAGGTTTCGCGCCGGTGTACCGCGAGCGTCCGCTGCACGACCCTGCCCTGTCGTCGGCGCGGCAGGCGGTGGACCTGGTGCTCAGGGGGCACGAGCCCTACCCGGCGCTCGCGGTGGACCGGCACTGGAACATGCTGGCGCACAACCGCTCGGTGCCCATGCTGTTGGAAGGCGTCGATGCCGAACTTCTGAAGCCGCCGGTCAACGTGCTGCGGCTGAGCCTGCACCCGAAGGGCCTGGCGCCGCGCATCGTCAACCTCGCGCAGTGGCGCGAACATCTCTTCCTGCGGCTCAAGCACCAGATCGACGCGAGTGCCGACGCCGTGCTCGTGGACCTGCTGCATGAGCTGCAAGCCCTGCCCTTCGATGCCGGCCAGTCCCATGGCCCGGCCATTGACCCCAGCGGCGTCGCCGTGCCCTTGCAATTCCGCTCGCCGCAAGGTGTGATGTCCTTCATCGGCACGACCACCGTCTTCGGCACGCCGGTGGACGTGACGCTGGCCGAGCTGGCGCTGGAGACTTTCTTCCCCGCCGACGACCACACAGCGGAACTGCTTCGTCGCCTGGGTGACGGACAGGACCCGGCGCAGCGGCGATAAACGTCGCTGCCACACGAAGTACCGAGGAGACACGCATGAGTGCAACCGCACCGAATGAGACCAGCCACTACCGCATCTGCCCGCTGTGCGAGGCTTGCTGCGGCCTGGAGATCCGCATGGCCGACGGCAAGGTCAGCAGCATCCGCGGTGCGGAATCGGACCCGTTCAGCAAGGGCTTCATCTGCCCCAAGGGCGTGGCCATCAAGGACCTGCACGAAGACCCGGACCGCATCCGCACGCCGCTCATCAAGCGCGACGGTGCATTCGTCGAGGCGAGCTGGGAAGAGGCTTTCGATGAGATCGAACGCCGCCTGCCCAAGGTCATCGCCGAGCACGGCAAGGACGCCGTGGCGATGTCCATGGGCAACCCGTCGTCGCACAAGTACGCGCTCATCCTCTACACGACGCGGCTCATCAAGGCACTCGGCTCGCACAGCACCTTCTCGGCGTCCACGCTCGACCAGATGCCCAAGCAGCTGTCCAGCGGGCTGATGTTCGGCCACTGGCTGTCCATCCCCGTGCCCGACATCGAGCGCTGCGACTTCCTGCTGATGCTCGGCGCGAATCCGATGGCAAGCAATGGCAGCCTGTGGACGGTGCCCGATTTCCGCGGCAAGGCAAAAGCCATGCGTGCACGCGGCGGCAAGCTGGTGGTCATCGACCCGCGTCGCACCGAGACGGCCGAGATTGCCGACGCGCACCACTTCATCCGCCCCGGCGCCGATGCCTACCTGCTGCTGGGCATGGTGCACACGCTGTTCGACGAGAACCTGGTGAAGCTCGGACGCCTCGCCGAACACGTGAACGGCGTGGACGAGGTCCAGGCCGCAGTGAAGGATTTCGCGCCGGAGCGTGTCGCCGAGCGCTGCGGCATCGACGCCGCCACCATCCGCGACCTCGCCCGCACGCTCGCGCGCACCGAGCATGCCGCGGTGTATGGCCGCATCGGCACCTGCGTGCAGGAGTTCGGAACGGTCAACTCGTGGCTCGTGGACGTGCTGAACGTGCTCACCGGCCACCTCGACCACCCCGGCGGCGCGATGTTCACCAAGGCGGCAGCCTTCGCGACCAACACCGCCGGCAAGCCGGGCAGCGGGCGAGGCGTCATCACCGGCCGCTGGAAGAGCCGCGTGAGCGGCAAGCCGGAGGTGTACGGCGAGATTCCGATGAACTGCATGGCCGAGGAGATGGAGACGCCGGGGCCAGGGCAGGTCAAGGCGCTGATCACCATCGCCAGCAACCCGGTGCTGTCGTCACCCAACGGCCCGCGCCTGGCGGCCGCGATGGACAAGCTCGACTTCATGGTCAGCATGGACATCTACATCAACGAGACCACGCGCCATGCGGACGTGATCCTGCCGGGCGTGTCGCCGCTGGAGGATTCGCACTACGACGTGCCCTTCCCGATGTTCTCGCACCGCAACCACGCGCGCTTCAGCAAGGCCGTGCTGCCGGTGCCTGCCGGGCAGGTGCCCGAGTGGCAGACGATGCTACGGCTCACCGCCATTGTCCGCGGGCTCGGTGCACGCGCCGACGTGCTGGCGCTGGACGACGAGCTGCTGGCCGAGGACGTGCGCAAGCAGGCCGGGCCGCATGCGGACGCGGTGATTGCCGCGCTGGCTGGACGCCGAGGGCCGGAGCGCCTGCTGGACCTGTCGCTGCGCCTGGGGCCTTACGGCGACATGTTCGGCCAGCGGCCGGACGGGCTCACGCTGGACAAGGTGATGGCTGCGCCGAGCGGCATGGACCTGGGCGCGCTCACGCCGCGCATCCCCGAGGTGCTGCGTACGCCCACCGGCAAGATCGAACTCGCGCCGCCGCAGGTGGTGGCGGACGTGAAGCGTGTGGCGGAACAACTGGCCAGCCCGGCGGGGGAGATGGTAATCATCGGCCGTCGCCACGTGCGCTCGAACAACAGCTGGATGCACAACCTGCCATTGCTGGCCAAGGGCCCGAACCGCTGCACGGCGTTGATCCATCCAGACGACGCGCAGCGTCTCGGGCTTGCCAACGGCGGGAACGCGCGCATCACCGGCCGCACCGGTCACCCGATCGTGGCGCAGGTGGAAGTGAGCGACGAGATGATGCCGGGCGTGGTCAGCGTGCCGCACGGTTGGGGACACGACCTGCCTGACTCGCAGCTGAGGGTGGCTGGCGAGCGGCCGGGTGCCAACCTCAATGCCGTGCTCGACGACACGCTGATCGACCCGCTGTCCGGCAACGCCGTGCTGGGCGGAGTGCCGGTGAGCGTGGTGCCGGCCTGAGCGGCTGAAGGGGCCTGATCAGGCGGCCTTCGCGCCGACCACCGAATACGCCGCCTCGTTGCGGCGCAGCCAGTCAACGGCCAGGGTGCCGTCCTGTTGCGACGGGTGGAAGTCGCGCCGGAAGTACTCTCGCCACGGCCGGTACGTGTGGCGCACCAGCCCGTGCTTGCCGAAGAAGAAGGACACGGCGCTGCGCCAGGAGCGCCAGCGAAACAGCTGGCCGTCGTGCCACAGGTTGCGCGCCGTCTGCCGCAGCACGTCTGTCGTGAAGTGGAAGGTGACGAGCCGCATCCATCGCACGCGCCATTCGTGGGTGCCTCCCAGCGCCTGGTACACGTCGAAGGCGATGCTGCGGTGCTCCGATTCTTCCGAGGCGTGCCACATCCACAACGTCTGGAAGCGCGGCTCGGCGCCCTCCACCGCCTGCGGATGCTCCAGCATGTGCTGCGCGAAGATGGCCGTCAGGTGCTCGGTCGCGGCGGTGATGGCCACCGCATGCCTCGGGTCCGGCATCGCCTTGAGCCGTTCCAGGCGCTTCAGGATTCGCCCCTCCCAGGTGTTGGTGTAGCCCTGTCGCTCCAGGTGCCCGTTGAACAGCGCATGGATGCGCCGGTGCGTCGCCTCCTGGCCGACAAAACCCTGTACCTCCGCCTCGAAGTCGCTTCTCGCACTCTCGGGCAGCGTCTTTACACCGGTGCGCACCGAATCGATGAAGAATTGCTCTCCGACGGGAAAGCTCATCGACAAGGCATTGAAGTAAGCTGACCGGAAGGCGTCGCCGCCGTTCCAGCGGCGCTCGAAGGGGGCTTGCAAATCGATCAACAAGCGGCGGACGACAAGCGAGGACATGGTCACGAACCTTTCATGAGGGACCCGGTACGCATCAGTACCAAGCTTTCCGGCAATGTGCCCGCCGGAGATGGTACTGTCAAGTACCGCGTGCATTGGCGATCCGCTCCCCCTTTTCCGACAATTCCAACAAACAAGACACACACTCTCTCATGACGATCGCAGCAACGAGTCAGGACACCGAGCAGTACGGCATTGCCGGACTGAGCGAACACAAGCGGCGGCTCTTGGACGCGATGTCGCACGTGGTCGCGCGCAAGGGCTACGCTGACACGACCATTGCCGATCTCGCGGCCGAGGCCCGCGTGTCGCGCCGCACGTTCTACGAGCACTTCACCACCAAGGACGAATGCCTGATAGCGCTCTATGAACTGGCGAGCGAGCAAGCCCTGGCCGTGCTCAAGAGCCACGTCGACACACGCCGCGACTGGCACACCCAGGTGGAGCAGGCGCTGGGCGCCTATCTGTCCACCCTCGCCTGCAACCCGACCCTGTTGCGCACCCTCTTCATCGCCATCCTCGGCCTGGGCGCCGAGGGCCTCGCGGCCCGACGCCACGTCAACCAGCGGCTGGCCGACTTCATCCTCGAGGTGGTCAACGGCTCGCCCGGCGGCAACCGCAAGGCGCCCATGCCTGCCACCGATGCGATGGGCATCGTCGGCGCGATCAACGAATTGATCCTGCAGGCGATCGAGGAGAATCGCGTCCAGCGCCTGGCCGACCTCACGCCCGACGCCGCCCGGCTCGCCCGGGCGGTGATTGATGGGTCGGCTTGAGCGAGCCTCAAGCCGGAGCATTCCCTCGATGGTTTTCAAATGGTTCGACACCCGCGCGGTGGACGAGATCGCGGACCGCATTGCGCGCGACCTGGTCGAGCGCATCCCGCCGGCCAGCGTCGGCGACGGCGGCAAGAAGTCCGAAGCGAAGCAGCGCAAGACGCAGGACATGGTCTTGCGGCAGGCGCATGACTTCGCGAGCGCCAACAAGCTCAACTTCTACACCAAGGCGCGGCTGGCCAACCGATTCAAGTGGACGCTGATCGAGGCCGGCTACCCGCGGCAGTACGTGGACGACATCGCCTACGAGCTCGCCATGGTCGTGTCCAGCGCGGAAAGCGCGAAATCGGCCTGAGGCCCGGAGACTTCTCGCATGGCCACCAAGCCGCCCGCACCGGCCTTCGCCGCCGCATGGAACACCGCCGTGGCGCATCACCAAGCCGGCCGGCTGAAGGAAGCCGAGCAGCTGTACCGCCAGGTGCTGGCGGCGGCACCGCAGCACTACGAAGCCAGGCACCTGCTGGGGGTCGTGGCGCTGCAATCCGGCCGCCTCGACGAGGCCGCGACGCTCATCGCCGAAGCGCTGGCAGCCAACCCCAAGCTGGCGGCCGCGCACAACAACCTCGGCAACGTGCGCCTGCGCCAGGGGCGGGATGCCGAGGCGATGGCGAGCTTCCAGAAGGCCGTGCAGGTGCAGCCGTCCTTCGGTGACGCGCACTACAACCTCGCCAATCTGTATCGCAAGGCCGGCCGGTTCAAGGAGGCATCCACGCATTTCCTGCGGGCCACGGCCAGCAACGCCAAGTGGTTCGATGCGCACCTGAACCTCGGCGCGACGCTGCTCGACCTGGGCGACGCGCGCGGCGCGGTGAAGGCCTTCGAAACCGCCGTGCGCATCAAGCCCGACCACGCGGACGCGCTCAGCAACCTGGGCGTGGCGCTGTCCCAGGCCAGCGAGCTGACCCGGGCGCTCGAGGTGCTGGCACGGGCGCTCAAGGCCGACCCGAAGTCCGTGAACGCTCTGCTCAACCAGGGCATGGTGCTGGGCCGCATGGGCCGGGTGGACGAGGCCCGCCGCTCGCTGGAGCAGGCGATCGCGCTGGACGGCGGCAACGCCGCCGCCCATGCCAACCTCGGCACGCTGCTCCTGGACAACGGCTCGCCAGACGAGGCGATCACGTGGTTCGAGCGTGCATTGAAGCTCGAGCCCACGCTGGTCGAAGCGCAGGTCGGGCTGTCCTTGGCCTTGCAAGCCGCAGGGCGCGAGAAGGAAGCACTTGCCGCGAGCGAGGCGTTGCGCAGGGCGAATCCAGGTTCATCCGAAGCGCTGGTTCTGCAAGGCCGCTTGTGCCTTGAACGACAAGACCTGCCCGGCGCCGAAACCGCGCTGCAGGCGGCAGTAGCCGCCCAGCCGTCCAACGCCGAGGCGCATTACCTGCTCGGCAACACCTTCATGCAGGCCGGCCGTTGGCGCGAGGCGGTAGACGCCTACGACCGAGCAGTACGTGCCGACAGCAACCACCTTCGTGCGCGTTGGGCCCTCACGATGAACCAGTTGCCGCCGGTGCCGGCCAACGCGGCCGAGGTGCAGAAGGGACGATCGTCCTTCGCACGCATGCTGGGCGAACTGGACAAGTGGTTCGATGCCTCGCGCACGCCGCAAGGCCACGTCGCAGTCGGCTCGACCCAGCCTTTCTACCTTGCCTATGCGCCGCTCAACGGCCGCGAGCTGCTGTCGAAGTACGGTGCCTTGTGCGCACGCCTGATGCGGCCGTGGCAGGAGTCGCAGCACCTGGTTCCCACGCCGCGGGCCGCCGGCCGGCCCTTGCGCATCGGCATCGCGTCGTCCCACGTCTACGAGCATTCGGTGTGGAACGCGGTGGTGAGCGGCTGGATCCGCCACCTCGATCGATCGCGCTTCCAGCTGCACATCTACCATCTCGGCACCACCAACGATGCGCGCACCGCCGAAGCCCGCCAGCTCGCCCACAAGTTCGAGTCGGGCAGCAAGGACGTGCTGCAGTGGGCCCGGACCATCGTCGCCGACCAGCTCGACGTGTTGATCCACCCCGAGATCGGCATGGGCGCGATGGCCGTGAAGCTCGCGAGCATGCGGCTCGCGCCGGTGCAGGCGGCCTCATGGGGGCATCCGCAGACCACGGGCTTGCCCACCATCGACCACTACCTGAGCGCTTCCGACCTGGAGCCGCCCAACGGCCAGGACCACTACAGCGAGAAGCTCGTTCGCCTGCCCAACCTGGGCGTGTGCTATGAGCCGCGCAGCATCGACAGCACGCCGCCGGACCTGCGTGCGCTGGGCGTTCCGGACACGGCACCCTTGCTGCTGTGCCCGGGCACGGCGTTCAAGTACCAGCCCGAGCAGGACCGTGTGTGGTCCGAGATCGCGCGCCGCGCGCCCGGCTGCCGGCTCGTCTTCTTCGTGCAGCGCGGCAGCGACACCGGGCCGCAGCTTTCACGCCGGCTCGAGCAGCATTTCAAGTCGGCAGGGCTCGATTTCGCCTCGCACGTGAGCTTCATCCCTTTCCTTGACCAGGCGCGCTTCTTCGGGCTGATGCAGCGGGCGCACCTCTTCCTCGACACCATCCATTTCTCCGGCTTCAACACCGCCATGCAGGCGATCGAATGCGGCCTGCCCATCGTCACCCGCGAGGGCGACTTCATGCGCGGCCGGCTGGCCAGCGCGCTGCTGAGGCGAATGGGGCTGGACGAGCTGGTAACGCGCTCGGACGACGACTACATCGAGCGCGTGGTTGAACTTGCTTGCGATGCGGCACGGCGCAATGCGCTGGCGCAGAAGATCGTCGCCGGCCGAAGCGCACTCTTCGGCGATCGCGAACTGGTGCGTGCGCTGGAGCAGTTCCTTGAATCGGTAGGGTCAGCGCGAGGCTGAGGCGGCCTTCATCAGCTGCTGCCATTGCGCCGGGTCGCTGTCCTTCAGCGCCTGCAGCTCGCACAGCAGGTCGTTCAGCCGCTTCTGCTTCGCGGCCTCCTTGATGGCCTCGATCTTGTCGGCCAATTCGATGAGGTCCTTCACCCGCTGATCCTTCGCGGCCGCCGGCACCTTCTCGGAGATCGCGACCACCGCATCCATCAGCCGGCCGAGCTGGCGGCCGTAGCTGTGTTCGCTCACCACCTCGCGCTCCACCTCGGGTGCCGACGAGTTCTGGTTCGTCACCTGGATGATGTTGCCGAAGGTCCAGCCGTTGTTGAACGACTGCTTGAGCCAGTCGGGCGCGAGGTTGGGCGCCCAGGGCCAGGTCGGGGAGATCACTGCGCTCATGATGTTTCCTCCTTGCGGTTGTTGTCGCTGTCCTGGACGCCGTGGTCGCCTCGGACTCAGCCGACGAAGCGGCGCGCGTTGACGAACATCTTCATCCACGGGCTCAACTGGCTCCTGTCGCCACTGGTCCAGCTCATCAGCACGTTGCGGAAGACGCGCTCGGGGTGCGGCATCAGCACGGTGAATCGCCCATCGGGCGTGGTCACCGCGGTGAGGCCATCGGGGCTGCCGTTCGGGTTGAACGGGTAGACCTCGGTCGGCGCGCCGGTGTTGTCCACGTAGCGCATGGCGCGATGCACCTTGGCCGCGTCGCCGCGCTGCGAGAAGTCGGCGAAGCCTTCGCCGTGCGCGACGGCAATGGGCAACCGGCTGCCGGCCATGTCCTTGAAGAAGATGGACGGGCTGTCCAGCACCTCGACCAACGACAGGCGCGCCTCGAACTGCTCGCTCTTGTTGCGCGTGAACTTGGGCCAGGCTTGCGCGCCGGGGATGATGGGCGACAGCGCCGCCATCATCTGGCAGCCGTTGCACACGCCAAGCGCGAAGGTGTCGCGGCGCGCGAAGAAGGCTTCGAACTGGGCGGCGAGCACCGGGTTGAACATGACCGAGCGTGCCCAGCCTTCGCCGGCGCCCAGCGTGTCGCCGTAGCTGAAGCCGCCGCAGGCGATGAAGCCCTGGAAGTCGCCGAGCTTGGCGCGGCCGGCCTGCAGGTCGCTCATGTGCACGTCGAAAGTGTCGAAGCCGGCGGTGTGCATCGCGTAGCTCATCTCGACGTGGCTGTTGACGCCTTGTTCGCGGAGGATGGCGAGCTTCGGCCGGGCAAGGTTGAGTGCCGGTGCGCCGGCGAGCGGCTGTTGCAGCTCGGCCGGATCGAAGCTCAGATGCACATGCAGGCCCGGGTCGTTCTCGAGACCTGCGGCGTCATGCTCGGAATCGGCACAGGCCGGGTTGTCGCGCAGCTTCGCGATGCGCCAGCTCACCTCGTCCCAGGCCTGGTGCAGGTCGCGCAGCGGCGCGCTGAACACGGCCTTGGTATCGCGCCAGACTTCCATCACGCCGCGGTCATTGGGCTTGCCGATGACGTGGCTGTGCTTCGACAGGCCGTGCTCGCGCAGGGTCTGCATCACCGCGTTGCGCTCATCAGTGCGCACCTGGATGACGGCACCCAGCTCTTCGTTGAACAGCGCACGCAGCGTCAGCTCGTCGCGCCGCGCGCTGACCTGGCTGGCCCAGTTCTTCGAATCGCCATACTCGGCGCGGCTGTCCGAAATGCCGTCGCCTTCGGTGACCAGCAGGTCCACGTTCAGGCTCACGCCGAGGTGGCCGGCGAAGCCCATTTCGCACACCGCCGCCCACAGGCCGCCGTCGCTGCGGTCGTGGTACGCCAGCAGCTTGCCGTCGCGGCGAAGCTGGTTGATGGCGGCCACCAGCGCCTTGAGCTGCGCGGGGTCGTCGACGTCGGGCACGCTGTCCCCGAACTGGTTGGTGACTTGTGCCAGCATCGACCCGCCCATGCGGTTCCTGCCCTGGCCGAGGTCGATGAGCACGAGCGTCGTGTCGCCCGGCTGCAGCTGCGGCGTGAGCGTGCCCCGCACGTCGTCCAGCGTGGCAAAGGCCGACACGATGAGCGACACCGGCGCCGTCACCTGCTTGCCTTCGCCGCCCTCGCTCCAGCGGGTGCGCATGGACAGGCTGTCCTTGCCCACCGGCACGCTGATGCCCAGCGCCGGGCACAGGTCCATGCCCACCGCCTTCACGGTGTCGTACAGCGCGGCGTCCTCGCCGGGCTCGCCGCAGGCGGCCATCCAATTGCAGCTGAGTTTGACGCGCTCGAGCTCGAACGGCGCGGCCAGCAGGTTGGTGATGGCCTCGGCCACCGCCATGCGTCCAGACGCTGGCGCATCGAGCGCGGCCAGCGGCGTGCGCTCGCCCATGCTCATCGCCTCGCCTCGGAAGCCGCTGTAGTCGGCCATCGTCACCGCCACGTCGGCCACCGGCACCTGCCAGGGGCCGATCATCTGGTCGCGATGATTCAGGCCGCCCACCGTGCGGTCGCCGATGGTGATGAGGAAGCGCTTGCTGGCCACCGTCGGATGCCGCAGCACATCAAGCGCCGCCTGCGCGAGCGTGATGCCATCAAGCTTCAGCGGCGCGAACTCGCGCGCCACGCGCTTCACGTCGCGGTGCATCTTGGGCGGCTTGCCCAGCAGCACGTCCATCGGCATGTCGATGGCGACGTCGTCCTCTTGGCCGGCGCCATCGAGCACCAGCCGCTTTTCTTCCGTCGCCACGCCCACCACCGCAAACGGGCAGCGCTCGCGCTCGCACATCGCCTCAAACACCGGCAGCGCCTCGGGCGACACCGCCATCACGTAGCGCTCCTGGCTCTCGTTGCACCAGATTTCCTTGGGTGCAAGGCCGGTTTCTTCCAGCGGGACCTTGCGCAGGTCGAAGCGCGCGCCCTTGTGGGCACCATCGACGAGCTCAGGAAACGCATTGGAGATGCCGCCCGCGCCCACGTCATGGATCGCGAGGATGGGGTTCTTGTCACCCAGCGCCCAGCAGTGGTTGATGACCTCCTGAGCGCGCCGCTCGATCTCGGGATTGCCGCGCTGCACGGAATCGAAATCGAGCTCCGCCGCATTGGCACCCGCAGCCATCGAACTCGCCGCACCACCGCCCATGCCGATGCGCATGCCCGGGCCGCCGAGCTGGATGAGCAGCGTGCCCGCGGGAAACTCCACCTTGTGCGTCTGCGAGGCGGAGATCGACCCGAGGCCGCCCGCGATCATGATGGGCTTGTGGTAGCCGCGGCGCTGCTGCTCGCTGCCCAAAGTCTGCTCATAGACGCGGAAGTAGCCGCCCAGGTTGGGCCGGCCGAATTCGTTGTTGAAGGCCGCGCCGCCCAGCGGCCCGTCGATCATGATCTGCAAGGGGCTCGCGATGTGCTCCGGCTTACCGTAGGGCGACTGCTCCCAGGGCTCGCTGGTGCCGGGCAGGTGCAGGTTGGACACGCTGAAGCCGGTGAGGCCTGCCTTGGGCTTGGACCCGCGGCCGGTGGCGCCTTCGTCGCGGATCTCGCCGCCCGCACCGGTGGACGCGCCCGGGAAAGGCGAGATCGCCGTCGGGTGGTTGTGCGTCTCCACCTTCATCAGCACGTGCACCGTCTCCTTGCGGGGGCCGTACTTCGGCGCATCGGTGTAGCCCTGCGGGAGCCAGCGCTCGGTCTCGCCGCCTTCCATCACCGAGGCGTTGTCGCTGTAGGCCACGATCGTGTGCTGCGGCGCGAGCTGGTGGGTGTTGCGGATCATCGCGAACATGGAGCGGTCCTGCTCCTGCCCATCGATCGTGAATTTCGCGTTGAAGATCTTGTGCCGGCAGTGCTCGCTGTTGGCCTGCGCGAACATCATCAGCTCGACGTCGGTCGGGTTGCGCTTCAGGCCCTGGAAAGCGGTGACGAGGTAGTCGATCTCGTCGTCGGACAGCGCGAGGCCGAAGTCCTTGTTGGCGGCCTCCAGCGCGGTGCGACCGCGGCCCAGCACGTCCACGTGCTCCATGGGCTTGCCGGGCTGCTCGTCGAAGAGGTGGGCGGATTCATCGCGCGAGAGCAGCACGCTCTCGGTCATGCGGTCGTGCAGCAACGCGGCGGCGCCTTGCAGTTGCGCGGGGTCCAGCGCCTTGGTGCCGCCAAGCAGGCCGCTCTTGAGCGCCAGGCGGTATTCCGTCACGCGTTCGACGCGGCGGATGGCCAGGCCGCAGTTGTGGGCGATGTCGGTGGCCTTGCTGGCCCAGGGCGACACGGTACCCAGGCGGGGCGCGACGACGATGAGCGTGCCGTCCGCGGCCCCTGCGTACGGGTCGCCGTAGCGCAGCAGCGACGCCAGCTTGTCCTTCGCATCCGAGGACAGCGCTGCGTCCGACCAGACCCAGTGCACATGCCTTGCGGCGATGCTCGCGATGCGCGGCTCGATGGCCTGCAGCCGGGGCAGCAGCGCCTGGGCGCGGAAAGCGGAGAGCGCATTGCCCCCCTCGAAGTGTTGCAGGTGCTTGGGGCTGGACGTCACGCTACAGGCTCTGGCTTGGAGGGGAAGGCCGCGCTCGGCTCGTGGCCGACCGGGTGGAAACCCGGGATTTTACGGGTGGAATGACATAATTCAGCCATGACGATCACCATCAAGACCGCGGCCGACGTGGAAGGCATGCGCATCGCGGGCCGGCTCGCCTCCGAAGTGCTGGACATGTTGACCCCGCACGTGAAGCCCGGCGTCAGCACCGACCACCTCGACAAGCTGGCGCACGACCACATCGTGAACGTGCAAGGCGGCATCCCCGCGCCGCTGAACTACGCGCCGCCGGGCTACACGCCCTACCCGAAGTCGATCTGCACCTCCATCAACCACCAGGTCTGCCACGGCATCCCGAACGACCGGCCGCTGAAGAACGGCGACATCGTGAACATCGACGTCACCGTCATCAAGGACGGCTGGCATGGCGACACCAGCCGCATGTTCATCGTCGGCGAAGGCTCCATCGCGGCCAAGCGGCTGTGCGCCTTCACCTACGACGCGATGTGGAAGGGCATCGTCAAGGTCAAGCCCGGCGCACGGCTGGGCGATATCGGCCACTCCATCCAGACCTTCGCCGAGACCAACGGCTTTTCCATCGTGCGCGAGTTCTGCGGCCACGGCATCGGGCGCAACTTCCACGAGGAGCCGCAGGTGCTGCACTACGGCCGCCCCGGCACGCTCGAAGAACTGGTGCCGGGCATGGTGTTCACCATCGAGCCGATGGTCAACGCCGGCAAGCGCGAGATCCGCGAGATGACCGACGGCTGGACCATCGTCACCAAGGACCGCTCCCTGTCTGCCCAGTGGGAGCACACCGTGCTCGTGACGGAGACGGGCTATGAGGTGCTGACGCTGTCGGCCGGCAGCCCGCCGCCGCCGGCATTCGTCACGCCGCAGGCCGCCGCGACCGTTTCCTGACATGTCCGCCCTGCCCGAGGCGCGCCAGCCAGCGCCGCGCAGCGTCGGCGAGCTGCGATCACGTTTCCGCCAGGGCAAGGCGGCGCTGCTGGACTACTTTCGCGGATCGCGGGCCACGTCCACTGCGGCGTCCAGGCTTCTCAAGGCCCTCACCAAGCACGTCGACCTCACGCTGCAAGACCTCTGGACCCACGCGATGATGCCGCCCGGCGCGACACTCGTCGCCGTCGGAGGCTATGGTCGCGGCGAGCTGTTCCCGCACTCCGACGTCGACGTGCTGGTGCTGCTGCCGGCGGGCGCGGAGCATTCGAACGACGCGCTCAAGTCGTCAGTGGAAGGCTTCATCACCGCCTGCTGGGACATCGGCCTGGAGATCGGCTCCAGCGTGCGCACGGTGGACGAATGCATCGAAGAGAGCCATCGCGACGTCACCGTGCAGACGGCGCTGCTCGAATCGCGCTACCTGTGCGGCGCACGCCGGGTGTTCAACGACTTCCGCCGCGCCAACACCGCGGCGATGGACCCGAAGGCCTTCCTGCGCGCGAAGACGCTGGAAATGCGCCAGCGCCACCAGAAGTTCGAGGACACGCCCTACTCGCTGGAGCCCAACTGCAAGGAAAGCCCGGGCGGCCTGCGCGACCTGCAGGTGGTGATCTGGGTCGCGCGTGCCGCGGGCCTCGGTCGGACCTGGACGGAGCTCGCCGCCAAGGGCCTCATCACGCCTTTCGAGGTGAAGCAGTTGCAACGCAACGAGGGTGTGCTCAAGCTCATCCGCGCGCGCCTGCACATGGTGGCCGGCCGCCGCGAAGACCGCCTCGTGTTCGACCTGCAGACCGCCGTGGCAGAGAGCTTCGGCTACGCGCCCACCAAGGGCCAGCGCGCGTCCGAGGTGCTGATGCGCCGCTACTACTGGGCGGCCAAGGCGGTGGCGCAACTCAACCAGATCCTCATGCTCAACATCGAGGAGCGGGTCAACGGCCTGCAGGATGCGCCCATGCGGCCCATCAACGAGAAGTTCCTCGAACGCGGCGGCATGCTCGAAGTCGCCACCGACGACCTCTACGAGCGCGACCCCCACGCCATCCTCGAAACCTTCCTGACCTACCAGACCACCGTCGGGCCCAAGGGCCTGTCGGCACGCACGCTGCGCGCGCTGTACAACGCCCGGGAACTGATGACATCCGAGTGGCGCCACGACCCGGTCAACCGCGCCACCTTCATGAAGATGCTGCAGGCCAACGAAGGCCAGACGCATGCCTTCCGGCTGATGAACCAGACCTCGGTGCTCGGCCGCTACCTGTGGGTGTTCCGGCGCATCGTCGGGCAGATGCAGCACGACCTCTTCCACGTCTACACCGTGGACCAGCACATCCTGATGGTGTTGCGCAACGTGCGGCGATTCTTCATCCCCGAGCATGCGCACGAGTACCCGTTCTGCTCGCAACTGGCCGCGCAGTTCGACCGGCCCTACGTGCTGTACGTGGCCGCGCTCTTCCACGACGTGGCCAAGGGCCGCGGCGGCGACCACTCCGACCTCGGCGCCAAGGAAGTGCGCCGTTTCTGCCGCGAACATGGCATCGACGATCCGGACGATGCGTCGCTGATCGAGTTCCTCGTCAAGGGCCACCTGACGATGTCGCGCATTGCGCAAAAGGAAGACCTGTCCGACCCGGACGTGATCGAGGCCTTCGTGCGACTCGTGGGCACCGAGCGGCGGCTGACCGCTCTTTACCTGTTGACCGTGGCCGACATCCGCGGC
The DNA here is from genome assembly GCA_966211955.1 of uncultured Comamonadaceae bacterium. Taxonomy (GTDB): domain Bacteria; phylum Pseudomonadota; class Gammaproteobacteria; order Burkholderiales; family Burkholderiaceae_C; genus Albitalea. The sequence continues at coordinate 25,043 of CBIHOF010000023.1, read as the reverse complement.
ACCAGCCCGAAGGTCTGGAACGCCTGGAAGGGCAAGCTGCTCGAAGACCTGTACCGGCTCACGCTGCGCGCGTTGGGCGGCGCGCGGCCCAACCTCGATGCGGAGATCGAGGCGCGCAAGCAGGAGGCACGGCACACGCTCAACCTCTATTCGCTGCTGCCCGACACCGAGGCACCGCTCTGGAAGACGCTGGAGATCAGCTATTTCGCGCGCCACGACGCCGGCGACATCGCCTGGCATGCGCGCTCGCTGTATCGCTTCGTGGACAGCAAGGAACCCGTCGTGCGAGCGCGGCTGTCGTCGCTGGGCGAAGGCTTGCAGGTGCTGGTCTATTCGCCCGACCGGCCGGACCTCTTCGCACGCATCTGCGGCTATTTCGACAGCGCTGGCTTCAACATTCTCGACGCCAAGGTGCATACGACCCGCGCCGGCTATGCGCTGGACACCTTCCAGGTCATCAGCCCCACGCTGGACCAGCACTACCGCGACCTGATCTCGCTCGTTGAAACCCAGCTCGCATCCGCCCTGAACCAGACCGGCCCGCTGCCCGAACCCAGCCGAGGGCGCCTGTCGCGGCGCGTCAAGTCCTTCCCCATCACGCCGCGGGTCACGCTGCGGCCTGACGAGCGGGCGCAGCGTTGGCTGCTGGGCGTGTCCACGAGCGACCGATCGGGCCTGCTTTACTCCATCGCACGTGTGCTGGCCCGGCACCACATCAATCTGCAACTCGCCAAGATCACCACGCTGGGCGAGCGCGTGGAAGACACCTTCCTGATCGACGGCTCTGCGCTGCAACAGAACAAGACGCAACTCGAGATCGAGAGCGAGCTGCTGGACGCTATCACGCCGTAGGCGTAAATAGCGCCCTTGACGCTGACAGACCTCTCCCCCCAGCCCCTTCCCGCAGGGGGTTCCAGTCCGCGAGACGAGTCGACTCCTTGGAGCCGGCAAAATGAGCCCATGCCCCTCGTTTCGATCACCGCGACCGACGCCATCCACCGACTCGCATCTTTCGACACCGTCATCGACGCGCGCTCGGAGAGCGAATACGCCGAAGACCGCGTGCCGGGCGCCGTGAACTGGCCGAGCCTCACCGATGAGCAGCGGCACATCGTCGGCACCGAGTACAAGCAGGTGTCGGCCTTCGCCGCGAGAAAACGCGGCGCGGCCATGGTGTCGCGCAACATCGCCCGGCACATCGAGCGTGAAGTGATGGAGAAGCCGCGCGAGTGGCAGCCGCTCGTGTATTGCTGGCGCGGCGGGCAGCGCAGCGGCGCCTTGTCGCTGGTGCTGTCGCAGATTGGCTTCAAGGTGCACCTCATCGAGGGCGGCTACCGTGAATACCGGCGCGCGGTGATGGCCGATCTCGAGCAACTGCCCAGCAAGTTCAGCTACCGCGTGCTGTGCGGCAAGACGGGATCGGGCAAGAGCCGATTGCTCGCCGCATTGCGCGGGCAAGGTGCGCAGGTGCTGGACCTCGAAGCCCTCGCAAACCACCGCGGCTCGGTGCTGGGCCTGGTGCCTGGCAGCCCGCAGCCGTCGCAGAAGCAGTTCGATTCACGCGTGTGGGAGACGCTGCGTCGCTTCGACCCGGCACGCGAGGTCTGGGTCGAGAGTGAAAGCAAGAAGGTCGGCGAGCTGCGCGTCGCGCCGGGGCTGGTCGAGCAGATGCGCGTCGCGCCTTGCGTGCGCGTGGAGCTGCCCATCGAAGAGCGCGTACAGCTCCTGATGGAGGACTACGACTTCTTCGTGAAGGACGTCGAGGCCTTCTGCGAACGGCTGAACGCCTTGCGTGCCTTGCGAGGCAACGATACGGTCAAGGCCTGGCAGGCGGCTGCACGCGAAGGCCGCATCGCCGTGGTGGTGCGCGAGCTGCTGGAGCGGCACTACGACTCGGTGTACTCACACTCGATGCAGCGCAATTTCATGGGTTTCGACGAGGCGCCGGTCGTCGAGCCGTCAAGTCGAGCACCGCATGCCTTGCAGGCGATCGCGCGACAACTCGCCGGCGCCTGATGCACCGTTAGAAGCGCCAGCCGACACCCACGCCCAATAGCAGGGGGTCGACCTTGAACGTGCCGAGCTTGGCACCGCCGGCACTGACGTCGGTGCGGATCTGCACCTTCTTCAGGTCGACGTTGAGGGACAGTCCCTTTTGCAGCGGGAAGTCCGCGCCGACCTGGAATGCGAGCCCCGTGCTGTTCTCGTCGATCGTCACGCCGGCCGGCAGGTCCACGTTGGAGAAATGCGTGTAGTTGAGACCTGCCCCGACGTATGGCGTGAAGCCCGAGACGCCAGACTTCGCTCAATGCGCGCCAGAACACGCACCAGTAACGGTCACTTCGCTGGACGGCCACCTGCAGCACATGGAGGGCTTCCACCGCCGCTACATGGTGTCGAACAAGGTGCTGCGGCATTGGGCGCAGAAAAGCCCGGCAGTGCCGGGCTTTCTTGGAAGACAGCGCAGACGCCGCCTCAACCCATGTGCAGGCCGCCGTTGACCGAGAAGTCCGCACCCGTCGCAAAGCCGGATTCGTCCGATGCCACCCACGCCACGATGGACGCGATGTCATCCGGCGTGCCCAGGCGCTTGACCGGGATGCCCGCGACGATCTTGTCCAGCACGTCCTGGCGGATCGACTTGACCATGTCGGTCGCGATGTAGCCCGGGCTCACGGTGTTCACCGTCACGCCCTTGCTGGCCACTTCCTGCGCCAGCGCCATCGTGAAGCCGTGCATGCCGGCCTTGGCGGCAGAGTAGTTGGTCTGCCCGAACTGCCCCTTCTCGCCGTTCACCGAGCTGATGTTGATGATGCGACCCCAACCGCGCTCGAGCATGTCGTCGATGACCTGCTTGGTCACATTGAACAGGCTCGTGAGGTTGGTCTCGATCACCGCGTCCCAGTCGGCGCGGCTCATCTTGCGGAACATGCCGTCGCGCGTGATGCCTGCGTTGTTGACCAGCACGTCGATCTGCCCGTGTTCTGCCTTCGTCTTCTGGAAGGCGGCAACGGTCGAATCCCAGTCGCCCACGTTGCCCACCGATGCGTAGAAGGTGTAGCCCAGCGCCTTCTGCTCGTCGAGCCACTTGGTGAAGTCACGGCTCGGGCCGCAGCCTGCGATCACCTTGAAACCGTCCTTGTGCAGCCGCTGGCACATGGTGGTACCGATGCCGCCCATGCCACCGGTCACGTACGCTACTTTCTGAGTCATTGTTTGCTCCTTTGCTTTCTCTATGGTGCCTCGGTGCCTCAAGCGTGGTCGCCCAGGGCACGCGGGTCAATCGGGTTCGCCCTCAGTAGGGGTGCTTGTCGCTTACCGTTCGACGGTCAGCGCCACGCCCATGCCGCCGCCGATGCACAGCGAGGCAATGCCCTTCTTCGCGTTGCGGCGCTGCATCTCGTGCAGCAGCGTGACGAGGATGCGCGCGCCAGATGCACCAATTGGGTGGCCGATGGCGATGGCGCCGCCGTTCACGTTGACCTTGCTCGTGTCCCAGCCCATTTCCTTGTGGACGGCGCAAGCCTGGGCGGCGAAGGCTTCGTTGATCTCGAGCAGGTCGAGGTCCGCGGGCTTCCAGCCGGCACGCTCCAGCGCACGCTTGGACGCCGGCACCGGGCCCATGCCCATGTAGGCCGGGTCCAGGCCTGCCGAGGCGTAGCTGGCGATGCGCGCGAGCGGCGTGAGGCCGAGCTGGTCGGCCTTCTTGGCCGTCATCACCACCAGGCCGGCAGCGCCGTCGTTCAGGCCGGACGCATTGCCTGCCGTCACGCTGCCCGTCTTGTCGAAGGCGGGGCGCAAGCCGGCAAGCGCGTCGGCGTTGGTCTTGCGGTTGATGAACTCGTCCTTGTCGAAGACGATGGGATCGCCCTTCTTCTGCGCGATGCTGAAAGGCACGATCTCGTCGGCGAAGCGGCCGGCGTCCTGCGCGGCGGCCGCCTTCTGCTGCGAGGCCAGCGCCAGCGCATCCTGCGACTCGCGGCTGATCTCGTACTTCTTGGCCACGTTCTCGGCCGTGATGCCCATGTGGTACTGGTTGTAGACGTCCCACAGGCCGTCGTTGATCATCGTGTCCACGAGCTTCCAGTCGCCCATGCGCTGGCCGTCACGCGAGTTGGGCAGCACGTGCGGCGACATGCTCATGCTTTCCTGGCCGCCGGCAATGACGATGTCCGAGTCGCCATCGCGAATGGCTTGCGCGGCCAGCATCACCGCCTTCAGGCCCGAGCCGCAGACCTTGTTGATGGTCATGGCCGGCACGCCGTTGGGCAGGCCGGACTTGATCACCGCCTGGCGCGCCGGGTTCTGGCCGACGCCGGCGGTCAGCACCTGGCCGAGGATCACTTCGTTGATCTGGTCGCCGCTCAGCTTGGCGCGCTTGAGCAGCTCGACGATCACCGCCGCGCCCAATTCCGACGCCGGCGTCTTGGCCAGCGTGCCTCCAAACTTGCCCACGGCGGTGCGGGCAGCAGCAACGATCACGATATCGGTGGTCATGTCAGTCTCCAGAGTTCAACAAATGAGAGTGGGAGGCGTCAGGCCTTCTGCTTGACGTAGCGCCCAGGGGCGGGTTCGATGGGGGTGTACTTGCGGCTGCCCGGCGTCTTGGGCGCGGGCACCAGCCGGCCGGCATGGCCCTTGAGCCATTCCGACCAGTCTGGCCACCAGCTGCCCTGGTGCTCGCCGGCCTTGTCGAACCAGGCGTTGGCCTGGCCCGGCAAAGCCGTGCCGTTGCCGATCCAGTGGCTGCGCTTCTTCTTGGCCGGCGGGTTGATGACGCCCGCGATGTGGCCCGACGCGCCGAGCACGAAGCGCTTCTTGCCCGACAGCACCTGCGTGTTGCGGTAGGCCGCATCCCACGGGACGATGTGGTCTTCCTTCGAGGCGTAGATGTAGGCGGGCGTGTCCACGAGGCGCAGGTCCAGCTTCTCGCCGCACACCGTCACCTGGCCCGGCTTCTTCAGGTTGTTCTCGAGGTAGGTGTTGCGCAGGTACCAGCAGAACATGGGTCCGGGCAGGTTGGTGCTGTCGCTGTTCCAGTAGAGCAGGTCGAAAGGCGGCGGCGTCTCGCCCTTGAGGTAGTTGCCCACCACATAGTTCCACACCAGGTCGTTGGGCCGCAGGAAGCTGAAGGTGGAGGCGAGCTCGCTGCCCTTGAGCAGGCCGCCCTCGTTCGGGCTCATTGCGCCGATCGTCATCTCGCGCATCTGCACCGCGGTTTCGTCGATGAAGAGGTCCAGCACGCCGGTGTCCTCGAAATCGAGGAAAGTGGTGAGCAGCGTCATGCTGGTGGCCGGTTTCTCGCCCCGGGCGGCAAGCACCGCGAGCGCCGTGGCCAGGATGGTGCCGCCGATGCAGAAGCCCAGCGTGTTCATCGTGTCTGAGCCGGTGATCTCCTGCACCGTGCGGATGGCGCGGATGGCGCCTTCCTCGATGTAGTCGTCCCAGCCCAGCTTGCTCATCGTGTCATCGGCATTGCGCCAACTCACCACAAACAGCCGGTGCCCCTGCTCCACCGTGTAGCGGATCAGCGAGTTCTCGGGCTGCAGGTCGAGGATGTAGTACTTGTTGATGCAAGGCGGCACGAAGAGCATCGGCGTCTCGTGCACCTTGGCGGTGAGCGGCTTGTACTCGATGAGCTGGAAGAGCTCGTTCTCGAACACCACCGTCCCTTCGGTCGTGGCGACATTGCGGCCCACTTCGAAGACGCTTTCGTCCGTCTGCGAGACATGCCCTTGCTGGATGTCCTTGAGCAGGTGCTGCAGGCCTTGCGCGATGCTTTCGCCCTTGGTCTCCAGCGCCTTGCGCTGCGCCTCGGGGTTGAGCGCGAGGTAGTTGCTGGGCGATGCCGCCTCGATCCACTGCTGCACGGCGAAGCGCACGCGCTGCTTGGTCTTTGCGTCACCCTCGACTCCCTCGGCCAGTTGCATCAGCGTGCGGGCGTTGAGGAGGTACATCTGCGCCATGTAGGCGGCAGCGGGGTTGTCCAGCCAGTCGTTGTGTGCGAAGCGGCGATCGCCGATGGCCTGTTTGACGGCGGCCGCCTTGCTGTCGTCGTTGCTGGCCGGTTGCAGCCGCTGCAGCGACTGGTTCCAAAGCTGCGTCGCCTGCTGGATGTATTCCGTCTGAACCTGGCTCAGGGCCTGCAGCGGCAGGTTGAGTTTCTGCATGGATTTCCAGACCTCGCCCACCGTCGTGCCGAAGGCGCGGGCAGTTTCATCGGGGCTGGGAAGGGCCGGTGCTGCCTGAGAGGCGGCTTGCGCGGCCTCGGCGACCGGCTTCTTCGAATTGGTTGAAGGCCTGGCGGTGCGTGCCGCGGATGCTTTGCTGCTCACTCGTCTCCTCGCTTCCGGCTCGTCCATCGGAATGTGATGTGATTCACGTTTTACGCCGGTTCGCTGACCTCATGATGACCCGGGTCAAGTGGTCGCATGGCATGCGCGATGCTCGACTGGCGTTTTCACATTGTAATTTCAGTTTTCACAATTTGGCATGTATCTCGTAGCAATCGCATGGATATACGTGGTGCTGATGATGGCGGTCGCCGAGGCCACCAGCCCCCAGGGCACGGTGCTGGGCGCCTTCTTCACCTTCATGCTGTATGGCGCCCTGCCCCTGTCCATCGTCATGTATGTGCTGCGAACTCCGCACCGCAGACGCATGAGACGTGCCAGGGAAGAGATGGAGGCAAGAGAGCCGGGCGAGCAGCCGCCGGTCTGATCAACGCAGCCAGACGAGGGCGGCCATGCGTCCGGTGGTCTTGTCGCGGCGGAATGAGAAGAAGCGAGAGGCGTCGTCGACCGTGCACCAGGTGCCGCCGCTGACGGTGTGGACGCCTGCAGCAGCCAGACGGTCGCGCGCCAAGCCGGGAAGGTCGGCCAGCCATTTGCCGTCGGGCCGCGGACGGAAGCGCCCACCCGGCCGTGCCGGGATCATCCCGAAGGCCTGCAGCACATCGGCACCCACTTCGAAGTTCTGCGGCCCGATGCACGCGCCCATCCAGGCCTGCACGCTGGCAGGCTGGCAGTTCGCCGCCTCGCACAGCGCCTTCACGGTCGCTTCGAGTACGCCGCCTGCCAAGCCGCGCCAACCCGCATGGGCCGCACCCACGCCGCCGGGCGCAGCGAAAAGCACGGGCAGGCAGTCGGCCACCTGCACCGCGCAGGCAATGCCGTGCTCGGTGGTGATGCTGGCATCGGCCTCGTGCACCGGCGCGTCGGGCGTCACGTCGGATGCCTGCAGGCGCACGACCGTGGCGCCGTGCACTTGCTCAAGGTACATCGGCCGCACGCCCACTGCCTCGGCCAACAGGCGCTGGTTGCTGCGCACCGCCCGCTCGTCGTCGCCGATGCCGGGGCGCAGGTTCATGCTGTCGAAAGGCGCCACGCTGAAACCGCCGCGGCGCGTGGTCATCACCGCGCCCACACCTCGCGCGTGCCAGTCGGGGATGAGCCAGTCAGGATGCATCCGGGCATGCAGACGGCTGGGTGCCCTTGAAGGCGTCCAACGCCATGCATTCATCGTGGATGCGCATCACCGTCGGCACGTGGTCGAGTCGGCAGTCCATGCGCTTCGCGTTGAAGATCTGCGGCACGAGCACCGCGTCTGCCAGCGTGGGCGTGTCGCCATGGCAGAAACGGCCGGTGTGCGAGCTGGCCGCGAGCTGCTGCTCGACAGTTTCCAGGCCCGTCTCCACCCAGTGCCGGAACCAGCGGTTCTTGTCGTCCTCGCTCACCTTCATCTCGTGCACGAGGTAGCGAAGCACGCGCAGGTTGTCGATGGGGTGGATCTCGCAGGCGATGTCCAGGGCCAGAGCGCGGACCCGAGCCCGCTCAAGGGCGCTTCCTGGCAGCAGCGGCGGCTTCGGATGTGTCTCTTCGAGGTATTCGATGATCGCAAGCGATTGAGTCAGCGCATGGTCGCCGTCCACCAGCAGCGGCACCAGCTTGGCCGGGTTCATGTCCGAGAACGGCGGCTTGAGCTGCTCGTTCTTGAGCAGGTGCACGGGCACGTACTCGTAGCTCAAGCCCTTGAGCGCGAGCGCGATGCGCACGCGGTACGACGCCGACGAGCGGAAGTAGTTGTAGAGAACCAGTGCCATTGCCTTCAGCCTTCGACCACCTTCACCGACAAGCTGCCCACGCCATCCACACGGGCCTCCAGCGTGTCGCCCGCCACCACCGCGGCCACGCCTTCGGGCGTGCCGGTGAAGATCAGGTCGCCCGGCGCAAGTTCCCACGCCATGGACACCTGCTCGATGATTTCCGGGATGCTCCAGATGAGCTTGCCGATGGTGCTCGCCTGCCGCACCTCGCCGTTGACCTTGAGCTCGATGCGTGTCTCGGCACCCACCTGCGCCTTCTGCACCGGCGCGATGGCGCCGATCGGTGCCGCCTCGTCGAAGCCTTTGCCGATGCACCACGGCCGGCCCTGCTTCTTCATGTCGTTCTGCAGGTCGCGGCGCGTCATGTCCAGGCCCACGGCGTAGCCCCACACATGGTCCATCGCGACAGCCGCGGAGATGTTGCGCCCGCCCTTGCCGATGGCCACCACCAGCTCCACCTCGTGGTGCAGGCTCTTCGTGAGGCTCGGGTAGCGCATCGACGCCACAGTGCCCTCGGCCGCCGACAGCACCGCATCGCTCGGTTTCATGAAGAAGAACGGCGCCTCGCGGCCGGTGTGGCCCATCTCGATGGCATGTTCGACGTAGTTGCGGCCCACACAGTAGATGCGGTGCACGGGGAACTCGTCGCCGGGGTTCGCGCCCTTCACGGGAACGCTGGCAACACGCGGCGCGGGAATGACATAGGCCATGGATTCGTCTCCGAAGAACTGGCTGCTGGATGCGACTGAGGAAAGCTTCGCAAGATGATGCCACGCGGCATGTGGCCGGGTTCGCTTCATGGGCCCCCTGCGGGCTAAACTGGGGCGATGTTCGAAGCGCGCAGCATCAAGTACTGCAAGGCCTGTGGCGGCGAGGCGCCCTATTCGGTGCCGCCCGATGACAACCGTGAACGGGCCATCTGCCAGGTCTGCGGCACCATCCACTACGAGAACCCGCTGAACGTGGTCGGCACCGTGCCCGTGTGGCGCGACAAGGTGCTGCTGTGCCGCCGCAACATCGAGCCGCGCAAGGGCTACTGGACACTGCCCGCCGGCTTCATGGAACTCGGCGAGACCACCGAGGAAGGTGCCATCCGGGAGACGGTGGAAGAGGCCGGCGCGCGCATCGACCTGCGCGGCCTGTTCACCGTGCTCAACGTCGTGCGGGTGGGCCAGGTGCATTTCTTCTACCGCGCCGACCTGAACGACACCGACTTCGCGCCAGGCCCCGAGACCATCGAGGCACAGCTCTTCAGCGAAGACGAAATCCCCTGGGACGAGCTGGCGTTTCGCACTGTGCGAGAAACGCTCAAGCGATATTTCGAGGACCGCGTGAGCGGTCAGTACGGCGTGCATTGCGCCGATATCAGCTAGGGGCCATCTACTCCGCCATGACCGAACCCACCGCAAGCGCCACCACCGCATCCAACTCCGGAACCGTGCAACGCTTGCGGGAGGACCTGATCCACCCCGACCCGCTGCTCGACTGCCTGATCGAAGTCTGCCGGTTGCACGGCCAGGCCGCCTCGCGCGCATCGCTGTCGGCCGGGCTGCCGCTGGACACGCAGAACGGCGGCAAGCTCACGCTCGACCTGGCCGAGCGGGCCGCGGCACGCGCGGGCATGTCGGCCAAGCTGCAGCGCGTCACACTGGACCGCGTGGACAGCGCCTTGCTGCCCGCCATCCTCGTGCTCAAGGACAACCATGCCTGTGTGCTGTTGGGCTGGGACGCGACCGGGGACGGCTTGCCGCAGGCCCGCCTGCTGATGCCCGAGACGGGGCAAGGCTCGGTCAGCCTGCCGCGCGACGAACTGCTCGCGCGCTATGCCGGCGTCACGCTCTTCGTGCGGCCGCACTTCCGCTTTGACGCACGCACGCCCGAGGTCCGCAAGCCGGCCGCGCGCCATTGGTTCTGGAGCGCCATCCTCACGCAGCGCTTCGTCTACCGCGACGTGCTGTGGGCGGCGCTGCTGGTGAACGTCTTCGCGCTCGCCTTCCCGATGTTCTCGATGAACGTCTACGACCGCGTGGTGCCCAACAACGCGGTGGAGACGCTGTGGGCGCTGTCCATCGGCGTGCTGCTCATCCTCGGCGCCGACCTCTTCATGCGGCTCCTGCGCAGCCACTTCGTCGACGAGGCCAGCGCCCGCATCGACGTGCAGATCTCGTCCACGCTGATGGAGAAGGTGCTGGGCATCCGGCTCGAGCACCGGCCCGATTCGGTCGGCTCCTTTGCCGCCAACCTGCGCGGCTTCGAGCAGGTGCGCGACTTCATCGCGTCGAGCACGGTCACCGCGCTCATCGACCTGCCGTTCGCCCTGCTCTTCGTGCTCGTGATGGCCTGGATCTCGCCGTGGCTCACGCTGCCGGTCATCGCCGCCTTCCTCATCATCCTCGTGATGGGCTACGTGCTGCAGCACCGCCTGCACCAGCTCTCGGAGACGAGCTACAAGGCGGGCGCCCTGCGCAACGCGACGCTGATCGAGAGCCTGACCGCCATCGAGACCATCAAGTCACAGGGCGCGGAAAGCGTGATCCAGGCGAAATGGGAGCGCACCAACGAATTCCTCTCGAGGATCAACGTGAAGACCCGGGCGCTCACCTCGGGCGCCAACTACAGCACCAACACCATCTCGCAGCTGGTCACGGTGTCGATGATCCTGATCGGCGTGTACTTGATCGGCCAGAAGGAGCTGACCATGGGCGCGTTGATCGCAGCCAACATGCTGTCGTCGCGGGCGCTGGCGCCGGCCGGGCAGATCGTGGGCCTGCTCATGCAGTACCAGGGCGCGCGCACCGCGCTCGACTCGCTCAACAAGATCATGGACAAGCCCGTCGAGCGGCCGATGGGCGAGACCTTCATCCACCGGTCGCAGCTGCGCGGGGACATCGAGTTCCGCAACGTGAAGTTCAGCTACCCGAACCGGCAGGATTCGGCGCTGGAAGGCCTGAGCTTCAAGGTCACCGCCGGCGAACGTGTCGCGCTGATCGGCCGCGTGGGCTCGGGCAAGTCGACCATCCAGCGGCTCATCATGGGCCTGTACCAGCCGAGCGAGGGCCAGGTGCTGCTCGACGGCATCGACCTGCGCCAGCTCGACCCGGCCGACGTGAGGCGCAACTGCGCCCACGTGTCGCAGGACGTGACGCTCTTCTATGGCACGTTGCGCGAGAACATCGCCTTCGGCCTGCCCTATGCCGACGACTCCGCCATCGTGGCCGCGGCCGAGGTGGCGGGCATGACGGACTTCGTGAACCGCCACCCGCGCGGCTTCGACATGACGGTGGGCGAACGCGGCGAATCGCTGTCGGGCGGGCAGCGGCAGAGCGTGGGCATTGCCCGCGCGGTGCTGCACAACTCGCCCATCCTGCTGCTGGACGAGCCCACGAGCGCGATGGATTTCTCCACTGAATCGCAGATCACCAACCGGATGAGTGCCTTCGTGCAGAACAAGACGGTGGTGCTGGTGACGCACCGCACCTCCATGCTGGCCATGGTGACGCGGGTGATCGTGATCGACGGCGGAAAGATCGTGGCCGACGGACCACGCGACCGCATCATGGAAGCGCTGGCCAGCGGCCGCATCGCGCGCGCGGCCTGAGAAGGTGTGAGGCAATCCGACATGCCCGCTCATCCTGCCCAAGAGCACCCACTCTGCGTTGCAAATGCTCGCCGTAGCCCGAGCTACGGCTGTGCTTTGCGCCTTGATTGGCCGCTCTTGGGCGGGCTGCTCGGCCACGCCGAATTGCCTCACACCTTCTGAAGACGACACCATGGACGACAGCTCACACGACACCGGGCGCGATGCAGGCACCACCCACGGCGTGATCATCCGCGCCGGCCGCGCCGTGCTGCGCGTGCTCGAGCGAATCCGCATCCTGATCGAGCCGGTCACGCGACGGCTCTTTGGCGATGACGCCGAACAGGTCAGCGCCGGCAACACGGGCTTCCGCAACTTCGAGCAGGAGGCCGATGCGGTGATGTCGCGGGGCCGCACCCACCGGGCGCAGACCATCGTGCGCTCGGCCGTGGTGGTGGTGCTGCTCTTCATCCTGTGGGCATCGTTCGCGCACGTCGAGGAAGTAACGCGCGGCGAAGGCAAGGTGATCCCGTCGCGCCAGCTGCAGGTGGTGCAGTCGCTCGACGGCGGCGTGGTGACCGAGATCCTCGTGCGCGAGGGCGAGGTCGTCGAGGCCGGCCAGCGTCTCTTGAAGATCGACGAGACCCGCGCCACCTCGGGCATGCGCGAGAGCGCGGCCCAGGGCATCGCCCTGCAGGCGCGGCAGGCGCGGCTGCGCTCGCTGGCCGAAGGCATCCCCTTCAAGCCGCCCGCGGTGCGCGACGACAACGCCGATGAAAAGCGCATCGTCGACGAAGAGCGCCGGCTGTACGAGACCCGGATGTCCGAGCTGCGCACCTTGCTGGCCATCAACGAGCAGCAACTGCAGCAGCGCCAGCAGGAGCTGAGCGAGATGCGCGCCCGCAAGGCCTCGGCGGAAAAGCAGGCGGAGTTCGGCCAGCAGGAGCTCGCCAAGACCAAGCCGCTGCTGGCCACCGGCGCGGTGTCCGAGGTGGACATCCTGCGCCTGGAGCGCGAGGTCTCGCGTTCGCGCGGCGATGCAGAGCAAGCCAGCGCGCAGATCGCGCGGGTCCAGGCCGCCATCGGCGAGGCGCAACGCAAGATCCAGGAGACCGAGCTCACCTTCCGCAACGACGCCCGCAAGGAACTGTCCGAAGTGAATGGCCGGCTCAATGCGCTCAATGAAGGCGCGGTGGCGCTGGCCGACAAAGTCGAGAAGGCGCAGGTCAAGAGCCCCGTGCGCGGACGCGTGCAACGGCTGCTTGCCAACACCGTCGGCGGCGTGGTGCAGCCGGGCAAGGACATCGTGGAGATCGTGCCGCTGGACGACAACCTCATCCTCGAGGCCAAGGTGCAGCCCAAGGACATCGCCTTCATCCACCCCGGGCAGGACGCGACGGTCAAGTTCACCGCCTATGACTTCTCCATCTACGGCGGCCTCGCGGCCAAGGTGGAGAACATCAGCCCCGACACGATCGTCGACGAGCGCGGCAATGCGTTCTACCTCGTGCGCGTGCGCACGACGCAGCCCACCTTCAGCAACAAGATGCCCATCATCCCGGGCATGACGGCCGAGGTTGACGTGCTCACAGGCAAGAAGACGGTGATGTCCTACCTGCTCAAGCCCATCCTCAAGGGCAAGGCCTACGCGCTTCGCGAGCGCTGATCGGCGGCGCCTGCAATGGGTGCCTCCAGCGGCGCCCCGTTCGAGACATTCCGCACGCCAACGCGGTGCTTGACGCGCCCCAATCCATGCATCGCACGAATCGGTAAATAACGCCGATCGTGGCGCTCAAGTGCGACGTCAGACAACCGATGAGAACGAAAGCTCGGCCTCGACCTCAACGCTCTGGTCCGGCATCGCTCCGGTTCTTATCTGTTCACGCGCCTCCCTGTTCGGTGACTCCGTTCACGAAACGGACCCCAGGCGTGACGGATAAGAGGAGTGTCCAAACGTTATCCTCGTTGCCACACGCGCGCGCTCTGCGCGCCGGTAGTTTTTACAAGGTTGTCGCATGCCCACCATCGTCCAAACGGTCTCTGGAAGAGTCACTGGCTTGTGGGGTCATGCCCTCATCCGGGGTGCGGACGGGAAGATGCACGCGCTCAAGCTGGGCGACGTCATCCACCGCGGCGACGTCATCCTCACGACGCAGGACGGCATCGTCCAGCTGACGCCGGAAGAAGGCGCGACCAGCGCCAAGGCCGCGCCTGCGACGGATGACATCGACCGCGTCATCGCCGGCATCAACACCGACGACGCGACCGCCGCCACGGCGGCCATCGGCACCGCCGACGGCGCGGGCGACCTGACCCCCGGCTTGCGCGTGGACCGCGTGAGCGAAGCGGTGACCACCGGCGGCGGCCTGCTTACCACCGGTGCCGCTGCGCCCGCGACGACCTTCGTCAACGGCAACCAGATCACCGCGCCCGAGAACCAGAACCCGGTCACCACGCCGGCGACGCCCGTCACGCCCGCGCCTGTCATCGGCAACAGCGCCAATGCGATCAGCGCCGTCGAGGAGGGGCCGTCGGTCAGCCTCGGCCTGAACACGCCCACCGGCGCGACCTCCGCCGCGACGGTGACGATCAACACCGTGCCGACCATCGGCGTCATCGAGAAGGCCGACGGCTCGGTCGTCGCGGCCGGCACCACGCTCACCGCCGCCGAACTTGCCGGGCTCAAATACGTTCCGCCCGCTGACTACAACGGCACGGCCGCGGTCGGCAGCTTCAACTACACCGTGAGCGAAGGCGGCGTGAGCGCCTCGGGCACGACGAGCATCGGCCTGGCCGCGGTCAACGATGCACCGGTCGCCACCTCGGCGACGGTCACCGGCCTCGAGGACAGCACCCTGCCCTTGTCGCTCGGCGGCACGGACGTGGACAGCACCGTCACCGGCGTGACCATCGTCAGCATCCCGACCGGCAGCGCCTTGTCGCTGGTTGATGGCACGCCGGTGGTCGCCGGCCAGACGATCACGCCCGCGCAGGCAGCCAATCTCCTCTTCCACCCCGCTGCCGACTCCAACGGCAGCTCGGCCGTCGTGTTCACCGTCACCGATGACGCCGGCAGCGTGTCGACACCGGCGTCGGCGGGCATCAGCATCACTCCAGTGAACGACGCGCCGGTGGCCGTGGCCGATGTAGCCGCCGCCACCGAGGACACGGCGCTCGCCGGCAACGTGCTCACGAACGACACCGATGTCGACGGCCCCGCGCTGACGGTCGCGCAGTTCAGCGTCGGCGGGGGCAGCTTCCTCGCCGGCACGACCGCGCCGATCGCAGGCGTCGGCACGCTCGTCGTCAACGCCGATGGCAGCTACGTCTTCACGCCCGCCGCCAACTACAACGGCGCGGTGCCGGGCATCACCTACACGGCCACCGACGGCGCACTCACCTCGACCGCATCGCTCAGCCTCACCGTCACTGCGACGAACGACGCGCCGGTGACCGGCGATGACCTCGCATCCACGCCGATCAACACACCCGTCACCATCTCGGTGCTGGCCAACGACCTGGACGTCGACGGCGACAGCCTCGCCGTCACCTCGGCCGTGCTTGCCAACCCTGCGCAAGGCAGCGTCAGCATCAACCCCGACGGCACGTTGCTCTTCACGCCGGCCACGAATGTGAGCGGCACTGTTGTCGTCAACTACAGCGTGAGCGACGGCCACGGCGGCACCACGAGCGCCGTGCTCACGGTGAACGTGGGCAACAACACCCCCCCAACTGGCGCGGACGCCGTCCACACGATCGCCGAGGACACGAGCTACACGGTGCAGCCGAGCGACTTCGGCTTCGCTGACGCCGACACCGGCCAGACCCTTGCCAACGTGCGCATCGACAGCCCGCCTGCCGCCGGCACGCTGCTGCTGAACGGCGCGCCGGTTGTCGCCGGTGAAGTCATCGCCGCAAGCGAAGTCGCCGCCGGCCACCTCGTGTTCGTACCAGTCGCCAACGCCAACGGCGCCGCGTACGCAAGCTTCGCCTTCAGCGTGCAGGACAGCGCGGGCGGGTTCGACGCAACGCCGAACACCGTCACCTTCAACGTCACGCCCGCGCCGGACGCGCCCACCATCGGCGGCCAGTTCAGCGGCAGCGTCAGCGAGGACGGCACCGTCACGAGCAGCGGCACGCTCACCATCACTGACCCCGACGCCGGCGAATCGGCGTTCGTGGCGCAGACCACGTCCGGCACCTACGGCACGCTCACGCTGGGTACCGACGGCCAGTGGGCCTACACGCTGAACAACGCATCCGCGCCGGTGCAGGCGCTCGCCCAAGGCCAGGTCGTGACCGACAGCTTCACCGTTGCAAGCGTCGACGGCACGAGCCGCACCGTCGTCATCGACATCACCGGCACGAACGATGCCGCGGTCATCGGCAACCCGACCGTGTCCACCGTGACCGAGGACACCGCCGTCAACGGTGCGGGCCAGTTGGTGGCCGCCGGCTCGATCTCCGTGAGCGACGCGGACGCCGGCCAGGCAAGCTTTTCCACCACTGTCGCGAGCGCGGCCGGCAACCTCGGCACCCTCGTGCTCGCCGCCGACGGCAGCTACACCTACAGCGTGGCCAACAGCGCCACGCAATCGCTTGGCGCGGGCCAGACGCGGATCGATTCATTCACCGTCAGCAGTGTCGACGGCACGAACAAGACGGTGTCCTTCACAGTCGTTGGCGTGAACGATGCCGCCGTGATCGGCGCACCGACGGTCACCGACGTGACCGAGGATGCAGCCGTCGATGGCGCCGGCAACCTCGTCGCCAGCGGCGCCATCAGCATCAGCGATGCCGACGCCGGCCAGGCCAGCTTCTCGACGACCGTGACCGGTGCCGCCGGCAACCTGGGCACGCTCGCCCTTGCCGCGGACGGTTCGTACACCTACACCGTCGCGAATGCCGCGACACAGTCTCTGGGGCTTGGGCAGACCCGCGTCGATACCTTCACGGTGGCGAGTGCGGACGGCACGACGCGCAGCGTCGACTTCACCATTCACGGCGTGAACGACGCGGCCGTGATCGGCGCGCCGACCGTCTCCACGGTCACCGAGGACGCAGCTGTCAATGGTGCTGGCGACTTGACCGCGGTCGGCTCCATCTCGATCAGCGATGCAGACACTGGCGAAGCCACCTTCTCCGCCACCGTGACGAGTGCCGTGGGCAACCTCGGCACGCTGGTGCTTGCGGCCAATGGCGCCTATACCTACACGGTGGCCAACAGCGCAACCCAGTTCCTAGGGAATGCGCAGGCCAAGGTCGATCAGTTCACCGTCACCAGTGCGGATGGCACGACCAAGACCGTCTCCTTCACGATCAACGGCGTCAACGACGCCGCGGTGATCGGCACGCCGACGGTCGCCACCGTCACAGAAGACACATCAGTCGACGGCGCCGGCAATCTCACCGCCGCCGGCTCGATCTCCATCAGCGACGCCGACACCGGCGAAGCCACGTTCTCCACTACCGTCACGAGTGCCGCTGGCAACCTCGGCACGCTGGTCCTTGCGTCCAATGGCGGCTACACGTACACGGTGGCCAACAGTGCGACTCAGTTCCTGGGCGCTACGCAGGCCAAGGTCGATCAATTCACCGTCGCGAGCGCTGATGGCACGACCAAGACGGTGTCGTTCACGATCAATGGCGTCAATGACGCTGCGGTGATTGGTGCGCCGACCGTTTCCGCGGTCACCGAGGACGCAGCCGTCAACGGCGCGGGCAACTTGACCGCCGCCGGCTCGATCTCCATCAGCGATGCAGACGCTGGCGAAGCCACCTTCTCCGCTACCGTGACGAGTGCCGTCGGCAACCTCGGCACGTTGGTGCTTGCCGCCAACGGCGCCTACACCTACACCGTCGCCAACAGCGCCACGCAGTTCCTAGGGGATACGCAGACCAAGGTCGATCAATTCACCGTCACCAGTGCGGATGGCACGACCAAGACCGTCTCCTTCACGATCAACGGCGTCAACGACGCCGCGGTGATCGGCACGCCGACGGTCGCCACCGTCACAGAAGACACATCAGTCGACGGCGCCGGCAATCTCACCGCCGCCGGCTCGATCTCCATCAGCGACGCCGACACCGGCGAAGCCACGTTCTCCACTACCGTCACGAGTGCCGCTGGCAACCTCGGCACGCTGGTCCTTGCGTCCAATGGCGGCTACACGTACACGGTGGCCAACAGTGCGACTCAGTTCCTGGGCGCTACGCAGGCCAAGGTCGATCAATTCACCGTCGCGAGCGCTGATGGCACGACCAAGACGGTGTCGTTCACGATCAATGGCGTCAATGACGCTGCGGTGATTGGTGCGCCGACCGTTTCCGCGGTCACCGAGGACGCAGCCGTCAACGGCGCGGGCAACTTGACCGCCGCCGGCTCGATCTCCATCAGCGATGCAGACGCTGGCGAAGCCACCTTCTCCGCTACCGTGACGAGTGCCGTCGGCAACCTCGGCACGCTGGTGCTCGCGGCCGACGGTGCCTACACCTACACGGTGGCCAACAGCGCGACGCAGTTCCTTGGTGATACGCAGACCAAGATCGACCAGTTCACCGTCGCGAGCGCCGACGGCACGACCAAGACGGTGTCGTTCACGATCAACGGCGTCAACGACGCTGCGGTGATTGGCACGCCGACCGTTTCCACGGTCACCGAGGACGCTGCCGTCAACGGTGCCGGCGACCTGACCGCCGCCGGCTCGATCTCCATCAGCGACGCAGACACCGGCGAAGCCACGTTCGCCACGACCGTGACCAGTGCCGCTGGCAACCTCGGCACGCTGGTGCTTGCGGCCAATGGCGCCTACACCTACACCGTCGCCAACAGCGCCACGCAGTTCCTTGGCAACGGCGACACCAAGGTCGACCAGTTCACCGTGACAAGCGCGGACGGCACGACGAAGACGGTCGACTTCACGATCGTCGGCGTGAATGACGCCGCAGTCATCGGCACACCCACCGTCGCGACCGTCACCGAAGACAGCGCCGTGGATGCAAGCGGCAACCTGACCGCAGCCGGCACCATCGCCATCAGCGACGTGGACACCGGCGAGGCCTTTTTTGCCACCACCGTCACGAGCACCGCGGGCAATCTCGGCACCCTGGTGCTGGCCGCCGATGGCAGCTACACCTACACCGTCGCCAACAGCGCGACACAGTACCTCGGCGCGGGCGACACGCAGGTCGACACCTTCACCGTCACGAGCGTGGACGGCACGACCAGGACCGTCAGCTTCACCATCAACGGCGTCAACGGCGACGCCGTGATCGGTGCCCCGACCGTCTCCGCGGTGACGGAAGACACCGCCGTGGACGGCAGCGGCAATCTGACGGCCACCGGCACCATCTCGATCAGCGACCCTGATGGCGGCCAGGGGTCGTTCAACACCACCGTCGCACCGGCGGCGGGCAACCTCGGCACGCTCGCGCTGGCAGCGGATGGCCACTACACCTACACCGTCGCCAACGCCGACACGCAGTTCCTCGGGTTGGGCGACACCCATGTCGACAGCTTCACCATCTCCAGCATCGACGGCACGTCGCGCACGGTGACTTTCACTGTCAACGGCTTGAACGACGCGGCCGTGATCGGCACGCCGACCGTCACCGACGTGACGGAAGACACCGCC
This sequence comes from uncultured Comamonadaceae bacterium, assembly GCA_966211955.1. Lineage (GTDB taxonomy): Bacteria > Pseudomonadota > Gammaproteobacteria > Burkholderiales > Burkholderiaceae_C > Albitalea. The sequence goes on along the minus strand of CBIHOF010000023.1, from coordinate 5,728 downwards.
GTCAACGGCGCCGGCAACCTCATCGCCGCCGGCTCGATCTCCATCAGCGACGTGGACGCGGGCGAATCGGTGTTCTCGACCACCGTCACCGGCATCGCCGGCAACCTCGGCACTCTGGTGCTCGCCGCGGACGGGTCGTACACCTACAGCGTGGCCAACAGCGCCACCCAGTCGCTCGCCAACGGCGCGACCAAGGTCGACCAGTTCACTGTCGCGAGCGCAGACGGCACCACCAAGACCATCGACTTCACCATCCACGGCGTGAACGATGCGGCCGTGATCGGCACGCCGACGGTGTCCACTGTCACCGAAGACGCATCCGTCAACGGCGCGGGCAACCTCACGGCTGTCGGCTCGATCTCCATCAGCGACGTGGACACCGGCGAGGCGGTGTTCTCCACCACCGTGACGAGCGCCGCGGGCAACCTCGGCACGCTGGTGCTGGCAGCCAATGGCGCCTACACCTACAGCGTGGCCAACAGCGCCACGCAGTTCCTTGGTGACACGCAAACCAAGGTCGATCAGTTCACCCTCACCAGCGCCGACGGCACGACGAAGACCATCTCGTTCACCATCAATGGCGTGAACGACGCCGCGGTGATTGGCACACCGACCGTCTCTGCCGTCACTGAAGATGCATCGGTCAACGGCGCGGGCAATCTGACCGCCGCCGGCTCGATCTCCATCAGCGATGCCGACGCCGGCCAGGCCGTCTTCTCGACTGCCGTGAGCAGCGCCGTGGGCAACCTCGGCACGCTGGTGCTTGCGGCCGACGGTTCGTATACCTACACGGTCGCCAACAGCGCGACGCAGTCTCTCGGTGCTACGCAGACCAAGGTGGATCAGTTCACGGTCACCAGTGCCGACGGAACCACGAAGACGGTGTCGTTCACCATCAACGGCGTGAACGACGCCGCAGTGATCGGCACGCCGACCGTGTCCACAGTCACCGAGGACAGCGCGGTCAACGGGTCGGGCAACCTCATCGCTGCCGGCTCCATCTCCATCAGCGACGCTGACACCGGTGAAGCCACGCTCTCCACGATCGTGACGAGCGCCGTCGGCAACCTCGGCACGCTGGTTCTTGCATCCAACGGCGCCTACACGTACACCGTCGCGAACAGTGCGACGCAGTTCCTTGGTGCTACGCAGACCAAGGTCGATCAGTTCACCGTCACCAGCGCTGACGGCACGACCAAGACGGTGTCGTTCACCATCAACGGCGTCAACGACGCCGCGGTGATTGGTACGCCAACGGTCTCTGCCGTCACTGAAGACGCATCGGTCAATGGCGCCGGCAACCTCACCGCCTCAGGCTCGATCTCCATCAGCGACGCCGACACGGGTGAAGCCACGTTCTCCACCACCGTGACCAGTGCCGTCGGCAACCTCGGCACGCTGGCGCTCGCCGCCAATGGCGCCTACACCTACACGGTGGCCAACAGCGCGACCCAGTTCCTCGGGGCGTCGCAGACCAAGGTCGACCAGTTCACCATCACGAGCGCGGACGGCACGACCAAGACCGTGTCGTTCACGATCAACGGCGTCAACGACGCTGCCGTGATCGGCCAGCCCACCGTCTCCTTCGTGGTGGAGGACATCAACGTCAATGGCGCCGGCAACATCACCGCCAGCGGCACCATGTCCATCACCGACAAGGACGCCGGCCAGGCGTTCTTGTCGACAACCGTGGTGAACGCTGTCGGCAACCTCGGCAGCCTCGTCGTCGCGGCCAATGGCGCCTACACGTATGCCGTGGCCAACAGCGCCGTGCAGTTCCTCGGCACGAGCCAGACCCATGTCGACAGCTTCACGATTTCGAGCATCGACGGTACGACGAAGAACCTGTCCTTCACCATCATCGGCCAGAACGACAGTGCCGTGATCGGCACGCCCACCGTTTCCGGCGTGACGGAAGACACAGCGGTCAACGGCGCAGGCAACCTCACCGCCGTCGGATCGATGTCGATCAGTGATGCAGACGCCGGCGAAGCCACTTTCTCGACCACCGTGACTGCGGCCGCCGGCAACCTCGGCGCGCTGGTTCTTGCGTCGAATGGCGGCTACACGTACACGGTCGCCAACAGTGCGACGCAGTTCCTCGGTGCTGCTCAGACGAAGGTCGATCAGTTCACCGTCACGAGCGCGGACGGCACCACCAAGACGGTGTCGTTCACGATCAATGGCGCGAACGACGCTGCGGTGATTGGCACGCCAACCGTGTCGACGGTCACGGAGGACAGCGCGGTCAACGGGTCGGGCAACCTCACTGCCGCCGGGTCCGTCTCCGTCAGCGACGCCGACACCGGAGAAGCCACCTTCTCCACCACCGTGACCAGTGCTGTGGGCAACCTCGGCACGCTGGTGCTTGCGGCCAACGGTGCCTACACCTACACGGTCGCCAACAGCGCGACGCAGTTCCTCGGTGCTACGCAGACCAAGGTCGACCAGTTCACCGTCACCAGCGCTGATGGCACCACCAAGACCGTCTCGTTCACCATCAACGGCGTGAACGACGCTGCAGTGATCGGCACGCCGACCGTTTCCGCCGTCACGGAAGACGCGTCGGTCAACGGTGCTGGCGACCTCACCGCGGCCGGCTCGATCTCGATCAGCGACGCAGACACTGGTGAAGCCACCTTCTCTACGACGGTCATGAGTGCCGTCGGCAACCTCGGCACGCTGGCGCTCGCCTCCAACGGTGCCTACACCTACACGGTCGCCAACAGCGCCACTCAGTTCCTCGGCGCAACGCAGACCAAGGTCGACCAATTCACAGTCAACAGTGCCGATGGCACAACCAAGACCGTCTCCTTCACCATCAACGGCGCCAATGACGCCGCGGTGATCGGCACGCCGACAGTCGCCACCGTTACTGAGGACACTGCCATCGACGGTGCTGGCAACTTGACCGCCGTCGGCTCGATCTCGATCAGCGATGCCGATACCGGGGAAGCCACGTTCTCCACCACCGTGACCAGCGCCGTGGGCAACCTCGGCACGCTGGTGCTTGCCTCCAACGGTGCCTACACCTACACGGTCGCCAACAGCGCGACGCAGTCACTCGGCGCTACGCAGACCAAGGTCGATCAGTTCACGGTTACCAGTGCCGATGGCACAACCAAGACCGTGTCCTTCACCATCAACGGCGTGAACGACGCCGCAGTGATTGGTACGCCGACTGTATCGACCGTCACCGAGGACAGCGCGGTCAACGGTTCGGGCGACCTCACCGCGGCTGGCTCGATCTCGATCAGCGACGCAGACACGGGTGAAGCCACGTTCTCCACGACCGTGACCAGCGCCGTCGGCAACCTCGGTACGTTGGTGCTCGCCTCCAACGGCGCCTACACCTACACCGTCGCCAACAGCGCCACGCAGTTCCTCGGTGCAACTCAGACCAAGGTCGATCAGTTCACCGTCACCAGCGCCGATGGCACAACCAAGACCGTGTCGTTCACGATCAACGGCGTCAATGACGCCGCGGTGATCGGCACACCAACCGTCTCTGCCGTCACTGAAGATGCATCGGTCAACGGCGCCGGCAACCTCACCGCCGCCGGCTCCATCTCCATCAGCGACGCCGACACCGGCGAAGCCACCTTCTCCACCACCGTGACGAGTGCCGTCGGCAACCTCGGCACGTTGGTCCTCGCCTCCAACGGTGCCTACACCTACACCGTCGCCAACAGCGCCACGCAGTTCCTCGGTGCAACTCAGACCAAGGTCGATCAGTTCACCGTCACCAGCGCCGATGGCACAACCAAGACCGTGTCGTTCACGATCAACGGCGTCAATGACGCCGCGGTGATCGGCACACCAACCGTCTCTGCCGTCACTGAAGATGCATCGGTCAACGGCGCCGGCAACCTCACCGCCGCCGGCTCCATCTCCATCAGCGACGCCGACACCGGCGAAGCCACCTTCTCCACCACCGTGACGAGTGCCGTCGGCAACCTCGGCACGTTGGTCCTCGCCTCCAACGGTGCCTACACCTACACCGTCGCCAACAGCGCCACGCAGTTCCTTGGCGCTACGCAGACCAAGGTCGATCAGTTCACCGTCACCAGCGCGGACGGCACGACCAAGACCGTCTCGTTCACGATCAACGGCGCGAACGACGCTGCGGTGATTGGCACGCCGACCGTGGCAGCAGTGACCGAAGACACCGCCGTCAACGGCGCTGGCAACTTGACCGCCGCTGGCTCCATCTCGATCAGCGACGCAGACACGGGTGAAGCCACGTTCTCCACCACCGTGACCAGCGCCGTCGGCAACCTCGGCACGCTGGTCCTCGCCTCCAACGGCGCCTACACCTACACGGTCGCCAACAGCGCCACGCAGTTCCTTGGCGCGACGCAGACCAAGGTCGATCAGTTCACGGTCACGAGTGCCGACGGAACCACGAAGACGGTGTCATTCACGATCAACGGCGCGAACGACGCTGCAGTGATTGGTACGCCGACTGTGTCGACCGTCACCGAGGACAGCGCGGTCAACGGGTCGGGCAACCTCACCGCGGCTGGCTCGATCTCGATCAGCGACGCTGACACCGGTGAAGCCACCTTCTCCACCACCGTGACCAGCGCCGTGGGCAACCTCGGCACACTGGTGCTCGCTGCCAACGGCGCCTACACCTACACGGTCGCCAACAGCTCGACGCAGTTCCTCGGTGCGACCCAGACCAAGGTCGATCAGTTCACGGTTACCAGTGCCGATGGCACGACCAAGACCGTGTCCTTCACCATCAACGGCGTGAACGACGCTGCGGTGATTGGTACGCCAACCGTGTCGACGGTCACGGAGGACAGCGCGGTCAACGGGTCGGGCGACCTCACCGCGGCCGGCTCGATCTCGATCAGCGACGCTGACACCGGTGAAGCCACGTTCTCCACGACCGTGACCAGCGCCGTCGGCAACCTCGGCACGCTGGTGCTCGCCTCCAACGGCGCCTACACCTACACCGTCGCCAACAGCGCCACGCAGTTCCTTGGCGCTACGCAGACCAAGGTCGATCAGTTCACCGTCACCAGCGCGGACGGCACGACCAAGACCGTCTCGTTCACGATCAACGGCGCGAACGACGCTGCGGTGATTGGCACGCCGACCGTGGCAACAGTGACCGAGGACACTGCCGTCAACGGTGCCGGCAACCTCACCGCTGCTGGCTCGATGTCCATCAGCGACGCCGACACCGGTGAAGCCACGTTCTCCACCACGGTGACCAGCGCCGTCGGCAACCTCGGCACACTGGTGCTCGCCTCCAACGGCGCCTACACCTACACGGTCGCCAACAGCGCCACGCAGTTCCTTGGCGCGACGCAGACCAAGGTCGATCAGTTCACCGTCACCAGCGCTGATGGCACGACCAAGACCGTCTCGTTCACCATCAACGGCGCGAATGACTCTGCGGTGATTGGCACGCCGACCGTGGCAGGAGTGACCGAAGACACCGCCGTCAACGGCGCTGGCAACTTGACCGCCGCTGGCTCCATCTCGATCAGCGACGCAGACACGGGTGAAGCCACGTTCTCCACCACCGTGACCAGCGCCGTCGGCAACCTCGGCACGCTGGTCCTGGCCTCCAACGGTGCCTACACCTACACGGTCGCCAACAGCGCGACGCAGTTCCTTGGTGCTACGCAGACCAAGGTCGATCAGTTCACCGTCACCAGCGCGGACGGCACGACCAAGACCGTCTCGTTCACGATCAACGGCGCGAACGACG
>CBIHOF010000022.1:0-99834 GCA_966211955.1 uncultured Comamonadaceae bacterium | reverse complement strand
CACGCTGGCCGAGAAGCTGCGCGCCGGCGGCGCGGGCATCCCGGCCTTCTTCACCCGCACCGGCGTGGGCACGCTGGTCGCCGAGGGCAAGGAGACGCGCGAGTTCGATGGCCACGTGTACGTGATGGAGCGGTCGCTCAAGCCCGAGGTGTCGCTGGTCAAGGCGTACAAGGCCGACAAGAGCGGCAATCTCGTGTTTCGCCGCACCGCGCGCAATTTCAACCCGGCGGCCGCGATGGCCGGCCAGGCCACGGTGGTCGAGGTCGAGCACCTCGTCGAGGTCGGCGAGATCGATCCGGATGACGTGCACCTGCCCGGCATCTACGTCACGCGCATCGTCGTGAACGCCAACCCCGAGAAGCGCATCGAGAAGCGCACCACCCGTCCTTCGGCCTAAGGAGACACGACATGCCCTGGACTCAAGATCAAATGGCCGCCAAGGCCGCGCAAGAACTCAAGGACGGCTTCTACGTCAATCTCGGCATCGGCATTCCGACGCTGGTCGCGAACTTCGTGCCGACCAACATCGAGGTGTGGCTGCAGAGCGAGAACGGCATGCTCGGCATCGGCCCCTTCCCGAAGGAAGACGAGGTCGACGCCGACCTCATCAACGCCGGCAAGCAGACCGTCACCACCATCGCCGGATCGAGCATCTTCGGCTCCCACGATTCCTTCGCGATGATCCGCGGCGGCAAGATCAACCTGTCCATCCTCGGCGCGATGCAGGTGAGCGAGCGCGGTGACCTCGCCAACTGGATGATCCCCGGCAAGATGGTCAAGGGCATGGGTGGCGCGATGGACCTCGTCGCCGGCGTGCCGCGCGTGATCGTCGTGATGGAACACGTCGCGAAGAAGAAGGACGGCACCACCGACCTGAAGATTCTTCCGAAGTGCACGCTGCCGCTGACTGGCGTGGGCGTGGTGAACCGCATCATCACCGACCTCGCGGTGATGGACGTGACGGCCGAAGGCCTGAAGGTGGTGGAGCTGGCGCCGGATGTGACGCGCGAGGAGCTGCAGGCGAAGACGGGCGTGCCGCTGCACTGAACCTCATCCCCTGAACCTCGTTCGTTGAACGAAGCGAAGCAGGCGTCGCCTACGACGCCTGCTGCCGCGCAATCTCCTTGCGCTTCATCGCCATGTAGTCGGCTTCTTCCATCTCGTGCAGCTGCTGGCGGTAGCGCTCCGTGGCGCCATACCAGTCGCGAAGCCGCTTTTCCTGTTGCTGCGCGGGCGGCAGCGACAGGGAGTCGAGGTAGGCGTCGATCGCCAGGTAGTAGCGCATCGTGTTGCGCTCGATCACGCCGCGCACGCTGCCCACGTACTCCGGGCTGCCGTTGGACTGCTTTCCGACGACACTGAATCCGACCTTGCTCCGGCCCACGGTGGCGAGGTACGCCTGCATGGCCATGCGCGCCGCGAAGCCGGACGCATACGCATACGACATGTGGATGAACGAATGCCCTGAATCGATCGGCGTCGCCTCCAGCAGGATGCGGTAGTTGCTCGTGCCCAGCGGCCCGTCCTTCGCGCTCAGCTGCACGCGCAAGTAGTCAGGCGTGGCCGCCGCGAGCTGGTACGCGAAGCTCACCTGGTACGCATCGGCGGCCGGCTGGTCGAACTTCTTGCCGACGCTCAGGTCGAGGTTGCTGCCCGACCCTTTGCATTGCTTGACATTGAGGTGAAGGATCAGGATGTCGCACCAGACGTTCATGCCTTGCAGTGCGTGCTCCACGGTGTTGAACGGATGCGCCACCACCGCGTACACATCACCCTGCAGGTCGCCCGAGGCCTGGGTGGACTCCAGCACGAGCGGCTGGTGAAAGGCATTGCTCGCGAGCTGCGGGCCCAGGCTGGCATGCTTGGCGCGAAGCGTTTCCACGGGGCCAGCCATCGCCGTGGCGGCGCACCATGCGGTGACGCAGGCAGCGACCCAACGGGCAACGGCGTGGCGCATTGCCGTGCGCCCTGACGGCGACTTCGCGGTTCCCGCGCTGCGCTGCAGCATCAAAGCCAGTACTCCCACATGCGTGCCAGCCCTTCCTTGAGTCGCGACCCGAGCGGCCGGTGTTCCCAGGCTTCCAGCGTGATCGCGTCGGAGGCCGCGAGGTCGCGCTCAAACACCGCTTTCATCTGCGCCGCGAAATCGGGGCTCAGTACCACCGCGTTGATCTCCTGATTGTGCAGGAAGCTTCGCCAATCGAGATTGGTGGAACCGATGGTGGACCACACGCCGTCGATCACTGCCGTCTTCGAATGCAGCAGCGCGTCGCGCCGCTCGTAGATCTGGATGCCGGCGCGCAGCATCTCGTCGTAGTAGCTGCGGCCGGCATTGAAGATCAGGCCGGAATCGGTCTTGCTCGGGAGGATGAGCTTGACCGTCACACCTCGCTTGACGGCATCGGCGAGCGCCGCGCGCAGCTGCGGATCCGGGGCGAAGTAGGCGTTGGTCAGCAAGATCTCCGTCTCGGCGTTGCCGATGGCAGAGATGAGCGTCGCGTAGATGGCGCTGTAGGGTTCGTCTGGCGAGCCGGCGATGGCTCGCACGATCTCCTTGCCGCGCGGCGCGAGCGGCGGGAAGTACTCGAGCTGCGCCAGCGCCGGGCCTTTCTGCCGATTCCATGTGTCGAGGAAGATCTTCTGGTACTCGGCGACGACGGGCCCCTCGATCTGCACGTGCGTGTCGCGCCAGGGCAGCTTGTTGCCCTGGCGCGGGGCCGATTTCATCGAGCCGCCGGAGTAGACACCACTGATGTTGATGCCGCCCAGGAAGGCGGTGCGCCCGTCCACCACCAGCAGCTTGCGATGATCGCGCTGGTTGACGTTCCAGCCTGCGCGAGCGTTGAGCGGATTGACGGGATTGAACTGAACTGTCTGCACGCCCGCCTCGTTGAGCGTCTTGAAGAACTCCGCCGGTGTGCCCAAGGTGCCGACCGCGTCGTAGATCAACGCCACGGACACGCCTTGCCGCTGCCGGGCGATGAGTGCCTGCGCAAACTCACGGCCGATCTCGTCGTCTTCGAGGATGTAGGTTTCCAGGTGCACATGGCTCTTCGCCTCGGCGATCGCGGCGAGCATCGCCTTGTAGGTGGCCGGGCCGTTCTGCAGCAAGGTGACCTTGTTGCCGGCCACGAGCGGGCTGTCCACCATCGCCTGTTCGAGCGCGAGGTGGCGATCGAAGATGTTGGTGTCGGGCGAGCGCCGTTGAAGATCGTCGAGTATGGCCTTGCTGCGCGCAGCCGACAGCGGCCCCTTGCTGCCTTCGACCTGGACCTGGTTCTTCGTCACCGGTGCCATGTCCGGATGTATGGCCGGCAGGCTGCGGCAGCCGCTGATCAGGAGGACGCCGAACGCGAGGACAAGGAAGGAGCGTAGAACCGACTGGATTCGCACGGCCGAGATGGGCAAGCGCCATGCCCGGCCGTGGGGTGGAAGGGATCAGGCCAGCCGCAATTCGCGCAGGAAGGCGCTGGGGTTGTCGCGATGCGCCACGAACGTCAGCCGCTCGCGAGCCCGCGTCATCGCCACGTAGAAGAGGGCGCGCTCGTCGCTCGCCTGGTCTTCCAGCCTGGCCGGGAATGCGCCATCGTCGACGAAGGGCATGACGACATGGCCGAACTCCAGGCCCTTGACCGACGGGATGCTGGCCAGGGTGATGAAGGCGCTGCTGCGGCGCTTGAGCGTGTGCTGTTTCAGCTCCGAGGCGTTCAGGCTTGCGAAGAAATCTTGCGGCGAAGCGAAGGCCTGTGCTGCCTGCTTCAGGCCGTCGAGGTGGGTCACCGCATCTTCCTGCCGCTGGCGCTCGACCCAGGTCTCACGGGCCCAGTCGGTGATTTCCAGCGCATCGAGGAAGCGTGCAAAGGCCGACGGCGAGGCGTCTTCCTGAAGAATGCGCACGGCGGCCTGGAGGCGCCTGGCGATGTGCGGCGGCGAATTCTTCAGCACCTGGTGATCGAAGAATGGCCGCAGGTTGGACGGCTCGTGGCTCACGTGTCGCACGGCCTCTTGCAGGCGACTCGCGGCGGACTCGCCCTGGTCGATGTCGTGGTCGAGCGTGACGCTGCAGAAGAAGACCATCTCCTGCACGACGCGCCGCCGCGTCGAGAGGTCATCGATGGCGTCGAAGCGTCCGTTCGCGATCGCCATGAGGCCGCGCACGAGCAGCACCTCCGGGCGAAGAAGGTAGCTGTCGAAGCCGGTGGTGACATAGGGAATGTCGGCATCGAGCAAGGTGTTCTCGATGAGCACAGACTGCGCCGCGTGCCGCAGAACCACCGCGAACTCGCTCATCTTGCCGCCGTCCTTGCGCCATTTGGCAGCAAGCGATGCCACCTCTGCCTGACAGGACGCATCCTTGGCGCCGCCATGGCGCAGGCAGGACACCTCGCTGTCGAGGTCGGGCACCGAGCGATAAGCCTTGCCCGCGAATCGGCCGGCAAGCGACGACACCTTCGGGCCGAAGCGGTGGGTGAGGGTGAGTGGCAGCTCGATGACCGTGCGCGATGTCTCCAGCGCCAGGGCCTGCTCCATGAAGTAGCGCTGCGCGCCGTCCGCCTCGTGGATGACCTGGTCGACGTCGCCCACGCCGCAGAAGAACACGCGCGACGACCGCAGCAACGCCTGCAGCACGGTGAACATCGCACGGTTCATGTCGTGCATCTCGTCCACCATGACCGCCTCGGTGCGGGCCGGCCAGCCCGCGAGGTCGTCGGCCTGGATGGCGGAGTCAGGGTCGGCCAGCAGCCGCGCGAGGTCGTAGGTGGCGTCATGCGGGCCGCGAAAGCGCGGGCGATCGGTGCCTGCCGGTTGTCGCAGCGAGTCGTAATGCCGCTGCACCCGAAGCAAGGTGTAGTCGGCGTTCAGAGAGATCGCGAGGTCGCCGTCGAGCGCCGCGCCGTCCCACAGCGCACGGTCCAGCGCAAGCTGGCCGGCGATTCGCGAACGCTGCCTCAGGAAGCGCTCGACGAAGCCGCTGTCGGCATGCGTCTCGGCGGGCAGCAGCAAGTCGTCGTCCCAGGCGCGCTCTTGCATGGCTCGCACCGATTCCACGGCTTCCCACACGTGCGGGGCCAGCGCTTCGGGTTCCGCCAGGAAGGGCACAGCCTCGTCCGGCCGCTCGCCTTCGAGCTTGCGCAGCACGTGGGCGCTCAGGTCATCGAAGGTCTGGATCCACAGCGTGTTGCACACCGACGCCGGCACGCCGACCTTGATGAGCGCACCGCGCAGCGCCAGCCGCGCGGGCTCGGTGAAAGTGAGCGAGAGGATGCGCGAGGGGACGATGCCGCGCCTGAGCCCCTCGCGGATGCGAAAGGCGAGGGTGGTGGTCTTGGCCGCGCCGGCATTGGCCGCGACGATCAGCGTGTTCTCGTCGCTGCCGAGGATGTCCTGCTGCTCCGGCGTCGGCTCCATGGTGTCAGCCGCGCGCGGCCATGGCTTGCGCGGCTTCGGTCACCAGCGGCGGGCCGCGGTAGATGAAGCCGGTGTAGACCTGCACCAGGTCGGCGCCGGCGGCGAGCTTGGCCTTCGCGTCGGCACCCGACATCACGCCCCCCACGCCGATGATGGGCGTGGCTTTGGGCAGGCGCGAGCGCAGTTGGCGGATGACGCGGTTGGATGCCTCGAACACCGGCGCGCCGCTCAGGCCGCCCGCTTCTTCGCCGTGCGGCAGGTGCTTGACCGCCTCGCGCGAGATGGTGGTGTTGGTGGCGACGAGGCCCGTCATGCCGCTCTTGGCGAAGGTGGCGGCGATCACGTCGACCTGCGTCTCGTCGAGGTCGGGCGCGATCTTCAGGAACAGCGGCACCCGCCGGCCGTGTTGGCGTGCGAGCTTTTCGTCGCGCTCGCTCAACGCCGAGAGCAATGCGTCCAGCGCTTCGTCGGACTGCAGCGCCCGCAGGTTCTTCGTGTTGGGCGACGAGATGTTCACCGTCACGTAGTCGGCATGCGGATAGACGCCGTCCAGGCAGGTGAGATAGTCGTCCACCGCGTTCTCGATCGGCGTCGTCGCGTTCTTGCCGATGTTCAAGCCCAGGATGCCGCCGCTTTCGCGAAAGCGTGCGCGCTTCACGTTGGCGATGAAGGCGGCAAGCCCTTCGTTGTTGAAGCCCAGCCGGTTGATGAGCGCGTTGGCATCGGGCAGGCGAAACATGCGCGGCTTCGGGTTGCCGGGCTGGCCCTTGGGCGTCACCGTGCCCACCTCGATGAAGCCGAAGCCCATGGCCCCCAGGCCGTCGATGCAGCGGCCGTTCTTGTCGAGGCCCGCGGCCAGGCCCAGGCGGTTCGGAAACTTGATGCCAGCCAAGGTGACCGGGTCGTTCACCCGCGTCTGCTGCACCGTGCAGATCAGCGGCGTGTGCTGGATGCGTGCGAGTGTGCCGAGGGTCAGTTCGTGCGCGGACTCCGGGTCGAGGCCGAAGAGAAACGGGCGGGCGAGGGCGTAGGGGACGAGGGCCATGGAGCGCAGGCGTTGCGACTGGGGATAATCCGCGGATTGTCTCAAACGCGGTGGATGAACATGACCCAGGACGAGTTGAAAGCGCTGGTCGGCCAGGCGGCCCTCGAATACGTGGTGCCCGGCAGCATCGTGGGCGTGGGCACCGGCTCCACCGTCAACTGCTTCATCGACGCGCTGGCCACGATGAAGGACCGCATCAAAGGCGCCGTGTCGAGCAGCGAGCGCAGCACCGAACGGCTGCGCGCCCACGGCATCGCGGTGCTCGACAGCAACACGGTCGATCGCATCCCGGTCTATGTGGACGGCGCCGATGAGATCGACCACGCGGGCAACATGATCAAGGGCGGTGGCGCCGCGCTCACGCGGGAGAAGATCGTGGCCGACATCGCCGATCGCTTCATCTGCATCGCCGATGAATCCAAGCTCGTCGCGACGCTCGGCAAGTTTCCGCTGCCGGTGGAGGTGATACCGATGGCGGCCTCGCAGATCGCGCGCAAGCTCCGTGCGCTGGGTGGCGAGCCGGTGCTGCGGGCCGGCGTGGTCACCGACAACGGTGGGCACATCCTCGACGTGCGCGGCTTGTCCATCAGCGACCCGGCCGCGATGGAGCGCGACATCAACCAATGGCCGGGCGTGGTGAGCGTGGGCATCTTCGCGCGCAATCGTGCGGCGGTGTGCCTGCTCGGCACGGCGCAGGGCGTGAAGACCCTGAGCTTCTGATCCCGGGCCGAACGGCCCAGCCGGTTCCTCGCGCCAAAATGGGCGTAACCTCGGGGGGTCGGCAACTGATGAAGGACGGCCCATGGCCAAGCCCAACTACTCGTTCGAAAAGCGCCAGCGTGAACTGGCCAAGAAGAAGAAAAAGGAAGAGAAGCTGCAGGAAAAAGCTGCTCGCAAGACTGGCAGCGGCACGGGTGACCAGCCCGAAGACGCTGCACAGGACGGGCTGCCCGCCGACAACGGCACGGGCCCGGCCGACACCCAACCCAATCCGTGAGAGCGCAGCATGCCGCCCACCTCGAAGCGGCATGATGCCCCGACCAAGCCCCCGAAAACCCCGCCCAAGCGCTCGACTGGAGCGCCGCCCGATGCGTATGCACCAACGCTGAAGTCGGGTTTTCACGCCGCCACGACGCGGGTGCAGGAGATGCACCACGCCATCGCGGGCAAGACCTTCGATGCCTTGAAGCAGGTGCCTGGCGTGTCCTTGCCGGCGCGCGCCGTGCAAGGCGTCCATGATGCGATCACCGACACCGTCTATGCCGGCGTACGTGCGGGCGGTGCCGCGGCACTCGGGCTGGCCGGCGTGGCGGAGTCCGCCGCCAATCGGTCGGGGCGAGAAATCGGCCCGAACGAACAGGCCGTGCGCAGCGCCCTGAACGGCGTCTTCGGCGATCACCTCGCGCGTGAGGGCAGCGGGCTCGCCTTCGAACTTGATTTCCATGCGGACGGGGACCCCGTCCAGCTCACTGCCGAATTCTCAAGCGCCCTGCAGCCGCGGGTGTGCATCTTCATCCATGGCCTGGCGTGCGATGAGCACAGCTGGTTCCGGCGCAGCACCGATGGCGTGGACGCTGGCTCCTACGGCGATCGGCTCGCAGCCGAGCGCGGCGTGAGCGCGCTCTATGTGCGCTACAACACCGGCCGCGCCGTGGCACAGAACGCGGAGGACCTTGCACAAAAGCTCGAGGCGCTGCTCGCTGCGGCGCCGCAGGTCACGGAGGTCGCATTGATCGGCCACAGCATGGGCGGCCTGGTTACACGCAGCGCCTGCGACCAGGCGCTAGCCGATGGCGCGCCGTGGCTGGCGAGCGTGTCGGTACTCATCTGCCTTGGTACGCCGCACCAGGGCGCGCCGCTGGAGCGGCTCGGTCACCTTGCGTCGATGGCGCTCAAGCTGTCGAACGTGACACAGCCGCTCGCGGCCATCGCCAACGCCCGCAGCCGCGGCATCAAGGACCTGCGACACGGCCTGGGGGCGAAGGCTTCCTCTGCCTCGGTGCCGGTGCCGGTGTCCGTGCCGGTGCGCCTGCTCGCCGGCCACCTCGCCGATGGCGAAGCCGGCATGGCCGCCGCGATGATGGGGGCCTTGCTCGGCGACGGCCTGGTAATGCCGTCGAGCGCCTCGGACGCGCAGCTGTCGGGCGATGTGCAGCGCGAGGAGCTGCGTGGCATTGGCCACATGGGCCTGCTCAACGACCCGCGTGTCTACGAGGTCGTCCGCCGCTGGTGGGACGAGACGACCCGCGCTTGATCAGCCGCGGCGGGCCTGCCGGCTTGCGAAGCGTGCGGCATCCACCGCGTCGATGAGGCTGGCTTCCAAGGGCGCGGGCGAACCGGTTACCGAGGATGCGAGCAATTGCGCACCGAGCGCGCACCAGGTGATGCCGCGTGACGCAAGCCCCGTGAAGACGAAGAGGCCGGGCTGTCGCGCCACGAATCGAGGCTGGTCCACGCGCGAACTTTCGAGCTCGCTCGTCGGCAGCGGGACGCCGCCGATGACCGGCAGGCGATCGTCGGTCTGCCAGCGCCAGCCGACTCGACCAACGAGGCTGGCGATGAGCAGGTGGGACCACGCTTGGTCGCCGGTCAGCCGCTCGGCCTGCGACAGGTTGTGGCGGTGGTCCTCTTCGCGAACAGCGGGGTCGGCGTCGTCCGGCTGTGTGGTTGCGCCGAAGATCGCGCGGCCATCGATGGCCGGCAGCAAGTAGCCAGAGCCGGCGATGGGGATGCGAGGCAGCGTGAGGCTGGTGGCCTGCGCGATGCTGATCTGCCCGCGCACCCGCTGCATCGGCCAGGCGGCGCTTGCGGCCAATCGCATGGCATCACCACCGTTTGCCAGGACAACGGCGTCGCCCGAGGCGAGCACCTGGCCGTCGGCACCGAGCACCTGCCATTGGCCATCGAACCGGCGCAGCGCATGGACGCGTGTATTGCCGACGAATGCGGTGCGGTCGGCTGCTTTCGCGAGGAAGGCGCGGCACAAGGCCGCGGGCCGCAGCCACCCGCCGCCGGGGTAGAACCACGCGGGTTTCGACAGCGTCATTCCCGCCAGGGTCGATGCCTGCTCCGCATCCAGCGCTTGAACGTAGTCCGTCGGCAAGCCCAACTGGGCAAGCACGGCGCGCATGGCGGCGGCGTCGCTGCCCGTGGCGTCCAGTCGAAGCAGGCCTGTGATCTGCCCGAGCGTCGGATCGTCGCGCAGAAGGCCGCCGATCACCCGTTGCGCCTCCAGTGCCGCGGCCCGATTGAAGCGCGCATGGGCGCCGTCCTGCGGGTTCACGATGCCGTGGAAGAGGCCGGCCGGGTTGCCGGAGGTCTCCTGTGCCGGCGCGCCATGTGCATCGATGACGGTGCTCGTCCAGCCTTGCTGGGCCAAGGCCCAGGCGCTCGCACAACCGGCGAGCCCCGCGCCGATGATGACGGCGTGGCCGCGCTGCGGGCCATTGGCATCGCGGTGCGACGCCGACGCCTTGGGCACGAAGGCCGGTGCATGCCGTGCCACCGTGATCTCGAACTTGCCGCCGGTGCCTTGCTCTTTCGCGACTTCGAAGCCTGCCGTTCGCAGCCCGTCCTTCACCGCCCGCGCCGTCGACCAGGTCGCCGCCGTCGCGCCGGGCGCGGCCATGCGGCCCATGGCCTTGAACAGGCGCAGTTGCCACATCTGGGGATTCTTCGAAGGCGTGAAGCCGTCGAGGTAGAAGGCATCGACGCGGGCGACGATCTCGGGCAGCCAGGCGGCAGCGTCGCCCAGGCACAGCAGGAGCTGCACCTGGTCATCGTCGAAGGACAGCCGGTGGAGGTTTGGCGTGAGGGGGGGCCAGGCATCGACGAGTTGCCGGGCGAGATTGGCCAGCGACGGATCGCGTGGCATCGCCGCCATGTCGGCCCGCGTGAGCGGATGCTGCTCGATCGAGATGAAGCTTAGCCGGCAAGGCTTGCCATCGCGCTGCCATGCATCCCAGGTCGCGAGGAAGTTGTTGCCCAGGCCGAAGCCGGTTTCCAGCACGACGAAGCGCTCGCGCCCGCGCCACCGGTCGGGCAGGACATTGCCCGCGAGGAAAACATGCTGCGCCTGCTGCAGCGCGCCGGCGGCCGGGTGGTAGGCATCCCCGTACATCGCCGAGAACGGAACGCCCGCGGCATCACGCTCGATGGCGGCGGGGATGATGGGCTGGGTCTTCATGGTGGGCTGAAACGAACAAGGGCACCGAAGTGCCCTTGCTGTGCATCGAATCCGCCGAACGCTTACACGCGCTTGCGGTACTCGTGGGTGCGGGTATCGATTTCGATCTTGTCGCCGGTTTCCACGAAGAGCGGCACCGAGACCTCGAAGCCGGTGGCCAGCTTGGCGGGCTTGAGCACCTTGCCCGAGGTGTCGCCCTTGACGGCCGGCTCGGTGTAGGTGACTTCGCGCACGAGGCTGGTGGGCAGTTCGACCGAGATGGCCTTGCCGTCGTAGAACACCACTTCGACCGGCATGTTGTCTTCGAGGTACTGGATGGCGTCGCCCATGTTCTCGGCCTCGACCTCGAACTGGTTGTACTCGGCGTCCATGAAGGCGTACATCGGGTCGGCGAAGTAGGAGTAGGTGCACTCCTTCTTGTCCAGGATGATCTGGTCCATCTTGTCGTCGGCCTTGAAGACGACTTCAGTGCCCGAATTGTTCAACAGGCTCTTGAGCTTCATGCGCACGGTGGCGGCATTGCGGCCACCGCGGCTGTATTCCGTCTTGAGCACGACCATCGGGTCCTTGCCCTGCATGATCACGTTGCCGGCGCGAATTTCCTGTGCAATCTTCATAGCGATTTCCGAATGATCCCGCTGTGCGGGGCGCGCCGCGGGTGAGGGTGAAAGCCTTCCAGGCGCTGTAGGAGCGCTTTCCGTGGCATCTGACCAAATGTGCACCGGATCGCGCAAAGCCTCGAATTTTAGCGTCTTTCGAGCGCGAAATCGAAGAGCTGGCCGACGAGGTCGGGCTGCGCGAGCAGGTCATCACGCCAGGACTCGCCCCGTTCTTCCCAGGCAGCCAGAGGCGGCAATGCGAGCGGGCCGGGAGCGAGGCCATTCCAGGTGGCGTGAAGGCGTCTGACCGCGTCGGCGAGCGCCGGTTCCGCGCCGCGCAGGAACAAGTTCTCGAAGGCCGCGAGCTTGGGCGCGTGGGCGCCGTCGTCCTGAGGGTAGATGTGCCACACGAAAGGCTTGGCCGCCCACTGGGCGCGCACGAAGGAATCCTCGCCGCGGACGAAGTTGAGGTCGCTCGCCCACAGCAGGTGGTCGTAGTCGGTCTGGGTGAGGCGGGGCAGGACGGCGGCGCGCAGTTGGCCACGGCGCAGGGTGGGACCGAGCAGGTGTTCGATCTGGCTCGAAGCCAATCCGGCCGTGGCGAGCAGCAGCGTCGGCGACTGGGCCAGTTCGTCGATCAGGCCGTCCAGGGCGGGGTTGTCGTAGCAAAAGAGGGTGACGACCCGCTCGCGGGGTTGGCGCGCGAGGCCTTGAGCAGCGAGCCACCGCGCCGGGTCGAAGCGCATCTGGCGTCCGAGCAAGTCGCGCTCGCGCAGCAGACCGCCGGTTGCGGGCGTGAATCCCGGGTAGAAGAACCATTTCGTGAGCCCCGCGCCCGGGCCGCTCATCTGCGGTGAGGCAAGGCGGTGGCTGCGCTCGACGTAAGGCTCGGCGCTGAGGTATTCGAGGTTGATCCACACCGGCGCGCGCGCGGCCTGCGCCATGCGGGCGATGAAGCCGTCGGGCAGGTGGCAGCCGAAGCCCTCGATGACGACGTCTCCCGGCTCGGTGCCTTCCGTCGCGCTGGCGTCCCAGGTGATGACTTCGACGCCGGGCCGCCCCTGCGGCGCCATCCAGGCGAGGGCGCTCCGGTCGTCCACCCACAGGCGCACCCGCTCGCCGCGCGACGCCAGGTCGGCCGCCGCGCGCCAGCACACGCCGATGTCGCCGAAGTTGTCGACCACGCGGCAGAAGAGGTCCCAGAGCATGAGGCGGGATTATGGGCACGCAGATAATTGTCCGAATGACCGACGTTGTGGATTCCCCCGCCGACGACCTGCCGAACGATGACGCGCCCCTCGAGCGCGTGCTGGCCGACGTGGCCGCGCTGCCCAACCTGCCGGGCGTCTACCGCTACTTCGATGCGCAGGACAACGTGCTCTACGTGGGCAAGGCGCGCGACCTGAAGAAGCGTGTCTCGAGCTACTTCAACAAGGGCCACGGCGGCACGCGCATCGGGCACATGATCAGCAAGATCGCCCGGCTGCAGACGACGGTGGTGCGCTCCGAAGCCGAAGCGCTGCTGCTCGAGAACAACCTCATCAAGACGCTCAAGCCGCGCTACAACATCCTGTTCCGCGACGACAAGAGCTACCCGTACCTCAAGATCGTCTCGCACCCGTTCCCGCGGGTGGCGTATTACCGCGGCTCGGTGGACCGCAAGCACCGCTACTTCGGCCCGTACCCGAGCGCCTGGGCGGTGAAGGAATCCATCCACCTGCTGCAGAAGGTGTTCAAGCTGCGCACCTGCGAGGACACCGTCTTCAACAACCGAACGCGGCCTTGCCTGCTGTACCAGATCAAGCGCTGCTCGGGGCCTTGCGTGAACTACATCGAGGCGGACGACTACGCCCGCGACGTGAACCATGCCGAACGCTTCCTGCTCGGCGAGCAGCAGGAGGTGATGGACGCGCTGCAGCAGCAGATGATGGCCCACGCCGAGGCGCTGAAGTTCGAGCAGGCGGCGGAGATCCGCAACCAGCTCGGCGCCTTGTCGCGCGTGCTTCACCAGCAGGCAGTGGAGGACAACACCGGCGTGACCACCAAGGACGCCGACATCCTCGCGGTGAAGGTGCACGGCGGGCGCGCCTGCGTGAACCTTGCGATGGTTCGAGGCGGCCGGCACCTGGGCGACCGGCCGTACTTCCCGACGCACGTGGACGATGCCACGGCGATCGAGGAGGGCGACGATGAACGCGCCGCGCCCAAGGAGCCGGAGGTGCAGGTGCTGGAGGCCTTCATCGCCCAGCATTACCTCGAGAGCGGCGTGCCGCCCTTGCTCGTGCTGAGCCACGCTGTGGACAAGGCGCTGATCGATGCGCTGTCGCAGCAAAGTGGCGTGCGCATCACCGCGCAGCACCAGCCGCGCGAGCCTCGTCGGGCGTGGCTGGACATGTGCATCAAGGGCGCCGAGATCAAGCTCGCGCAGCTGCTCGCCGAAGAGGGCTCGCAGCAGGCGCGCACCCGCGCACTGGTGGAGGCGCTGGACCTGGACGTGGACGACCTCGATACCTTCCGCATCGAGTGTTTCGACATCAGCCATACCGCGGGCGAATCGACTCAGGCATCGTGCGTGGTGTTCGAGGCCCACAAGATGCAGAACTCGCAGTACCGGCGCTACAACATCGAAGGCATCACCGGCGGCGACGACTATGCGGCGATGCGGCAGGTGCTGACGCGCCGCTACGGGAAGATTGCCGCCCTGCTCGCGGAGCAGGCGCAGGCGGGGGCAGCAATGGCCGAGGGGGGAGGCCAGACGCCGGGTGGCACCGAGCCTGTCGATGCCGGCGCGCTGCCATCCGATGGCGCAGGTACCGAGGGCGGCGAGGGGGCTCACGTCGCCGCGACCGAGGTCGCGCCCAAGCCGACCAAGCTCGCCCGCCTCCCCGACCTCGTGCTCGTCGATGGCGGCAAGGGCCAGGTCAGCATGGCGCGTGAGGTCTTCCAGGAGCTCGGGCTCGACCTGGCGCTGATCGTCGGCGTCGAGAAGGGCGAGGGCCGCAAGGTCGGTCTCGAGGAACTCGTCTTCGCCGACGGCCGCGAGAAGGTGTACCTCGGGCGCGATTCCGCCGCACTCATGCTCGTCGCGCAGATCCGCGACGAGGCCCACCGCTTCGCCATCACCGGCATGCGCGCGCGCCGTGCCAGCGTTCGCACAGGTGGCAGCCGGCTCGAGGACATCGCCGGCGTGGGCCCGAAGAAGCGTGCCAAGCTGCTGCAGCGATTCGGCGGCGTTCGAGGCGTGGCCTCCGCCAGCGTCGATGACCTGGCGACGGTCGAAGGCGTGTCCAGAGAATTAGCAGAGGAGATTTATCGTGCCCTTCATTGACAAGCGCGTTCAGCGCAGCACCCTGGCGGCTGCGGCCTTGCTGACGGCGTGTTCTTCGCCCATGCCGCCGCCCGCGCCGACACCTGCGCACGTGCCACCGACGGTGCCCGGCGCCGTCGTGCCGCGCAGCAGCAGCAGCGCGCTCGGCGCACCGGCAGCCGTGCGCAACATGAGCGAGCTGCGCCAGCAGGCGGCGAGGCGCTTGGTGGCCGCCAACCCGAACGGCACCTACACCGGCACCGTGCCGGACATCCTGCTGGCCATCCCGGTGCTCGAGATCGAGCTCAATTCGGACGGCAGCATTCGCCGCATCGACGTGCTGCGAAAGCCCGGACAGGCGCCCGAGACGCTGCAGATGGCCATCGACGCGGTGCGCCGCGCGGCGCCTTTCGGTGACGTGTCGCGCGCACCCAAGCCCTGGAAATTCGCCGAGACCTTCCTGTTCAACAACGACCGAAAGTTCAAGCCACGCACGCTGGACGAGTGAGCGCAGCAAGTGGCAACCCGACGAAAGTCGGGGTCCAATCGCCGCGGTACATGGCACAGCGATGGATCCCGGCTTTCGCCGCGATGACCGCAGCTTTGGATGAGGGAAACGGCAGGCGGCCGGAACTTCGGCAGAATGGGGGACTTATGTTTTTCAACCTGCCGACACTCCTGACCTGGGCGCGCATCGTCGCCATCCCCCTCATCGTCGGCGTCTTCTACCTGAGCGACCTGCAGCAGCACACGCGAAATCTCTTCGCGACGGTTCTGTTCATCGTGGTCGCGCTCACCGACTGGGCCGACGGCTACCTGGCCCGCAAGTTGAACCAGACGTCCTCCTTCGGCGCCTTCCTCGACCCGGTGGCCGACAAGTTCCTCGTCTGCGCATCCCTGCTCATCCTCGTGCAGTTCAACCGCGTCGGCGCCTTCGTGGCGCTGGTCATCATCGGCCGCGAGATCGCGATTTCCGCGCTGCGCGAATGGATGGCGCAGATCGGCGCTTCGCGCAGCGTGGCGGTGCACATGCTGGGTAAGCTGAAAACCACGGTGCAGATGATTGCCATCCCGTTCCTGCTCTACGACGGGGTGCTGTTCGGCATCATCGACACGCGCATCTGGGGCACAGGCCTCATCTGGGTGGCGGCCGTGCTGACCATCTGGTCGATGATCTATTACCTGCAGAAGGCGCTGCCGGAAATCCGCGCCAAGGCACGCTAGCCTTGGCTTCCTCCCGCGACGACGCGCTGGTCCGCGCGATGCCGGCAGTGTTCGTGCTGATCTGGAGCACGGGCTTCATCGTCGCGCGCTTCGGCATGCCCCATTCGCCACCGTTCAGCTTCCTGGCGTTGCGCTATGCGCTGTCGGTGCTGTGCTTTGGCGTGTGGATCGCGGTGACGCGCGCCGCCTGGCCTCGCGGCCGCCAGCAGGTGATGCACCTGGCCGTCACCGGTGTGCTGATGCATGCCGGCTACCTCGGCGGCGTTTGGGCATCGGTCAAGCTGGGGCTCGGCGCCGGCACCATCGCGCTGCTGGTCGGCTTGCAGCCCATCCTCACCGCCTTGTGGGTGGCGCGCGGGTCGTCGGGCGCGCCATTGACGGGCGAGCGTGTGTCACCGCGGCAATGGGTCGGCCTCGCGCTCGGTCTTGGCGGTCTCGCACTCGTGGTCTGGCGAAAGCTCGGCGCAGGCGAGGTCACGCCCGTGAATCTGTCGCTGGCCGTCTTCGCCTTGCTCTGCATCACCACAGGCACGCTCTACCAGAAGCGCTTCATCGCGCCTTGCGATGTGCGAACCGCGAGCTTCGTTCAATTGGTTGCTGCGCTGATCATCAGCCTGCCCATTGCCTTGCTCGAGCCGGAGGCCATCGACTGGCATCCGGCCTTCATCGGCGCGATGGCCTGGTCGGTGCTGGCGCTGACGCTGGGAGGCAGTTCGCTGCTCTACCTGTTGATCCAGCGCGGCGCGGCGACCAAGGTCACGAGCCTGCTGTACCTCGTGCCGCCAACAACCGCCGTGATGGCCTGGGCCATCTTCAACGAGGCGCTGACCGCACCGATGATGCTCGGAATGGCACTGACGGCAGCCGGAGTGGCGCTCGTCGCGCGTGCGCCGTAGCGCAGACTCGGCACAATCGCCTGCATGTTCGAACGCTTCGAATCGCGGCTCTTCGCGCTTGACGATGGAGTCGTCATCCACGGTCGAGTAGGCGGCGCAGGACCTGCCTTGCTGCTGCTTCACGGCCATCCGCAAAGCCATGTGATGTGGCACCGTGTCGCCGATGAACTTGCGCGGCATTTCCAGGTGGTGGCACTCGACTTGCGCGGCTATGGCGACTCATCGCGCCCTGCGTCGACAGATGATGAGCACACCAACTACAGCAAGCGCATGATGGCCGGCGATGCCGTGCAAGTGATGCGGCAGCTCGGGGCTGAGCGCTTCATGCTCTGCGCGCATGACCGCGGCGCTCGGGTCGCGCATCGGCTCGCGCTCGATCATCCGCAGGCCGTCGAACGGTTGATGCTGCTCGACATCGCGCCCACGCTTGCGATGTACGAGCAAACCTCCGAACGCTTCGCGCGGGCCTACTGGCATTGGTTCTTCCTCATCCAGCCGCCGCCGTTGCCGGAGCGCCTGATCGACGCCGACCCTGCGTCCTACGTCACCAGCGTGATGGGCCGCCGGCATGCGGGGCTCGCGGCCTTCGACTCGCGTGCGCTGGCCGAATACCAGCGTTGCGTGTCCCTGCCAGGTTCTGCCCATGCGATCTGCGAGGACTATCGCGCCTCGGCGGGCATCGACCTCGCGCATGACCGGGCCGATCGCGATGCTGGCCGCCGTCTCACACTGCCGCTCAAGGTGCTGTGGGGCCGGCATGGCACCGTTGGCCAGTGCTTCGACGTGCTCTCGCTGTGGCGGGATGTCGCCATCGACGCGAGCGGCCGCGCACTCGACTGCGGCCACTACATCGCCGAGGAACAACCCGCCGAGCTGCTGCGCGAGATGCTCGGCTTCTTCAAGGAGCACCCATGACAAGCACGCACCGCATCGCGGTCATCGCCGGCGACGGCATCGGCAAGGAGGTCATGCCCGAAGGCCTGCGCGTGCTCGAGGCGGCAGCCTCGCGCTTCGGCATCCGGTTGGAGTTCGAGCACCACGACTTTTCCAGCTGGGACTATTACGAGCGTCACGGCCAGATGCTGCCCGACGACTGGCAAGACCGGCTGCGCCGCGCCGATGCGATCCTTTTTGGTGCAGTCGGTTGGCCCGAGAAGATTCCGGACCATGTCTCGCTGTGGGGCTCGCTGCTCAGGTTCCGGCGCGATTTCGACCAGTACATCAACCTTCGGCCCGCAAAGCTGATGCCGGGCGTGCGCTCACCGCTGGTCGGACGCGATGGCCAGCCACTGAAGCCTGGCGAGATCGACATGCTCATCGTGCGCGAGAACACGGAGGGTGAATACTCCAGCATCGGTGGGCGCATGTATGAAGGCACCGAGCGCGAGATCGTGATCCAGGAGACGGTGATGTCGCGCATCGGCGTGGACCGCGTGCTCAAGTTCGCGTTTGATCTGGCTCAACAGCGTCCGCGAAAAAAGCTCACCTCCGCGACCAAGTCGAACGGCATCTCGATCACCATGCCGTACTGGGATGAGCGCGTGCAAGAAATGTCGAAGAAGTATCCGGACGTGAGCGTCGACAAGTTCCACATCGACATCCTCACCGCCCACTTCGTGCAGCGGCCGCAAGCCTTCGACGTGGTCGTCGCGAGTAATCTTTTCGGCGACATCCTGAGTGACCTCGGCCCCGCATGCACCGGGACGATCGGCATCGCGCCTTCGGCCAACATCGACCCGACGCGGCGCTCGCCGTCATTGTTCGAGCCCGTCCATGGTTCGGCACCCGACATTGCCGGCCGCGGCATCGCCAATCCGGTCGGGCAAATCTGGTCGGCCGCGATGATGCTCGACTTCCTCGGTCATCGCGACGCACATGACGCGATCGTCGGCGCAATCGAGACCGCGTTGGCCCCCGATTCGGGCGCTCCGCGCACAGCCGATCTCGGCGGCAAGGCATCGACCATCGACATGGGCCGTGCGATTGCAGCATTGCTTTGATCGGTGACTCGACAACACGCCCAAACACCTGATTCCGCGTGGGTTTGCGGGCACTCGCCATGTCGAGTGCGAGTGCTTGTCAAGCTAGAAATTACGCTCGCATGCAGGGCGCTTGCGCGAAGTGAATCCGCATAGAATCCGCTTCCGCGCTTGACACTGCGAGGTCGCACGGCTGTAATGAATTTGATGCCGTCCTCCCGAAATCCGCGGCCCAATCACCATCCCAGATTCCTTGTGAGACACCTTTGAGAGGGGGTACCTTCGTGAACAAATCCGAACTGATCGAACACATCGCCAAGCAGGCGGACATCTCCAAAGCGGCCGCCACGCGCGCGCTCGAAGCGGTGATCGGCGGTGTGAAGACCACGCTGAAAAAGAACAACAGCGTGTCGCTGGTGGGCTTCGGCACCTTCAGCGTCAGCAAGCGCGCCGCACGTGCCGGCCGCAACCCCCGCACCGGCGCCACCATCAAGATCAAGGCTGCAAAGGTGCCGAAGTTCCGCCCCGGCAAGGCGCTCAAGGACGCAGTCAACTGAACGCAATGTTTGCTCCCACGTCGCTTCGCTCCTGCCTTCCGAGAGGGCGCTCAGCCGCCTTGGGCCGGCCGTGCGGCGTTTGACTCCGGGTGCTTAGCTCAGTTGGTAGAGCGGCGCCCTTACAAGGCGTAGGTCGGGGGTTCGAGCCCCTCAGCACCCACCAGAATCAGCGGCTTGCCACCCCCGGGCAGATGTGGCCCGGTCGGCTAGAATCCCCGGCCAAGCCCGCAACCCCAAAGGCGAACCACGGTTCGCCTTTGTTGCGTTTGCAGCTGTCTCTTGCAGCCATCTCTTCCCGTCATTGCAGCTTGAAGTCCGCTGCCCACATCGTCGAGGCCATCGATGTTTGATTTCGTTCGATCGCACACCAAGCTCTTCCAGTTCGTCTTGCTGCTGGTGATCTTCCCTTCGTTCGTGCTGGTCGGCATCTCCGGCTACAACCGATTCACGGACGCATCGAACACCACCATCGTGAAGGTCGGGTCGTCGAAGATCACGCAGGCCGAGTTCGACGCCGCGCACCGCCGGCAGATCGACCGCATTCGCCGCCAGGCGCCCGGCGTGGACATCAAGATGTTCGACACGCCGCAGCTTCGCGAGCAGATCCTCGACAACATGATCCGCGACCGCGTGCTGCAGGAAGTGGCCGACAAGCTGCACCTGGGCGTGTCCGACCAGCGCCTCGTCACGCTCATGCGCACGGACCCGCAGCTCGCATCGCTGCGTGGGCCCGACGGCGAGATCAATAAAGACCTCTATGTCCAGGCCCTGGCAGCCAATGGCCTCACGCCGATCGAGTTCGAAGCGAACTATCCGCGCCAGCAAGTGTTGATGGGTGTCAGCCGCACCGCCTTCGCGCCCGCCGCCGCAGCGAGCGCCGCGTTCGACGCGTTCTTCCAGCAGCGTGAAGTGCAGGTCCAGCGTTTCGAAGCCAAGGACTACGCTGCCAAGGTCACGCCGACCGACGCGGACATCGAGAAGTTCTACAAGGACCCGGCCAACGCCGCGATGTTCCAGGCACCGGAGCAGGCCAACATCGAATACGTGATGCTGGACGTGGACTCGCTGATGAAGACCATCACCGTCAGCGATGCCGACCTGCAGGCCTACTACAAGCAGAACGAGAAGCGCTACGTCACGCCAGAAGAGCGGCGCGCGAGTCACATCCTCGTGAAGGCCGACAAGTCCGCCCCGGCCGAAGAGCGTGCGAAGGCCAAGGCGAAGGCCGAGGCGCTGCTCGCCGACGTGAAGAAGAACCCTGCCGGCTTTGCCGAGATCGCCAAGAAGAATTCCGACGACAAGGCATCGGCCGAGCGCGGCGGC
The DNA here is from genome assembly GCA_966211955.1 of uncultured Comamonadaceae bacterium. Taxonomy (GTDB): domain Bacteria; phylum Pseudomonadota; class Gammaproteobacteria; order Burkholderiales; family Burkholderiaceae_C; genus Albitalea. Next base: position 79,309 of record CBIHOF010000022.1, on the reverse strand, counting down.
GACCTCGACTTCTTCGGCCGCGACGCGATGGTCAAGCCCTTCGCGGATGCCGCCTTCTCGATGAAGGAAGGCGACGTCAGCGGCGTGGTCGAGAGTGACTTCGGTTACCACATCATCAAGGTGACCGGCGTGCACAACGGCGGCGCCAAGACCTTCGCCGAGGTGAAGCCGGAGATCGAGAAGGAAGTGCGCCGTGCCGAAGCGCAGAAGAAGTTCGCGCAGATCGCGGTCGACTTCACCAACACTGTCTATGAACAAGCCGACAGCCTGAAACCCGCCGTCGACAAGTTCAAGCTCGAGCTGCACACCGCGCAGAACGTCAAGCGCACGCCCGCGCCCGATGCCGTGCCACCGCTCAACAGCCCCAAGCTGATGGACGCGCTCTTCGCCAGCGACATCGTGAAGAACAAGCGCAACACCGATGCGGTCGAGATCGGCCCCAACCAGCTGGTGTCCGCGCGTGTCCTGCAATACACGCCGGCGCACACGCTGCCGCTGGCTGAGGTCAAGGACATGGTGCGCGGACGCGTCATCGCCGCACAGGCCGCGGCGCTTGCCAAGAAAGATGGCCTGGCCCGCCTGGCCGAAGTCCAGAAGGACCCGCAAGCCGCGCTGCCCGGTGAGGCCGCCGTTCTTTCACGCGTGAGTGCCAAGGAACTGCCGCGCCAGGTGGTCGACGCCGTGATGCGCGCCGATGCCTCCAAGTTGCCGGCAGCAGTGGGCGTCGAACTGCCCACGGGCTACGCCGTGTTGCGCATCACCAAGGTGCTCGGCCGCGACCCGGTGGCCGCCGATGCTGGCCGTGCCCAGACGCAGATGACCCAGGCCGTCACCGAGGCGGAGACGCTGGCCTATTACTCGGCGCTCAAGACGCGCCTGAAGGTGGATATCAAGGAGAAGGCCCTGGCGCCGAGCGACGCAGCGAGCGCTGCCAAGCAATAGGGCCGACAAGGCCGGGCAATGTCCGCGCTGCGGACGTTGCCCGAAGGGATCGGCCAAAGGCGGCCAGCTGTCCCAACGCCAGCACCAAAGCAAAAGGCCTCCCGGAGTGATCCGGGAGGCCTTTGTCTTGTGCGGGTGGGGTGGCTGATGGGGCTCGAACCCACGACAACCAGAATCACAATCTGGGACTCTACCAACTGAGCTACAGCCACCGCAGAGCCTCGCATTATATGCGAATCGTTCGGGTGTTCGCCGATGCGAGGTGGGTGCCGCGAAGGGATACGCAAATTGGGGCGTCGGCACCGCACGCCGATACCCGTGGTTCCGATCTCCGCTACCGACCGCCCTCTGATGGGTGATGCCGCTCCACCGGCATCAGCGCGTCCTCATAATCGCCGCGAACCACAGAGAGACCCATGGCCTTCGTCTTCGTATTGTTGGCAGGCATGCTCGGCGCGATCGTCTTCGGCCTCCAGGGCGCGCTCATTGGTGCGGTGCTGATGCCATTGGGCTGGGTGGTGCTGCGCCAGCGGCGCATCGGCGAGCAAGCCAGGCCGGCCTCAAGCGCAAAGGCTGAGCCGGGCGTGGCAGCACTTGCTGCGCGTGTACAGGCGCTCGAAAAGGAAGTGGCGTGGTTGCGCGAGCAGGTGAGTCGGACCTCGCACAATCCGGATGCGGCGACAGTGACTCGGCCGGATGTGGATGCGCCGGTGATCGAGGTGACCGCTGAAACGCCCAGCGAGGCACCTGCCCTCAGCTTTGCTGCCGACCTGACGATTCCGCCTGTCGAGGTGGTCGCCGAGCCGCCAGCACCTTCGCTTCCATCGAAACCACCCGCCACCCCGCTTCGCGACCGCGTCCCATCCTTCGTCAGCCGCTTCCTCTTCGGTGGCAACACCATCGCCAAGGCCGGCGTGGTGATCCTCTTCCTCGGGCTTGCGTTCCTGCTGCGCTACGCGGCCGAGCGGGTGACGATGCCCGTGGAGTGGCGCTATGGCGGCGTCGCGTTGACGGGTGCCTTCCTCCTTGGCCTCGGATGGCGCCTGCGCGGACGCAAGGATGCTGAAGGCGGGCAAGGCTACGGCGTGATTCTTCAAGGCGCCGGCATCGGCGTCTTCTATCTGACCGCGCTCGCGGCGATCAAGCTGCATCCGCTCCTCACTCCGACGCTCGCCTTCGCCTTCATGGCCATGGTTGCCGTTCTCGGGGCGTTGCTCGCGGTCTTGCAGAACGCACCTTGGCTTGCGCTGGTGTCCGTGGCTGAAGGCTTCGCGGCGCCGGTGCTGGTGTCCACCGGCGGCGACCATCATTTGGCGCTGTTCACCTACCTCCTGATCCTGGACATCGGCATCTTCCTGATGGCGTGGTTTCGCGCCTGGCGGCCCTTGAACCTGGTGGGTGCGGTCGCGACCTTCATGCTCGCCACCAGCTGGGCGCTTGCGCACTACACCGAGGAGCTTCGTGCGAGCGTGCAGTTTTTCCTGCTGCTGTTCTTTGCGCTCTTCACCTTCATTGGCGTGCTGTTCGCGCGTCGTGCGCTCGCACAAGCGCCTGAAGCCGATGCGGGCCTGCCGCTGTCACGGCGGGCGGCTCACGCCTTGAGCCATGTCGGCCGGGTCGACAGCGCGCTCACTTTCGGCGTGCCGCTGGCCGCCTTTGGCCTGCAGTACCTGCTGGTTCGCCACATGCCATGGGGGGCGGCGTGGAGTGCGTTCGGCTTCGCGCTCTTCCATCTGCTGCTCGGTGGCGCGCTGCTGCGTGGCGGGAACAGGCGCTATTCATTGCTCAGTGAAGCCCATGCCATCGTTGGCGTGATCTTCGGCACGCTCACCGTGCCGCTGGCCCTGGAAGGCGCGTGGACCGGCGCGACCTGGGCCGTCGAAGCTGCGGGCATGTACTGGCTCGGTGCCCGGCAGCATCGGGTCTATGCGCGCGTCTTCGCGCTCGCCGTGTTGGCCGGCGCAACTGTGCGCCTCCTCGCCGACATGGCGCCCGACCTCAGGCCGGGCACGCCGCTTCTCACGGGCTCTGCGCTCGGCATGGCGATGCTCGCGGCGAGCGCGGCGGCGATGTTCATCGTCAGTCGGCGCGTCGACATCGCCGAGCGCAGCCGCTTCGAGGCCGGCAACGACTGGCTGCTGCCGTGGCTCATCGAAGCATCGGTCACTGCCATCCCCTGGCTGCTGATGGCGCCGCAATGGGCGGGCGTCGCAACAGCATGGCTTGCATTGGCAGGTCTGCAAGTTCATTTGCGGTTCAAGGTGCCGGCCTTCAAGGCGGGGGCACTCGTCATGCACATCGTCGCGCTTGCGAGCCTGGCCCTGTCGCTGCGCACGATCGAAGGCACTGCGATGCTCGCCAATGGATGGGAAGGGCTGGGCGCCGCGGTGCTGATCGGCACCAGCCTGCTGCTGAGCGCGGCCAGCGAGTTGCGCCTTCAGCTTCGAAGCTTCGATGCAAAGGGTGAGGTGCCCGCGTGGCCCGCATCCAGCAACCTTGGTTTGCTCGCAGGCATTGGCGTCTTGGCCATGAGCCTGATGTTCGTGGTGCCCGCCGAGCGCGCTGCGCTGGCATGGCCATGGTTGGGACTTGCGGCCCTCTGGCTTGGCCTGCGCATCGCGCATCCGGCCCTGGCCATCAGCTGGTTCGGACTGCAGGCGGCCGCGGCCATCGCGCTCATCGGTTGGGGGCCGGTGATCTGGTTCGGCGACACGCCGGGTTCAGCGGTGGCAGGTCCGTTGATGCTCACGCTCGTCGCGCTCGCCTCGGGCGATCTTTTGCAGCGTTCCAGGAACCGTGCGTGGACGCAGCTGCCGCTCGTGCAATGGGGTGTCGTGGTCTGGGCGCTCGCATGGTGGACCAACGTCCTCCCGCCGGAACTCGATCGCCAGTTGCAGCAGTCTCACCTCTCGTCCCTCTGGCCGGCCACGATGGTCCTGTGGGTACTGGCCAGCTCGATGGCGATGGTCGGCCTCGCGCGCTGGCGCCGGTGGCCGGTGATGGGCCTGTCCACTGTCGCGACCTTGCCTGCATGGATGCTGCTCGCCTTCATCGGCCCCGTGGGCAACGGCTTGCATCCGTCTGCCGATCTTGGGTGGCTCGCCTGGCCGCTGGCCTTGGGTTGGCACGCGATGCTGCTGCGCCTTCAGGAGAAGAACTGGTCCATCGCCACGCTGCGGCTCGTCCACGTCGCAGGTTTCTGGTTCTTCCTGTTCCTGGGGGCACGCGAAGGCCAGCTTGTCGTGCAAGGCTTGGGTGCTCCCGACTCGGCCTGGCCGATGCTCGGGTTCATGCTCGTGCCGGCCGCTGTTCTGGTCGCGATGACACGAACAAGCGCACTCGAGCGCTGGCCCTTGCGTGTGCACCTCACGAGCTATCTCCTTGCCGGAGCGGGTCCGGTGGTCGTGTACTTGCTGATGTGGCTGTGGATGGGCAACACCCAGTCGGGAGCAAGCGCGCCGCTTCCCTACGTGCCACTGCTCAACCCGCTGGAGATGGGGCAGGGGCTGGTCCTGTTGGCCATCGCCTTGTGGTTTCGCGCGCTGCCTTCGTCATGGCGCAACCTGCTGCCGAATGGCGTGGTGCGAGGTCTCGTCGCCGCCACCGCGTTCGCGCTCTACACCGGCATGGTGTTGCGAACTTGTCACCACTGGGCCGGTGTGCCGTGGAATGCCTCTGCGCTGTTCGCATCGACGCTCACGCAGGCCGCCTTGTCCGTGGCGTGGTCCGCCGTCGGCGTGGGTGTGATGCTGCTCGGTCATCGGCGCCTGGACCGTGTGGTGTGGCTGGCCGGCGCGACGCTTCTCGGCTTGGTGGTGGCCAAGCTCTTTCTCGTCGAGCTCGCTGATCGCGGCAGCCTCTACCGCATCGTGTCCTTCATCGTGGTTGGCGTGCTGCTGCTGGTGGTCGGCTATTTCGCGCCGCTTCCGCCGAGCGGGCAGGCCGGCGAAGAGAGTGCATCCACGGCGTGAGATGGGGGTCATGAAAACACTTGTCGCTTTCATCATGTCGTCCATCTTGGGATGCCTCGCTTCCGGGCAGGTTCGCGCGGCGGAGCAGGGCGCCGAACTCGGCCTCGGGGGACGTGGCCCCTACTACACGCTGCAATTGCCGATGGCGCTGCGCTCGCGCGCGGCGACGGCCGACCTGCGTGATCTTCACGTGCTGAATGCGAACGGCGAGACCCTGCCGTTCGCCTGGGTGGATGCCTTGCCGGGATCGACCCGGGAGCGCGAGCAGTCCGTGCCGATCTTCAAGGTGCCCGGCCCCGCATCAGGCGCCAAGCCCACGACGCCGCGCAGCTGGCTGCTCGATGCGCGAGCCGTCGAGGGCTGCATGACGGCGCTCGAGTTGACGCTGCCCGAAGCGACGCGCGGCGTCTTCAGTCTGGTGGTCGAGACCAGCGCCGACCTGCAGCGTTGGCGCGTCGTGCAAGCCTCGGCGCAAGTCGTCTCCCTGGCGCATCAAGGGCAGCGGCTGGCCAGCACGGTCATCGATCTGGCCGGTGCCCGTGGCGGCTACGTGCGGCTGACCGCCTTGCCGCGCAGTCTGCTGCCAGACCTGCAATCGGCACGCATCACGAGCGTGAGCGAACAGGCGGCCGTGCGGCCAATGAATTGGAGCGAGGTGATTTCGCCCACACGTTGCGGGCCGGAGCATTGCGACTATGCGTTGCCGAGGAACGTGCCGCTGGAGGATCTGGAATGGCAACTTGCGGAGCCGGACACGCTGGCACGCGTTGAGATGCTCGGGATGGTCGATGGCAGCATCCCGCCTGAGCAGCACGAGCGCCATCGCCGCCACTGGCACCATCCCCTGCACAGGCTCAGGCTCAAGAGCGCCGGCCCGGTCGATGCCAGCACGTCGTCGTGGAGCGGCCTGGGCAGTGCGAACATCTACTGGCTCACGCTGCCCGAGGGCGAGATCCGTTCGCCGGCGACTGCGATGGACGGTGGCTTCTACACGACGCTGCGGCTGCAGACGTCAGGCCCCATCAGCCAGCTGGGCCCACGGCCACCAGGACTGCGCCTCGGAACGAGACCACCGACCGCCGTGTTCCTCGCGCGCGGTCCGACGCCGTATCGGCTGGTGTGGGGTGACGCGAAGGCTGCCTCGACATCCGTGCCTCTGTCGCAGCTCATGCCCACGCGAAGACCCGGCGATCCGTTGCCGACAGACATCGCATCGGCACTGCCGAACGGGATTGCGGTTGCTCCGCTGGCTGCTCCAATCACGACGCCGACAACGACCACCCCCGTGCCCGAGCGAAACGCCATCGGCCTGTGGGCCGCCTTGCTCGCAGGGCTCGCCGCGATGGCGGCCATGGCATGGAGCCTTCTGGGCGCCAAGCCTCGTGCCGCCCCATCGCGCACTAACGCCGAGTCGACAACCCCCGAATGATGACGCGGCACCCGATGCCGCGAGTCAACTCTCGCCACTCGACCTCGCCGCCCAGCTGCTTCACGCGCTTGCGCACGCCCCCCAGCCCGAGGCCGTGCGACCAGGCGCGCGGGTTGCGGCCGATGCCGTCGTCCACCACCGACAGGTCCACCCGGTCGGCTTCGAGGCTGAAATCGATGTCCACGCGGCGCGCCTGGGCGTGCGCAATGATGTTGCTCACCAGCTCGCGCAGCACCCGCGTCAGCGCCGACCACTGGACGACGCTCAATAGGATGTCTTCGTCGAAGTGGAAGGTCCAGCCGAGTTCGATGTGCGCCGCCGTGAGCCGCTGCGTCAGGTCGGCCTTCCACTCGGCCGCCGCATGCGACAGCCGGTGGTTGGGCGCTGCAAGACCGCGCGTGAGCGTCTTCAGGTCCTGCAGCGTGTGCCGCACGTACTCTTCCATCTCCGGCGAGTGGGCCTTGTACATCAGCGTGAGCAGCCGTGCGCCGATGTCGTCGTGCAGGTCTTGTGCGAGCCGGGCGCGCTCTTCGCTGCGGCCTTGCTCCACCGCCTTGTCGAATGCAACGGCACGTCGCAATTGCTCGACGATGCGGTCGGCGAGCCGCGCGTCTTCAGAGGTGAACAGCCGCCTGCCGCGATGCGCGAAGCGCAGCACGATCGAGCCCGGCGCTGCCTGTGTGTCGTCATCGCCTTCGTTGCCCAGCTGAGGCATCGGAAGAATCATCGCAGAGCCATCGGTGACGATGCGCGTGTGGCCGCTGCGCTTGTCGATGAGCATCACCTCGATGGGCTCGAACAGTTCACGCAGCAGCTGCGAGAGCAGGGCTGGCGTGCGTTGCGGATGCAGCTCGACCTCGCGCGCGATGCGGTAGAGCTTTTCGAACATGCGCTCGGTCGTCAGCATGCTGTTGCCCAGCAGCTGGTTCAATATCCATTGCCGCGCGCCGGCATACACGCCCAGTGAAAGAAAGAGCGACAGCGTCAACGACGCGAACTGCCCGAAACTGAACACCGCGACGAAGAGCAGGTCGAGCGAGGTTGCCACCGTGCTGATCGCTGCCAGGAGCGAGAACTCGCGCATGATCTGCTGTGACTTCGACAGGAAGGGCACGAGCAGCAGCAGCGACGCGAGGAAGACGTACCAGATCATCGAGCCGATGGCTGCGATGTTGTTCTGCACCCCGGGCGCCTGCGCGGCCGCAGCGAGCGCCACCGTGAGCAGGATCCATGTGCTCATCGCCACCACGCTGAAGCGCCGCAGCACGATCGCGAAAGGATGCGGCTCGATGCGGTACGACCAGGTGAGCATGGCCATCATCAAGAGGCCCATCACCGACACGCTGCCTTGCGTCCACCACCAGCTGTCGATGAGTCCGCCCCAGAGCATGGAGCCGATGAGGCCCAGCACGTAAAGCCAGCCGATCACGGCGATCCACCCCGCGCCGGGCAATCGTCGCGGATGCAGGCAGATGGCGTTGATCATCGACGCCGCGGTGATGAGGTCGAAGGACATGCGCAAGGGCATGTCCAACTGAGGGAAGGGCACGGGCAGCGCGAGCTCGAGCGTCGACTCGACGGCGATGAAGACGAGGTTGCCCGTCTGGCACAGCGCCATCAATGCATAGAGCAGGTTGAGCCCCGTGGGCCGTGCAAGCAGCACGACCATCGCGACGAGGTAGAGCACCAGCCCGAGCGCGCTGAGCAGCCAGAACATGCCGCCCAGCCCGGCAAAGCCGCGGCGCTGCAACTGCAGCTCGACCATGTCGCCGTCGGAGAAGAAGAGCTTCACGCTTTGCCGCGACAAGGCGTTGGAGATCTGCTCGTGCATCGCGCGATGCCGCTCGCGGTCGGTGTCCGAGATGAGCCAGCGCGACGAGCGCTGCAGCGTCAGCACGTCCGCCACCGCCACCGACACGTCGCCGCCGACGATGCCGATCAGCGCATGGCCCAGGTGCGGTCTGAGCGTGGGGTCGTTGGTGCTCGCGAGCTCGAGCCGGCCTTGCGCGTTGGGCCGCCAGGTGCCGTCGATGTGAGGTGGATCGCTCAGCCAGCGAGCGAGGAAGAAGAGGCCCATGCAACCCAGCAGCGCTGCGCCAACCAACAAGCGCAGCCGCCAGCCCATCCAGCGCGAGAGATTGCGCTCGCCGGTGAAGCCGCGGTCGAGCAGGCCGGAGTCGAAGGCTGATTCGCCGCTGGACAGCACAGCCGCAGGGGCAGCGGTGTTGGGGCCGTGATCGCGGCCCGGGAGCTCCGCCCCTGCGAGGCCGGTGGTGGTCACAGCCACTGCGTTCCTCCGGGGCGCCGCGTGGCGATTAGACCAAGCCCTGCTTGCTGGCGAGGACGGCCGCTTCCGCGCGGCTGGACACGTTCAGCTTCTTGTAGATGGACTTGATGTGGTCGTTGACGGTGAACCACTTGATGCCCATCAGGCTCGCGATTTCCTTGATCGTGAAGCCCTTGCTGAGGTAGGTGAGCACCTCGCTCTCGCGCGGGGTGAGGCGTTCATGGTCCAGCGGCGCGCCCTTGCCCAGCGGCATGGGACGGCTGCTCTGGAAGCCTGATGCAGGCATGGGCGGCGTGAAGCCGGAGTCTCCACCGCCGATGCCAGGGCCGTGGCGGAAGTGCGTGAGCAGTCGACGTGCGATGGCCGGGGACAGCGGCGGCTGGCCGCGAACGATCTTCTGCAGTTCTTCCACCAGCACCTCGAAGCGGTCTTCCTTCAGCAGGTAGCCGTCGGCGCCGCATTGCAGTGCGGGGAAGAGGTGGTCGTCGTCGGAGTAGAGCGTGGTGACGATCTTGGTGGCCGGGTAGCGGGCGAGCTCGTTGAGCAGCTCCATGCCGTTGCCATCGGGCAGTTCCAGGTCGACGAGCACCAGCTTGAAAGGGTCGCTCGGGGCGACGGTCGTCGAGCCACTTTGCAACGCGATGTTTCGGCGGGCGGTTTCAAGGTCGCCGGCTTCAGTGATGACGATGGTGTCGGAAAAGCTTTCGCGCACCACGCGGCACAGGAAGCTTCGCGCGACAGGGTTGTCTTCGACGATCAGAACCTTGACTGCCATGGGGCCGGTACTTTTTCTCAGGAGCGTTGATCGTAGCAGCCTGACGGCGAAGCGAACCCCTAAATCATGGCGGGCCGAGCGTGTCCTCTTCGGTGGCGCAAACCCGTAGCGGGCGCGATCAGTTCTGCAGTGCCTTGGCCAGCCGCGCATAGCGGTCGCGCAGGTCCACGAGGCGTTCGTTTTTCTGTGCTTCGGTGAGCCGGGCGTCCAGCAGCACCTCGGAGCGCTGCTTGAAGTCCTCGATCTCGAGCACGAACTTCAGCTGCTGGTTGTTCGACGCCTTGAAGCCCGCGAGGTCGAACATCTGCTTGAGCCGCGACTTCTCGTTCGCTGTCTTGCCGTAGCGGAACAGAAACTCAGACAACCGCGTGCGCACCGACAGCGGCAAGTCCTTGCGCCAGAGGAGCGGGTCTTTCGGGATGAGGGCGGATTCCCACAGCACCTTGAGCGAGGCGGCGCGCACGGGCTGCGCGTGCTTCAGGCGTTGCAGCTCCTCGGTGTTGTAGGTGGCGGCGTGAACCTGGCCACGCAGCACGGCGTCCACGGTCTGCGCATGCGTGCCGCGGATGAAGGGCACGAAGTATTCCTCGGGGTGGATGCCGCGCGGCACGAAAAGCGCGTACGAGGGCATGGCGTGGCCGGAGGTCGACGAGATCTCGCCCATCGCGAAGCCGTAGGTGCGCGGCTTGGCGAGCAACTGGTCGAGCGAGGTCACCGGCCCGTCGCGTCGCGTGATGATGATGGAGCGGTAGCCGGGCGAGCCGGCCGAGTCGACGAGCTGGCCGAACACCTCGACGTTCGCCCGCTCGATGCAATCCAGCGCGGCCTTGCTCGACAGCCAGCCGAGCTGCGCGCGGTTGGACACGAGCGCGTCGATGGCCGCGGAATAGGTGGGGGCGTAGTAAGGCTGGATGTCCAGCCCCGTGCCGATGCGAAAGTCAGCGAAGAACGGGTCCCAGGCGGCCTTCGTTTCCTCGACGGTGCTCGTCGTGATGACGACGAAGGCGAGTGCCGACGGGTGCGACGTGGTGGCCGTGGAGGAGGGCGCTTGGGCGAAGGCAGCGGCCCAGGGCAGCGGTCCGGCCAGGGCCAGCAAGGGTAGCTTGAGGAACTGTCGGCGCACTGGTCTTCTTCTCCCGCACAAGCGGACCCAATGCGCCGATTATCTCGATCGTCAGCTGTTTGTCATCACGAGCTTACCCACGACCTGCCGGCTGCCCATGCGTTCGAAGGCCTGCTGCAGCTGCGGCATCGGCAAGCGGGTGTCGATCACGGGCTTGATCTTGCCCTGCGCGTACCAGGCGGCCAGCTCGGCCAATGATTTCGCGTTGTTCTGCGGCTCGCGCTTGGCGAATTCACCCCAGAAGACGCCCACCACCGAGGCACCCTTGAGCAGCGCGAGGTTCAGGGGCAGCGACGGGATCGCGCCTTGCGCAAAGCCGATGACGAGGTAGCGGCCGCGCCAGGCGATGGAGCGGAACACCGGCTCTGCCAGGTCACCGCCCACGGGGTCGTAGACCACGTCCGGGCCCTTCCCGCCCGTGAGCGCCTTCAGCTCGTCGCGGATGTTGGACTTGGTGTAGTTGATCGTCTCGTCGGCACCCAGCTCGCGGCAGGTCTTGCACTTCTCGTCACTGGACGCGGCGGCGATGACTCGCGCGCCCACGGCTTTGGCGATCTGGATTGCGGCCGTGCCCACGCCTCCGGCGGCACCGAGAACGAGCACCGTCTCGCCCGCCTTGAGCTGCGCGCGGTCGATGAGTGCGTGGTGGGTGGTGCCGTAAGTGCAGATGAAGGCCGACGCATCGTCGAAGGCAAAGCCTGGGGGCAGCGGCATGACCAGGCGCGCATCGATGCAGGCGTGCGTGGCGAAGCCGCCCATGCCGCCGAAGGCGGCGACCGCGTCCCCCACCTTCAAGTGCTTGACGCCTTCACCCACCGCATCCACGGTACCGGCCAGTTCCGAGCCCGGCACGAAGGGCAGCGGCGGCTTCATCTGGTACTTGTTCTGCACGATGAGCAGGTCGGGGAAGTTCAGGCTCGCCGCGCGGATGGCGACGCGCACCTCACCGGGTTTCGGCTCCGGCGTGGGCACGTCCTTCCACTGAAGCGCTTGCGGTCCGATGGGGTTGTCGCAGATCCAGGCTTGCATGAGTCGCCTCCTCAATCGTTCGAAGCGCGCGATCTTACGCAGCGCATGCCGGGGAGGGAGTCGCCCACGTGACGACTCCCTACAATCGTCGGATGCGCATTCTCATCGCCAACGACGACGGTTATCTCGCACCGGGGCTGGCCGCCCTGGTGCAAGCGTGCGAAGGCCTCGGCGAACTCGACATCGTCGCGCCCGAGCAGAACGCGAGCGGCACTTCCAACTCGCTCACGCTCAACCGGCCGCTGTCGGTCTACACCGCGTCCAACGGCATCCGGTACATCAACGGCACGCCGTCCGACTGCGTCCACGTCGCGCTCACCGGCTTGCTGGAGCATCGGCCCGACCTCGTCGTGTCGGGCATCAACCAGGGCGCGAACATGGGCGACGACACGCTCTATTCAGGCACCGTGGCGGCGGCGATGGAAGGCTACCTTTTCGGCATCCCGGCCATCGCCTTCTCGCAGGTGGACAAGGGCTGGGTGAACCTCGATGCCGCGAGCAAGGTGGCTCGCGATGTGATCCAGCATGTACTGCGCCAGCCGCCCAGCCGCTCGCCTTACCTGCTGAACGTCAACATCCCGAACGTGGCCGATGCGCACCAATTGCCACGCGTAGTGACGCGCCTGGGCCGCCGGCACGCGAGCGAGCCGGTCATCCGCCAGGAGAGCCCGCGCGGCGACACGATGTACTGGATCGGCCCGGCCGGCAATGCGCGCGAGGCCGGTGAGGGCACCGACTTCCACGCCACGGCCAGCGGACGGGTGTCCATCACGCCGCTGCAGGTGGACCTGACCGATCACGCCGGCTTGCCGGCCTGGCACGACTGGCTCAAGGCATGAGCGGCAATTCGCCACCAGCCCGCAAGTTTCCCTTGCGGCTGGACCAGATGGCCGCGCCGCGCAAGACGCTGGTGAAGACACCTCAAGGCGCGGCTACCACCACGCCGCTCAAGCCCGCGACGGCCGCGCCCATCACGCCGCGGCCCTTGCTGCGACCGCAGCAGCCCCTGCAGCATGCAGCTGCGGTGTCGGCACGCAAGTCGGCACCAACCGGTCTCGGGCTCGATTCCGCCGGCGTGCGCCAGCGCATGGCCGACCGGCTTCGCGTTGAAGGCATTCGCAACGAGACCGTGCTTGCTGCGATGGCCGCGGTGCCGCGCCACCAGTTCGTCGATGCGGCGCTCGTGACGCAGGCCTATGAAGACACCAGCCTGCCGATCGGCCACGGCCAGACGATCTCCAAGCCTTCGGTGGTCGCTCGCATGATCGAGCTGCTGATGGACGGCGCCAACGCGAAGTCGCGCGCGGCATCGGCGGGGCCCTTGGGCCGCGTCCTCGAGATCGGCACCGGCTGCGGCTACCAGGCGGCGCTGCTCGCACGTTTGTCGAAGCAGGTGTTTTCGGTGGAGCGGCTCAAGCCCTTGCACGACAAAGCCCGCGATCTTGTTGCGCCGCTGCGGATCGCCAATCTTCGACTCGTGTATGGTGACGGCATGCTGGGCCACGGGCCCAATGCGCCCTACGACGGCATCATCGCGGCCGCGGGGGGCGACGCCTTGCCGCAGGCATGGCTCGATCAACTCGCCGTGGGCGGACGCATCGTGGCGCCCGTGCGCGAGGGCAACAGGCAAGTGCTGGTGGTGGTCGACCGCCATGAGCAAGGTTTCAAGCATGGCGTTCACGAAGTCGTGCAGTTCGTCCCATTAAGATCGGGGACGGTTCGTTAGGCAATCAACGAGAGGCAGTAACTGGGGATGGCACAAGGCATGGTGAAGACGAAGAATCGCTGGATGGACACAAGACTCTGCGCCGCGATGGCGGCCGCGGTCTGGCTGCTGGCGGGATGCGCGACGTCGAAGAACCATGCGCCGGTGGAAGACCGCAGCGCGACACCTCGAGTCTCGCCGAGCGCGGTTGCCGTGGCCCCGCCGCCGGTCGACCCGACCAAGGACGTGCCCAAGCCCGGCGCCGAGAACGCCGGCAAGGTCGGCTACTACACCGTCAAGCAAGGCGACACGCTGATCCGCATCGGGCTGGAGAATGGCCAGAACTGGAAGGACATCGTCAAGTGGAACGGCCTGGACAACCCGAACCTCATCGAGGTGGGCCAGGTGATTCGCGTGGCGCCTCCGGGCCCGGCCGTCGACCCGAACGCCGCCGCCAACGGGACGAAGACCGCCAAGGTCGAAGTGAAGGCGCTGGGCAGCGCGACGCCCGCGAGCGGCGCGGCATCGGGCGTCGCGACAGCGGGCACCTCCGCCACGCCTGCGGCCGTCGCCCCGCCGCCGCCGTCGCCCAAGGACGGCGACGACGACGTCAACTGGCTTTGGCCGGCGGCCGGCCCCGTGGCCAGCGGCTTCGACGAACAGAAGAGCAAGGGCCTGGCCATTGCCGGCAAGGCGGGCGACCCGGTCTACGCGGCGGCTGACGGGCGCGTTGTCTACGCAGGTTCCGGCCTTCGTGGCTACGGCAACCTTGTCATCCTCAAGCACAACAACACTTACCTCACCGCTTACGCGCACAATCAGACGCTGCTTGTGAAGGAGGACCAGACTGTGCGCCGCGGACAAAAGATTGCCGAGATGGGCTCGACCGATGCGGAACGGGTGCAACTGCACTTCGAGATCCGCAAGCTGGGCAAGCCCATCGACCCCGCCAAGCTCTTGCCGCCACGCTGAGATGCGGCCGATGACCGTTCGACACAGGACACAGCATGAACAAGCGGCGTGCCTCCTCGAACGGTCATGCACAGGGCCTGCCTGACGGGCTGACCGCTGCGCCGCCCGAGGCGTTGATCGCCGCGATGGAGATCGAGGCTCCCGCCGCCACCCTGGACATCGTGATGCCTGCCGGTCTTGACGGCACAGAGCCGGAAACGCCGGAGATCGATGGCGCAGGTTCGAGCGACGCCGCGGGCACCCCCGAACTCGCCGCGGGCGATGGCGAAATCGGCAACACCCTGCAGACCTACCTGCGGGAAATTCGCCGAGCGCCGCTGCTCACGCCGCAACAGGAGTTCGAGACTGCCACCCGGGCCCGCACGGGCGATTTCGAGGCCCGCCAGGCGATGATCGAGCACAACCTGCGCCTGGTGGTGAGCATCGCCAAGAACTACCTTGGCCGCGGGCTGCCGATGACCGACCTCATCGAGGAAGGCAACCTCGGCTTGATGCACTCGATCGGCAAGTTCGAGCCCGAGCGGGGCTTCCGCTTCTCGACCTATGCGTCGTGGTGGATCCGCCAGAACATCGAGCGCGCGATCATGCATCAGGCCCGCCTCGTGCGTCTGCCGGTGCACATCGTGCGCGAACTCAACCAGGTGCTGAAGGCACGCCGCGCGCTCGAGGCTGAATCGGGCCGCAACGGCCACCACGACAAACCCGTGCGCGTGGAAGACGTGGCGGCTGCGGTGGGCCGGCCCGTGCAGGTGGTGAGCGACCTGCTGCGCTTCTCCGAGTTGCCCACCTCGCTGGACGCGCCCATCGACCGCTACCCGGCCGATCACAACGGCGCGGAATCCATGCTCGACAGCGTGGCCGACGATGGCGCCACCGACCCGATGAGCCTCACGCTCAGCAACGAGGTCGAGCAATTGCTCAATCATGGGCTGGAAGAACTCAACGAACGCGAACGCGAAGTTCTGGCCGGGCGCTACGGCTTGCGCGACCGCGAACCTGAGACACTCGAGGTGCTGGCGGAGCGGCTGAAGCTCACGCGCGAACGCATCCGCCAGATCCAGCAGGAAGCCCTGCTCAAGCTCAAGCGCCGCATGATCCGCAACGGCATCGACCGCGACTCCATCTTCTGATCGCACCACCAACCGAATGTCCTGGCCCGTTCTCGTTTTCGACATCGAATCCATTCCCGATCTTCCCGGACTCAAGACGCTGCGAGGCCTTCCGGCCAGCGTGAGCGACGAGGAGGTCTACGCCATCGAGATGGCCGAGCGCAAGGAGGCGGGCAAGAGCGATTTCATGCCCTTGCACCTGCAGCGCATCCTCGTCATCTCGTGCGTGTTCCGCAACGCCGAGGGCCTGAAGATCCATTCGTTCGTCGATCGAGAGACGGACGGCAAGAGCCAGGAAGGCAAGGTCATCCAGACCTTCTTCAACACCATCGAGCGGCACGTGCCGCAGCTCGTGAGCTGGAACGGCGGGGGCTTTGACCTGCCGGTGCTGCACTACCGCGGCTTGCGCCATGGCGTCGTCGCCAACAAGTACTGGGACCTGGGCGAGGACGACCGCGAGTTCAAGTGGAACAACTACATCAGCCGCTACCACATGCGGCACCTCGACCTGATGGACCTGCTCGCGATGTACCAGCCGCGCGGCAGTGCACCGCTCGATGCCATGGCCAAGCTGTGCGGCTTTCCGGGCAAGCTGGGCATGGACGGCTCGCAGGTCTACAACGCCTACCGCGAAGGCAAGCTCGAGGACATCCGCCGCTATTGCGAGACGGACGTGATGAACACCTACCTCGTGTACTGCCGCTTCCAGATGATGCGCGGGGGCTTCACGGAAGCTGAGTACGAGCGCGAGATCGCCTTCGTGAAGGAGACGCTCGCGGCCAACAACGAATCGCATTGGCAAGAGTACCTCGCGGCCTGGGTGTGAGCCGGGTCGCGAGTCGTGGCTCAGCAGAACTCGCGGGAGTCGATCCAGGTGATGCGGCAGTGAGCCGCGCGGAACTCGTCCACCATGTGCGCTGTGCCGCCGGCGTCGCCGCGTGCGCCGTTCCACAGGCACAGCAGCTCGATGGCCGGGGCACGGCTGGCTTGCGCGGTCGCGAGCATCCAGCGGTTGCAGCGCTCGAAGACGTTGCCGGGGGCGCCTGGCATCACTGCGGGTAAGGCCGCGAGACTTTCGCGTGCGGCCAGGTAGCGGCGCTTCCAATCTTCGCCATCGGCCATGCGCGCGATGGAGCGCTCGACGAATTCGTCCTCAGGCACGGGCAGCATCAGCTGCACCGGCACGTCGTGCGCGAGGCATGACTCAATGAACAGGATGTCGCCGCCGGCGGAGCCCTGCGTGATGGCGAGGTCTGCTTTGCCGGCCTTCATCGCGCTGAGCGCGGCATCGATGCGCTGCGCGGCCCGTGGCACGCAGCGCACCGGGAAGCGCTCGTCCGGCCGATCGGCCGCATCGACGATGTGGCCGGAAAACACGATGACACGACGGGGCGAAAACCCGAGCTGGAGAGGCGGCGGCGGGAGCATCCTGGCCAGTATCGCCGGGCCGGGATAATCGCGTCCATGACAGCGAACAATGAATGGTTGAAGGTCGAGTCCCTCGACCTCGAAGGGCAAGGCGTGGCCCACAACGCCGAGGGCAAGGTGGTCTTCATCGAAGGTGCGCTTCCGGGCGAGGAAGTGCAGGTGCAGGTCCACCGCAAGAAGAACAACTGGGAGCAGGCGTCGATGACGGCGCTGCGCCACGAGAGCGCCCAACGGGTGCGTCCGCGCTGCCCACACTTCGGCACCTGTGGCGGCTGCAAGATTCAGCACTTCCACGTCGGCGCGCAGATCGCCACCAAGCAGCGGGCGCTGGAGGATGGGCTGTGGCATCTCGGCAAGGTCAAGCCCGAGCGTGTGCTGCGGCCGATCGAGGGGCCCTCCTGGGGCTATCGCTACCGGGCGCGACTGTCGGTGCGGTTCGTGGTGAAGAAGGGCAAGGTGCTGGTGGGCTTTCACGAGCGCAAGTACAGCTATGTCGCCGACATGGACAGCTGCGAGGTGTTGCCGCCGCACGTGAGCGCGCTCCTGCCGAAGTTGGCGGATCTCATCACCGGCATGGACCAGCGCGACCGGCTTCCGCAGATCGAACTGGCCATCGGTTCGAGCGTCACGGCGCTGGTGCTGCGGCACCTTGAGCCGTTGAGCGCGGCCGACCTGTCGCGCCTGCGCGCATTCGCAGCCGAGACAGGCGTGCAGTGGTGGCTGCAACCCAAGGGGCCGGACACCGTGCATCTGCTTGACGAAGGCGGCGCGGCGCTGGACTACACGCTGCCGGAATTCGGCATCACCATGCCCTTCAAGCCCACCGATTTCACGCAGGTGAACCACCAGATCAACCAGGTGCTGGTCAGCCGGGCCTTGCGCCTGCTGGATGCGCAGCCGGACGAGCGGGTGATCGACTGGTTCTGCGGGCTGGGCAACTTCACGCTGCCCATCGCGACGCAGGCGAAGGAAGTGCTGGGCATCGAAGGCAGCGAGGCGCTGGTGGCTCGCTCGCGCGAAAACGCGGCTTTCAACGGCTTGGCGGCGAAGACGAGCTTTGTCGCGCGCAACCTCTTCGAGATCATGCCGGCTGACCTGGCAACCTACGGTGCTGCCGAAAAATGGCTGGTGGACCCGCCGCGCGAAGGCGCGTTCGCCCTTGCGAAGGCCATCGCCGACCTGCATGCGGACCCATCGCTCGCGCCGGGCTATGCGCCGCCTCAACGCATCGTCTACGTGAGCTGCAACCCGGCCACGCTCGCCCGCGATGCGGGGCTGCTGGTGCATCAGGCCGGCTACCGCTGCGTGGCAGCGGGGGCGGTGAACATGTTCCCCCACACAGCCCACGTGGAAAGCATCGCGGTGTTCGAGCGGGAATGACAAACGGGGCCCGAAGGCCCCGTTGTCTCGGACTGACGAGGTGGTCCGTCAGTCGCGCTCGCCGCTGAGCGAGGTCAGCAAGAGCAGCAGGTTCTGGAACACATTGACCAGATCCAAGTAGATTTGCAGCGTGGCGGTGATGTAGTTGGTCTCGCCACCGTCGATCACCTGCTTGATGTCGTACAGCATGTAGGCGCTGAAGATGCCGATGGCCATCACCGAGATCGCCAGCATCATCGGCCCGGACTGGAAGAACAGCGCGTTCAGCACGCTGCCGATCACGATCGCCAAGGCGCCGACGAACAGGAACTTGCCCATGCTCGACAGATCGCGCTTGATCACGGTGGCCAGGCTCGCCACCGCGAAGAACACGCCGGCCGTGCCGCCGAATGCCGTCATGATGAGACCGGTGCCGTTCTTGTAGCCCAGCACGTAGGCCAGCAGCCTGGACATCATCAGGCCCATGAAGAACGTGAAGGCCAGCAGCACGCCCACTCCGGCGGCCGAGTCCTTGGTCTTCTGGATGGCGAACATGAAGGCGAAGGCGCCGCCGAAAAACAGCAGCAAGGTGGCGCCGGTACCGAGTTTGGCGATGACACCCGTGCTCACGCCGATCCAGGCGCCAAGCACCGTGGGCACCAGGGACAATGCCAACAGCCAGTACGTGTTGCGCAGCACGCGGTTGCGTTGCTCTGCCGAAATGAGAGAGCCGCCACCGTAGATGGTTTGCAGGCTTTCGTTCATTGAGACCTCCAGTTGAAAGACGTGGGCTCAGACCCAACCAGGGAATTCTAGTTCCCCCCGGGGTCAGTATGTGGGGTGCGTGAGCGCGCTCCACAAGGGGTGCGTTTGACTCGTTTGCGCGCCGGAATTGCGAGGTTGCCACGCCGCCGTACAGTGGCGGTGCCTCTACAACGAAGGAATCCCCGTGAATTCGAAGCCCGTCCTGACGCTCGATGAAATCAAGCGAGTCGCCGCCGCCGCGGAAACCGAAGCCGTTTCCAACCAATGGGTGGTCACGATCGCCATCGTGGACGATGGTGGCCATTTGCTGTGGCTGCAGCGACTCGACGGTGCATCGCCCTTGAGCTCGCACATGGCGCCGGCCAAGGCCCGCACCGCCGCGCTCGGCCGTCGCGAGAGCCGCGGGTACGAGGAAATCATCAATGGCGGCCGCACCGCGTTCTTGAGCGCGCCGGAAGTGCAAGGCATGCTCGAAGGTGGCGTGCCGATCATGGTGAACGGGCAGTGCGTGGGCGCGGTGGGCGTGAGCGGCGTCAAGTCTGAACAGGACGCCCAGATTGCCAAAGCGGGCATTGCTGCGATAGCGATTTGAGGGTCTCCTCGGATATACTCCTAAGGTTTACCCGCAATCACCCGCCCCAGCGAAACCTCCCGCAGTTTCCCCTCCGGATTCGAGCCCGCGATCACACCGTGCGACACGATGAACGCGCGGTCACCGCGAAGGCAGAGCTGGGCGCAACGATGGAGTTTTCCTTGCTGCCAGTTCTGTCTCCCGCTCTTCTCGCTCTCGCAGACGGAACCATCTTCAAGGGGACATCGATCGGCGCTCCTGGCGAGACGGTCGGCGAAGTGGTGTTCAACACCGCGCTCACCGGCTACCAGGAAATCCTCACCGACCCAAGCTACTGCCGGCAGATCGTCACGCTGACGTATCCGCACATTGGCAACTATGGTGTCGCGACGGAAGACGTCGAAGCGAAGAAGGTTCACGCCGCAGGCCTGATCATCAAGGACCTGCCGGTGCTGGAGTCGAACTTCCGCAAATCGATGACCCTGCCGGAGTACCTCAAGCGCGAGGGCACCGTCGCCATCGCCAACATCGACACCCGTCGCCTGACCCGCGTCCTGCGCACCACCGGCGCACAAAACGGCTGCATCCTCACGCTGCCCGAAGGCGCGACCATCACCGAACGGCACATCGCCGATGCGGTGGCCAAGGCCAAGGCCGCGCCGAGCATGGCCGGCCTCGACCTCGCCAAGGTCGTGAGCATGCGCGAGCCCTACGAGTGGACGGAAACCGAGTGGGAACTCGGCACCGGATACGGCAAGCAGGCCGACCCGAAGTTCCATGTCGTCGCCTACGACTTCGGCGTGAAGTTCAACATCCTGCGCATGCTGGCCAGCCGCGGCTGCAAGATCACGGTGGTGCCGGCGCAGACGCCTGCGTCCGAGGTGCTCAAGCACAAGCCCGACGGCGTCTTCCTCTCCAACGGCCCGGGTGACCCGGAGCCCTGCGACTACGCCATCGAGGCGACGCGCGAGCTCATCGACACCGGCATCCCGACCTTCGGCATCTGCCTTGGCCACCAGATCATGGCGCTCGCTTCAGGCGCCAAGACCTTCAAGATGAAGTTCGGCCACCACGGCGCGAACCACCCGGTGAAGGACCTCGACAACGGCCGCGTGAGCATCACGAGCCAGAACCATGGCTTCGCGGTCGACGAGAAGACGCTGCCCGCCAACCTGCGCGCCACGCATGTCTCGCTCTTCGACGGCACGCTGCAAGGCCTCGCCCGCACGGACAAGCCCGCCTTCTGCTTCCAGGGCCACCCGGAAGCATCCCCCGGACCCCATGACATTGCCTACCTCTTCGACCGCTTCACCGACCTGATGGCTGCGCGCAAGACGGAGAAAAACTAAATGCCAAAGCGCACAGACCTCAAATCCATCCTCATCATCGGCGCCGGCCCGATCATCATCGGCCAGGCCTGCGAGTTCGACTATTCCGGCGCGCAAGCCTGCAAGGCGCTGCGCGAAGAGGGTTACCGAGTCATCCTCGTCAACAGCAACCCGGCGACGATCATGACCGACCCGGAGATGGCCGATGTGACCTACATCGAGCCCATCACCTGGCAAGTGGTCGAGAAGATCATCGCCAAGGAACGGCCCGATGCAGTGCTGCCCACCATGGGCGGCCAGACGGCGCTGAACTGCGCGCTCGACCTGCACCAGCACGGCGTGCTCGCGAAGTACGGCGTCGAGATGATCGGCGCGAACGAGAAGGCCATCGAGAAGGCCGAAGACCGCCTCAAGTTCAAGGACGCGATGACAGGCATCGGCCTGCACTCGGCCAGGAGCGGCATTGCGCATTCGATGGAAGAAGCGCTCGCCGTTCAAAAGCGCATCCAGCACGACATCGGCGGCACGGGCTTTCCGATGGTGATCCGCCCGAGCTTCACGCTGGGCGGCACGGGTGGCGGCATTGCCTACAACCCGGACGAGTTCGAAGAGATCTGCAAGCGCGGGCTCGATCTCTCGCCGACCAAGGAGCTGCTCATCGAAGAGTCGCTCATCGGCTGGAAGGAATACGAGATGGAAGTGGTCCGCGACAAGGCGGACAACTGCATCATCGTGTGCTCGATCGAGAACCTGGACCCGATGGGCATCCACACGGGTGACTCGATCACGGTCGCGCCGGCGCAGACCCTGACCGACAAGGAATACCAGCTGCTGCGCAATGCCTCCATCGCCATCCTGCGCGAGATCGGCGTGGACACCGGCGGTTCGAACGTGCAGTTCTCGATCAATCCCGAGAACGGTCGCATGGTCGTGATCGAGATGAATCCGCGGGTGTCGCGCTCGTCGGCGCTGGCTTCCAAGGCGACGGGTTTTCCGATCGCCAAGGTCGCGGCGAAGCTGGCGGTGGGCTACACGCTGGATGAGTTGCGCAACGACATCACCGGCGGTGCGACGCCCGCGAGCTTCGAGCCGAGCATCGACTATGTCGTCACGAAGATTCCGCGTTTCGCGTTCGAGAAATTCCCTGCGGCCGATTCACGCCTGACCACGCAGATGAAGTCGGTGGGCGAGGTGATGGCCATGGGCCGCACCTTCCAGGAAAGCTTCCAGAAGGCGCTGCGCGGCCTGGAGACAGGCATCGACGGCCTCACCGAGCGCAGCACCGATCGCGAAGAGATCGTGCAGGAGATCGGCGAGGCCGGGCCGGAGCGCATCCTCTTCGTCGCCGACGCCTTCCGCATCGGCCTGACGCTTGCAGAAGTGTTCGACGAAACGGCGATCGACCCGTGGTTCCTCGCGCAGATCGAGCAGATCGTGCAGACCGAGAAGCAGGTGGCCGGCCGCCAGCTCGCCAGCCTGAGCGCTGAGGAACTGCGCTTCCTCAAGCAGAAGGGCTTCTCCGACAAGCGCCTCGCCAAGCTGCTCGGCACGAACCAGCACGAGGTGCGAGCGCTTCGTCACAAGCTCAACGTGCGACCCGTGTACAAGCGGGTGGATACCTGCGCCGCCGAGTTCGCGACGCAGACGGCCTACATGTACTCCACCTACGACGAGGAGTGCGAGGCCAACCCGACCGACCGCAAGAAGATCATGGTCCTGGGCGGCGGGCCGAACCGCATCGGGCAGGGCATCGAGTTCGACTATTGCTGCGTCCATGCCGCGCTCGCCATGCGCGAAGACGGCTACGAGACCATCATGGTCAACTGCAACCCCGAGACGGTGTCTACCGACTACGACACCTCCGACCGCCTCTACTTCGAGCCGGTGACGCTCGAGGACGTGCTTGAGATCGTCGACAAGGAAAAGCCGGTCGGCGTGATCGTGCAGTACGGCGGCCAGACGCCGCTGAAGCTGGCGCTGGACCTCGAGCGCGCCGGCGTGCCTATCGTGGGCACCACGCCCGACAGCATCGACATCGCCGAAGACCGCGAGCGCTTCCAGAAGCTGCTGCATGAGCTTGGCCTCAAGCAGCCGCCCAATCGCACGGCGCGCACGGAAGAAGCGGCGCTGCAGCTCGCGCAAGAGATCGGCTACCCGCTGGTCGTGCGTCCCAGCTACGTGCTCGGCGGTCGCGCGATGGAAATCGTGCACGGCGACAAAGACCTCGAGCGCTACATGCGCGAAGCGGTGAAGGTGAGCGAGAAATCGCCCGTACTGCTCGACCGTTTCCTCGACGACGCGATCGAAGTGGACGTTGACTGCATCGCTGACGGCACCGATGGCGCTGACGGCGTGATGATCGGCGGCATCATGGAGCACGTCGAGCAGGCGGGCATCCATTCCGGCGACTCGGCCTGCTCGCTGCCGCCGTACTCCCTGAGCAAGGAGTTGCAAGACGAGCTGCGCCGCCAGACCACGCTCATGGCCCGCGCGCTGAAGGTCAAGGGCCTGATGAACGTGCAGTTCGCCATTCAGCAGGAAGGCGACAAGTCCATCGTCTACGTGCTGGAAGTGAACCCGCGTGCCTCGCGCACCGTACCTTTCGTGTCCAAGGCCACCGGCCAGCCGCTCGCCAAGATTGCGGCGCGCTGCATGGTGGGCCAGCGCCTGGCCGACCAGCGCCACAAGGACGGCAAGCCGCCGCGCGAGGTGATCCCGCCGTACTTCAGCGTGAAGGAAGCGGTGTTCCCGTTCAACAAGTTCCCGGGCGTGGATCCGATCCTCGGGCCGGAGATGCGCTCCACCGGCGAGGTGATGGGCGCGGGCCGAACCTTCGGCGAGGCCATGCTCAAGAGCCAGCTCGGCGCGGGCTCGCGGCTGCCGACCAAGGGCAACGTCTGCATCACGGTCAAGAACGGCGACAAGGCGCGCGCCGTGGCCGTGGCCCGTGACCTTCACGCCATGGGCTTCGGCCTGGTGGCGACCAAGGGCACGGCTGCTGCCATCGCGGAAGCCGGCATTCCGGTGAAGCCGGTGAACAAGGTCAAGGATGGACGGCCGCACATCGTCGACATGGTGAAGGCGGGCGAGATCCAGCTCGTGTTCACCACGGTGGACGAAACCCGCACGGCAATCGCGGATTCCCGCCACATCCGCCAGACGGCGTTGGCCAACCGCATCACCTACTACACCAGCATGGCGGGGTGCGAGGCGGCGGTGGAGGGCATGAAGCACCAGGCCGATCTACTCGTGGTTTCCCTGCAGGAACTGCACGCCGAACTCGCGGCGAAAACGCACTAAACTCGACGCATCCACTAGAACAGCGCCGCCGCCGGTGACCCTGGCGGCGGCTTCATTTTTGCTCCAAGGTTAGGCACATGACCACCATTCCGCTCACAAAGCGAGGCGCCGAGAAGCTCAAGGACGAGCTCCAGCGACTCAAGTCCGTCGAACGCCATGCCGTCATCCAGGCGATCGCCGAAGCGCGCGCGCAAGGTGACCTGTCCGAAAACGCCGAATATGAGGCCGCCAAGGACAAGCAGGGCTTCATCGAAGGCCGCATCCTCGAGATCGAGGGCAAGCTCGCCGCAGCGCAGGTGATCGATCCGTCGGTGCTCAACGCCGGCGGCCGCGTGGTGTTCGGCTCGACCGTCGATCTCGAAGAAGAAGCCAGCGGCGCGCAAGTCACCTACCAGATCGTCGGCGACGACGAAGCCGACCTCAAGCAAGGGCTCATCTCCATCAGCTCGCCCATCGCGCGCGCACTCATCGGCAAGGAAGCTGGCGACGTGGCAGACGTGCAGGCGCCGGGCGGCGTCAAGAGCTACGAGATCATCGAAGTCCGCTACGTCTGAGCATGAACCTAAGGCGCTTGTGCGCGTGGATCGCAGGCCTGTGGGCGGGCTTGCTGTGGGGCGTGGGCCTCATCGGCGCGCCGGCGGGGTTCGCCACCACTGCGCCCG
The DNA here is from genome assembly GCA_966211955.1 of uncultured Comamonadaceae bacterium. Classification (GTDB taxonomy): domain Bacteria; phylum Pseudomonadota; class Gammaproteobacteria; order Burkholderiales; family Burkholderiaceae_C; genus Albitalea. The sequence continues at coordinate 54,554 of CBIHOF010000022.1, read as the reverse complement.
ACACGGCCGGGCGCATCGCCGGCCGGATGTTCGCGCAGGAAGCGACCTTGAGCCTGGCGCTGGCCATCGTGCTCTTCATCATCTTGCGGCGAGTTGCCCGTGACGCTGCCGAATCAGGCGAGGGCTCGGTCTTCAGCGCCAACATGCTGCTCGTTCTTGGCGCCTTGTTCTGCACGGTGTTCGGCTATTTCGCGCTGCAGCCCATGATGGCCGCAGCGAAGGTGGGGCAGGGGAGCCTGTCTTTCGGTGCCTTGCACGGCATTTCGGCCGGCCTGTACATGCTCAAGGCCCTGCTCGTGAGCATTGCTGCCTGGCGGTTGACTGTCTGAGGCCGGAGCACTGGGCGCTCGGCGAGATCAGTCCGCCGCCGTCTTCTTCACGCTGGTCTGACGCTTCTTCGCACGCTTGAGCTGGCCACCCGCCGCGATGCGCTGGTTGCCCAGCACCTTCACCTTCTTCACCTGGGGCCTGTGATTTCCGCTCTTCGAGAACTTCAAGATCTTCACCACCTTCGGCCCCGGCATGCGGTCTTCGCGCTCCACCTTGGCCTTTTCGGGGATGGGGCGCCACAGGATCAGCAGCTTGCCGATGTGCTGGATAGGGGCTGCATTGAGCTTCTCGCTCAGCGTCGCCAGGGCTTCTTGGCGCGAGTCGCGGTCGTCGGACATGACGCGGACCTTGATCAGCCCATGGGCGTTGAGGGCGGCATCGACCTCCTTGACGACGGCGGGCGTCAGGCCATCGCCGCCGATCATCACCACGGGGTCGAGGTGGTGGGCATCGGCGCGTTTTTCCTTGCGCTCGGAAGGTGTGAGATTGATTGCGGGCATCACCGTATTATCCCCGCAGCATGAAAGTCAAATCAAAAAGCAAGAAGGTCAACAAGCAGTGGATGTATGACCACCTGAACGACCCGTTCGTGAAGCTGGCCCAGAAGGAGGGCTACCGAGCGCGGGCCGCCTACAAGCTCAAGGAAATCGACGAGGAGCTCAAGCTCATCAAGCCTGGCCAGTTGGTGGTCGACCTTGGTGCGACGCCCGGGGCGTGGAGTCAGTACGTGCGGCGCAAGTTTGCGCCCAAGGACGAGGGTGGCGCGGCGGCCGGCACGCTGAATGGGACCATCATCGCGCTGGACGTCCTGGATTTCGAACCCATCGAGGGCGTGACCTTCATCCAGGGCGACTTTCGCGAGGATGCCGTGCTGCGCCAGCTCGAGGAGCATGTCGGGGGCCGTCCGGTCGATGTGGTGATTTCAGACATGGCCCCGAATCTCTCGGGAATCGAAAGCTCAGATTCCGCCCGAATCGCCCTTTTGGTCGAATTGGCGGTGGAGTTTTCCGAGAAACATCTCACACCTCGCGGCGCTTTGGTTTGCAAGGTTTTCCACGGCAGCGGCTACAGCCAGCTCGTGAAACTCTTCAAGGAGCGCTTCAAGGTCGTGAAACCGCTCAAACCGAAGGCTTCTCGCGACAAATCCTCGGAAACCTTTTTGGTGGGCATCGGTCTCAAGGCTGCGAAAGCGTCGGCCGATATCGAGGAGTGAACAGTCATCGCCCACACATGCCGATACACCTTGGCTATGGCGGTGTTTGCCCCCCGTAACCCAGGCCTTGCGTGGCATAAAATCAACCGCATATGCCGTGGAAGCCCGAGTGTGATGCTGTCCGGGCCAGCGTGTTTTGACCCGGAAAAGGAGCCGCGGTGAACAATCAATGGTTCTCGAAAATCGCTGTCTGGCTGGTGATCGCCCTCGTGCTGTTCACCGTGTTCAAGCAGTTCGACCGCGGCGCCACGCGCGCCAACGAGATCGGGTATTCGGAATTCCTCGATGAAGTGCAGGGCAAGCGCATCAAGAGCGTGATCCTGCAAGAGGGGCCGGCCGGCACCGAGATCCGCGCCAAGACCACCGACGACAAGGAAATCCGCACCACGGCGACTTACCTCGACCGTGGCCTCGTGGGTGACTTGCGCAACAACGGCGTCAAGTTCGACGTCAAGGCCCGCGAAGAGCCGTCGATGTTGACCGGCATCCTCGTCTCCTGGGGCCCGATGCTGCTTCTGATCGGCGTGTGGATCTACTTCATGCGCCAGATGCAAGGCGGCGGCAAGGGTGGCGCCTTCAGCTTCGGCAAGTCCAAGGCGCGCATGCTCGACGAGGCCAACAACACCACCACCTTCTCCGACGTCGCGGGTTGCGACGAGGCGAAGGAAGAGGTGAAGGAACTCGTCGACTTCCTGAAGGACCCGCAGAAATTCCAGAAGCTCGGCGGCCGCATTCCGCGTGGCGTGCTCCTGGTCGGCCCCCCGGGCACCGGCAAGACGTTGCTGGCCAAGGCCATCGCCGGCGAAGCCAAGGTGCCGTTTTTCAGCATCTCGGGTTCCGACTTCGTTGAAATGTTCGTCGGTGTCGGCGCCGCCCGCGTGCGCGACATGTTCGAGCAGGCCAAGAAGAGCGCGCCTTGCATCATCTTCGTCGACGAAATCGACGCTGTGGGCCGCCATCGTGGCGCGGGCCTGGGTGGCGGCAACGACGAGCGCGAGCAGACGCTGAACCAGATGCTGGTCGAGATGGATGGCTTCGAGACCAACCTCGGGGTGATCGTGATGGCTGCGACCAACCGTCCCGACATCCTCGACCCTGCGCTGTTGCGCCCCGGCCGCTTCGACCGACAGGTCTACGTGACCCTGCCCGACGTGCGTGGCCGCGAGCAGATCCTCAACGTGCACATGCGGAAGGTGCCGCTCGGCCAGGACATCCGCGCCGACATCCTCGCGCGCGGCACGCCGGGCTTCTCGGGTGCTGACCTTGCCAACCTGGTCAACGAAGCCGCTCTCTTCGCCGCGCGCCGCAACGGACGCGTGGTGGAGATGGTCGACTTCGAGAAGGCCAAGGACAAGATCATGATGGGCACGGAGCGCAAGTCCATGGTCATGGACGAGGAAGAGCGCCGCAACACCGCCTATCACGAGGCCGGCCACGCGCTGGTTGGTCGCATGCTGCCCAAGCAGGACCCGGTGCACAAGGTCACCATCATCCCGCGCGGCCGTGCGTTGGGTGTGACGGTGTCTTTGCCCGAGCGTGACCGCTACAGCTACGACCGCGAGTACATGCTGAACAAGATCAGCATGCTGTTCGGTGGCCGCATCGCCGAAGAAGTGTTCATGAACCAGATGACCACCGGCGCCAGCAACGACTTCGAGCGTGCGACGCAGATGGCCCGTGACATGGTGATGCGCTACGGCATGAGCGAGGCGCTGGGCCCGATGGTCTATGCCGAGAACGAGGGCGAAGTGTTCCTCGGCCGCTCGGTCACCAAGACGACCAACGTGTCCGAAGACACGATGCAACGCGTGGACGTGGAAGTGCGCCGCATCATCGATGAGCAGTACGGGGTTGCCCGCAGGCTGATCGAGGACAACAAGGACAAGATGCATGCGATGGCGAACGCGCTGCTCGAGTGGGAAACCATCGACGCGGACCAGCTGGAAGACATCATGAACGGCAAGCCGCCGCGGCCGCCGAAGGACTGGACGCCGTCGGCCAACAAGCCGGGCGGCACGCCGCCTCCGGTCAGCACCGACGGTGCACCGGCAGCGGCCTGATCTTCAGGACGTCGCCAAATGAAAACGGGGCTTCGGCCCCGTTTTTCATGGGCGCCTGGTTGCGCGCATCCGCATCCATCACGACGCTGGCACACTGCCGCCATCCGATCTTCCAACAGTGCCGACATGTTCTGGCAGACCAGCCGATTTCGCATCGATCTCACGTGCCCACGGGTGATGGGGATCGTCAACGTCACGCCGGATTCGTTCTCCGACGGCGGACGCTACGCCGATTCAAGTGCCGCCGCGGCGCATTGCGAGCAGCTTGTGAAAGAGGGCGCCGACATCCTGGACATCGGCGGGGAATCGAGTCGGCCGGGAGCGCAGCCGGTGAGCATCGACGACGAGTGGACTCGCGTCATGCCCGTGCTGCAGGCAGCGTTGAAGCTGCAGTGCCCCGTCTCCATCGACACCGCGAAGACGGAGGTGATGCGTCGCGCGCTGGACATGGGCGTGGACATCGTGAACGACATCAACGCCTTGTGCGCGCCCGGTGCAATGGACCTCGTCCACGAGCATCCGAATTGCGGCGTCTGTCTCATGCACATGCAAGGAGAGCCGAGGTCGATGCAATCGGCACCAGCCTATGACGACGTCGTCGCGAGCGTGAGCGACTTCCTTGCGGGGCGGGTCGAACAATTGCGTATCCGAGGCGTCGAAGCCGAGCGCATCGTGCTGGACCCAGGCTATGGCTTCGGAAAATCAGTGGAGCACAACCTGGCCTTGTTTCGGCGCCAGCGCGAGCTGCTGAGGCTCGGTCATCCCTTGCTCGTCGGCTGGTCGCGCAAGTCCACCCTCGGCGCGGTGACGGGCCGCGGACCGAACGAGCGCATGGTCGCGAGCGTGGCCGCCGCACTGGCCGCCGTCCAGCTGGGCGCACGTGTGGTTCGAGTGCATGACGTCGCGGCGACCGTCGATGCATTGAAGGTATGGCAGGCTGCCGGGCTGGCGTGACGCGAACGCGCCGGGCGCCGCTGGGCCGCGCACCAATCGGGGACAATCACCGGTTCGATTCCCCAGGCAGTCCCAAAGCACCATGAGCAGAACCTATTTCGGCACCGACGGCATCCGCGGCACGGTTGGTCAGTCGCCCATCACCCCCGATTTCATGCTGCGTCTCGGCCATGCGGTCGGACGGGTGCTCAAGCGCGGCGAGAAGCGGCCGACGGTGCTCATCGGCAAGGACACCCGCATCTCCGGCTACATGATCGAGTCGTCCCTGGAAGCCGGCTTCGCATCGGCGGGCGTCGACGTGTTGCTGACCGGGCCGCTGCCCACGCCGGGCGTCGCTTACCTGACACGCGCCCTTCGCCTGAGCCTCGGCGTGGTGATCAGCGCATCGCACAACCCGTTCGGCGACAACGGCATCAAGTTCTTCTCCGCCCGCGGCGAGAAGCTGCCCGACGCGTGGGAGCTGGATGTCGAAGCGGCGCTCCGGGAAGAGCCGCAGTGGGTTGATTCCGCGCAACTGGGCAAGGCCCGCCGGCTGGACGATGCCAGCGGCCGCTACATCGAGTTCTGCAAGAACACTTTTTCCAGCGATCTGTCGCTGAAGGGCCTGAAGGTCGTGGTCGATGCGGCCCATGGCGCGGCCTATCACGTGGCGCCGGATGTCTTTCATGAGCTCGGCGCCGAGGTGGTTTGCATCGGCTGCAAGCCGGACGGCTTCAACATCAACGCCGGCTACGGCGCCACCTCGCCGGCCAAGCTGATCGAGTCCGTGCGCGAGCACCAAGCCGACTACGGCGTGGCGCTCGACGGCGATGCCGACCGGCTGCAGCTCGTCGATGCCGACGGGCGCCTCTACAACGGCGACGAGCTGCTGTATGTGATGGTGGCGGACCGCCTCGCGCAGGGGCAGAAGGTGCCTGGTGCGGTCGGCACGCTCATGACGAACATGGCGGTCGAAGTGGCCTTGAAGGCCCGCGGCATCGACTTCGTTCGTGCCAAGGTCGGCGACCGCTACGTGCTGGAAGACCTGTCCGCCCGCGGCTGGCTGCTGGGCGGCGAAGGCTCCGGCCACTTGCTGGCATTGGACAAGCACACCACCGGCGACGGCATCGTGAGCGCACTGCAGGTCCTTGAAGCCGTCGCTCGGGCCGGAAAGCCACTGCCCCAACTCCTGGCCGATGTCACCTTGTTCCCGCAGGTGCTCATCAACGTGCGGCTCCAGCCAGGGCAGGACTGGACGTCAAACCCGCACCTCGCCGATGCGCAAGCCAGCGTGGCGCGCGAGCTGGGCGATGCCGGCCGCGTACTGATCCGCCCGTCGGGCACGGAACCCCTGGTGCGTGTCATGGTGGAAGCGCGCGACCCGGCCGTGGCGAAAGCTTGCGCCGAGCGATTGGCGGCGACCCTGCGAACCTGACGTCCACGAGCTGAACAAAATGCAGCCGGAAGCCGGCGGCGGCCGCGACCCATTTCACGAATTGGACCGCGCCAGGGTGTCGATGACAGTCGCGTGACCGTCAAATGACGTCTTCTTTCATGACGGTCGTGTCACGGCCTTGTCATGTGGCGCTCTTACAGTGCGGCAGTCCAAACAAGACGTTCGTTGAGAAAGGTCTGACCATGAAATTCGCATTCGTTCGCCCGGCTTTTGCTGTCCTCGGTCTGAGTCTCGTCGCCGGCAGCGTGCTGGCCGCTGACGACGTCACCGGCGCCGGCGCCACCTTCCCCGCTCCCCTGTATGCCAAGTGGGCCGATGCCTACAACAAGGTTTCCGGCGCCCGCATCAACTACCAATCGGTCGGCTCCGGTGCCGGCCTCAAGCAGATCCGTGCCAAGACGGTCGACTTCGGCGCCTCCGACATGCCACTGAAGGACGACGAACTCGCCAAGGACGGCATGGTGCAGTTCCCGACCGTCATCGGCGGCGTGGTGCCGGTGGTGAACATCCCGGGCATCCAGGCCGGCCAGATCAAGCTCACGGGCCAGGTGCTTGGCGACATCTATCTCGGCAAGGTCGCCAAGTGGAATGACGCAGCCATCACCTCGCTGAATCCGGGCGTGTCCCTGCCGGACGCGGCCATCTCCGTGGTTCGCCGTGCCGATGGTTCGGGCACCAGCTTCATCTTCACGAACTATCTGTCGAAGGTGAACGCCGAATGGAAGAGCAAGGTCGGTGAAGGCACGGCCGTGAACTGGCCGACCGGGGCGGGCGGCAAGGGCAACGAAGGCGTGTCCTCGTATGTCCAGCGCCTGCCGAACTCGATCGGCTACGTCGAGTACGCCTACGCCAAGCAGAACAAGATGGCGCACGTGCTGCTCAAGAACGCCGCCGGCAACTTCGTGGCGCCGGACGACCTGAACTTCAAGGCAGCCGCCGCCGGTGCCGACTGGAGCAAGTCCTTCTACCAAGTGCTGACCGAGCAGCCGGGCAAGGATTCCTGGCCCCTGACCGGTGCCACGTTCATCATGATGCACAAGGCGCAGGACAAGCCGGCGCAAGGCGCGGCCACGCTGAAGTTCTTCGACTGGGCCTACAGCAACGGCGACAAGATGGCGACCGAGCTTGAATACGTTCCGCTGCCCGACGCCGTCAAGACGCTGGTGCGCAAGGAATGGAGCCAGATCAAGGACGGTTCCGGCAAGGTTGTCGCCGCCAAGTAAGACGCTGCGACTCGACTGAAAGATCGGCGCCGCCCGGCTCGCGGGCCGCGCCGATCAAGCCTGCCTGGAGACAAACGTGGCCGCTACACTCCCCGCATCCCACTTCGACAAGAACGAGATGCAACGCTCCGACCCGATGGGGCGGCCACCCACCGTCCGTCGGGCGGGACCGTGGGCCGACAGCCTGTTCTCGGCGCTGGCCCATGGCGCGGCGCTCCTCACCCTGGCCTTGCTCGCGGCCATCATCGGCTCGCTCATCGTGGGCGCGATGCCGGCCATCCGCGAGTACGGCCTGAGCTTCCTCTGGCGCAGCGAATGGGACCCGGTCAAGGACCAGTACGGCGGCCTCGTGATGATCTACGGGACGCTGGCCACCTCGCTCATCGCCTTGCTGATCGCCGTGCCGGTGAGCTTCGGCATTGCGCTCTTCCTCACCGAACTCTCGCCCGGCTGGCTGCGCCGCCCGCTCGGCGTCGCGATCGAGCTGCTCGCGGCCGTGCCGTCCATCGTCTACGGCATGTGGGGCCTGCTCGTGTTCAGCCCGGTGCTGTCGCAGTACGTGCAGCAGCCGATGCAGCGGCTCTTCGGCAACGTGCCGATCCTCAAGAGCCTCGTGTCCGGCGCGCCGGTGGGCATCGGCATCCTGTCGGCCGGCATCATCCTCGCGATCATGATCATCCCGTTCATCGCCGCGGTGATGCGCGATGTGTTCGAGGTGACGCCCGCCATGCTCAAGGAATCGGCCTACGGGCTCGGCTCCACGACCTGGGAAGTGGTGTTCAAGGTGGTGCTGCCGTATACCAAGACGGGTGTGATAGGCGGCATCATGCTGGGCCTGGGCCGAGCGCTCGGCGAGACCATGGCCGTCACCTTCGTGATCGGCAACGCCAACCAGCTCAACGGGCCGTCGCTCTTCGAAGCGGCCAACAGCATCACTTCGGTGCTTGCCAATGAATTCGCTGAAGCCAGTGAAGGCCTGCACCAGGCGTCGCTGCTTTACTTGGCGTTGGTGCTGTTCTTCGTGACCTTTGTGGTGCTGTCGCTGTCAAAGGTGTTGCTGGCACAACTGCGCAAAGGCGAAGGAGCGCGGGCATGACTTCGAGCGTGGTTGATTCGGGCCGGCTGTTCAAGCACCGCCGCCGCAAGGCGGTCAATGCAGTCGCGCTGACGCTGTCGATGGCCGCCATGGCCTTTGGCCTGTTCTGGCTGATCTGGATCCTCATCGAAACCGTGCGCCTGGGAGTGGGCGGACTCTCGTGGAGCGTATTCACCGAGATGACGCCGCCGCCGCAAGCGGAAACCGGCGGCCTCGCGAACGCGATCTGGGGTTCGTTCCTGATGGTGGTGTTGGCCACGTTCGTCGGCACGCCGATCGGCATCCTGGCGGGCATCTACCTGGCGGAGTACGGCCAGAAGAGCACGCTTGGCAACGTGACGCGCTTCATCAACGACATCCTCCTTTCCGCGCCGTCGATCGTCATCGGCCTGTTCATCTACGCGGTGATGGTGTCGCGCATGAAGACCTACTCAGGCGTCGCCGGGGTGATGGCCTTGGCGCTGATCGTCATCCCGGTGGTCATCCGCACCACCGAGAACATGCTGAGCCTGATTCCCAACGCGCTGCGTGAAGCGGCCTATGCGCTGGGCACGCCGAAGTGGAAGGTGATTCTCACCGTCACGCTCAAGTCGGCGCAGGCGGGTGTGATGACTGGTGTGCTGCTGGCTTTCGCGCGCATCGCGGGCGAGACGGCGCCGCTCATCTTCACCGCGCTGTCGAACCAGTTCTGGTCGTCTGACCTGACCCGTCCGATGGCCAACCTGCCCAACACCATCTTCAAGTTCGCCATGAGCCCGTACGAGAACTGGCAGAAGCTGGCATGGGCGGGCGTGTTCCTCATCACCCTGGGTGTGCTCGCGTTGAACATCTTCGCGCGCATCATGTTCCGCAAGAAGCATTGAAGAGAAGAACGTCATGGACGCAAAAGTCGAACTCCCAGTGACCGAGAAGCCCAAGTTGTCGGTGCGGGACCTGAACTTCTACTACGGGAGCTTCCAGGCGCTCAAGCACATCAACCTGGACATCCCCGAGAAGAAGGTCACCGCCTTCATCGGGCCGTCCGGTTGCGGCAAGTCCACGCTCTTGCGCACCTTCAACCGCATGTTCGAGCTCTACCCCGAGCAGCGCGCGGAAGGCGAGATCATCCTCGACGGCGAGAACATCCTGCACTCCAAGCAAGACGTGTCGCTGATCCGCGCCAAGGTCGGCATGGTCTTCCAGAAGCCCACCCCGTTCCCGATGTCGATCTACGACAACATTGCTTTCGGCGTGCGGCTGTTCGAGACGCTGCCGCGCATCGAGATGGACGAGCGCGTCGAATGGGCGCTGAAGAAGGCGGCCCTGTGGAACGAAGTGAAGGACAAGCTGAACCAGAGCGGCTCGGGGCTTTCCGGCGGCCAGCAGCAGCGGCTTTGCATCGCGCGCGGCATCGCCATCAAGCCCGAGGTGCTGCTGCTCGATGAACCCTGCTCGGCGCTGGACCCGATCTCCACCGGCAAGATCGAGGAACTGATCCATGAACTCAAGAGCGACTACACGGTCGTGATCGTCACGCACAACATGCAGCAGGCGGCGCGCACGTCCGACTACACGGCCTACATGTATCTGGGCGACCTCATTGAATTCGGCCCCACTTCGGACCTCTTCATGAAGCCCAGGAAGAAGGACACCGAAGACTACATCACCGGACGTTTCGGCTAAACCAGAAGAGGGCAAGAACATGGTCGACAAGCATCTGTCCACGCAATTCGATGCCGAGCTGAGCGGCATCTCCACCCGCGTCCTCGAAATGGGCGGCCTGGTGGAATCGCAGGTGGCGCAGTCCATCTACGCGCTCACGAACTTCAGCGGCGAGACGGCGTCACAAGTGCTGACGCAAGAGGAAATCGTCAACACGATGGAGATGGAGATCGATCGCGATCTCTCCACCATCATCGCGCGCCGCCAACCCACGGCACGCGACCTGCGTCTCCTGATCGCCATCAGCAAGACGATTGCCAACCTCGAGCGCGTAGGCGACGAGGCGGCGCGAATCGCGCGCACGGTGCAACGCCTCATCAACAGCGGTGTCTCGAGCCGCATGCGGCTGCCGGTGAACGATCTCGTCTTCGAGTCGGAACTCGCCATCAAGCAGCTGCGCAAGGCGCTCGATGCCTTCGCGCGGCTGGACATCGAGAAGGCGGTCGAGGTGCTCAAGCAGGACGACCAGATCGACCAGGAGTTCGAAGGCCTGATGCGCAAGCTCATCACCTTCATGATGGAAGACCCGCGCACCATTTCGTCGAGCATCGACCTCGTCTTCGTCGCCAAGGCCATCGAGCGCGTGGGCGACCATGCGAAGAACCTCGCCGAGGTCATCATCTACGTCGTCAAGGGCACCGACGTGCGCCACAACACGGTGGCCAACGTCGAGAACATGGTTCGCTAAGGAGTACTGCGATGAGTCGCGTTCTTGTAGTTGAAGACGAATCGGCCATCGCCGAGCTGATCTCGATCAACCTGCGCCACGCGGGTTACGAAGTCACCATCGCCGCCACGGCCGACCAGGCGCAGTTCGAGGTGGACCGCGTGCTGCCCGACCTCGTCGTGCTCGACTGGATGCTGCCCGGCCAGAGCGGCCTTGCGCTCGCCAAGCGTTGGCGCGGCGCGGTGCGCACCCGCGAACTGCCCATCATCATGCTGACCGCGCGCGCGGAAGAGGCCGACAAGATCGCCGGCCTCGACGCGGGGGCAGACGATTACCTCGTCAAGCCTTTTTCCACCAACGAGCTGCTGGCGCGCATCCGTGCGGTGCTGCGTCGCAAGGCACCCGAAGCGCTGGACACGCTGGTGGACGTCGGCGGCCTCAAGCTCGACCCGGCCACGCGGCGCGTGACGCGCGACGAGCGCGAAGTGCGCATCGGGCCGACCGAGTTCCGCCTGCTGCACTTCTTCATGACGCACCCCGAGCGCGTGCACAGCCGCGCCCAATTGCTCGACCGGGTGTGGGGCGACCATGTGTTCATCGAGGAGCGAACCGTGGACGTCCACGTGAAGCGCCTTCGCGAGGCACTGGAGCCCGTGAACTGCGCTCGCATGATCGAGACTGTTCGTGGCGCGGGCTACCGGCTCACGCAACAGGTGCAGGCGCTGTCGTCCGATTGACGGCGGCCCGATAACACGATGGCTTGGTTGATTCCAAGGCTGCTGGCCGGCGTGGTGGCGGTCGTCGCCGGGGCGCTGCTGGGCATGCTGATCGGCGGCATCCTTCAGTGGCCGGCGCTGGGCACCTGCATCGGCGCCAGCACGGCAGCGTTGATCTACGGATTTGTCGATGCCTGGCGAGCGCACCGATTCATGGACTGGCTGCGCGGCCAGAACGAGGGTGCTGCGCCGCGTGACGCGGGCTTCTGGGGCGAGGTGGGTTATCGCGTCGAGCGTTCGGTCCGGTTGCTCGAGCGCCGCGTCGAGACGGAGAACATGCGGCTCGACCAGTTCCTCTCTGCCATCGAGGCCTCGCCGAACGGCGTGCTGCTGCTGGACGAGAACGAACAGATCGAATGGTGCAACTCGGTGGCAGCCGACCACTTCGGGCTCGATCCTCAGCGTGACCGCCGGCAGCGCATCACCAACCTCGTGCGCTCGCCGGCCTTCGTCGCCTACCTGCAATCGGGTGATTTCGCGGAAGGGATCAGCTTTGGCGGGCCGGGGTCGCGCGGCACCATCGCCGTGCTCATCCGCCCCTACAGCGAAGGCCTCAAGCTCGTGCTGTCGCAGGACATCACCGATCGCGAGCGCAACGACGCGATGCGGCGCGATTTCGTGGCCAACGTCTCGCATGAGATTCGCTCGCCGCTCACGGTGTTGTCGGGCTTCATCGAGACCATGGGCAGCCTGCCCCTCACCGAGGTGGAGCGCCGCCGCGTGCTGGAGTTGATGTCGCAGCAGACAGTGCGCATGCAGACTCTCGTCGGCGACCTGCTGACCCTCGCGCAGCTCGAGGGCAGTCCTCGGCCGGCAGCGGATCGCTGGGTGTCGCTGCAGAAAGTGCTGACCCGGGTGCATGCGGATGGTCAGGCGCTGTCGGCAGGGCGGCACACACTGGTGTTCGACGAGGCCGATGGCGTGCAGATCGCCGGGGCCGAGCCGGAGTTGCTCAGCGCCGTGGCCAACCTCGTCAACAACGCGGTCCGCTACACGCCAAGTGCTGGGACGATCGAGACCCACTGGCGGTTGCGTGCGGATGGTGGCGGCGAGATCGAGGTGCGCGACACGGGCATCGGCATCGAGCGCGAGCACCTTCCACGCCTTACCGAGCGCTTCTACCGCGTGGACGGCAGCCGTTCGCGCGACACCGGTGGGACGGGCCTCGGGCTGTCCATCGTCAAGCACGTGGCGCAGCGCCATGGCGGCGAGCTGGAGATCGACAGCGAGCCCGGCAAGGGGTCTAGCTTCAGGCTGGTGTTTCCATCGGCGCGCATCCGCTATCTCGAACCCGCGGTGGACCCGAGGCGTTCGCTGGACCACGCCGACGCGAGCTGATCAACGTGTGGCATTGCGGCGATAGATTGCCGTGAGTTCGTCGCGGTCGCTTGGGCGCTGCTCGCGAGCAACCAGCGTCCAGCCAACGATCGGCGCCTTTTCGTGGTCACGTGCTTCGAGCCGCATGAGGATGTCGCAGCGCGAAAGTGCCGGGGCGTTCACTGCGTCGACCTGGTAGCCCCCCATGTACTCGAGCGCGGCGATCTGCCCGCGCGGCAGCGCCCAGCCATTCACGCATTGGTCCTTCGGGACATGTCGCGCAATCCTCTCGATCAGCGGCCGATAGCTTCGTGCGTAGTCGAGCATTGGCAGCCAGAGCGTGGTCAACAGCAGCCAGCACAGGGCAACGCCGCTCGCGGGAAGCACGAGGCTCTTCCAGAGCGGGTTGCGGTGGCGTCCGGTGCGCCAGCGCACGAGCCAGATCCAGGCCAGCGTGCCGAGTGCCGCGACAACCAGCGACAGGATGGAGAAGCTGGAGTTATAGCCGCTCAGGCGTCGCGCCACGTTGGCGGCCGGCGTCGCAGGAACGCCGGTCTGCAGGGAGATGTAGACCACCCACATGCTCAAGGCGCAGACGCTGAAGAAGAAGACGGAGAACCAGTCCACGGCCGCGGATGTGCTGCGTCGCAAGGTTGGCAGGGCGAAGGATGCGAGCACGGCGAGCGGAGGCAGCGTCAGCATCAGCGCACGGTCGGAGCCGCCCATGGTGATGCAGGCGACGAGGCTTACCAGGACGCAGCCCAACGGCACGGCAAGATGGCGCTCCGTCAGGTGCTTGCGCCAGCGCCACAGCGTCCACACCGCCATCGGCCATGCCGGCCATGGGAACCAACCGAGCAGCTTCAGCGTCGCCAGCACCTGCGCCCCGGAGGCGTGGGGTGCAAGCCGCCAGCCCCAGGCGCCCAACAGCCAGGCTGCAGCGGCGGCCAGCACGGTGCTGCCGGCGACGAAGGGAAGGAAACGGGGCGTGTCCGGGCCATCGCTCTGCCAGCAGACGAGGCAGCCGACGATGCCGAGCGCCACCGCCACGGCCGGCGCGCCCGACGCGGCCAGCGCGGGCAACGCGAGAAGGACGGCCAGCTTGGGTGCCCAGTCCTTGGTCGGCATTGCGCAGAGGCCGTAGAGGTACAGCGAGACGCTCGCCAACTGCGCCAGCTCGGGCGTCGTCTCGTGGCCGAGCTGCAGCAGGCCCAGGGATGCGATCAGCGCCAGCAAGGCGCCATCGGCGATGGCACGGGCATAGTCGATGGGGCTCGCCTCGCCGCCGAAGGCGAAGGGCAGTGGCTGGGCGGCATCGGTGCGCGCGAGGTGGTAGGTGCTGTACCAGGTCAACAGCAACACGAGGACCAGCAGGGCGGCGAAGGGGAGGCGCGCGGCCAAGGGCGCGCCGAGCAGGGGGCCGAGCACCTTGATGAAGGCGGCACCCAGCCAGTAAGGCAGGAAGGCTGCATCCGCGGGCAACCCACCCAGGGCTGGCGCGAACCACGAACTGCGCCCATCGGCCATGCCGACCATGTACCCGAAGGCGGTGATGTCCGCGTTCTTCCACGGGTCGCGCCCGAAGACGCCAGGGATGACGTAGGCAGCGCAGAACAGGAACAGCGCCAGCCGCGGAAGGCGCTGGGCGGCGCGATGGGTGACGAGCGCGGGATTGGGTGAGTTCAAGGTGCCGTTCTTGTGGTCAGCGCGGATCATGCAACACAACGGCGGCGGGCGAGGAGGGGGCCGACCGGAAAACAAAAAAGGCAGCCTGGGCTGCCTTCTTCGGTGCGAAACCCGCATCGCTGCGGGTCTTGGCTTTACTTCTTGGAGAGGTGCGCAAACTTGTTGCGGAACTTCTCGACGCGGCCGCCGAGCGAGTCGACGCTCTTTTGCGTGCCGGTGTAGAACGGGTGCGATTCGCTCGTGGTTTCCAGCTTGATGAGCGGCAGCTCACGGCCGTCTTCCATCTTGATGGTTTCCTTGGTCTGAGCCGTGGAACGGGTCACGAACTTGAAACCGTTGGACAGGTCCACGAAGCAGATGTCGCGGTAACCGGGGTGAATGCCTTCTTTCATGGGGAACCTCGTCAGTTCGGGAGCCACGTCGAACCACTCGACGCACTTGCCGTTGCGGAAAACCCGCGATTATAGCCAGAACGCGCCAATAGCCCAAAACAGCGAGCAAAGCGAAGCGCCATTCAAGCAACGCCCGCGGGACTGGCTCCGCCAGCCCGCAGGGTGGCGCCCCTCGGGGGCAGGAGCGCCAGCGACTGGGGGGCTAACCCCCTCTCCGCATCATGTCGAAGAAGTCCAGGTTGTTCTTCGTCGACTTCATCTTGTCGAGGATGAACTCCATCGCCTCGATTTCGTCCATCGGGTAGAGCAGCTTGCGCAGGATCCAGCTCTTTTGAAGAATCTCAGGCTTCAGCAACAGCTCTTCGCGGCGCGTGCCCGACTTGTTCAGGAGGATCGACGGGTACACCCGCTTCTCGGACATGCGGCGATCCAGGTGGATTTCGCAGTTGCCCGTGCCCTTGAACTCTTCGTAGATGACTTCGTCC
The DNA here is from genome assembly GCA_966211955.1 of uncultured Comamonadaceae bacterium. GTDB lineage: Bacteria > Pseudomonadota > Gammaproteobacteria > Burkholderiales > Burkholderiaceae_C > Albitalea. The sequence continues at coordinate 39,219 of CBIHOF010000022.1, read as the reverse complement.
ATGCGGCTGCCGGTGTCCACCAGCGCGGTGCCGATGATGGTCAGCGAGCCGCCTTCCTCGATGTTTCGCGCCGCGCCGAAGAAGCGCTTGGGGCGCTGCAAGGCGTTGGCGTCCACACCGCCGGTCAGCACCTTGCCCGACGAGGGCAGGACGTTGTTGTAGGCACGGGCGAGGCGGGTGATGGAGTCGAGCAGGATCACCACGTCCTTCTTCAGCTCCACAAGGCGCTTGGCACGCTCGATGACCATCTCGGCCACCTGCACGTGGCGGGCGGCGGGCTCGTCGAAGGTGGAGCTGATGACTTCGCCGCGCACGGTGCGCTGCATTTCGGTCACTTCTTCCGGCCGCTCGTCGACGAGCAGCACGATGAGGTAGACCTCGGGGTAGTTCGCGGTGATCGCGTGCGCGAGGTTCTGCATCATCACCGTCTTGCCGCTCTTGGGCGCGGAGACGAGCAGGGCGCGCTGGCCTTTGCCGATCGGTGCGATCAGGTCGACGATGCGGCTCGTGATGTTCTCGTCTGACTTGATGTCGCGCTCGAGCCTGAACTGCTCTTTCGGGAAGAGCGGCGTCAGGTTCTCGAACATGATCTTGTGCTTGCTCTCCTCGGGCGTGAGGCCATTGACCTTGTCGACCTTCACGAGCGCGAAGTAGCGTTCGCCGTCCTTGGGCACGCGCACTTCGCCTTCGATGGCGTCGCCGGTGTGCAGGTTGAAGCGGCGGATCTGGCTCGGGCTGAGGTAGATGTCGTCCGTGGACGCCATGTAGCTCGCATCCGGCGAGCGCAGGAAGCCGAAGCCGTCGGGCAGCACTTCGAGCACGCCGTCGCCGAAGACCTGTTCGCCGGCCTTGGCGCGCTTTTTCATGATCGCGAACATCAGCTCCTGCTTGCGCAGGCGGGCGACGTTCTCGATCTCCAGCGCTTCGCCCATCTTGATGAGTTCGGAGACGTGCTGCGCTTTAAGTTCTGACAGATGCATGGGTTGCGACCCTGGGGTGATTTGGCGAGCTGCCTGCCAATGGCATCGCCGAGTATTCGGTCTCGCGTCCGATTCGTCGCCGCCGGTTTTGCCTTACGACTTTTTGGCGCGGAGGTCGCGCACGGTGGCTACGAAGAGAGAGCTTGGTCGGAGTGGGAGGCCGAATCCACGCGCCTAGACTGCTGGCGTGGTGGCAAGAATTCAGGCTTCGGGAGGGGTGCCGCGCGGGCTACCTTTTGGGATTGCTTGGCTTCTCCCGAAGCGATTGGGGAGGATTATAGATGACCGTCGAGGAAGGCCGTCAACTGGGCCTTCGACAGGGCGCCCACCTTGGTGGCGGCGAGCTGGCCGCCCTTGAAGAGCATGAGCGTCGGGATGCCGCGGATGCCGAACTTCGCGGGCACGTCGCGGTTTTCGTCGACGTTGAGCTTGGCGATCTGCAGGCGGCCGTCGTAGTCCTTCGACACTTCGTCGAGGATGGGCGCGATCATCTTGCAGGGACCGCACCACTCGGCCCAGTAGTCCACGAGGACCGGCTTGTCGGCCTTGAGAACGTCGCTGTCGAATGACGCGTCGGTGGTGTGCTTGATGAGATCGGAGCTCATGGCTTGTCCTTGGGGGAGAGGTCCTTGGCAAGGACCCAGTTGAACGCCGCATATGTCGGCAAGGCACAATGATTCTGACACATTGTGCTCAGACCCCGATGCCGTCGCGGCCCCCGCGGCGGCTTCATCTTTTCTATGGCATCGATAGCACGCCTTCCTCTTGAAAACCCGCCGGGCGACCCGTGGGCCCGCATCGTCGCCCAGGCCCACGACTGGGCGACCAGCCGGGGCGTGAGCCTGCGCGACGCCGTGCTGCTCGTGCCTTTCGCACAGCATTTGCCACTGGCCCGGCGGGCCTGGCTGGCGCAAGGCGGCTGGATGCCGCGCATCGAGACCACGCAGACCCTGGCCCGCAGCCTCGGGCCAGGCCCGCTGGCCGAACCCGGGCGCATCAGCTTTGATTCCGCGCTCGACCGGCTGTCCGCACGCGCCATGCTGCGAGCGCAGGACTTCGGGCAAGCGTGGCATCGCCGCGACGAGCGCGGTTTCGACCATGCCGTTTCCGCCGTCGTGTCGACCGCGCATGGTATGGCCCGGTCGGCTGCGGCGATGCACCCGTCCGGGGGCGAGGCGTACTGGACGATGGGACGGGAGGTGCTGTCCATCGCTGCCGGGCCGGGCGGAACCCAGCGCATGCTCGCTCGCATCGCCTTCGAATGGGCCGCAAGCTCGGTTGATCCGGCCACTGATCGGCTCTTCGATTTCCGTCCATCGGCGTGGATGGCGGTGCAAGCCGGCGGGCCCGATCCGCTGATCGAGGCATTGCTTGCGCATGCGGCCGGCGTGCCGGCCTTGCTCATCGATGCAGACCCAGACCCCGCCACTGCCTTCGCGGACATCGCGCCCGATGTCGATGTCGCCATCGCGACCTGTGCCGATTTCGAGTCCGAGGCGCAGCGCTGCGCGGCCGAGGTCATATCACAACTGGAGTCTGGCCAACGCCCCGTTGCGCTCATCTCCCAGGACCGTCTGCTGACGCGTCGGGTGCGGGCGCTGCTGGCGCGCCAGCACGTGGCCATCGTCGATGAAACCGGCTGGAAGCTCTCCACCACCCGTGCGGGCGCCTCCATCGGCAGCCTGCTGCGCGCCGCCGGGCCGCGTGCGTCGGCTGACGACTGGCTCGACTGGCTCAAATCGAACTCCGCGGCATGGCCAGGCTTGGGCGATGCGGCCTGGGCCGTGCAAGTGATCGAATCGGCCATGCGGCGCAAGGCCTGGACCTCGCCCTCGGCCGTCGACGTGGACGCCATCGGCGAACGTGCCGCAGCTTGGTGGCAGGCTGCGCAAGCGGTGATCGCCGGACTGCGGTCGCCGGGCACGCGAAGCTTCAGCGGGTGGATCACCGCCTTGCGTGCTGCGCTTGGCGCCTCGGGCGCACTCGAGCATCTTGAGGCAGACGACGCCGGCCGCCAGGCGCTGAAAGCGCTCCACCTCGCCGACGCGCAGGCCTTCGACCGCGGGGACGCCGTGCAGGCGATGAGCCTGCATGAGTTCTCCGCCTGGGTCGACAGCACGCTGGAGGAAGCATCTTTCATCCCGGGGTCCGTCGGTCTGGGCGCACACGACGCGCCCGTGATCGTCACACCGTTGACACAAGCGATGCTGAGGCCCTTCGCCGCAGTGGTGTTCGCTGGCGCCGACGAGAAGCGGCTGAGCGCGGCCGGATCGCCGAACCCCTTGCTCAGCGATGCGCAAGCGGCCGAGCTCAAGCTGCCTACGATGGAGCAGCAGCGTGAAGCCGAGCTGCTCGCCTTCATCCAGTTGCTGCGCATGCCGCGAGTGACGCTGCTGCGGCGTCTGGACGATGGCGGCGAACCGCTCGCACCGAGTCCGCTGGTCGAGCGCCTGCGGCTGGCCATGCGTGCCATCGGCCGAGAGCTGCCCGTGGCTGCAGATGCGCGCCCGAGGCAAGAGCTAGCGCCGCAGCCCGTGCAGCGACCTCAACCCCTCGCGCCGGATCTCCTTCCAACATCGCTCAGCGCCTCCGCCTGCGAAGCCCTGCGCAGCTGCCCGTACCGCTTCTTCGCGATGCGTTTGCTCTCCCTGCGCGAGGCCGACGAGCTCGACGATGTGGTCGAGAAGCGCGACTACGGCACCTGGCTTCACGACGTGCTGCACCGCTTTCATCGAACGCGCGATGAGCCATTGCCACCGGCGCATGAAGAAGCCCGTCTGCACGAGATGGCCCTCGAAGCGCAGCTGGCGATGGGCCTGGACGACGCGGCCTTCCTGCCGTTCGCAGCAACCTTTCGGCGATTCGCCCCGCGCTACGTTCAATGGCTTCACGAGCGGGACGCAGCCGGCGCCACCTGGATCGACGGTGAGCGCGACCTCGAAGCGCAGCCCGCCGCATGGAAGGGCGTGCGCATGCAAGGCCGCATCGACCGCATCGACAGCGTGCCCGGCGACGACGGCCCGGTCACCCAGCTCATCGACTACAAGACCGGCAGCGCGCAGGCATTGCGCAACCTCGTGAAGATGCCGCAGGAGGACACGCAGCTCGCGTTCTATGCGGCGTTGATGGCAGAGCAATCCGAAGCGGGTGGAGAGGTCAGCGCGATGTACCTGCCGCTGGACGACAACGAAGGCATCAAGGGCATCGAGCACAAGAACGTGGAACACACCGCGCGCGTGCTGGTGGCCGGCATCGGTCGCGAGCTCGATCGATTGCGCGACGGTGCGGCGATGCCCGCGCTCGGCGAAGGCATGGCCTGCGAATACTGCGAGGCACGCGGCTTGTGCCGGCGTGACCATTGGGAGCCGCAGGAATGAGGTTGTTCCCGTCTTACTCCCTCTCCCGCTGGGAGAGGGGACTGAGCGTTGTCGATGCAGGTCGGTGAAGGACCACGAATGAACGGCCCCGCCTACCAGATCGACGGCGAGCTTGCCTCGCGCGAAGCCTTCTACGCCGCGGCCTGCAACCCCGCGCGCAGCGTGATCGTCGAGGCCTGCGCAGGCGCGGGCAAGACCTGGATGCTGGTGTCGCGCATCCTGCGGGCGCTGCTGGCGGGTGCGCAGCCGCACGAGATTCTTGCGATCACCTTCACCCGCAAGGCCGCAGGCGAGATGCGCGCGCGGCTGGATGAATGGCTCGCGGACTTCGGCTCGCCCGATTGCGACGACAAGCGCCGCCGACAGGAACTGCGTGCGCGCGGCATGTCTGACACTGAGGCCGCACAAGCTGCGCCCCTGCTCGCAAGCCTGCACGAGCGCCTGCTCGACACTGGCCGGACGGTGGAGGTGCGCACCTTTCACGCCTGGTTCTCGCAACTGTTGCGCGCGGCGCCGCTGGAGCTGCTCAATGAGCTCGGCCTGCAGCCCGACATGGACCTGCTCGAAGACGTGGCCGACCATCGTGCGGATGTCTACCGCCGCTTCCAGGCGGCCGTCATTGCCGACGAGGTGCTGCACGAGGACTATCGCGCGCTGGTGCTGGCGCATGGCAGGTCGCAGCTGCGCAAGTGGCTGGACACCGCCTGGGCCAAGCGCATCGACATCGAGCTGGCCGACGAGGCCGGCGTGCTCGAAGCCAGCGTGCCGTCCGCAGCCGACCATTGGGCGCATCTGGCGGGGCTGGATCACCCATCGCACCACCTGCACGCGCCCGACGTGCACACGATGCTCGGCGCGCTGGCGGTGACGCTCGGCGCGCACAAGTCAGCCACCAGCCGCAAGCAGGCGCAACTGCTGGAAGAAGCGCTGTCGTTGCTTGAACCACAGCCGCGGCTGGAGGCGGTGCGCATCGCGCTCTTCACGCAGAAAGGCGACCTTCGCAAGGCCATCGCCGAAGTGCCTGGCGTGGCGGAAGCTGCCGCCATGCTCGACGAGATCCAGCTCGCGTGCCGCCAGCAGACGGCGCATGAAGAGCACCTGCGCATGACCCGGCTCGCGCGGGCACTCTTCGCCGAATACGCCGCCTACAAGCGCTCACGCGGCCTGGCCGACATGAACGATCTCGAACGCTGCGCGCTCGCCTTGTTGCGCGACGCCACGCTCGCCGCCTGGGTGCAGGAGCGCCTTGACGCCCGCGTGCGCCACCTGCTCATCGACGAGTTCCAGGACACGAGCCCGCTCCAGTGGCATGCCCTTCATGCCTGGCTCGCGGGATATGCGGGCGCGGGTGGTGGCGCGAGTGGCCAGCGGCCGCCGGGCGTGTTCATCGTCGGCGACCCGAAGCAAAGCATCTATCGATTTCGCGGTGCGGAGCCGCGCGTGTTTGCCGCGGCGCGCGACTTCGTGGTCGATGGCCTTGGCGGCGCGGTGCTCACGTGCGATCACACCCGCCGCAATGCGCCCGAGGTGCTTGCGTCATTGAACGCGGTGTTCGACGAAGCGCAGTCGCGTGGCGAGTTCGCGGGGTTTCGTGAGCACACCACCGAATGCGCGCCTCGGCAGGGCACCGGCGTCTTCGCTCTGCCCCAGGTGATGCGGCCGGAAAAGGACGCAGCCACGAGCGACGAAGCCGTGCCCTGGCGCGACAGCCTCACGCAACCCAGGCTCGAACCGGAGGAAGTGCTGCGTCAGCAGGAGGCGCGACGTGTCGCGCTGTCGGTAGACGACCTGCTGCAGCAAGGCACTCGGCCGCAAGACATCCAGATCCTGTGCCGCAAGCGCGAATCGCTGCGGCTTGCGGCCGATGAACTTGCCCGGCTGCACGTCCCCTTCGCCGCGCCAGAAGCCTTCGACCTCCTCGATGCGCCCGAAGCGCGCGACCTCGTCGCCTTGCTGGACGTCATTGCCTCGCCGCTGCACAAGCTGTCGCTGGCGCATGCCCTGCGCAGTCCGATCTTCGGCGCGAGTGATGAGGACCTCGTCGCACTCGCACGGCAGGCGGCCACGCATGGCGACTGGTCTCGGGCATTGCGTGAACTGCCGTCGCCATCGCGCGCCTTGCTGCGAGCGCGTGAACTGCTGGCGCGTTGGGCCGTTCACGCGAGGCAACTGCCGCCGCACGACTTGCTTGACATCGTCGTGGCCGAAGGCGAGGTGCGAGAGCGCATGGCCGCGGCCGTTCCGCCCGAGCGCCGCACTGCCGCACTCAACGCCGTCGATGCCGTGCTCAACCAGGCCCTCACGCTGGACGGTGCGCGCTATGCCACGCCCTACAACTTCGTGCGTGCCCTCAAGCGCCGCGCGCTGAAGGTGCCGGCGGCCTTGCAGCCTGATGCCGTGCAGTTGCTCACGGTGCACGGCGCCAAGGGCCTGGAGGCGGAGGTGGTGTTCATCATGGACGCCGACCCGACGCCCAAGAACGCCGAGAGCGCGACGCTGCTCGTCGACTGGCCGGTGGATGCGGAAGTGCCACGCCGCTGTGCCTTCATCTATGCCGAAGGCCAGTGCCCACCGTCGCTCACGCCGGTGCTCGAGCGCGAACGCGAGGCGCGCGAGCGCGAGGAGCTCAATGGTCTGTACGTGGCCATGACCCGTGCACGAACGCGCCTCGTCTTCAGCGCCACGCAGCCGCATCGCGCGCTGGATCGCGCCTCATGGTGGCAACGGGTGGCTGGGCGTGCCCAGCCGCTGGAGCCGTCAGCACCGCACGAGCCGAGGGCGCACCGTGGCCAAGCCATCGTCTTGGCGGCGTTGCCGCTGTGGACGGCCGCGCCCACCTGCCACCTCGTCGTCGCCAGCCCCAAAGCCGAAGACGACGCCGCGAGCCGCCTCGGCCAGGCCGTGCACCGCACGCTCGAATGGGCAGGCGCCCCCCAAGCCACCGATGATTTCGCCACGCTCGCCGCCGCTGCCGCGCGTGAGTTCCAGGTCGACGAGCGCGCCGTGCAGCGGCTCGCCGGCCTCATCTGGCGCAGCCCCGCCTGTGCCCGCTTCTTCCGGGGCGAAGCCTTGCGCTGGGCCGGCAACGAGGTGCCGGTGGGCGAGGGCGGGGCGGACTTGCGCATCGACCGGCTCGTGGCGCTGGACAACGACGGCCGCCGCGAATGGTGGGTGCTGGACTACAAGCTCCAGCACGCCCCCGAGAACGTGCCGGCCTACCGCGAACAGATGCTGCGCTACAAGGCGGCCGTGCAGAAATTGCAACCGGGCGAGGCCGTGCGTTGCGCCTTCATCACCGGGGCCGGCGAGGTGATGGAGCTCGACGCGTAGCCGCTTGCGCCGAGGCATTTCTCACGCTTCGCCCACGGCGCAATGAGCGCACCGCCGGAGCCGCGCGCACACTGGCTCGACAACGAATTGCCACGAAATGCCGGGCTTGATCGGGCCTTCGGCGGGGTAGGTTCCGGCATCCAATAGGGCAACTTCGTCCCAGTCCACGATGGTTGCTCCTGCGTCTCCAACCTCCCGTCCCGCCGCTCCCGCCAGCGTCGCGCGCCGCCTCGGCCGCTTCGAGCTGCGCCAATTGCTCGGCAAGAGCGCGGGCACCATGGTGTGGCTTGCCTACGACCCGCGGCTGGAGCAGGAACTCATGCTCACGCTGCCACGCGTGCAGCCCGCCTCGCCCGCCGCGCAGGAGCGCTGGCAGGACGAGGTGCGCTCCGCCGCACGCCTGAACCACCCGAACCTCGCGCATGTCGTCGAGGTCGGCGTTCAGGAGAATTGGCCGTACGTGGCAGTCGACCGCGCCAACGGCGTGACCTTGCCCGAATGGCTGGCCGCGCATCCCAACCCTGCGCCGCTCGAATCAGTTGCCTGGATGTGCCAGGCGCTGCAGGGCGTCGCCTTCGCACACGAGGCCGGCGCGGCGCACGGCGACCTGCAACTTCATCAGATCCTCATCAGCGAGAACGGCAATGTCCGCGTGATGGCGCTGGCCGCGGCCGGCCAGCCGCAGCCCGCCGACGAAGCGCATCGCAACATGCCGCTGGACCCGACGCGACTGCGCGCCCATCGGGAGATGGCCGAGCGCGACGTGCTGGCCTGCGGCCTGCTGCTGCAGAACCTGCTCACTGGCCAGCCCGCGCTCGAAGAGCCCGACACCTCGCTCGTGATCGGCCGCCTGCCGCCCGCGGGCAAGGAAATCGTGCGCCTGCCGTGGACCACGCCTCACCCCATTCCCGAGGCGCTGCGTGCCATTGCCAACCGCACCACCGCCAACCAGGAGCGCCAGCGCTACCTGAGCGCCCGTACATTGCTGCAGGCCCTGGACGGCTGGCGCACGGCGGAGGCGCAGGACACGGGCGGTCCGCTCGCCTTGCTGCTGGACCGCATGCGCACCATCGGCCACCTGCCGGCCATGCCCGGCGTCGGCGGCCGCGTGTCGCGGCTCACGGCGATGGAAGGCCAGCGCACCGACGAGATGGCCGAGCAGATCCTGCAGGACATGGCGCTCAGCTTCGAGTTGTTGAAGCAGGTGAATTCGGCGCAGGTGCAAGGCACGCAGATCGCGGGCAACGGCCCGGTGCTGACCATCCGCCGCGCCATCGCGCTGGTGGGCATCAACGGAATCCGCAGTGCGGCGGCCCAGCTGCGCGTGTGGCCCGGGCCGCTCACGCCCACGGGTGCGGCGGCGATGGAAAAGACCATCGAGCGGGCGCGGCTGGCCGGCCACACCGCGCAGGTGCTGTGCCCCGCGGGCTATGACCCCGAAGTCGTCTTCCTCGTTGCGGTGCTCCAGAACCTTGGTCGCCTGCTCGTGCAATATCACTTCTCTGACGAAGCCGAACAGATCTGGCAGCTGATGCGCCCCGTGCCGCCGCCGGCCAATGCCGAGCCCGGCACCCCCGAGCAGCCGGGTATGACAGAGGCTGGCGCCTCGTATGCCGTGCTGGGCGTGAACATCGAGACCCTGGGCGCGGCCGTTGCCCGGCACTGGGGCCTGGGTGAGGACGTGCAGCACATGATCCACCGACTCGCTCGCGACAAGGCCGTGCGTGCGCCCGACGGCGATGCGGATGTCTTGCGCACGGCGGCGAGTGCGGCCAACGATGCCGTCGATGCGGTGACGCTGCTGCCGCCGACGCGGGTTGGGCATGGGCTGTCGCTCGTGGCCCAGCGCTATGCGCGTGCCCTCGAAATCACCGCCCGCGACTTGCAGGAAGCATTGCAGGCTGCACGTGTGGCGTTGCGCACCGGCAAGCGCGTGGCCGTCGTGAAGCAGGCTGAAGGCAACGAAGAGGCTTCGGCCGCCGCCACTGCATCGGACAAGCGCTGACTCGCCCATGGCCGCCGTCCCCGCCACCACCGCACAAAGCCCGCAACTCGGTCGATTCGAACTGCGCCGTGTCCTGGGCAAGGGCGCGCAAGCCACCGTCTATCTCGGCTACGACCCGCGCCTGGAGCGAGAGGTCGCCGTCAAGCTCATGCGCCCAGCCGCCGGCACCGACGCCGCCGCGGTGAACCACTGGATGCAGGAGGCGCGTGCCGTGAGCCGCCTCACGCACCCCCACATCGTGCCGGTGTTCGAGGCCGACATGCATGGGCAGCAGCCATACCTCGTCTTCGAATACGTGCCCGGTCGCACGCTGGCCGAGCACCTGCGTGCGCGTGGACCATTGCCGCCGCGCGAAGGCGTGCAGCTCGTCGTTGGTGTTCTAGATGCACTGCAGGCGGCGCATGCGGCGGGCATCGTTCATCGCGACCTGAAGCCGTCCAACATCCTGGTTGACGGCGCCGGCCGGGCGCGGGTGATGGACTTCGGCATCGCCGTGCACGTGAAGGACGCGGCCAACAACCAGAAGGTGGTTGGCACGCCCGGGTACATGTCGCCCGAGGCTGCGCATGGCGCGGCGCCCACGCCGACCATGGACGTGTTTTCCGCGGCGCTGGTGCTGGCCGAGGTGCTCACCGGCAAGCCGGTGATCGCCGAGCGCGATGCCTACCGCGCCATCTACCGCACCGCGCACGAAGACCTCAAGCTGCCCGCAGACATGCCCTCGGAGGCCGACGACAAGCTGCGCGCCATCGTGATGCGTGGCCTGGCGCGAGACAACGCGCAGCGGCACCCCAGCGCCGCCAAGTTCCGTGAGGCGCTGCAGGACTGGCTGGCGGCGTCCGCCGGCGCCGGCGCGCAGGCTGCGAACGCAGCCAACGCCGGCACGGCAGCCAACAACGGCACGCTCGAATTCCTCTTGCGCCGCATGCGCCACAAGAGCGACTTCCCGACCATGTCGGATTCGGTCGTGCGCATCCAGCGCGTGGCCAGCTCCGAGAAGGAAAGCCTGGGCAACCTGTCCAACGAGATCCTCAAGGACGTCGCGCTCACCAACAAGCTGCTGCGCATGGTCAACACCGCGCACTACCAGCATGCGGGCGGCGGCAACATCAGCACCGTGTCGCGCGCGATTGCGCTGGTGGGCTTTGCTGGCATTCGCAACATGGCGCTGAGCCTCGTGCTGCTGGAGCACATGCACGACAAGTCGCATGCCAACCAGCTGAAGGAAGAGTTCCTGCGCTCGCTGATGGCCGGCTCCGTCGCGAGCGAGCTGTGCCCCGTGTCGCGCGAGAGCGAAGAGGCCTTCATCGGTGCGATGTTCCAGAACCTCGGCCGCATGCTCACGGAGTTCTACTTTCCGGAAGAAGCACGGCAGGTGCGCAGCGTGCTGGCCGACCATGCGAAGAGTGGACGAGCCTACAGCCCGCAGACGGAAGAAGCGGCATCGATCACCGTGCTGGGCCTGAGCTTCGAGGAGCTGGGCCTGGGTGTTGCGAAGTCGTGGGGGCTGCCCGAGAACCTGCAGCGCTGCATGCGCACGCCGGCCGCAGATGTGCCTGCGAAGGCCGCCGACAAGCCGGCCGACCGAATCCGCTGGCTGTCGCAAGCGGCCAACGAGATCACCGATGCCTTGCTGCGTGCAGAGCCTGGCGAGTCGGCGTCTGCCATCGCGGGTGTGGCCGAGCGCTATGCGAAGGTGCTGGGCGTGAGCAGCAAGGTCATCGAAAGCGCGGCCGTCGAGGCGCGCGGCAAGCTCGCGCAGATGGCTCAGGCGATGAACATCCATGTGCAGCCGGGCACGCCGGCGTGCCGGCTGTTGCATCCGACCGTCGGCGCGGATGCGCAAGCGAAGCCCGAGGAAGAGCACGACACACTCACCCCGCACGAGCTGCACGCGACGCTCCCTGAGCCCGTCAACCTCAAGCCGGTCGACAACGCCGCCGAGGTCATGGCCGCGGGCATCCAGGACATCACCAACTCGATGGTGGAGAGCTTCAAGCTCAATGAATTGCTGCGGATGATCCTCGAGACCATGTTCCGCGCGCTGGGTTTTCGACGCATCATCTTCTGCCTGCGCGACCCGAGGACCGACATGCTCACCGGCCGCTTCGGGCTGGGCGACAAGACCGAGCAGGTGGCGGCCGCGTTCAAGGTGTCACTGAAGACACCGAGCGATCTTTTCGCCGCGGTGTGCCTGAAGGGCGCCGACACGCTCATCAGCGACGCGACCGTGCCCAACATCGCGACCCGCTTGCCCGCGTGGTATCGGCAATCGGTGGATGCACCTGCGTTCCTCTTGCTTCCCTTGATGCTCAAGGGGGCGCCCTTCGCGCTCATCTATGCCGACAAGGCGGTGCCCGGTGCGATCGAGCTGGGCGAGCGCGAACTCTCCATGCTGCGCACCTTGCGCAACCAGGCCGTCATGGCCTTCCGTCAGGCAGGTTGACCCCACTGAGCGAGCGGGAATGCCGCTTGCCGGTCCCCTTGGTACGCCCCTTCGGGCTTGGATCAAGGAGCTGACCATGACATTGAGCAAATTGAGTGCCCTCGTCGCGCTGTGTATCGCCGCGCCCCTGACTTTCGCCCAGACCACCACGTCGCCCGCGGACAACCCGCGCACGGCGCCCGCTGAAGTGATGAGCCCGCCATCGGCCACGCCGATGCCGTCCGACGCCGTCACGCCGCCACCGGCTCAGCCGCAGCCGCAGCAGGTCATCGTGTTGCCCGTCAAGGTGGTGGAGACCTCCGTCGACCTGACCACGGGCGGCCCGCAATCACCGCAGAGCGCGCGTGATGCACGCATCGAAGCGGTGAATTCGCTGGCCGAGGTGAGGGCCGAATGCCGTCGCGAGAGCCGCGGTGGCGCAGCGCTGAATGCGTGTTTGCAGAAGGCGCAGGCGGACTACAACGCGGTGATTGGGAAGACCTCGGGACGCCGCTGATCGCTGAACAGCCGCGCACCGGGCACGCGCCGTGTCCGGTGTGTTGCCGCGCTTGATCGAAGGGTGGGGGAGGTTGACGAGCCTTACCCCCGGCACTGGTTGCAACGCTTGTGGCTGCTTCGTTCCCGACCTGACCAGGTTGGGCGCGCTTCCATGCGGGGAGGCCCGTCGGGGCGGATTGTAGGCGAGGCTTTGAAGGCCCTCGGCCTGCGAGCGTTCAGCGAAGCTGCAATGCGTCGTCGCCGAACTCGATGTTCAGTGGTTCGATGACGAGTTTCTTCGGCCCGGCCTCGATCTGCCCTGCGACGATCGCATCGATGCCCTGGTTCTTCGCGATCTCGACCGTGCGCTGTGCATCCTCGGCGCGCACGAAGAGGGCGAAGCCCGCGCCCATGTTGAGCGTCGAATACGCTTCCTTGTCGTCCTGCTTGGCGTGCGCCTGGATGAACTTCAGCACCGGCGTGACGGGCGGCACGCTATGGATGCGGTAGGTGTGCGCGGCCGGGTGCCGCAGCAGCTTGCGCCAGCCGTGGCCGGTGATGTTGGCGCAGTAGTGCGGCGTGATGCCTGCTGCGTACAACGCTTCGGTGACGGGGGAGTACAGGACGGTCGGCGCGAGCAGAGCCTCGCCGTACGTGAGGCCGGGCTCGACCTCGGTGAGGTAGCCGTTCGGAAGGCGCTCGACGAGCTTGCGCGCGAGGCTCAGGCCGTTGGCGTGGATGCCGCTGGAGGCGAGCAGCACGATGGCATCGCCCGGTGCGAGTTTGTCGCCCACCGACAGCCGTTCCTTCGGGTTGATGAGCCCGGTGCACGATGCCGCGAGGTCGATGCGCCCGTCGGCCACGATGCCCGCGAGCGCCGGCGTTTCGCCGCCCCCCCAGGCCACCTTGCAGGTGTCGCAGGCGCGCTTCCAGCCGGCCACGAGGGCCTGCGCACGCTGAGCATCCGAGAACCAGTCGGAGCCGCCCGCGGCCCAGTAGGCCTGCACCACGAGCGGCGTGGCGCCGACGGTGATGAGGTCGTTGATCGCCATGGCGATCGTGTCCTGCGCGATGCTGTCGTAGTAGCTCTTGCCGGTGAGTTGCTTCATCTCATCGGCAACCAACGCCTTGGAACCCAGGCATTCGACGATGCTCGCGATGTAGAACGGGCCCACGTCCACCACGTAGGCGGATTCGCCGCGCGATGCGGCGACTTCGGTGAAGCCGTGGTGCGCGAGGTGCGCACCCGTGGCTGCGGCGGCGCGCTGGGCGGCGACCTTCAGCGGGTCGATGAGGTCGTAGTTGACGCCGGCCTGTTCGTAGCTGAGCGTGGCGGACGGATCGTGGGAGGCGGGCGGATTCATGGGGCCGGATTATCGGTCAGGCGGCTCCATCGCCCCCCGTAGAATGAGTCGAATGAGCTACATCGTCCTCGCACGCAAGTACCGGCCTTCCAACTTCGAGCAGTTGGTCGGGCAGGAGCACGTGGTGCAGGCGCTGGGCAATGCACTCACGCAAGGGCGGCTTCACCACGCCTACCTCTTCACCGGCACGCGCGGCGTGGGCAAGACGACGGTGTCGCGCCTGCTCGCCAAGTCGCTCAACTGCACGGGGCCGGACGGACAGGGCGGCATCACTGCGCACCCGTGCGGCGTGTGCAATGCCTGCCGCGACATCGACAGCGGCCGCTTCGTCGATTACGTCGAGCTCGACGCAGCCTCCAACCGCGGCGTGGAAGAGATCTCCACGTTGCTGGACCAATCGGTCTACAAGCCGGTGATGGGGCGCTTCAAGGTCTACATGATCGACGAAGTGCACATGCTCTCCACGACCGCCTTCAACGCGATGTTGAAGACGCTGGAGGAGCCACCGGACTACCTCAAGTTCGTGCTCGCCACGACCGATCCGCAGAAGGTGCCGCCCACGGTGCTGTCGCGTTGCCTGCAGTTCAACCTGCGGCCAATGGCGCCGCAGACGGTGCACTCGCATCTCAGCCATGTGCTGGAGGCCGAAAGCATCGCTGCCGAGCCGGGTGCCTTGCGCCTGCTGGCGCGCGCGGCGCGCGGGTCGATGCGCGATGCCTTGTCGCTCACCGACCAGGCGATTGCCTATGGCGCCGGCGCGCTGAGCGAAGCGGGCGTGCGGCAGATGCTGGGCGCGGTGGATCGCGGCCATGCGGTGCGCATCATCGAGGCGCTGGCCGCCAATGATGGGCCGGGGTTGATTGCCGCGGCCGATGGATTGCGTGGCCTGGGTCTGTCGGCGGCTGGCACGCTGGAAGAACTGGCCGAACTGCTGCAGCAGATGGCGGTGGCGCAGGCGGTGCCTGGCTCGCTCGATGCGACCGACCCCGACACGGCGGCAGCCACACGACTGGCCGACGCGCTGCCGGCGGACGAGATCCAGCTTTGCTACAGCATGGCCATTCACGGGCGTGCCGAGCTGGGCCTGGCGCCCGACGAATACAGCGGCCTCGTGATGGTGCTGCTGCGCATGCTGGCCTTCCGTCCGCAGGGCGGAGGTGATGCCGTGGTGGCTCCGCGCAAGCCGGCCGCGCAGCCGGCGGTGGCGTCATCGACTGCGGTCGCGGCGTCGCCTGCGGTGCCTGCTCGTGCGGCACCAGCGACGGTCGTGACTGCATCGGAGCCCGTGATGGCCGCAGCCGCCGTGTCGCCGCGCGCTGTGCCATCGCCTGCGGCAAGGCCGACGCCCGCCGTCACGCCAGTCGCCGTGAGACCGGCAGCGCCAGCGGCGCCTGCGACTCGGTCGGCACAAGCGGCGGCACCAGGCGACGACGGGCCGGGCGACGAACCGCCGCCTCCGTGGGAAGAAGAAGCCGCGCCGCAGGTGCGCTCGGCACCTCGCGTTGCGCAACCTGCGCCGGCAGAGCGCGAGGCTCGCCCGGCGCCTGCATCGAATGCCCCGGAACGCGCGATGCCGCCGTCGCCATCGACGCCGCGCACGAGCACAGTCGTCAAGCGCACGAACTTCGGTGATCGCTGGAACGAACTCGTGACGCAGATGGCGCAGCAAGGCAGCATTTCCGCCCTGGTGCGAGAGCTCGCGATGCAAGCCGAATGCATCGGCATGCGCGCTGAAGAAGGCACCGCGGTCGTCGCGCTGCGCGTGGAGCGCGAGATGCTTCGTGCGCAGTCTCATCGAGACAAATTGCAGGCCGCCTTGACCCAGCAGATCGGCCAGCCGGTGCGGCTGGACGTGGAAGGCGGTGCAGCCGAAGACTCACCCGCCTTGCGTGCCGCGGCCGAGGCCGAGCGGCGGCAGGTCGAGGCCGAACAGATCATCCACAACGACCCCCTCGTGCAGGCGCTGATGGCGCAATACAAGACGGCACGCATCGTGCCCGGCTCCATCAAGCCGCATTGAATCGACAGACCCCAGGAGAACACGACCATGATGAAGAACCAACTCGCCGGCCTCATGAAGCAGGCGCAAGCCATGCAGGACAACCTCAAGAAGGCGCAGGATGAGCTCGCCAACATCGAGGTGGAAGGCCAATCGGGCGCGGGCCTGGTGAAGGTCACGATGACCTGCAAGCACGACGTGAAGCGCGTGACCATCGACCCGAGCCTTCTGGCCGATGACAAGGACATGCTCGAGGACCTCGTGGCCGCGGCGTTCAACGACGCCATCCGCCGTGCGGAAGAGGTGTCGCAGGAGAAGATGGGCAAGCTCACGGCCGGCATGCCCCTGCCGCCCGGCATGAAGTTCCCCTTCTGAGATGACAGCCAGGAGGCTTGCGGCTTCGCCGCTTCTCGACCCCCCGGGGGGCCTCGCCCGCCTTGGGGCGGCCCGGCGGCGGGCGTGGTTCTAGATGGCAGAACCTTCACTCGACGCTCTCATCGAGGCGCTCAGGCGCCTGCCTGGCGTGGGTGTCAAATCGGCGCAGCGCATGGCCTTTCACCTGCTGCAGCACGACCGCGAAGGCGCGCAGCGGCTGGCCGCATCGCTGCAGGCGGCGGTCACCAACGTGCGCCACTGCCAGCGCTGCCACACCTTCACCGAAGGCGCGATCTGCAGCACCTGCCTCGATGCTTCGCGTGATGCGAGGCTCTTGTGCGTCGTCGAGTCTCCGGCAGACCAGGCGGCGCTGGAGCGCACCGGCAGCTACCGCGGCATGTACTTCGTGCTGATGGGGCGGTTGAGCCCGCTGGACGGCATCGGCGCGCGCGACATCGGGCTCGTCCAACTGCTCGAGCGGGCCGCCGACGGGACGGTGGAAGAGGTGATCGTCGCAACCAACTTCACTGCCGAAGGCGAAGCCACGGCGCATGTGATCTCGGAGGCCATGAAGCCGCGCGGCTTGCGCGTCACGCGGCTGGCGCGCGGCGTGCCGATCGGCAGCGAGCTGGAGTATGTGGACCTGGGCACCATCGCCCACGCGTTGGTCGACCGGCGCTGAACCCCTGGGAAAGGCACTTCGACAGGCTCAGTGCGAACGGAGTTCGGGTGGCTCGATTCAGCTTCTCAGTCCGAGCGCGCCGCCTTCGATGACCCGTGGCCACCCTTGGCCATCTTCGCCGCCGGCTTGGCGGCCGCATGCTTCACCGGCCGCTTGGTCGCCGCGTGCCGCGTGGACGGTGCCTTGTTGGCCACGAACACCACCACCTGCTGACCGGGCTTGAACGCCGCGTTCGCGTTGACTTGGTTCCATTGCGCGACCTGCGCGGCGTTCAAGCGGTAGCGGCGTGCGACCGTCGCGACCGTCTCCTTTTTCCCGGCCTTGAAAGCCACCTTGCGCAGCGCAGGTGCATCGGGTGCCAGGCTCATGGTGGCGTTGTCGGCCACTTGCGGCGACACATCCGCCATGCGCTGCGCCGTGCGCGGCACGAGAAGCGTGGAGCCCGCCTTCACCACCATGCGCGGCGGGATGCGGTTGACTTCGCGCAACTGCTCTTCGCTCATGCCGACCTGCTTGGCCGCTTCGGCCGGTCGCAGCGTCTTGGGCGCGACCCAGGCTGTCCAACTGGCGAGTGCACCCTGGTGCTCGCCCATGGCGTGCACGAAGCGGTCGGCGTTGTCATAGGGCAGCAGCACGTAGGGCGTGCCGGCGGCGAGGATCACCGGCTTGTTCATCTGCGGGTTGAGGTTCTTGAAGTCCTCCACCGGCAGTTCGGCAAAGCGCGCGGCGAGCGACACGTCGATGTCGCGCGTGATGGGCACGCTCAGGAAGTACGGGTGGTTGGCCACCTGCGGCAGCGAGAGCGAGAAGGCCTCGGGCCGCGTGACGATGTTCTTCACCGCCTGCAGCTTGGGCACGTACTGCTGCGTCTCGAAGGGCATGCGCAGGTTGAGGTAATCGGTGGGCAGGCCCAGGCGCTGGTTGCGCGCGATGGCGCGGGTGACGTTGCCTTCGCCCCAGTTGTAGGCGGCGAGCGCCAGGTGCCAGTCGCCGAACATGCCGTGCAGGCGGTCGAGGTAGTCGAGCGCCGCGCGGGTGGAGGCGAGCACGTCGCGGCGGTCGTCGCGGAAGATGTTCTGCTTGAGCGAGAAGTCGCGCCCCGTGCCGGGCATGAACTGCCACATGCCCGAAGCCTTGGCCGACGACATCGCCTGTGGGTTGAACGCGCTCTCGATGAAAGGCAGCAGCGCGAGCTCGGTGGGCATGTGGCGGCGCTCGAGCTCTTCGACGATGTGGAAGAGGTAGCGGCTGCCGCGCTCGGTCATGCGCTGAACGTAGTCGGGCCGCGTGGCGTACCACTGTTCGCGGTCGCGCACGAGCTCGTTGTCGAGGTCGGGCATCGCAAAGCCGCGGCGCACGCGGGCCCACAGGTCGGCGTGGGCTTGCGCGTCGTTCAGGTCGACGGCGGCTTCGGGGCGCAGCGGGTCGACCGCGACCGGCGCGGAAGCAGCCTCGGCAGGTGCCGCTGCCATCTCAGGGGCAGAGGCGGCTGCGTCCGGCGCAGATGCGGCTGCCGATGCGGCGGCGGCGGAAGCCGCAGCTTCGGGGCCCTTGGCCGACAAGGCCTCGTTGGCCAGGATCGCTGGCGCATCGGGGTTGCCCGTGGTGGCGCAGCCGGCCAGCAGGCCACCGAGCGCGAGCCCGGCGAAGACGAGTTGCAGGAGTGCGCGACATCGCAGGCCGCCGGTGGATCGGTGAATCATCGGAAATCGTTCTTCCATTGTCGAAGCGCGGCGAACACGTGAGTGCCGTCGTCGCTGGCCGCGCCGTGCGCATGCGCGGCCGCCATCACGGCGGGTTCGTCGCAGCGCAAGAAGGGGTTGATGAGACGCTCTTCGCCGATGGAGCTCGGCAGCGTGGGAAGGCCTTGTTCACGCAGCGCTTCGCAGCGGCGCGTGTAGGCAGCCAGTTCGTCGTTGTGCGGCTCGACCGCACGCGCGAACTTCAGGTTGGACAAGGTGTACTCGTGGGCGCAGCACACGCGGGTGTTGCCGGGCAGGGCGGCCAGGCGCGACAGAGAGTGGTGCATCTGTGCCGGGGTGCCCTCGAAGAGGCGACCGCAGCCGGCTGAGAAAAGCGTATCGCCGCAGAAGAGCAGAGGGTCGCCATCGACGTCGCCCGTGAAGTACGCGATGTGTCCGGACGTGTGTCCAGGCACGTCAATGACATCGAAGCGCAAGCCCATCAATTCGGCGAAACCGCCATCGCGTAACGGTATGAAAGAACCAGGGATGTT
Source organism: uncultured Comamonadaceae bacterium (assembly GCA_966211955.1). Lineage (GTDB taxonomy): Bacteria > Pseudomonadota > Gammaproteobacteria > Burkholderiales > Burkholderiaceae_C > Albitalea. The sequence goes on along the minus strand of CBIHOF010000022.1, from coordinate 19,948 downwards.
TTCACGCTCGGGCCCGAAAACCGGTCCCCTCAAAACGGATCGGAGGCCCTGGAGGCCTCCGACGTGATCGGCGTGATGATGGGTCACTAGAATGCCCGCGAGCGTCAATTCGTGCGACGCCAGCGCGTCCAGCACGGGCGCACTGTCTCCCGGATCGACGACGAGGGCTTGCGAGCCGTCGTGGAGCATCCAGATGTAGTTGTCGGTGAAGGCGGGAATTGCAACGAGATTCATGGCAAACAGCCCAGCGATTATAGGTTTGGCCGAGTGGCTGCGCACCCCCGCCGGCCGCTACCTGCTCGCCTGGGAACAAGCCCATCTGGACCGTGCCGTAGTCGACGTTTTCGGCTTCCATGCGCTGCAATTGGGCCTGCCCGAACTCGATGGTTTGCGTGCCAATCGAATGCCACATCGGTGGGTCAGTGGCGATGGCTCGCTGCCCTTGACTGGCCCGGCAGACATGCTGCCCGTCCAGCCCGCGGCCATCGCCCTGCACTGCGACTACGACGCGCTGCCCTTCGACAGCCAGAGCCTGGACCTCGTCGTCCTGCCGCATGCGTTGGAGCTTGCACGCGATCCGCACCTCACATTGCGCGAAGTGGAGCGCGTGCTGCGCCCCGAAGGCCGCGTCGTGATCGTCGGATTCAACCCCACCAGCCTGTGGGGCCTGCGCCAACGACTCGGCCGCATGCGCCGCGGCATGGGCCTAGGAAAGCACAGCTCGCTCTACCTGCCGAGCGAAGGCGACTTCATCGGCTACCGGAGACTGCGCGACTGGCTGCGCCTGCTCAGCTTCGAAGTGGAGGCAGGGCGCTTCGGTTGCTACAAGCCGCCTGTCATCAGCGAGCGCTGGTTGTCGCGCTACGAATGGGCCGAGCGCATCGGCGACCGTTGGTGGCCGGTGTTCGGTGCGGTGTATTCGATCACCGCGGTCAAGCGCGTGCGGGGCATGCGGCTCGTGGGGCTCGTGCGTCGCGAACGCGTCAAGGCCAAGGCGGCGCCCGCCGTCGTGGCCCATCATCATCAGCATCGCAAGGGCTTGTCGCGCCCGGTCGAGACGGAACATTCATGAGCACCATCAGCAGTACCAGCCCCGACACCACCACATCCGCAGCAGACAAGCCCGCCATCGCGCGGCCGCAAGTCGTCGTCTACACCGATGGCGCCTGCAAGGGCAACCCCGGCCGCGGCGGATGGGGCGCGTGGCTCAGCTCCGGCGGCCACGAGAAAGAGCTCTCCGGCGGCGAGAAGCTCACCACCAACAACCGCATGGAACTCACCGCGGTGATCGAGGCGCTCGCGTCGCTCAAGCGCACCTGCGATGTGGTGCTCTACACCGACAGTGAATACGTGCGCAAAGGCATCACCGAGTGGATCCACGGCTGGAAGACACGTGGCTGGAAGACGGCCGACAAGAAGCCGGTGAAGAACGCCGATCTCTGGCAGCGGCTGGACGCCCTGCGCAACCTGCATCGCGTCGAATTCCGCTGGGTGAAGGGGCATGCCGGCGACCCGGGCAATGAGCGGGCGGATGCCCTGGCCAACCGCGGCTGCGAATCCGTCTGAGCGGTCGAGCTCAATGCGACATCAAGGTCGGTGCCGTCATCGTGTCCAGCAGGCCGCGCGTCGCACCGCCCATCACCCGCTCGATCCAGCGCGAGTGCCCATAGGCGCCCATGACGATCAGGTCGGCATTCAGGTCCGCGGCGCGCGAAAGCATGGCATCGGCGATGCGAACGCCGTCGGCCAGCGATTCCACCCGCACTTCGGCCGACACACCTTGCCACATGAGCCAGTGATGTAGCGATTCGAGCCGCGCGCCGATGGACTTGGCCGCCCCCTTGTCCTCGTTCCACGCCACCACCTGTACCTGCTTGGCGACACGCAGCAGCGGCAGTGCGTCGGAGACGGCCCGCGCCGCTTCGCGGCTGTCGTCCCACGCCACCATGGCGCTGTCGCCGACAGTGTCGAAGTGGCCCGCATACGGCACGACCAGCGTCGGACGCGCGCTGTTCATCACCACCTCTTCAACGAGGTCGCGGCCGGCAGCAGTACCGGGCAAGGACGGGTCGGGTTGCGACAGCAGTGCCAGGTCGCTGCAATGCGCATGACGCGTGAGCGACTGTGCCTTGCCGGCCTCGTGCACCACCGCCTCGAACGACTTGAGGCCTGCGGCATGGCATGCGTTGCGAAACGACTGGGTCGCCTTCTCCGCGCGGTCGCGCAGCACGTCCCAGGCCAGGGCCGAATACTGGGCCAGCGAGGTTTCGGCGGCGACGCTCCCGGGAACGTCCAGCAGGCCGGTGGGAGCAAGCCCCACGAGATGGCAATCGAGCCTGCGGGCCAGGGCAATGGCCAACTGCACGCGTTGCACGCATTGGGCGTCCTGGTCGAGGTGGACGAGAAGACTGCGGTAGGTCATGACGTGGCTCCAGAGTGCGAAGGGTGGGTGCGCTCTGGCCCCAGCCCCAGGGGCGCGGGCACCAGATTCACGATGCGGGTGAACAAGGCGACGTAGGGCGCTTCGGCCGTCCCGCCGCTCAGCGGGTCGCGGTCCGTGGTGAATGCTTCGTCCAGTTCGGCCCAATCCTCGGCCGTCAGCACCTGCTCGGCCAGCGGAAGCACCTCGCGTTCCTCGAGCAGCATGTGCGAAAAGTAGAACTCCACGTAGCGCGTGGCGGCATCCTGGAAAGCATCGAAACGCGACTCGCCCATCATTTCGCAGGCGAGCAGCAGGTGCTCGAGCTCGCGGATCCGGTGTTCGCCGCGGGTATGGTCCTCGTCGAGCCGATTCATCAGGTCACGCGAGAGCGGCGTGCGGGCGCGCAGCTTGGGAAACAGCAGTTCGGATTCCTTGCGGTGGTGACGCTTCTCGGGGTATTCGTCGAGGTAGAACAGGATTGCGCGCAGCGACGCACAGTCCAGCGGGGCGCCTGACGTGCGGTGTTGCGAGAGCATCAGCAGCACCGATCGCAGCATGGCGGACAGGGCCGAATGTTCCTGGCAGATGATGACGCTTGCAGGGTGTCGCATGGCTTGAACTCCGGGTCTGCTGCAGAGGTTGGCACGGACCGTTCATGCCGGGCTTGTCCGGGATCAAGGCAAGAGCGTGTCGGCGGCCGCAGGCGTGACGGGATATTTCTTGCGTCGACGTGCCGCACTGCAGCACCATGCGTGTCGCATGGAACATCCTCTGAACATCAGCGCGCTTCGACGCGAGTTGCAGGCACGGCAACCGGGGCGGCCGGTTGAACTGGTCGAGACCCACATCTCGTGGGTGTTGTTGTGCGAGGACCTGGCCTACAAGCTCAAGAAGCCCCTCGACCTCGGTTTCCTCGATTTCTCGCACGCCGACGCGCGCCGGCATGCATGCGACGAGGAACTGCGGTTGAACCGCCGGCTGGCGCCGTCCTTGTACCTGGATGTGCTGCCGGTCCGCGGGACGCCCGAGGCACCGACCTTCGACGGCGATGGTGAGACGATCGACCATGCCGTGCGCATGCGGCGCTTTGCCGATGGGGCATTGTTCAGCGAACGGCTGGCGGCCGGGACGCTCGGAGCCGAACAGGTCGAGGCACTTGGCCGGCGCATCGGTGAATTCCATCTCGCCGCGCCACGGTCGCCCGGCGACAGCGACCATGGAACGCCTCGCGTGATCGAAGCGGTGACGGCGGGCTTGTTGTCGAGCCTGCAATCGCAGCCCATGGCGCCGCAGCTGGCTGCCTTGCGGCACTGGCTGGCGAGGCAGGCCGAAGTGCTGCGCCCCGTGTGGGCTGCCCGGCGTGAGGCCGGCCAGGTGCGTGAATGCCACGGCGACCTGCACCTCGCAAACGCCACGGTCTTCGAGGGCGAGGTGATGGCCTTCGATTGCATCGAGTTCGACCCAGCCCTGCGTTGGATAGACGTGATGAACGACGTGGCATTCATGGTGATGGACCTCGTCGCGCATGGACGGCGCGATCTCGCCTTCCGCTTCCTTGATGCGTGGCTGGAAGTCACCGGCGATCACGATGGCCTGCGTGTTCTTCGCTACTACATGGTGGCTCGCGCCTTGGTCCGTGCCCGGGTCGGCGCGTTGCGGAAGCCGTCGGGTCAGGGCTCGAGCGCAGGGCCCGATTACCTTGCGAGCGCGTTGTCGATCGCAATGTCCGCCGACGCGAGGCTCATGATCACCCACGGCCTCTCCGGTTCGGGCAAGTCTTTCGTCTCGCAGCGCGTGCTCGAGTACACCGGCGCAGTACGGCTTCGATCGGACGTCGAGCGCAAGCGGCTGTTCGGGCTGCGGCCGCTGGAACGCTCGGCATCAGGCGCGAAAGACAGCATCTACACGCCCGAGGCCACACGCCGCACCTTCGACGCATTGCGAATCGGTGCTGCGCTCTCGCTGGACGCGGGCTTCCCGACGATCGTCGATGCCGCATTCCTGCGCCGCAGTGAGCGCGACATGATGGCCGCGCTTGCCGCCGACCGGCATCTGCCGTTCAGCATCCTGCACTGCCATGCCGCCGAAGACACCTTGCGCCGTCGGATCGAAGCGCGTCTTGCCGGCTGCGGCGACGCATCGGAAGCGGACGAGCGCGTGCTGCGCCTGCAGATGGAGGTGCAGGAGGACATCCACGACGACGAGCGGCCACGGGTCATCGACGTCGACACGTCGAAGGACGTGCCGGTCCAGGCCATCTGCGAGCGCTGGGCAGGATCCATCGAGGGGTGAGCTCAACCCTGCGGCCCGAGCGGCCCGCTTGACGAAGATCAGGGCGGTGGACACGGCGTTGCCCGACCATCGCAGGCATGGGCAAGCACATCCTCATCATCCAATCACACCCGGACACGTCGAAGGCGCACTTTTGCCATGCGCTGGCCGAGTCGTACGCGAGGTCGGCGAAGGCCGCGGGCCATGAGGTGAAGATGATCGACGTTGCGCGGCTGCGATTCCCGTTGCTGCGAAGCCAGGACGAGTGGACGGCCGGCCCGTTGCCGGACGATCTCGCGCCGGTGCAGGACGACATCCGTTGGGCGCAGCACCTGGTCTTCTTCTACCCGCTGTGGCTGGGCAGCATGCCGGCCATGCTCAAGGGCTTTCTCGAGCAGGTGGCGAGGCCCGGTTTTGCCATCGGCAAGTCGCAAGGCAAGGGCCTGCCGAAGAAGCTGCTGGCCGGCCGTTCGGCGCGCGTGGTCGTCACCATGGGCATGCCGGCCTTCGCTTACCGCTGGTTCTTCTTTGCCCATAGCCTGCGTGCGCTCAAGCGGAACATCCTCGGCGTCGTGGGCATCGCACCGGTGCGCGATTCGGTGGTCGGTTCGGTCGAGGCGATGGGCCCCGCGGGTCGTCAGGTCTGGTTGAGTCGGATGGCGGGCTTCGGTCGAGCGGGCGCCTGACGATTGACCGCAATTGACGTGGGTCAATCGCTGGTCGTCGCGGCCTGACAAGAATCGCCGCACACCGCCACACACCACTGGGCACTGACCATGAACCACGACATCGAACTTCAAGACGCCATCGGCCACGCCACCCAGGGCATCGAGTGGATGGTCGTCATCGCCACGGCCATCCTGTGCGCCGGCATCACGGCGCTGGCACTGCCCTGGACGATCTGACCCCGCGTCTCAGCCGGCACGCGAACTGGCGTGCACCCCCATCACGCCGATCACCACGAGCCCGATGCTCGCGAGTTTCATCGCCGTGGCCGGCTCCTTGAAGTACCACACGCCGATGGCTGCGGTGGCCACCGTGCCCACGCCAGACCACACCGCGTAGACGACGCTCAAGCCCAGCACCCGCACGACGAAGGTGTTCAAGGCGAATGAGGCGGCGTAGAAGACGAAGATCAGCACCGAGGGCGTCAGGCGCGAGAAGCCGTCGGACAAGCGCATGCACACCGTTCCGCAGATCTCGAAGAAGATGGCGGCCGACAGCAGCCACCATGCTTGCTGGAAGCTGGGTGTGAAGCTGAAGCTCATGGGCCGGCGTGCGTCATGGAGCCGCACACTTTACCTATCGAAAGCCCTATGTCCAGGCCGACGGGTGTGCACAAGGGATGGCTGAGAATCGGGCGTCCCTCCAGAACACCATGATCGAGTCGAACGGCAACCCAACGCAGAGCGGCAACGAGCGCCGCTACTGGCAGCGCAACCTGCGCATCACGGGCAGCCTGCTCGCGCTGTGGTTCGTCGTCACCTTCGTCGCCACCTTCTTCGCGCGTGAGCTGAACTTCAGCTTCTTCGGTTGGCCGTTCAGCTTCTGGCTGGCGTCACAAGGGTCGCTCGTGGTCTACCTCGCCATCGTGTGGTGGTACGCGCGGCGCATCGACCAGCTCGACCGCGAGCACGGCGTCGCCGAGGAGGACGACTGAGATGGCGGAGGAAGGGCCGGGCATCGCATCACAGCGACGCGCGCTCTTCAAGCGCCGGCTGAACCGCATCTACCTCTGGTACGGCTTCGGCTTCGTGCTCTTCACGATCCTGATGGCGGTGCTCGAGCAGGTCGGCGTGCCCAAGCGCTGGATCGGCGTCACCTTCCTCTTGTCGACGGTGGTGCTGTATGCGTGCATCGGCATCATCTCGCGCACGACCGACGCGAACGAGTACTACGTGGCCGGCCGCCGGGTGCCGGCCATCTACAACGGCATGGCCACGGGCGCCGACTGGATGTCGGCGGCGTCGTTCATTGGCCTGGCGGGTACCTTGTACCTGCAGGGCTATGCGGGGCTGGCCTTCATCCTCGGGTGGACGGGCGGCTACTGCCTCGTGGGGCTCTTGATCGCGCCCTACCTGCGCAAGTTCGGCGAGTACACGATTCCCGACTTCCTCGGCGCGCGCTACGGCAGCGACGTGACACGGCTGGTGGGCATCGTGGCAGCGGTGATGTGCTCGTTCATCTACGTCGTGGCGCAGATCTACGGCGTGGGCCTCATCACGACTCGGCTGACAGGTGTGGACTTCGTGATCGGCATCTTCCTCGGGCTGGGCGGCATCCTCGTGTGCTCGTTTCTGGGCGGCATGAAGGCGGTGACGTGGACGCAGGTCGCGCAGTACATCATCCTCATCGTCGCCTTCGCGATTCCCGTCATCTGGCTGTCGGTGAAGCAAACCGGCGTGCCCCTGCCGCAGCTGGTGTACGGCTCGCAGCTGGCGAAAGTGACGGAGCGTGAACAGGAGCTGATGCGCGATCCGAAGGAGCTCGAGGTCATCGCGGCCTTCAGGGCGAGGGCCGAGTCGTATCGCGCCAAGCTCGCCAACGTGCCGCTCGCGCTGTCGCAGGAGCGCCGCGTGGCGGTGGAGAAGGTGGCCGACCTGAAGGCGATCAACGCAGCATTGGGCGACATCCAGGCGGCGGAAAAGGCCCTCGCGCAAGTGCCCAAGAACGAGGAGGCGGCGCGCGAGCTGTGGAAGCGGCTCGTGGTGCAAAACGAGGCGCGCGCCAAGCCCTTGGCGGGCATGCCCCCGCACGGCCAGCAGTTCGCGGGCGATCCGAAGGGCACGCCGCAAGAGCGGCAGGCTTACGACGAATCGCGGCGCAACTTCCTGGCGCTCGTGTTCTGCCTGATGCTCGGTACGGCCGGTCTTCCACACATCCTCGTGCGCAGCTACACCACGCCCACGGTGAAGGAGGCGCGGCAGTCGGTGGCCTGGTCGCTGTTCTTCATCTCGTTGCTGTATGTGACTGCGCCGGCGCTGGCGGTGCTCGTCAAGTTCGAGGTCTTCAACGTGCTCGTGGGCACGCCCTGGGACCAGCTGCCGGCGTGGATCGCCAACTGGTCGAAGGTGGACCCGTCGCTCATGTCGGTGGTGGACGTGAACCACGACGGCATCCTGCAGCTGGGTGAGATGAAGATTGGCGCGGACATCGTCGTGCTGGCGACGCCGGAGATCGGCGGCTTGCCCTACGTCGTCTCGGCCCTGGTGGCGGCGGGTGGACTTGCGGCTGCGCTGTCGACGGCAGACGGGTTGCTGCTGACCATCGCCAATGCGCTCGGCCATGACTTCTATTACAAGATCGTCAAGGGCGGCGTGGGCACCTCGCACCGGGTCACGGTGTCGAAAGTGATGCTGCTGGTGGTGGCGCTGGCCGCGTCGGCGCTGGCGGCGTCCAAGCCGGTGGACATCGTCTTCCTCGTGTCGGCGGCGTTCTCGGTGGCGGCGTCGGCGTTCGTGCCCGCGCTGGTTCTTGGCGTGTTCTGGTCGCGCGCCAACCGGCAGGGCGCCATCGCCGGCATGCTGGCGGGCCTGGGCATCACGGTCTACTACATGGTGCGCAACGAGCCGTGGCTGAGGGGCATCTTCCACGTCACCTCGTCCATCGACCTGTGGTGGAGCATCCAGCCGATCTCGGCGGCGGTTTTCGGCGTGCCGCTGGGTCTGGTGGTCATGGTGGCCGTGACGCTTCTCACCCCGGCGCCGCCCGAATCCGAGCGGGCTTTCGTGAGGAATCTGCGCATTCCCAAGGCCCGGTCAGCCGGGGAAATCGGGCTATAATCGCGGGCTTTCCCCTTGCCACACCCGGGTCATGACGCTTCGGGGTGGCTCGCAGCCGGGCAATCACGCCCACGCTTGCAACCCACAAGGAGCTCCAATGCGTCACTACGAAATCGTGCTCCTGATCCACCCGGATCAGAGCGAACAAGTTCCGGCCATGCTGGAACGCTACAAGGGCATCGTCACCGCCGCCGGCGGCAAGGTGCACCGCGTGGAAGACTGGGGCCGTCGCCAGATGGCCTACCTGATCCAGAAGCTGGCCAAGGCCCACTATCTGTGCATCAACATCGAGTGCAGCAAGGAAGTTCTTGCCGAGCTCGAAACCGGCTTCCGCTTCAACGACGCCGTGCTGCGCCACCTCACCGTGGTCAAGAGCAAGGCCGAGACGACCCCGTCGGTCATGATGAAGATGGTCGAGAAGGAAGAAGCCCGCAAGGCCCCGCAGCAACAGCAGGAGGCCACGGCCTGAGGACGAAGGCAGCGTCCGCCTCGTCGCAAGCCGCATGAACCGCCTGGTTCTATCGGCCCAGCTGACGGAGCGGGGTGCCGTGAGATACACCCCCGCCGGCCTTCCGGCCCTCGACCTGGTGCTCAAGCACGAGTCGGAGGTCACGCAAGACGGCCTGCCGCGAAAGGTCTCCATGGAGATCAAGGCACGCGCCATCGGGGACATCACACAGCGCCTGCTGAAGCTCGACATCGGAAGCAACCTCGGCTTTGCCGGCTTCCTCGGGTCTCAGCGCAACGGACGCGGCATCGTTTTTCATGTGACCGAGCTCACTGAACAGATTTGAAAGAGGTGAAATATGCCCCCGCCACGTGGTAAAGGTAAGTTTTCCAAGGACCGCAAGCCCAAGCGCAACCAGCAGTCGCTGCTGTTCAGGCGCAAGCGGTTCTGCCGGTTCACCGTCACCGGCGTCACCGAGATCGACTACAAGGATGTCGACACCCTGCGTGACTTCATCAGCGAAAACGGCAAGATCACGCCCGCCCGCCTCACCGGCACGCGCGCGTTCTTCCAGCGTCAGCTCACCACCGCCATCAAGCGCGCGCGCTTCCTGGCCATGCTGCCGTACAGCGACCAGCATCGGGTCTGAGGAGCAACGACATGCAAGTGATCCTGCTTGAAAAAGTGGCCAACCTCGGCAACCTGGGCGACGTCGTCAAGGTCAAGGACGGCTATGCCCGCAACTTCCTGATCCCGACCCGCGCCGCACGCCGTGCGACCGAAGCCGCGATCAAGGAATTCGAGGCGAAGCGCGCCGAGCTCGAGAAGGCCGCCGAGGCCAAGCTTGCCGAAGCGCAGGCCCTGGGCGAGAAGATGAACGGCCGCACCGTTCACATCACGCAAAAGGCCGGCGTGGACGGGCGCCTCTTCGGCTCCGTCACCAACAACGACATCGCCGAAGCGCTCACGCGCATCGACTTCAAGGTGGCCAAGGCGCAAGTGCGCATGCCCAACGGTCCGCTCAAGACCGTCGGCGAGCATGTCGTGACGGTCGCCCCGCACACCGACGTGGTCGTCGAGGTGAAGGTCGTGGTGGTCGGCGAGACGGACTGATCGTTTCCTGATCGACCAGCAAGGGCCGGCATCCGCCGGCCTTTGTCGTTTCTGGGCGAAGAAGTTATCCCGCTGTTTCAAACGCTTCGCCACCGGATGTCCACAGGCTTGCCCACAGCGTGCCCGGTGTTCACAGCGCACATCGGTGCTTTCCGGGGCTTCGCGCCCGTCCTCGCAGTCATAGGATCGAATGATGTCCACCGTGTTCGAGCCCTCCAAGAAGTTCCAGTCATCCTCCGGCGGGGACGACGAAGTCGCGCGCTTGCGCATCCCGCCGCACTCCATCGAGGCCGAGCAAAGCGTGCTGGGCGGCCTGCTGCTGGACAACAGCGCCTGGGACAAGGCCGGCGACCTGCTCAACGACAACGACTTCTACCGCTTCGAGCACAAGCACATCTACTCGGCCATCGGCGGGTTGATCAACGGCAACAAGCCGGCTGACGTCATCACCGTGTTCGAGCAGCTGCAAAGCCTCGGCAAGGCGGAGGAATGCGGCGGACTGGCCTACCTCAACGCACTCGCGCAGAGCGTGCCCAGCGCGGCCAACCTGCGGCGCTATGCGGAAATCGTTCGCGAGCGTGCCGTGCTGCGCAAGCTCGTGGCCGCGAGCGATGAGATCGCCACCAACGCCTTCAACCCGCAAGGGCGGCCGGTGTCGCAGATCCTCGACGAGGCCGAGAGCCAGATCTTCAAGATCGGCGAAGAAGGCTCCAAGTCGCGCCAGGGCTTCCAGAGCATGGACCAGCTCGTCGTGCAGTTGATCGATCGCGTCAACGAGTTGCACGAGAACGGCGCCGAGGAAGTCACCGGCGTGCGCACGGGCCTCTACGACTTCGACCGCATGACCGCCGGCCTGCAGCCGGGCGACCTGATCGTGCTGGCGGCGCGTCCATCGATGGGCAAGACCGCGCTGGCGCTGAACATCGGTGAATACGTCGCGGTGAACGAAGGCCTGCCGGTCGTCGTTTTCTCCATGGAAATGGGCGCCGCGCAACTGGCCTTGCGTCTCGTGGGTTCGCTGGGTCGCATCGACCAGTCCAACCTGCGCACCGGGCGTCTGCGCGACGACGAATGGGGCCGCCTGTCCGAAGCGGTGGAAAAACTCGGCAAGACCAGCATGTTCATCGACGAGAGCCCTGGCCTCACGCCGAGCGAAGTGCGCGCGCGAGCGCGACGCCAGGCCCGCATCTGCGGACAGCTGGGCCTCATCATCGTCGACTACCTGCAGCTCATGACGGGCAGCGGCGGCACGAGCGACGAGAATCGCGCGACGGTGCTGGGCGAAATTTCCCGCGGCCTGAAGGGCCTCGCCAAGGAACTGAAGTGCCCGGTGATCGCGCTGTCGCAGCTGAATCGAAGCGTGGAGCAGCGCACCGACAAGCGCCCGATGATGAGCGACCTTCGCGAATCTGGCGCCATCGAGCAGGACGCGGACGTGATCATGTTCATCTACCGCGACGAGTACTACACCAAGGAAGCCTGCAAGGAGCCGGGCGTGGCCGAGATCATCATCGCCAAGCAGCGGAATGGCCCGACGGGGACGTGCAAGTTGGCCTTCCTGAAGCCGTTGACGAAGTTCGAGAACCTCGCGCCGGGCATGGCGTCGGACGGCGGCAGCGACTACTAGCAGGTTCGAGGGCATTGCCCCCACTCCAGGGCGCGCATGCCACTTTGCTTTGCGCAGCATACTGTATATATTAACAGTATGCGCCACGCCAGAACTATCCCGCTCGTTCCCGAAGGGCCGATGCCCGAGCCCGTCAAAGGACGCGGCACGCCCTGGGCCATCGAGCATCGCTTTGCATCGCAAACCGGCGAGAGCTTTGACGATGGCTGGGGCACCGTGGACCAGGAGGCGCAGGAAGAGCACCTGTCGCCCGCGACGCAGATCATCGAGGAGCGGGTCAAGTCCATCCTGTCGAGCAATGATTCGCCGGACATCGGCTTCGATCTCTCGATCAACCCTTACAGGGGTTGCGAGCACGGCTGCATCTACTGCTTCGCACGGCCGACCCACAGCTACCTCAACATGTCGCCGGGGCTTGATTTCGAGACGCGAATCATCGCGAAAGTGAACGCTGCGGAGAAGCTGCGCGAGGCCTTCGCGAGCAAAAGCTATGAACCGTTGATGCTGAACATCGGAGCCGCCACCGATGCGTACCAGCCGAGCGAGCGCAAGCTGGGCATCACGCGCTCGGTGATCGAGGTGCTGTCGGAGTGCCACCATCCGTTCTCGATGGTCACGAAGTCATCGGGCATCGAGCGGGACCTCGATCTCGTCGCACCCATGGCCGAACGCAAGCTGGTGGCCATCTACGTGTCAATCACGTCGCTGGACCCGACGCTTGCGCGCATTCTCGAGCCCCGTGCCGCCGCTCCGCATCGCCGATTGCGCACTGTCGAGGCCCTGGCAAAGGCGGGCGTGCCGGTCGGCGTGAGCGTGTCCCCGGTCATCCCCTTCATCAACGAGCCGGAGCTGGAGAAGATCCTCGAGGCCGCGGCGGCCGCCGGTGCGAGCTCGGCGTTCTCCATCGTGCTTCGCTTGCCGTGGGAGGTGAACCCGCTCTTTCAGCAATGGCTGGACCAGCATTTCCCCGAGCGCGCCGCCCGCGTGATGGCTCGCGTGCGCGAGATGCGCGGTGGCAAGGACTACGACGCTCGCTGGGGCGCGCGGCTCAAGGGCGAGGGCGTGTGGGCACAGTTGCTGCACCAGCGGTTCACCAAGGCCGCGGCGCGGCTCGGGCTCAATCGAATGCGAGTGGAGCTCGACCTCACGCAGTTCAAGCGGCCGCGTGCGCCGGCCAAGCATGGCCAGGGCGAGTTGTTCGACTGAAGGCGAGGTGACTCAATCCCGAAGGTCGGGCTCAAAGAAAATCCAGCGCACTTGGGGGAACGCCTCTTTCACGCCGCGTTCGACCCGGTTGATCGCCTCCACCAGCGCCACGTCACTCGCCTGCGGCGCCATCTGCGCCTTTACCGCGAGCATGATCTCTCCGCCCAACTGCTGGGTGAGGAGGTTGAAGACCTTGCCCACTTCGGGCTGCGCCTCGAGGTGTGCCCGCATCGCGACGATGGTCTGCGGCGTCGCGCTCTGGCCCACCAGCAGAGCCTTCACTTCAACGCCAACAAGAACCGCCACCACCACCAGCAGTACCCCGATCGCGATCGAACCGACGGCGTCCCACATCGGGTTGCCCGTGGCCATCGAGATCAGGATGAACATGAGTGCCAGCACCAGGCCGCCCAGTGCAGCGAGGTCCTCGCCCAGCACCACGAGCAGCTCGCTCTGGCGCGAGGTGCGGAACCAGCGCCACAGGCTTTGGTCGCCACGATCCTTCCTGATCTCGCGCAAGCAACCCCACAGCGAGCCGCCCTCGGCCAGGATGCTGAACACGAGGATGCCCACCGCCACCCACGCGTATTGCACCGGCTCCGTCTCGTGCAGCTTGTGCACGCCTTCGTAGATCGAGAACAGCCCGCCCATGCTGAAGAGCATCAGGGCCACGATGAAGCTCCAGAAGTAGATGGCCTTGCCGAAGCCCAGTGGGTGGTCCGGCGTCGGCGCACCCTTGGCCTCCTTCAGGCCCCAGATGAGCAAGGCCTGGTTGCCGCAGTCCGCGTAGGAGTGGATACTTTCCGCCAACATTGACGACGAGCCAGTGAAGATCGCACCTGCCGTCTTGGCCACCGCAATGGCGAAGTTGGCGCCAAGGGCGAAGAAAATGGACTTGAGCGAATCGGCTTGTGCGGACATGGCGGTGGCGTGAAGCTGACTGACGGTTGACTTGCAAGTGGCGTGCGAGCCTAACCGAAGTCTGGCGCGGTCACTTCGGCCGGCACGACGCCGTGATGTCCAGCGCCGGCTGGTATTCCTTCGCTCGCACGCCGACGAGGCCGAGCACCGTGTGGAAGAGGTTGTCGTGGCTCCATGGCTGGGCGGTCTGCGCGGCAAGGCAGGGCACCCGCGGATCCGCCGCGGGCAGCCACATCACCATGGGCACGTGCGTCTGCTCGCGAGGTGCGACAGCGTAGGGCAGGCCGTGCAGATAGAGGTTGTTCTCGCCCAGCGATTCACCGTGGTCGGACACGTACAACATGGCCGGGGCGTGGTCCCCGTCGTGCGTCTTCAGCCAGTCGATCGCGCCGGCCAGCACGTGGTCGGTGTAGGCGATGGAGTTGTCATAGGCATTGATGAGCGCGTCATGCTCGCACTGCTGCAGCACGTTGGTCGTGCACTCGGGCATGAAGCGCTTGTTCGCAGGCGGCGAGCGCTTGAAGTAGGCCGGTCCATGGCTGCCCATCTGGTGCAGCACGAGCACCACACCCTTGGCGCGCCGCTCGGCGGGCAGGGCCGCGAGGCGTTGGTCGAGTCCGCGCAGCAATGCATCGTCGAAGCACTCGCCTTCGGCATCGCACAGGCCTTGCAGCATATGCGCGTCGCCGCCCGCCGGGTCGCCGGCCATGGCGCTCGGAACGCGGGCGCATATGGCTTTGCAACCCGCCTGGTTGTCCAGCCACAGCACCGCATAGCCCGCGCGTTGCAGAAGATCCGTCAGGTTCTCCTGCTCGCGGCCGCTGGCATTGAAGGCCTTGCGCCCAAGGTGCGAAAACATGCAGGGCAACGAGGCGGCAGTGCTGGTGCCGCAGGAGCTCACGTCGGTGAAGCTCAGCACCTGGCGTTGCGCGAGCTCGGGGGTGGTCGGGCGCGCATAGCCGTTGAGGGAGAAGTGATCGGCGCGCGCCGTCTCGCCGATCACGAACAACAGCAGCGGCGGCTTGGTGCCGGCGGGACGGGCCAGGGCAAGCGCATCAAGCCCGATGGGTTCGGGCGGGCCTGCCGGCTTGGCTTGACCCTGCGCGGCCAGCACCGCAAGCGAAAAGAAGGAGTTCAGCGGATTGATCTGGTAGCGCAACTGCTTGTGGTTGCGCATCGTGGCCGACAGGTCGGCGAAGAGCGCGAAGACGATGGCCGCGACCGCGGCGATGGACACGACCACCGCCACACCGTTGCGCGTGATCTGTCGCAAAGCACCCGTCGGTGCGATCTTCACGCGCCACAACGCCCACAGCGGCGGCCCGGCCAGCAGCAGCACGACGACAGCCATCCGCCAGCTCAGCAGATCACGCGTCTCGCGCGCGTCGGTCTGCAGCATGTTGGTCATCATGGTCGGGTCCAGCACCACGCCGTAGGCGCCCATGAAGTGCGCACCGAAGGCCGCGGCGAGGACAAAGAGCGCGGCTGCAGGCTTGATGGTGAAACGCGTGGCGAGCAAGGAGAGCAGCGCGAAGCTCAGAGCCACGACCGCAAGCATGAAGCCGATGATGAACACCGTGCCGCGCATCGAGGCCATCTCCGGCAGCCTCGACAGCGACTGCCACAGCGGCCAGTTGGCGACGGTGCCCGTCCAGACGGCAGTGGCGAGTGCGATGGACGTTGGGTTCAGCGAATCAGGCAGGCGCGGACGGGGCATCCGCGGATTATTCCCCAGCGCCTCGTTGGCGCGAGCCCGTCAGGCCGCAGGTGCAGCTTCCTCTGCGTCGGTGTTGGCAGCAGGTGAAGGCGGCGCAGGCGGTGCGGCACGCAGGCTCAATCCGCCCGCCGAACGCCCACCTTGCTTTGCGCCGATGAGATGCGCACCCTTGGCGCAATAGCGTTGCGACAGGTCGCGCGCCCGCGCCTGCAGTTCGGCCACGTCGGTGATCTTCTCCTGATGCCGCTGCGCCACCAGCCCGGCCAGCTCGATGAGCTTGGCGTTGCGAGTTTCGGCGCCGACGGCCAGCAGCATCTTCACCGCTTCACCGGGCGATCCGTTCATCGCATGGCCCATGGCCTTTTCCGCCATCGACGAAATGTGCGCATGCGCGTCGCGCACGATGGTCGTCGTGGGTTCGGTGCCCTGCGCAGAAGCGATAAGCATCTCCATCGATGCGCGCGACACGCAAAAGCGCTGCACGATGCGCCGCACCTGCGCGGGCATCTCGTCGAGCTGGATCTCCGACGAATTGAGGCGCGCCCACAAGGCCACGAGATTGCACGCCGCCTCCATGTCCATTTCGGCGCTGTCCACTTCTTCGGTGAGGTCGCGCACCATGCGCATCGCTTCGGCCACCTTCTTGGCCTGCATGCTGCGCAGCGTGTCGATGACGCGCTGGAAGCGCAGGATGCGTTGGTTGTCCGGCTGCTTGTCGATGCGACGGGAGAGGTGGTCGCTGGTTCGCTGCAGAGCCTTCGGGTCCTTCGCGTCGAACTGCAGCAAGGCCAGCAAAACGAGAGCGTGGTCGTCGAACATCTTCGACGCGACGCCGATGACGCAGGCGCGGTCCAGCGCCGTCATGGCTTGCTCGGACTGCCCCGCATAGAAGGCGAGAGTGCCCGCATGCAGCAACCGCGTCACGCTGCCCGGCGTGAGCTCGGCCGCCTTCTGGTAGATCTCGAATGCCTGCTGCATCTCGCCTTGTTCGACGAGCACGCGGCCGAGCACATCGTAGGAGTCGGCGAACTGCGGCATGTCGCCGATGAGCGCATCCAGCGTGCGACGAGCCGGCACCACTTGGCCGGATGCGAGCTGCGTGCGGGCGATGCCCAGCTTGGCCCAGGGCAGGGCGCGCGCATCGACCACCGCGGCGTACAGCTCCTGCGCCTCCTTGTGCTTGTCAAGCCGCAGGTACAGCTCGGCGCCGATGCGTGCGGCGTACAGCCAGTAGGGCGCACGCTTCTCGAAGCGCGCCTGGCACAGCTGGGCGGCGGCACCGAAGTCGCCGGCTTCGATGGCCTCGAACACATGCTTGAGCACCCGCTTGCGCTTGCGCGCCTCGAGCACGCGGTTGCCGAGGCTCGTGGCGTTGTGCGGCTTGAGCAGGTAGCCGTCGAGTGCCGATTCGGCCGCCTCGGTCACCTTCGCGTACGAGGCTTCGCCGGTCACCATCAGGAAGACGGTGGAGAAGGGCAGGAGCTGCTCGCGGCGCAACTCGTCGAGCAGGTCTTGCCCCGACATGTCGCTGCCCTCGAAGTGGTAGTCGCACAGCACCACGTCGAAGTGCCGGTTCTCGAGGATGGTCCGGGCCTCCTTCACCCGGCCGGTCTGCACCACGGTGCCCACGCCGAAGTCGCGCAGCTGTGCGGTGAGCACGCTGCGCGAGGTCGGGTTGCCGTCGATGACGAGCGCCCGGCAGGTGTGGATGTCGTGGTCGAGTCGGGACATGATGCGCACAGGGGCTGCGTCGTTATCGGCCGCCTGTGTCCCGACTGTAGAAGTTGCAGGGCGTTGCGCCATGCGGCTTTGTCCGCACGCCGTGCCTTTTGCAGCGCACAAAATGGAAAGCCCGGGTGTGGGCCCGGGCTTGGAAAGAGAGCCCGGGCGAGGCCCTGGCTGTGGCGACTCGGTCGCGCCTGCTTGCTTACTTGAACAGATCCTTCACCCGATCCGACCAGCTCTTGGAGTTGGGCGAATGCCGGTCGCCGCTCTTGCGGAAGGATTCATCCAGCTCCTTGAGCAGCTTGCGCTGATGTTCGGTGAGCTTGACCGGCGTCTCCACCTGCACATGGCAGTACAGGTCGCCGGGGTAGCTCGATCGCACACCCTTGATGCCCTTGCCGCGCAGGCGGAAGGTCTTGCCGTGCTGCGTGCCCTCGGGCAGCTCGATTTCGGCCTTGCCGCCCAGCGTCGGCACCTCGATGCTGCCACCCAGCGTCGCCGTGGTGAGCAGTACCGGCACCGTGCAGTGCAGGTCGTCTCCGTCGCGCTCGAAGATTTCATGCTGCTTCATGCGGATCTCGATGTAGAGATCCCCCGGCGGTCCGCCGTTGGTGCCCGGCTCGCCGTTGCCGGCCGAGCGGATGCGCATGCCTTCGTTGATGCCCGCCGGAATCTTCACTTCCAGCGTCTTGTTCTTCTTCAGCTTGCCCTGGCCGTGGCAGGTGGTGCAGGGCTCGGGAATGATCTTGCCCGTGCCGTGGCAATTCGGGCAGGTCTGCTGGATGCTGAAGAAGCCCTGGCGCAGGTGCACCGTGCCCGCGCCGCTGCAAGTGGTGCACACCTTGGGCGCGGTGCCGGGCTTGGCGCCCGAGCCGTGGCAGGTCTCGCAGGTCTCCCAGCTCGGGATGCGGATCTGCGTTTCCTTGCCGGCGGCGGCTTCCTCGAGCGTGATCTCCATCGCGTAGCTCAAATCCGCGCCGCGGTACATCTGCTGGCCCGCGCCGCGCCGGGCCCCGCCTCCTGCTCCGCCACCGAAGATGTCGCCGAAGATGTCGCCAAAGGCCTCGGCGAAGCCGCCAAACCCTTCAGCGCCCGGGCCGCCCGGCCGGAAGCCGGCACCGCCCATGTTCGGGTCCACGCCCGCATGGCCGTACTGGTCGTAGGCCGCGCGCTTCTGGCCGTCGGACAGCATCTCGTAGGCCTCCTTGGCCTCCTTGAAGCTCTCTTCCGCCTTCTTCGCCCCGTCGCCCTGGTTGCGGTCGGGGTGGTACTTCATGGCCAGCTTGCGGTAGGCCTTCTTGATGTCGTCCTCGCTGGCGTTCTTTGCCACCCCCAGGACGTCGTAATAGTCACGCTTTGCCATAGCTGATTCCGCTGATTCCGCTCAAACCGTCTTGCGACGCAGAAGTCTTTCAAACGAGAACGCCGCGCCGAGACGCCGACGCTGGCGTCGGGCACTCGAACGCGGCGAAGACGCCGGGATGGCGGACCATCCCGGAGCCGACCATCACTTGCGGTCCTTGACTTCCTTGAACTCCGCGTCGACGACGTTGTCGTCTGCCGCAGCAGCCGACGCCTTCGGGGCTTCGCTTGCATGTTGCGCGCCAGCACCGGGGGCACCACCCGCGGCCGCGGCTTCCGCCTGCGTCTGCGCGTAGACCTTCTCGCCCAGCTTCTGGCTCGCCATCACGAGCGCTTCGGTCTTGGCCTCGATGTCGGCCTTGTCCTCGCTCTTGAGCGATTCCTCGGACAACTTCAGGGCGGCCTCGACCTTTTCTCGCTCGCCAGCATCGAGCTTGTCGCCATGCTCGGCAAGGCTCTTTCTCACGCTATGGATCATCGCGTCAGCCGCGTTGCGCGCCTGGACCAGCTCGAGCTTCTTCTTGTCCTCGGCGGCGTTGAGCTCGGCGTCCTTCACCATCTTCTGGATCTCGTCTTCCGACAGGCCCGAATTCGCCTTGATGGTGATCTTGTTTTCCTTGCCGGTGGCCTTGTCCTTGGCGCCCACGTGCAGGATGCCGTTGGCGTCGATGTCGAAGGTCACCTCGATCTGCGGCATGCCGCGCGGTGCGGGCGCGATGCCTTCCAGGTTGAACTCGCCCAGGCTCTTGTTGCCCGAGGCCATCTCGCGTTCGCCCTGGTAGACCTTGATGGTCACGGCCGGCTGGTTGTCGTCGGCGGTGGAGAAGGTCTGCGCGAACTTGGTCGGGATGGTCGTGTTCTTCTGGATCATCTTGGTCATCACGCCACCCAGCGTCTCGATGCCAAGCGACAACGGCGTCACGTCCAGCAGCAGCACGTCCTTGCGCTCGCCGCCCAGCACCTGGCCTTGGATGGCCGCGCCCACCGCGACGGCTTCGTCAGGGTTCACGTCCTTGCGCGGGTCCTTGCCGAAGAACTCCTTGACCTTCTCCTGCACCTTGGGCATGCGGGTCATGCCGCCCACGAGGATCACGTCGTCGATGGCACCCACGGCCACGCCCGCGTCCTTGATGGCGGTGCGGCACGGCGCGATGGTGCGCTCGATCAGGTCTTCGACCAGGGCTTCGAGCTTGGCGCGCGAGAGCTTGATGTTCAGGTGCTTCGGGCCCGAGGCATCGGCCGTGACGTAGGGCAGGTTGATGTCGGTCTGCGCGCTGTTGGACAGCTCGATCTTGGCCTTCTCGGCGGCTTCCTTCAGGCGCTGCAGCGCGAGCACGTCCTTGGACAGGTCGAC
>CBIHOF010000021.1:0-104092 GCA_966211955.1 uncultured Comamonadaceae bacterium | reverse complement strand
CGGTTGTAGTCGGGGAACTTGCCCTCGACCAGCTTGGTGACGAACTCCATGCCGCTGAAGCTGAACTTGGCCTGGTTGCCGGCGAAGCGCATCTCGATGGCGGTGTCCTCGTCCTTCAAGAGGCGCTGCAGTTCGAGCACCGTCTTGCGCGGAAGAATCACCTCCTGCTTGGGGATCTCGACGTCGAGGTTGGCTTGCGCGAGCGCGAGGCGGTGACCGTCGGTGGCCACGAGCGTCAGGCTCTTGCCTTCAGCGACGAACAGGATGCCGTTGAGGTAGTAGCGGATGTCGTGCACCGCCATCGCAAAGTGCACCTGGTTGATCAGGAGCTTCAGCGTCTTCTGCGGCACGCTGAACGCGGGGCCGAAATCGGCCGCTTCCTGCACCAGCGGGAAGTCGTCGCTCGGTAGCGTCTGGAGCGTGAAACGGCTCTTGCCGCCTTGCAGCGTGAGCTTGTTCTGGTTGGCGGTGAGGGTGACGTTCTGGTCGCCCGGCAGCGCACGCAGGATGTCGATCAGCTTGCGCGCGCCGACGGTGGTTGCGTAGTTGCTCGCGTCGCCATCGAACTCCGCGGTCGTGCGCACCTGGATCTCGAGGTCGGAGGTCGTGAACTCGATCTGGCCGCCCGTCTTGCGGATCAGAACGTTGGCCAGGATGGGCAGGGTGTGCCGGCGCTCGACGATGCCGGACACCGCTTGCAGGGTGTTCAACAGTTTTTCTTGCGCTGCCTTCAAGACAATCATGTCAACCTCTTAAATTAGTCGTTCTAGTAGGGGTGAACAGCTTCTGTGGAGAACGCCATTTTCCCCTTTTCCGTCAATCGTTTACGTAGCGGTCAACCCTGTGGGGCGCTGGGCGGAAACGGCGGGACTCGGAGCCAACAACTTTCCGGATCGCCGTCTGCCTGTGGACATCTGGCAGCTTGTTCAAAACTTGTCCCCATCCTTGTCCCTTGACGCGCAGGTCGCCATTGTGATGGGTCGCGATGTGTTCCAGGCCGGTCTCCCCGATCAGCCCTTGAGCGTCTGTTCCAGCACGTGCAGCTGCTGGTTGAGCTCGGTGTTCTTCTGCCGCTCCGCTGCGATCTTGCGCACCGCATGCAGCACGGTGGTGTGGTCGCGGCCACCGAAGAGTTCGCCGATCTCGGGCAGGCTTTTCTGCGTCATCTCCTTGGCAAGGTACATCGCGATCTGGCGCGGCCGTGCAATGCTCGCCGGGCGCTTCTTCGAGTACATGTCGGCGACCTTGATCTTGTAGAAGTCGGCGCAGGTCTTCTGGATGTTCTCGACCCCGACCTGGCGGTTCTGGATCGACAGCAGGTCCTTCAGCGCCTCGCGCGCGAGCTGGATGTTGATGTCCTTGTGGCTGAAGCGCGAGTAGGCGAGGATCTTGCGCAGCGCGCCTTCGAGTTCGCGCACGTTGGCCCGCACGTTCTTCGCCACGAAGAAGGCCACGTCCTCGGGCATGGTCGCGCCCTCGGCGTCGGCCTTGCGCATCAGGATGGCAACGCGCATCTCCAGCTCCGGCGGCTCGATGGCCACCGTGAGGCCGGCATCGAAGCGCGAGGTGAGCCGCTCGTCGATGTCCACCAGCCCCTTGGGGTAGGTGTCGCTCGTCATGATGATGTGCGCGCGCTTGGCCAGCAGCGCCTCGAAGGCGTTGAAGAACTCCTCCTGCGTGCGCTCCTTGCCGGCGAAGAACTGCACGTCGTCGATCAGCAGCAGGTCGAGCGAGTGGTACTTGGCCTTGAGCTCGTCGAAGGTCTTGCGCTGGTAGTTCTTCACCACGTCGGTGATGAACTGCTCGGCGTGCAGGTAAAGGATGCGTGCGTCGGGCTTGTCGGCCAGCAGCGCATTGCCAACCGCGTGGATGAGGTGGGTCTTGCCCAGGCCCACGCCGCCATAGATGAACAGCGGGTTGTACATCTGTCCCGGGGCACCCGCCACGTGCAGCGCGGCCGTGCGCGCCATCTGGTTGGCGCGGCCGGGCACCAGGCTGTCGAAGGTGAGGTTGGTGTTGAGCCGGTTGGTCGCGAGCGACCGGGCAAGGCTTGTGGCCGCGGAGGGCGGCACCATCGACAGGCCCGAATGGCCGTTGCCGCCGTGGCCCCCGTTGGCGACTCCCTGCCCGCTGAGCACCTGGGCAATGCCTTGCGGCCGAGAGTTGATCGCGATCACCGAGCCGACTCCGTTGGCGGCGACCCGCTCCGCCTCGCGATGGGCCAACGCGATTTCCAGGCGCACCGGCTTGCCGGCGATCTCGGTGAGCAAGGCCTCGATGCGGCCTGCGTATTGGTTGCGAATCCAGTCCAGCTTGAAGCGGTTGGGCACGCGCAGCGTCACCACCGCATCGCCCGTGCCGTCGTCGGCCACATCGGCGGCGGGCAGGGGGCGGATCCAGGTATTGAATTGTTGTTCGGGCAATTCAGCCGCGAGTCGCTCGCAGCCGCGTTGCCAGAGGTCAGCGCTCATGTTGTGGAAAACTCTCTTTGGAGCGGCCGGATTGTACGTCCCCCGCATCGGCCAGGAACGCGGTTATCCACAGTTTCTTCGGGCCGGTCAAGACCCTGCGCGACCCGCATGCCGCCGTCCAAGTCTTTGACTTTGAAGGGGGTTTTTGGTGTAATAGTGGGTTTCCCGAATGCTTGCCTTGAAGGCATCGAGGGCGGATGAGTCGACGACAAGTCGGCGCACGTGCCCAGATGCCGATCACTGCATGAGCGCCTGTCGGGAGAGCATCTCCAGCAGGAACCATCATGAAACGCACCTACCAAGCTTCCAAAGTCCGCCGCGCCCGTACCCACGGCTTCCTCGTCCGCATGAAGACCCGCGGTGGCCGCGCCGTCATCAACGCACGCCGCGCCAAGGGCCGCAAGCGCCTCGCCGTCTGATCCCGGTCGCGCACTGCCCTGTTCTGCCGGGGCTCGCGTCGTGATCGGTCGCATCGTGCGTTCCGTTGACTTCGAACGCGTCCTCAGCGCGCCCACCCGGGCGCGCAGCCCTCACTTCGCCGTGCATCACGTCCAAGGTGTGCCCAGCATGCCGCGCAAGCCCGGCTCCGGCACCCCCACCCACAAGCTGTCCACTGACTTATCCACAAGCCGGGAAACTGTCGTGTGCCAGTCTGTGGATGACCCCGGGGCCGCTACGCCGCCTGAGCCCGTCCCGCCCCTTCAAGGCGCATGGATGGGCGTCGTCGTTCCCAAGCGTTTCGCCCGCCGCTCGGTGACTCGCACGCTGCTCAAGCGCCAGATCCGCGCCGCGGTGGCGCGCCAGGACGAAGCGGTTGCTGGTCTGCCTGCCGGCCTGTGGGTCGTGCGGCTGCGCTCGCCCTTCGCAGTCAAGGACTTTCCGAGCGCCGCATCCGACGCCTTGCGTCAAGCCGCCCGAGGCGAGCTCGACACGCTGCTGGCCGACGCCGTCCGCCGCAGCCTGCGCGCCTGACGCCATGGCCATCCTCCGGCGGGTCATCGATGCACCGCGCGACGCGCTCATCCTGCTCGTGCGCGGCTATCGCTTCTTCCTGAGCCCCTGGCTGGGCTCGTCTTGCCGCTTCGAGCCGACCTGCTCCGCCTATTCCATGCAGGCCCTCGCCCGACACGGCGCCTTGGCTGGGACCCTGCTCACAGCTTCACGCATCGCGCGATGCCACCCGTGGTGTGCGGGCGGGCATGATCCCGTCCCTGACCAGCCATTCCCGCTCTTCAGCCGACTGCTGGGCCATGCGTCCGGCCGGCCTGATCGTCCATCACTTTCCCGCGAAAAGAACACGCCATGACCGACATGCGTCGCACCCTGCTCTGGGGCGTCTTCCTGGTTTCACTGTTCCTGTTGTTCGAAGCCTGGAACACGCAGAACGGCCGTCCGTCGCTGCTGCACCCGCAGGTGGCCAAGCCCGCGGCCAGTGCGCCAGCCACTGCAGCCTCGGGCACGGCGGCCACGGCCGTGGCCAGTGCCGCATCGGGCGTCGTCGGCGGCGCCACCCCGGCCGTCGCATCGGAGAAGGTCGAGATCACGACCGACGTGGTCAAGGCGACCATCGATTCCAACCGCGCGAGCCTCGTGCACCTCGAGTTGCTCAAGCACCGCGAGCAGCACCAGGAGGAGTGGTATGAGCCGCTGCTCAAGCTGGTCGGCCGCGGCACGCAGGAGCCGCCCGCGTCCAACGTGGTGCTCTTCGACAAGAACGGCCTGCGCACCTACGTGGCCGAATCGGGCGTGATGAGCATTCCCGAAAGTGTCGGCGCGATGACCATCGTCCCTGGCGATCGCAGCTTGAAGGAAGGCGCGAACGAGCTGTCCATCAGCTTCGAATCGCCGGAGCACGATGGCCTGAAGCTCGTGAAGACCTATGTCTTCCACCGCGGCCAGTACACCATCGACGTGAAGCACGAGCTGCGCAACGTCGGCAGCGCACCGCTGCCCGCGCAGCAGATCTACCTGCAGCTGCGCCGAGACGGCGTGGCCAGTGGCGGCGGCACGGCCTTCTACAGCACCTTCACCGGCCCGGCCATCTACACCGAAGAGAACAAGTTCAAGAAGCTCGACTTCAAGGACATCGACAAGGGCCCCACCAACGTCAGCTCCGACAACGGCTGGGTGGCGATGGTGCAGCACTATTTCGCGAGTGCCTGGATCACGCCGGCCAAGGTCAAGCGCGACATCTGGGTCACGTCCGACGCCGCCACCAACCCGGCTGGCCCGCACGTCTACAGCGCCGCCATGCTGGTGCCAACGGCCGCCATTGCTCCGGGAGCCTCGCAAACCTTCAACGCCGTGCTGTTCGCCGGCCCGGAAGAAGAGACGAAGCTGGCCGAACTCGCACCCGGCCTGGAGCTCGTGAAGGACTACGGTCGCCTGCAGATCCTCGCGGAGCCGCTCTTCTGGCTGCTCAACCAGCTGCACAAGGTGCTGGGAAACTGGGGCTGGTCCATCGTTGCGCTGGTGGTGCTCTTGAAGATCGCCTTCTACTGGCTCAATGCCAGCGCCTACCGTTCGATGGCCAAGATGAAGGCCATCAACCCGAAGGTGCAGGAACTGCGCGAGCGCTACAAGGACAAGCCGCAGCAGATGCAGCAGGAGATGATGCGAATCTACCGCGAGGAGAAGGTGAACCCGCTGGGTGGCTGCCTGCCCATCGTCGTGCAGATGCCCTTCTTCATCTCGCTGTACTGGGTGCTGCTGTCCACGGTGGAGATGCGAGGCGCGCCGTGGATCGGCTGGATCCACGACCTGTCGCTGAAGGACCCGTACTTCATCCTGCCCTTGCTCATGACCGGGACCAGCCTGATCCAGGTGGCGCTCGGCGCGAAGCCGCCCGATCCCGTCCAGGCTCGCATGATGTGGTTCATGCCGCTGGCCTTCTCGGTGATGTTCTTCTTCTTCCCCGCTGGCCTCGTGCTGTACTGGCTGACGAACAACATCCTGTCGATCGCTCAGCAGTACCTCATCAACAAGCGCATGGGTGTGCTCAACACCTGACGGTGTGACGCTCGCTCGCCACCACGACGCCATCGTCGCCGTCGCGACCGCCCCCGGTCGCGGCGCCGTGGGCATCGTGCGATGCTCGGGCCGCGACCTGCGGCCGGTCATCGATGCGCTGTGCGGCAAGGTGCTCGCGCCGCGCCATGCGACCTACCTGCCCTTTGTCGATGCCGACGGCTCGGCCATCGACCAGGGCATCGCCATCCATTTCCCGGCGCCGCACTCGTACACCGGTGAAGACGTGCTGGAGCTGCAGGCCCACGGCGGGCCGGTGGTGCTGCAGCTGCTGCTTGCGCGCTGCCTGCAGGCGGGCCGCGACATCGGATTGCGGGTGGCGGAGCCGGGCGAGTTCACCGAGCGCGCCTATCTCAACGACAAGCTCGATCTCGCGCAGGCCGAAGCGGTCATCGACCTCATCGACGCGAGCACCGAGGCAGCGGCGAGATCGGCCAGCCGGTCGCTGAGCGGCGATTTCTCCGCCGAGATCCACACCCTTCGCGACCAGCTGATCCACCTGCGCATGCTGGTGGAGGCGACACTGGACTTTCCCGAAGAGGAGATCGACTTCCTCGAGAAGGCGAACGCGCGCGGGCAGCTCGAACGCATTGCCATGCAGCTCGACGCCGTGCTCGATCGCGCCCGCCAGGGCGCATTGCTGCGCGAAGGCATCAAGGTCGTCATTGCCGGACAACCCAACGTTGGCAAGAGCTCGCTGCTCAACGCGCTGGCGGGTGCCGAGCTCGCCATCGTCACGCCCATTGCCGGCACCACGCGCGACAAGGTGAGCGAGACCATCCAGATCCAGGGTGTGCCGGTGCATGTGATCGACACGGCCGGCATCCGCGGCGAGCACGAAACCCGCGACGAGGTCGAGCGCATCGGCATCGCGCGGACCTGGGCGGAGATCGAAGGCGCCGATGCGCTGCTCTTTCTGCACGACCTCACGCGCGAAGGTGATGCCGCCTACGACGCCGGGGAGGCCGACATCGCGGCGCGTTTGCCGGCAGGGTTCGCAGACGGCAGCCGGTTGGTGCATGTCTTCAACAAGGCTGACACCAAGCCGCTGAACGACCTGGCCCGCGGTCTCGCGGTCTCGGCGAAGACAGGCGCCGGCCTCGACGAACTGCGCCGCAAGCTGCTCGAACTCGCCGGCTGGCACGCGAGCCCCGAGGGGCTGTTCATCGCCCGCACCCGGCACGTCGACGCACTGCGCCGCACGCGAGAACACCTTGCGCTCGCGCAGTCGCAAGCCCAGAGCCCCGAGCCGGCGCTGGACCTTCTCGCGGAAGAACTGCGGCTCTCGCAAATGGCACTCGGCGAGATCACCGGCGAGTTCAGCGCGGACGATCTCCTGGGCGAAATCTTCAGCCGCTTTTGTATCGGGAAGTGAGGGATGCGCCGGGCGTGACAAAGGTCGCGACGGATGGCGCCAATTCATGGCCCAACGGAGCCAGGCACTCGATCAAGCGATTGTGAGCCCACCCCCTCGCGTCACATAATGCGGCGACTACAAAGGGGCGAAGCGTCAAACGCTTCGAGGGCTTCGACATGGAAATCAACGACTTGGTGCATGCCATCCAGACCCTGAACGCTGAAGACGCGTTCAGGCCACGGCTGACGCCGGACCAATGGCGGGTGATCGCGCCCTACCTCACGCGCCACGACATCCGCGCCGGCGACTTGCTGATCAAACAGGGCGACACCGATCGCACGATGTACTTTCTCGGGCAGGGTTCGCTGCAGGTCTTCGTGACTGGCGGGCCCCCGGGCAGCAACCGCATCGCCATCCTGCGCGCGGGTTCGGTGGTGGGCGAGCCGGGGTTGTTCAGCGATGGCGTTCGCACCGCCAACGTCGAGGCGATGACGCCGTGCATGGTCTGGGCGCTGCGCGGCCCCCGCTTCGAGGAACTGGCGGCTCGTTCGCCGGCCCTTGCGCTGGAGCTGTTGCGCGCGGCCGGCGGCGTGATGTCCACCCGCATGCGCAACAACATGGTTCGGCAAGTACCTTTCACTTGAGCCCCCCAGTCGCTGGCGCTCCTGCCCCCGAGGGGCGCTAGCCGGCGGACCGGCGCAGCCGGATGCGCGGCTTGGGCTTGAAGAACGCTTCGCTTTGCTCGCTTGGGCTGTGATTCGCCGGGATCAAGTCGATCCCAGCAGTTTTTCTTCCGCCAGGGCCAGCGGCTCGGGCAACCCGGACAGCACGAGCGTGTCGCCGGCCCCGAGCACGGCGTCGTCGCGCGGCTTGGTGACTGCCCCGCCTGAGCGGCGCAGCGACACCACCGACACCCCTACCGCATGCAGCGCCTGGTCGGCGAGCGACCGGCCCACGCATTGCGCACCCGATGGCAGCGTGACGCTCGCCAGCCGCGCGGTCTGAAGCTCGTCGACGGTGTCGTCATCCGCGCCGTGGAAGTAGCCGCGCAGCAGGCCGTAGCGCGCGTCGCGCTGGTCCTGCACCACGCGGATCACGCGGCGCATGGGCACGCCGACGAGCGCGAGTGCGTGGCTGGCGAGCATCAAGGAGCCCTCCAACGCCTCGGGCACGACCTCGGTGGCGCCGGCTGCGCGCAGCTTCTCCAGGTCACCGTCGTCCAGCGTGCGCACGATGACCGGCACCTTGGGTGCATGGGCCTGCACGAGGTGCAGGATCTTCATCGCAGAGGCCGTGTCGTGGTAGCTCACCACCACCGCACTGGCGCGCGCCAGGCCTGCGGCCATCAGGCTCTGCAGCCGCGCCGCATCGCCGAAGACCACGCTCTGGCCGGCCGCCGCCGCCTGGCGCACGCGGTCGGGGTCGAGATCCAGCGCCATGTACTGGATGTGCTCACCCTCGAGGATGCGCGCGAGGTTCTGGCCGCTGCGGCCATAGCCCGCGATGATCACGTGGCGCGCGGTGTTGATCGAGCGCTTGGCGATGG
This sequence comes from uncultured Comamonadaceae bacterium, assembly GCA_966211955.1. Taxonomy (GTDB): domain Bacteria; phylum Pseudomonadota; class Gammaproteobacteria; order Burkholderiales; family Burkholderiaceae_C; genus Albitalea. The sequence goes on along the minus strand of CBIHOF010000021.1, from coordinate 95,691 downwards.
TGGTCATCGCGACCGATTGCATCAGCCAGTCCGACGAACTCAGCCGCATCACGATGCGGTTGCTGTACATCACGATGAAAGGCGTGGCCAGCATGCTCAGCACCATGCTCGCGAGCACGGGGCTTTGCAGGTGCGGCGGCAGCAGCTGGTGCTCGGTGGCCAGCGCCAGCAGCACGAAACCGAACTCGCCGGCCTGTGCGAGGTACAGGCCGGTGCGCAGCGCGACGCCGGTGGTCGCCCCGAAGAGCTTGGCCAGCGCCGTGACGAGCCCGAACTTGAACACCACCGGCAGCACGGAGAGCGCCAGCACCAGCGCCCACTCGGACACCACGGCCATCGCATCCAGCTTCATGCCCACGGTGATGAAGAACAGCCCCAGCAGCACGTCGTGGAAGGGCCGGATGTCGGTTTCCACCTGGTGCTTGTATTCGGTCTCGGCGATCAGCATGCCGGCAACGAACGCACCCAGCGCGAGCGACAGCCCGGCATGCTCGGTGATGTAGGCGAGGCCGAGCGTCACCAGCAGCAGGTTGAGGATGAACAGCTCCTCGCTCTTGCGCCGTGCCACCTGCGTGAGCCACCAGCGCATCACCCGCTGGCCGCCGACGAGCAGGATGGTCAGCACCACCGCCGCCTTCAGCCCGGCGATGGCGAGCTCGCGCATCAGCGATTCCGGCGATGAGCCCAGCGCCGGGATCACCACCAGCAAAGGCACCACGGCCAGATCCTGGAACAGCAGCACGCCCATCACTCGCCGGCCATGTTCGCTTTCCAGCTCCAGCCGCTCGGCCATGAGCTTGACCACGATGGCCGTGCTGCTCATTGCGAGCGCGCCACCCAGCGCGATGGCGCTTTGCCAGTGCAGGCCCCACGAGCGCCCGGCCAGCCCGACCGCCCAGGCCAGCAGCGTGTTGCCAGCGAGCGCGGCGAGCATGGTCAGGCCGACCTGGCTCGAGCCCAGCCCGAACACCAGCCGGCGCATGCTCTTGAGCTTGGGCAGGTTGAATTCCAGCCCGATCACGAACATGAGGAACACCACGCCGAACTCGGCGAGGTACTGCACGCTGGCCGAGCCCTTGGCCAGCGCCATTGCGTTGGGACCGATGATCACGCCGACCGCCAGGTAGCCCAGCATCGGCGGCAGCCTGACCAGCCGGCAGACCACCACGCCCGCGACGGCGGCGACCAGGTAAAGCAGGACGAGTTCGAGGGAAGATGCCATTCGTGAACGGTGCGCAGAACGCCGGGGGCCACCGACCGCAAGGCCCATGCCCGGCAGAGGCCGGGTGCCTACAATCGGCCCATCCTAAACGCACACCCCGCGCCCGCCGTGCCTGCAAAACCCTCATTCGACGCGCAACGCGCGCTCAAGCTCGCGCACGAGACCTTCGACATCGAAGCTCGCGCGCTGCTCGCGCTGAAAGATCGCCAGGGCGCAACCTTCGGCGAGGCGGTGTGGACCATGCTCCAGTGCAAGGGCCGCGTCGTGGTGATGGGCATGGGCAAGAGCGGCCACGTGGGCCGCAAGATCGCCGCCACGCTGGCATCTACCGGCACGCCGGCGATGTTCGTGCATCCCGCCGAAGCAAGTCATGGCGACCTCGGCATGGTGACCGAGGGCGATGTGGTGCTGGCCATCTCCAACTCGGGCGAGGTCGACGAGATCGCGGCCATCCTGCCGGCGCTCAAGCGCCTGGGCGTCAAGCTCGTGGCCATGACGGGCCGTGGCGAATCGACGCTCGCGCAGCATGCCGACATCGTGCTCAACAGTGCCGTCGACGAGGAGGCCTGCCCGCTCAACCTCGCGCCCACTACCAGCACCACGGCGCAGATGGCGCTGGGCGATGCACTGGCGGTTGCGCTGCTCGACGCCCGCGGATTTCGCGAGGAAGACTTCGCGCGTTCGCACCCGGGCGGCTCGCTCGGCCGCAAGCTGCTCACCCACGTGCGCGACCTGATGCGCACCGGCGACGCGCTGCCTCGCGTGAGCCCGGACACCGGCTTCACCGACATGATGCGGGAGATGGGCAGCAAGGGCCTGGGCGCCTGCGCCATCTGCGACCCCGAGGGCCACGTGCTGGGCATCTTCACTGATGGCGACCTGCGCCGCTGCATCGAACAAGGCATCGACTTGCGCGGCTTGAGCGCCGGCGAGGTCATGCACAAGAAGCCGCGCTCGGTGCGGCCCGACGCGCTGGCCGTGGACGCCGCCGACCTGATGGAAGAAGCGCGCATCACGCTCGTGCTGGTGGTCGATGGCGACAACAAGCTCGTCGGCGCGCTCAACTCCAACGACCTGATGCGGGCGAAGGTCATCTGATGGCGTCTGCATTGTTGACGCCCGCCCTCTCGTTCGCCCCCGGGCTGCTGCTGAAGGCGCAAGGCATCCGCGCCGCGATCTTCGACGTGGACGGCGTGCTCACCGACGGCCGCATCTACATCAGCGAGCGCGGCGAGGAATTCAAGGCCTTCAACACGCTGGACGGCCACGGCCTCAAGCTGCTCGCGCAAGGCGGCATCGTGCCCATCGTCATCACCGGGCGCGATTCGCCGGCAGTGCGCAAGCGGGTGGCCGACCTCGGCATCGCGCATGCGGTGTACGGCGCGCACGACAAGCTGGCGGCGGCCGCGGGCGTGATGAAGACGCTGCAGGTCGGCTGGGAATCGCTCGCCGCGATGGGCGATGACTGGCCCGACCTGCCGCTCATGACACGCGCCGCATTTGCCTGCGCGCCGTCCAACGGGCACATCGAGGCGCGTGCCGTGGCGCATCACGTCACCACCGCTGCAGGCGGCCATGGCGCGGCGCGCGAGTGCTGCGATTTGCTGCTGACCGCGGCCGGCCGCTATGCGCAGCTGCTGCACGGCCACCTGGTCACGCTGGACGATGGCCACTGACATCATTGCCGAGACCAACGTGCTCGCGCCCAGCGCGGTGCCTGTCGTGCGCCATGGCGACATGCCCTGGTCGGCTCGCCTGATCGAGCGCCTGTCGGCTTATCTGCCGCTGCTGCTGATGGCGATGCTCGCGCTGGGCACCTGGTGGCTGGTGTCCAACACGCCGCTGGTGGAAACGCCGCAGGCAGCAGCCCCCCTGAAGCACGAACCCGACTATCAGATGTCGAACTTCATCGTGCGCCGCTTCGGTCCCGATGGCGCCATGCGGGCGCAGATCGAAGGCGACCTGATGCGCCACTACCCGGACACCGACACGCTGGAGATCGACAACGTGCGGGTGCGCGCCATCGCGCCGGATGGCCGCGTGACGCGCGCCAACGCACGTTCGGCGCTGTCCAACGGCGACGGCAGCGAGGTCCAGCTTCAAGGCGGCGCACACGTCGTGCGCGAAGGCCTGGCCGGCGAAGACCCGATCGAGTTCCGCGGCGAGTTCCTGCACGCCTTTCTCAACACCGAGCGGATTCGCTCGCACCTGCCGGTCACGGTGACGCGCGGCGGCATGGAAGTTCATGCGGACGCGATGGACTACGACAACCTCGAACGGGTCGTGCAGCTCAAGGGCCACGTCACCGCCACCATCCCGCCGACGGTGCCGGGCGTGCGCAAATAGCGCAGGACGTCCGGCCAAAGGGCAACCAGAGGCACATCCAAAACACACGATGACGATATCCGCCAGCAACTCGACTGCACTCGCCGCACGCGGCCCGCTCGTGTTCATCACCGGTGCCTCCAGCGGCATCGGCCAGGCGCTGGCCGCGCGCTACCACGCCGCCGGCTACCGTCTGGCACTGGTCGCCCGCCGTGCGGCCGAGGTGCAGGCCTGGGCGTCATCGCAGGGCATCGATGCCTCGCGCTTCGCCGTCTATGCCGCCGATGTGCGCAATGTGGACAGCATCGTCGCTGCAGGCCACGCCTGCATCGAGGCGCAAGGCCTGCCCGACGTGGTGATCGCCAATGCCGGCATCAGCGTGGGCATCGACACGGCCATTCGTGACGACCTCGAGGTGATGCGCTCGACCTACGAGACCAACAACCTCGGCATGACCGCCACCTTCCACCCTTTCGTCGCCGCGATGTGCGAACGCAAGAGCGGGCGATTGGTGGGCATTGCGAGCGTCGCGGGCATTCGCGGGCTGCCTGGGCACGGCGCCTACTGTTCGAGCAAGGCGGCAGTCATCAGCTACTGCGAAAGCCTGCGTGGCGAATGCCGGCCGTTCGGCGTGAAGGTCGTGACGGTGGCCCCGGGCTACGTGGCCACGCCACTGACCGCGGAAAACCGCTACGGCATGCCCTTCCTGATGCAGCCGGAGGACTTTGCCGACAAGGCCTTCCAGGCCATCGAAGCCGGCGTGACTTTCCGTGTGATCCCCTGGCAGATGGGCGTGGTCGCCAAGCTGCTGCGCGCGCTGCCGGACTGGCTCTTCGACCGCCTGCTGGCCGGCCGGCCCCGCAAGAACCGCAAGGCGCAGTAGGCCCGATCTTCAACCTCGCCAGGACCGCGAGGTCATGCGACCACCGCGGCGTTGCGCATTCGCGCGGACATGAAAAAAGGCAGTGAGCTCGTCGCTTCACTGCCTTTCGTCGATCCGGCGCACGCACCGGATCAGTGCCTGTCGGGGCTGGGATCAGTAGCCGCCGCGGCCACCACCACCACCGCCGTAGCCGCCGCCACCGCCGGAGCGGCCACCGCCACCACCGCCGTAGCCGCCACCGCCACCGGAGCGGCCACCGCCGCCACCACCGTAGCCGCCGCCACCGCCGGAGCGGCCACCGCCGCCACCACCGTAGCCGCCGCCGCTACCACCACCGCCGTAGCCACCGCCACCACCGGAGCGGCCACCACCGCCGCCGCCGAAGCCGCCCGGACGCTCTTCGCGCGGACGGGCCTCGTTGACGACGACCGCACGGCCGTCGAGGGCCTGGCCGTTCATGCCGTTGATGGCAGCTTGTGCCTCGGCATCAGAGCCCATCTCCACGAAGCCGAAGCCCTTGGAGCGGCCAGTGTCGCGGTCCATCATGACCTTGGCGGAGGACACGGTGCCGAATTGCGCGAACGCTTCTTGAAGATCGTCGTCGCGAACGCTGTAGGCGAGGTTGCCCACGTAAAGTTTGTTGCCCATCTGGAGAGCGCCTTTCGTTTCCTGAAACAGAGAGTCCTGTGGAGCTTCAACCTATCCTGAACAATCAAGCAAAGGCGCTGCTACCTAACAAGGGAAATTCCATTATCAAGTAAACGCGAAATCGTGCGCAAAGCCGCGCGAAATAAAGTGTTGTTTTCGGGCAGAAGGGTTTGGGCCCCCGGTAAAACACACAGGGTTACCGCGAACCCGGAGGTAAAAAAGGCCGCGTCACCTTCGTGCAAACCCTTAAACGGCGCGGCTGTCGATATCATCCGCCGCAATTCGCCGGGCATGCCGCGCGCCATTTTCAATACCCAAACATCGCCATGGCTCACCGCAGTCCGCTGCAAGCGCTCGACATCGTGCTTTCCAGCGTGGACGCGGTGCGAAATTTACGCGCGCTGTATGTGCTGCTGCTGACTTTTTCGGTGGCCGGGCTGCTCACCGCCATGGCCGAGAGCTCGCTGGCCCAGGGCGCCATGCGGCTGGGTGCGGTCGAGGCGGCAGCCGCGCTTTTCGCGGCGTTCTACGGCGGCAACGCGGCGGGCATCCTCATCATGGACGACGCACAGGGCGAGCCTGTGCGTGACATCACCGAGGCGCTGCGCACTTCGTTGCTCACGGCCCACCGGCTCATTCTCGTGTTGCTGCTGATGTTGAGCGTGTACGCCGCGCTTGGCGCGGTGCTCTATGGCCTGCTGTGGCTGTGCCGGGTGTCCGTCTCCGGGCCGGTCGTGGGGCCGATCCTGTTCGGCGCCGTCGTGCCGCTGGGCGTGGTGGGCGTGGGCATCGCCTTGCTGTCGCTCGTGGCAGTGGTGGTACCCCTGGCCGCGCCGGCGGTATGGGCGGGCACCGGCGTGGTCGCCGTGGTGCGCCAGCTCTTCCAATGGGTGCGCCAGCGGTTGCTGACGGTTGCGCTGCTGATGGCGGCGGTGAGCCTGCTGGCCGGCGCAGTCGGGGCACTGGTGACTTTCGCCGTCATGGCAGGAGGCCGCGTCATCGCGCTGCTCGGCGTGACGGTGGTCGGGGTCGATGTGCCGCCTCAACAGCTCATGGCAGGGCTCTTCGGCTATGGCCTTCGCAGCCTGGGCGCCGCGGGTGCACCGACGGGCTCCGCCGGCCATGCCGCCGCCGCGCTGGTTGGCGGCGGGGTGGTGTTTGCGCTCGCGCTGGTGCTGCCCGGGCTCGTCTACCTTCGGGGTACCTGTTCCGTGTACCTGGCAATGCGCAGCAGCGCCCACGCGTGAATTGCTGCCGGTCGGCGGCCGCACCCGCATGACTACACTTGTGCGCGATACGCAAGAACACACCGAGAGGAAGAGGGAATGAAGAGGAACATCGTGGCCGCCGCGGCGGTCGTCGTGCTGCTGTGCGTCGCCATCGTGGGCGGCGCGGCCGTCACCGGCACGCAGGCCAGGAAGAAGCTGCAGGCCATGCCCGCCGAGTGGCAGGCCCAATGGCCGCTGCTGAAGGTCTCGGCGCAAAAGTACGACCGTGGCCTCTTCAGCGCCACCAACACCGTCACGCTGCAGTTCGGCTGCGGCACCCCGAACGACGCGGGCATCACCATCCGCCAGACCATCAAGCACGGCCCGCTGCCGGGCTTCAGCACCTTCGCTGCCGCGGTCATCGACTCCGAGGTCGTGGTGCCGGAATCCGAAAGAAAGCAGGTCGCGGCGCTGATCGGCGACAAGTCGCCCTTCACCGCCCACACGGTGGTCGGCTTCGGCGGTTCGCGCGACACCACCTTCAGCATCCCGGCGATGAACTATGACTCGCCCAAGGGCGACAAGGTGCGCTGGCAAGGCCTGGCGGGCGACGTGCACGAGAGCGGCGGCAAGGTGCGCTACGACGTGGCGACCCCGGGCTTCAGCGTCTGGGGCAAGGACGAACGCGCCGCCTTCGACATGAAGCTCGAATCGCTGCGCATGCATGGCGAGCTGGGCGCGGGCGACGGGTCGTTCTGGCTGCGGCCGGGCACCGGCGAGCTCGAGCTGGTGAGCCTGGACGTCAACGCCATCGCGCCAACAGGCAGCAACATGCCGCCGCTGAAGATGTCGCTCAAGCAGCTGAAGGCCTCGGCGCAGAACACCATCGACAAAGACCTGCTCTCCAACGTCGGCAAGTTCAGCGCCTCGGGCATGGTGAACGACGTGCGCATCGACAAGATGGAGATGCAGGCGTCGCTCAAGCGCATCCACGCGCCCACCTACCAGCGCTTCGTGCAACGCTTCATCGACACCGGCAACGCGGCCTGCGACATGAAGCAGGCGGTGTCGCCACAGGTGATGATGGCGCAGATGCAGCAGGACGTCGCGGCGCTGCTGCCATTCAATCCCGAGTACTCGATCGACAAGCTGGCGGTGGAGATCGACGGCAAGCGCGGCGAACTGTCGTATTCCGTGGGCGTGGCCGGCGCCACGGCTGCCGATGCGCAGCTGCCGATGCCCGCACTGCTCATGACGCGCGGCCAGCTGCGCGGCGAGGCGAAGCTGCCGGCGGTGTGGGTCGAGAAGATGCTCGGCCGCTTCGGCGCCGGCACACAGGCACCACAGGCCGACGCCGCCGCGCAGGCCGAGATGGCCAACGTGATGATCGCCAAGTTCACCAACGACGGCTACATCGTCAAGGACGGCGACATGCTCAAGTCGCAGGTGAGCTTCGACAAGGGCCAGATGCTCGTCAACGGCAAGCCCATCGGCCAACCCGCGGCGCAATGACCCCCTGAGCGCGCGCCTCGCGGCGCGCGCCACAATCGCGGCCATGGATTTGCTCAAGCCGCTGATTGCACTGCTCGCGATCGTGAACCCGATCGGCGTGGTTCCGTTTTTCATCCACTTCACGCAAAGCCTCAACGCGGATCAGCGCAAGCGCACGATCCGCGTGAGCGCCTTCACTGCGTTCCTCGTCATTGCGCTCAGCGCCATCGCCGGCCTGAAGATCATCGAGTTCTTCGGCATCTCGCTCGCGTCCTTCCAGGTGGGCGGCGGCACCTTGCTGCTGATCTCCTCCCTCCAGATGCTCAACGCGCAGCCTGCCGAAGGCCGCAAGGAAGACGTGAGCGAAGGCGAGAGCAAGGTCGACGCAGGCTCGAGCATCGCCGTCGTGCCGCTGACTATCCCGCTGCTCACGGGGCCGGCCACCATCTCGACGATGGTCATCTACGCCGACAAGACGCGCCACTGGTGGGAGATCGGCGTGCTCGTGGGCTACGGCGTCGTCGTGGCCGTGGCCACCTTCCTCGTCTTTTCCGCCTCTGGGCGCATCGCGCGCGTGCTGGGGCAGACCGGCATCAATATCATGACGAGGCTCATGGGCCTCATCTTGGCTGCGCTGGCCGTCGAGCTGCTTGCCGATGGCCTGACAAAACTCTTTCCCATCCTCGCTAGATGACGACCCCCCCGAAGCGCCTGCGGCGCCTCCCCCCAGGGGGCGCCACTGGCGGACCGGCGGAGCCGGATCCGCGGTGCCTGCTTGATGGGCTTGCGTTTCACGCGTCGCGGGGCGGGACGCGTAATTGGAGTTCATGACATGTTGAATGACCTGACGCGGCAACTTGGCATATCACATCCCATCGTGCTCGCGCCGCTGGGCGGGGAGTCGTCCAGCGCGGCACTGGTGGCGGCGGTGAGCAATGCGGGTGGGCTGGGCATCCTGGGCGCGGCGTACATGACGCCTGCGCGCATTGGCGAAGTGCTCGCGCAGATCCGCTCGCTCACCGACAAGCCCTTCGGCGTGAACCTGTTCTGCCCGCAGGTGTGGAAGCGCGATGCAGGGCGCGAGGCTGTCTTCATGGAGCAGCTGGCGTGCTATCACGCCGAGCTTGGCATGCCCGCGCCCCAAATGCCGACGCAGTTCGAGGAGGACTTCGAGGCGCAATTCCAGGTCGTGCTCGAGGATGCCCCGGCGGTGTTCAGCTTCACCTTCGGCGATCTTGGCCGCGACCGCATCGCCGCACTCCAATCGCGCGGCACCAAGGCCTGGGGCACGGCCACGCAGGTGCGCGAAGCCGTGCACCTGGCCGAGCTCGGTGTGGACGGCATCGTGGCGCAAGGTGCGGAGGCCGGCGCGCACCGCGGCACCTTCATGGGCTCGCGCGATGAAGGGCTGGTGGGCACCATTGCTCTCGTGCCACAGGTGGTCGATGCGGTGAAGGTGCCGGTCATCGCCGCCGGAGGCATCGCCGATGCACGCGGCGTGGCGGCGGCCCAGGCACTGGGCGCAAGCGCTGCGGCCGCGGGAACCGCCTTCTTGCTGGCCGACGAATGCCCGATCTCGTCCGCCTATCGCGAGGCTTTGCAGAAAGGGGCTGACCACGAGACCGTGATGACGCGCGCCTTCAGCGGCCGTTGGGCGCGCGGACTCGAGAACCGCTTCATGCGCGAATACGCCGGCGCCGACCTGCCCGACTTTCCCATTCCCAACGCGTTGACCCGACCCCTGCGGCAAGCCGCCGGCAAGGCCGGGCGCGCCGAGTTCCTGTCGTTGTGGGCGGGCCAGGCCGTTGCGCTGGCGCGGCGTGAAGGTGCGGCCGCCATCGTGCAACGGCTCGCGCAAGGGTGGAAGCCGTGAGCTACGCCGTGCTCAAGAAACACGCCGCCTCGCTCCCCGGCGCCACCGTCGACATCAAGTGGGGCGCGGATTGGGTGGCCAGTGTGGGCGGCAAGATGTTCCTGGTCGGCGGCCCCGAGCCCGGCAGCTGGACGGGCTGTTCCTTCAAGGTCGACGACCACCGCTTTCTCGAAATCAGCGACCTGCCCGGCTTCGAGGCCGCGCCCTATCTCGCCCGCGTGAAGTGGGTGAGGCTGTCCGACCCGAAGGCCTTGCCCCTGGCTGACCTGAAGGCGCTGGTGTCGCGCTCGCACGAGCTGGTGTTCGGCAAGCTCACGAAGAAGCTGCAGCGCGAGATCTGGCCGGACAAGGCGTGAGACTCTCGGGTCGCTGACGCAGGATCCAGTGACGCCCCTCGACTCGACCCCCCACATGCCACGCCGCGCCAAGCACCACTACAGCGTCTACGTGATCGAGCTGGCCGACGCGGTCTGGAACGAGCCCAGCTTTCGCCGCGCCAACCCCGGCCACATCCTCGGCAAGCCCTTCGTCTACGTTGGCATGACGGGCCTCGACCCCGACGTCCGCTTCGACAAGCACAAGGCCGGCATCCAGTCCAACCGCTTCGCCAAGGACTACGGCCTGCGCCTGCTGCCCAAGCTCTACGAGGTCTACAACCCCATGCCCTACGACGGCGCGCGCGACATGGAAGTGGAACTCGCGATCGGGCTGCGGGAACAGGGGTATGGCGTCTGGCAGGCTTGAGCGGCCACGCGAAACGATCTTCAGTGCGGCTCGTCGACGCCGGGTTCCGCCAGCCATGAGGGCATGTCGCGGTGCGCATGCAACACGCGCCAAGTGTCGATGTGATCGGCGTGCTCCATGTAGAAGATGAGGTATGGGAATCGCCGGCACACCCAGAACCGCAGTCCCGGCAGGTTCAGTTCATGTCCATAGCGCGGCGAGCCGGTGGCCGGTGCGCGCTGGATGTGGCGCAAGGCATCTTCCAGCGCATCGATGAACTTGTCGGCAAGCTCCGGTGCTTGCTCAAGGTAGTGATCCAGTGCGGACGATACGTCGTGGTCCGCCAGCTCAAGACGGACGAGGCGCTTGAATCTGGAACTCATTTCTTCTTTGGCGGCTTGGTGCCCTTCTTGACGCGATCGCGCAGGCTGGAGAAGTAGTCCTCGTCAGCGTTGCCGACGGGCCTGGATGCCGCGCCCATCAGCAGGAGCCCCCGCAGCCGCTCACGCTCCTGGTCGCGTCGAATCAGGTCGCGCACGTATTCACTGGACGTTCCGTAGCCGGCGCGCTGGACCTGCTGGTCGACGAATTCGCGCAGTGAATCGGGAAGGGAAATGTTCATGGTGCCCATGTGCAAACTCCAACGCAGGTGGCAACGCAAAATCGAGGATGCGCATATTTTGCCAATTTTTGGCAAGAACGGACGCGAGCAATGGCCGGTTTTGTCGCACGGTCTGCGGTCGATCAGCCCGGCCGACTTCACGAAGACTTCATGCCCCCTTCATCGGGCGCGCCGACAGTCCGCAGCTTCTCAAAGCGGAGAGTCCGATGAAAACCAATGCCTTGTTCGCCAAGGTGGCCGCGATCGCGGTCATCGTCGTCTTGCTCATGCTGGCGCTCGGCCAGATCAACCACCTCGCCGACGAGCGCCAGGGGCGTTTCCACGAGGCAGTGGCGAGTGTCGAGCAAAGCCAGGCCGGGCGGCAGGCGGTGCTCGGGCCGGCGCTGCTCACGACTTGCATCGAGGAATGGAGTTCGTCGGTCGGCGAAGGCAAAGACCGCAAGACGGTGAACGAGAGGCGCGAGTTCCTGCTGACGAGCACGCCGTCGCAGCTCGCGGTGAAGGCCAGCGCGGCGATGGAGCCGCGCTACCGTGGCCTCTTCAAGGTGAACACCTATGCGAGCCAGGCCAAGTTGTCGGCGCAGTGGCGAACGCTCGGCGCATTGAAGCCGCAGGCAGAGCATGCGGACTCCCGCCTGAGCTGCGCCGCACCGACGGTGATGGTGGCGGTGAGCGACGCGCGCGGCATCCGGCAGGCGGTGGTCAAGGTCAACGGAGACACGCTGCCGGTGGCCGCCGGCACGGGCCACCCCAACTATCCGCGAGGCTTCAACGCACGCATGGCGCGGACGCCGGCGGATCTCGATGCACCGATCGCCATCGAAGTGACGCTCGAACTCTCCGGCACCGCGCAGCTGGCCATCGCGCCGGCAGCCGACGACACCCGCGTGACGCTGTCGTCGAACTGGCCCCACCCCTCCTTCGGCGGACGCTTCCTGCCGGTGACGCGTGAAGTGCGCGCAAACGGATTCGATGCGACCTGGCAGCTGTCCTCACTCGCGACCACCGCCGCCGCGGACTTCGGCCGGCGCGTCGCGCTGTGTGTTCCCGCGCCGGGCGATGTCGTCAGCGGCGACGATGCGGCCGCGAGCTATCGCGATGTGATCGCCAGCCCCGCGAAGACCGATGCGAACGGCTGCATGGACACCTTCAGCGTCGCCTTCATCGACCCGGTCAATCCGTACTCGCTGAGCGACCGCGCCATCAAGTACGGCATGCTCTTCATCGGCCTGACCTTCCTTGCGGTGGGCATGGTCGAGGTGCTGCGCCGCTTGCGTGTGCACCCGATCCAGTACCTGCTCGTGGGCTCGGCGATCAGCATCTTCTTCCTCCTGCTCCTGAGCCTGTCGGAGCATCTGCGCTTCGACCTGTCGTATGCGATTGCCGCATCGGCCTGCGTGTTGCTGCTCACCTTCTACGCCCACTACCTGCTGCAAGGCTGGCTGAGTGGCGTGGCCTTCGGCGCGGGCATCGGGGCGCTGTACGGCGCGCTCTACGTGCTGCTGCAGATGGAGCAGACGGCGCTGGTCATCGGCTCGGTGCTGCTGTTCGTCGTGCTCGCCGGAATCATGGTGCTCACGCGGCGTGTGGACTGGTACCGATTGCTCAATCCGGCGGCCACGCCACAATCGGCCGCATGAATGAGCCGACCTACGACTACATCATCTGCGGGGCAGGCACCGCCGGCTGTCTCCTCGCCAACCGGCTGAGCGCCGACCCGACCAAGCGGGTGCTGCTGATCGAGGCCGGCGGGAAGGACGACTACCACTGGATCCACATCCCCGTCGGCTACCTCTATTGCATCGGCAACCCGCGCACCGACTGGCTGTACTACACCGATGAAGACCCGGGCCTGAACGGCCGGCGCCTGCGCTATCCGCGCGGCAAGGTGCTGGGCGGCTCGTCGAGCATCAACGGGATGATCTACATGCGCGGCCAGGCGCGCGACTACGACCATTGGGGGGCGCTCGGCAACCCCGGCTGGAGCTGGCGCGAATGCCTGCCCGCCTTCCTGAAGCACGAGGACTACTACAAGGGCGCAGATGAATTCCACGCTGCCCCGGGCCACGACCCGAAGGGCTTGAAGGCGGGCGGGGAGTGGCGCGTCGAGAGGCAGCGCCTGCGCTGGGACGTACTCGATGCCTTCGCGCAGGCGGCCCAGGAGGCGGGCATCCCGCACAGCGAGGACTTCAACCGCGGCAGCAACGAGGGTGTCGGCTACTTCCAGGTGAACCAGAAGATGGGTACGCGCTGGAATGCGACGCGCGGCTTCCTGCACCCGGTGCTGGACCGCGACAACCTGCAGGTGTGGACGGGGGCGCACCTGTCGAAGGTGCTGACCGAGCGCGGGGATGCGGGCCTGCGGGCCGTGGGCGTGGAGGTGCTGCCGCACGGCGGTGGCGAGCCGCATCGTGCGCGGGCGACGCGCGAAGTGATCCTGTGCACCGGCGCGGTGGGCACGCCGCAGGTGCTGCAGCTGTCGGGCATCGGGCCGGGCGCGGTGTTGAAGCAGCACGGCGTCGAGGTCGTGCACGACTTGCCCGGCGTGGGTGAGAACCTGCAAGACCACTTGCAGATCCGCTCGGTCTACAGCGTCGACGGCGTGAAGACGCTCAACACCATGGCCAACTCCTGGTGGGGCAAGGCGCTGATCGGGTTGGAGTACGTCGTCAAGCGCAGCGGGCCGATGAGCATGGCGCCGTCGCAGCTGGGCGCCTTCACGCGCAGCGACGAATCGCGCGAGCACCCCAACATCCAGTACCACGTGCAGCCGCTGTCGCTCGATGCCTTCGGCGAACCGCTGCATCCGTTCAATGCCTTCACCGCGAGCGTGTGCAACCTCAACCCGACGAGCCGCGGCGCGGTGCGCATTCGCTCTTCAGACCCGAACGAAGCGCCCAGCATCCGCGCCAACTACCTGAGCACCGAGGACGACCGGCGCGTGGCGGCCGATTCGCTGCGCGTGACGCGGCGCATCGTCTCCCAGCCGGCGATGCAGAAGTACACGCCCAAGGAAGTGAAGCCGGGCGTGCAGTTCCAGACCGACGAAGAGCTCGCCAAGCTCGCGGGTGACATCGGCACGACGATCTTCCATCCGGTAGGCACGGCGAAGATGGGGCCGGCGAGCGATGCGTTTGCCGTCGTCGATGCGCGGCTCAGGGTGCATGGCGTGGCCGGCCTGCGCGTGGTGGATGCGAGCGTCATGCCGACGATCACCAGTGGCAACACCAACTCGCCGACGCTGATGATTGCCGAGCGCGCGGCGGGCTGGATCATCGAGGATGCGGGCTGATTCAGTGTGCCTTCATGCCGCCTGCGCAGCTTGATCTGCGGGGAACACATATGCCGCGATCAAGCGAGTTCATGAGCGCGATGCCAGCGGCCCGGCGCAATCCTTCGTTCGCGTCCGCCGCCTCGCCTCCAAGGCGATTGCGCACCTCGGTCACGGCCCTGCCGGACCGGGGTGTTTTTTCGTGGCCAGCAGCGGGCTGCGGCGCTGATGCACACTTGCCAACCATGCCCTCGGCCACCCCTCTTCTCGTCGCCGGACTGTGCGCCCAATGGTGCGGCACCTGTCGCGAATACCAGCCGCTGTTCGACCAGCAGTCGCGCGCTTTCTCGGAGCAAGCGAGCTTCGCGTGGGTGGACGTGGAAGACCATGACGAGGTGCTGGGCGCGCTCGACGTGGAAAACTTCCCGACGCTCCTGATCGCGCGCGGCGACGAGGTGCTGTTCTATGGCGTCGTCACGCCGCATGCGCAGACGCTTGCGCGGCTGGTGCAGACGGCGCTGGACGGGGGCCTCAAGCCGGTCAATGATCCGAGCCTCGCCGGGTTGCCGCAGCGCGTGCGTGCGGCCATCTGATCGTCACGGCAAGCCCAACGGGAGGAGTCCGCATGAGCGGCATCGACGGTTTCATCGAACAAGCCTGGAACGACCACGTGACCGACCTGCCCGCAGTGGTGGCGCGGCTGGACGAAGGCCTGGCGCTGCTGGCCGAGTCGCCGGCCAAGCTCAACGATTTCCTGCAGTTGGCCTCCCACCTGCACCTGGAGCATCGCGGCGATGCGCAGGCCATGCAGTCGGTGCTTGACCGCATCGCGCCACTCACCGCCGGCCGGCCCGATGCGCAAGCGACCATCGACAAGGCACGGCTCACCATGGCGCTGCTGCGCGGCGAATCGTCCGGCGCTTCCGCACTTCCATTCGCCGTGCGCGTGCGCGCCCATGGCGACGCAGCCTGCGGCTTCGCTGCCCGGGGCGAATCTGCTCAGGCGCGTCGCCTCCTGCAGGCGGCCGCGGGCATTGCCCGCGACGCCGATGCCGAGCACCGCGCGGCCACCGGCAAGGCGCTCGCCGCCAGCTACAACAACGTGGCTGGCGCGCTGCTCGACGGCAGCCGCTCGCGAGACGCCGACGCCTTGATGCTCGAGGCCGCCACGCAAGCGCGCGGCGCCTGGGCCGAGGCCGGCACCTGGCTCAACGTCGAGCGTGCCGAATACCTGCTCGCGATCACGCATGCTGCCGCCGGGCATGGCGTGCAGGCGGCCGAGCACGCGCAAGCCTGCGCCGCCATTTGCGAAGCCAACTCCGCTGACGCCTTCGAGCACTTCTTCGCGCAAGAAGCCATGGCTCGCGCCCTCATCGCGCAAGGCCAGCCGGAGGCAGCCCGGCAGCAAACCACGCGCATGCAGGCCGCACTCGCCGACATCGGCGACGAAGGCAACCGCGCCTATGCGGCATCCGTGCTCGCCAAGCTCATCCCCACCATCGCCTGAAGCGGTGCGGCTCCAGCGGATGTCGTCGCGATGCCATTGCTAACAACCCGCGTGGCAGCGCGGTGGGCGCGGCGCTACGATGCCCGTTCGCAGTGGCGCTGCCTGCGCGACCCGCACGGCGCCCATCGTTACCCCGACCCCACAAGGTGATGGCATGACCACAAGCTCCTCGCGTCCGGCAGTGCTGGACCAGATCGGCAACACGCCGCTCGTGCAAGTCACGCGGCTGGACACCGGTTGCTGCACGCTGTTTCTCAAGCTCGAGAACCAGAACCCCGGCGGCAGCATCAAGGACCGCATCGGCCTGTCGATGGTGGACACCGCCGAGCGCGATGGCCGCCTGAAGCCCGGCGGCACGGTGGTCGAAGCCACCGCCGGCAACACGGGGCTCGGGCTCGCGCTCGTGGCACGCGCCAAGGGCTACCGCGTGGTGCTGGTCGTGCCTGACAAGATGTCCACCGAGAAGGTGCTGCACCTGAAAGCCCTGGGCGCCGAAGTGCACATTACCCGCTCCGACGTGGGCAAGGGCCACCCCGACTACTACCAGGACGTGGCCGCGCGCCTCGCCCGTGACATTCCGGGCGCCTTCTTCGCCGACCAGTTCAACAACCCCGCCAACCCGCTCGCGCACGAGACCAGCACCGGCCCCGAGATCTGGCAGCAGATGGGCCACGACGTGGACGCCATCGTCTGCGGCGTGGGCTCGGCCGGCACCATCACCGGGCTCACGCGCTACTTCAAGAAGGTGCAGCCGGAGCTGGGCTTCGTGCTCGCCGATCCCAAGGGCTCGATCGTCGCGGAGTACACCCGCAGCGGCAAAGTGGGCAACGCAGGCTCGTGGGCGGTGGAAGGCATCGGTGAGGATTTCATTCCCGCCATCGCCGACCTGTCCAGCGTGTGCGCGGCGTACGAGATCCCGGATGAAGAAAGCTTCGGCACCGCGCGCGAACTGCTGCGCGCCGAGGGCATCCTCGGCGGCTCGTCCACCGGCACGCTTCTGGCCGCGGCATTGCGCTATTGCCGCGAGCAGAAGACGCCCAAGCGCGTCGTGAGCTTCGTGTGCGATACCGGCACGCGCTATCTCTCGAAGATGTACAACGACCAGTGGATGCTCGACCAGGGCCTCCTGCCGCGCAAGCGCTATGGCGACCTGCGCGACGTGATCGCGCGGCGGCTCGAAGAAGGCAGCGTGGTGAGTGTCGGCCCCGACGACACGCTGCTCACCGCCTTCGCCCGCATGCGCGCGGCCGATGTGTCGCAGCTGCCGGTGCTCGATGGCAAGAAGCTCGTCGGCGTGATCGATGAATCCGACCTGCTCTTGAGCGTTCATGCCGATGCAGCACGCTTTCGCTCAAGCGTGAGCACTGCGATGACCGACGCGCCCGAAACCATCGCACCCACCGCCAGCCTTGCGCAACTCGAGGCGGTGCTCGACAAGGGCCTGGTTGCAATCGTGGCCGATGCCAACGGCTTCCACGGCCTCATCACCCGATTCGACTTGCTCAACCATCTGCGGAGGACGCTCTCGTGAGCCTCGACGACGACAAGACCTACGGCTTCGCCACCCGCGTGATCCATGCGGGCCAATCGCCCGACCCCTCCACGGGGGCGATCATGCCGCCCATCTACGCCACCTCCACCTTCGTGCAGAGCAGCCCTGGCGTGCACAAGGGCCTGGACTACGGCCGCTCGCACAACCCCACGCGCTGGGCCTTCGAGCGCTGCGTGGCCGACCTGGAAAGCGGCTCGCAGGCCTTCGCCTTCGCCTCGGGGCTGGCGGCCATCTCGACGGTGCTGGAATTGCTGGACGCGAACTCGCACATCATCTCGGGCGACGACGTGTATGGCGGCACCTTTCGGCTGTTCGAGCGCGTGCGAACGAGGAGCGCCGGCCACCGCTTCAGTTTCGTGGACCTGACCGATCCGAAGAAGCTCATCGAGGCGATCACGCCGCAGACCAAGCTGGTCTGGGTCGAGACGCCGACCAACCCGCTGCTGCGCCTAGCCGACATGCGCGCCATCGCCGAGATCTGCCGCGAGCGCGGCATTCTCTGCGCGGCCGACAACACCTTCGCGAGCCCCTGGGTGCAGCGCCCGCTGGAGCTGGGTTTCGACGTCGTCGTGCACTCCACCACCAAGTACCTCAACGGCCACTCGGACGTGATCGGCGGCATCGCCATCGTCGGCCGCGAGCCGCGGCACGAGGCCATCCGCGAGCGGCTGGGTTTTCTGCAGAACGCGGTGGGCGCCATCGCCGGCCCCTTCGACAGCTTCATGGCCTTGCGCGGCGTGAAGACGCTGGCGCTGCGCATGGAGCGGCACTGCAGCAACGGCCTCGCGCTTGCGCAGTGGCTGGAGCAGCAGCCGCAAGTGGCGCGGGTGCACTACCCGGGGCTTGAATCGCATCCGCAGCATGCGCTGGCGAAGAAGCAGATGCGCGGCTTCGGCGGGATGATCTCGCTGGACCTGAAGACCGACCTCGCGGGCGCACGGCGCTTCCTCGAGACGGTGAAGATCTTCTCGCTGGCCGAGAGCCTGGGCGGCGTCGAAAGCCTCATCGAACACCCGGCCATCATGACCCACGCCACCATCCCCGCCGAGACGCGCAAGACGCTGGGCATCGGCGATGCGCTGGTGAGGTTGTCGGTGGGAGTCGAGGACCTCGAGGACCTGCGCGAGGACTTGCGACTGGCCCTGGCAGCGATCTGACCTTGCGACTGACCTCGCATCTTTACAAGGTCCCCCTAGAAGCGCTTGTCCTCCCACAGGTTTGGGGTGCGGGCGGGCAAAACGCGAACTAAGTTTCTCCTCTCACGCCACGTGCCGCGATGTCCGCGCCGCGCTCGGCGTGTCTTTGGCTTTGCCAGTGGAGACACTCGATGGACGCACACGCCGAAATGCACGCGAAGGACTGGTCGTCGGTCGCACAAGGACTGCAGGAGCGCTTCGGCCCGACCGTGCGGCCGGATTCGCCGATCGAGATGCGCGGCAAGCTATCGCAGCTGCTGTCGCGCGAGCTGCCGCAGTATGACCGCGCTGCCATCCATGAAGGCGTGAACAACGCCTTCTCGAAGATCAGGGTCACGATCGACTGGAATCGCTTCCTGTGCATCTTGCTGTCGCACCTGCCCGGCTGGTGGACCAAGCTCGCGCACAACCCCGGCTTCGACGCCAGCACCATGCTGCTGCTCACCGACGGCTCGGTGATGGTCCAGGAGCAAGGCGGCCTGCGCTGGAAGAAGCTCACGCCCGCGTCCAACGGCAGCTACGTCAACGGCACCTGGAGCGACCTCGCGCCGATGCACCACACCCGCCGCTACTACGCGTCGGCGGTGCTCAAGGATGGCCGCGTGTTCGTGAGCGGTGGCGAGTACAGCGATGCCGGCCCCGAGACCAACGCGACCGAGATCTACAACCCGGTGCTCGACACCTGGACCACCCTCACGCCTCCGGCCGGCTGGGGCGAGGTGGGTGATGCGATCTGCGCCGTGCTGCCCGACGGCCGCGTGCTGCTGGGCAGCATCGACAGCACGCGCACCGCGATCTTCGACCCCACCACCGACACCTTCAGCGCCGGTCCGACCAAGGGCGCCAGCTCATCGGAAGAAAGCTGGGTGCTGCTGCCGGATGCGACCGTGATCACCGTGCGCTGCGATGGTTCGGGACGCGCCGACAAGTACGTGGCGGCGTCCAACACCTGGGTGGATGGCGGCACGTTGCCGACGGGCATCGTCGAGGTCTCGTCCAGCGAGATCGGCGCAGGCATCCTGCTCGAAGATGGCCGCGCGCTCTTCGTCGGCGCCAACGGCCACAACGCGCTGTACACCGCGCCCGCCAACCCGAGCGACCCCGGCACCTGGGCCATGGGCCCGGACTTCCCGACGGACGCCAACGGCCGCACCATCGGTTGCAAGGACGCGCCGGCCTGCCTCATGACCAACGGCCGCGTGCTCATCGCTGCAGGCCCCGTGGATGGCGTGCGCAACGACTTCCTGTCGCCCACCTACTTCTTCGAGTTCGACGGCGCGAGCATGCGCCGCGTGAGCGACCCGACCAACGCGGGCGGCGTGCCCTACATCGGCCGCATGATGCTCTTGCCCACCGGGCAGATCCTCTTCGCGGCCGAGACGAACGAGATCTACGTCTACAACTACTTCAGCTGCCCGCCGGCCTCCGCGCGTCCGCACATCACCTCGGCACCGCACACCGTGAGGCCCTTCCACACCTACACCTTGCACGGCCGCCTGCTCAACGGGCTGTCGCAGGCGGTGGGCTATGGCGATGACGCGTCGGGCGCGACGAACTACCCGATCCTGCGCATCCGCCACCTCGCGACCGGGCGCATCACCTATTGCCGCAGCTTCGACCACTCCACCATGGGCGTGGCCACCGGCGCGAGCATCCAGACGACGAACTTCGTGATCCCATGGGGCACGCCCGAGGGTGCTGCGGAGCTGACCGTGGTGGCCAACGGCATCGCGTCCGAGCCGTGGCCGGTGTGCGTGGAAGAGTTCCACTTCCACTGGCCGATCTTCGACGACGCAATCTTCGCGCGGCTGATCGGCAGCCTCGCGGACGGCCCGCTGTGGGTGTGGGGACCGAACGGCCCGATCCCCGTGGACCCGTGGGGCCCGAAGGTCGCGCACGAGGCAAGCGGCGCGCGCAACATGATCGTCACTGGCCTCCTGACCCTGCGCAAGCTCGGCGGCGAGCTGCAGGCTGCTCGCCAGAAGGTCGCGCTCGAGGCGCCGCTGGCGCCGGACGACGATGACCTGATCGAAGAAGAGGCCGAGGAGAAGTCCGCCGCGGGCGCCAAGGCGACGACGGCCGAAGATGCCTGAAGGCCAAGCCGCGCCATCAAGCGGCCGCCGCGGATCCGGCTCTGCCGGTCCGCTGGCGGCGCCGAAGGCGCTTCGGGGGGTCAATCCTCGCGCGGCGGATGCATGCGAAACGCCCGCCACAGCGTCAGGTCGTAGGCGATCTTCAGTGCGCCGCACAGCACCATCGGCGCGCTGATCCAGCCTGCCGCGAAGAGTGCGCCGCCCAGCGCCGGGCTCATGGCGGATGCGAGGCTGCGTGGCACGGCGGTGAAGCTCGCTGCCGCGGTGCGTTCGGCCGGCGTCACCACGCCCATCACGTAGGCGGTGCGGGTCGGCACGTCCATTTGCGACAGCGCGCTGCGGATGAAGAGCAACGTCAGCGCCAGCGGCAGGCCAGGCGCGAGCGCGGCGAGGATCAGGCAGATGTTCGCCGGGATGTGCGTGAACACCATCGTGTTGAGCAGACCGAATCGCGCCGCGACCTTGGGTGCTGCGAACTGTGAGGCGGCACTGAGCAAGCCGGCCCAGAAGAAGAACGCACCGGCCTGCGACAGGGTGAGGCCGAAACGCTGCAACAGCCACAGCGACAGCAGCGCGTTCACCACCAGGCCGCCTGCGAATGAATCGACGCTGAAGAGCACGGCCAGCCTCACGACGATCGTGCGTGATGGCCCGAGCGGTGCGGGCGGTGCGTGGGCGCTGCCATGCGCTGGTGCCGGCAGGCCGCGGTACAGCGTGAAGATGCCCAATCCCATCAGCGCGTAGACGACGAAGAGGGCGCGCATGGTGGCCAGCCGATCCACGCCGGCGATGCGATGCGCGATGTCGGGCACCGCCGCGGCCAGTGCGCCGACCGCCGCGCACAGCGCCCCCAGCACGCTGTAGCGCGCGAACAAGGCGGTGCGCGCCGCGCCTTGCGCCGCATCGGCAATGCGCGCGTGTTCCAGCGGCAGGAAGACCGATACATCGCCAGAACTCGGGTTGAGCGTGCCGACGAAGGCGACGAGGAGCAGCGGCCAGAACGAGGACAGGCCGGCGAAACCGAGCCCCGTGCCCGCCATCAGCAACGCCGCACCGCACAGCAGAGCACGTGGCGCGATGCGGTGTCCCCACGCGCCGATCCACAGCGTCGCGGCGGCGGAGCCGAGCAAGGTGGCGGTGCTGATGAGGCCGACTTCGAATTGACCAAGCCCGAGTGCAAGCAGGTACGCGGGCAGCAGCACCGCCATGTAGCCATCGCAAAGGGCGCGCAGGCCTCGGGCCGCAAGCATGCGCCACGCATCGGGCGCCACGCCCGGCGGCAGCAGCCGGCGCATGAAGCCGGAGGGCGTGGAGTCGATGGGCGTGGAGGCGGCGTCCGTCATGGGACGCCAAGCCTACGCCATGCCCTGTGCGGCGCGATCGATCAGGGACGCAGGCCGTGCTGCGCGAACCAGGCCTTCATGCGCTGCCAACCGTCCTCCGCCGCCTCGCTGCGGTAGCTCGGCCGATAGTCCGCGTAGAACGCATGCGGCGCGCCGGGGTACACGAGCACCTGCGCAGCGCTGTTGGCCTGCTTGAGGCTGGTGCGCAGTTCCTCCACCTGGTCCAGTGGAATGCTCGGGTCCTCGCCGCCGTACAAGCCCAGCACCGGCGCCTTGAGCTGCCCCGCGACGTCCAGCGGCTGGCGAGGCTGCAGCGCGTTCTTGGGGCCGGTGAGCTTGCCGTACCAGGCGACGGCGGCCTTGAGCTTGGGCTGGTGCGCCGCATAGAGCCACACGATGCGCCCGCCCCAGCAAAAGCCGGTGATGCCCAGTCGCGACGGGTCGCCTCCGGCGTCACGCGACCACGCGTAGCAAGCGTCCAGGTCGGCCATCACCTGTTCGTCCGGTGTCTTGAGCACGATGTCGCGGCGCAGCGCCTCGATGTCGGTGTAGGTGGATGGATCGCCCTGGCGGAAGTACAGCGCCGGCGCGATGGCGAGGTAGCCAAGCTTGGCCAGGCGCCGGGTCACGTCCTGGATGTGTTCATGCAGGCCGAAGATCTCCTGCACGACGAGGATCACCGGGTGCGGACCGGGGCGATCGGGCGCGGCGCGGTAGGCGGGCAGTGCGCCAGTGGGCGTGGGGACCTGCACGTCGCCGGCAATCAAGCCTGCGGCGTCTGTCTTGATGAGGGTGGCGGTGGCCAGCGGTTGCACCGCGGCGGCGTAGGTGCCCGAGGGCGGGAGAGGTGGGGTCGAACTCATAAGCGTGATTCGCTCGCTTCGGTTGTGCCGTTGATGTGCGGGGAAATCATCGCAGGCTCGCGGCCCGCCATTCATGACCGCCGAAAAAAACCTGTGCTGGGATCGCGCATTTGCAAGATTGACTCATGCACCAGCTGCGGGCGACTGCCCGGCATGGCATTGTTGGTATCTAAAAGGTATCTCTTGGTACTTTGATGGTTATACCAATGACGCCCCGTGGCTGCAGGCGATGGTCGCGCAGTGACCACCGGCGGTCATCCCGCCCAAGCCGCCCGCTGTTCGTCGTAAAGTGCGGCCCTTCCGCGCCCGACCCAAAGGCGCACACCACAGGGAGTTCCCATGACCCGACGCTCCATCCGAGCGACGTCCTGGCTTGCCGCATTGGCGCTCACCGGCGCCGCGTCCGTGCAGGCGCAGCCGCGTTTCAACTTCGAGGCCACGCCAGGCCACCTGTCCAAGCAGGTCGTGCCTTCGCGCTACGCGCTCACGCTCGACCTCGACCCGGCGCTGGACAATTTCAGTGGCCAGGTGTCGATCACGGTGAAAGTCGCGAGGGCCATGCCCGCCATCGAGGTGCATGCCAATGAGTTGAAGGCATCCCGCGCGACGCTCGTGTCGGCCAGCGGATCGCGTGCGCTGAACGTGATCGCGCAATCGGACACCCAGACCTGGCGCCTTGTGCCGACCGACGGCGCGCCCATCACGCCCGGCGAGCACCGAATCGAGATCGCCTACAGCGGCAATGTGCACGCGTATGGCGAAGGGCTCTTCCGCGCCACGCATGAACATGGTGGCAAGACCGAGCGCATGCTGGCCACGCAGCTCGAGGCCATCTCCGCGCGCATGGTGTTTCCGTCCTTCGACGAACCCGCGTATCGCGCCTCGTTCGAGCTCACCGTGCGTGCGCCCAGGCCGTACACCGTGCTCTCGAACACGCCCGAAGGCCCGTCCCATGCCGACGGCGCCGCGACGGTGCATTCCTTTGCCGCGACGCCCGCGATGCCGAGCTATCTCTTCAGCGTCGCCGTGGGCCGCTTCGACATGCTCGAGGGACGTGCCGCGGGCATCCCGCTGCGCATCATCACGCCGCCGGGCAAGCGCGAGCAAGGGCGCTACGCGCTCGCAGTGACGAAGCAGATCCTGCCCTTCTACACCTCGTATTTCGGGGTTCCCTTCGCGCTGCCCAAGCTCGACCAGATGGCGGTGCCGAGCACGCGCTGGGGCGCGATGGAAGACTGGGGCCTCATCTCCTATGCCGAGAACGACCTCCTCGTCGACGAGAAGAAGAGCAGCCTGAAGACCCGGCGCGATGCGTTCCAGACTGTGGCGCACGAGGTCGCGCACCAGTGGTTCGGCAACCTCGTCACCGCCGCCTCGTGGGAAGAGATCTGGCTCAACGAAGCCTTCGCGACCTGGCTCGAAAGCAAGGCCACCGACAAGTTCAACCCCTCGTGGAACATCCGCCTGGACAACCGCATGCCCGTCGACCGCGCGATGCTGGTTGATGCCGGTAACGCGACGCGCGCCATCCGCTCGGGCCCGGTCACCGAATCGGCCGTCAATGACGTGTTCGATTCCATCACCTACGCCAAGGGGGGCGCGGTGCTCACCATGCTGGAGCAGTGGATCGGCCCGCGGGCTTTCCAGCAGGGGCTCGCCGCCTACATGAAGGGCCAGCGGCTGTCGAACGCGACGGCGGGCGACCTCTGGTACTACATCGGCCGCGCATCGGGACGCGACGTGGGCACGGTGGCGGCCAGCTGGACCGACCAGGCCGGCTTTCCGCTGGTGCAGGTGCGCGAGCGCTGCGAGGGCGGGCGCTCGCAAGTGACCTTGTCGCAAAGCCGATTCACGCTTGCTGCCGATGGAGCCAAGGCACCGCAGCTGTGGAAGATCCCCGTGAGCATGGCGCGCGGCAAGGTCGTCAGCACCGAACTGCTCGATGGCGCCGAGCACACCTTCACGCTGGGTGCCTGCGGCTCGCAGCCGCTGGTGGTCAACGCGGGTGGCGACGGCTTCTACCGCGTGGCCTACGAGCCCACCGCGCGCCAGAAGCTCGTCGCCGCCTTCGACACGCTGGCCGAAGCCGACCGCATGGCCTTGCTCAGCGACAGCTTCGCGCTCGTCCAGGCCGGCAGCGTGCCGCTGAACGAGCACTTCGCGCTGCTGGCCGCCCTGCCCCGGGTGAACGATTCATCGCGCACGCGCTTGTGGGCGGTGGCACAGACGCAGCTGGAGTTTCTCGACACGGCGATGGCCGGCACGCCGGCACAGCAACAGGTGCGCGCGGTCGGCCGATCACTGCTCGGCCCGCAGCTCGCGCGCCTGGGCTTCATGCCGTCGGCCAGGGAAGACGCGGCCACGTCCGAGCTGCGCGCCGGGCTCGTCGAGCTTCTCGCACGCTTCGACGATGAAGCAACCGTGCGCCGCGTGCTGCGCGCCTTCGACGAGGACGACAGTGGCAAGACGCCGCTGCCCGCGTCCTTGCGCCAGGCAGTGATGCGCGCCACCGGCATGCATGCCGACCAGGCGCGCTTCGACAAGCTGCTGGCGCGGCTGAAGCACGCGAGCGGCGAGGAAGAGCGCTGGGTGTATGCGAGGGCGCTCGCGTCCGGCCGTGACGCGAAGCGTGCCCAGCAACTGCTGGCCGAGTCCACGTCCACCCTCGCGCCACCCAATGTCGTCACCGCGATTCCTGGCATGGTCGCGAGAAATTCACCTTTCGGCGAGATGGCCTACCAGTACACCGTCACGAACTTCGCGCGCCTGGGCGAGCTGTCGGGCACCTGGGGCAAGCAGTTCCTGCTGCCCAAGGCAGCGGAGGGCTTCAACGACGCGGCGCGCGCGGCCAAGCTGCTGGAAGACCAGCGGCGCGAAGTCGGCAAGGACGGCGACACGCTGGCCGGGCGTGAGGCGGAGGCGATCCGCCTGCGCGCGGCGGTGAAGGCGCGCGAGGCGGCGGGCCTGGAGAAGGCGCTGCCGGGCTGAGAAGCTTCGAAGGAGCGCCACGCTGGCCGTGTCGAGCCGCTGCGCCCGTCACTTTTCGCCTTGCGTCCAATCGGTCGTCGCGCGCGGGTCGGGCGTGCCGCCCTCGCGCTCGGTCTCGCTCACGCCGCGCGTGTCCCCGGGGGCGTCGGAGGATGAAGCAGGCCTGTCATCGCCACGCGTGCGCGGTTGTTGGCCCGCCGGTTGCTCGGCCTCTTGCCGCTGCGGCCGTCCGCTCTGGCTGCCTTGCCGGCCCGCGTCCTGCGCATCGGGCTTGTTGGCTGATTGATCCGATGGCCCGCCTTGGTTGAGGCCGCCGCTGTCACTGCTTTGATTCATCGTGGGCTCCGAGGGCGCGGCACATGCCGCGCTTCAAAGAGCCGGGCAACGGGCATGCCCGTGCCGATCAACGACGGCGTGCGAGCGGCCAGGGCAGGTCGTCGCGCCGTGTGACGCCGCGCCAGATGGATTGCACCTCCTCCAGCACACGCGCGTCGTTGGTCTGATGCAGGCCATGGGTCAGCGGGGTGCGGGCATCAACCGCCTGGCAGTGCATGTAGTCACGCACCCGCAGCACCGGGTCAATGCTCACGAACACCGCGAGTGTCGGAACGTCGAACCCCGCGGCGATGTGGATGGCCGAGCTGTCGGTGCCGATCAGCACGCTCGCATCGCGCACCCAGGCCACGAATTGCTCCAAATGCTTCGAATGCGCCGACACGTCGTGGTACTGGTCATGCGACAGCGGCCGGAAGCCCAGCACCGGCAAGCCATAGCGGCGCCATGCCTGCTCGACCAGCGCTTCGGCCGCGGCCTCGGGCATCGAGCGCAGCGGCGTGCTGGCCTCGCCGGCGAGCAGCACGTAGTCGCGACCGGCCCACAGCGGCGGCAGTGAAGGCAGGTCCAGGCCCGCGAGCCAGTGGTTGCACTTGGCCGAGGCAGGCACGTCCCCCGGCGCGACGCCGAGGCTCTCGAGGAAGAAGTCGACCATCGGCTGCGTGGCGAACCGTGGCCAGTAGAGGAAGTCCGACAGATCGATCGCTTCGTCGGGAATGGCGGCCAGGGGTTGGGGCAGGTAGTGGACGTGCTCGATGATGTGGCTGGTCATCGGGTACAGCCGCTCGACATGTGCGGGCGCGTGCCGTGAAGGGTGCCTCAGCGCACGACACTCTCATGCGCAAACCTCATGAAGAGCGGCGCATTCCTTCGTTCTCAATGCATGCGCGGCTGTCTAAGGTGTGGGCTCGTCTTCCAACAGGTCCAGCACCATGAGCATCACCGCCATCAATGTTCGCAACCAGTTCCGCGGCCGCGTCAAGGAGGTCATCGAAGGGCCGGTGGTCTCGGAGATCGACGTCGAGACGCCCAGCGGACTCATCGTCACCTCGGTGATCACCACGCGCTCGGTGAAGGAGCTAAAGCTCGTGCCGGGCAAGGAAGTGATCGCCTTGGTGAAGTCCACCGAGGTGTCCGTCGCGACGCTGTGAGGCCGGCATGACTGCCTCCAAAGTGCGCGTGCTGATCATTCCGGGCCTGTACGGCAGCGGCCCGGCCCATTGGCAGACCTGGCTGCAGTCGCGCCTGCCGCAAGCTGTGCGTGTGGAGCAGCGCGACTGGAACGCGCCGGATCTCGACCGCTGGTCGGCGCGCATCGGCGAGGTGCTGGACGAGGCGCCCGACACGCCGCATGTCGCCGTGGCGCACAGCTTCGGCTGCCTTGCGCTCGCGCATTGCCTCGGCCTGCGCCGCGGCCAGCCGGTGCGCGACCACGCCCGCGGCGGGGTGCATGGCGCGCTTTTCGTGGCGCCCGCTGAGCCGCAGCGCTTTCGCCTGGCCGATCGGTTGCCGCGTCAGTTGCTCGGCGTGCCCGCCACCGTCTTCGCGAGCGACACCGACTCGTGGATGTCGGCCCAGAGCGCGCGCCATTGGGCGGCACTCTGGGGCGCCAAGCTCATCAACCTGGGTGACGTGAGGCACATCAATACCGAATCGGGCTTCGGCCCGCTGCCCCGCGCGCTGCACCACACGAAGGCCTTGATCCACCGCATCGAATCCGGCCGCAGGGCAGCACGTGCCGACGTGCAGGAGTTTTCTTTCTCCACCTGAGCAAAACGCTCCTGATCAGGCGCGCGACCGGCGAAGAGCGAATAAGCAAGTTCGAATTGCTTCCTTCCGCCAGCCGCGTGCCATTTCTACGATCCCTCACCGTTTCATCTTTCCGTTCACAACAAGGACTTTTTTGCCATGACCACGGCCCGCTTCCTTCGCCAATCGCTCTTGTCCCTGGCCCTCGCTGCCACGGCATGCGTGGCCATGGCCCGCGACGTGACGCTGCTCAACGTCTCCTACGACCCGACACGCGAGCTCTACCAGGAATACAACGCCGCCTTCGCGAAGTACTGGAAGGGCAAGACCGGTGACAACGTCACCGTCAAGACCTCGCACGGCGGCTCGGGCAAGCAGGCGCGCTCGGTGATCGACGGGCTCGACGCCGACGTGGTGACGCTGGCCCTGGCTGCCGACATCGACGCCATCTCCACACAAGGCAAGCTGATCGATGCGAACTGGCAGAAGCGGCTCAAGCACAACAGCACGCCCTACACCTCGACCATCGTCTTCATCGTCCGCCGTGGCAACCCCAAGGGCATCAAGACCTGGGACGACATCGTCAAGCCCGGCGTGGGCGTGATCACCGCCAACCCGAAGACCTCGGGCGGCGCGCGCTGGGCCTACCTCGCGGCCTACGGGCACGCGCTGACCGCGCCGGGCGGCAACGATGCCAAGGCGCAGGACTACATCAAGAAGGTCTTCGCCAACGTGCCGGTGCTCGACTCCGGCGCCCGCGGCTCGACGGTGACCTTCGCCGAGCGCGGCCTGGGTGACGTGCTGCTCGCCTGGGAAAACGAAGCTGGCCTCGTGCTCAAGGAATTCGGCGCCGGGAAGTTCGACGTGGTCTACCCGCCCAACAGCATCCTGGCCGAGCCGCCGGTGGCCGTGGTCGACAAGGTGGTCGCGAAGAAAGGCACGGCCGACGTGGCGCGCGCCTACCTCGAATACCTGTACTCGCCCGAGGGCCAGGACATCTCGGGCAAGAACTTCTATCGCCCGATCGACCCGGCTGCGCAAGCCAAGTACGCCAAGCAATTTCCGGCGGTCAAGCTGTTCACCATCGACGGCGTGTTCGGTGGTTGGACGAATGCGCAGAAAACGCACTTCGCGGACGGCGGCGTGTTCGACCAGATCTACAGCAAGCACTGATCGACAAGCCCCCGTTGGTGGAGGCCCGATCCTTAGTTGATCTGCTTATAAGGATGGGTGAATTGCATCGTTGAACAATGATGGGGGCCTGACTAGCATGCACGCTTCCTTCATTGCAGGGCCGCCCCCGGGCGGCGTTTTCGCATGCCGTTCTCCAGCACCCGCCGCTTCATCGTCCTTGCACTTCCTGCACTTGTGCTGGCAGGCGCCGCCCAGGCCGCAGGCCCCGCGCTGCTGAACGTCAGCTACGACGTGGCGCGCGAGTTCTACAAGGACTACAACGCCGCCTTCATCAAGCACTGGAAGGCCACGGCGAACGAAGACCTCACCGTCAACCAGTCGCACGGCGGCTCGAGCAAGCAGGCGCGTGCGGTGATCGACGGGCTCGAGGCCGACGTGGTGACGATGAACCAGTCGAGCGACATCGACGCCATCGCCGAGCGCGCGAAGCTGCTGCCTGCCGATTGGGCCAAGCGCCTGCCCAACAACAGCGCGCCGACGAGTTCGACCACCGTCATCCTCGTGCGCCGTGGCAATCCGAAGGGCATCAAGGACTGGACCGATCTCGCCAAGCCCGGCGTGAGCGTGGTGATCCCGAACCCGAAGATCACCGGCAACGGCCGCTACACCTACGTCGCGGCCTGGGGCGCGGCCATCAAGTCGGGCAAGACGCCGGCGCAGGCGCGCGAGCTGGTGCAGCAGATCTTCGCCAACGTGCCGGTGTTCGACGGCGGTGGGCGCGCGGCCACCACCACCTTCGCGCAGCGCGGCATCGGCGATGCGCTGGCCACCTTCGAGAGCGAGGTGAACCTCATCAAGGCCGAGTTCGGCAACGACTTCGACGTGGTCTACCCGTCGTGGAGCATCCTCGCCGAGAACCCGGTGGCGGTGATCGACAAGGTGGTGGACAAGAAGAGCACGCGCCGCCAGGCCGAGGCCTACCTCAAGTACCTGTGGTCGGACGAGGCGCAGGAGATCGCCGCGAAGCACCAGCTGCGTCCGCGCTCGCCGGCGCTGCTGGCGAAGTACGCGAAGGACTTCCCGAAGGTCAACCTCTTCACCATCGACGAAGTCTTCGGCGGCTGGAGCCGTGCGCAGAAGGAGCACTTCGACGACGGCGCGACCTACGACCAGATCCTTGCGGCGGCGAAGAAGAAGTGATCACAGAGGACACAGAGAACACAGAGATAAATGCAGAAGGCGTTCACTCGGTGTTCTCTTTGTTCTCCGTGGTTGAAACGAATTCCAAATGATCTTCACCCGCGCCCTCCTGAAGCGGCACAGCGTGCTGCCGGGCTTCGACCTCGCCCTCGGCTTCACGCTGCTGTACCTCGGCTTCATCGTGCTCATCCCCTTGAGCGCGGCCTTCCTCAAGACCTTCACCATGACCTGGCCGGCGTTCGTCGATGCCGTCGCCTCGCCGCGCGTGATGGCCTCGTACCGGCTCACCTTCGGCGCGTCCTTCGCGGCAGCCATCGTCAATGCCTTCTTTGGCCTCGTCGTGGCGTGGGTGCTGGTGCGCTATGAGTTTCCCGCCAAGCGCCTGGTCGATGCGCTGGTGGATCTGCCCTTCGCGCTGCCCACGGCCGTCGCCGGCATCGCGCTCACGGCGCTGTATTCGCAGAACGGCTGGATCGGCTCGCACCTGCCGTTCAAGGTGAGCTTCACGCCGCTGGGCGTGTTCGTGGCTCTGACCTTCATCGGCCTGCCCTTCGTCGTGCGCACGCTGCAGCCGGTGCTCGAAGACCTGCACAAGGAAATCGAGGAGGCCGCGGCCACGCTCGGTGCCTCGCGGCTGCAGACCTTCACGAAGGTGATCTTCCCCATCATCACGCCCGCCCTGCTGACGGGCTTCGCGCTGGCCTTCGCGCGAGCGCTGGGCGAGTATGGCTCGGTGATTTTCATCGCCGGCAACATGCCCATGGTCAGCGAGATCACGCCGCTGCTCATCATCACCAAGCTCGAGCAGTACGACTACAAGGGCGCGACCGCGATCGCCGTGGTGATGCTGGTGTCGGCCTTCGTGTTGCTGTTGGCCGTCAATGCGCTGCAGGCGTGGACGCGCAAGAGGCAGGGGCGGTGATGAGTGCCATTCCCGTGTCTCGCGCCGTGGAGTTTCCCCCCGGCACCGCGCCGCGACGCATGGCCGATGCCACCACCGAGCCCGGCTGGGTCAAGTGGCTGCTGATCGGCGTGGCGCTGGCTTTCCTGACGCTCTTCCTGTTCATCCCGCTGGCGATCGTCTTCGCCGAGGCGTTCAAGAAGGGCGTGGACGTCTACCTCGCCGCCATCACCGACCCGGATGCGCTGTCGGCCATCAAGCTCACGCTCATCGCCGCGGGCATCTCGGTGCCGATGAACCTCGTGTTCGGCGTCGCGGCCGCCTGGTGCATCGCGAAGTTCGATTTCCGCGGCAAGAACGTGCTGCTCACGCTCATCGACCTGCCCTTCTCGGTGAGCCCGGTCATCTCCGGCCTCATCTACGTGCTGGTGTTCGGCCTGCAGGGCTGGTTCGGTGAATGGCTGCGCGACCACGACCTGAAGGTGATCTTCGCGGTGCCGGGCATCGTGCTCGCGACCGTCTTCGTGACCTTCCCCTTCGTCGCACGCGAGCTCATTCCGCTCATGCAGGCGCAGGGCACCGAGCAGGAAGAAGCGGCACGCGTGCTGGGTGCCAACGGCTGGCAGATCTTCCGCCGCGTGACCATGCCCAACATCAAGTGGGCACTGCTGTACGGCGTGATCCTGTGCAACGCGCGCGCCATGGGCGAATTTGGCGCGGTGAGCGTGGTGTCGGGCCACATCCGCGGCACCACCAACACCATGCCGCTGCACATCGAGATCCTCTACAACGAGTACCAGTTCGCCGCGTCCTTCGCGGTGGCGTCACTGCTGGCAAGCCTTGCGCTGGTGACGCTGGTGCTGAAGTACATCGTCGAGCAGCGGGTGAAGAAGGACCTGAGGGTCCAGGAAAGAAGCGAGTGACAAGATGAGCGCCGCACGGCCGCCCGAAGGCGATCGCACCGCAGTGCACAGCACGAAGGTTTCAAAATGAGCATCGAAGTCCGCAACTTGCAAAAGCGCTTCGGCGCCACCGTCGTCTGCGACAACCTCAACCTCGACATTCCGGCAGGTGAGCTGGTCGCGCTGCTCGGGCCGTCGGGGTCCGGCAAGACCACGCTCTTGCGCATCATCGCGGGCCTGGAAGTGCCCGACAGCGGCACGGTGCTCTTCCACGGCGAGGACGCGACCAACACCGACGTGCGCGATCGGCAGGTCGGCTTCGTGTTCCAGCACTACGCGCTCTTCGGCCACATGACGATCTTCGAGAACGTCGCCTTCGGCCTGCGCGTGCGGCCCAAGGCGACGCGGCCGAGCGAAGCGCAGATCAGGTCCAAGGTGATGGAGCTGCTCAAGCTCGTGCAGCTCGACTGGATCGCAGACCGCTACCCGCATCAGCTCTCCGGCGGCCAGCGCCAGCGCATCGCGCTCGCACGCGCACTTGCGGTCGAGCCCAAGGTGCTGCTGCTGGACGAACCCTTCGGCGCACTTGACGCCAAGGTGCGCAAGGAGCTGCGTCGCTGGCTGCGCCGCCTGCACGACGAGATGCACGTCACCAGCGTCTTCGTCACGCACGACCAGGAAGAGGCGATGGAGGTGGCTGACCGCATCGTCGTGATGAACCACGGCCGCATCGAGCAGGACGGCCCGCCCGACGAGGTCTATGACCACCCGGCCACGCCCTTCGTGCTGCAGTTCCTTGGCGACGTGAACCTCTTCCATGGCCGCTACGACCGCGCAGGTGCCGGCCAGGGCGAGGTCAGCTACGTGCGGCCGCATGAGCTGCAGATCCTCAGCGCGCCGCAGGACGGCTCGATCGAGGTGACGCTGTCGCAGGCGCTCACCGTCGGGCCGAACACGCGGCTGGAGTTCAAGCGGCTGGACGACTCGAGCTACGTGGACGTGGAAGTGCCGCGCACCGAATACATTGCGCTGCGCGACACCATCGGCCTGCAGGCGGGTGCGAAGGCGCACCTGCTGCCGCGCCGCGTCACGCGCTTTGACAGCGAACAGCTGAACGACCCGGCGGCGGCGATCTAGCCGCGGCGGCCAAGGCCGATGTGTTGAATCAGGCCGGGACGACCAGGTCCCAGTGGTTCGCGAGGTGCATGAGGTGGGCGCGCGCGTAGTCCGCCTTGCTCAAGGCGCCGTACGCGAAGTGCGGCGCGAGCGGTCCGGTGTGCTGGTCGAAACGGTTCAAGGCTTCGAGCGCGTAATCGATGGCCGGACCGAGCGCGAGGCCGTCCGGCAGGCTGGGCATGCCCGGCACGGGCTCGTCCAGGCCGTGGCTCATGCGCCCTCGCGCGGAGAACACCGCGAAGGCCGCGCTGCCCACGCTCGCGCGAAACCACGCCGGCTTCGGCTGCGGGTAGCCGTCGATGGAGCCGTGGATGCTTTGCGCCGCGTGGTACAGCACGCGCGGCAGGTCCCAGCCTGTGCGGGTCTTCATCGGCGTGGCGTGCAACTGCTCAAGGGTGCGCCGGGCGGTTGCCAGGTCCACGAAGTGCGGTGATGCCAGCTCATGGTCACGATGGCTCGCCACGTAACCCGCGCCACCGGCCGCGCCCACGGCTGCCAGGCCGCCCGCGGCAAGCAGGATGCGACGTCGTCGATTGGAG
Source organism: uncultured Comamonadaceae bacterium (assembly GCA_966211955.1). Lineage (GTDB taxonomy): Bacteria > Pseudomonadota > Gammaproteobacteria > Burkholderiales > Burkholderiaceae_C > Albitalea. The sequence continues at coordinate 61,949 of CBIHOF010000021.1, read as the reverse complement.
TGCGGTTGAGAGCTCATGCGGCTGCGTTGGAAGCGACGCGTCTTGCGCCAGCCCGCATGCTATGCCCGAGTGCGTCGTGCAGACTGTCAAATTCAGGACGATCTCGCACGCTCCTCACGCGGCACGACGGTCGCAGACCGGGGTCACGCCTCCTCGATCGCCTCGCCGGCGAGCGCCTTCTCGACCGCCGCACGGGTGAGCGTCGGCGCGAAGGCTTCCATGAAGGCATACACATAGCCGCGCAGCCAGGTGCCGCGCCGAACCGCGAGCCGCGTGAGGTTCACCTCGAACAGCGCACCGGCATCGAGCGCGCGCAGGCTGCGGTCGCGCTCCGGGTCGAAGGCGATGGACGCGACGATGCCCACGCCCATGCCCAGCTCGACGTAGGTCTTGATCACGTCCGCATCCATCGCGGTGAGCACCACGCTGGGTTTCAGGCCCTCGCGGGCAAAGGCCTCGTCGATGTGCGTGCGGCCGGTGTAGCCGCTGTCGTAGGTGATGATCGGATAGCGCGAGAGGCGCTGCAGCGTGAGCGCGCCCTTGTGCTTGAAGAGGTCGTGCCCCGCCGGCGCAACCACGCTGTGCGTCCAGCGGTAGCAAGGCAGTGCGACCAGCTGCTCGTAGTCGGCCAGAGCCTCGGTGGCGATGCCGATGTCCGCCTCGCCCGAGATGAGCATCTGCGCGATCTGCTTGGGCGAGCCCTGGTGCAGGTTCAGCGTGACTTGCGGATAGAGCTGCCGGAAGTCGCGCACGACCGCCGGCAAGGCGTAGCGAGCCTGCGAGTGCGTGGCCGCGATGGACAGCCGGCCGCTCATCTGCGCGCTGAACTCGGCGCCGGCGCGGCGCAGGTTCTCGGCATCCAGCAGCAGGCGCTCGACGATGGGAAGCACCGATTCACCGGGCGGCGTGAGACCGGTCAGCCGCTTGCCGGCGCGCACGAAGATCTCCACGCCCAGCTCGTCCTCCAGCTCGCGGATCTGCCGGCTGATGCCCGGCTGCGAGGTGTGCAGCACCGAGGCGACCTCGGTGAGGTTGAAGCCGCAGCGGACGGTTTCGCGAACGGAGCGCAGTTGCTGGAAATTCATGAGACGAAGGCGCCGGGGCTTACGCGCCGAATGCATAAGAAGGGCTCGAATTCTGCGGAAACCGAGGAAGCGCGGCAACGACGGATTGCTTCTATGGATACATGCGGCGGTACTAAGGCCGGAGGTCTTTGCCATGCCATTGAATTCGGCTGCGCTCATCTCCAGATGGGCAGTCATGGGTGCCAATGACGCCAGCCTGCTCGATGCCTATTCGATGACCGTGAGCGACGTGGTCGAACGCGCCGCGCCGGCGGTGGTGGCGGTGTCCGTTGCCAACGGCGCGCAAGGCGTGGGCTCCGGGTCGGGCTTTCTTTACACGCCGGACGGCTACCTGCTCACCAACTCGCACGTGGTGAGGGCTGGCGGACGCACGCCACCGAAGAATCTGTCATACCGCGTATCGATGGCCGATGGCCGCGAGGTGTCGGCGCGCTTCGTGGGTGACGACCCCGACACCGACCTCGCAGTGCTGCACGTCGACCCGCTCAGCACCGGCGCCCTGCCGTCGCTGACGCTTGGCCGATCGGCGGAGCTCAAGCGCGGCGAGATCGCGATTGCCATCGGCAACCCGCTGGGCTTCGAGCACACGGTCACTGCCGGCATCGTGAGTGCACTCGGGCGCAGCATGCGTGCGAGCACGGGGCGGCTCATTCCTGACGTGGTGCAGACCGATGCCGCACTCAACCCCGGCAACTCCGGTGGACCGCTGTTGAACTCGCGTGCCGAGGTGATCGGCGTGAACACCGCCATCATCCGCGGGGCACAGGCGCTGTGCCTGGCCGTGGCGGTGGACATCGCATCCTGGGTGTTGCCGCAGCTCATGCGGCATGGGCGGGTGCAGCGTGCGTACCTGGGCGTGGGCGGCAGCACCATCCAGCTGCCGCGCCGCGTGGTGTCGGCGTTGTCGCTGGACGGCCCCGGTGCGGTTCGCGTGGACTCGGTGGAACCCGACAGCCCCGCCGCGCGTGCTGGCCTGCGCGAAGGTGACATGGTTGTCGGGCTGGACGGCCGGCCAGTGGCCAGTGTCGACCGGCTGCATCAGTTGCTCGATGCTTCCAGCATCGGCCGCGAACTGATGCTCAAGCTGCTGCGCGGGACGATGCCGCCGGGGGTGATGTACCTGCGCGTGCAGCCGACTGCGCGCATGCCGGCCTCCTGAGCCCTGTCCGATCAGGACAGGGCCGCCGTGCGGCGCCGAGGTGTCACGACACCAGCTGCTTCCTCGCCCGGTGCAGGCGCACGAACAGGTTCTCTTCGCTGATCGCCAGCGCCTCGCACACGTCCTCGGTGGACTGGTCTTGCAGCACGCGCAGGTGCATCACGTCGCGCAGGCCGGCGGGCAGCTGGTCGATGCGCTCCAGCACGCGGGCGAGGAATTCGCGCTGCTCGGCCAGTTCATCGGGCCGGGCGTGCGGGCATTCGATGGCGGCGATGCCGGCTTCGGGGTGGTCGTCGTCCGCGGAGTCGTCGAAGCTGTCGCAGCTCGCACGCTGGCGCACGAGGTCGACGATCTTGTTCTTCAGCACGGCCGTGAGCCACGAGCGCAGCGCCGAGCGGCCGCCGAAGCTGGCGCGGCCGGTGGCCACCGCCTCGAACACGTCATGCACCAGGTCCTCGGCGAGCATCGGGTCGTGCAGCTTGCGCTGGGCGAAGCGCACGAGGTAGGTGCGGTGGGCGATGAGCTCGGCCCACGACACGGCGCCCACGCTGTTGTTCTCGACCAGCGCTGGGTGGAATGCGGCAGAAGCGGCGGAGGCGGCGAAGGCTTGGCGGCTGGTGTTCATCGAGGTCTTCCGTGTGCGGTTGCGTGTGGAGTGAACTTTGGTCGCCGCACCTCGCGCGTCCCTCGCCGAACATCACAGGAAGATCACATTTGCGTAAGAAGCCGAGGTGCCGCACGACAATCCCGCATGCCTTCCACCATCCTCGTCGCCGAAGACCAGGCCGACATCCGCGACCTGATCGTCATGAACCTGCGCAACGCCGGCTACGAGGTCACGGCCGTGGCCGATGGCCTGGCCGCGCTGAACAGCCAGAACGAGTCGGCGAGCGACCTGCTCATCCTCGACCTGATGATGCCGGGCATGGATGGCCTGGAGGTGTGCAAGACCCTGCGCGCTCGCGGCCGCAACACGCCCATCCTGATGCTCACCGCCAAGTCCACCGAGCTGGACCGCGTGCTCGGCCTGGAACTGGGCGCGGACGACTACCTCACCAAGCCCTTTTCTCTCGCGGAACTGCTCGCACGGGTGAAGGCGCTGCTGCGGCGGGCCGACCTGCAGCGCGCCGCACAGGCCAACGCCGCCGGCCAGCCCAACGCCATCCGCAACGGCGACCTGGAGATCCTGCCCGCCAAGCGGCAGGTGCGCTATCGCGGCGAGCTGCTGGACTTCACCGCGCTGGAGTTCGACTTGCTGCTGCACTTCGCCCAGCACCCGGGCCACGTGTTCTCGCGCGGGCAACTGTTGAACGCGGTGTGGGGCTACACGCACGACGGCTACGAGCACACGGTGACGACGCACATCAACCGGCTGCGGGCCAAGCTGGAGGCCGACCCGATGCGGCCGCAGCTGATCCTCACCGTGCGCGGGGCGGGCTACAAGATGCGGGAATCTCCGAGGTGACGAAGGCCGCTTTCATCAGCGAAGCCCCCCTCAAGCCACGCCCGCGGGACTGGCTTTGCCAGCCCGCAGGGTGGCGCCCCTCGGGGGCAGGAGCGCAGCGACTGGGGGGCCAAAAGTGACCGTCCGCCTCAAGCTCGCCCTCACCATCTTCATCACGGGCGCCCTCACCGCGCTGGGCGTCGTCGCCACCGTGCTCTTCGCCTTCCAGCGCTTCGAGCACGAGACCACCTACTACCGCGCCAACGCTTTCCTCGGCCGCGTGGTGGCCATGCACGACAACATGTTCGAGCTGCACGAGCGGCACCCCGAGGAGTTCACCGACTTCTTGCGCAACCTCGTCCTCTTCGAGCCCGACACGCAGCTCTACCTGCTCGACCCGCAAGGCACGGTGCTCGCCTTCACCGGCGAGGCGAAGTTGCCGCCCGGCTTCAAGGTGGACCTCCGCCCGGTGCTCGAGGCGGTGGGCCAGGCCCCCATGCCCTACGTGATGGGCGACGACCCCGAGCGCATGGACGCCGATGCGGTGATCGCGGCCAAGGTCGTGACGCGACCGGTGATCCGCAGCGATGAGCCGGTGGCCGGCTACCTCTACCTCGTCGCCCACCAGCGCACATCGCCGCAGGACCGCTGGCAGGTGGTGGGCAGCAGCTTCGCCAAGCCGGCACTCGCGGCCATCGTGGCGGTGGTGGTGCTGTCCAGCCTGCTGGCCTGGTGGGTCATCGCCACGGTCACGAGGCCCTTGCGCCAGCTGAGCGATGCAGTGGCCGCAGTGTCGCGCGAGGGTCTGGGCGGCGGTGCGGCGGACCCGTCGGCGGTGGCACTGCCCAGCGAGCGGGCGGGGGACGAGTTCGGCCAGCTCGCCAGCGGCTTCCGCGCCATGCTCGGCACCTTGCGCCAGCAATGGGAAGCACTCAGGCGGCTCGATCACTTCCGTCGCGAGGGAGTGAGCAACCTCTCACATGACTTGCGCTCGCCGCTCACCGCCACCGCCGCGTGCCTGGAGACGCTGGAAACCCGCTGGGCCGTGGAGCCTGCGCGTGCCGAGGACCAGCGCCTGGTCGAGGTCGCCCTGCGCAACACCCGCAACGCCGCGCGGCTCGTGCAGTCGCTGGGCGATCTGGCGCAGCTGGACGAGCCGCAGTTCAAGCTGCAGGCCGAGGTGCTGGACGCGGGCGAGCTGCTGGACGACATTGCCGTGCGCTTCGGCGAGCGGGCGGCCAAGCGTGGCGTGAGCATTTCCGCCAGGGACGACGCCGATGGCGAACCGCCCTTTGCCGCGCTGGACATCGAACTCTTCGAGCGCGCCGTCGCCAACCTCGTGGACAACGCGCTCAAGTTCAGCCGCCCCGGCGACCGCATCGAACTGGCCGCCACAGTGAAAACGACGGCGACCGGTGACCGGGTGATCGTGAGCGTCGTCGACACCGGCCCGGGCATCCCCGCGGCCGACGTCCCCCACCTCTTCGACCGCTTCTACCAAAGCCGCCAGAGCGTGGCACCGGCCACCGGCGAAGGCGGCAAGGGTCTGGGTCTGGCCATCGTCAAGCGCATCGCCGAACTGCACGGAGGCGACGTGACCGTGACCAGTGCGCCCGGGGCCGGTACCAAGGTGTCGCTCAGCCTGCCGCGTGCGATGGTTTGAAGTGCCACTGTGTGAAGAATCCGACAGACTGTTGCGGCTGCGCCTCGCCGCAGGGAAAGCCCTGATGCCTCCACCAATCGCACGCGCCTACAGTGCGACCACTCGCGGCGGGCACCAGGCTTGTGCCCCGCATGGGCGGGGGTCTGAGGAGACAAAATTGACGCGGTGGTGGCGCAAGCCAACACGCCGCGAATGATGGCAGGGCCATTGGCCGATGTCAGAATGAAAGGGCGCTGGATTTCCGGCGCCCTTTTTCATTCCGGTCGCGAGCCCGTCGCCGCCTGCCGTCTTCGCCCGCCGATGCTCGATCTCGCCACCGTCACGCTCGCCTCCCTCTTTGCCGGTTTCGTCGATGCCATCGTGGGTGGCGGCGGCCTGATCCTCGTGCCGGCGCTGTTCAGCGTCTACCCCAACGCCGCACCGGCCACGCTCTTCGGCACCAACAAGGGCGCGGCGGTGTGGGGCACGGGCTGGGCCACGGTGCAGTTCGCCAAGCGCGTGACCATGCCCTGGGATGCGCTGCTGCCGGCGGCCTTCGCAGCATTGGTGGGCAGCGCCGCCGGCGCCTTCACCGTCACGCTCGTGAGCCCAGGCGGCTTGCGCCGGGCACTGCCTTTCATCCTGCTCGCGGTGCTGCTCTACACGCTCGCGAAGAAGGAGCTTGGCCGCCACCACGAGCCGCGTTTCGCCGGGCGCGGGCAGGCGCTGCTCGCCAGCAGCATCGGCCTTGTCATCGGCTTCTACGACGGCTTCTTCGGCCCGGGCACCGGCAGCTTCTTCGTCTTCCTCTTCGTGAGGTTGCTCGGCTACGACTTCCTGCACGCGAGCGCGAGCGCCAAGCTGCTGAACACCGCCACCAACGTGGCGGCGCTCGTCACCTTCATCGCGAAGGGACACGTGTGGTGGCACATTGCCGCGGTGATGGCGGTGGCCAACGTGGCCGGCAGCCTGATGGGCACGCGGCTCGCGCTCAAGCACGGTGCGGGCTTCGTGCGGGTGGTCTTCATCGCGGTGGTGTCCGCCCTCATTCTCAAGACCGGCTACGACGCCTTCTTCAAGCTGGCATGAGCCGGCCCCGGCGGTCGCGCCGCGCCGGATGAACTGTGCGGTTTTTCGCGCGCTCTTCGTTGCAACTGGCAAGCGTGCATGGACGTAGCATCGAAGGTGATTCAAAGCGTCCTCCGGAACCCGCCCATGCCCGTCGATCCCCAATTGCGTTCACTCAACATCGACATTCCCGCGCAGCCCGAAGCGCTGGTGAAGCTGTCGCTGCTGCTGGCAGACGACGAGGTCAACATGAACGCCCTCAGCGGGCTCATCGAGTCCGACATGGCGCTCGCGGCAGCGGTGCTCAAGGCGGTCAATTCGTCGCTGTACGGGTTGTCGGGCCGCGTGCAGAGCGTGCAGCAGGCCATCACCTTCCTCGGCACGCGCGAGGTCGCATCCGTCACCTTCGAGATGGGCCTGAAAGCCGTCTTCCCCGCCGCGCCCGAGCTCGAGCCCGTGTGGGAGCGCGCCGGCGTGCGCGGCCTGCTGATGGGCCGCATCGGCCAGGCACTGAGCGTGGACCCGTGGGCCGCGCATTCGGCCGGGCTCTTCGAGGAATGCGGCAAGGCGGTGCTCTTCCGCCATGCGGCCGAGCGCTATCGGCCGATGCTCAAGACGGCCAAGGACGACGAGGAACTGCTCTTCCTCGAGCACCAGGAATTCGGCGTCAGCCACGACGCGCTCGGCGCGGCGTTGTGCGAGAGCTGGGGTTTGGCGCCCGCGGCCGTGCACAGCGTGCGCTACCACGTCATCGTCAACACCACACGCGAACTGCCGATGCAGGTGCAGCGGCGCGCCATCTGCGCAATCTCGGCGCTCGCCAACGCGCTGATCATCGACCCGGAGACGCTGGAAGAAGTGGCCCGCGCGGTCGCACCGCAGGCGGACCTGGACGTGACGATGGTGCTGCGCGGAACGCGCCGGGTGAAGGAGCAGATCGAGGCGGCGGTGGCCCGGAACGGCTGAGGCGGCGGCGAACGCTCAGCCCACCTGCTTGTAGATCGCCTCCGCCAACGCGAGCAACTCTTCCCGCGGCAGCCCACCCACGATCGCGTAGCCGGTCGTGCCTTCCACCCAATAGAACATGCCGAGCTCGCCCTGCCGCTCGTACTTGAAGGCGGCAGGCGTGGTGCCGTCGGGCTTGCGCAGGTAGACCGTCACGCGCGTGGCGGCAGACTGGCCGATGCGCTGGTACATGAGCTGGGCGCAGGGGCCGTTGCTTTCGGGCAGGAGCCGCCCGCCGATCAACTCGAATCCCTGGGCGCGCAGGTCGAACAGCTTCACCGGTCGGTCGATGCGCTTGGTGAGCCAGCGCGAGAGGTGTTCTTCCTGCGCGCGGCTGTCTTCGATGGTGGCGCCGGCCACCGACACCTCCACCGGGTGCCGCACCTCGGGCGCGTACACCGCATGCGCGCCCATCACGCGACGTTCCCAGCCGGCCGATGCACTGCCCGGGCTGTCGTCGTCGCCCAGCATGCGCCAGGCCGCGCCCGCACCAAGCACGGCGCCGAGGGCGAACAGCGCGAAGCCGGCGGCAAGGCGCGTGGCCGACCACCACTGTCGTGCGGGCGTGTGATTCAGCACCAGGTGCTCAAGGCGCGGCGGGACCGGCTCTTCGGCCACGGGCCCGAAACGTGCCCGCACCGCATCGCGGTCGGCGGCCCACAGACGCACGCGCGCCGTGTCGTCCGGGTGCTCATGCAGCCAGGCGTCGACCTCGGCGCGCTGGGCGGGGGTGAGCTCGTCGTCGAGCCAGGCCGACAAGCGGTCGGGCAACGATTCATCGCGATCGGGCGTGTTCATGGTCAGACGACGCGGCGCAGGCTGCGCGTCGCGGGATTGGCAGGGTTGGCCGCAGTGGCAGGAACATGGCCGTCCAGCAGCGCGCGAAGCGCCACGCGGCCGCGCGAGATGCGCGACATGACGGTGCCGATGGGAATGTGCAGCACCTCCGCGCACTCGGCATAGGAGAGCTGCTCCAGCGTGACCAGCAGCAGCGGTTCTCGCTGCTCCACCGGCAGGCGCGACAACGCGGCGACGAGGTCCATCCGCAGGCCCGGGTCCGACGCCGGCGCGGCCACGCTGTCCGGCCCATCCTGCAGGTCCAGCGGCTCGACGTTCACGAGGTGCGAGCGGCGGCGCCGGTCGTCCATGTGCGCGTTGTGCGCGATGCTGATGACCCACACGAGGATGTCGCGCCGCTGGTCGAACTGGTGCCAGTGCGCCAGCGCCCGTTCGAGCGCCGTCTGCACGAGGTCGTCGGCCGCGCTCGAATCGAACACCAGCGACCGCGCATACCGACGCAGTCGGGGGATGGTCGACAGCAGTTGCTGGCGAAAGGCGGTGGGAGCGGTCACGTGAAGGTGTACGTGATGCGGGTGTGGTTTATTCCGGTTTGCCCGACAAGCATAGTCTGCCGAAGGGGCAATCGAGCACCAGTTCACGCCACGCGCTTGCGCGCCGTGTTCTCAGGGTTTGGCCCGATCCCGGACAATCGCCCCATGACTCCCCCGACCAAGGCCCAGGCGCCTGCCTTTTCCGCCGATCAATTCCGCTCGGCGCTGGGCATGTTCGCCACCGGCGTGACGGTGGTGACCGGACGCGATGCCCAGGGTCGGCGCATCGGGCTCACCGCCAATTCCTTCAATTCCGTCTCGCTGGCCCCGCCGCTGGTGCTGTGGAGCCTGGCCCGGGCGGCCGGCTCGATGCCCGCGTTCAAGAGCGGGTCCCACTACGCGATCAACATCCTTGCGGCCGAACAGCGCGACCTGGCCGAGCGTTTCGCCAGCAAGCGGCCCGACCGATTCGAAGGGCTCGCCTTGCGCGAAGGCAGCGGCGGCGCGCCCATCATCGAAGGTGCGGCGGCGGTGTTCGAATGCTTCAACCGTAGCCGCTACGAGGAAGGCGACCACGTGATCTTCGTGGGCGAGGTGGAGCGCTGCGAACGCCGCGAAGGCGCCATGCCGTTGATCTTCCACGGCGGCCGGTACTACAGCGAGTTGCCGCTGTAGGCTGGTCCGGAAGGCCTCAGGCCGACGACCGTGCGAGCCGGCCGATCCGGGCCCGGATGCGATCCTCGTGAGGTATCGGCCTCGGCGAACATGACCCTGCCGATGCCATGCCTCAGGAGATGGTCATGGTGGCCTCCTGCAATCGAAGGCCTCAAGTTAACTCAGGGACGGCTCGCGCCCGGCGCTGCCCGCGAAGGCGGCCGCGTGAGGACGAAGCGTGGCGGCCTCGGCCTGCAGATCAACCCGGCGTCGTCACCGGGCTGTCCAGCAACTTCGCCATCGTCGTGAGCAAATCCTCCGCTGACACCGGCTTCACCAGGTGCTCGTCGAAGTGCGTGGCAAGCGCGCGCGCCCGGTCGTGTTCGCGGCCGTAGCCGGTCAAGGCGACGAGGCGCAAGGGCCGCATGCTGCGCAGGCGCGGATCGGCGCGAAGGCGGCCTGCCAGTTCGTAGCCGTCCATGCCGGGCAGGCCGATGTCGAGCAGCGCGACGTCCGGCGTGAAGCTGTCGAGCGACGCGAGTGCACCGGGACCGTCGTAGGCGGTGCGCACGTCGTAGCCAGCATCGGCCAGCACCACTTGCAGCAGTTCTGCGGCATCGACGTTGTCGTCCACCAGCAGCACGCGGCCGCTGTGGCGTGCGATGGTCACGGGTGGCGGCGCGCTCACGTCGGCCACGGCTTCCTGCTGCGCGATGGGCAGGCGCACGGTGAAGGTCGCGCCGCGGCCGATGCCTTCGCTGGCGGCGCTCACCGTGCCGCCATGCAAGGTGACCAGTGTCTTCACGATGGCCAGGCCCAGGCCGAGACCGCCGGCGTGGCGGTCCATGCCCTGCTCGCCCTGGGTGAAGAGGTCGAACACGCGGGGCAACAGGTCGGGCGAGATGCCGCTGCCGTGGTCGGCCACGACCATCTCCACCGAATCGCCATCCACCCGCACGTTGATGGCGATGCGTGCATCACCGGGCGTGAACTTGGCGGCGTTGGTGAGCAGATTGGCCAACACCTGCGCGAGCCGCACGGCGTCGCCGTTGACGAAGACCGGCTCCTTCGGCAGGCTCACGGCCACCGGCTGCGCGCGGCGTTCGAGCGCGGGCTGCGTGATCTCCAAGGCGCGGTCCACCACCGACTGGATGCGCACGCGCTCCAGGCTCAGCTGGATCTTGCCGCGCGCGATGCGCGACACGTCGAGCAGGTCGTCCACCAGGCGCAGCAGGTGCGCCACCTGGCGCTCGATGATGCGCCGCTCCATCGCCGATTCCTGCCCGCCGCGGCGGGCCATCAAGTGCAGTGCGGTGACGATGGGCGCGAGCGGGTTGCGCAGCTCGTGGCCGAGCATCGCGAGGAACTCGTCCTTCACGCGGTTGGCGGTTTCGGACTGCGCGCGCGCCGCCTGTGCATCGGCATACAGCCGCGCGTTGTCCAGCGCGAGTGCCGCGCGCTGGGCGAGCTCGACCAACAGGGCGCAGTCGTCCTCGCTGAACTGGCGGTCGGATTCAGCCTGCAAGGCCGCGAGCGCGCCCAGCGTGCGGCCGCGCGCCACCAGCGGCACGATGAAATAGGCGCGCAGTCCGATGGCCTGCGCGAAGGTCAAGAGGTCGCGGTCACGCAGGCGGTCGTATTCATTGGGCGGATCGAAGTGCGCAAGGTGCGAGCGGCCGGTGGCGACGGCCCAGGCCATCGACCCCGGTGTCTCGGCCGACGCATGCAGGCGCTGCACCAGCTCCTGGCCGAAGCGCGTCTTCTGCGGGTCGGTGTGGTGCGTCAGCGCGCGCTGCAAGTTGCCCTCCGCATCGACGAGGTCCACGCGGCACCAGTCGGCGATGTTGGGCACGACGATGGAGGCGATGGCTTCCAGCGTCGCATGCGGCTGCAGCGAGCGCGAGAACACTGCGCCGGCGGAGGCCAGCAGTTCCAGCCGGCGGCGCGCGTGCTCGGCGCCGCCGCGGGCGTTGCGTTCAGCGGCGAGCAGGCGCTCGCGCTCGGCCTCGTCGCGCGAGCGCTGCTCGCTTGCGGACACCAGCGCGTCGGCGACTTCCTGGATCTCGCGGATGTCCGAGCGCGCGATGGTGGGTGGCAGCCCACGGCCGAGCGCCTGCGCGGCGCGGCGCAGGTCGCCGATGGGTCGGTTGATGCCGCGCGCGATGGCGAACGCGGCGAGGCCGCCGAGCAGCGCCGACAACAGGATGCCGCCTCCATAGGCCGCGGCCGAGCGCATCACGCCCGCATCGACGCCAGCGGTGGGAATGCCGATGGCCACCGTCCAGCCGCTGGTCTTGCTGCGGGAAACGGCCGTGAGGATGGATTCGCCTTCGAGCGCGTAGGTCGTGCCCACGCCCTCGTCGCCCACCGCGCTCATCAGCCGCTGCAGGCTCGGCGCGGGCGGGCCGCCGAGAAACTTGGCGTGCTCGCGGGAACGCGCCACGCGCGAACCCTTGGCATCAAAGACAGAGACGATCCAGTCGTCGGGCACCTTCTGGTGCGAGACGACGTCGACGATTGCATCCGGGTTGACGACGCCGGTGAGCACGTAGCGCAGGCTGCCGTCGCGCAGCACCGGCACGCGCACGGGGATGCCCTGCTCGCCGCGCTGCCCGCGTCGCATGGGCCCCACCAGCGGCGCGCGGGTGCGAATCAGCTGGTCGAAGCTGCCCGGCTCGGAGATGGCGAGATCGGCGCGACCCTGCGGGTAGCCGGTGTGCATCGTGACCTGGCCGCTCGGGTCGTGCAGGATGATGGCGCGCCACTGCGGCCGGGTGGCCACCACGCGCTGCGCGACGCGGTAGAACTCGTCCATGTTGCCGCCGTCCAGCGAAGAGGCGGTGGCCAGCCCTTCGAGGATGGCGACGGTGCTGCGCAGCTCACCGTCGACCGCGGTGCCCAGGGCCCGCGCGAGTTCGAGGCTCGAGCGCTCGGCCTGCTCGCGCTGCTGCTGCACCAGGGCGTAGAGGCCGAAGCCGGACATCGCCGCCAGCGGCAGGATGGCGGCCACCACCAGCACCGCGAAGCGCCTGCGAAGCCCGACGCTTTGCATCAGAGGCCGCCGCCTCGCCCGGTCGGGGGACCGCCGCTTGGACGCCGAGGAATTGAAGTGCGCTTCATGGGTGGCAGCGATGTTAGGGCCAGATCGCGCCGAAGTGCCGGCAAGGCCGGGTTTCCGAGGTAACGGACGGATGAAAAAACCCGGCGGGTGCCGGGTCTTTCATCGTCCGCCAACACGCGGTCTTGCTAGACCGTTGCGTGCATGAACCGTCCTGGTCCAGGCCCCATGTGCAGGCCGTCGGTGCGCCCGGCCAGGTAACGGGCGTTCAGCTCCTCGGGCGCCCACGAGCGGGATTGCGAGAAGCCGAGCGACGCCAGGATGTCGGCGAGGGCCGCAGGCTCGAAGTGGGTCTTCCAAGGCTCGCCGCTGGCCGCAAGCCGGGCCGCGAGCTGCTCCATCGCGACGCGCATCATCATCGGCAGGCTCGCGAACGGCGTGATGTAGTCGAACACCACCGAGGTGCCCGGCGCGCCGCGGCCGATGAAGCGCAGGGTCTGGATGATCGACGCCTCATCGAGGTACATGGACACGCCCAGCCAGCTGAAGAACGCCGGCCGCGAGGCATCGAAACCTGCACGGGCCAGGCCTTGCGCCAGGCTGATCGTCTCGAAATCGACCGGCACGTACTGCAGCGACGGCGGGGTCTCGATGCCCGCTTCCTTCAGCCGGGCGCGCTTCCAGGCCTGCGTGGTGGGCAGGTCGACCTCGAACATGCGGCCAGGCGTGTCGGGATGCCGGTAGACGCTGGTGTCCAGGCCCGCGCCCAGCACCACGTACTGTCGGACACCACGCTCGATCGCCGCCGCCCACTCGTCTTCGGCAAAGCGGCTGCGCACGACGACCGAGCTGCGCAGCCCGAGGGCCAAGGGCTCGCGGAACCGGCCGAGGTCCGACGTGAGCGCCTCGGCGCCCTCGGGGCCGAGGATGCGAATCGCCAGCGAATCGTCGAACACGCGCGGCGTGTCCACCAACTGGTGCGCAGCACGCTGCACCGCGACCATCAGCGCACTGGGCTTGGGGCCCGCATTGGCCAGCGGCACGTGGTGCGCAACGACGTGCGCGCGGTGGAGGTAGGTGAGCAGTGCCTCGTCCATGCCCACGCCCAGCTGCAGCTCCGGCTCCAGCACAAGGGCTTCGCGCACGGCGGATTCGAGCGCCGCATCGTCGCCGCAGTAGCTGTCGCGAAACAGCTGCTGCCAGCGCTTCACGATGTCTTGCACGGCGGGCGATTCGATGGCGGATTCCGCCTCCATCTGCGCACGCAGCTCGGCCACGAGCGCCGGCCAGGCCTGCATGTGAGACATGCCGGCGAGCTGGCGACGGCGGACTTCATCCGTCTGGGCCCGGCTCAGGTGCTTGGCGAACAGATGACAGCGCGCATGGATGAAGGCCTCGCCGATCCAGCGCAGCATCGCGGGGTCGGCCTCGATTCGCTTTGTCTGCGCTGCCAGCCGCATCCAGCGCAAGGCCAGGGCCTGGGCCGCCTCGCCGTCGACCGGCAGCAAGCGCGCCATCGCGTCGCTCACTGCCGCGCAAAGCACGGGCCACGCCGCGCCGGCGTGCTGCGCGCTGCCGCCATCCGCGGCCTGACTGCTCTTGGAATCGTTGTCGCTCAAGTGTTCGTCGTACATGTTCATCGCTCCCAGGTGTTCGGCCATGAGTTCGACGCCTCATGGGCCTGTCGCGCACCTTAGAGCCTCACGTTGCGTGAGGTGCAAGAAGAATCGAGCATGAACAGGTAAGCAAGTTCTACAAAAGAAAAATGGCGGGAGACTTTTCAGTCTTCCCGCCACCGTGGCTGCACCGGCGTGGCCGGGCATGCGCTTGTTCCGTCGATTTAGAACGGAATGTCGTCGTCCATGTCGTCGAAGCCCGTCGCCGTCTTGGGCGCCGGCTTGCTGGCCGCCGGGCGCGAGGCCGGGGCGCTGCGGCCTTCTCCGCCACGGTCACCACCGCGGTCATCGCCGCCGCGCGAGCGGTTGCCGCCGCCGCTGTAGCCGCCTTCTTCATCGCCGCCGCCCGCGCCACCGCCCATGCCTTCGCGGCCGCCGAGCATCTGCATTTCGTTGGCGACGATCTCGGTCGTGAATTTCTCCACGCCGTCCTTGTCGGTCCACTTGCGGGTCTTCAGGCGGCCTTCGACGTACACCGAGCGGCCCTTCTTCAGGTATTCGCCGGCGATCTCGGCCAGGCGGTCGTTGAAGACCACGCGGTGCCATTCGGTTTCTTCCACCTTTTCGCCGGAGGTCTTGTCCTTCCAGTTGCGGGTGGTGGCGATGCTGACCGTGCACCAGGCGCCGCCGTTGGGGTTGTAGCGAACCTCGGGGTCACGGCCCAGGTTACCGACGATGATGACTTTGTTGACCGAGGCCATGTGAACTCCGAACGGGGGGTGAAACGTGTGTGGACGCGATTATCGCCTGTCACTTCCGCGCGGCGCACCCCCCGAGCGTCGGGAAAGAGAACGCCCGCCGGACCCTCTCAAGCGGGGGCACGAACGGGCGTTTTGGGACAAGAGCCGCGCCACACGGCGACGGCTCATCGGCCAGGCGATCAGCGCTTGCTCAGGGCGGTGCCGGTGTAGCTCGTGTCGGCAACTTCCTTCTGGCCCACGGCGTTGTCGACGAGTTCAGGATAGACCCGGCCAACCATGAGGCCGAAGCCAATGGACGTGCGCACGTAGCGGATCTGTCCAGCGTCCAGCGTGAAGGTCAGTTTCTTCTCGACTTCGGTGGAGGTCGCGATCTCGACGGGACCCGCCGGCAGATCGACGAAGAAGAATCCGCCCGGCTTGGACTCGCCCATCACCCGGCCGTTGATGGTGATGTTGGGCTGGATCGCCGCACCCATCATGCTGTTGCTGCGGTAGAGGTACACGCGGCCCTGATCGGGCTTGAGGCCGGGGATGGACGAAGCCACTTCCGAATGCTTGGGCCCCGATGCGCAGGCGGTCAGGAGCGCCACCATCAGGAGCGCGGCGAAACGGAACAGGGTCTGGACTTTCATTGCTTCCTTTCGAGGAGGGGAAAGAGTGTTGTCTGCGACAACGGTGAGTAAGCCTTTTCGACTGGCAGGTAGAAGCCGACGAGGGTGTTGTCCCGAACGACCGCATACGCCTCGTGCATGTGCTTGCCCTCGACCGTCAGCACGGTCTGGGTTGGGCGAAGGACGAGCCCCTGCGCGATGCGGCCAACGGCCGCGAATTCGGTATCGGCTGCCACGGTGCGCGAATAGCCGGAGTCGAGCCTGAACGATGCGGCCTGGCCGAGGGTGAAGCGCCTGCCGGTCTCGGGCGCGGCCGACGACATGTCGACCGCTTGGCGTGTGACCTCGCTGGCGCACCCGGCGAGAACGATGATGGCTGCGGCAAGCGCCGCGCCAGTGGGGCGGTAGAGCATGAGCCTCCCTTGATTGCTTGGAATCGGTCCACGCTGTTGATGCCTTGATGCGCGTGGTGCGGGCGAGTGTATCCACACCGGCTCCTTCGGGCGAACGATGCCTCCCTCGCAAGACGAATTCGATACACCCCAACCGGTGGGACAGCGACCGAAGGTGTCTCCCGTACCATCACGCGTCGCCGCCCGCCGAGTCGTTGCTTCGTGAATTCCGTTTCCGCGTCCTTGTCACCCCAGTCCGTCCTCCAGGAGGTCTTCGGCTACGCCGCCTTTCGCGGCGCGCAGGCCGAGATCGTCGACCACGTGGTGGGCGGCGGCGATGCGCTGGTGCTGATGCCCACGGGCGGCGGCAAGAGCCTGTGCTACCAGGTCCCGGCCATCGTGCGGCACCGCCAGGAGCGCGGCGTCGCCATCGTCGTGAGCCCGCTGATCGCGCTGATGCACGACCAGGTGGGTGCGCTGGAGGAAGCGGGCGTTCACGCTGCCTTCCTGAACTCGACCCTGACGCTGGAAGACACGCAGAAGATCGAGCGCGAGATGATGAGCGGCCGGCTCGTGCTGCTGTACGCCGCGCCCGAGCGCGTGACCACGCCGCGCTTTCTGGCCCAGCTCGATTCGCTGCATGAGCGCGGGCTGCTGAGCCTCTTCGCCATCGACGAGGCGCACTGCGTGAGCCAGTGGGGCCACGACTTCCGCGAGGACTATCTCTCGCTGAACGTGCTGCACGAGCGCTATGAAGACGTGCCGCGCATCGCGCTCACGGCCACGGCCGACGACCTCACGCGCGCGGACATCATCGAGCGCTTGCAGCTGCAGTCGGCACGTGTGTTCATCAGCAGCTTCGACCGGCCGAACATCCGCTACTCGATCGTCGAGAAGGACAACGCCCGATCGCAACTGCTGCGCTTCGTCAACGACGAGCATGAAGGCGATGCAGGCATCGTGTATTGCCAGTCGCGCAAGAAGGTGGAGGAAACCGCCGACTGGCTGGTGAGCGAAGGCATCAGCGCGCTGCCTTATCACGCCGGGCTCGATGCCGCCGTGCGCAAGAAACACCAGGACCGCTTCCTTCGAGAAGAAGGTCTCGTGATGGTCGCGACCATCGCCTTCGGCATGGGCATCGACAAGCCGGACGTGCGCTTCGTCGCCCATCTGGACCTGCCCAAGAACATCGAGAGCTACTACCAGGAAACCGGCCGCGCCGGCCGCGACGGGCTGCCCGCCGACGCCTGGATGACCTACGGCCTCGCCGACGTGGTGAACCAGCGCCGCATGATCGACGAGAGCCCGGCGGGCGAGGAATTCAAGCGGGCGCAGCGCGGCAAGCTCGATGCGCTGCTGGCGCTGGCCGAGGCGCACGACTGCCGCCGCGTGCGGCTGCTCGACTACTTCGGCGAAGCGAGCAAGCCCTGCGGCAATTGCGACAACTGCATCTCGCCACCGGCCACCTGGGACGCGACCGAGGCGGCGCGCAAGGCACTGTCGTGCATCTACCGCTTCCACCAGAACGGCGGGCAGCGTTTCGGCGCGGGGCACCTCATCGACGTGCTGCGTGGCAAGGTGACCGACAAGGTCACGCAGCACGGCCACCAGCGGCTGTCCACCTTCGGCATCGGCTCGGACGTGGGCGAGCAGCAGTGGCGCGCGGTGCTGCGCCAGTTGATCGCGCTTGGCCATGTGCGCACCGAGGGTGAGTACAACACGCTCGAACTCACGCCGACGGCGCGGCACGTGTTGCGCGGTGAGGTCGACATGCTTCTGCGGCAAGCGATCGATGCGCCCAAGCGCACGCGCACTGGTCGCATGACGCGCGGTGGCAGCACGACGCCAAAGGCGCCGCCGGTGACGCTGGACGCCGCGGGCACCGAGCGCTTCAGCGCCTTGAAGGCATGGCGCGCCGAGGTGGCGCGCGAGCACAACCTGCCGGCCTACGTCGTCTTCCACGATGCGACTCTTGCCGAGATGGCCCGCTCGCTGCCGCGCTCGCTCGATGCGCTCGGCCAGATCAGCGGCGTGGGCGCCAAGAAGCTGGAGGCCTACGGCCGCGAGATCCTGCGGGTGCTGGAGCCGATGGACGGCTGAGCAGGTCGTATCGATGCGGGGTTCACCCCATCGGGCCCACTTGGCCGTATCACCATCGAATGAGGCAGACTCGCGACCCATGCATGACCTGAACGATGACGCGCTGATGTCCGCCTATGCGGCGGGCGACGCGTCGGCGTTCGAGGCGCTGTACGCGCGGCACCAGGCGAGCCTGTACCGCTTCATCCGACGGCTGCTCGGGCCTTCGATGGCTGCGCAGACCGACGAGGTGTTCCAGGACACCTGGCTGCGCGTGGTGAACGCCCGCGCCCAGTGGGATCCGCAGGGCGCGAGCTTTCGCACCTGGCTCTTCACGCTCGCCAACAACCGCGTCATCGACCTGTGGCGGCGCAGCGGGCGCGAAGTGTCGATCGAGACCGATGATGAATCGGACGAACCCTGGGAGCCGCAAGGCGCGGCCTGGCAACACTGGCCGGCGCCCGTGAGCGCCGTGGTGCCCAGCGAAGACCTCGCGTTCTGGCGCCGTGCCGGCGAACGGCTGCTGCACTGCCTGGACGAACTGCCGCTGCCACAGCGCAGCACTTTCCTGCTTCACCACGACGACGGCCTGCCGCTGGCGGAGGTGGCGGCGGCGCTGGGCGTGGGTTTCGAGACCGCCAAGACGCGGTTGCGCTACGCGATGAGCAAGCTGAGGACCTGCATGGGCGCCCACCTCGCGCCGTTGCAGCCCGAGGCGGCGCAAGGGGAGCTTCGATGAATCCCGCGGCACCACCCCCGCCGGACTCGGACCGCGACGCCTGGTTGAGCCAGGCGCTGCGCCACGCGCCCGATGCAGACGTGGCACCGCCGCCGTCCTTGAGCGAAATGATTCTTCGCGAGGCGCAGGCCAAGGCCAAGCCCGCGGGCGCTGCGGTGCCGCGTCCGGCTGCGCCCTTCTGGTCGCGCGCCTGGGACTGGATGGCGCGCCCTGCCGTCGGCGCCGGTGCGGCCAGCGTGATGCTCGCGAGCCTCGTGGGCGTGATGATGTGGAATCGGCCGCTGGAGGAGATGTCGCCGCGGCCGAAGCTCGACGTGCCGACTGCGGCACCCTCACCCACACCTGTTGCCGCAGACGCCGCATCCGCTTCAGGCGCCGCGGGGGCATCGGCGGCGGCGCCCACCATGGAGCGGGCGCGGGCCCTTCAACAGGCCGCGTCATCGGAAGCGCGCACTGCAACGGCCATCAATGCGGACGCAGTGGCCCGTCGCGAAAGGCTGAGCGATGCGGCCAAGGCCGGCAAGCCGTCCGGATCCGATGCAAGCCTTGTCGCGAGGAAACGAGAGCTGCTTGAACAAAAGCGTGCCGTCGAGGCCGAACGCCGGGCCGAGCCGGGGCAAGGCGCCGCCGAACTGCGAGACGACAAGCAGCGCGCAACCCTGAAGGCGCCCCCTGACGCGATGGCCAAGGCCGCACGCACGGCCGAGTCGATGTCACCGGCGCCGCCGGTGGTGGAGCCGGTCACCCAGATGGCGGCGGCGGCGCCCGCCGCGCGTGTGTCGCCTGTATCGCCAGCCGCGATGCCGCCGCCGATGCCTGCGCCGGTGGCAGCCCCCTCACCGGCGGCCACCGAGCAAGCGCAGGCGGGCAACGTCGCACGCTCGACACCGGCACCCTCGGCGCAGGTCGCGCAGCCATCGCGTCAAGCAGCGGCCGCCTCCGTTCCCATGTCCGCCCGTTTCGCGGCCGGCGGCCTGAGCGCCGCGCCGGCCGAGCGCTCTTTCGTGAACCTGCGCGCCAGCCTCGCCGCGGAACCGGCGCCCTGGCGCTGGTCGCGCGACGGCACCGCGCCGCGCAATGTCGATGACAGCCTCAGCGCCTTCCTCGCCGAGGTGGACAGCGTGGCCGCGAATCGCTGGCAAACCGCTGCCGCCGGGTTGGCCGACGCATCGGCCAACGGCCGCACGTCGGCGGATTCGGTCGTGGCCCGCGACAAGCTCGCCGCGAACGCCACCGCCAGCGTCCGCCTGCTGCACAACGGCCAGCCGGTGCACCTCCTGCGCCTGGACGGCCACGTGCTTCATTGGGACCGCCTCGGCGCCGACCCGGCAAGCGCCACGGTGACGCTCACCGATGCCGAGCTGCAGGCCGTGCGCCGCGCCCTGGACAAGCTCGCGCCCTGACCCTCGCGTGGATGGGCACCGCGCCAGTATCATGGCCGGTTTCGCCCCTGCGCCACGATGCCTGCCGTCCCGCCTGCCAAAGCCTCCGCCAGCGACGCTTCGATCGAAGCGCCAACCATCCGCATCCGCGGCGCGCGCACGCACAACCTCAAGAACATCGACCTCGACATCCCGCGCAACAAGCTCGTGGTCATCACCGGCTTGAGCGGCTCGGGCAAGTCCAGCCTGGCCTTCGACACGCTGTATGCCGAAGGCCAGCGGCGCTACGTCGAAAGCCTGTCGGCGTACGCGCGGCAGTTCCTGCAGCTGATGGACAAGCCCGATGTGGACGTGATCGAGGGCCTGAGCCCGGCGATCAGCATCGAGCAGAAGGCGACCTCGCACAACCCGCGCTCGACCGTGGGCACGGTGACCGAGATCCATGATTACCTGCGCCTGCTGTACGCCCGCGCCGGCACGCCCTTCTGCCCCATCCACCACTTGCCGCTGCGCGCGCAGAGCGTGAGCCAGATGGTGGATGCCGCGCTCGCGCTGCCCGAGGACACCAAGCTCATGGTGCTCGCGCCGGTGGTGCGCGACCGCAAGGGCGAGTTCACCGAGCTCTTCGCGGACATGCAGGCGCAGGGGTACGTGCGCTTCCGCGTGGACGGCGCGGCCTATGAAGCGGCCGACGTGCCCAAGCTGAAGAAGGCGGAGAAGCACGACATCGATGTGGTGATTGACCGGGTCAAGGTTCAGGCTGGTTTGCAGCAACGCCTTGCCGAAAGTTTCGAAGCCGCACTGCGCATCGCCGAAGGCCGCGCGATGGCGCTGGAGATGGACACCGGCCACGAGCACCTGTTCTCCAGCAAGTTCGCCTGCCCCATCTGCTCCTACTCATTGAGCGAGCTGGAGCCGCGGCTCTTCTCTTTCAACTCGCCGGTGGGTGCCTGCCCGAGTTGCGACGGCCTGGGCCTCACGACCGTGTTCGACCCCGAGCGCGTCGTCAGCTTCCCGTCGCTCAGCATGGCCAGCGGCGCAGTCAAGGGATGGGACCGGCGCAACGCCTACACCTTCTCGCTCCTGGAAAGCGTCGCGAAGCACTACGGCTTCGACATCGACACGCCCTTCGAAGAGCTGCCCAAGAAGGCGCAGAACGTGCTCCTCAATGGTTCGGGCAAGGAAGAGATCGAGTTCGTCTACGAGGCCGAGAGTGCCAAGGGCAAGACGCGCAGCGTGAAGCGCTGGCACACCTTCGAGGGGATCATCCCCAACTTCACGCGCCGCTATCAGGAGACGGATTCGGCGGCGGTGCGCGAAGACCTTGCCCGCTACCAGAGCGCCAAGCCCTGCCCCGATTGCGAAGGCACGCGGCTGCGCACCGAGGCGCGCAACGTGTTCCTGCAGGACGAGCGCGATGAGAAGGGCGAGCCGATCTACCGCGTCGAGCACTTCACGCTGCGCGAGTGCCTGGCGTATTTCGAAGGCCTGAAGCTGCACGGCGCGAAGGCGGAGATCGCCGACAAGGTGGTGCGCGAGATCCGCTCGCGCCTGAAGTTCCTCAACGACGTCGGGCTGAACTACCTGAGCCTCGACCGCAGCGCCGACACGCTCAGCGGCGGCGAGGCGCAACGCATCCGACTCGCATCGCAGATCGGCTCCGGCCTGACCGGCGTGATGTATGTGCTCGACGAGCCGAGCATCGGCCTGCACCAGCGCGACAACGACCGGCTCATCGGCACGCTGCGCCACCTGCGCGACATTGGCAACACGGTGCTGGTGGTGGAGCACGACGAGGACGCCATCCGCGCGGCCGACCACGTGATCGACATGGGGCCGGGCGCGGGCATCCACGGCGGGCAGGTCATAGCGCAAGGCACGGCCGACGAGGTGGCCGCCAATGCCGAATCGCTCACCGGTCGCTACCTCGCCCGCGCCTTGCGCATCGCCGTGCCCAAGCGGCACGAACGTGCAGCCCCCGATGACGAGGTGCAGAAACTCTCCATCGTCAATGCCCGCGGCAACAACCTCAAGGGCGTGACGGCGGACATTCCGGTGGGCCTCTTCACCTGCGTGACCGGCGTGTCGGGCTCGGGCAAGAGCACGCTGGTCAACGACACGCTGTATGCGGCCGTCGCGCGCAAGCTCTACAACTCGCATGCGGAGCCGCAGCCGCACGACGCAATCGAAGGGCTGGACGCCTTCGACAAGGTCATCAACGTCGACCAGTCACCCATCGGCCGCACGCCGCGCAGCAACCCCGCCACCTACACCGGCCTCTTCACGCCCATCCGCGAGCTGTTCGCCGAAGTGCCGGCGGCCCGCGAACGCGGCTACGGGCCGGGGCGCTTCAGCTTCAACGTGGCCGGCGGCCGCTGCGAGGCCTGCCAGGGCGACGGCGTGCTGAAGGTGGAGATGCACTTCCTGCCCGACGTGTACGTGCCCTGCGACGTGTGCCACGGCAAGCGCTACAACCGCGAGACGCTGGAGATCCAGTACAAGGGCAAGAACATCACCGAAGTGCTGAACATGACGGTGGAGGACGCCCACGGCTACTTCAACGCGGTGCCCAACATCGCGCGTAAGCTGCAGACGCTCTTGGACGTGGGCCTCGGCTACATCCGCCTCGGGCAAAGCGCGACCACGCTGTCCGGTGGCGAGGCGCAGCGCGTCAAGCTCGCGCTGGAGCTGTCCAAGCGCGACACCGGTCGCACGCTGTACATCCTGGACGAGCCCACCACCGGCCTGCACTTCGCCGACATCGACCTCTTGCTGCGCGTGCTGCACCAGTTGCGCGATGCGGGCAACACCATCGTCGTCATCGAGCACAACCTGGACGTCATCAAGACGGCCGACTGGATCATCGACATGGGCCCGGAGGGCGGCGCGGGCGGCGGCACGGTGGTGGCGAGCGGCACTCCGGAAGACGTGGCGGCCAACCCGGCGAGCTACACGGGGCATTACCTGAAGCCGCTGCTGGACTGACGACGTGCCCGCCGGGCACTCCGTTCGTGAATAGTGCTCGACCGCTCGTCCCAGGGGTGGTGCATGGTGCATGCTCATCCATACAATCGCGCGCCATACCGCCCGAAGATCGACAGCGTGAAAACCAAGCGAACCGGCCATGACGTCCTCAAGCAGCTGAATGCGCTCATCCAGCTGGCGCAGTCGCATCCTGCCTGGGTCGAGACTTCTGCCCACGGCATGACGCAGGAGGAGCTTCGAAAGGCACATGACGGCTTGAGCGTGCTGATGCACTGCATCGGCGAGGTGCCTGCGGCCTCCGGAGGCACTGCGATGGCTGCCACCACGACGACCACACCCGCGCCCAAGGCCGGCAACAAGCCGCGCCACGAGCCTGCCACCGAATCGAGCTGAAGCGGCACGCCCGCCGCAATACCAAAGCCGGCAGCACGGTGGCCCGCCCCGGCTGCGCGCAATTCAAGAAGCATGGCTAGACTCCGCCCACTTTCTGGAGGAGACGCCATGGGCCTGACCGTCGACTACTACTTCGCGCCGCAGTCGCCATGGACTTACCTCGGCCACCAGCGCTTCGCCGAGATCGCCCGCGCCGCCAACGCCACCGTGCGCGTGCTCCCGGTGGACCTGGGCGGCAAGGTTTTTCCGGTCAGCGGCGGGCTGCCGCTCGCCAAGCGGGCACCGCAGCGGCAGGCCTACAGGCTGCTCGAGCTCAAGCGCTTCGGCGAGTACCTGAACCAGCCGATCAACGTGCAGCCCAAGTACTTTCCCGTCAATGCCGACGATGCGGCGCAGCTGATCATCGCGGTGGACGTGCATGAAGGCACCGATGCCGCGATGGCGCTCACCGGCGCCATCCTGCGCGCGGTGTGGGTGGAAGACCGCAACATTGCCGACCCGAACGAGCTCTCGGCCTTGCTCGCGGCGCAAGGGCTGCCCGCGCGGCGCCTGGAAGACGCGCATTCGCAGGCCGTGCATGAACGCTACGAGGCCGATTCGGAGCTCGCGATTGCCGCGGGTGTGTTCGGCGCGCCGAGCTTCGTGATCGACGGCGAGCTCTTCTGGGGGCAGGACCGCCTGGACTTCGTCGCGCGCCGACTCGCGCGCGGCTGAGCACGACGCAGGTTGCAGGCTGCAGGAGCGCGGGCCGCTGAAGATGCGGGCGAGACATCTTCACGCACCCGGGAGGCTGGCAGGGTCTTGGGTTGTGCGGGCCGCAGGACAAGGCCGGACAATCAGCCATAGCATTTGTCCACATGCAATCGGCCTCCCTTCCTTCCGATGAACTCCATCGCCTGTCGGTGCTGAGGGAGCTCGGCGTGCTGGACAGCGAGGCAGAAGAAGGCTTCGACGCGCTGGTACGCACAGCCGCCCGGCTCACGGGCTGCCCGATCGCGCTCATCAGCTTCGTCGACGAGACGCGGCAGTGGTCCAAGGCAAGCTTCGGCCTCGCGTTGCGCGAGATGCCGCGCGAGTCCTCGTTCTGCGCCCACGCCATCCTGGACGACGCGCTGTTCCAGGTGCACGACACGCTGGAAGACCCGCGCTTCGCTGACAACCCGCTCGCGACCGGCGAGCCGCACATCCGCTTCTATGCCGGCGCGCCGCTGCGATTCAATGGCGTGCGCCTCGGCACGCTGAACGTGATGGACCACCGGCCGCGGCGCCTGTCGGCAGGTGAAATCGAGGCGCTGCTCAACCTCACCCACATCGCCTGCGAACTGCTGCGCAGCCGACAGCGCCTGGCCGAGCTGCAGATGGAACGGCACCGGCTGCAGGACTTCGGCCGCGCTTCCGGCGACTGGATGTGGGAGACGGATGCTCAGCTTCGTTTCACCTGGCTGTCCGCAGAAGTGGAGGCCGTGACGGGACAGCAGGTGGCGTCGCTCATCGGGCGGCCGCTGCCCACCGAGCCGCTGGTCGATGAGGGCATCGATCGCAAGTCGGCGCCCGAACTCGCGCAGCGCCTGCGTACGCACTCGGCGTTCTCGCGCATGGTGACCGAAGAGCCGACGCCGCACGGGCCGATGTGCATCTCGCGCAGCGCGGTGCCGGTGTTCGACGACGAGGGTGACTTCCGCGGCTACCGCGGCAGTGCGCGGGACATCACCCCCCAGATCCGCTCGGCGCGCCGCTCGCGCACCCACGACATGCTGCTGCGCAAGCTGTCGTCGCAGGTGCCGGGCGTGATCTTCCAGTTCCGCATGGACGTGGACGGGCGCTTTTCATACCCCTACGCGAGCGACGGGCTGCAGGAGATGTTCGGCGCCGAGGCGCCCTTCGACGGTGAGGATGCCGACCCGTCAGTGCCGCTGCGCGTGCTGCACCCGGACGACCGTGCAGGCTTCATGGACAGCCTGCGCGAATCGGCGCGGCGGCTCACGCATTTCCATCGCGAGTACCGCATCGTGCGGCTTGACGGTTGCCTGCGCTGGCTCGAGACCCGCGCCACGCCCGAGCGCATGCCCGACGGCGCGACGCTGTGGCACGGCTTCACCGCCGACATCACCGAGCGCAAGGAGATCGAGATCGCGCTGCGCCGCTCCGAGGAGCGCTGGGAGATGGCGGCCGACGCGGCGGGCATCGGCATCGCTGAAGCGGATCTCGCCGTCGGCATGATGAGCATGGACCGGCGCGCCTGCATCAACCACGGCCTGCCGTACCCGCTGCAGGGCTACACCCTCGCGCTGTGGCTGGAAGCCATGGACTCGGCCGATCGCGACGCGGTGGAGGCCGGGCTGCAGCACGCCCTGGCCACGCACACCACGCTCGAGACGCGCTACCGGCTCGTCAAGCCCGAGGGCGTGGCGGGCTGGATGATCGAGATCACCGCACGCGGCCGCTACGGCCCGCAAGGCCAGCCCACCGGCCTCGTGGGCACCTGCCGCGAAGTGACCGCGCAGCATGCCTTCGAGCGCATGCAGCGCGACAAGGAATCGGCCGAGCGCGCCAATCGTGCCAAGAGCGAGTTCCTGTCGCGCGTGAGCCATGAGCTGCGCACGCCCCTCAACGGCATCCTCGGTTTCGCGCAGGTGATGGCGCTGGACCGCGTGGACACGCTCGCCCCCGCACAGCAGCGGCGGCTGGCGAGTGTGGAGAACGCGGGGCGGCGACTGCTGGGCCTCATCAACGACGTGCTGGACCTGACGCGCATCGAGAACGAGGACTTCTCGCTGCGCGCGATCAGCGTGAATGCCTGGACGGCCATCGGCGAGTGCCTGGGCCTCATCCAGCCGCTTGCGGACGAGGCATGCGTGCGCCTGATGCCCATCGGCCAGCGCGCGCCGGTGCGCGTGCAGGCTGACCCGCGGGCGCTCGAGCAGGTGCTGGTGAACCTGCTGTCAAACGCCATCAAGTACAACCGGCCGGGCGGCCGCGTGGAGTTCGAGGTGACGAGCGACGCGGGCCGTGTTCGCATCAGCATCCGCGACGAAGGACGCGGGCTCACGCCGCAGCAGCAGGCCTCGCTGTTCCAGCCCTTCAACCGCCTGGGCGCCGAGAACTCGCGCACCGAGGGCAGTGGCCTGGGCCTCGTGATCTGCCAGCGGCTGGCGCTGGCGATGGGCGGTGCACTTCATGTGCATAGCCGCCCGGGCTTCGGGTCCACCTTTGCGGTGGAACTGCCCGAGGGGAGCACCGGACAGTCCGAGCCGATGCCCCTGCAAGACGGCATGCACTGGCCGCGGCTGCCCGCCACCGGCTCGCGCCAGGTGCTCTACATCGAGGACGAGCCGCTGAACATGGTGCTGATGGAGGAGGTGTTCCGCACGCAGCCCGAGTGGACGCTGCTCGTCGCGGAGGACGGGGCGACCGGCGAGCGCATCGCTCGCGAGTCGCACCCGCACCTCGTGCTCATCGACATGAACCTGCCCGACACCAACGGCCTCGCGCTCATCCGGCGGCTGCGCGAAGACCCGCGCACGCGGCCCCTGCGTTGCATCGCCTTGTCGGCCGACGCGATGCGCGAGCAGATCGACGCGGCACTCGCCGCAGGCTTCGACGAGTACTGGACGAAGCCGATCGACGTCAGGAAGGTGTTGAGCGACCTCAGTCGATTGCTGGCCGGGTGAGGTTCTACGGCGAAAGCAGAAGCAAAGCGACTGCGCTCATCAAGCAACGCCCGCGGATCCGGCTCCGCCGGGCCGCTGGGTGGCGCCCCTCGGGGCACGAGCGCAGCGACTGGGGGCTCCCATCAAATAAAAAAAGCCGGTGCTTGCACACCGGCTTTTTGATGTTCGGCCCTTGCGGGCCGCTGCTCATCGGCTCACTTGAGGTGGCCGTTGATCAGCTTGGTCATTTCGAACATCGAGACCTGACCCTTCTTGAAGATTTCCTTCAGCTTGGCGTCAGCATTGATCATCGTGCGCTTGGCTGCGTCTTGCAGCTTGTTCGCCTTGATGTAGTCCCAGACCTTCTTGGTGACCTCGGTGCGCGGAACCGGCTTGTCGCCGATGACGGCAGCCAGTTGCGGGCTCGGGGTCATGGCCTTCATGAAGGCGGCGTTCGGGGTGCGCTTCTTGGCCGGAGCCTTCTTCGCAGCAGCCTTCTTCGCAGGAGCCGCCTTCTTGGCCGGCGCCGCCTTCTTCGCGGGCGCGGCCTTCTTTGCCGGTGCCGCCTTCTTGGCCGGAGCGGCCTTCTTTGCTGCCGCCTTCTTGGCGGGAGCCTTCTTCGCAGTTGCCATTTCGATTCTCTCCATCAAATGAGTTGTTGATGTGGCGGGCTGGGTGAGAGCCGCATGAACTCTCGTTTCTCCAGGGGCCGCGCGGAGCGAATGGTACTGCGTGTGTGCTGCGCTGAGAAGCAGTTTTCATAGGAGAAACACGCAATCTTCATAGGTAGATGGCGCTTTTGTCGCGATGAGGCGTCACTCGGAGGCCTCCTGGGTGCCTCTCTCGTGCTTCGTCCGTGCCTCCATCGCGCGTCGCTCGTGTGCTGCTTGCGACCCTCGATGGCTCTCATGGCACCCTCGAATGAGCGCATCGACGTGGCCTTCGCACTGCACGGGCACGTGGCTCGTGGTGTCGCAGCAGCGCACGATCATCGGCCGATGCAAGGCCGCCGCGGGCTTGATCGGCGCGCGCTTGGCGCTATGCTGCGCCCCTATGAAACTGATCGTTCGCTGGATGCTTCTCGCCGCGGCGCTCCTGCTCGTGGCCCACCTCTACCCTGGTGTGCAGGTGAAGAGTTTCACCGCAGCCCTCATCGCGGCCTTCGTGATCGGCCTGTTCAACGCGCTGCTGCGACCGCTGCTCGTGCTGCTCACGCTGCCCGTCACGGTGCTGACGGTGGGGCTCTTCCTCTTCGTGATCAACGCGGTGATGTTCTATGCCGCGGCCGCCGTGCTCGGCAACGACTTCAACGTCGCCGGCTTCTCGGCCGCGCTCATCGGCTCGCTCATCTACAGCCTGTGCGGCATGGTGATCGACGTTGCGATGGAACGGCTCTTCCCGGCGCGCTGAGGTGCCACCCCGCCACGGCGGCGCCGTCCCGGCACCTGCCGCGCGCCGGCAACGCGACGTCAGCCGCCCTGGCGGCGCTCTTCGGCCTCGATGGCCTTGCGTTGTGTCTCGATGTCGCGAAGCCGCGCGTCGATGACCGAGGCCTCGATGAAATCCACGCCCTGGGCGTTGCCTGCCCCGTTGCGTCCCATGCGTTGACCGGCCCGCAGGCGGTCCACCGCGCCACGCAGGTCGCCGAGCGCATAGCGTGCCTCGGCCTCGGCGCGCAAGGAGCGCAGCGGCTGGTTCAGCCGGCCCCACACCTGCCCGAGCATGGCCCAGGCCTCGGCATCCATCGGATGGCCGCTGACCCAGGTCTGAAGTTCTTCGGCATTGCGCTTGAGCGCGGCGTCGTCGCCGGGGTTGGCAAGCGCGATGCGGCTGCTCAGCAGCGCGATGGGACGCGAGTTTTCTGCGGCATAGGGCTTGAGCGTGCGCTCGGCGCGCGCCGCATCGCCGCGGTCCAGCAGCGACTGCACGGTCAGCAGCGCGACGGCTCGTTCGGCCCGCGCGTCGCTTCGCGGGCTTCCCTGCACCAGCGCCAGCGCCTTCGCAAGCGATGCGTCGGCACGCGGCCAGTCGCGCAGCAGCGTCGACGCCAGCGCGCTTTCGTAGGCGGCCGCGAGCTTGTCGGCGACCGTTGCCTGGGTGTTGTCCGCATCCAGCGCCTGCCAGCGGCGCAGCACGTCGGCGCGCGGGTCGGCCAGCACCCGGGCGCGCGCCTGCGCCGCGACGTGCTCGAGCACGCTCACCGGCGCGACTGGCGCTGCCGTGCCCAGGCGGGCGCGCGCTTCGCCGATGCGTTCGGTGGTGAGCGGGTGGCTGCGCAGGTAGGGGAAGCCGCCGTAGTCGTTGAGGCGATTTGAATGCGACAGCTTCTCGAACATCGAGGCCATGCCGCCGGGCGCGAAGCCGGCGGTGGTCATCACGAGAAAGCCGATGCGGTCCGCCTCGCGCTCCATGTCGCGCGAAAAGTTCAGCTGGCCCTGGATGCTCGCTGCCTGGCCGGTCGCGATGACCGCCTGGGCGCCATCCATGCTGTTGCTGCGCGACGCGGCGAGGATGCCCAGGATGGTCGCGGCCACCCCGATCAGCGACTGCCGCTTGCTGTTGGCCATGCCGCGTGCGATGTGCCGCTGCGTGATGTGCGAGAGCTCGTGGGCCAGCACCGAGGCGAGTTCGTCGCGCGTGGACGTCATGCCCATGAGGCCGAGGTGCACGCCGATGAAGCCGCCCGGCAGCGCGAACGCATTGACGCTGCGGTCGCGCACGAGGAACGGCTCCCAGGCAAAGCGCTGGTCGAGGTCGGGCCCGATCTCGCCGCGCTGGCGGGCCGCGGTCACGAGCGGCTGGAAGATGCTCTGCAGGTACTCGAGCAGGATGGGGTCGTCGCTGTAGTCCGGGTCACGACGGATCTCGCGCATGATCTGGTCGCCCAGCTTGCGCTCCGCACCGACGCCGAAGTCCTCGCCGGCAGTGTCGCCGAGGGCGGGAAGCTGGTTCTGGGCGGCGAAGACGGGGGGTGCCAGGGGCGTGGCGATCGACATCGCACACAAGGCGGCAAGCACTCGCTGGCGCAGGCGGCTGGGTCGAATGCTGAGGTGAGGACGGTTCACGCGATGATCCTGCGGCGAAAGACGGGTTCGAGCCGGAACCGGTGCCCGAGTTCGCCCGATGTGGCGTGACTATGATGCCAGCACGACGTTGCCGCATTGTTTCGAGTCATGACCACACCTTCCGATCATCCTTCCCCGGGGCTTTCGGGCATCGCTTCTCCCGAGCCTTCGCAGGGCACGACGGGTGCCAGCCCGCTCACGCATTTCGATGCAACGGGTCAGGCGCACATGGTCGATGTGTCGGCCAAGAAGGAAACGCATCGGGTGGCGCGGGCCGAGGGCGAGATCCGCATGCTGGCGGCGACCTTCGAGCTGGTTCGAAGCGGCGGCGCGAAGAAGGGCGATGTGCTCGGCGTGGCACGGATTGCGGCGATCCAGGGGGCGAAGCGGACCTCCGAGCTGGTGCCGTTGTGCCATCCGCTGCCCATCACGCGGGTGGCGGTGGACTTCGAGCTGGACGAGGCGCGGTCAGCGGTGAGATGCGTGGCGCAGGTGGAGACCTTCGGACGCACGGGGGTGGAGATGGAGGCGCTGACGGCCGTGCAGGTCGGGTTGCTGACCGTCTACGACATGTGCAAGGCGGTGGACCGGGGGATGGTGATGGGCGGGATCCGCGTGATGGAGAAGCGGGGGGGCAAGACGGGGGATTGGGTCGCCGCAGGCTGAGGCCGCAGTCACAGCTTGTCGCGAAAGCGGCTGAGCGGTCCGCCGCGAGCGCTGCGCAAGACCAACCAGCGTGGGGCCTTGAAACGCACAAGGCGCCAGTACAGCCAGATGTAGAGCAGGCAGAAGACACCGACAGCGACCTGGAGTGCGTGGGGATACCGCCACAGCAGCGTCGCCGGCAACGCCGCCAGACTCGATAGCAACCAAAGGTAGGGCGCCGTCAGGCTGTTCCGCAGCGTGAGACTGGCCGCATCGCGGCGGCCCACGGCCCATCGAACGAGCCTGCGAAACACCAGCATGTGCAGGTGAAGGCCGTCCGGCATTCCCGGGCTCACTCCCCGCACGACCAGCTTGCGCCAGATCGAAAAGAAGGTTTCGAATACGGGATAGATGCACAGCAGGAACGGATACCACGGCGACACGACGCCGCGGTGGCGTGCGACAAGCAACAATGACAACGTGGCGATGACGTACCCGATGAAGTAGGCTCCCCCGTCACCCAGAAAGATCATTCCACGGGGCCAGTTCCACAGAAGGAAGCCGAGCAGGGCTCCAGTGGCGGCGAGTGCCGAGGAGACGACAAAGTTGTCGCCGACCTGCCACGCGACGTAGGCCAGCGATAGCAGGATGGCGCCCGACACAACGGCTGCCAGTCCGTTGTAGCCGTCGATGATGTTCACGGCATTGGCCACGCCGCCGGTCGCAACCACCGTGAACAGCAGGCTGAAGGCCGTGAAAGTCATGAACCAGTCCAGTCCCGGCAGAGCCACCTCCTTCAATTGCGCCCCGAGCAGGAAAAACGCCATGGCGCCGGCTGCCATCGTCGCGAACAGACGCGCCTTGACGCCGACACGCCTGGTGACGTCCTCGGCAAAGCCGGCGACAAGAGCGGGCAGGCCGCAGATGAGGAGAAGCCAGAGTTCCCGCGTGGGACCCAGGCCGGTGATGGTTACCCAAAGCGCAAGCATGAGCAGGCCCGACACCACACCCAGCCCGCCGACACGAGGGACCTCCTGGACGTGAAACTTCTGCACGCCAGTGGTGTGGTCGTTCCAGGCCAGCATGCGCATTCGAGACAAGCGGATGATCACGCCTGTCGTGAGGAACGAGACGAGGAAGGAAATGGCGAGGCTGGTCATGGCTTGGGGATCGCGGACACATTAGCATGGCTGACGTCACACTTGCCTCGGCCTTTCGCCGCATGCCCTCGCTTCCCCAATCTTCGAGCCGCCGCAGCTTTTCCGCCGACGCCTCGGCAGCCTATGCCAGCGCCGCATTGAAGCTTGCGCTTCCGCTGGCCATCACCCCGCTTCTCGCACGTCGGCTGGAGCCCGCGGCATTGGGATCTGTCGCGGTGTTGTTGTCGCTGGGGCTTTCCGGATCGGTGTTGATCGAACTGGGTTTCGGCCTGAGCGCCACACGGCAAGCCAGCGATGCCGACTCGCGGACCCAGTCAGGTATTGCGGCCGAGGTGCTGAGCACCCGCCTCGTTTCGGCAGCAGTGATTCTGGGCATGACGCTGTTGGCCTCCTACTTCTTGAGCTCGGCGAATGCGACGACTTCGGCTTGCCTGGCCACCGCTGCCCTGGCGTTTGCCGTTGGTGGTTCCCATGCGTGGTATTTCCAGGCCAATGGTCGGTTTCGTACCTGGTCCATGCTGGAAGCTGCATCAACACTTGTTGGCTCCGCCCTCTTCGTCGCCATTGCACATGACACGGCAACCTCGATGTGGTGCTACGCGGCCTTCTACGGGCTGTCCACATGGAGTTCCATCGCCTGGCTCCAGATGGACATAGGCCATGGCCGGCTGACACTGAGGCGGCTGAAGGCCGGGCTTCGCATGACGGCGGGGATGGCCACCTTCAGGATGGTGACGGCGACCTATTCGTCGGCAGTGCCGGCCCTGCTCTCCCTCGTGATGCCTTTGCCAGCTGTCGCTGCATTCCACGTCTGCGACCGGCTGGTTCGTGCGGTTTCCGCCGGCTTTCAGCCATTCACCCAGATACTGTTTCCGAAGGCTTGCCTTCTGGCAAGCCAGGACACGCCGACCTTCGAAGCGATGACTCGGTCATGGCTGTGGCGACTGGGTGTGGCGGGCGCCACGGCCGCCGCGGCACTGAGCGCCTTCTCCGGCCCCTTGGCAACTCTGCTCGCTGGACCGAACCTGCGGGAAACAAGCCGGGCGGTCCTCATCGTCTTTCCTTGGCTTCTGCTTCCGTTGGGCGTATCCAGCGTGCTGGGATTGCTGTGGCTTGTGCCGCGTCGAATGGAGCGCTCCTTCAACGTCTGTATCGGCCTTGGCGGCATTTGCGGGGCTGCCCTCTTGCTGCTACTGCCCCGCACATTTGGAGCCGTTGGTGCAGCGTGGGCGTTGCTCGTCAGCGAGAGCTGTGTCACTCTCTCCATGTTCTTCTTCTACGCAAGGGCTCGAGAGGAATGAGATTCGATTGGCTCGTCGTTGGAGCGGGCCTGACCGGGCTGACCTTTGCGAGGCAAATGGCGTCGCAGCGAAATGAGCGCGTGCTGTTGATCGACGAACGTCCCCACCTCGGTGGAAACATCTTCGATGAGTTCAACGAGCATGGCGTGCTGGTTCACAAGTACGGACCGCACATCTTTCACACGAACAGCGAAAAGGTCTGGACCTACCTGAGCCAGTTCACCGCGTGGCGTGCTTACGAGCACCGCGTGCTCGGGCTGGTGGATGGCAAGTGGGTGCCTTTGCCGTTCAACCTAGATGCGATCGAGCGCCTGTTCCCTGCGACCATGGCTGCCGATCTTCAAAGCCGATTGTTATCCGTCTACGGACCAGACGCCAAGGTGCCAGTACTGGAATTGCGGCGCAGCGGCGATCCCGCCCTGCGGGGGCTTGCCAACTATGTCTATGAGAACGTCTTCCTGGACTACACGCGCAAGCAGTGGGCTCTCGAGCCGGAGGATCTCGACCCTGCAGTGACTGCTCGTGTCCCCATTCTGGTGTCGCGTGACGACCGATATTTTCAGGACGTGTACCAGGCGATGCCGGAACCAGGCTACGCGGCGATGGCCCAGGCCATTGCCGACCATCCGAACATCACCGTCCAACTGAGTGCGCCATTCGACCCTTGTGAGTCGGCGCAGCAAGCCGACAGGATCTTCTTCACCGGACAGATCGATCGATTCTTCAATTTCCGCATGGGTCAGTTGCCTTATCGATCCATGCGTTTCGAGCCGCGCACGCTGGCCGTGGATCGATTTCAGGCCGTGGGAACACACAACTACCCGGGCAAGGAGCCACACACCCGCATCACCGAGCAAAAGATCATCACTGGCCAAAAGATCGAGGGCGTCACGACCATCGTGACCGAATTTCCGATGCCCCATGTGGACGGCAAGACCGATCCTTTCTATCCGATCCCACGGCCGGACAATCGCGCGCTCTATTCGCGTTACGCCTCGTTGGCTGAAACCGAGGCTCCGAACGTCATCTTCGCGGGGCGCCTCGGCGACTACCAGTACTACAACATGGACCAAGCCGTGGCGAGGGCACTGGCCATTGCACAACGGATCTGATCCCCGGATCACTAGCTCACCTGCACGAATCTATTCGCATGTCCTCTGGCATCACGACTTACTACGTTCTGTGTCCCGCGAACTATGTGACCGGTGGTCCCGAAGCCTTGCATCAGTTGGTTGATGCATTGCGAAAGCTCGGGCGGCGGGCCTACATCTCCTACGTCCCAATGGACGGATCGCATGAAGTGCCCCCCGCGTTTCGCGGCTACGACGTCGTGGTGGGGCGCCCGAACGACACACCTGATGAACTGGTCATCGCCCCAGAATCAGCCACCGGACTGCTTCGGCAGTTCAAGTACGCTCGGCGGGCAGTCTGGTGGCTGTCGATCGATTACTACTTCGCCCGCGAATACAAGAGCTGGCTCGCCGACACCGTTCGACGACTTCGCTTCATCATCACGCGACGAGACCTGAGCTTCGCCGAGATGCGCTCGTGTCTGCACTATTGTCAGTCGGAGTACGCATCATCGTTTGTCGCGAGCCGGGGTTTGGACTCGATGCGTTTGTCCGACTATTCCACGGTCGAAGTGACGGATGCCGTTGGCCCAGCGCGCTTGCCACGCATCCTCTACAACCCCAAGAAAGGCTTGTCCACGACTCGAAGGTTGGTGCAGGCATGTTCGAACCGTGAGTTCAAGCCACTGGTGGGATTGAATCGATCCGAACTGGTCGACGTCCTGCGGACCAGCATGTTGTACATCGACTTTGGACAACACCCGGGGCGAGACCGGTTGCCGCGAGAAGCGGCCGCCGCGGGATGTTGCGTCATCACTGGACGGCGCGGAAGTGCTGCCTTCGCTGCAGATCTTCCGATCGACGACACCTACAAGCTTGATGAGGATGACCCGCGGTTCGAGTCGAAATTCAAGTCGCTGGTCGCCGACATCGTCGACCACTTCGACACACACCACTCGCGCTTCGGCACGTTCCGGTCGAGCATCGCGGAGGAGAAGCGGCGGTTCCTGGCAGAGGTCGACGCGTCATTCCCTAGCTGAAGGCTCAACGGCCTCGCAGTGCATCGAGTACCCCGCACCAAAGGGCAGCAATCTTGGTCAGTTTGAGATTTTCCGCCACAGCGATTCCAAGCGTTTCGTAGACCAACCGAGACACACACAAGGCCGCGAAGGCTGGAAAGCGGAACCCATACCGAAACAAGAGCATCGTCGTGCTGCGACCTATGCTGCGTCGCCTCGCAGCGGAGTGTCCTCCCGCCTGCATTGCGACGCCCATCGCCTTGTAAGCGCGGCGAGCGCCGATGGAATGGGCGAACTCGACGTCTCCGTCGAGGTAGACAAATAAGCCAGCCCGTGTGGCGCGTAGGCAGTAATCGGTGTCGACGTGGTCCACCCCAAGCCGCTCGTCAAACGGGCCGATGACACGCAAAGCCTCCCGGCGCCATACCGACATGGAGTTGATGATGAAGGTGACGCGTTGAATTCCGTGAACCTCACGCGGCAGGAAGGTCAAATGCCATCGCCTCAGTCGGATGTGGCGAGCGCGCATGCCCGTCGCACGATCACGGTGCGACGGCGCCACTGCAGCAGTGTCACTTTCATCGAGGAGGCTACTTACACCAGGGCGCGACAAGAAATTGCGCAGAACCGCCACATCGGAATCCTCATCAACGAACACCACGTGGGTTGTGTGATTTCCAAGCCGATCGAGCGCAGAGATCGCGGCGTTGTAGCCGCCGGCGAGTCCCCCAACATTGCCGTGACGAACGACATGCACTTTGGGGTGGCCGATCCATCGATTCACTGCTGGGTGGGCGGCCGGGGAATTGTCCACAAGAACCACCGCCCCACAGATCGCGCATAGCGCTTCAATCGCAGCGTGCGGGTCAGCTTCTGAAGCGAAGAGCACTACAGTAGCGGCGAGCGATGGCCACGTCAGTCGATCCTGGTCGGCGGAGTTCATTCCTGGAAGATAAGCTTTCTCACATGCCTCACCCGCCATCCTCGGCCGACGTTCCTCATGTGCTTGTCCTGTTGGCGACGTACAACGGAGCGCCGTGGCTCCACGATTTGCTACGCAGCGTTGTCGAGCAGCGCGGCGTGGCCGTGTCGATTCTTGCGAACGACGATCAATCGACTGATGGCACCCTCACGCTTCTGCAGGAATGGACGCATCGAACGGGGACGGACCTTGAAATATTGCCCGCCTCGTCACAGCGCCTCGGTGCTGCGGCAAACTTTCTCAAGCTTGTGCGCGAAGCAAGGTTCGACACGTTCGACGCTGTGGCGTTGGCGGATCAGGATGACATTTGGGACCCGGACCGACTTGCGCGTGCCATCGTGAGTATTAGAGACGAACACCTGGCAGCTTACTCGTCCGACGTCGAGGCTTTTTGGACCAACGGTCAGCGCCGGAAATTGAGCAAGGCGGGCTCACAACGCCGGCTCGACCATCTCTTCGAACCAGCGGGACCGGGTTGCACCTACGTCTTGAGCGTAGACTTTGCGTCCCGCCTGCAGGCCGAATTGCGCGATAACGTTAAGCGGTTTGAAGGCATCGGGTATCACGATTGGTTGATTTATGCTTATGCCCGCTCGCATGGCGATCGATGGAAAATCGATCCTTTCCCCGGCGTGGCCTACCGCCAGCACGGGGCGAACGAGCTGGGGGCCAACCACGGACTGCGGGCGGTTTCCAAGCGTTGGAACCGTCTCACGTCCGGATGGTTTCGCACCCAGGTGCTCCAGATTGCGCAGCTTTGGCCGACAGATTCCCAGGACGTTCTTCATCGCCTCAAACGCTTGCAGTTGCGAGACAGACTCTGGTTGGCTGCCCATGCCCGGTCTTTGAGGAGGAGACCGAGGGACCAGCTCGCGCTCGCGCTGATGTTGATCCTCGGCGTACTGCGCTGAATCGCGTCTACCTGAAATCTCGATAGTCCATTTCACGGGCAGGCTTGCTGCATTGAAACGGCAAGGGCTCCGATTCTTCTTCGCAGACGGCAAAAAACTCCGCTGAATCCTCGTTGTGAAACTCGCGCAGTCGTTGGGCAAGATGTTTCGCCCGTTCGACGTCGCCTCGTTCCGCGTATGCCTTGGCCCAGGCCATCATCAAGCGGGTGTCAAGGAGGTTATGGGTGGCTGTGCTGAAGGAAGCAAAGCGCTGCGCAGGCGTCGATACCGTCGTAGCGGCGGCGTAGTCGGCGTGGTGACTGAACAGGACGCTATTCCGACCTTGTTCGATGCGCTGTTCCAGCGTTGTCCCCCCTCCTGCTTCGAAGATCGGAACGACCCGAAAGTAGTCGAGCACCGAAAGAACGCCACAGATCAGCAAACCCGCGCCTGCAAATCTCCAAGCGTGTGCGCGGAGGAATCCGACATCGCGAGCCTCGTCGCTGATCGCTGCGCTGTCCTGCACCGACAAGGCCATGCCGAACGCAAAGGCACAGGGCAGCAAGAAGTACGCGTACCACAGCGGGTACTCGAACATGCTGTGCACTCCGATCATCAAAACGATCATGGCAGCGGCGCGAGCAACGGAAGACTGCTCCATTGAATCGAGGCGGATGCTGTTGATGAATGCGAGCACGATGGCGACGAGCAAGAACATGATCAGGAGCACAGCCACCGGCAAGCCAAGTTCGACAGCAAACTGGAGCGCGATGTTGTGCGTGTGATCGAAAAATGCCACTGGCCGATGAGGAAAGGGCGTCAGCGACCAGGCGAAGTTGAACTCCCCAAAACCTACGCCAAACCACGGATGCTGCTGGATCAACGAAAGCGTGTCTGACCAGATGCCATACCGCGAACTGGAGATGTCGGCCTGTGCGCCCATCCTGGCCTCCCCGCCAAAAACGCCCCCTGTCGAATGAGCCCACTCTCGCATGCCCCACCAAGATGCTGCATAGATCAAGGGAAGCGCAAGCAGCGCGGCACGCACGGGTTTCGGCAATCGCCTGTCACACACACCCCAGGCGGCAAGCAGTCCGACGTCGACCAAGCCGGTGCGAGATCCGGTGAGCACGATGCAGAAGGCCGCAAACGTGCCAAGCATCCAGGACACTTCGGCAGGAATGGTGTTCGATTGCCGCAGCCAGACGAGGGCCACCAGCGACCACACGAGGAGGCTGCTCAGATGATTTGGTTGCCGAAGGTTGCCCGAGGCACGGCCATCCGCAGCAGTGGCTGCGATCCACACACTATCCGCCACTTCCGGGAAAAACACCTGCACGCAGCCTAAGATTCCACCCACCACACCAGCTGCGAGCAGCGCGAAACACAGCCCCTTGAAGATGTTGGACACACAGCCGGACACCCCGGCTCGGGCACCGGCAATTGCGGTAAGCGCTGCTGCAGCAGTCAGACCTGCTGCTGACAAGGCAAGTGAAGAAGGCAAACCGTCCTGGCGCCAGGAAACAAGGGCTTCTGCCAGCAGTACCGAGAGCGGAACGAGCAGCACCCACAGTCGGCGTCGGATTGTCTCGAAGATGTCGCTTCGTCCCGGAAGCACAACGATGACCAGACCCCAACCCACCAACGCAGCCGCCTGATTGAAGAAGGTCGACGATGGTGGCAGATTGAATGCAAGGAGAGTCGGCCCCAACACTGCAACCAGCAGAGCGGCCTGCGAAGGAAGAACCAGTTCCTCGATGGGTGCGCGAGACTTGGCGTTGTCTGTCATGCGTGAGAGCAACCCGAGAGGCCGGGCTCGCAGCTGAAGTTGAACCCGGGATTATCGTTGGGGCATGCGGGACTCCCGGTGCTTGTGTGCACCAAGCGTCATGGCGTGCCCCACCGGGGCACACTACTCCTGCGCACCCGGGGGCATCGCCGGCAAAGGCACTTGATCAAGTTCCGGGTACTGTTGGCGAAGCTCGCGCCATGCGCTTCGTGCTTCGACACAGGCCTTCGGCGGGTTCGTCCAGCAGATCCGGCGAAGCGCCTGTTCGGCATCAGCGGGGCGGCCGTTGAGGCCCAGGATCAAGGCTTGGCGCAAGAGGCTGGGGCCGAACGGATGCATGTCGGAGATTCGGCGGGCTTCCTCGACTTCTTTTGCACTCATGCCTCGCCGTGCAGGGGACAACGCAAAACGATGAAAGAGCTTTTGGCGATCCAGCAATATCACGTCCGGTTCCGGTGCCTCATTGACCTTGTCCACACCAATGCCCGCGGTGACAAATCGCAATACACGCGCTTGCGCCTCCACTTCCGTGTATTCGACGGCTATCCATCCGGCGATCAGCGCAAGGATGAGCCCAGGCACTGCCATCGTCCATCTGCGGCCATGGACGATATTTCCGCGCGACTCGCCACCTTCCAAGCCACCCATCAGCAAGGCGACCGGCAAGAGGAAATAGGTGTACTGCAACGGGTATTCCAGCATGCCGTGGACAAACACGGCGGCAACCGCCGCGAAGGTCGCGACTTGCGCACCGTCGCGGCACGCACGTGCTTGCCGCAAGAACCAGTACACCAGGGAAGCACAAATCAACAGCCCCAGAGGCAAGCCGTTCCATATCAACAGGTCGAGCAGGAGGTTGTGGCTGCTCGACAGGATCTCTCCGTCATAGGCGTGGTCAAGTACCGCGGCGCCATGCGCCAGGGGCACCTGTCCCCAACCATAGCCACTCCATGGCGAACGCATGAGGGCATCCCAGAAGGTTTGCCAATGATGCAGCCGGGGATTGGGTTGGCCGTGGAATTCTTGAAACGATTGAAAGTTCCGTCCTGGCAAGAGCAATAGCGCTTCATTGAGAGGCTCCCAGGCGATGACCAGACACGCGAAACCGAGGAGCCCTCCCACCACCGCGCCGGTCGATACCCGCATGGACGCCCTGCCACGATTTGCAAGCAGCCAGAACGCCAAGACCAAGACAAACAGCCAGCCCGTGCGCGAAGTTGTCATGACCATCCCGAACCCAAGGAAGGCGAGAGCCAAAGACGTGACCCAACCTCGCACGCGACCTTGTTCGTAAAACCTGAGCACCGCGGCCACGCCAAGTGAGAGAAGGGTTGCAAGGTGGTTGGCCTGCGCCAGGTTTGCGTAGGGCCGCTTGCCATGCTGCAAATCTGCAAGGTAGATGCCCAAACCGATCCCTTGCCACTGACACAGGGCGAGGAAGACCGACACCACGCTCGCCACCAACATGGCGGCACTCAACGTATCGACGAGCGAGACGCGCTCGTTGCTCGCCAACGTTGCACCGGCGGCGACGCACAATGCAAATCCCGCAACGTAACTCGCTGCGAGTACCGCATCTGACCTGAAATGAACCTCGCCCAGTGACCACTGAATAAGTGGAATCAAGCTGCAGACGAGCGCGATGCGGCTCAAGAGAGGCCAACACACGGGCTGGCTTTGGTCTGCGCAGGCCGCGATGATGATGAATGCCGCTCCGATAGCGGCAGTCATTTCCTGATGAAAGCTGGCCCAGGGGAAGTAGTGCCCAGGCAGCATCCAGGCCAGTCCGAGGACCCAGGCGCCGATAAGCACCATTGGACGCATGACGGGTACCCTCCCAAAAAGTAAGAAGGGCGCTCAAAAGAGCGCCCTTGCATCGCAAGCAGAATCGCGGGCTGCTTAGCGGCACGAACCCGGCAGGAACTTGCCGATGGCCGCGTCTTCCGGAGTGCACTTCCAGGCCTTGACCTGCTGACCGAAGTTGGAGGCCTTCGTCATTGCAGTGGTATAGGTGATGTCGCTGTACGGGGTCAGGATAACCTTCTTGCCGTCAACGGTGGAGTCAATGCCCGTGGCCTTCACGGTGATGACGCCGTCATCCGTCGTAGCAACCTCAAGGACGTACTTGGAGGTTTGGCTCGCGCTTTCGCAGCCCCAGCCGTTGGCCGACGGGCCGGAGGCGCTGGTCAGGCCTTGATAAACCTCGGTGATCGTGGTGCGGCAGGCAGAAGCCGCCAGGATGACTTCCGACATCTTGGCCTTCTTCGTGTACTGCTGATATGCCGGCAGCGCAACAGCTGCCAGGATGCCGATGATCGCCACGACGATCATCAATTCGATAAGTGTGAAACCTTGCTGAACGCGCTTCATGAGGGTGCTCCTGGGGAAAAGATGGTGAAACTCGCCCACTTTCAGTTGCAGAGCCCGTGCCAACGGACCCGGCCTTGAATTCTGCGACTTTTGCCCGTCTGACTGACGCGGACGGTCACAAATTGTTGGGGCGGCTTACGAGTGGCTCTTTGAACTGACGCAAAACGTCAGCCACGGAAATAGCCAAATCAATTTGTTGCCCTGCCGTCAGGGCATGGATGCGGTGGGGGGTGTCGATGTTCGAGACAGCGTTCATCACGGCACCCACCTCGCCTGGCTTCATGTGCGTGACGTGCACATCCACACTGCCCTTGAGCTGGGCCAGCTCCTCGCGCAGCATCGTCGGGCACAGGTGGCGGCTGATGCCCGCCAGCTGGCGCTCGTCGTCGCTGAAGGCGGTCTCGATGACGAGGTGCGCCACCTTCATGCTAGCCAGGCGCTTCCACAGCGCCGGGTTGGGTCCGGTGTCGCCCGTGTAGACCCACCAGCCGCGGTCGCCGCCGGCATCCACGGCAAAGCCGACCGCAGGCACGGTGTGGGCCGCACTCAGCACCTCGATGCGGTGGCCGTCCAGGCTCAGGACGTCGCCGACTTCCAGTGGCTCGAAGCGCAAGGCGGGCGCCTCCACGCTCGGCAGGCGGGTGAAATCGGGCCAGATCACGCCATTGAAGATGTGCTGGCGCAACGCGTCCAGCGTCTGCGGCAGCGCATGCACGACGATGGGTGGGCGACCCTTGGCCACCCGGGCACGCATGACGCTGTCGGCCAGCAAGCCGATGGCCAGCACGTGGTCCAGGTGCGAATGGCTGATCAGGATGTGGTCGATGCGCGCCAGTTCGTCCAGCGTCAGGTCGCCCACGCCGGTGCCGGCATCAATGAGGATGCTGTGGTCCAGCAGGAACGAGGTCGTCCTGCTACCGGCAGCAATGGCGCCGGAGCAGCCGAGGACGCGAATGATCATGTCGGGCGTGGGCGAGTCGCCGCGTGCGGCGAGGGTTGGTCGTGTCGCGCGTCGCACCGGGGTGTCTCCAAAACGCGCGTTGCCGAATCTTGATGGTGGCAAACCCTTGGCGCAAGGCGCCGAAGTCGCGATTTCTCGTCAATCGAGAGGGTGGCGGCCGGCCAGTCGGCGGGCGTGTGAAATGTTCACGACAGGCCCCGCGACAAGCGGGGCCTTGAGAGCGCAGTTCAGAGTTGGACGAACTGCATCTGCGTGCCGGCCAGCTCGATCACGTCGCCGTTCTTGAGCTGCACGGTTTCGCCGGTCAGTGGATGGCCGTTGACGGTCGGGCGCAGGGCGCCTTCCACGTGGGCGAAGACATAACCGCCCGGGCGCTTGGTGATGGAGGCGACCTGCACGCCAGGCTTGCCGACGGTGGTCACGACCTTGGTGAGGTTCACTTCACGGCCGGCGGCGGCCCCGTTCAACACCCGGATGGAGGCCGGGACGGACGAGGTGCCCAGCGCGCCGAAGCCGGAGCTGCCAAAGCCCACCGTGGGGGAATAGCCCACCGGCGAAGGCTGGGAGGCATGAGGCGC
The DNA here is from genome assembly GCA_966211955.1 of uncultured Comamonadaceae bacterium. Lineage (GTDB taxonomy): Bacteria > Pseudomonadota > Gammaproteobacteria > Burkholderiales > Burkholderiaceae_C > Albitalea. Next base: position 19,065 of record CBIHOF010000021.1, on the reverse strand, counting down.
CGTGGGCAGCGCCCCCGGCTTCATGATCATGGTCTTTTCGTAGTCGGTGCCGTCCTCGACCAGGTACTTGATCTTGTACTTGCCGATCTCGACGGTGTCGTTGTGGGTCAGCAGCTGCTTCTTGACGGCCTTGCCGTTGATGTAGGTGCCGTTGGTGCTGTTGAGGTCTTCGATGAAGACGTCGGCACCGACCATCTGGAGCACCGCGTGCTCGCCGGACACCGCGAGGTTGTCGATCACGATGTCGTTGTACGGGCGCCGCCCAAGGGTCGTCTTGTCTTTGGTGATCTGGACTTCCTTGATCACCACACCGTCGAGCGATACGACCAGTTTGCCCATGCTTGACCTCGTGCCTCGTTTTAATCAGTCGTCTACACCGCCGGGATCTCTACGCCCCGATCGGCCGTCCATTCGCCCGTGAACCACGTGGCCCGACTATCGCCGGAAGGGCCACCACGAGCGCGCCGGACCGTTGGTTCCGCGCACTCTTGCGAGTATCACCGAAATATTGTCCTTGCCACCCGCGTCGTTGGCCGCATCCACAAGGGACGACCCTAACTCCTCCAGCGAATCGCTCGCCTGCAACAGCTGGGCGATGGTCTCGTCGTCCAGCATGTCGGACAGCCCGTCCGAGCACAGCATGTACAGGTCGCCGGGCATCAGGTCGTGCATGTGGGTTTCCAGCAGCACGGTGTCCTCGACGCCAACAGCGCGGGTCACGAGGTTCTTGTTGGCCGAGAAAGCCGCCTGTTCGACGGTGATGAGCCCGGCGTCGATCTGCTCCTGGAGTAGCGAGTGGTCGTGCGTGATCTGGGTCAGCCGGCCGGCGCGCATGCGGTACGCCCGCGAATCGCCCACGTGGCCCATGAGCAGACGCCCTTCGCGGAACACGCCCACCACGAGCGTCGTGCCCATGCCAGCGTATTGGGGGTTGGAGTTCGCGGCGTTGAAGATGGCGCGGTTGGCGTTGTCCACGCAGATGTCCATCGCGCGGCGCACGTCGGTGTCGGACGCGGTGGCCGAAGCCTCCTGCAGCCAGCGCCCGAGCTCGCTCTTGATGAAGGAGGTGGCCATGCCGCTGGCGACCTCGCCCGCGTTGTAGCCGCCCATGCCGTCGGCGAGCACGATCAGCGCGGACGCTTCGTCCACGGCCACTGAATCCTCGTTGTTGTTGCGAGCGCGGCCAGTGTCGGTGGCGCAGAAGAACTCGAAACTCATGTTGGGCAGTGGGGGTGCGGCGTGCAGCAAGGATTCAAGGCGAGGGATTGTGCCTTGGATCGGTCCTGGATAGCTTCACGGTCGCGGCGAAAGCATCGGATTCGGGGGGTGTTGCGTCACCGGATGTTGCGGACTTTGCCGGGGGCGCACCCGTTGCCGCGCCCATGCTCGCGGCGATGGTGCGCAGGTCAGCTGCGAACTGGCGGCCATCGCCGTAGCGCACCTCGGGCCGCTTTTCGAGCGACAAGGCCACGACGTTGGCGAGCGCCTCCGGAAGGTCGGTCCGCAAGGTGCGCACGTCGGGCGCCGGGTCGTTCGCGATCTGATACATCAGCTTCGCCATGGAGTCTGCCGCGTGCGGCAGCCGCCCGACGAGCATCTGGAAGAGCATCACCCCGAGGGAGTAGAGGTCGCTGCGGCCGTCGACGCGTCGCCCGGCCATCTGCTCGGGCGACATGAACGACGGCGTGCCCAGCACCATGCCCGTGCGGGTGCGGCTCGAATCGGTGATGCGCGCGATGCCGAAATCGGTCACCTTCACGCTGTCGTCCTCTGGGTCGACCATAACGTTGGCCGGCTTGATGTCGCGGTGCACCACGCCCTGGCTGTGGGCGTAGGCGAGCGCATCAGCCACGCGCGAGACGATGCGCAGCACGGTCGGCACGGGCAGCAGGTTGGCGCCGCTCGTGTAGCGCTGCAGGTCGTGGCCCTTGAGGTACTCCATCGCGATGTAGGCGAGCTCCTGATCCTCGCCCGCGTCGAAGATGGTGACGATGTCGCGGTGCTGGAGGCGACCCGCGGTCTCGGCTTCGCGGAAGAACCGGGCGCGCGCCTCGGTGAGTTCGGCGCCGTCGAACTCCTGGCTCAGCGCCATCGTCTTGATCGCCACCTGGCGGCCGATCTTCGGGTCGTGCCCGAGGTACACCGCGCCCATGGCGCCGCGCCCGAGCTGGCGGTCGATGCGGTAGCGGCCGAGTTGTGTGCGGTCAGGTGTCACGGTGATGGGGGACTGGGTGGTCGGCGCGGCGGGCTTGGGCGTTCCCTTGGTGGCAGGCGCGGCCGTGCTCGCAGGCAAGCGTGCAGCGGGTTTCACTGCCGCCGCGCGCGACGCCCGCAGGCCGAGGTGTCCGAAGACGAGCCCGAGGATCGACGGCCACACCGGCCACCACAGGCCCACCAACGCGCGCAGCGCGGCACTGCCAGCCAGCAGAAGAATCGCAAGGCCGATGCTCGCCAGCATCGCCGCCCGTGGCCGCATCGAGGGCGCGAGCATGCGGACGTACGCGGCGACGGCCAGCAAGGTCACCACCGCGGCGGCAAGCGGCGCGATCGAGGCGTCCGGCGAGGACAGGCCGCCGGTGAGTACCTGGGCGATGACTTGCGATGCGGACATGCCTGCGGACGTTAGCACAGGCTCTTCGCAAAACAGCACCCGCCCCGCGGATCGCGGGGCGGCTTGTCAGCGCTTGTCAGTCGGCGAGCGCGAGCATCGCGCTCATGCCTGTCGTGAGAACCATCGGTGCTGCCCACCGCGACGACGGACCGGGCGACGCCTGGGTGGCGCTCACCGGTTCATCGTCCGCGCCCAGCCGCGGCCGGCGCGCGTCGAGCAGCCGCAGGCCCGGCAGCCGCACGGCCAGCCGGGCCGACACGTCCACGAGCGGGCGATGGGCGAGCTGCCGTTCCACTGCGCTGCCGGGGCAGGCCTTGAGCGCGGGCTCGAGCTGCGCGAACAGGGCCTGCGCCCAGCGCTCGCGCCACTGGCGTCGTGCCGCTTTCGAAACGTAGCGCCCGATGTGCCGCGTCAAGGTGGGCGGGCAGGCGACGAGCACCCAGTGGGCGGGTGCACCGCCCTCGAGCATCGGTTTCAGCAGGTGCCGCGCATGGGCGACGTCGTTGACGAACACGGCGATCATTTCCATCGCGGTCTCCTTCGGGTGGATGGTTCGGTGGGTGGTTGCGATCAGCGCGGCGAAGCGCTGGCCGCGGCGTGCCGGCGCACGGCCCAGTGGCCGGCCGCGAGCACCCCGACGATGAGCACCACGTGCGTTGCGACGCGATTGAGCACGCTCGGGTCGAACACCGCATCGAGCAGCGGCTCGCTCACCACCATGTGGGCTGCGGTGTAGGCGAGCACACCAGCGCCGATGTACGTGATGGCGGGGAAGCGCTCGACCAGCTTGAGCACCAGCGTGCTGCCCCACACCACGATGGGCACGCTGATCAGCAGGCCGATCACCACAAGGTCGAAGGCGCCGTGCGCGGCGCCGGCCACCCCCAGCACGTTGTCCACGCCCATCAGCGCGTCGGCGACGACGATGGTCTTCATGGCGCCGAAGAAGGTGGTGGCCGCCGGGTGGTGCTCGTCGCCGCCGGATTGCGGCACGAGCAGCTTGTAGGCGATCCACACCAGGCCCAGGCCGCCGACCAGCATCAAACCCGGGATCTTGAGCAGCCACACGACGCCAAGCGTCATCAGCGAGCGCACGACGACCGCGCCGACGGTGCCCCACAGGATGGCGCGCTTCTGAAGCTGGGCGGGAAGCTGGCGCGCGGCCAGCGCGATGACGATGGCGTTGTCGCCGGCGAGGACGAGGTCGATCAGGACGATGGCCAGGAGGGCCGACAGCCAGGCGGAAGAGAAGAGTTCCATGAGTTCTCCATGAACAGTTGCACGACGGACGGTGCAGGTCGCATGGAGACGGGCTGTGAGGGAGCGATGGGCGCCTTCGAGCCTGCCGACATGCGGCTTGCATCGAAGGTCTTGCTCGGCATGGAGTGATTCTTGTGGCCCGACAGACCGGAAGCGTTTGCTTCGTCCTGACGATCTGTCGCAACTTTCGCGCGGGGCGCCGGCGGATGCCGATGCGGCGCTGGAGTCGAGCTACTCCCCTTCAAGGCGCCCATTGGAGCACAAAGACAAAGCCCGGGCGAGTGCCCGGGCTTGTGTCGTGATACAGATGGCGCAGGTTCAGGCCGTGGCGCCGCCCTTGGCGCGCCGGCGCCACAGCATGCCGATTGCCACGACCGCCACCGCGCCAATGCCGCCGGCAATGTTGGCGACCGTGTGCGACACCGGCCCGCCCAGCCACGTGGCCACGGCCGGGTCGGTCACGAGCATCTCGCCCGCCAGGTAGCCCAGCAATGCGCCGCCGAGGGTGATGATGATCGGGAAGCGCTCCATCAGCTTGAGCAGCAGCGTGCTGCCGAAAATGATGAGCGGAATGCTGATGCCCAGGCCCAGGATGAGCAGCGTCACGCTGTCCTTGGCGGCCGCGGCCACCGCCAGCACGTTGTCCAGGCTCATCACCAGGTCGGCGATGAGGATGGTGCGCACGGCGGACATCATGCCTTTCTGTTCGGGCGCCTTGCCGTCCTCGACTTCGTCTTCTTCTTCGAGCAGCAGCTGAATGCCGATCCAGAAGAGCAGCAGCGCGCCGATGATCTTCAGGTAGGGCAGCTGCAGCAGCTGGACTGCGACCAGGGTGAGCACGATCCGCAGCACGATGGCCGCGGCGCTGCCCCAGAAGATGGCCTTGCCCTGCTGCTGCGGCGGCAGCGAGCGCGCCGCCAGCGCGATCACCACCGCGTTGTCGCCCGACAGCACGACGTTGGTGAGGATGATCGAGCCGAGCGCGGCCCAGAAGGCGGCGGAGGTGAGGTCCATGGCAAAACCGGTTGGTTGAATGGAAAGGAGGGCCGCTCGGGCCCTCCTTCATTGCGAGCTGCGCGATTCTAGGCAGCTTCGGACCCGGCAAGAGGTCCGTGGTACTACGAACAGCCGAGTTACAGCAGGCCCTTCAGCAGCTTGCCCATCTCGGACGGGTTGCGCGTGACCGTGAAGCCGCACTCTTCCATGATGGCGAGCTTGGCATCGGCCGTATCGGCACCGCCGGAGATCAGCGCGCCGGCATGGCCCATGCGCTTTCCGGGAGGCGCGGTGACGCCCGCGATGAAGCCGACGATCGGCTTCTTCATGTTGGCCTTGCACCAGCGGGCAGCGTCCGCCTCGTCCGGGCCGCCGATCTCGCCGATCATGATCACGGCGTCCGTTTCCGGATCGTCGTTGAACATCTGCATGATGTCGATGTGCTTGAGGCCGTTGATCGGGTCGCCGCCGATGCCGACCGCGCTCGATTGGCCAAGGCCGATCTCGGTGAGCTGCGCCACGGCTTCATAGGTGAGCGTGCCCGAACGCGACACGACGCCGATGCGGCCCTTGCGGTGGATGTGGCCGGGCATGATGCCGATCTTGATCTCGTCGGGCGTGATGAGGCCCGGGCAGTTGGGGCCGAGCAGCAGCGTCTTCTTGCCGCCCTTGGCTTCCTTGGCCTTCATCTTGTTGCGCACTTCCAGCATGTCCCGAACGGGGATGCCTTCGGTGATGCAGATCGCGAGGTCGAGGTCGGCCTCGACGGCTTCCCAGATCGCGGCTGCCGCGCCTGCCGGCGGCACGTAGATCACGCTGACGGTCGCGCCGGTGTTGCTGGCGGCTTCCTTGACGCTTGCGAAGATCGGAATGCCTTCGAAGTCTTCGCCGGCCTTCTTGGGGTTCACGCCCGCCACGAAGCAGTTCTTGCCATTGGCGTAGGCGCGGCACATGCGGGTGTGGAACTGGCCCGTCTTGCCGGTGATGCCCTGCGTGATGACCTTGGTGTCTTTGTTGATGAGGATGCTCATGTTCGTGTCCTTGGGCGTTTACTTCAGGGCGGCCATCACTTTTTGCGCGGCCTCGGCCATCGAGTCGGCACTGATGATGGGAAGGCCCGATTCGGCCAGCATCTTCTTGCCCAGGTCCTCGTTGGTGCCCTTCATGCGCACGACCAGCGGCACGTTCAGGTTCACCGCCTTGCACGCGGCGATCACGCCTTCGGCGATGGTGTCGCAGCGCATGATGCCGCCGAAGATGTTGACGAGGATCGCCTTCACCTTGGGGTTGCCCAGCATGATCTTGAAGGCTTCGGTCACCTTCTCGGCGGTGGCGCCACCGCCCACGTCAAGGAAGTTGGCCGGCTCGCCGCCGAAGAGCTTGATGGTGTCCATGGTGGCCATCGCGAGGCCGGCGCCGTTCACCAGGCAACCGATGTTGCCGTCGAGCTGGATGTAGGCGAGGTCGAACTTGCTGGCTTCGATTTCCGCCGGGTCTTCTTCATCCAGGTCGCGGTAGGCGGTGATCTCGGGGTGGCGGAACAGGGCGTTCGAATCGAAGTTGAACTTCGCGTCCAGCGCCTTGATGTTGCCGTTGCCTTCGAGGATCAGCGGGTTGATTTCAGCGAGCGATGCGTCGGTCTTCATGTAGCAGTCGTACAGCTTCTTGAAGACGTCGATGGCCTGGGCTTGCGAAGCGGCCGGGACGCCCATGCCGTTGGCGAGTTCGGTGCCTTGCGCATCAGTCAGGCCAGTGGCCGGGTCGACGAAGACCTTGATGATCTTCTCGGGGGTGGCGTGCGCCACTTCCTCGATGTCCATGCCGCCTTCGCTGGAGGCCATGATCGCCACCCTCTGCGTCGCGCGGTCGGTGACGGCAGCGACGTAGTACTCCTTCTTGATGTCCGCGCCTTCTTCGATCAGCAGGCGGCGCACCTTCTGGCCTTCGGGGCCGGTCTGGTGGGTCTTCAGCTGCATGCCGAGGATTTCGCCCGACAGCTTCTTCACCTCATCGAGCGAGCGGGCGAGCTTGACGCCACCACCCTTGCCGCGTCCGCCGGCATGGATCTGGGCCTTCACGACCCAGACGGGGCCGCCCAGCTTTTGCGCCGCTTCAGTGGCTTCGTGCACGCTGAACGCGGGGTAGCCGCGCGGTACGGGCACGCCGAACTGGCGCAGGATTTCCTTGCCTTGGTACTCATGGATCTTCATAGCGGACTCTCTCGAGAGTTTTGAAAGGGGTGTGGTGCCTGCTGGGACTCAGGTCGGATTGTCGGCGGGCGCGCCCGGATCGCGGTGTGGATCGTACGGACGGGAACGCAGTGGCGCGGCGGTGAGCGAGGCCATTGGGAGATGTCGCGGGGCGGGCCGTTGGAGGGTGTGCCGGCGGGAAGAACACGCAATCAGGCACATGCACCCAACCACCGACAGCCGAGGAATGTAGCATGCTGCTCCGCACCAAAACGGACGCCTTCGGGCGCCTGCCGCATCCGAGCTAGGTCATGTCAGACGAATCGTCGAGCCGCTCACGAAGGCCGGCTCGGCGCAGGACCCGGGAGATCACCTCCGCAGAAAAGCCGCGCTGGGCCAGGAAACGCGCATGCCGCGCCTTGTCCGATGCGTCGGCCGGCGGCTCGCCGAACTTGCGCCGCCACACCTCGGTGGCGCGTTCGAGTTCACTGTCCTTGAGTGATTGGGAGGCTTCGGTCGTCATCACGACGCCGTGCTGGGCCAGCTCCTGCTTGATGCGCAGGTTGCCGTAGCGCCCGGCTCGTGCGTGGATGCGGCTCTCGACGAAGCGCTCCTCGCTCAGGTAGTTGTGCTCGCGAAGCCAGCTGATGACCTCGTCGATGCGCGTCTCGGCGTCATCGTCCAGGGGGATGGGGTCGGCTGCGGACTCGAGCGAACCTCGGGCTGCTTGATCGGTTGCCCGAAGATGCCGCAGCAGCTTGCGGCGCAGCTCGCTGACGCTTTGCTCGCGTTGAGACAGCAGCGCCAGCGCGCGGCCTTTCAATGACAGCGGCTGGCGATTGGGCGGCATGGCCTGGACGCGACCGTCTCGCCTTCGACGGATGGATTCAGGCGAGACAGACGGCGCTTACTCCTTGTCCTTGGCTTCCTTGGCGGCCTTGCCGCGGGCCGGCTTGGCGTCACCCGCCTGCGCATCGTCAGTGGGCAGGAGCGGGATGCCGACGGCCTCGCGCACCTTGTTCTCGATCTCGACGGCCAGCTCGGGGTTCTCGCGCAGGAATTCGCGGGCGTTGTCCTTGCCCTGGCCGATCTTCTCGCCCTGGTAGGCGTACCAGGCGCCGCTCTTTTCGAGCACCTTGTTCTCGACGCCCATGTCGATGATCTCGCCTTCGCGGCTGATGCCCTCTCCGTAGAGGATGTCGAACTCGGCCGTCTTGAACGGTGGCGAAACCTTGTTCTTCACGACCTTGACCTTGGTCTCGTTGCCGATGACCTCTTCGCCCTTCTTGATGCTGCCGATGCGGCGGATATCGAGGCGCACCGAGGCGTAGAACTTGAGCGCATTGCCGCCGGTGGTGGTTTCGGGCGAGCCGAACATCACGCCGATCTTCATGCGGATCTGGTTGATGAAGATGACCATGGTGTTGGTCTTCTTGATCGTGCCGGTGAGCTTGCGCAGCGCCTGGCTCATGAGGCGGGCTTGCAGGCCGGGCAGCGAATCGCCCATTTCGCCTTCGATTTCAGCCTTGGGCGTGAGCGCCGCCACGGAGTCGACGACGACCAGGTCGACCGAGCCGGAGCGCACGAGCGCATCGACGATCTCGAGTGCCTGTTCGCCGGTGTCGGGCTGGGAGATGAGGAGTTCCTGGAGATTGACGCCGAGCTTCTGGGCGTACTGCACGTCGAGGGCGTGCTCGGCATCGATGAAGGCACAGGTGCCGCCCATCTTCTGCATCTCGGCCACTACCTGCAGCGTGAGCGTGGTCTTGCCGCTGGATTCAGGGCCGTAGATCTCGACCACGCGGCCGCGGGGCAGGCCGCCGACGCCAAGCGCGATGTCCAGGCCCAGCGAGCCGGTGGACACGACCTCGATGTCTTCGATCACCTCGCCTTCGCCCAGGCGCATGATCGAGCCCTTGCCGAACTGCTTTTCAATTTGCGCAAGCGCCGCCTGCAGGGCCTTGGCTTTTTCGGTGTTCAGGGCTTTGACCGGTGCATCCATTGTTTTCTCCACAAAAGTTGGGCGCATTATCTCAAAAGCTGGATGTTTGTACAGTGATTCCGGGTGCGTCCTTATTGGGGTATCTCGCGACTCCCACTCACCCCCGTGCGCGGACGCCGACTCCTAGAATCGACCAGCGCCCCATCCAAAAGAAGCCGGAGACATCATGCGAATCCTCATCGCAGAAGACGACCAGGTCCTGGCCGACGGGCTCCTGCGCTCGCTGCGCAATGCGGGCTACGCGGTCGACCAGGTGGGCAGCGGAAGCGAGGCGGATGCAGCGCTCGCCTCGCATGAATTCGACCTCGTGATCCTCGACCTCGGCCTGCCGAAAGTGCACGGCCTGGAGGTGCTGCGCAAGCTGCGTGCACGCGGCTCGAGCGTGCCGGTGCTCATCCTGACCGCGGCCGACAGCATCGAGCAGCGGGTCAAGGGCCTGGACCTGGGCGCCGACGACTACATGGCCAAGCCCTTCTCGCTGCAGGAGCTCGAGGCACGCGTGCGTGCGCTCACGCGGCGCGGCCTGGGCACCGCGTCGGCGGTCATCAAGCACGGCCCGCTCACCTTCGATGCCACCGGCCGCGTGGCCTACATCAACGACCAGATGATCGAGTTGTCGGCGCGCGAACTCAGCCTTCTGGAAGTACTGCTGCAACGCTCCGGCCGCCTCGTGAGCAAGGACCAGCTCGTCGAGCGCCTGTGCGAATGGGGCGAAGAGGTGAGCAACAACGCGATCGAGGTCTACATCCACCGGCTGCGCAAGAAGATCGAGCAGGGCCCCGTGCGCATCGCCACGGTGCGCGGCCTGGGCTACTGTTTGGAAAAGATCCCGGGGTAGCGCTTCGTGGGCTCGCCGCGTTCGGCCCACCCTGCGCAACTTGCGGCCGACGACCAGGTCAGCGTCGCGAAGGGGAGCGCCGCTATGCTCCCCGCGGACATGCCCGCACCACGCCGCGAACAGCGCTCCCTCTTCGGCGAGATCCTCGACTGGATGCTCGCGCCGCTGCTGCTGCTGTGGCCGATGAGCGTGGTGCTGACCTGGCTCGTCGCGCAAGGCATCGCCAACAAGCCCTACGACCGCCAGCTCGGCGAGATGGTGCGCGTGCTGTCCAAGCAGGTGGCCGTCGAATCGACGGACGGCCGGCCGCTGGCGAAGTTCGTTCTGCCCGCGGGTGCATCAGAAATCCTGCACACGGATGAATCGGACGACATCTACTACCAGGTGCTCGGGCTGCGCGGCGAATACCTGAGCGGCGACCGCAACCTGCCCGTGCCGGCCGAGGACGATCACGCGCCGCCCGGCGAGCTGCGCTTTCGCGACGACTCGCTCAACAACGACAACGTGCGCGTGGCCTACCTGTGGGTGGACGTGCCGGGCCGACCGCCCAGCGCGGCCCCGCTCGTGCAGGTGGCCGAGACGCTGGACAAGCGCTCGCGCCTGGCCACCGAGATCATCAAGGGCGTGATCCTCCCCCAGTTCGTCATCCTACCGCTGGCAGTGCTGCTGGTGTGGCTTGCGCTCGCGCGCGGCATCGCGCCGCTGAACGAGCTGCAGCAGCGCATCCGCCGCCGCGACAGCAGCGACCTGAGTCCCATCGACGAGCGCGACGCGCCCGAGGAGGTGTCGCCGCTGGTGCGCGCCATCAACGACCTGCTCGCGCGGCTCGATCAATCGCTGAGCGCGCAGAAGCACTTCCTGGCCGATGCGGCACACCAGCTGAAGACGCCGCTGGCCGGGCTGCGCACGCAGGCCGAACTCGCGCAGCGCGAGATCGACGCCGGCACCACCGACCCGAAGGCGGTGAAGCGCTCGCTGCAGCAGATCGCGCTGTCCAGCCAACGCGCCGCGCACATGGTCAACCAGCTGCTCGCGATGGCGCGCGCCGAGGACACCGAACACGCGTCGCACAAGCAAAGCGTCAACCTTGCGCGGCTGGCCGAGGAGACGGTGCGCGACTTCGTGCCGCGCGCGCTGGAAAAGCGCATCGACCTGGGCTTCGAGCGCCCCGAAGGCAGCCTGCCATTGCATGTGCAGGGCCACGCGCTGTTGCTGCGCGAGCTGATCCGCAACCTGGTGGACAACGCCTTGCAATACACGCCCGCCGGCGGCACGGTCACCGTGCGCGTCATCGACGATCCGTTCGGCCAGGTGGTGGTGCTGCAGGTCGAGGACACCGGCCCGGGCATTCCAGCCGCCGAGCGGGACCAGGTCTTCCAACCCTTCTACCGCGCCCTCGGCACCAACGTCGATGGCTCCGGCCTGGGCTTGGCCATCGTGAGGGAAATCGCCGTGCAGCACGACGCGCAGGTCTTGCTGGAAGACGCCAACCTGCGCAGTCGCTCAGGCCTGAGCGAGCATGGCGGCCCGGCCTTCGGCCCGGGTGCACGCTTCACCATCCGCTTTCCGGTGTCGTCGGCGAAGGCAAGCGCACTGCCCTCGAATGCGGGGAAGTGAGGCGGGCGTTCGCCTGGGCCCACGGATCCCGACGTACGCCGGGATGACAGGTGACTGGGACCCTAGGTCTGCACGAGCCGCCGATTCTTCGCGATCGACATCAGGATGCCCAGCCCGAGCCCGAGCGTCACCATCGCCGTGCCGCCATAGCTGATGAAGGGCAGCGGAATGCCCACCACCGGCAGGATGCCGCTCACCATGCCCATGTTGACGAAGGCATAGGTGAAGAAGCTCAACGTGATGGACCCGGCCAGGAGCCGGGTGAACACCGTGGGCGCGTCGGCCGCGATCATCAGGCCGCGGAAGATGAGGAAGCAAAAGCCCAGCAGCAGCCCGCCCACGCCCATCAACCCGAACTCCTCGGCGAAGGCGGCGAAGATGAAGTCGGTGGTGCGCTCGGGGATGAACTCGAGGTGGGTCTGCGTGCCCTTCATGAAGCCCTTGCCCTCGATGCCACCCGAGCCGATGGCGATCATGCCCTGGATGATGTGGAAGCCCTTGCCCAGCGGGTCGGTGGTCGGGTCCAGCAGCGTGCAGACGCGGTGCTTCTGGTAGTCGCGCATCATCGGCCACTTCACGTCGGGCTCGCAGATGTGGTCGGCCGACACGACGATGGCGGTGATGGCGATGGCGCCCACCAGCAGCACCGGCAGGATGAGCCGCCACGACAGGCCGGCGAAGAAGATCACGTAGAAGCCGGCGGAGAAGACGAGGATGGCCGTGCCCAGGTCAGGCTGCTTGACGATCAGGCCCACGGGCAGCAGGAGCAGCACCATCGCCACGCTGAAGTCGACCATGCGCACCCGGCCTTCGCGCCGCTGGAACCACCACGCAAGCATCAGCGGCATCGCGATCTTCAGGATCTCGCTCGGCTGGATGACAACGCCCACGTTGAGCCAGCGCGTCGCGCCCTTCTTGGTGATGCCCATCACCGCCGTCGCGGCCAGCAGGATGACGCCCACGGTGTAAAGCGGTACGGCCAGCGACATCAGGCGCTGCGGCGGCACCTGCGCCACGAGGAAGAGCAGCGATAGGCCGAGCAGCATGTTGCGCGCGTGGTCGACGAAGCGCGTGCCGTGGTCGAAGCCGGCCGAGTACATCGTGACAAGGCCGAAGGCGCCGAGCCACAGCATCGCGAAGATGAGCGGCGCATCGAAGCCTGTCACGACCGGCCGCACGCGCTGCCAGATGGAGGGCTTGTCGAAAACGGCGCTCATCAGCGTGCCCCCACGGCGGCGGCGCCAAGCGCCACCTTCTGCACCTTGGGCGCGGATGCCGGCGCCGACGCGGCCGCGGGCACGACGGCACCCGCGGGCAGCAGCCCGGCCGGCGCGCCGGGCAGGGGCACTTGCGTGGCCTGGCGGGGCGTGCCGATCGGCGCGGTGGACTGGCCCTGCTGCGTCGCGGCGATGTCTTCCACGCTCGGGTACTGGCCCTGCAGCATGTAGTCGAACACGCGGCGCGCGATGGGCGCGGCGGCGCCCGCGCCGAAGCCTGCGTTCTCCACCACGATCGCCAGCGCAATGCGCGGCTCTTCCAGCGGCGCGAAGGCGGTGTACAGCGCGTGGTCGCGGTGGCGCTCGTCGATCTGGCTGGCGTTGTATTTCTCGTTGGCCTTGATCTGCACCACCTGCGCCGTGCCCGTCTTGCCGCCCGATTTGTAGGGTGCGTTGATGAAGGACGTGCGCGAGGTACCTTCCTGCGTCACGCCATACAGCGCCTGGTGGATGAAGGCGACGTGCTCAGGGTTGAGCTTGATCGGCGGCAGCGCCACGCCGTCCAGTGACCTGCGCAATCGCGTCTCGACGTTCTCGATCGCATGCACCACGTGCGGCTTGAAGCGCGCGCCGCCTGCCGCGACCGTGGCTTCGGCTTGCGCCAGCTGCAGCATGGTGAAGGTGTTGTAGCCCTGCCCGATGCCCAGCGAGATCGTCTCGCCGGCGTACCACTTCTGCAGCTCGCGGCGCTTGAAGGTCGTGCGCTTCCACTCGGTGGACGGCAGCACGCCGCGCAGCTCGCCGTGCAGGTCGATGCCGGTCAGCTGCCCGAAGCCCAGCGGCGCCATGAAGTCGTGCATCGCATCGACGCCCAGGTCGTTGGCGAGCATGTAGTAGTAGGTGTCGCAGGACTGCACGATGGAGCGGTACATGTCCACCATGCCGTGGCCGCCCTCCTTGTCGTCGCGGAACTTGTGGTTGCCGAACCAGAAGAAGCCCGGGTCGCTGATCGCCTGCTGCGGCGTGCGCTTGCCGAGTGTGAGCGCGGCCAGCGCCATGAAGGGTTTGTAGGTGGAGCCGGGCGGGTAGGCGCCGCGCAGCGCGCGGTTGAGCAGCGGCTTGTCGATGGACTCGTTGAGGATCTTCCAGTTCTCGACATCGATGCCATCAACGAAGAGGTTGGGATCGAAGTTGGGCTTGCTGACGAAGGCGAGGATTTCGCCGCTGCGCGGATCGATGGCCACCAGCGCGCCGCGTCGGTCACCGAACAGCTCTTCGACCATCGCCTGCAGCTTGATGTCGATGGACAGCACGACGGTGTTTCCCGGCGTCGGCGCATTGCTCTTGAGGCGACGCACCGCGCGCCCGCCGGCGCTGGTCTCGACTTCCTCGAAGCCGGTCTGACCGTGCAGCTCGTTCTCGTAGCTTTGCTCGACGCCAAGCTTGCCGATGTACTCCGTGCCGCGGTAGTTGGCCTCGTCGTCGGAATCGTCGATGACTTCCTTTTCGGCCGTGTTGATGCGCCCGATGTAGCCGATCAGGTGGCTGGCGAGCTCGCCATAGGGGTAGTTGCGAAACAGCCGCGCCTTGATGTCCACGCCGGTGAAGCGGAAGCGCTGCGCGGTGAAGCGAGCCACCTCTTCATCGGTGAGCTTGGTGCGCAGGGGCAGCGACTCGAAGCTCTTGGTTTCTTCCATCAGCCGCTTGAAGCGCTTGCGGTCGCGTGGCTGCACCTCGATCACCTGGGCGATCTGGTCGATGGTGGCGTCGAGGTCCGCCACCTTGGCAGGCATGATCTCGAGCGTGTAGGCCGAGTAGTTGTTGGCCAGCACGACGCCGTTGCGGTCCACGATGAGGCCGCGGTTGGGCACGATCGGCACCACCGCGATGCGGTTGTTTTCCGCCTGGGTGGACAGTTCTTCGTGCCGGTACACCTGCAGGTACACGAGCCGCGCCGTCAAGAGGCTGAAGGCGAACAGCACGAAGGCCACGGCGGCGATGAGCCGCGTCCGGAAACGGCCCAGCTCCTGCTCGACGTTCTTCAGCTCGGTCATGTCAGTACTACCCTTCGCCGGCCGCTACAGCGGGCGGTTCTCGTCCGGATCGGGCGCGCGGCGCTGGGGCGCCAGCAGCAGCCAGGTGACCAGCGGCCACAGCAGCGCTTCGAACACCGGCGCGAGCACCAGTTCCCATCCGGGCAGCATGCCGCCCGCGAACATGCGGATGACGAACGATACGGCGTGCGCGGCACCGAAGAGCGGAAGAATTTGCACCGCCTGCGATGGCACGGTGAACCACCGCAACCGGCGGTGGATGGTGATCGCGAAAAAGCTGAGCAGCGTGTAGGCCAGGGCGTGCTGGCCGAGGATGGCGCCGTCGTGAACGTCCATCATCAGGCCGAACATGAAGGCCAGGCCCACGCCGACGCGGCGCGGCTGGTGGACGTTCCAGAACACCAGCACCAGCGCCATGCAATCGGGCATGGACGGGTGGCGGCCGAGCGGCACGAGGTTGATCGCGAAAGCGACCATCAGCGTGGTCCACACGAAGAGCGGGTTGACCGGCAACAGGAGCTGGTCGGAGCTGCGCGGCATGATCATTTCTTCACCGCCTTCTTCGTCTTGCCCGGCTTGGGCACCTCGTCGGCCGCGGGCTCGGGCTTGGGCGGCATCTGCATGCCGACGGGCTCCAGGACGAGCACATGGCGCACGCCATCCGGCGGCGCGGCCGGTGCGAGCGTCACGCGGGCGAAGCCGGTGTCGATCTTGCGTTCCACGGTCAACACCTTGGCGACCAGGATGCCCGGCGGGTAGACGCCGTCCACGCCCGAGGTGTGCAGCACGTCGCCGGGCTGGACGTCGGCGTTGCCCGCCTGGAAGCGCAGCTCCAGGCCCGAGCCGGTGGCCGTGCCGTAAGCAGCGCTGCGGGCCTGGGTGCGCAGGTTGAGCACGGGGATGGCCGCGTCCTTGTCGGTGAGCAGCGTGACTTCGGACGACAGCGGATAGACGCGTGTCACCTGGCCGAGCACGCCGGCCTCGTTGATCACCGGCGACGCGAGCGCCACGCCTTGCGTCATGCCGCGGTCGATCACGACCTTGCGCGAGAACGGGTCAGAGGCTTCGTACAGCACCTCCGCGGGCAGTGACTTGACTGTCAAGGCCGGCCGCAACCCGAGCAGGTCGCGCAGGCGCTTGTTCTCGGCTTGCAGCTGCTCGACCCGGGCAGAGCGCTCGGCCTGCCTGGCGAGGGTGGCGCGCGCCGCGGCCTCGCTGGACAGCGCATGCTGCAGGCCCATGGCGTAGTCGCCCACGCCGTTCCAGGCGTCCACCGGCACCCGCAGCACGCGCTCGACGGGGTTCAGTACGGTGGCCACCACCGTGCGCAACGGCTGGGTGAGCTTGAACTTGGTGTCAGCCACCATCATGAAGACGGCCAGGGCCGAGAACAACATCAGCTTGGTCAGCGCCGACGGCCCTTGCCTGAAGAAGGGCGGCGGGGTTCGATCCAGCGTGCCGAGCGGCGCTACCACGACGTCTTTTGAGTGTGAATTGAAGTGAAAAAGCCGGCCACGCGAGCAACGTGCCGGCTTTGCTGGGTCATCGGTCTTATTCCGAGGTGAAGATCGCGCCCAGGCGCTCCATGCGCTCCAGCGCCATGCCACAGCCGCGCACCACGCAGGTCAGCGGGTCTTCGGCCACGAGCACCGGCAAGCCGGTTTCCTCGGCGAGGAGTCGATCGAGGTCGCGCAACAGGGCGCCGCCACCGGTGAGCATCATGCCGCGCTCGGCGATGTCGGCGCCGAGTTCGGGCGGGGTCTGCTCAAGTGCGTTCTTGACGGACGAGACGATCTGGTTGAGCGGGTCGGTGAGCGCTTCGAGGATCTCGTTGGACGAGATGGTGAAGCTGCGCGGCACGCCTTCGGAGAGGTTGCGGCCCTTGACTTCCATCTCCTTGACCTCGGAGCCGGGGAAGGCGCTGCCGATGCTCTTCTTGATGGCTTCGGCCGTGGGCTCGCCGATCAGCATGCCGTAGTTGCGGCGGATGTAGTTGATGATGGCTTCGTCGAACTTGTCGCCGCCCACGCGCACCGAGCCCTTGTAGACCATGCCGCCCAGCGAGATGACGCCGACTTCCGTCGTACCGCCGCCGATGTCCACGACCATCGAGCCGGAAGCCTCGGAGACCGGCAGGCCGGCGCCGATGGCCGCGGCCATCGGTTCTTCGATCAGGTAGACCTCGGAGGCGCCGGCGCCGAGCGCGGATTCGCGAATCGCACGCCGCTCGACCTGGGTGGAGCCGCACGGCACGCAGATGATGATCCGGGGGCTGGGCTTCAACACCGAGCGCGGATGGACCATCTTGATGAACTGCTTGAGCATCTGCTCGGTGACGGTGAAGTCGGCGATCACGCCGTCTTTCATCGGGCGGATGGCTTCGATGTTGCCGGGCACCTTGCCCAGCATGGCCTTGGCCTCGGCACCGACCGCCTGGATGGTCTTCTTGCCGTTGGGGCCGCCCTCGTGGCGGATGGCGACGACGGAGGGCTCATCGAGGACGATGCCTTTGCCGCGGACGTAGATCAGCGTGTTGGCGGTGCCCAGGTCGATGGCAAGGTCCGTCGAGAAGTAGCGACGAAAGGATCCGAACATGGTGTGTTGGTTGCGCGCGTTCAGCAGGCCCTAAGCGACTGGCTTTGCGCCCTGCTGCACGCTTTGAATTCGTTGTAGTGGCGACGCTCGAGACCCATCGGCCGGCCTTGGAACGCTTGGGGGCCTGCTCTGGGCCCGCTATTGGCCTTGAGCGTGTCCCGTTGCACCACCGAGGGTTGTGGATAACCGAAGATAATACCCGATCCCCTCTGGTTTCCGACCCGGCAAAAGGGTCCAAAACAACGCTATTTCCATGGCACTGACCCCATCCGACGTGAGTCGCATCGCCCATCTTGCGAGGCTCGAACTGCAGCCCGCCGAACAGTCCGCGATGCTTGCGCAGCTCAACGGCTTCTTCTCGATCGTCGAGCAGATGAGCGCCGTCGACACGAGCGGCGTCGAGCCGCTGTACACGCCGCTGTCCGCGGTGAGCGAGGTGTCCTTGCGCCTGCGCGAAGACGTCGTGACCGAGGGCAACGACCGCGAGGCGAACCAGCGCAGCGCGCCCCTGGTGGAGGACGGCCTCTTCCTCGTGCCCAAGGTGATCGAATGAAGCCGCTGCACGAACTGGGCGTGGCGCAGTTGGGCCGCGCGCTCGCCGCGAAGGAATTCTCAAGCGTCGAAGTCACGAAACATCTGCTCGCGCGGGTTGCCACTCACGAACAACTGGGCGCCTGGCTGTCGGTGAATGCCGACGCTGCCGTGACGCAGGCAAGCGCCGCCGACGAGCGCCGTGCGGCGGGCGTGACGGGTGCGCTGCTGGGCGTGCCGCTCGCGCACAAGGACATCTTCGTCACCCGCGAGCTGCCCACCACCGCAGGCTCCAGGATGCTCGAGGGCTACCAGAGCCCCTTCGATGCCACCGTCGTGCGCAAGCTGGCCGAAGCCGGCACGGTCACGCTTGGCAAGCTGAATTGCGATGAGTTCGCCATGGGCTCGAGCAACGAGAACTCGGCCTACAAGCCGGCGAAGAACCCGTGGGACACGAGCCGCGTACCGGGCGGCTCGTCCGGCGGCTCGGCGGTCGCAGTCGCTGCACGGCTTGCGCCTGCGGCCACCGGCACCGACACGGGCGGCTCGATCCGCCAGCCGGCCAGCTTCTCGGGCATCACCGGCATCAAGCCGACCTACGGCGTGTGCTCACGCTACGGGATGATCGCCTTCGCATCCAGCCTGGACCAGGCCGGCCCGCTCGCGCGCAGCGCCGAAGATTGCGCGCTGCTGCTGTCGGCGATGAGTGGCTTCGACCCGCGCGATGCGACGAGTGCCCAGCGCCCGGCGCAGGACTTCCATGCGGCGATGCTGCAGGCGCGCGAGGGCGCCACCGCCGCGCAACCGCTCAAGGGCCTGCGCATCGGCCTGCCCAAGGAGTTCTTCCCCGCGGCGCTTGCTGCCGACGTGAACGGCGCCGTGCGTGCGTCGCTCGCCGAGCTCGAGAAGCTGGGCGCGACGCTCGTCGACGTGAGCCTGCCGCGCACCGAGCTGTCCATCCCCGTCTACTACATCATTGCGCCGGCCGAGGCGTCATCGAACCTCAGCCGCTTCGACGGCGTGCGCTTCGGCCACCGCGCAGCCAAGTACGGCGACCTGCTCGACATGTACAAGAAGTCGCGCGCCGAGGGGTTCGGCGCCGAGGTCAAGCGCCGCATCATGATCGGCACCTACGTGCTGTCGCACGGCTACTAC
>CBIHOF010000020.1:0-104907 GCA_966211955.1 uncultured Comamonadaceae bacterium | reverse complement strand
CGCCAACGCCCGCAACGCCAACGCCCGCAACGCCAACGCCCGCAACGCCAAAGGGCGCAGCGCCAACGCCCGCAGCGCCAAAGGGCGCAGCGCCAACGCCCGCAACGCCAAAGGGCGCAGCGCCAACGCCTGCAGGGCCAACGCCCGCAGCGCCAACGCCCGCAGCGGCAACGCCCGCAGCGGCAACGCCCACAGCGCCAACGCCCGCAACGCCGACGGGCGCAGCGCCAACGCCCGCAGCGCCAAAGGGCGCAGCGCCAACGCCCGCAACGCCAAAGGGCGCAGCGCCAACGCCTGCAGGGCCAACGCCCGCAGCGCCAACGCCCGCAGCGGCAACGCCCGCAGCGGCAACGCCCACAGCGCCAACGCCCGCAACGCCGACGGGCGCGGCGCCAACGTCCGCAGCGCCAACGCCCGCGGCGCCAACGCCCGCAGCGCCAACGCCCGCAGCGGCAACGCCCGCAGCGCCAACGCCCGCAACGCCGACGGGCGCGGCGCCAACGCCCGCAGCGCCAACGCCCGCACCGGCAACGCCCGCACCGGCAACGCCCGCACCGGCAACGCCCGCAGCGGCAACGCCCGCAGCGGCAACGCCTGCAACTCCCGCGTCCTCAAAGTCCACGACCCCGCCGATGGGAGCGCCGCTAGCGGCCGCGGCGCCAGCGTCTACGAATACAGCGGGGGCTTTGCCTGACCCGCCCATCGAGGGTATGGACGCCGAAACGCCGGATTTCAATACGACGAACAGGCTGTCCACCCCCGAGGAAGAAGCGGATTTCCGGGCGAAGATCAACGAACGACTGAAGGCGGTTGACGATGAGCAAACGGCTATCAATGACCAGGCCGGCCGGGTCAATGATGCGCTGAGCCCGGAGGTGGACAATGTCAAGGCCATCAACGATGACCTCTCGACAGGAAAGACGGACCCCGGCACGATCGCGAAGAACGCCAAGGCGCTCGACACCTCGGTGCTGAATGTCGAGGGCGGACAGCTCGCGGGCAACGAGGGCCGATGGATCGGTTATCGATCTAGGGATAACTATGTGCAGGCGGCTCAAATCAGGCTCGACATCGCAACGCACCTTGGCCCGAACGTCACCCGTGAGGACGTAGACAACTATCTGAAGGATCCAGAAACCTACAAGATGACCGCGAAGACAGATAACGTCGACGCGCTCGCCCTCACCAGCAAAGAGTACTCGCAGAATGTACTGGCAGCCCAAAAGCGGCTGACAAACGCATATTTGGACGAGGATTTGGGTATCGATCAGGACCCCGCCGCGAATTCGGCGATGGCAGGTCTTTCCAAGACGCTGAACGACGTGCCCGCGGACGATAGCCAGTTGTCGCAGATCAACTTGGCCGGAGTTTTCCCCGCTTCGGATGGATTGGCATATGCCAACGGCACGCCCCTCGAGACTTGGGAAAAGGCTGAAACCACAAGAAAGGCCGCCTTCAGCCTCCCTATTCTGCCCGATCCCACGGTTGACTCAACAGCACCTATCGTCAGCGACAACGCCAGCCGGAAACAGCTAGAAGACCGATACAAGTACCTCACCGGCGAGAAGATCCAAACGATGGACGATGCCAACGCGCGCATGATTTCGCTGTCCGGCGACATCAACAAAGCCGACTTCGGGCAGGTCACCTCCATACCTGATCTGGACAAATTCATCAACACTCAAGTTCAGCCATTCTTCGACAAGGTGTACCGCGACCATGTTTACGCCAACGTCGTGTCCGGTGAAGACACATCGGGCCTCACAGACGAGGAGAAGAAAGACCTGATCGACCCAGACACTGGCAAGAGCTACCTGGCAGACGACAAGGAAGCCATCGAGAAGCAGCAGATGGAGATGGATGAGATCCAGCAACGCCTCGGCTACGACGACAACAAGTTGGCACACCTCATCAGCCAGGAGGCCAGGGGCCAACTCGATACGGTAGCGAAAGCGAACATCAACGCGTCCAACGAGCTTGTGGGCGCGATGAAGGCCTATCAGACCAAGGCCAATGACTTTGCGGGGAAGCTTATCGAGGGGTGGGATGAGTCGCGAAAAAGCGAGAAGCTGGACAAACAGCTTGCCATGGCCTCCATCGTGCTGTCCGCAATCGGCAGCGTCGGTGTCGGCGGCAACGCAATCATTCAGACTTTCACGCAAGACATGAGGAAGGCCTTTAAAGGCTTCGACGGTCTTTCCAAATCGACCCTGCCTCTCCTTGCCGGCACCTCCAAACAGCGTGCAGATTTGTCAGCGATCGCCAATCAGTGGCTGCTGCGCAGCGGCCAAGTGATTAACGTGGGCAGCGCCACTTCGTTGCCCTTCATAATCAACGGCAGGAAATACGCCAGCCTTCAAGAGTTGGATGAGGATTTGCAGAAGGACGCCGATACATGGAATAACAACATGAAGACGCTTTATGAAAGGGTTCAAAAAAGACTCGACGACGAAGTTACGTTTTCTGATAATCATTTCGACTGCGAGACCTGTTTCTAGTCACTGCAAGCCATAGTGATTGGGCCGCGGCGCTGACAGCGTCGCGGCCCTTTCGCCGAAATGGACGCAGTCACACGCCGGACGGTGCCACGTCCGCTACATGAGGTCGACCTCGACCGTCTCCAGCTTATGCGCCCGAGAGCGCCAACTAGCAACTCATCGGGTTGGGGCAGCACGACCATCCGGTCGCTGGTGGACTGAACTTTCGCAACCCCGAGCATCTGCGCGAGTCCGCATCGTCGGCGCGCCATACTTTCGCCACGGCACTCATCGCTCCACTCGTTGTCTTCAGCAGGCCATTCGGCACGACATCGAAAGCAACAACGATGATCTGAAGCCGCTCGTCTGGACCAAGGCCGCCGATGACTCCTCCCTCAGTCACCGGGCTTCTTCGGCCAGCCAAGGAAGAAGTTCTGCGTCAACCTGCAAGTGTCCGGCTCCTCGCCGAACCATTCGCGCCTGTGGTAGGGCGAGTGGAGAAGGAAGCCCGGATAGAGAACCATCCGGTTGTACCTCATCTCCAGCATTCGGGTCATCTCCCAGCCGCCGACGCTGCCGGTGATGGAGTTTTCGTCCGACCCCGGCGTGTTCAAGATGAAGTTGTGAAAGACGGAGTAGGCATTTCGGTCGCCTTCGTTGTCCTGCTTCCATCGCAGGAACGCGTCGAATGCGCCCAGCCCCTTCATCTTCTCGACCACCTCCTCGTCCAGGTTGGCGTGGGGGCTGGTGCCGGACACCACGGATTGCGGGAGGACCGCCTCGGCGCCCGTCTCCACATGCCGGTAGAAGGACGTCCCGCCCCGGCATTGGTCCGGCAGGTTCAGGTAGAGCACGCCCGCCAGAAGCACTTGGTCCCCGTGCGGCCGTCGCGATACCGGACGTGGAGGACGCGAGCCCGCAGGCTTGCAAGCAAAGAACGCCCATGGATGGGCTTGGCGCTGCAAGCTCTCCAGCGTTGGAAAGTAGAAGTCCGCGACGCGGGCATGCAAGAAGGCCAGTATCGATTCCATGCCAAGGCTGATCACCCCGACGTAGCCCGGATGCTTTCCTGTGACGGGCGGCAGGTAGTTCAGGCCCAGTGCAATCTGTCGCACGTAATCAGCGTCGCGATAGAAGTTGTCGATGATGAGCGCCGGATATCGGCCGTTGCCCAGCCACAGGGTTTCAATGCGCATGTCGGCGGGATCGTTGATGCGCAGCCGCTCAGCGTCGATGAACATATGCCTCGTACTCCTGCGCTACGCACACGGCCGGTGCTGGCGTTCGTCATCGTGCGGCGTTCGGCGATGCGTGCCACGAGGTCCAAGTGCCATCCCGCGGCGCGTGCTCGCTGATAGCGCTGTCGCTCGCCATGAGCCTTGCTCCTTGCCGTACCGGTTGATGCGCTCAATCTAGCAAGGGCCGCGATCTCGTCCATATCAGGGCATACACCAGGAGGCGGTCGGCCGGGCGACCGGAATGCCGATGCCGACAACGAGAACCGCGTCGGCATCACCAAGAACGAACATCGCACATGAGCCGCTTCCTCTTGGGTGCTGCTGCGGTCACCCCAAGTCTTGAGTGCGGTCGCGCTGCTTGCCTGCGGGTCAGAGGATCGTCGACCGGTGCGCTCCAGCGCCCGCGAGCGCGCCATCCCTGACCGCCAGCGCCACGGTGCCTGCTGCCCGCGCCGCGTCCCCGCACGCGAAGACATTGGGCACGCTGGTTTCCTGGGACGGGCCGACTTTGATGAACGGCCCGAGCGACCCATCTTCGAGCTCGCACCCGAGCTGCCGGGCGACAGGACTGCTCATGTCCCTGCGCGGCTGCGTGAACAGACCGCTCATCGGCAGTGCGCGACCGTCCTTCAGGATCACGTCGGCGAAGCCATCGATTCGCTCGATCGGGGTGGGCTCGATTCGCGTGCCGCGTCGGGCGAGCGCGGCGAGCTGCCCCTCCGTCGGCGTGTAGGCTTCGTTGAGAAACAGTGTCGTCGTGCCCCAGTCGGGCAGCATGATGGCTTGGTGATGCGCCGACGGTGTGCTGGCGACGACGCCGATCCGGCCGCCGCCCATTTCATAGGCGTGGCAGTACGGGCAATGGAAAACGCTGCGGCCCCAACGTTCGGCGAGGCCTGGTACCTGTGGCAGTTCGTCGCGCACGCCGGTGGCGAGGACCAGCCGGCCGGCGTTCACGGTGGTGTCTGCGACGCGGAACTCGAATCGGCCATCCGACGCCACGCGGGCATCGTCTGCGAGCCCTTCGATCCATTTCACGGTCGGATAGCAGAGCAACTGCCGCTTGCCGTGGGCGATGGTCTCGGCCGGGGCGCGGCCGTCCTGCGTGAGGAAGCCGTGCGAGGCGCCACCGGCCATGTCCACGAAGCGATTGCGACGCTGCCCCGCGTCGACGACGAGCACGTTGCGGCGCGCGCGGGCGAGTTGCAGGGCTGCTGACAAGCCGGCATAGCTGCCTCCGATGACAGCGAAGTCAGTCCTCATGCAGCTGCTCCTCCGGTTGGTGAGCCGCGTGAGACGGATCCTCGGTGATGGGAACGATGTTCATGCCAGGGCGCAAGCCTCGGTTATTTACAGTACTGGTCGACATCGGTGGATACCCCGTGCATACCGCCCCGCAGCGCGGCGGTGCACTCGGCGTAATCACCGATGTGGACCACCCCGGCCGCCTTGCCAAGCTGTGCGGAAGAGAACGGACGCCAGGACCGCTGCGATGGAGATCGATTTCGAACGGCTGCTGCCCAACCGGCCAGAGGACACCGACATCGAGTTGGTGGAGTTCGGCGAATGCCGCTACCCCGGCCTGGTGGTCGACGGCTTCTACCGCGACCCGGACTACGTGCGCGCCTTTGCCACGATGCTGCGCTACAAGGCGCCGCCATCGGCCCATCCGGGCTACTCCGCGGTGGCCAGCCTGGACCTCGCTGCGCTGATCTCGTTCGCCTGGGACCGCATCGGCCAGTGGTACTTCCCCTCGCCCGAGGCGATGCGCGCCGAAGGCAGCCCCAGCGTCTTCTTCCGGATGGAGCGCCGCGACGATGAACCGCAGCGCCTCGCGCAGCCGCGCCCGCATGTCGACGGCTACCTGTTGGGCAGCCTCGTCTACCTCAACAGGCCCGAGCACTGCCGCGGCGGCACTTCGTTCTTTCGTCACACGCCCACCGGCACCGAAGCACTGCTCCCCCGCCGGCTGATGCCCAGCCGCGACCCCCACGGACGCGCGGCGGCATCGTGGAAGCCAGACCCTGCCGTGCAGGCGCGCATGTGGGGCCACGGCGCTCAGCGCGCGTATGAGCGGGCGCTGGACGCGGGGCTGGCCTCAAGCTACGACGACTACTGGCAACTCGTCGCCTACGCGCCGGGGGCCGACTCGGGCTCCATCCTCGGCAGTTGCGGCGACTGGGAACTCACGCGCGTGATCGAGATGAAATACAACCGCCTGCTGCTGTTCCCCGGCTTCCTGCTGCACTCGATCCACTCCAAGCCGGAGTGGTTCGGCAACAGCCCCGAGACCTGGCGGCTGACCCAGAACAGCGCCTTCAATTGGCCCGGGACGCCGGCATGAAGATCCACCTCGAAAGGCTGCTGCCCAACCGCCCAGAGGACACCGACATCCAGGTCATCGAGGTCGGCAATGGCCCGTACCCGGCGCTCGTGGTGGACAACTTCTACCGCGATCCGGACCACCTGCGCGAATTGGCGCTCTCATTGGAGTACCGCATCGCTCCCGTGGGGCACCTCGGGCACTGGGCGGTGATGAGTCTGGACTTCGCGCCGGTGGTGTCGTTCGTGTACGAACGGTTCGCGCATTGGTACTTCCCCTCGGCCGCGTCGATGGAAGCGCGGGCCACGGCGTGGCAGTTCTTCAACTCCGAGCGACGCGCGGGCGACCCGCCCCGGCGCTTGTCCAGTCCGCGCGTGGAGACCGGCCTGCTGGTCGGGCTGGTCTACCTCAACAAGCCTGAGCACTGCCGTGGCGGCACTTCGTTCTTCCGGCACCAGGAGACCGGCGCCGAGACGATGTTCCCGGAGCACGTGTACCGCGGCGTCACTCCCGACAATCAAAAGATTGACCCGACGGTCCGGGAGCGCATGTGGCGGCACGGCGCGCAGCTGCCTTTCGACCGCGCGCGCGACGCCGGTCTCGTGGTCGACTACGCCGACTACTGCAAGCGCATCGCTGAGACACCGGGCGACGAGGAGGACAACCTCATCGACAGCCGCGGCGGCTGGGAACTGCGGCGCGTGGTCGAGATGAAGTACAACCGGCTGCTGCTCGTCCCCGGCTTCGTGCTGCACTCGACGCACTTTCGCGCCGACTGGTTCGGCAACACACCCGAGACTTGGCGCCTCACCCACAACTTCATGTTCAACTGGCCGGTGGCGCCTCAGCCGCGTTGAGGCCCGCGCAGGCGGCCGGACGCGCTGCTCGCTGCCTGCCATGGCAGGCTCAGCAGGGCCGTTCCCCTGGCCTCATTCGGGCCGGTGAAGCTCGAGGATCTCGAAGCCGGCCCGCCCCGCCACCGTAATGCGGCGGGCACTGGCCAGGCGGCGACCACCCAGGCGCATTTCAAGCGTCTCGAGCCAGGCGGCGTCCGGCCATTCGCCGAGGCACTCCCCGAGCGCCAGGGTGCGGCAGCGCTCGGACGACACCAGCAGCCGCGCCTCGACGACGTCGAGACCCACCCGCGGCGTGCCGCCGCCACCCAGGAAGCCGCCATCCAGCCAGCGCCCGGGCGACAGGTGGACCACCCGCCCGTCTTGCCGGCGCAGCGTGGCTAGGTAGCGGCCCTCCTGCTGCGCCGAGGCGGACATGACATAGAGCCTGATAGCACCGGCGGCGTCGGCCGACGATTCATCGCCCAGCAGCACGTCACCCTCCTTCAGCCCCCGCACGGTCGAAACCGGCACTTGTTGCCGCGTGCCTGCGAACAGCGGCATCCATACGTCTACCCGGGGCCGATGGGAGCGGGCTGCCAGCAGCCGGTTCAGCTTCAGCGCGAACGGTTCGAGGATGCGTACCGGTACGCACCGGTCCAGCGACGGGCCGTCCGCCGACGGGAGGCAAAACTGAAACTTGGCCCAGGAGTCGGATTCTGGCCAGCCTCGCTGTCCCTCCTCGACGCGAACGACGACGTCCTGCTCGAAAAACTCACGAAGCGCCGGCATGAGCGGCGCGGCCGCGCACTCGACCAGCGCATCTCGCACAGCCGCACGCGGAACTCCCGCGAAGCCGAGCAATTCGAGGAGCGCGCCCGACAGGGCCAAGTGAAGCAGAGGCCCCGTCCGCCCGACAACCACCAGGCGCCATTGGAATTCCACGAACAGGTTGCCGCGATTGAGGTAGGCGCGCGGCAACGAACCGTCCTTGAACAGATCCTCCAGCCACGCCACGCGCTTGCTCAGCAGATTGCGCAAGGCCAGATTCGTGCGGGTGCCGCGCACCATGCCGCGTTCGAGGCCCGACGTCACCTGCTGGGGCAGCATCACGTCACTTCTCCGACATGGCCAGCATCACGCCGGCATGGTCGTCGATCAGCGCGAGCAGCTTCCCCGTTGCCACCTGCCGGCCGCTGACCTGCACCGAGAGTTGTGTCTGCGCGAGGCGGCCACCGATCTCGAGCACAAAGCCGGAGCACAAGGACTCCGCCTCGGCCGCCGACATCACGATGGGCGGGAAGCTGACAACCACCTCCACGGAGGCGTCGTTGACGATGTCGCGCGTGTGGCCGGCAGCCACCGCTTCCGTCGCGACCTTGTCGCTCGTTGACAGGCCATCGTGTTTCCGACCAATGAGAAGCTTGCTGATCCCCGAGACCACCTTGAATCCTTCACTGTCTCCATCGCACTGGCCTGAACAATCACGCTCTTGAGCAGCTACTCGCGCTGGCAAGGTGCAACCAAGGTCACGTGACCACGTTTCGTTCGACCTGTCCGGGTCTCAGTCATTGCCAGTAGCCTGAATCTGGCCCCTTCCACGCCGTGTAGTGCCATGCTGAAGGCGCGCCGTGGTAGCGCCCGTGGAAGGCGACGTGGATTCGTCGTCGCCGCAGCCGTCTTTCCAACTGCGTTGGGCAGGTGCGTGCGCCACGTGCGCTGCGGACGAAAGTGGCACAGCCCTCGTGTGAGCCGATGAAAACGTTCGCGGGCTCGCCACCACAACGCTGCGCATCAAAGTCGAGCTGTGGGGCTCATCAATCAGCGAAGCGAGCCGGTATGCCTGTCGCTATGCCCTTCGGCTGAAGTCGGATCGCCCCTGCATTTGAGGCGCCATGCGGAAAACGGGCCGCCCACCCCGAAGCCGGTTCAGTGTTTCCTCTCCGCAACCCGACTCATCTCTTCCTCAAACTGACGTCGAATGCGGGCAATAACCTCGCTCGGACCCGAGAGGTGCAGTTCTTCCCACCCCGCCGGCAGCGCAAGAGCCTGAGCAGCCGCAAGCACCTCCTTGCGAATCGCATAGACGCGCGCGAGGTTCACGCCGTACTGGGTCGACACCGCCTTCGGATTCTCGCGATGGATGAACAAGCGCTTGGCAATGTCCAGCGTGCGCGCCTCGAAGCGACGCTGCTCCGCAATCCGCTCCAGCATTGCGTAATCGATGTCCGTCATGGCAACCTCATCACCAAAGCAATCAACCCCAGGTAGAGCCAGTACACCCACAGCATCCCGATCGACAACGCCAGCATGCCCCACTTCGGGAAATGCGGGTCACCCATCGCGAAGCCGAACAGCAGCGTCACGCACAGCCCAAGAAACGCCAGCGGCACGAACACGATTCGCACCAGCGGCTCCAGCAGGACGAGAAATGCGAGGACAGCCAAACGGCCCCCATTCCAGGCCACGAGCAGGCCAGCGCAGACCGTGATGCGAACGAGCCTGCCGAGCCAACCGGTCGCTCCACCGATCGCCGCCCGCCTGACGGCGCGGGAACTGGCCGACAGCGCCATGCGCTGGCAAGTGCTGGTCGAGCGGTTGCACCAGGATCCTTCCATGCCCGGACAAGTGATGCACCAGGCGTCGCAGTGGTGCGAGGAAGCCGTCCTCCGCGCTCGAGGCGATGCCGAGGCGGCCAGGCTGCTTGCGTGGACCGAAGAAGCTCATGCGTTCAGCACCTTGAACCGTGTCGAATTCCTGAGGCGCTATCCGCGGCACGCTGACTCGGTGGAGCGAATCAAGGAGGCCGTTGCGTTTGCCGAGGACAGCTTCGCTGATCCATCAGACCGTCAGCGTTTCGTCGAACAGGCTCGCCGCCGCTTGACCGATCGCATCGCCGAAGGCCGGGCTGATGCTGTCGCACGCCGAACCGAGAAGAACAAAGATCGCGGGCCGAGGACGCGCTGAGTCCAATCCGCGCTTGCGACGTTGACAGCGCAGCAACCGACCAATGTCGAGGATCTGAGCGTCTTCTCCCGGGCGGGCTGGCAAGCCACCTCGATGGCGCTGACCGACCCTGAGCTGCCGGCGGGGGTTGCGCACGAGTTGCGGCGGTGCGTAAATCCAGTCTTGCTCCACTTGGTCGTCGCCCTCGACGCTGGCGACGGTCAGTGAAAGATCAGCAAGCGGGCAAACGGTGATTGACCCCGACGAAAGATCAAGTGGCTTGGGGTAGTACCCGAATTCGAGTCGATGGGGCGTTGGCATGACTGAGGTCAAGGTGTGCCGTCGTCTCGGCCGCCGACAAGCGCTTGAACGACAACTTTGAGCGCCGGGAGCGCACGAACTGCGTGCCAGACTGAAAGACTTCCTTCGCGATCGATGCTTGCAGGATACGGGGCTGCACTTTGCCAAGTCAAAGAAGAGCAATTTTCGCTAGCCAGTGAACAACGCCGCCCACCAACAGCGGACCGCCAACGCAGCCCGAACCGCACTGCGACGCCACCGCCACGAGCGATGGAAGAATTTTGGAAAATTGGAAGAATACTGGGCGACGCGCCAGAAAAAAGGCACCTAGCGTCGCCGCTAAGTGCCTGATTTCTCTACCAAATTTGGTAGGCGCGATTGGACTCGAACCAACGACCCCCACCATGTCAAGGTGGTGCTCTAACCAGCTGAGCTACGCGCCTGCGAAGCCTCAGATTATAGCAGTGAATTCGACCACTACTTTCTGCGGGCCGACCGCACCCCTGAAACACGCGCCACCGCGCCCAGCACCTGCGTGAGCCGTGCCGCGTCCGCGACCTCGATGGTGAAGGTCATCCACGCCGTGCCGCCTTGTGCATCGCGCAGCGTCTGCGTCTTCACGCCGGTGACGTTCATCTTCTCCTTGGCGAACACTTCGGAGATGTCGCGCAAGAGGCCTTGCCGATCGGCCGCCTCGACGATCACATCGACGGGGTACAGCGCGCCCTTGTCACCGCGCGGCGCGCCCCACTCCACGACGATGACGCGCTCGGGTGAACGGCTGGCCATCTCGCGGAAGTTGCTGCAGTCGCGCCGATGGATGGCCACGCCGCGGCCGCGGGTGACGTAGCCGCCGATGGCGTCGGGCGGCGCCGGCCGGCAGCAGCGCGACAGCGTCGTGAGCAGCGACTCGACTCCCACCACCAGCACGCCGCCCTTGGGCGACTCGCCTTCGGAGCGCGAGCGCTTGAGCGCGATGACATCGTCGGGCGTGAGCACGGGCTCAGCGGGCCGCAACAAGGTCTCGATGTTGCGCAAAGAGAACTCGTCCTTGCCCACCACCTCGAACAAGGCCTCGGCGTTCTTGAACCCCAGCTGCGACGCGAGATCGTCGAGCTTCATCGCCGTCTTGCCTTCGCGCTGCAGGAGCTTCTCGACGGCCTCGCGGCCACGAGCGATCGTGTCGCGCAGGGCCAGTGCATTGAACCAGCCGCGAACCTTCGCCTTGGAGCGCTGGCTACGAAGGTAGCCGAGCTCGCCGTTCAGCCAATCGAGCGACGGGCCGCCTTCCTTGATGGCCGTCACCTCCACTGTCTGCCCGCTTTGCAGCGGCGTGTTCAGCGGCACCATCGCGCCGTCCACCTTGGCACCTCGGCAGCGGTGGCCGAGGTCGGTGTGCACCGCGTAGGCGAAGTCGATGGGCGTGGCGCCCGCCGGCAGTTCGACGATCGCCGCATCCGGCGTGAAGACGTAGATGCGATCGTCGAACACCGCATCGCCGGCCTCGCCTGCCGGCTTCACAACATCGCCCTTCTCGACGAAGTCACGCTCCCACGCGAGCAGTTGCCGCAGCACGGCCTTGCGGGCTTCCGCCACCTGCGCATCGAAATCGGCACCGGCGCTCACGCCCGCGTAACCCTTGACGCCCGCCTCCTTGTAGGCCCAGTGCGCCGCCACGCCGTGCTCGGCATGGTCGTGCATCGCCCGGGTGCGGATCTGCACCTCGACGGCGCGGTCGTCTTCGTCGAGCACCACGGTGTGCAGCGACTGGTAGCCGTTGGGCTTGGGCTTGGCGATGTAGTCGTCGAACTCGCCAGGCACGGGGCGGTACAGCTCGTGGATCTGGCTGAGCGCGGCGTAGCACTCGGGCACGTCGCCGACGATCACGCGCATCGCGCGCACGTCGAATACGCGCGCAAAGTCCAGGCTCTTGCCCTGCATCTTTTTCCAGATGCTGTAGAGGTGCTTGGGGCGGCCCTGCACTTCGGCGCGAATGCCGCGCGCGTGCAGTTCGTCAGCGAGCCGGCAGCGAAAAGCCTCCACACGCTGCTCGCGTTCCACTCGCTTCTCATCAAGCAGCTTGGCGATGTGCTTGTACTGCTCAGGCTGCAAGAAGCGAAAGGACAGGTCTTCCAGTTCCCACTTGATCTGCCAGATGCCGAGCCGGTTGGCCAGCGGCGCGAAGACCTGCATGGACTCCTGCGCGAGCAGTTGCGGGCACGGCTGCTTCGAGGCCGCGTAGTAGCGCAGCGTCTGCAAGCGCGAGGCGAGCCGCAGCAGCACCACGCGCAGGTCGCGCGAGAAGGCGAGCAGCATCTTGCGCACGCGTTCGGTCTGCAGCGCTCGCTGGTCTTCGCCGACCTTGGCCTCGCGCGCGGCGCGCTGGATCTGCACCAGCTTGCGCGTGTGCGCGACCAGGCTCGCGTGCGAGGGGCCGAAGGCCTTTGCAACCATCTCCTCGGGCTTTTGCAGGAAGTCGCCGGCGTACACGAGGTAGGCCGCTGCACGCATGGAGGGCGCGGCGCCGATGCTTTGAAGAATGCCGGCGACGCCGTCGGCATGGGCGAGTGCATCCTCACCCGTGTCCAGCGCCTGTCCCGCGAGCAAGGGTTCAGCGAAGGCGCGGGCGCGTGCGAGCTGAGCCACCTCGTCGGCAGCATGTTCGTCGACCAGATGGACGATGGTCGCCGCGTCGGCGCCGGGTGCGCCCGAGAGACCTGTCTTCATGGGGCGAGCAGGAACTCCCGCACGGCATCGACCTGCTCGGGCACAACGAGCATCGGGGCATGGCCGACCTTCTCGAATTCGCGCAACCGCGCCTTCGGACCGCGCTGGGTCATGGCGAGCGCCGTGTCCTTGGTGAGCAGGTCCGAATCGGCACCGCGCACGAGCAGCGTCGGGCATCGGATGGCGTCGTAGGCGTTCCACAGCGCGGCCTCACCGGCGGCGGCCATCTCCGGCGTCATGGCCTTGAAGGGCACGGCGATGTTCGGGTCGTAGTGCGGCTTGAAGCCGTCGCCGTCGGGCTTGAGCATGGGCCGCGTGAGCGCAAGCCACTGCTCGCGGCTGTGCTGGCCGAAGCCAGCCGAGATCGACAGCATGTAGTCGGCCGCCTCGTCGACGCTGGACCAGCGCATCGGCAAGCCAAGGTACGCGCCGATGCGTGCGATGGCCTCGGGCTGGATGGTGGGGCCGACGTCGTTGAGCACGAGCCGTTGGATGGGCGACGTCGGCAGCGCCGCCAGCCCCAGGCCGATGAGCCCGCCCATGGATGTCCCCACCCACGACACCGACGGCACGTTCAGCCGTGCGATCAGCGTCACCATGTCGGCCACGTAGGCGGGCAACTGGTAGCCAGCCGGATCAGCCAGCCAGTCGGATTGCCCGCGGCCGGCCACGTCGGGCGCGATGACACGGAAGTCCGCCGCCAGCGCCGAGGCCAGGGTGTCGAAATCCCGACCCTGCCGCGACAGGCCGTGCACGCAAACCACCACCCGCGGGTTGGCCGTGTCGCCCCACTCCCAATACGCGACGCGGTGCAGGCCACGGGCGTCGAGGCATTGGACATGGTTCAGGCGGGGCTCTTGCTTGTCGGTCATCGTGTTGCCTCAGGATCTCGCCATGCTGCGAGCCGGGTGAGAACTGGGGAGCGCTCTTTGATAATGCACTGTATCAACTCGGAGGCCTCGCCATGATCAAAGCAAGAACCGCACTCGTCACCGGCTCGACCAGCGGCATCGGCCTGGGCATTGCCCTGAGCCTCGCGCGCCAAGGCGCCAATATCGTGCTCAACGGTTTCGGCGATGCCGAGGGGCCGAAGGCGCAGGTTGCCGCGCTCGGCGTGAAGGTGGGCTACTACGGCGCCGACATGAGCCGCCCCACCGAGATCGCGCAGATGATGGCCTACGTGGACGCCGAGTTCGGCGGCACCGACATCCTCGTGAACAACGCCGGCATCCAGCACGTCGCGAGGGTCGAGGACTTCCCGCCCGAGAAGTGGGATTCGATCATCGCCATCAACCTCTCGTCGGCCTTCCACACCACGAGGCTGGCGATCCCTGGAATGCGCGCGAAGAACTGGGGCCGCGTCATCAACATCGCTTCGGCCCACGGCCTCGTCGCGTCGGCGCAGAAGTCGGCCTACGTGGCGGCCAAGCATGGAATCGTCGGCCTGACCAAGGCGGTGGCCCTTGAGAACGCGACCACCGGCATCACGGTGAACGCCATCTGCCCAGGCTGGGTACTGACGCCGCTGGTGCAAAAGCAGATCGACGACCGCGCGGCGCGCGAAGGCATCTCGGTGGAGAAGGCCAAGGTCGACCTGCTCAGCGAGAAGCAGCCGTCGCTGCAGTTCACGACGCCTGAACAACTCGGCGAGCTGGCGGTCTTCCTCTGCTCGCCGGCCGCGGACAACGTGCGCGGCGTCGCCTGGAACGTGGACGGCGGCTGGGTGGCGCAGTGAGCGGAGGCGGCAGGCAGCGCCGCCCTACTTCGTCATCTGCACCGTGCCCGTCACGGTGACGATGACCTGCGCCTTGCCGGCCTCCACCGGCAGGGGCTCGTCGGCGGATTTGGCCATGGACTGCATGCGCATCATCGGCACGACATTGCCGGGCTGTTCGTTCGCCTGCACGTTGACCTCGCGGATGACGTAGCCCGAATAGCCGAACTGCCTGGCAAGCTCCGCCGCCTGCGCCTTGTAGGAAGCGATGGCACGGGCCGCAACCTCTGACTCATTGCGCTCTCGCGCTTCGCGCGACAGCCCATAGCTCACACGGCCGATCGTCATGGTCGGGATGCGCGCGACCAGTTGGCCGAGCGCCGGCATGTCGCGGCCTTCCACCACCAGTTCGGCCGTTCCCTGCCAGCCGGAGATCACGCCCTTGTTGGTGTATCGCGGATAGAGAGAGAAGTTACCCGTGTGAACATCCACCTGACCTGGCTTCGCGGCCTTGCGCGCTTCAGCCAACGCGGCTTCCAGTGCTTGCTTCAGGCCAGACTGGACAGTGTTCGCATCCTGCCCGTCGCGGGTGGTTGTGAGCGTGACGGACATCAGGTCCTTGGGCACTTCGGTGTTGGCGGCGGCCGCGAGGCTCACGACGCCCGTAGGCTGGCTGGTGTCGGCGCCGAAAACGGCTGACGACATGGCCATGGTCGCCATGGCAAGCAGCGGAAATACGCGTTTCATCAGAGCTCCTGTTCTTGTGTGAATGGGGGGCAGGCTATCAGCCGGTCGGCACGGATTGCAGGCGTTACATGTCAAGACGTTTCCGTCTGCAAGCCTCCGTTCGCAAGACTTGTAACAACGGGTCAAAAGCGACGTTTTGCTGGACCAAACCTGCGCACAATGCCTCTGTTACAAATTTGGGAGTCCCCATGACCACCGCACCCACCGCTCGTGCCGACCGCGTCGTCGTCGTCGACGATGACGCCCGCATCCGCGACCTGCTGCGGCGCTATCTCACCCAGGAGGGGTTCGAAGTGCTGCTGGCTGAAGACGCCAAGGCGCTGAACCGCGTCCTGACGCGCGAGACGGTCGATCTGATCGTGCTCGACCTGATGCTCCCGGGCGAAGACGGCCTGTCCATCTGCCGCCGGCTGCGTGCAGCCAACGACGTGACACCCATCATCATGCTCACCGCCAAGGTGGAAGACGTGGACCGCATCGTCGGCCTGGAAGTCGGCGCCGACGACTACCTGCCCAAGCCCTTCAACCCGCGCGAACTGCTGGCCCGCATCCACGCCGTGCTGCGCCGCCGTCCGTCGCTCGAGGC
The DNA here is from genome assembly GCA_966211955.1 of uncultured Comamonadaceae bacterium. Classification (GTDB taxonomy): domain Bacteria; phylum Pseudomonadota; class Gammaproteobacteria; order Burkholderiales; family Burkholderiaceae_C; genus Albitalea. Next base: position 89,016 of record CBIHOF010000020.1, on the reverse strand, counting down.
TCCTGGCGCCCCGGCCAAGGAGGCGCTGACCGTGACCTTCGGCCCGTTCGAGTTCGACCTGGCGCTGCGCCGGCTCTCGAAGGAAGGCGAGCAGATCGCGCTTACGACCGGCGAGTTCTCGATGCTCAAGGCACTGGTGCGGCACCCGCGGCAGCCGCTGTCACGCGACAAGCTCGCCCAGCTCGCGCGCGGCCGCGAGTTCGAGCCTTTCGACCGCAGCCTGGACGTGCAGATCTCGCGCTTGCGCAAGATGATCGAGCCCGATCCGGCCCAGCCGCGCTATATCCAGACGGTGTGGGGCGTGGGCTACGTGTTCGTGCCGGACGGGACGGCTTGAATTGAGCCCCCCAGTCGCTGCGCTCCTGCCCCCGAGGGGCGCCACCCAGCGGGCCGGCGGAGCCGGTCCCGCGGGTGTGGCTTGATCCCAGGGGGCTGCGGGCGTTGGTGACCCTACAATCCGGCGCTTCTCTTCCCCCACACTGAATGGCCAAGAAACACGTCGCGCTGAGCCTCTTCTGGCGGACCTTCTTTCTCCTGGCCATCCTCCTCGCAGGCGGTGTGTTCGCCTGGACGCAGACCTTCCGTGCGATGGAGTTCGAGCCGCGCGCCGTGCAGGCCGCGCAGCAGATTGCAAGCCTCGTGAATCTGTCGCGTGCTGCCTTGCGCAGCACCGACGGCATCAACCGCGTGGCGCTCATCAAGAGCATGCAGAGCCAGGAGTCGATGCGGCTGCAGCCTCGCGAGCCCGCCGACAAGTGGGAGCCCTACGAGGTGGACCGCTTCACCCGCGCGATCGGGCAGGAGCTTCGCTCGCGGCTGGGCTCGGACACGCTGGTGGCGAGCGAAGTGAACGGTGCGCCGGGGTTGTGGGTCGGGTTCTCTTTCGACGACAAGGACCCGTACTGGCTGCAAGCCGACCCGACGCGCATGCAGCCGATCAGCTGGACCACGCTGATCGTGTGGGCGGGCGTGGCGCTGGTGGCGACCGTGCTGGGTTCGGTCGCGATCGCGCGGCTCATCAACCAGCCGTTGCGCGACCTGTCCTTTGCCGCCAGCCGCATCCGTGAAGGCGAGTTCGATTCGCGCCTGGACGAGAACACGCTCACGAGCGAGATCCGCCAGGTGAACATGGGCTTCAACCGAATGGCGCGCGAACTCGCGAAGGTCGAAGAAGACCGCGCGGTGATGCTCGCCGGCATCTCGCACGACCTGCGCACACCGCTCGCCCGCCTGCGCCTGGAGGCCGAGATGAGCGTCGAGGACGACGAGGCCAAGCGCAACATGGCACTCGACATCGACCAGCTCGACGCGATCATCGACAAGTTCATGGACTACGCACGGCCGGGCGAGGTGAAGCTCATGCCCGTGCACCTGTCAAGCGTCGTCGACCGCGAGATGTCCGCCTTCCGGGATCCGAGCCAGATCCGCATCACCTCGCGCGTGGCGATCGACACCAAGGTGATGGCCGACGACACCGAACTCGGGCGGGTACTGCAGAACCTGTTCGAGAACGCGCGCCGCTACGGGCGCTCGACGGACACCGGCATTGCCCGGGTGACGGTGAGCTATGCGCGCACCGGGCCGTGGGTGATCCTGAGCGTTCGCGACCAAGGGCCTGGCGTGGACCCGAAGAAGCTCGGGCAGCTCACGACGCCCTTCTTCCGCGGCGATGCAGCGCGCACTGCGGCCACGGGAGCCGGCCTGGGCCTGGCCATCGTGGAGAAGGCTGTGCAGCGCATGGGCGGCACCTTCGAGATCGCGAACGCGGCGGAGGGTGGCTTGGTGGCGCACATCCGGCTGAAGAAGGCGCCCTGACCTCTCCTCAAGCCATCACGGCTTGAACAGCATGCACACCGCCCGCGCCTCGATGGCCTTGCCCTCGCCGACCGGCCCCATCTTCTCCGCCGTCTTCGCCTTCACGCTCACCTGCTCCAGCGTCACACCCATGGCGGTGCACAGGCGCTGACGCATCGCGAGGATGTGCGGCGCCATCTTCGGCGCCTGCGCGATGATCGTGCTGTCGACGTTGCCGATCTGCCAGCCAGCGGCCTTCACCCGCCGCGCGGCCTCGGCCAGCAGCGCCAGCGAGTCAGCACCCTTGAAGCGCTCATCGGTGTCGGGGAAGTGGTAGCCGATGTCGCCCAGCGCCACCGCACCGAAAAGCGAATCGGTGATCGCATGGCACAGGGCATCCGCATCGGAATGCCCGAGCAGGCCATGCGTGTGCGGCACCTCGACGCCGCCGAGGATGAGCGGGCGGCCCTCGACGAGCTGGTGCGTGTCCCAGCCCTCGCCGATGCGCATGCGCGGTTGCGGTGGACGGTTCATGCGCGGCTCCTCAGGAGTCGTTCGGCCAGGTCGAAATCGTTGGCATAGGTCACCTTGAAGTTCTCCAGCGAGCCGCGCACCAGTTTCGGCTGAAGCCCGAGCGATTCGATCGCGCTGGCTTCGTCGGTCACCTGCACGCCCGCATGCTCGAGCGCGGTGCGCAGCATGGCGATGCGGAACATCTGCGGCGTCTGCGCCTGCCATTTGTTGGCACGGTCCACGGTCGCGGCAACTCGGCCCTGGCGCTCGTCCTTGAGCGTGTCCGCGACAGGCAGCGCCAACAATCCACCCACGGAATCATCTGCGCAGGCATCGATCAGCGCATCGATCCATACAGGCTGCACCAGGCAGCGTGCGGCATCGTGCACCAGCACCCAGTCATCCGGCGCGGCGCCATGCTGCAGCAATTCCACGAGGCCGTTCGCCACCGTCTGCGCGCGGCTCGCGCCGCCTGCGCGCGACACCCAGCCCGGAAACCCCGGCACCTGCCATTCAAATTCGTCATCGCCCGGGCTCAGCACCACCATCACGTTCGCAAGGCGCGGCACGCGGGCCAGTGCCGCGAGCGTGTGCCCCACCACCGTCGTGCCGGCAAGCCGCATGTACTGCTTCGGGCCGATCGTGCCGGCGCGCGACCCGACACCAGCGCAGGGAACAAGGGCGTAGCAACGGGAGGGGTGAGTGGCGGTCATGAAGGCTCGGGAAGGCGCCGAATTCTATAATTCGCCCAGCTTGCATCGCCCCGTGGGAAGCCCCTCGCGGGGCGATTTGCTTTGGCACCAACAGTTCCCGCTCGATGCAGATCCCATCCATCGCCCCCGGCAAACGCTTCACCCTGCCCCGGCCCATCGGTTCGGCCGACGCGATGCTGCTGGCGCGCTTCGCGAGAGAACAGGCCGCGAACAAGAAGCTCACCGCGATCGTTACCGCGGAGCCGGCCGACACGCAACGCCTCGAAGGCGAACTTGCCTTCTTCGCGCCGCACTTGCGCATCGCCGTCTTCCCCGACTGGGAAACGCTGCCCTACGACACGTTCTCGCCCCACCAGGACCTCATCTCCGAACGCCTGGCCACGTTGTGGCGCATTCGCCAAGGCGAGGTGGACGTGGTGCTCTTGCCGGCATCCACCGCGCTGGTTCGCCTCGCGCCGCCGAGCTTCCTCGCGGGCTACACCTTCCACTTCAAGCAGAAGGAAAAGCTCAACGAGGCGGCGCTGAAGGCGCAGCTCACGCTGGCCGGTTACTCGCACGTGAGCCAGGTGGTGTCGCCGGGCGAATACGCAGTGCGCGGCGGGCTGATCGATCTCTTCCCCATGGGCTCGCCGGTGCCCTACCGCGTGGACCTGTTCGGCGACGAGGTGGACTCCATCCGCACCTTCGACCCCGACTCGCAGCGCAGCCTCTACCCCGTGCCCGAAGTGCGCCTGCTGCCGGGTCGCGAGTTCCCGATGGACGAGGAATCGCGCACGGCTTTTCGCGCGCGCTGGCGCGAAAAGGTGGAGGGCGACCCGACCAAGGTGCGGCTGTACAAGGACATGGCCTCGGGCATCGCGACCGCGGGCATCGAGTACTACCTGCCGCTGTTCTTCGATGCCACGGCAACGATCTTCGAATACTTCGGTGACGCGGCAAGCGTCGCGCTGCACGGCGACATCGACGAGGCACTCAAGCGCTTCTGGACGGACACCCGCGAGCGGCATCGCTTCCTGCAGCACGACAAGGAGCGGCCCATCCTGCCGCCGGAAGATCTCTTCCTCAAGCCGGAAGACTTCTTCACGCTCGCCAACTTGCATGCGGTGCTTGCGCTGCGCGGCCAGGAGCCCGTCGATTGGGCACGCCCGCTGCCCGACCTGAGCGTGGACCGGGGCGCCCCCGAACCGCTCGCGCGCCTGCAACTGCATGTGGGCCAGACGCCGCATCGCGTGCTCATCGTGGCCGAGAGCGAGGGCCGGCGCGAGAGCCTGCTCGAGCTTCTGCGAGACCACAAGATCGAGCCGCCCAGCGTCGCCACACTCGCCGAGTTCGAGGCCGGCGACGAGCGCTTCGCCATCACCGCCGCCCCCTTGGCAGAGGGCTTCTTCTGGCACGAGCCTGAAGCCGGCAAGGCGATCCAGTTCGTCACCGAGACCGAGCTCTTCGCCACATCGCCCAGCGCCCGCCGCCGCCGCAAGCAAGAGCAGGTCAGCGACGTCAATGCGCTGATCAAGGACCTGTCGGAGCTCAAGGTCGGCGACCCGGTGGTGCATGTGAACCATGGCATCGGCCGCTACGTCGGGCTGATGAACATCGACCTGGGCGACGGGCCCAGCGAGTTCCTGCACCTTGAATACGCGGACAAGGCCACGCTGTACGTGCCGGTCGCGCAACTGCACCTGATCAGCCGCTACACCGGCGTGAGCGCGGAAGAAGCGCCGCTGCACAAGCTCGGTTCCGGCCAGTGGGACAAGGCCAAGCGAAAGGCCGCCGAGCAGGTGCGCGACACCGCTGCCGAACTGCTCAACCTCTACGCCCGCCGCGCCGCGCGCGAAGGCTACGCCTTCCGCTTCTCGCCGCACGACTATGAGGCGTTTGCCGCGAGCTTCGGCTTCGAGGAAACGCCCGACCAGCAGGCGGCGATCCACGCCGTCATCCAGGACATGGTGAGCCCCAAGCCGATGGACCGCCTCGTGTGCGGCGACGTGGGCTTCGGCAAGACGGAGGTGGCCTTGCGCGCAGCCTTCGTCGCCGTGACGGGCGGCAAGCAGGTCGCCATCCTCGCGCCCACCACGCTGCTCGCGGAGCAGCACTTCCAGAACATCTCCGACCGCTTCGGCAAGTGGCCGGTGAAGGTGGCGGAGCTCTCGCGCTTCCGATCGACGAAGGAGATCAAGGCCTCGCTCGAAGGCATCGAGGACGGCACCATCGACATCGTCGTCGGCACGCACAAGCTCATCAGCCAGACCGTCAAGTTCAAGCGGCTCGGCCTGCTCGTCATCGACGAGGAGCACCGCTTCGGCGTGCGCCACAAGGAGGCGATCAAGGCGCTGCGCGCGGAAGTCGACGTGCTCACGCTCACAGCCACCCCGATTCCCCGAACGCTGGGCATGGCGCTCGAAGGCCTGCGCGACCTGAGCGTGATCGCCACCGCGCCGCAGCGGCGCCTGGCCATCAAGACCTTCGTGCGTTCCGAATCCAGCGGCACCATCCGCGAAGCCGTGCTGCGCGAGTTGAAGCGCGGCGGGCAGGTCTACTTCCTGCACAACGAAGTCGAGACCATCGAGAACCGTCGCAACAAGTTGCAGGAGCTCTTGCCCGAGGCCCGCATCGGCGTGGCGCACGGCCAGATGCCCGAACGCCAGCTCGAAGCGGTGATGCGCGACTTCGTGGCGCAGCGCCACAACGTGCTGCTGTGCTCGACCATCATCGAGACCGGCATCGACGTGCCGAGTGCGAACACCATCGTCATCAGCCGCGCCGACAAGTTCGGCCTGGCGCAGCTGCACCAGCTGCGCGGCCGCGTCGGCCGCTCGCACCACCAGGCCTATGCGTACCTCCTGGTGCCGGATGTCGAGGGGCTGACCAAGCAGGCCGCGCAACGGCTCGAAGCCATCCAGGCGATGGAAGAACTGGGCTCGGGCTTCTACCTCGCGATGCACGACCTGGAGATCCGCGGCGCCGGCGAAGTGCTGGGCGAGAACCAGAGCGGCAACATGATGGAAGTCGGCTTCCAGCTCTACAACGAAATGCTGTCGGAGGCCGTGCGTTCGCTGAAGGCAGGACGCGAGCCCGACCTGCTCTCGCCGCTGAGCGCAACGACCGAGATCAACCTGCACGCACCTGCCCTGTTGCCCGACGACTATTGCGGCGACGTGCACACCCGCCTGTCGCTGTACAAGCGGCTCGCGACGGCGGAGAAGGCCGACCACATCGACGCGATGCTGGAGGAGATCACCGACCGCTTCGGCAAGCTTCCACCGCAAGGCCAGACACTGTTCGACGTGCACCGGCTGCGGGTCCTGGCCAAGCCCTATGGCGTGACCAAGATCGATGCCGCGCCGAAGCTGATGGTGATCAGCTTCCGCCCGAATCCGCCGGTGGACGCGATGCGCATCATCGAGCTCGTGCAGAAGAATCGGCACATCAAGCTTGCGGGGAACGACAAGCTGCGGATTGAGAAAGAGACGCTGGAGCCCAAGGACCGGGCGCAGCTGATTCGGGATGTGCTGCGGGCGTTGGGGACGCCGAAGACCAGCGAGCCGCTTGCCTGAGCCAACAACTGCTGGGCCTGCTCGGTTTGCTCCCTCCTCCTCTGGGAGAGGGAGCACCGCCCTCCGCAGCGGCGCCATTCACATCACGGCCCCCTAAAATCCGCCCACCATGTCCCAATCAACGCCCCCCGACGCCCTCATCATCCGCGGCTTCACGCCCCCTCTTCGGCTCACCGACTTCAAGCTCATCGCCTTCGACATGGACTCGACGCTGATCAACATCGAGTGCGTCGATGAGATCGCCGCGGCGGCCGGCCGCAAGGCGGAAGTGGCCGCCATCACCGAGGCTGCGATGCGCGGCGAGATCACCGACTACAAGGAAAGCCTGCGCCAGCGCGTCGCATTGCTCAAGGGCGTGCCGGTCAGCGCGCTGCAACAGGTCTTCGATGAGCGACTGCAGCTCAACCCCGGCGCACAGACGCTGGTGAAGGCGGCGCAGGACGCGGGCCTGAAGACACTGCTCGTCTCCGGTGGCTTCACCTTCTTCACCGATCGCATCCGCGACCTGCTTGGCATCGACTACACGCGCTCCAACGTGCTCGCGGTGGAAGATGGCGTGCTCACCGGCCGAATGGTGGACCAGCCCTGGGGCGACATCTGCGACGGCGAGGAGAAGAAGAAGATGCTGCTCGCCACGTGCGCGATGCTGCACATCGACCCGAAGCGCGCCATCGCCGTTGGAGACGGCGCCAACGACCTTCCGATGATGGGCGAGTCAGGCCTCTCGGTGGCCTACCACGCCAAGCCGAAGGTGCGCGAGCAGGCGATGGTGGCGATCAACGACGGTGGGCTGGATCGGTTGCTCGAGGTGGTGCGGCCGTGAGGTCGCGGCCATCGCCGCCGCGCTGCACGCGCCCCTGCAATCGCGCCTGGTAGGCGCCCATGGTCTCGCGCAGGCGGGCGAGGTGTTCATGCTGCTCGCGCAGATGCTGTGCGAGTTGCTCGGTGTGCCGCTCCAGCAGCGCGAGCCGTTGCGCAATCGTGGCCTCACCTTCGGCGCGCAAGGCGCAATAACGCTCCATCTCGCGGATGGACATGCCCGTCTCGCGCAGGTGGTGCAGGAAGCTCACCCACTGTGAATCCTGCGGACCGTAGACGCGGTGGCCGTTCTCGTCGCGCGCCACGTCGCCCATGAGTCCGGCGCGCTCGTAGTAGCGCAGCGTGTGGGCAGTGAGGCCCGTCTGTTCGGCGAACTCGCGAATGTTCACGTGTGCATGCCTTTCATGGACTGCTGTGGCCGGCACGCCGCGGTGGCCGCGCGCTACTTCGCTTCGGGCATGACGACCGTGCCGTCGTCATCCGCATAGAGCCAGTCGCCCGGCCGGACCCACACCCCGTCGATCTGCACCGGCACGTCCCGCTCGCCGGCGTTTCGCTTCTCGGTGGGCAAGGGCATGAGCGCGAGTGCACGAATGCCGACCTCGGATTGCGCGAGCTCAGCCGAGTCGCGCACGCACCCCCACACCAGCACGCCGGCCCAACCATTGCGCTCGGCCGCGGCGGCCAGGTTGCCACCCACCAGCGCGCGGCGCAGCGAGCCGCCGCCATCCACCACCAGCACCCGCTGCCGGCCGGGCTCGTCGAGAGCTGCCTTCACGAGCGTGTTGTCCTCGAAGCATTTGATGGTGCTGATGGGGCCGGCGAACCGGTGGCGAGCGCCAAAGTCCTTGAACACCGGCGGCAGCACGCGAAAGCTGCCGCTGCCGTCGTTCTTGTGGACGTCGCAGAGGTCGCAGGTGGAAAAGTCGGGCGTGGTCATGGCAGGACTCGCGGTGGTGGCGCGGTGGTGGGATGGTACGGGTGTCGCGGTGTTGGCGCGGGATTCAAAGCTTGCAACGTGTAAGTGGGGCCCCCCAGTCGCTGGCGCTCCTGCCCCCGAGGGGCGCCGCCTGGCGGACCGGCGAAGCCGGATCCGCTGGCGTGGCTTGGAGGTGCTTGCTTCGCATCGCTGGTTGGTGTGCTTCAGGCGGCGGCGGTGCGTGTGGAGCGTTTCGGGGTTGGCTTGACATCGTCGCGCCTGGCAGGTGGCATGGGCTGGTGTTCGCGGACCACGTTGAGGATGATGGACGTCGAGGTTTCGGTGAGGGTGCAGAACTTGGAGACGACGGCGTCGAGGTGGGACACGTCGATCACGCCGATCTCGAGGATCCAGCTGTCTTCGCCGGTGACGTTGTAGGCATTCACCACCTCGGGGGTCTGGTCGACGAGCTTCACCACGCGCGAGTACTCGGCGCGGCCGACTCGCATGATGGCGCGGATCCCGTAGCCGAGCCGGGCCAGGTCCACGTTGGCGCGGTAGCCGGTGATCACGCCATGCGTTTCCAGCTTGCGCACGCGCTCGGTCACCGCGGGCTGACTGAGATGGACGCGGCGGCCAAGTTCGGCCATCGTGAGACGCGCGTCCGTCTGCAACTCGGCAAGGATGCGGGTGTCGTGGGCGTCAAGTTCGATGTTCAAGGTGAAGCCTTCGGTTGTCCGGGATATTGAAGGCAATCCTAGGCTCAAAAGCATGAACTGCCTATGGAACCAACACCGATGCCTTCATACGATGGAGTGTCCTCCCGTTCTTTCGCCGCACGCCATGACCACCCTCGCCACCCGCACGCCCACCGCGTCGCCCTTGTCCGGATTGCTGCTCGTTTGCCTCGCCGCCACCTGGCTGGTGTGGGGCTCCACCTACCTCGCGATCAAGTTCGCGCTGCTGAGCTTTCCGCCCTTCTTCCAGATGGGCTCGCGCTTTCTGTTCGCGGGCGTGCTGCTGCTCGCGTGGATGCGCTGGCGCGGCGCGGCCTGGCCCAATGCGGTGCAGTGGCGCAATGCGCTCTTCGTGGGCGCGCTGATGCTGGGCGGCGGCATGGGCGGCACGGCCTATGCCGAGGTGTCGGTCGGGTCCGGCTTGGTGGTGGCCTTCATCGCGGTGGTGCCACTGATGATCGCCGCGCTCAACCGCCTGTACGGCGTGAAGCCCGGCAAGCTGGAGCTGGCCGGAATCTTCGTCGGCCTCGCGGGCGTGCTGATGTTGACGCAGGGCGCAGGCTTCCAGGCCTCGCCTTCGGGCCTCATCGCCATCTCGGTGGCCTGCATCACCTGGTCCATCGGCAGTGTGCTGAGCCAGCGCAACCTGCCGCTCGCGCCGGGGCCGATGGGCTTTGCGAGCGAGATGATTTGCGGTGGCGTGGTGCTGCTTGTGTTGTCGCTCATCAATGGCGAGACGCCACACTGGCCGCCGCAACCGGCCGCGGTGGCCGCATGGTTCTACCTCGTGGTCTTCGGCTCGCTCATCGCCTTCAACGCCTACATGGTGCTGTTGGCGCAGGCGCCCGCTGGCCTGGCGTCGAGCTACACCTTCGTCAACCCGGTGATCGCGATGCTGCTGGGCGTGGCGGTCGCCAACGAGGTGGTGAGCTCGTTCGAGTGGATGGCTGCGGGTGTGGTGCTGGTGGGGGTCGTCTTGATGTTGCGCGGCGCGAAGCGTTGACTGGGCTCCCTCTCCCCCGACGCCCCTGTCCCACCCCTCCCCCAGCGGGGGAGGGATTTTGTGCCAGCCCTACACCGCCCGTCGCTTCTGCGCCGCCGACCGGATCGCGCTCAGCGACGTCCGGCTCGTGATCACCTCCGACGACAGCTTCAGATGCAGCAGCGTCGGCTTCCCGCTCGCCAGAGCCGCAGCAAAAGCCGGCTCGAACTGCTCGGTGCGATCAATGGTCTCCGCCCGCCAGCCGTAGGCCCGAGCCAACGCCGCGAAGTCCGGATTGAACAGGTCCGTGCCGCTGACCCGTGCCGGGTACTCACGCTCCTGATGCATGCGGATCGTGCCGTAAGTGCCGTTGTCCACGACGATGCTGATGAGCCGCGTCGCGCCATAGGCGGTGGCCGTGGCGAGCTCCTGCCCGGTCATGAGGAAGTCGCCGTCGCCCGCCACGTTCACCGCCGTGCGGTCCGGATACAGCAAGGAGGCTGCCACCGCCGCCGGCACGCCGTAGCCCATCGCGCCCGAGGTCGGCGCGAGCTGCGTCTTGCCATGCTTCTTCAGGCCCACGTATTGGCAGAAGCGATGCAGCCAGCCGCTGTAGTTGCCTGCGCCGTTGGTGTAGACCGTGTCTTCAGGCGCAAGACGTTGCACGGTCTTGATGACCTGCGCCATGTCGAGCGGCTCGACCGGCGTCGGCACGAGGTTGGCCTCGTAGTCCGCATGCGCGGCGTGAGTCCATTCGGCCCAGGGCAATGACGTGGGCGGCGCGAGGGTCTCCAGCGCCTTCGCCGCATTCGACATCGACGACTGCAGCAGCAGGTCGGCCGCATACACGCGGCCCAGCTCCTCCGCTCCGGCATGCACGTGGATGAGTCTTTGCACCGGCCGCGGCGCCTTCAGCAGCGTGTAGCCACCGGTCGTCATCTCGCCCAGCCGCGGTCCGATGGCGAGGACGAGATCCGCCTCCTCGATGCGCTTGGCCAGCTTCGGATTGATGCCGATGCCCACGTCGCCCGCGTAGTTGGGATGCCGGTTGTCGATCGTGTCCTGGAAGCGAAACGCGCAGCCCACCGGCAGCTGCCAGCCTTCGACGAAACGCTCCAGCGCATTGCAAGCCGCCTCGTCCCAGCCGCTGCCACCGACGATCACGAACGGCCGCTTCGCCTCCAGCAGCATCGATCGCACCTCGCGCAGCGCGCCTGGCGCGGGCCAGGCCTGCGCGGGCTCCACGCGCGGCAGCACCGGCGCGGTGGTCATCTGCGTGAGCATGTCTTCAGGCAGCGCCAGCACGACCGGCCCGGGCCGCCCTTGCATCGCCGTGTGGAAGGCACGCGCCACGTATTCGGGCAGGCGGTCGGGGTCGTGCACCTCGCCCACCCACTTGGCAAAGCCCAGCGTGCCGGGGCCGAACATCTGCCGGTAATCCACCTCCTGGAACGCCTCGCGGTCACGCTGGTCGCTCGCCACCTGGCCGATGAACAGCACCATGGGCGTGCTGTCCTGGAAGGCGGTGTGCAGGCCGATGCTGGCGTTGGTGGCGCCCGGACCGCGCGTCACGAAGCACACGCCCGGACGACCGGTGAGCTTGCCTTGCGCCTCGGCCATGAAGGACGCACCACCCTCCTGCCGGCAGGCGATGAAGCGGATGTGGTCGCGCAGCTCGTGGAAGCCGTCGAGCACGGCCAGGAAGCTCTCGCCAGGAACGCCGAAGACGTCGGTCACGCCCTGGGCGACCAGGGCCTCGACCAGCGCGTGGCCGGCGAGGCGTTGTGATGTGGTTGCAGTCATGGCCGCGAGTGTGCCCTCGCGCGGCCCGAGATTTATTCGGTCAAGGCCCGCCTCGACCGAACTCAGGGTTCACACGGAGGCGCGCGCCCGCTCAGGCCGGCGTCACACGTGCCGGCGCCAAAGCGGTCCGACGCACGCGTCGCACGTTGAAGGCACTCGCGATCAGCACCGCCTGCACGATGGCGATGCCCAGCCACACCTGCGACGGGCGATGCCAGTCCATCAGCGTGCCAAAGACCAGCGGCGCAATCGCCTGGCCGATGTCCAGGCCCGAATACACGACGCCGTAGACCCGCCCGGTGGCTCCATCGGGCGCCGAGCGCTTGACGATCAGGTCGCGCGACGGCCCGGCGATGCCGGCCGCGAACCCCATGGCGCCGAAGAGCATCGGCACGGCCATTGGCGACAGATCCGCGAAGCCCACCACCAGCGCAATGCACGCCGCCACGCCGAATGCGCCGCCCACGATGCGCTCGCAGCGCGCCGGGTCGGACGCGAGGAAGCCGCCCAACACCATGCCGCCCGCGCTGCACACCATGTAGATCGTGAGGCACATTGCCGCCAAATGCGCGGGCACGTCGTGCAACTGCCGCGCAGCCTCGGGCGCGAAAGCCTGCACTCCGCTCAGCGCCATCGCATAGAAGAGGAAGAAGGCCAAGCACATCCACACGGCGGGGATCTTCAAGAACTCGAACTTGCCTTCGCCCGTGGGTGCGTGCGCCGCAGCATGGCTGCCTGGCTTGTGCGCCATGTCCAGTGCCAACTCGGCACGGGCCAGCCAAAGGATGGCAATGACCACCAGCGCGAGCGCGCCGGCGCACATCAAGGCGATGCGCCACGAAAACGCCAGCGTCAGCGGCACCAGCATGGCGGGCGCTAGCGCCCAGCCGAGGCTGCCGGTGATGCCATGCACGCTGAACGCGTGCCCGAGCCGCGATTGGTGAACCTTGCGGTTGAGCAGCGTGTAGTCCACCGGATGGAACACGCCGTTGCCTACGCCGGCCACAACCGAGAAGAAGGCGAGCATCCAGTAGCTCTGGCTGCTGGCGAAGCCGAAAGCAGCGGCAGCGAGAAGCGCGAGGCCACCGAAGAGGATGGGCCGCGGCCCGAAGCGATCGACCACGAAACCAGACATCGCCTGCACCGCGCAGGACACGACGAAGAAGATCGACATCAGCAGCCCAAGTTGGGCATAGCTGACGGCGAATTCATCCTTCAGCCAGGGGAACAGCGGCGCCAGAAGCAGCTGGCTGAAGTGGCTGATGCTGTGCGCCATGCCGACGAGGCCGATGACGACGGCGTCACGGCGGATGTCGCCGGCGGGAGGACGGGAACCGAGGGTGGCTGTGCTGCTCATGGTCCTCATGGTAGGCAGGAAGGCCGTTGCAGGTTTACGATAGCTCGTCAACTTCTGTCGAGAACCCGCCAACATGGCCGAACCCATTCCCATGGGGCCGCTGACCCCGCACTTGTACGCACCCACCACCGAGCGGCCGGTACGCGCCAAGCTGCATCGCATGCGGACCGACATTCGCATCGTTCCGCATTCGCACCCGTGGGCGCAGCTGACCTTCGCGGCCAAGGGCGTGGTGCGGCTGACGGTGGAACACGGCACCTTCCTCGTGCCGCCGTCGCGCGCGGTGTGGATTCCACCCGGCGTGGAGCATGCGGTCTCGGTGGTGGAAGACGCTGACCTGCGCAACGTGCACCTGCTGCAACCTGCCGGACGCTGCGGGCCGCAGGTGCCTCGGGCAGAGGAATCCGAATGGGCGCAGTGCCGCGTGCTGGAAGTGTCCGACCTGCTGCGCGCCCTCATCCTCGAGATGGACGTGCGCCCCGACGGCCACCCCGACCAGCCGCGCCCTGAAGACCTCCAGCGCGAGCGCCGCATCGCCGCGCTGGTGCTCGACGAACTGCGCCGAGCCAAGCCCGTGCGCCTTGGCGTGGCCATGCCGATGGACAAGCGCCTTCGCAGCCTGTGCGAAGCCGTGCTCGACGACCCGGTGCGGCACCCCACGCTGGACGATTGGGCCCGCGACGCCGGTGCCAGCCCGCGCACGGTGGCGAGGCTCTTCCGGCAGGAGCTGGGCACGACCTTCGTGCAGTGGCGCCACCAGGTGCTGCTGGCCAAGGCGCTCGCCATGGCCGCACGCAAACTGCCCATGGGAACGATCGCCGCGGAACTGGGCTATGCCAGTCCGAGCGCCTTCACGGCCATGGTGCGGCGCTCGGTGGGTGCGCCGCCCAGCGAGTTCTTTGTCTGAACGTCCTTGCCTGAACGCTGGCTGAGCAAGCACTGGGTAACCACCCCCTGAATGCGTGGGCTGCAACCTCCGGTTGCAGCTATGTTCGCGCCAGGGGAGCGGCCTTGCCATAGACTGGCATTGCTCCGTGTGGGAGGCGTCGGGCAAGTCCTCGATGCTCACGGTGCCACAGGAGAATCCATGCTCACATCGCTGTTCGGTGAACTCGGCCCGCCCCGAGACCCATCGAAGAAATCCCGCCAGGACGCCGAGCCGCCCGACCACGGCTTTGCCGCGACTGCCATTCTGGAGAGCATGGCCACCGAGGTGAACGACCAGGGCAAGATGGTCGATCGCCACCAGCACGACCTCGTCGTCAGCGGCTCGCCGGCCCAGGCCATCCGCGACCATTTCGCGACGACGCGCGCAGACCTGGAAACCGCCAGCCGCCTCATCACCCTGCTCGACCCGGTGGGCATCTGGGCCTCGGCCGTCATCAAGGCTTTATCCGACGCCGGTGGCCGGCCCATCGAGCGGCTGCACCTGCGCGAGCAGACCACGCTGCGCACCCTGGCCACCATCGAGCGCACGACGCTCGTGCGGCGCCACGAGGAAACGCTCAAGATCTACCACGCCGACGTGCGTGCACCGGGCCGCGAGAACGCAGAAATCCCGATCGCCCTGATGGAACGCAGCCACATGACCACGGTGGTCATCGGCCCCATGCAGCCACATGCCATCGACGGCCTGCTCGAGTCGCTGCAGGAGGCCACGAGCCTGCCCACCTGGCGCTGCCCCAACCTGCTCTTCATGCTGCCGCCCAACGCGGTCTGGATCGCCAACAAGATCAGCGCGGTGCGCTGGCCGACACGGCTGCATGTGCACGTGCTCAACGAATCGCTCACGAGCGCTTCCTCGGTGTGGAACGCGATGCTGGGCATGTGGAACCACGTGAAGACGCAGCCCGCCTGGGAGCCGCCCGATGCGGCGCTGGGCGTGGCGGACTATCCGATCAAGGTGGCCGACCTGCAATCTGCCGAAGCTGGTGGCACGGCGGTGTCGGCCAACGGGCCCTTCAGTTCGGGCGCGACCAGCGCCCAGCCGGCGCCTTCGGTCACCAGCGGGCTGCGGCAGCCAGGCGCCTTGCCGCCCGGGCTGCGCACCATCCAGCGGCCGGTGATGCGGGTCAGCCACCATGCGCTCGACCCGGCCAAGGCGCACCACGCCCTGGTCGACATGCTCGCCATCGACGGCCTGCTCGGCTGCGCGGTGGTGGATGGCACGACCGGCCTGGTGCTCGCGCGCGAAAGCCGCGAAGAACATCCCGCTGATCTCGACCTGTCCGCGGCGGCCAGCGCGCAGGTGCTCCGCGCCCACCGCATGGCGGCACGCAACATGGGCTTGTCCGACCAGATCGACGAAGTGATGGTGAGCGCCGGCCCGCGCCAGCAGGTGCTGCGCACGGTGAGCCGGCATCCGGACCTCTTCCTGCTCGCCCTGCTCGACAAGCACCGCGCCAACCTGGCGCTGGCGCGCTACAAGCTCATGGAAGTCGAAAAGGGCTTGCTCTAGGCCACCGACACCCCGAACAGCGCTGGGCTACCATCCCGGGCCATGAGCCCCAGATGAGCGTGACATGAGCCAAGTGCTGTTCGATTACACCCGTCAAGACGCCTCCGGCACCAGCTGCACCGCCCATGCCTGGGCCAAGGTGCCCGAGCCGCTGACGCCTGCCCAGCGCACCGACTGGAAAGCCCGCGCCGCCGGCCTGCTGAAGAAGCACAACGCCGTGCTCGTCGCGCACTACTACGTCGACGGCGACCTGCAAGACCTTGCGCTCGAGACTGGCGGCTGCGTGGCCGATTCGCTCGAGATGGCCCGTTTCGGTCGCGACCACGCGAGCCAGACGCTGGTGGTGGCGGGCGTGCGCTTCATGGGCGAATCCGCCAAGATCCTGAGCCCCGAGAAACGCGTGCTGATGCCCGACCTGGACGCCACCTGCTCGCTCGACCTCGGCTGCCCGCCCGACGACTTCGCGCGCTTCTGCGATGCCCACCCCGACCGCACCGTCGTCGTCTACGCCAACACCAGCGCCGCCGTGAAAGCGCGCGCCGATTGGATGGTCACGAGCTCGTGCGCGCTGGCCATCGTCAATCACCTCAAGGAACAAGGCCAGAAAGTGCTGTGGGCACCCGACCGCCACCTCGGTCGATACATCCAGGAGCAGACGGGCGCCGACATGCTGATGTGGAACGGCGCATGCATCGTGCACGACGAGTTCAAGGGCATGGAGCTGGACCTGCTCAAGGCCGAACATCCGGGCGCGAAGGTGCTGGTGCACCCCGAGTCGCCGAAGAGCGTGGTCGAGCAGGCCGATGTGGTGGGCTCCACCTCGCAGCTCTTGAACGCGGTGCTGAAGATGGATGCGCAGACCTTCATCGTCGCCACCGACAACGGCATCATGCACCGCATGCGGCAACTCGCACCCACCAAGACGCTGATCGAGGCGCCCACCGCCGGCAGCAGCGCCACCTGCAAGAGCTGCGCGCATTGCCCCTGGATGGCGATGAACGCGCTGCAAGGCGTGGTCGCGTGCCTGGAGCAGGGCACGGGCGAGATCCTCGTGGACGAACCCATGCGCACCCAGGCGCTCGGCTGCATCGACCGAATGCTCGACTTCGTCGCGCGCAACCCCAACGCCACCGCCAAGCCCGGGTTCGTCAAGAACATCGGCGCGGCCTGAGCTTCATCTCATGTTCGACATCAACGAATCGCTTGACCAGGCCCGCGAGCGGAACATCCGCGACGCGCTTTTCGAAGACATCGGCCAGCGCGACTGGACGGCCGAGCTGGTCCCCGCCGAGCAGCGGGTGAAGGCACGCGTCATCGTGCGCGAAGAGGCCGTGCTGTGCGGGCAGGCGTGGTTCGACGGCTGCGTGAAGGCGCTGGACCCGTCGGCCACGGTCAGCTGGCAATACGGTGAAGGCGCCAAGACGGCCAAGGACACGCCGGTGTGCTTCATCGAGAGCCGCGCCCGCGCGCTGCTGTCGGCCGAGCGGCCGGCGCTCAATTTCCTGCAGATGCTGTCGGCCACCGCCACCCTCACCCGCCGACACGTGGATGCCATCGCCGGCGCATCGCCCAACCCGCGCGGCTGCGCCATCCTTGACACGCGCAAGACGCTGCCTGGCCTGCGCCAGGCGCAGAAGTACGCGGTGCGAGTGGGTGGCGGGCAGAACCAGCGGCTCGCGCTGTGGCACGGCATCCTCATCAAGGAAAACCACATCGCCGCGGCCGGCGGCATTGCCGCGGTGCTGCGCAATGCACAGGCGCTGAATGCCGGCGTGGACATCCAGATCGAGGTCGAGAACCTCGACCAGCTGCGCGAGGCCCTGGCCTGCGGCGCGAAGAACGTCATGCTGGACAACTTCGACCTGCCCTTGATGCGAGAGGCCGTCGTCATCAACGAAGGCCGCGCGCTGCTGGAGGTGTCGGGCAGCGTGCAGCTGGATGAGGTGCGCGACATCGCCGCCACCGGCGTGGACCGCATCAGCATCGGTCGCCTCACCAAGGATGTGGCCGCAGTCGACTTCTCGATGCGGGTGATCGAGCGCCTGTGATCCGGCTGCGCTGACCGAGGGGCGCGCCCAGAAGCGCCCGTCTTGCGTGAAATCCTCGGCACCTCCGAGCCGGCCAAGCACGCTGCGCGCCGTTCAACACGCTCACACTCACGGGGAATCCTCCGCGAGACAAGGGCAAATCCATGAACGGCGATTTCTCCTCCATCTACAACCACCACGAGCGTGCCGTGGCCGAGGCCGTGCGCGCCATGGCGCCGCGCTATCCGCAACTCGGTGACGAGGACATCCTCGCCGACATCGCCTGCGTGGCACTCAACCGCCTGCCGCCGCGCTACATCCGCCACGAGGTGGACTTCGCGTTCTATCTGACAGACAAGGAGCGCATCGAGAACGAGCGCGCCATCTCGGAGGCGGTCACCTTCGGCTTCGAGTTCGTTCAGGCACGCGCCGCGATGCGGGCCCGGCGATGAAGCCCGCAGTGCTGGCAGGCGCAAAAGACATGTAAGTTGCCGGCGGTTCGCTCGACAGACGTGGGTCATTCACACCAACGTCAGGAGACCCGCCATGCACTCTTCCCCACTTCTTCGCCGCGCCATCGTCGCTTCCCTGCTCGTTTTCACGGGCACCGCTGCCCTCGCCGAGGGAGACATCTATTCCCGCCTCGCCCAGATGCGCGAGAAGATGATGAAGACCGACAGCGCCTCCTCGATGATCACGAAGGAGCAATACCTCGACTACATCGGCCATGCCTGGGACATGAAGGTCGAGGAGATGAAGTCCCGCGACGGCAGGCTCTCGATGGCGCAGCTCAAGGACCTCGAATCGGCGCTCGGCCGCATGGTCCATTGAGGCGCCCCCGCTCCTAGCTCAGCGTGCCGGCGAACAATCGCCGGTCACGCTCCGCCAGGCTGCCGCTGACGTAGAACTTGGCCGACCAGGCGTCCGTCTCGGCCAGTGCAAAGCCTTTGGCGTCCTTCACCTTGCCCGCCTGCTTGGCGCGGAAGTGATAGTGCTCGAACATGCGCATGAACTCGCAGGCGTAGATGTCTGCCACCGCGGTGTTGCCGCGGATGATGAGCGTGTTGGAGTCGTTCACCACCGTCGAGTTGTTCGAGAAGTTGGCCGAGCCCGTCACGATGATCGGATCGGACCCGAAGGGGTCGATCGCGAAGATCTTCGAGTGGATGTGGATGCCCGCATGGTGGAAGGACTCCTTGCCTTCCAGCAGCTTCTTCTGGAAGTCATGCAGCGGCGAAGACAAGGTGGTCGCGACTGCGATCGCATTCGTCGGGTCGCCCTGGATGACATTCACCTCTTCACCCTCGCCCAGGCTGCCCATCTTGTCCAGCAGCATGAAGCGCAGTGCCTGGTCATCCTTCTTCGTCAGCGCCTTGAGGATGACCGGCGACAGCGCAAAGGGCGCGCTCACGAAGAGCGACTTCGCGTTCTCGCACAGGCTCGCGTAGAGATGCAGCATCGTGTCGTCGGATTGCGGCGACAGCACCGGAATGACGTGGTGGCCCGTGGGCACGGTGAGCGACACCGGTGTGAGCGCGGCCAGCGCGTGCTTCATCGTCGATGAATCCGCGTCGTCGTGCAGCAGCTTGAAGCAGTCGTCGTAGATCCGCGCCACCTGTTCATCGAAGACGGCATGGCCCACGTTGAGCTGCCCGTACAGCGCGCCATCGGTCCAGTTGGTGGAACCCGTCCACACCGACTTGGGCACCAGCTTGCCGTTCTCCTTCTTCAGCAGCACCAGGAACTTGTTGTGCATGATGGCCGACTGCGGATCGGCCTTGCGCGGCTTGGCCACGGTGTTCAGCTCGGCACGCTTCACCGCATCGTCGTTCTTCTTCGCGGTGGTGTCCTTCGCGTCCTTGTGGCGGTGGTGGTAGGCGATCTTCACGTCCACGCCGCGGCCGATGGCCGCCTGCAGGCCTTGCAGCAGCTCCGGTTGCTGGAATTCATAGATCGCGCCATGGATGGCCCAGCTGCTGTCGGTGGCCTTCTTCATGTAGGCCAGCAGGGCTTCTTTCAGCCCGTTGGACAGCCAGTCGCGCGCCTGCTTTGCCTTCGGCGTGTTGGCGCCCAGGTCGGTGACATCGGAGAACTTCTGGTTGAAGGCGCTGCTGGCTGCGGCCGCGCGATTGAAGTGGACGGCAGTCTCTTCGCGCTCGGGGTCTTCGGTGACGATGTCCAGCGTGATGCCCTGGTCATGCGGCGCCTCGGTCTTGGACAGCGCTGGCGTGAGCTGCCCCGGCGATCCGTAGCGCGGGACCACCGTGAAGCGATAGCGATGCGCCGGCTTCAGCGTGTAGTCGCCCCAGCGGAACTTCTGCAGCGGCGCCGTGAGCGTCGTGCCGCCGCTGTCGCGGTCGCTCGGAAAGCGCAGCATGTTGGGCAACCACCGGAATTCGCCGGCCACGGGCGCGGCCGATGCTGGCCCCATGTCCGCCCGCCCGATGGAAAAACCAAGGCATCCGGCGCGCTTGTTGTCCTGCAAGTCCATCGCGATGATGGCGCTGCGCGTGCCCGCGATGGCCCGGACGGTCAGGCCCTGCTTGTTCATGCTGGCTTTCATGGCGGCTCCTCGGTGAAGCAGCCATGTTGAAACGACACCCAACGCAATGAAATCCCCAACTTCGAACCAACTGCTGCAGGACAAGCGAAGCGAGTTCACCTCAAGCAACACCCGCGGATCCGGCTGCGTCGGTCCGCCGGACGGTGCCCCTTGGGCGCGGGAGCGCAGCGACTGGGGGGCCCTACCTCATCCGCTCAGGCCGTAGGCTTTTGGCTTTTTTCCGTTGCGGTGGGCCCGCAGCAGCACCGTCGGGAAGCTCACCGGCAGCGTGGTCGGAAAGTCGCGGCTGAAGTGCAGACCGCGGCTCTCGTGCCGCATCAGGGCCGAGCGCACGATCAGCTCGGCGCAGTCGACCAGGTTGCGCAGCTCCAGCAAGTCGCGATTGACGCGGAAGTTGGCGTAATAGTCGTCGATCTCGCTCTTGAGCAGCTTGATGCGGTGCAGCGCGCGCTCCAGGCGCTTGGTCGTTCGCACGATGCCCACGTAGTTCCACATGAGCAGCCGCAGTTCGTCCCAGTTGTGCGCGATCACCACCTGCTCGTCGGCGTTCTCGACCTGGCTCTCGTCCCACGCTGGCAACTCCGGCGGCTGGCCGGCGGTGCGCTCGAGGATGTCGCCTGCACAAGTGCGCCCCAGCACCACGCATTCGAGCAGCGAATTGCTCGCCAGCCGGTTGGCGCCGTGCAGGCCGGTGTAGGTGGTTTCACCCACCGCATACAGGCCCGGCAGGTCGCAGCGCCCGAGCAGGTCGGTGACGATGCCGCCGCAGGTGTAGTGCGCCGCCGGCACCACCGGGATCGGCTGGCGGGCGATGTCGATGCCCAGCTTCATGCAGCGGGCGTAGATCGTCGGGAAGTGCTCCTGCAGGAAGAGCTCGCCCAGGTGCGTCGCGTCCAGCAGCACGTAGTCCAGGCCGTGGCGCTTCATCTCGAAGTCGATGGCACGGGCAACGATGTCGCGCGGCGCGAGTTCGAGCCGGTCGTCGTGGGCGGCCATGAAGCGCGTGCCGTCCGGCAGCTTGAGCAAGGCGCCTTCGCCGCGCAGCGCTTCGGTGATGAGGAAGCTGCGTTCCTGCGGGTGGTACAGGCAGGTCGGGTGAAACTGGATGAATTCCATGTTCCCGATGCGGCAGCCCGCGCGCCAGGCCATCGCGATGCCGTCGCCGGTGGCAGTGTCAGGGTTGCTGGTATAGCGGTACACCTTGCCGACACCGCCGGTGGCCATCACCACGGCCGACGCGGGGAGCGTCTCCACCCGCTGGTTGTCGATGTCCAGCGCATAGATGCCGTAGCAGTGCGGCGTCTCCTCGCGCTTCAGGTGGCGCGAGGTGATGAGGTCCACCGCCATCCAGCGCTCGCGCAGCTGGATGTTGGGATGCTTCTTCACCTGCTCCAGCAGCGCGTCGTGGATGGCCTTGCCAGTGGCATCCGCCGCATGCGCGATGCGGCGCACCGCGTGGCCGCCTTCGCGCGTGAGGTGCAGGCCGAGCGGGCCGTCAGGGTCGGGAGAGAACGGCACGCCGCTCTTGACCAGCCACTCGACCGCCTCGGCACTGTGTTCGGCGATGAATCGCGCCGTCTGCTCGTCCACCAGGCCGGCACCAGCGTCTTGCGTGTCTCGCACATGCGATTCGATGCTGTCGTCACTGCCGAGCACGCCGACGATGCCGCCTTGCGCCCAGGCGGTGGCGCCTTCGTCGAGATTGCGCTTTGCAAGCACCACCACGGGGCGCTTCTCGGCCAGATGCAGCGCCACGGTCAGCCCGGCGAGGCCGGCACCCACGATCACCACCGGTGCGGAACGGTTTGCGGAAGAAGTCATGGGCGCGAATGCCGGCGCTCAGGCCCTGGCGGACTGTCCGGCACGAAGGATGTGGTGACGCGGTGATTCTAGTGTCGGGGTCCGCCCGAACAGGCGGGCAGGGTCTCGGGCACGACACCTGCCCGCATCCCATCATCGTGGGATGGCTGCTCCTGAAGCGTCGTGAAATCATGCGAAATCACGGCCCTTGGGAGGGGCCGGCTCACCTAAACTGCCAGGGTCCAGTGGACGTTCTCTGGTCGGGAAGCGAACCATGACATTGCCCAACTCGGGAGGCTCCGCGTGGGTCTCCTCCAAACCGCCGAGCGAGCAGGCCGCCAAAGAGCCTGAAGCATGGCAAAGCACACGGGCGCAGACGCAGGTCGCCCGCGATGAACAGGCGTATCTCGAAGAAGAGAACACCGACATCGGCCGCCTAGTCGGCGACCACCTGCGCGAGCTCTTCGTCACCTGCGATGCGGGCCCGGCGATGCAGCAGCAGTTCGAGCACTTCACGCCCGAGTTCATCGCCATCCACGACGTCGCCACGCATTCGTCGCGCAAGCTGCTGGCGGGAATCGCCACGGCCAGCAAGGGCGCCGTGCAGAAGCTCGTGATCCGCCGCCAGGGCTACGGCAACACGCTGGCCACCATCGAGTTCGTCGAGCTGCCCACCGGCGAAGGCAAGACGCTGCGCATCTACTCGACCGAAGCGGACGCCGACACCACCAGCCGCCATGCGCTCGCGCGCACGCTGCTGGGCTTCAGCACCCTGGGCGTGATCCTCGTGGGCGACGTGCCGGGGCATTCGATCTCGGGCGTGTTCAAGCCGCTGCACGACGATATGATCACGGGGCCTTGGCCCAACCGGAACCTGCTGCTGCTTCCTTTGTCGACAGCGAATGCGCTCGTCACGCAGGGCATGGAGCTCGGTCGCGGCACGGGCGTGAACGTGCGCACCACGCCGCAGGTGGCGCGCCCGGCCGACGCGTGGAATTTCATCAGCAGCACCTGGGGTCGTTTGAGGCAGGAGCTGAAGGGTGGCGCCACTGCCCCGGCGGGCTACGGTGCGCCAAGTACCGCACCGCGGCAGCCGACCATGCAGCCGCATCAGCAACGCCTGGACGCCGCGATGAATCGGCAGCAGCAGGAATATGGCGGGCGTCAGGAATACGGTGGTCGGCCCGAATACGGCGCCCGGCCGAGCGCGCCGTTGCCCTTGCGGCCGATGCCGGCCGTGCCCTCGCAAAGCGCCCGCGATGCGGCCGCGCGCGACCCGCTCTCACGCTACGTGCAGCAGCTGAGTGAGCTCACCGGCATGGTGAGCGTGTGCATCTTCGAGGTGGCCACCGGCAATGACTTGATGCATGCAGGCGCGAGCCCCGGGCCGGCCGACCTGGCGATTCATGGGTCCGACCTGCTGGCCGCGATGCTCACCGTGAGCCGCACGCTGGGGCTGGGCCATGCACTGCCGGAGGCGGCCATCACGCTGCAGGCGCATCACCTGGTGTTGCGCGCAGTGCCGAAGCACCCGGGCCTCGCGATGCATGCGGTGCTGGACAAGACGCACGCGAACCTCACGCTGGCGAGATTGCAGATCATGCGGATGGATGCGTTGTTCGACGAACCTCAGGCGTGACTCGCATTACTCCCTCCCCCGCCGGGGGAAGGTTGGGGTGGGGGCGTGGGCCGCTGTGATAGGAAAGCCGGGCGCAAGCGCCAAGCGGCCTCGTCAGCTCTACCGCCGTCGCCCTCACCCTCTCCCAGAGGGAGAGGGAACCCATCGGATGGGTCAGTGAACGGTTCGCCCGAAGTGGAACTCGCCGCCTTCGAAACTCACCGGAATCACATCCTTCGGCCCGAACCGACCTTCCAGGATCAGCTTCGCCACCGGGTTCTCGATGCGCTGCTGAATGGCCCGCTTGAGCGGCCGCGCGCCGAACACCGGGTCGAAGCCCGCCTTCGCGAGTTCGGCCAACGCCTCGGGCGTCACGTCCAGCTTCATCTCCATCTTCTCCAGGCGCCGCTCCAGCACCTTCAGCTGGATCTTCGCGATGGCCTCGATGTTCTTTGCGTCCAGCGCATGGAACACCACCGTTTCGTCGATGCGGTTGAGGAACTCCGGACGGAAGTGCTGCTTCACCTCCACCCACACCGCATCGCGAATCGCTTCGCTGTCCTGCCCGGCCATCTGCATGATCTGGTGCGAACCAAGGTTGGACGTCATCACGATCACCGTGTTCTTGAAGTCCACCGTGCGGCCCTGGCCGTCCGTCAGGCGGCCATCGTCGAGCACCTGCAGCAGCACGTTGAACACGTCCGGGTGCGCCTTCTCCACCTCGTCGAGCAGCAGCACGCTGTAGGGCTTGCGGCGCACGGCTTCCGTCAGGTAGCCGCCTTCGTCGTAGCCCACGTAGCCCGGCGGCGCGCCGATGAGGCGGCTCACCGAATGCTTCTCCATGTACTCGCTCATGTCGATGCGGATGAGGTGATCCTCGCTGTCGAAGAGAAAGCCCGCCAGCGCCTTGCACAGCTCCGTCTTGCCCACGCCCGTGGGCCCGAGGAAGAGGAAGGAGCCGGTCGGCCGGTTCGGATCGGAGATGCCCGAGCGTGAACGGCGGATCGCGTTGGCCACCGCAGTGATCGCCTCGTCCTGGCCGACCACGCGCTCGTGCAGCTTGCCTTCCATCTGCAGCAGCTTGTCGCGCTCGCCCTGCATCAGCTTGGACACCGGGATGCCCGTGGCACGCGCCACGACTTCGGCGATCTCTTCGGCGCCGACCATCGTGCGCAAGAGCTGCGGCCGGCCGGGTTCGGAGCCCTTCTTCGACTCCTTCGCCTGCGCATCCTTGAGCGTGCGCTCGAGCTCCGGCAGCTTGCCGTACTGAAGCTCGGCGACCTTGTTGAAGTCACCCTTTCGCTTGAACTCCTCGATCTGCGTGCGGATGCGGTCGATCTCTTCCTTGACGTGAGCCGAGCCCTGTGCCGTGGCCTTCTCCGCTTTCCAGATGTCTTCCAGGTCGGAGATCTCGCGCGTCAGCCGCTCGATCTCTTCCTCGAGCAGGCCGAGGCGCTTCTTCGAGGCCTCGTCCTTCTCGCGCTTCACCGCCTCGCGCTCAATCTTGAGCTGGATGAGACGGCGGTCGAGCTTGTCGATGGCCTCGGGCTTGGAGTCGATCTCGATCTTGATCTTGGCTGCCGCTTCGTCGATGAGGTCGATGGCCTTGTCGGGCAGGAAGCGGTCGGTGATGTAGCGGTGGCTCAGCTCGGCAGCAGCCACGATGGCCGGGTCGGTGATCTCCACGCCGTGGTGCACCTCGTACTTTTCCTGCAGGCCGCGCAGGATGGCGATGGTCGCCTCCACGCTCGGCTCGCCGACGAGGATCTTCTGGAAGCGGCGCTCCAGCGCCGCATCCTTCTCGATGTACTTGCGGTATTCGTCCAGCGTGGTGGCGCCAATGCAGTGCAGCTCGCCGCGCGCGAGCGCCGGCTTGAGCATGTTGCCCGCGTCGATCGCGCCCTCGGCCTTGCCGGCGCCCACCATGGTGTGGATTTCGTCGATGAAGACGATGGTCTGGCCTTCGTCCTGGGCCACTTCCTTCAGCACGGACTTGAGCCGCTCCTCGAATTCGCCGCGGTACTTGGCGCCTGCCAGCAGCAAGGCCATGTCCAGCACCAGCACGCGCTTGTTCTTGAGCGTGTCGGGCACTTCGCCCGCGACGATGCGCTGCGCCAGGCCTTCGACGATCGCCGTCTTGCCCACGCCAGGCTCGCCAATCAGCACTGGGTTGTTCTTGGTGCGGCGCTGCAGCACCTGGATGGCACGGCGGATCTCGTCGTCGCGGCCGATCACCGGGTCGAGCTTGCCCTTGCGAGCGCGCTCGGTCAGGTCAAGCGTGTATTTCTTCAAGGCTTCGCGCTGGCCCTCGGCCTCGGGACTGTCCACCTTCTGGCCGCCGCGCACCGCGTCGATGGCGGCTTCGAGCGCCTTGCGGGTGAGGCCGTGTTCCTTGACCAGAGGGCCGAGCGTCTTGCTGTCGGCCGCAGCCAGCAGGAACATCTCGCTGGAGATGAACTGGTCGCCGCGCTTGGAGGCTTCCTTCTCGGACGCCTGCAGCAGCGCACCGAGCTCACGGCCGGCCTGCACCTGCTCGCCGCCCTGCACCTGCGGCAGCTTGTCGATCTCACGCTCGACGGCCGCCTGCAGCTTGGCGCTGTTGACGCCCGCACGGTCGAGCAGCGACTTCGGCCCGTCGGTCTGCGCCAGCATCGCCGCCAGCAGGTGGGCAGGCTCGATGTAAGGGTTGTCGCGGGTGACCGCCAAGCTCTGGGCGTCGCTCAGGGCTTCCTGGAATTTGGTGGTGAGTTTGTCGAGTCGCATGGGTGGGAACCTCTCAATGCATTCGATGTAGGGCGAATCATTGCGAATTCAAGCCGCCACGGCTTGATCGCGAGCAATCGCCGTGCACACGACGGGCCGAGTGTGGCCCTGAACTAGAGGATTCGGCGAACGATTTCGTAGCCTGCGGCGGCGCAGGCGAGCGAACCCAGCACATGGGCTGCGGTGTGGCCGAAGGCCAGCGCCCATTGGCCGCGGTGCAGCAGGAAGAGCGACTCGCCCGAATACGACGAGAAGGTGGTGAGGCCGCCCAGCAGGCCGGTCACGAGCAGCAGCCGAAGCAGGTCGTTGGGCGTGCGCTCGAACCACAGCAGCAGGCCGCCGATGAGGAAGCCGCCTACGCAATTGACGAGCAAGGTACCCAGCGGGAAGCCATGCCACTTGCCGTTGAGCCACAGGCCGGCGAGCCAGCGCAGCCAGGCGCCGGTGGTGGCGCCGATGGCCACCGCCAGGATCTGCGCCAACGACGGCACCGGCATCATGCGGCGGCGTTGCGGCTGGCGAGGTCCCAGCGCTTCATCGCATCGTCGTCGGCCACGCGGGCATCGACCCAGCGCGCGCCTTCGAGCGTGTGTTCCTTCTTCCAGAACGGGGCTTGGGTCTTGAGATAGTCCATGAGAAATTCGCAGGCCTGGAAGGCTTCGCCGCGGTGGGCGGAGGTGACGGCAACGAGCACGATCTGGTCTTGCGGCTGCAGCGGGCCCACACGGTGGATCACGCGCGCCGCATGGATGTCGAAGCGAAAGAGTGCGTCGTCGATCATCGCCTCGATGGCCTTTTCGGTCATGCCGGGGTAGTGCTCGAGTTCCATCGAGCTCACGCCCAGGCCGTCGTTGCGGTCGCGCACGGTGCCCACGAAGGCAACCACGGCGCCGACGCCTGCGTCGCCTGCACGCAGAGCGGCGACCTCACGGGAGAGGTCGAAATCCTCGGTCTGGATGCTGACGCGGGCGCGGTCCATGTCGATTGCGCGTGATGTTTCAACCACCCGTGACGGGCGGGAAGAACGCGACCTCGGCGCCCTGCCCCACCGCGGCGGATTCCTCGCTCAGCGATTGGTTGAGTGCGCATCGCAAGGCCTTGCCGCGAGCCAGCGCCGCGGCGTGCTCCGGGCTGCGGGCGATGAGCGTGTCGCGCACCTCGCCCACCGTCGCGCCGTCGCGCACGTCCAGCTTCTCCCCGGTGCCCAGCACCTCGCGGATGGAAGCGAAATAGCGGATGGTGACGGTGTTCATTGCAGCAGTTCGGCAAAGGCGATGAAGCGTACCGCATCGCCGCGGGCAATGGCCTGGTTTGGCGGGTTGTCGATGACGCCGTCGCCCCACACCGCCGAGGTGAGAACGCCCGAGCTTTGATTGGGGAAGAGGTCCAGGCCGCCATCGGCGTTGAGTCTGGCGCGCAGGAATTCCTGGCGCCTGTCGGCGCGCGGCCAGTCGAAATCGGCACGCATCGTCACAGCCCTGGGCGCGGTGTCGCGGGCGCCCTGCAGATGCAGCAGCACCGGCCGCACGGCCATCAGGAAGGTGACGAAGCTGGACACCGGGTTGCCCGGCAGGCCGATGAAATATGCGTTCGTGCCGTCGCCGCGGCGCACCTCGCCGAAGGCCAGCGGCTTGCCGGGCTTCATCGCGATCTGCCACAGGTCGAGCTGGCCCTCGGCCTGCACCGCCGGCTTGAGGTGGTCTTCCTCGCCCACCGACACGCCGCCGCTCGTGACGATGAGGTCCTGCCCCTGCGCGGCCTGGCGCAGCGCGTCGCGGGTCGCATCGAGCCTGTCGGGCACGATGCCGAAGTCCACGCACTCGCAGCCCAGCGATTGGATGAGCCCGCGCAGCATGAAGCGGTTGGAGTTGTAGATGGCGCCCGGCTTGAGCGGCTCCCCGGGCATGACGAGTTCGTCGCCGGTGGAGAACAGCGCAACCCTGGGCCGCCGTGCGACCTTGAGGCTCGCCGCGCCGACCGACGCGGCCAGGCCCATGGCCTGCGGCGTGAGGCGGTCGCCTGTCGCCAGCACCACCGCGCCAGACTGCACATCCTCGCCGCGGCGGCGAATCCATTGGCCGGGCGCGGGCACGGTGTTCACACGCACACCGTCGTCGACCGCTTCGCACTGCTCCTGCATCACCACCGCATCGGCACCGGGCGGAATCTGCGCGCCGGTGAAGATGCGTGCCGCGGTGCCTGCCTGCAGCGGTTGCGGCGGCTGGCCGGCCGGGACGCGCTGGCTGATCGGCAGCACGGCGCCTTCCTCGGGGATGTCGGCGCTGCGCATCGCGTAGCCGTCCATCGAGCTGTTGTCGGCGGGCGGCACGTCCAGCGCCGATCGCACGTCCTCGGCCAGGATGCGGCCGAGCGATTCGAAGGTGGAGACGGTCTCGGCCGAGTCCGCGCTAAACGGCCGGACCGCGGCGATCAGCCGGTCCAGTGCCTGCGCCAGCGTCAGCATGGGCGGGCGCGTCGGCATCGAAGAGGGGGGACTGGTACTCATAGCGCTCGGGATGTCCAAGGAGGAAATGTGCCACGGCATCCGGGTCGTTGAGATCAAGCAGGGGCAAACCCGTCGGCTGGGGCAACTGCTCGGGTGTGTCGGTACAGATGGCGACGACGAAGGGGTCGTTCGGGTACTGCGCCGGCTTGTTGGCCGAGGCGCGCCACACCTCGATCTTGAGCAGGTCTGCGTGCTTGAAGCCTTCCACCAGCACCCAGTCACACTCGTACAACTCGGCGATGAGCTGGTGCACCGTGGGTTCTGCCTGCAGCTCGTACTCGCGGATCTTGGCGAGCCGCCGGTCGGACGCCACCACCACCTCGAAGGCACCGGCCTGGCGATGGCGCCACGAGTCCTTGCCCGGGTGGTCGATGTCGAAGTCGTGGTGCGCGTGCTTGACGACGCTGACCCGCTGGCCCGCCAGCTTCAACCTCGCGATGAGCTGCTCGACGAGCGTGGTCTTGCCCGAGCCGGAATAACCGCTGAACCCAACGACTTTCATCTAACGGCCTTCAAAGCATCTTGGCTCGGGCCTGACCCGAGTGCGGGCCTGGACGGCCCTCAGGCATTCTCCGCGATGTACGCCTTGATGGCCTGAGCATCGACCCGCATCACCTGGAAGCGCTTGGGCAATTGCTCGATGCCCACGGTAGCCGCGGGTCGATCGGGCTCGCGGCCGATGGCCTCGACGATGGTCGCGGCGAACTTCGCGGGCAAGGCGGTCTCGAGCACGATCATCGGAATGCCAGGCTCGACCTGCTCGCGCGCGACCTTCAGCCCGTCGGCAGTGTGCGTGTCGATCATGGTGCCGAAGCGCTGCCAGGTGTCGCGGATGGTCGCGACGCGATCAGCGTGCGTGCTGCGGCCCGAGATGAAGCCATAGCCCTGGATGCGCTTGAACTCGTCCGCGCTGATCGTGAACGAGCCGTGGTCCTCCACGTCCGTCTTGAACAGCTGCTTCGTGCGCGCGCCGTCGCGGCCGAGCAGGTCGAACACGAAGCGCTCGAAGTTGGACGCCTTGGAGATGTCCATCGACGGGCTGGAAGTTTCGTGCGTCTCGGCGCTGCCGCGCACGCGGTAGGTGCCGGTGCGGAAGAACTCGTCGAGCACGTCGTTCTCGTTCGTCGCGAGCACGAGCCGCTTGATCGGCAGGCCCATCATGCGCGCCACGTGGCCCGCGCAGATGTTGCCGAAGTTGCCCGACGGCACGGCGAAGCTCACCGACTGGTCGTTGGTTGTCGTCGCCTGGAAGTAGCCGGCAAAGTAGTACACCACCTGCGCGAGCAGGCGCGCCCAGTTGATGGAGTTGACGGTGCCGATCTTGTGGCGTCGCTTGAAGGCCAGGTCGTTGGACACCGCCTTGACGATGTCCTGGCAATCGTCGAACACGCCCTCGACGGCGATGTTGTGGATGTTCGGGTCCTGCAGGCTGAACATCTGCGCCTGCTGGAAGGCGCTCATGCGGCCGTGCGGGCTGAGCATGAAGACCTTGACGCCTTGCTTGCCGCGCATCGCGTACTCGGCCGCGCTGCCGGTGTCGCCCGAGGTCGCGCCGAGGATGTTCAGCGTCTCGCCGCGGCGGCCCAGTTCGTACTCGAACAGGTTGCCGAGCAGCTGCATCGCCATGTCCTTGAACGCGAGCGTCGGGCCGTTGGACAGGGCTTCGAGCTGTACGCCGGGTTCGAGCGGCTTGAGCGGCACGATCTCCTTCGTGCCGAAGACCTCGGGCGTGTAGGTCTTGGCGACGAGGCGCTTGAGGTCGGCGGCGGGAATGTCGTCGATGAACAGCGACAGGACTTCGAAGGCCAGCTCGTGGTACGGCAGCGCACGCCATTTCGCGAGCGTCGCGGCATCGACCTTCGGATAGTGCGTCGGCAGGTACAGCCCGCCATCGGGCGCGAGGCCTTCGAGCAGGATGTCGGAAAAGCCCCGCTCGGTGCGGTCGCCTCGGGTGCTGATGTACTTCATCTCAACGGCTCGTCAACTGAGTTCTTCTTTGCGGATGCGAACGATCGGCGCGAGCACCGTCGGCAGCGACTGCATCTGCGCGATGGCCTTGTTCATGCGGCCCTCGACCGTCTCGTGCGTGAGGATGATCACGTCGGTCTTGGACTGGCCCTGCGCGTCGGCATCTTGCGGGCGCTGCAGCAGCGCGTCGATGGAGATGTCATTCTCGGCCAGTATGCCGGTGATGCGCGCGAGCACGCCCGCTTGGTCGGCCACCTGCAGGCGCAGGTAGAAAGACGTCACCACCTCCTCGATCGGCAGGATGGGCGTGGTCGCGAGCGAGTCGGGCTGGAAGGCCAGGTGCGGCACGCGGTGGTGCGGGTCGGCGGTGTGAAGCCGCGTCACGTCCACGAGGTCGGCGACCACGGCCGATGCGGTCGGCTCAGAGCCCGCGCCCTTGCCGTAGTACAGCGACGTGCCCACCGCATCGGCATGCACGAGCACGGCGTTCATCGCGCCCTCGACGTTGGCGATCAAGCGCTTGCTCGGCACGAGCGTGGGGTGAACTCGCAGCTCGATGCCGCTGTCGCGCCGGCGTGTGATGCCCAGGAGCTTGAT
This sequence comes from uncultured Comamonadaceae bacterium, assembly GCA_966211955.1. Taxonomy (GTDB): domain Bacteria; phylum Pseudomonadota; class Gammaproteobacteria; order Burkholderiales; family Burkholderiaceae_C; genus Albitalea. The sequence goes on along the minus strand of CBIHOF010000020.1, from coordinate 57,525 downwards.
GCGGTAGCCCAGCTGCTCGGCGTAAGAGATGTCGGCCGCTTGCAGCTTGGTGATGCCTTCGACGTAAGCCTTGTCGAACTGCACCGGGATGCCGAAGGCGATGGCGCTCACGATGGCCGCCTTGTGCGCCGCGTCCACGCCCTCGATGTCGAAGGTGGGGTCCGCTTCGGCGTAGCCCAGGCGCTGCGCTTCCTTGAGCACGGCGCCGAAGTCCAGGCCCTTGGAGCGCATCTCTGAGAGGATGAAATTGGTGGTGCCGTTGATGATCCCGGCAATCCACTCGATGCGGTTGGCGGTGAGCCCTTCACGCAGCGCCTTGATGATCGGGATGCCACCGGCCACCGCAGCCTCGAAGGCCACCATCACGCCCTTTTCGCGCGCGGCGGCGAAGATCTCGGTGCCATGCACCGCGAGCAAGGCCTTGTTGGCCGTGACCACGTGCTTGCCGGCGGCGATGGCCTGCATCACCAGCGTGCGTGCGGTGTCGTAGCCGCCGATCAATTCGATGACGATGTCGATCTCGGGGTTGGCGATGACCTCCGTCGCATCGGCCACGACCTTCACGCCGTCGCCGACGATGCCCCGGGCGCGCTCGACGTTGCGCGCCGCGACCATGGTGATCTCAATGCCGCGGCCGGCACGTCGGCGGATTTCTTCCTGGTTGCGACGCAGCACGTTGAAGGTGCCGCTGCCCACGGTGCCGATGCCCAGCAGGCCGACTTGGATGGGTTTCATGATGCGCTTGGCCGTTGAAGGCTCAGTGAGAGTGACGTTTGCGGTAGTGGTCGAGGAATCGCGCGATGCGGCCGATGGCATCGGTCAGGTCATCGGAATTCGGCAGGAACACGAGCCGGAAGTGGTCGGGTGCCGACCAGTTGAAGCCCGTCCCTTGCACGATCAGCACCTTCTCTTCGGCGAGCAGTTCGTAGGCGAACTGCTGGTCGTCGGCGATGGGGTAGAGCTTCGGGTCGAGCTTGGGGAACATGTAGAGCGCGGCCTTGGGCTTCACCACGCTCACACCCGGAATCTGCGAGAGCAGTTCGTAGGCCAGGTCGCGCTGGCGGCACAGGCGCCCGCCGGGCGCGACAAGGTCCTTGATGCTCTGGTAGCCGCCAAGCGCCGTCTGGATGGCAAGCTGACCCGGCGTGTTGGAGCACAGGCGCATCGATGCCAGCATGTTCAGGCCCTCGATGTAGTCCTTCGCGTGGCGGCGCTCGCCCGACACCACCATCCAGCCGGCGCGGTAGCCGCAGGAGCGGTAGTTCTTGCTCAAGCCGTTGAAGGTCACGAAGAGCACGTCGTCGGCGAGCGACGCGATGCTCGTGTGCGTCTCGCCGTCGTACAGCGTCTTGTCGTAAATCTCGTCGGCGAACACCACGAGCTCATGCTGGCGCGCCACGTCGACGATCTGCTGCAGCACCTCCACCGGGTACAGGGCGCCGGTCGGGTTGTTCGGGTTGATGACGACGATCGCCTTGGTGTTCGGCGTGATCTTCTTCTTGATGTCGTCGATGTCCGGCAGCCAGCCCGATTGCTCGTCGCACACGTAGTGCACGGGCGTGCCGCCCGACAGCGCGACGCCGGCGGTGTACAGCGGGTAATCCGGCGACGGCAGCAGCACTTCGTCGCCGTCGTTGAGCAAGGCGTTCAAGCTCATCACGATGAGCTCGGACGCGCCATTGCCGAGGTAGACGTCATCGACGGCCACGCCGCGGATGTGCTTTTCCTGCGTGTAGTGGACGATCGCCTTGCGCGGTGCGAACAGGCCCTTGCTGTCCGTGTAGCCCGCCGAGTGCGGCATGTTGCGGATCATGTCCTGCACGATCTCGTCGGGCGGCTCCAGGCCGAAGGCGGCGATGTTGCCGATGTTCAGCTTGATGATCTTGTGGCCCTCGTCTTCCATCTGCCGCGCCTTGTCGAGCACGGGTCCACGGATGTCGTAGCAGACGTTGGCGAGCTTGCTCGACTTGGCGATGGGTTTCACGGAATTGATCTCCGAATGCGGACCGAAAATGCTGCGGCGCAAAACCTATAATTTAACCACACGCCTTCAGTGGAAACCCCGTGAAACTCCAAGCCGACCGAATCGAAGGAACCAATGCGATTGCAAGGCACGGCCCCGACGGCGTGATCGTCAATGGCCGCGAGCACCGATCGAGCGTCGTGGTGCCATGGCAAGGCGAGGTGATGGATTGGCCGGTGGCTTCGTTCGAGGCGTTGACCGAGGCGCATTTCAAGGTCCTGGCCGAACTCAAGCCCGAACTCGTAATCTTCGGCAGCGGCGCGCGAATCCGCTTCCCCAAGCCCGCCTTGATTCGCCCGCTCATCGATGCGCGCATCGGCATCGAGACCATGGACACGCCGGCTGCCTGCCGGACCTACAACGTGCTGCTGGCTGAAGGCCGAACGGTGGTCGCGGCACTGCTTTTCTCGGATGCGTCAAGTAGCCCTCGATAAGGCCTTTGACGTGCGGCCAAGGCCGCGGGAAAGCCGTTTGCTTCCCTTATAATCACGGGCTACGCCCACGAAGCGCAACGCAGCAGAATACTTCATGACGCCAGCCCTCAACAAACCCCTTCCGGAATTTGAAGCGCTTGCAACCGGGGGCGTGAAGTTCACGCCCGCTGCATTCGCAGGTCAGACCGTCGTTCTCTATTTCTACCCCAAGGACAATACCCCTGGGTGTACCACCGAAGCGATGCAGTTCCGTGACCATCACAAGGATTTCGTGAAGGCCGGCGCGGTGGTTTTTGGCGTTTCGCGAGACAACATGGCCTCGCATGACAAGTTCAAGCAGGCGCTCGAGCTCCCGTTCGAGCTCATCGCCGACACCGAGGAAAAGCTCTGCCACATGTTCGGCGTGGTCAAGAACAAGATCATGTATGGCAAGAAGGTCAAGGGCATCGAGCGCTCCACCTTCCTGATCGACGGCAGCGGCGTTCTGCGTGCCGAATGGCGAGGCCTGAAGGTGGCCGGCCACGTGGAAGAGGTGCTCAAGGCGGTGAAGGCGCTGAAGAAAGCCTGAGTAAGAATTGCTCCAGAAGGAAGCCGGCCCGTGCCGGCTTCTTAATTTCCAGCCCGCATTCCCAGCGACGCGAAGCAAGCGCTCATCAAGCAACACCCGCGGAGCCGGCTCCGCCGGTCCGCCAGGTGGCGCCCCTCGGGGGCAGGAGCGCAGCGACTGGGGGGCTCAATATTCGAGTTGTCGGCAGCGCGGCGATGTGCATAATGGCTCATGCCCGTGAGTTGTGAAACGCGCACTCTCTCCATCAAGCCGCACAGGCGACTGTGCGGCTTTTTTTATTTTTCAACACAACCGAGCCGCCGCGCACATGCCACTTCCCAAGCCGCCTGCCAAACGAGCCGCACTCCTGACTCAAACTGACTTCGACTCGCAGGCCGCGCCCAAACCGGGCAAACGATCCCAGAAAACGAATGCGTCGGCCGAGCCTGCGTCGCCGCCTGAGCTCCACCTGTACGACGAAGCGGCTGACACGGCCACGCCGGTGATCGCAACCCAGGTCGAGACCCGGCCAGCGCCGATGCCCGCCGCTACCAAGCGCCCCGCCGCCCCCGAACCGCGCGCCCGCAAGCCGCGCGGCGACGGCCCGGCCAAGCTTTTCGTGCTGGACACCAACGTGCTCATGCACGACCCGATGTCGCTCTTCCGTTTCGAGGAGCACGACATCTACCTCCCGATGATCACGCTGGAGGAACTCGACGGCCACAAGCGCGGCATGACCGAGGTCTCGCGCAACGCACGCCAAGTAAGCCGCGACCTGGACGCCCTGGCCGCCAGCATGGGTGTGCGCGACGCGAGCGGCATGTCCGACGGCCTGCCGCTGTCGCGCACCGGCCACCGCGAAGCCGCCGGCAAGCTCTTCTTCCAGACCAACCTGGTCAACGTCAGCCTGCCGGCCGGCCTGCCCCAAGGCAAGGCCGACAACCAGATCCTGGGCGTCGTGCAGGCCCTGCGGGACCAGAACCCCAAGCGCGATGTGGTGCTGGTGTCCAAGGACATCAACATGCGCATCAAGGCCCGTGCCCTGGGCCTGCCCGCGGAGGACTATCACAACGACAAGACGCTGGACGACGGTGACCTGCTCTACACCGGCGTGCTGGCCCTGCCCTCTGACTTCTGGGACCGCCATGGCAAGACCATGGAAAGCTGGAACCAGGGCGGCCTCACCTACTACCGCATCAGTGGTCCGATGGTGCCGGCACTGCTCATCAACCAGTTCGTCTTCCTCGAAGCACCAGGCGCCGCACCGCTCTACGCCAAGGTCACCGAGATCACCGGCAAGACCGCCGTGCTGCGCACCCTGCGCGAATACACCCACAACAAGAATGCGGTGTGGGGCGTGACGGCACGCAACCGAGAACAGAACTTCGCGCTCAACCTGCTGATGGACCCGGAGTGCGACTTCATCACGCTCACCGGTACCGCAGGCACCGGCAAGACCTTGATGACACTCGCCGCCGGCCTGTCGCAAGTAATGGACGAGCGCCGCTACACCGAGATCATCGTCACCCGCGTGACGGTGCCGGTGGGCGAGGACATCGGCTTCCTGCCGGGCACCGAGGAAGAGAAAATGAGCCCGTGGATGGGCGCCCTGGACGACAACCTCGAGGTGCTGTCCAAGAGCGACGGTGGCGCCGGCGAATGGGGCCGCGCCGCGACCAACGACCTCGTGCGCAGCAAGATCAAGATCAAGAGCCTGAACTTCATGCGCGGCCGCACCTTCCTCAACAAGTTCGTCATCATCGACGAGGCGCAGAACCTGACGCCCAAGCAGATGAAGACGCTGATCACGCGCGCGGGCCCCGGCACGAAGATCGTGTGCCTGGGCAACCTGGCGCAGATCGACACGCCCTACCTCACCGAAGGCAGCTCCGGGCTCACCTACGCAGTGGACCGCTTCAAGGGCTGGCCGCATTCGGGGCACGTGACCCTGGCTCGTGGGGAACGTTCTCGGTTGGCTGATTTCGCGAGCGAGGTGCTTTGATCTGATCGTCTGTAGCTGACGCCACTTTCGGGTCAAGGGGCGACTGGGCAGGGGATCGCCGGACGGAAGCTGCGCTTCCTGACTGTCCGGCGACCCCCTACCCAGTCGCCCCACCCGTTCCAGTGCCATACACCACCGACGGTTCTCTTCCGGCTCGCCGAGCAAAGAAAAAGGGCCGCCCAAACACGAGCGGCCCGATCAAGAAGAACAAGAGATTACTTCTTCAGATAGTCATAGAACGCCTTCGCATTCGTCTCCCGGCCGAGGAAGTTCTTGACCAGTTCCCTCGGAGGATGCTGCCCGCCCTGCGACAACACTTCCTTGCGATAGCGCGCTCCAACCACCGGGTCGAGGTGATTCGCCTCAAATGCCGTGCGCAGGTCCATCGCCACCACCAAGCTGTAGAGGTAGCCGTAGTAGCCCGCCGCGTAGCCGCCGGTGACGTGCGAGAAGCCGGCCGGGAACATCGTGCCCGGCACGTGGCCCAGCGGCGTGGCGCCTTCCATCTTGGCCCAGGTGGCCATGGCTTCGGGTGCGTCGGCGTTGTGGATGGCGAGGTCGAAGCTCGCGTACAGGTGCTGGCGGGCGAAGCGCGCGCCCTTGCCGTAGTCTCGTGCGGCGATGGCCTTGTCCACCAGCTCGTCCGGCACCGGCTTGCAGCTGGCGCAGACGGTCTGGAACAGCTTCAGGACCTTCTTGTCGTAGACCCAGTCTTCGAGCATCTGCGATGGCGCCTCGACGAAGTCGCGCTTGACGCTGGTGCCGCCCTGCGCGGCGTAGCGCGTCATCGACAGGTTGTTGTGCAGCGCGTGGCCCATCTCGTGGAGCATGGTCTCTAGCTCAGCGAGCGACAGGCCCTTGCGGTCCATGTTGATCACGTAGGCAGCCTGCGGTACGCGATGGGTGAGCGTCGAGCCGTTGCGGTAGCTCCAGACCGCGGCGTGGTTGTACTTGCCGTCGCGCGGGTACATGTCGATGAGCAGCGAGGCCAGCGGCTTGCCCGTCTTCGCGTCGCTCACCGCATAGGCCTGCACGTCGTCATGCCACAGCTTGGCGGGCACCCGGGTGTACTTCACGCCGAGCATGGTCTCGGCCACCTTCATGATGAACTGCAGGCTCTCCTGCGGCGGGAAGTACTGGCGGAAGGCGTCCTGGTCGACGCTGTACTTTTCCTTGCGAACCCGCTCGGTGTAGTACGAATAGTCCCAGCGATCGAGCTTCGTCTGCTCCAGCGGGTTGCTCAGTTGCCTGGACTTGGCCTCGCGCAGCTCCGCCAGGTCCCGCGCCTCGCGCTCGTTCACCGCGGCCTTCACGTCATCAAGGAAGCGCAGCGTGTTGGCGGTGTTCTCCGCCATGCGGCGACGCAGCTGGAAGTCGTCGAAGCTCTTGATGCCGAAGAGGCCGGCGTATTCCCGGCGCAGCTGCGTGATCTCGTTGAGGATCTTGAGGTTGCCTTCGCCGCCTTCGCCCAGCTTGGCGCGGTAGATGCGCTCGCGGGCCGCGGCGTTGTCGGCGCGCTCCAGCACCGGCAGGTAGGTCGGGTAGTCCAGGCCCAGCAGGTAGTGGCCGGAGTCGTCGCGCGGCTTGTCCTTCCACACCGATTCGGGCACGCCTTTCAGTTCATCGGCGGTGAATGGCACCTTCGTGTTGGTGTCGCGGATGTTCTTGTTGAACTGCTGGTCGAGCTCGGTGATGCGGTCGTTGATCTGCTTGGCGCGGCCGCGCTTGTCGGCCGGCAGGCTCACGCCGGCGTCCTCGAAACCGGCCAGCGTCACTCGCATGAACTCGCGGTCGATGTCATCGCGCGGCTTGACCTTGACGGCCGCCTGGTACAGCTTCTCGTTCTGGCCGAGCGTGGAGAGAAAGTCCGACCACTTCAGGATGCAGGCCTGCGCCGCGTCGCGAATGGCCTTGTCCGGGTGGACGTTGATCAGCAACTCGATGGGGCCCGATGCATCCTCGATGTAGGCATTGAGTGCGTCGGAGGCCGCGGGCCACCGGGCATCGGGTGCATGTCTTTCAAGCGCCCTGACGCGCTTGCCGGCGCTGTCCAGGCCGCTCGCGCAAGCGGCGTCGACCGCACGGGCGTCGGCGAATTGAGGGAAGGCGGGCCCGGGGAGTGTCGGCGCGGCAAAGGACGTAGCCGCGCCGAACAGGGCCGCGCCGAGGGCGAGGTGCAAATGGGGTCGCATCGGGTCTCCAGCGAACAAAGGGTTTCTCGCCTCGTGGGCGAAAACCGGGGATTGTGCCGATGGAGCCTGCTCAGGCCCTTGGGGTTCCACCCAAGTCGCGGACTTCCGTGCGACGAACTGCGGTTTGGCTGGGATGAACTGCGGTTCAGCCGACCAGCGCCTGGATCTGCGCGAGCGCCGTCGGGTCCTCGATGGTGGTCAGGTCGCCGGGGTCCCGTCGCTCGCACACCGCCTGAATCGCCCGCCGAAGCAGCTTGCCGGAGCGGGTCTTGGGAAGCACACCAACGATGTGCACCCTCGAAGGCCGTGCCACCGCCCCCAACTGCTGATCCACTGTCTTCATGATCTCGCCTTCGAGCCGCAGCCTGGCCGCATCGTCGGTGAGCCCGCTTGCGTCTTTGGGCACCACGAACGCCATCGCCACCTGGCCCTTGAGCGCGTCGGCCACGCCCACCACCGCGACTTCGGCGACGTTGGCATGGCTTGAAATGCTCTCCTCGATCTCCCGCGTGCCCAGGCGATGGCCCGCGACGTTGATGACGTCGTCCGTGCGGCCGAGGATGAAGTAGTAGCCCTGCTCGTCGCGGATGCCCCAGTCGAAGGTGTTGTAGACGAAGCGGCCGGGCACCGAGCTCCAGTAGGTCTTCACGAAACGCTCGTCGTCGCGCCAGACGGTCTGCATGCAGCCGGGCGGCAGCGGGCCTTCGACGACGACCACGCCCTTCTTGCCAGCACCTTGCAGGTCTTCGCCGGTGGATTCATCGATCAGCTTCACGTCGAAGCCGTACATCGCGACGCCCGGGCTGCCGAATTTGCTGGGTGCCGGCTGCACACCATTGGCGATGGTGAGGATGGGCCAGCCGGTCTCGGTCTGCCAGTAGTTGTCGATCACCGGCTTGCCCAGGCCGTCGGAGATCCACTTCGCCGTCGTCTCGTCGAGCGGCTCACCGGCGAGGAACAGCGCCTTGAGCGAGCTCAGGTCGTACTGCTTCAGGTACTTCGGGTCCTGTTTCTTGAGCACGCGCACGGCCGTCGGCGCACTGAACATCGCGGTGACCTTGTACTTCTCGACCAGGCTCCACCAGATGCCCGCGTCGGGCCGGACGGGCAAGCCCTCGTACATGATCGTCGCCATGCCGGCGATGAGCGGCCCGTACACGATGTAGCTGTGGCCCACGACCCAGCCGATGTCGCTGGTGGAGAAGAAGGTCTCGCCGGGCTGCCCGAGGAAGATGTGCTTCATGCTCGCGGCGAGCGCCACCGCGTAGCCGCCGGTGTCGCGCTGCACGCCCTTCGGCCGCCCGGTGGTGCCGCTGGTGTACAGCGTATAGCTGGGTTCGGTGGCGTCCAGCCAGGTGCACGGCACCTGCGCCGCGAGGTGCTTCTCGCGCAGCGCCGCGTAGTCTTCGTCACGGCCGGGCTGATGGTCCATCGGCGCGAGGCCGCGGTCCACCAGCAGCACCTTGGCGGGCTTGTGGCTGCTCAGACGGATGGCTTCGTCCAGCAGGGGCTTGTAGCCCACGACCTTGCCGGCGCGGCTGCCCGCATCGGCGCTCACGATGACCACGGGCTGTGCATCCTCGATGCGGCTCGCCAGGCTCACGCTCGCAAAGCCGCCGAACACCACCGAGTGGATGGCGCCGATGCGCGCGCAGGCCAGCATCGCGAACGCGGCCTCCGGGATCATCGGCATGTAGACCAGCACGCGATCGCCGCGCTTCACGCCCAGCTCGATCAGCACCGCCGCCATCCGCTGCACTTCGGCGTGAAGCTCGCGAAAGGTGTAGATGCGCTCGTCGTCGGTTTCCGTCGACACGAAGATCAGCGCGTTCTGGTCGGGCCGATCCTTCACATGACGGTCGACGGCGTTGTGGCAAAGGTTGGTCTGGCCGCCTGCAAACCATCGAGCGAAGGGCGGGTTGCTGTAATCGCACACCGTGTCGAAAGGCCGATGCCAGTCGACGAGTTCGGCCTGCTCGGCCCAGAAGGCGTCCCGATCGGTGATGGATCGTTGGTAGAACTCTTGGTAGTCGTTCATGCGCAAACCCTTTGCGTCTTGTGCCCTGCAGATTTTCATGTCGTGGACCGCCGTTAACTGCTTGTCACCATTAGGATTTTCCAGTGGCCTTTCGGTTGACTGGCCAGGCCCCACCCCTTTATCCTCACGGCCGATGCGAGATTCCACGTCCAAGCCCCGGCGGCCCACCCCCTCTTTCATCGCCGCCGCGGCCACCGCTGTGGTGCTCGCGCTGGCCTGCACGGGGGTGCTCGCCAAACCCGACGGACGCCAGCAGCCCGACCGCATTGGGCGCTTCCTGGCCGACGTCGCGCTTACACCGCCGGCTCCGATCGCCGCGCTGGCAACCACCCCTCTCGCGCCGCCCCCGGCCATCGTGCCTGCGGCCAACGACCCCGCGAACAAGCCCAACATCGCCGAACGCGTGCGAGACGGCGCGTCCGACATGGTGCTCACGGCCATGAATTTCCTCGGCGTGCCCTACAAGCGGGGCGGCTCCAGCGAGGAAGCGGGCTTCGACTGCAGCGGCTTCACCCGCCACATCTTCGAGATGAGCCTGGGCCTCGTCCTGCCCCGCAAGGCCGACCAGCAGGCGCATGCGCCGGGCCTCGTGCCCGTGGGCCGCAACGATCTCAAGCCGGGCGACCTCGTCTTCTTCAACACGCTCAAGCGCACTTTCTCGCACGTGGGCATCTACGTGGGCGAAGGCAAGTTCATCCATGCGCCCAAGCCGGGCGGCGAAGTGCGGGTCGAGGAGATGAGCCTCGCCTACTGGAAGAAGCGCTTCACCGGCGCCCGCCGGGCCGAGGGCGTCCAGGCCAATGCCGCCATCGCCGCCACCGCGGTCGAAGCCGCCGCGCCGGCGTCCGCGCCCACTACCGTTCGCTGATCTCTTTCGCTGATCCCATTGGCGACAACCGTCGCTTGCCTGCGCAGGCAAAATGCGCGCATGAGCGACAAAGTCATTCCGCTCGCCGATCACCGCTACGCCGCTTCAGTGCCGGTGATTCCAACGATCGCGACACCCGCCACCGGACGAGTCCTCGACCGGCTCGCCCGGCCGCTGCGCGACCTGCGCATCTCCGTCACCGACCGGTGCAACTTCCGCTGCGGCTACTGCATGCCGCGCGAGATCTTCGACAAGGACTACCAGTTCCTGCCGCACGCCTCGCTTCTGAGCTTCGAAGAAATCGAGCGCACCGCGCGCCTGTTCGTCGCACACGGCGTGCACAAGATCCGGCTCACCGGCGGCGAGCCGCTGCTGCGCAAGAACCTGGAGGTGCTGGTCGAGTTGCTCGCCAGGCTGAAGACGCCTGATGGCCAGGCGCTGGACCTCACGCTCACGACCAACGGCTCGGTGCTCGCCAAGAAGGCCCAGGCCCTGAAGGACGCGGGCCTGCAGCGCGTCACCATCAGCCTGGACGCGCTGGACGATGCCGTCTTCCGCCGCATGAACGACGCCGACTTCCCCGTGGCCGACGTGCTGCGCGGCATCGAAGCGGCCGAGCGCGTGGGGCTCGGGCCGATCAAGGTCAACATGGTGGTCAAGCGCGGCGTGAACGACCAGGAAATCCTGCCGATGGCGCAGCACTTCCGCGGCACGAACATCGTCTTGCGCTTCATCGAATACATGGACGTGGGCGCCACCAACGGCTGGCGCATGGACGAGGTGCTGCCTTCGGCGCAGGTGCTCCAGCGCATCGCCGACGCGTTCCCCATCGAGCCTGTTGCGTCGCACGACCCGGGCGAGACTTCGGCGCGCTGGCGCTACCGCGATGGCGCGGGGGAGATCGGCGTCATCTCCAGCGTCACGCAAGCCTTCTGTCGCGACTGCAATCGCGCGCGGCTGTCCACCGAAGGCAAGCTCTTCCTGTGTCTCTTTGCCACGCACGGCCACGACGTGCGCGCCCTGCTGCGCGGTGGCTTCAGCGACGAGCAGATCAGCTCGGCACTCGCGCACATCTGGCACGGCCGCGACGATCGCTATTCCGAACTGCGCGCCTCGATGCCAGCAGACACATCGACCGGCGAGCGCCGCGTCGAGATGCACTACATCGGCGGCTGAAAAGCTGAAGCCGGCCCACAACCATGGCGATAACCAAGGACGACATCACCGGGCTCGTGCTCGCCGGCGGGCGTGGCAGCCGCATGGGTGGCGTCGACAAGGGTCTGCAGAACCACCTCGGCATGCCGCTGGCCATGCATGCCGTGATGCGCTTGTCGCTGCAGGTGGGCCACATCATGATCAACGCCAACCGCAACCTCGGTGCGTACGAATCCTTCGGCGTGCCGGTGTGGCCGGATGCGCTCGCGGACTATCCAGGACCGCTGGCGGGCTTCCTCGCGGGGCTCGAGCACTGCGAGACGCCCTACCTCGTCACCGTGCCCTGCGATACGCCGAACTTCCCCGAAGACCTCGTCGCCCGGCTCGCCGCTGAGCTCGAACGCCACGATGCTGAGATCGCGATGGCATCCACCACCGGCGTCGAAGGAACACAGGTGCAGCCGGTGTTCTGCCTGATGAAGTCCTCGCTGATGGAAAGCCTCGTGCGCTTCACGCAGTCGGGGCAGCGCAAGATCGACAAGTGGACCGCGCAGCATCGCTGCGTCGAGGTGCCCTTCGACGATGAGAACGCCTTCTTCAACGCCAACACGCCCGATGAGCTTCGCAAGCTTTAAACAAGCCATGGCGCTTGAGGTCTCCGTGCGCCGACTCGCGGTTGATGACGCCGTCGCCTACAAGCGCCTGCGCGACGACATGCTCGATGGCTTTCCGGATGCGTTCACCTCCGACGCCGAGACCGAGCGGTCCAAGCCGGCGAGCGCCTATCTGTCGCGCTTCGCGATGCCCGGCGACCCGGCGCGTTTCACCCTCGGTGCGTGGTTGAGCGATCAGTTGGTGGGTGCCATCAGCAGCGAGCGCGACGAGCGGACGAAGGTGCGCCACATCGGCCACATCATCGGCATGATGGTGCGTCCGCAGACGCAGGGCCAGGGCGTGGGTCGCACGTTGCTGAATGCCTGCATTGCGCAGGCTTGCACATTGGCCGAGATCGAGTTGCTGACGCTGTCGGTGACGTCGAGCAATCTCTCGGCGATCGCGCTCTACGAGAAGGCCGGCTTCACACGCTATGGGCAACTGCCGCGTGCGATCAAGATCGGCGACGACCACTTCGGCAAGGACTTGATGATGCTGGCACTGCGATGAGCACGCTCGAAGAGATCGCCTCCTGCCTGAGCGGCTACGACCCGAACGCCTTGCATGTGGCGCATGCGCAGGAGTTCATCGCGCGGCTCGTGAAGACCGTGGGCGAGACCGAGCCCGTTGCCATCCGCGATGCGCTCGGCCGCGTGCTCGCCGATGACGTGATCTCCGCCATCGACGTGCCGGCTCACGACAACTCCGCAATGGACGGCTACGCCCTGCGCGGCACCGACCTGCTCGTCGATGCCCCCACCTCACTGGATGTGGTGGGCACCGGGTTCGCCGGGGACTTCGGCGGCGAGGATGTCCTGGCCGGGCAATGCCTGCGAATCATGACCGGCGCGGTGATGCCGCGCGGCCTGGACACGGTCGTGCCGCAGGAATTCGTCAAGGCGTCCGACGGCAAGGTCACCATCCCGCCCGGCGCAGTGCGCAGCGGCGACAACCGCCGCCTTCGAGGCGAAGACCTGGCGCGCGGCGAAGCGGCCTTGCGCGGCGGACGCATCCTGAAGCCGGCAGACATCGGCATGCTCGCGTCCATGGGCTTGGACGTGGTCACGGTCCGTCGCAGGCTGCGCGTCGCCTTCTTCTCCACCGGCAACGAACTGCGATCGCTCGGCGAGCCCCTCGACGAAGGCTGCGTCTACGACAGCAACCGATACACGCTGTGGGCGATGCTCTCGCGGCTGAACGTCGAGATCATCGACCTGGGCGTGGTGCGCGACGACCCCGCATTGCTCGAAGCCGCATTCCACGATGCCGCGTCGCGCGCTGATGCGGTCATCACCTCGGGCGGCGTCAGTGTGGGCGAAGCGGATCACACCAAGCAGGTGATGGCCGCACTCGGCGACGTGAAGTTCTGGCGCATCGCGATGCGGCCCGGCCGGCCCATGGCCATTGGCAAGATCGGGGACGCGATTCTCTTCGGCTTGCCTGGCAATCCGGTTGCGGTGATGGTGACCTTCTACGCCCTCGTGCGCGATGCGTTGCTCGCCATGGGCGGTGCATCACCTGCGCCTTTGCTCACCGTTCGGGCTCGCAGCATGAAGGCCATCCGCAAGAAGCCCGGCCGCACGGAATACCAGCGCGGCATCGTCTCGCGCGGCGTCGATGGCACGCTCGAGCTGCACCTCACCGGCTCGCAAGGCTCGGGCATCTTGCGCAGCATGAGCGAGGCAAACGGCCTGGTCGTGCTCGGCCATGAGCAAGGCGATGTCAGCGCCGGCGACTTCATCGACGTGCTGCCCTTCGATGGCTTGATCTGATTGCCGCGAGTCCGAATGAAGAACGGCCCCGAAGGGCCGTCGTGGAACTGCTCAATGGCGATCAGGCAGCACGCCTGCGCCGGGCCATGAAGCCCACCGCACCCAGGCCTGCAAGCAGCAGCGCATAGGTCTCGGGCTCCGGCACGGCGGCCGTCACCGTGATCGCGTTGATGTAGAACTGGTCCGGGTTGGACCCGCCATATGCGAAGCTGAAGGTGTCACCTGCCGCCAGGAACAAGGGCGAGATCGAACCAGAGCCCTTGGGCAGCAAAGTCTCGACGCCGTTGACGAGGAAGGTGGCGCCAGTGAGCCAGCCATTGACGTTGTGGAACTCGGATGCGAGCCCGAGCGTGTCGATCACCACATCCTGGTCGAAGGTCAGGACCAGCGATTCGAAGGTGGTGACGTTGTCGTCGCTGGTGTCGCGGCGATGGTGGTAGACCCCGAGGCCCGCGCCGGTCTTGGTGGCGGGGTTGTAGGCGTTGTCGTGGTCCTGAACGACAGCCACTTGCGTGCCGTTGTAGAAACCCGTGGCGTGCACCGTGATGCCGCCCGACGCGAAGCTCAGGTCGCCACCGAGAACGTTGGCGTCGACGTTCGAGCTGCAGAGGTCGCCGCTCGTGCAGTAAACGCCGTCGGTCGGCAAGAAGCCGCTTGCCACGCCGCCGCTGTACTTGAGGTTCGCGAAATCAAAGACGGCCGCTGATGCGCCGACGCTGGCCAGCCCGAGAACTGCCGCCGAAATCAGTCGATGTGAATTCATGAACTACTCCCTGTGAACGATGATGCTGTGGCGCAGCATAGGCTTCGCTTCTTCGCTCCGGAAGTGTTCTCCCCCGCGGATGAGGGGGACCGTTACACGCGATTCGATGGCATGCGACACATGTGACTGATTGCGGTGCAGCCGCGCGGTCCGTGCGCCCCAATCGAGAGCACACGGACCCGGGGAATCCCCTTGGCGGTTAACGTTTTGCGAGACGCTGCCAGGTCTCGACGACCGTGTCGGGGTTCAGCGACATCGACACGATGCCTTCCTGGGCGAGCCAGTCGGCGAAGTCGGGGTGATCACTTGGCCCCTGGCCGCAGATGCCCACGTACTTGCCCACCGCGCGGCAGGCCGCAATGGCGCGAGAGATCATCGCCTTCACGGCCGGATCACGCTCGTCGAAGTCGCGCGCGAGCAGCTCGAGCCCCGAGTCTCGGTCAAGGCCCAGCGTGAGCTGCGTCAAGTCGTTCGAGCCGATCGACATGCCGTCGAAGAACTCGAGGAACTGCTCGGCGAGGATCGCGTTGCTCGGCACCTCGCACATCATGATCACGCGCAGGTCGTCGGTGCCGCCCATGGCAGCGCGCTTCAAGCCGCGCTCGGCCAGCATTTCCACCACACGCTCGGCTTGGCCCAGCGTGCGCACGAAGGGCACCATGATCTCCACGTTCGTGAGGCCCATCTCGTTGCGAACGCGCTTGAGCGCCTCGCACTCCATCGCGAAGGCCTCGCCGAACTCCTCGCTGATGTAGCGCGACGCACCGCGGAAACCGAGCATCGGGTTCTCTTCTTCCGGCTCGTAGCGCGAGCCGCCGATGAGCTTGCGGTACTCGTTGCTCTTGAAGTCCGACAGGCGCACGATCACCGGCTTGGGCCAGAACGCGGCCGCGATGGTCGCAATGCCTTCGGTCAGCTTGTCGACATAGAACGCCCGCGGCGATGCATGGCCGCGTGCCACCGATTCCACCGCCTTCTTCAAGTCGATGTCGATGTTGGGGTAGTCGAGGATGGCCTTCGGGTGGACGCCGATGTTGTTGTTGATGATGAACTCGAGCCGCGCCAGGCCCACGCCCGAATTGGGCATCTGCGCAAAGTCGAAGGCGAGCTGCGGGTTGCCCACGTTCATCATGATCTTGATCGGGCAGTACGGCAGTTCACCGCGCTGCACCTCGCTCACCTCGGTCTCGAGCAGGCCGTCGTAGATGTAGCCGGTGTCACCTTCGGAACAAGCGACCGTGACGAGAGCGCCGTCCTTCAGCACATCCGTCGCATCTCCGCAGCCCACCACAGCTGGGATGCCCAGCTCGCGCGCGATGATGGCCGCGTGGCACGTGCGCCCACCGCGGTTGGTGACGATGGCCGACGCCCGCTTCATCACCGGCTCCCAGTTCGGGTCGGTCATGTCGGTGACGAGCACGTCGCCGGGCTGCACGCTGTCCATCTCGGAGATGCTGTGGACGATGCGCACCGGGCCCGTGCCGATCTTCTGGCCGATGGCGCGGCCCTCAGCCAGCACCGTGCCCGTGCCCTTGAGCTTGTAGCGTTGCTCAGCCTTGCCGTCTTGCTGGCTCTTCACCGTCTCGGGGCGGGCCTGCAGGATGTACAGCTGGCCGTCGCCGCCGTCCTTGCCCCACTCGATGTCCATCGGGCGGCCATAGTGCTGCTCGATGATGAGCGCGTACCTGGCGAGGTCGGTCACGTCCGCATCGGTGAGCGAGTAGCGGTTGCGCATCTCGGGCGCGGTGTCCACCGTCTTCACGAGCTTGCCCGACGCCTTCTTCTCGTCGGGCGTCACGAACTCCATCTTGATGAGCTTGGAGCCGAGGTTGCGGCGGATGATCGGCAGCTTGCCGTTCTTGAGCGCCGGCTTGTGCACGTAGAACTCGTCGGGGTTCACGGCGCCCTGCACCACCGTCTCGCCCAGGCCGTAGCTTGCGGTGATGAACACCACGTCCTTGAAGCCGCTCTCGGTGTCGATGGTGAACATGACGCCTGCCGAGCCGAGGTCGGAGCGCACCATGCGCTGCACGCCGGCCGACAAGGCCACGTCGCTGTGCGCGAAGCCCTTGTGCACGCGGTAGCTGATGGCGCGGTCGTTGTAGAGGGAGGCGAAGACCTCCTTCATCTTGTGCAGCACCTCGTCGATGCCGACGACGTTGAGGAAGGTCTCCTGCTGGCCGGCGAAGCTGGCGTCCGGCAGGTCTTCGGCGGTGGCCGACGAACGCACCGCGAAGGACGCGCCGGGGTTGCCGGCGGTGAGCTTCTTGAATTCGGCGCTGATCGCTGCCTGCAGGTCGGGCGGGAACGGCGTTTCCTCGACCCATTGGCGAATCTGCGCGCCGGCCTCGGCCAGGGCGCGCACGTCGTCGGTGTTCAGCGTGGACAGGCGAGCGTTGATGCGCTCGGCGAGCCCGTTGTGCCTGAGGAACTGGCGGAAGGCGTGCGCCGTGGTGGCGAAGCCGCCAGGCACGCGAACGCCGGAGGCCGCCAGTTGGCTGATCATTTCGCCGAGGGAGGCGTTCTTGCCGCCGACCGACTCGACGTCGGTCATTCTCAGCTGCTCAAATGGAACGACCAGGGCGGTCGCCTCAAAGCGGGGTGAAGACATGGGAAAGCTCCGAGAGGTTGAAAAACCGGGGCTCCCGCGTCGTGCAGGCCCAAGGCAACGACTTGCGCAGGCCGGCTGTGCAAGGTGCATGCGCCTGCCCACTCCGATGTTCGGAGTTGTTCTGGGGAGGTGGGTAAGCGCATGGGCAACGAAGAGTCGCGAGACGTTGGGCCGATTCTAGGGCTTGGCCCTGATGGACGGCTGACCCTCGTTCCACCGGTGCCCCCAGCATTTCAGGGGTCATTGCGGTTGGGCGTGAATTGCTGCACGCCCCACCGCAACGGCCTGGGCTGCGCCGGCCGCCGGGAAGGCCCAGGCCACAGCCTATGATGGCCGCGTCCGTTCCTCACCGCGACGCGCCATGCCCAACCGCACCGTCTTCTTCGTCTCCGATGGCACCGGCATCACTGCCGAAACCTTCGGCAACTCCATCCTGAACCAGTTCGCGGCCAAGCCGCGCCATGTGCGCCGGCCGTTCATCGACACGGTGGACAAGGCGCACCAGGTCGTGCGCGAGATCAACCACACCTGCGAGGTCGAAGGCAGGCGGCCGATCGTGTTCATCACGCTGGTGGATCGTGAAGTGCTGGCGATCGTGAAGGACCTGTCCAAGGGCCTCGTGCTGGACATGTTCAACACCTTCATCGAGCCGCTGGAAGCGGAGTTCGGCATCACCTCCAACCACCGCGTGGGCCGCTTCTCCGACATCGCCAAGAGCCAGGAATACACCGACCGCATCGAGGCGATCAACTTCTCGCTCGCGCACGACGACGGCCAGTCCTCGAAGAACCTCGAATCGGCCGACGTCATCCTCGTGGGCGTGAGCCGCAGCGGCAAGACGCCGACCTCGCTGTACCTCGCGATGCAGCACGGCGTGAAAGCGGCGAACTATCCGCTCATCCCCGAGGACTTCGAGCGCGGCAAGATTCCGTCCTCGCTCGCGGCGCAAAAGCAGAAGTGCTTCGGTCTCACCATCGACCCGGAACGGCTCAACCAGATCCGCAACGAGCGCCGGCCCAACAGCAAGTACGCCTCGCTCGAGAACTGCCGCTACGAGGTCCGCGAAGCCGAGGCGATGATGCGCCGCGAAGGCATCGCGTGGCTGTCGTCCACGCACAAGTCGATCGAGGAGATCGCGACGACCATCCTGCGTGACATCCGGCCGGATCGGCTGATGTACTGAGCACTCAGCGAGCGAGCATCAGCCGGTTGAAGCGCTGCGCCCCACCCGCGCCGCCCATCGGCACCAACAGCGCCTTGAACAGGGGTTGGTCGTCACGCAGCGCGCCGCCACCATCAGCACCAGCACAATGAACGGCCCGATGATGAGCGGCGGGGCGCAGCAGGCGTTCCTCCCTCAATCTGGCGACACGGCAGCGACCCGCCGCGGCCGCGTCAGTCCGGAATCACCGGCTCCACCAGCGTCGCGAGTTGTGCGAGCGATTCCTGCCAGCCGAGGTAGCACATCTCGACCGGAATCATCGCGGGGATGCCTTCCTGCGTGATGCTCACGTCAGTGCCGCACGACACCGCACGCAGCACCACGGTCGTTTCCATCTCGCCGGGCATGTTGGGGTCGTCGAACTTGTCGGAGTAGCGGATGCGCTCGTTGGGCACCAGCTCGCGGTACTCACCGCCGAATGAATGGCCGTGGCCAGTCGAGAAGTTGCTGAACGACATCTTGAACGTTCCGCCCACGTGGGCTTCCATGTGGTGGACCTTGCAGGTGAAGCCATAGGGCGGCAGCCACTTGGCCATCGCGTCGGCGTCGAGGAAGGCGCGGTAGATGCGTTCGGGCTTCGTGCGGAGCACGCGGTGAAGTCGCACGGTGTTGCTGGTTGCCATGATCGTCCGGAGTTGAAGAAGAGGAAGGCCCTCTGACTCTACGACGATCCGCCGGCCGGGAAATCGACAATGTCCCCGATGGCCTCTTTCTGCCCTACAGCCGGCGTCGGGACGACTCGTACATGCAGATGGCGGCGGCCACCGAGACGTTGAGCGACTCTTCGCCGCCGGGCTGTGGAATGCGCAAGGTCTGGGCGCAACGGTCCATCAGGCCAGACGAAACGCCCTGCCCCTCGTGGCCCATCACCCAGGCGCAAGGCCAGGGCAGCTCGGCCTGGTGGATGGCCTGATCGGCATGCGAGCTCGCGGCCAGCAGCGGGACGCAGAGGCCATCGATGGCCTCGCGCCCTTCGACGAGCCGCAAGCCGAAATGGGCGCCCATGCCGGCACGCAGCACCTTGGGCGACCAGAGCGCGGCCGTGCCCTTCAGGGCGATGACTTGAGTGAATCCGAATGCCGAAGCGCTGCGCAGGATGGTGCCGACATTGCCAGCGTCCTGCAGACGGTCGAGGACGATGCTCGGCACGTGGGGCTGCAGCTCGCCCGCGCCCTGCCACGGCACAACGAACCCCAGCGGCGCAGCAGATTCGAGCGTGCTCAAACCGTCCATCAATGCCTGCGGAATGATGACCACGGAATCGGCCTGGGCGGCAAGCTCGCGCCGCGCCTGCTGCTCCCACGCGAGTTCGGTGACGACCGCCTGTGCCGGCTGCCCGCCGCGCTCGACGAAGGCAGAACACAGGTGCTCGCCTTCGATCCACACCTCGCCCAACTTCCGGTAGGCGGCGGGGTCGCCCGCAAGCTTGCGCAGGCGCACGAGCAGCGGGTTGTCGCGCGAGGTGACGGCCTTGACCTGCGTCATCCGGCGAGGTCGATGATTCCGAGCGCGTCACGCACCGGCGCGAAGGACCGCCGGTGGATGGCGCAGGCGCCGTGCTGCTTCAAGGCCGCGAGGTGCTGCGGCGTCGAGTAGCCCTTGTGCGCATCGAAGCCGTATTGCGGGTGCAGCTCGTGCAACTGCAGCAGCATGCGGTCGCGGTGCACCTTGGCGAGGATGGACGCGGCGCTGATGCACTTCACGCTCGCATCGCCGCCGATGATGGCCTCTGCATGCACCTTCAGGCGAGGCAGCTGGTTACCGTCCACCAGCACCTTGGCGGGCTTCAGTCGCAGGCCTTCCACGGCCCGGCGCATGGCAAGCAGCGTGGCTTGCAGGATGTTGAGCGTGTCGATTTCCTCGACGCTCGCCTCGCCGACGGCGCAGCAGATCGCCTTTTCGCGGATCTGGTCGTAGAGCCGGTCACGGGCGAGGGGCGTGAGCTGCTTGGAATCGTTGAGCCCGCGGATGCGCTTGGTGTCGTCGAGGATGACGGCGGCCGCCACGACAGGCCCCGCCAGCGGGCCGCGGCCGGCTTCATCGACGCCCGCAATGAGGCCCTCGACCGGGAAGCTCAGTCCGAGCTGTTCAGGCTTGGAGGATCTTCTGGATGGCATCGGTGGCAGCCTGGGCGGTGTTGCGGCGCAGCTCGCGGTGCAGCGCCTCGAATCGGTGGACGAGCGCGTCGCAGCGCGCCGGATCGGCCAGCCACGCGAGCGCGGCTTCGGCGAGTTTCGCGGGAGTGGCCTCGCCTTGCAACAGCTCGGGCACGGCGAAATCCCTGAGAAGGATGTTCGGCAGCCCCACCCACGGCTGGTACTTCATGCGCTTCATGAGCTGCCAGCTCAGCCAGTGCATGTTGTAGGCGATGACCATCGGGCGCTTGAAGAGCGCGGCCTCGAGCGTGGCGGTGCCGCTGGCGACGAGGGTCACGTCGCAGGCGGCGAGTGCTTCGTGGGAACGGCCGTCGAGCAGCTCGATATTGACTTGGTCTGCGTGCGCAGCGCGCAGCGGCTCGATCATCGGGCGCAGACCCGGCGCGACGGGCAGGATGTAGCGCAGGCCCGGGCGACGGCGGTTCATCTCGGCGGCGGCTGCGACGAGGCGTTCACCGATGTACTGAATCTCGGAGCGGCGGCTGCCCGGCAGGAGTGCGACGACGGTTTCGTCCGCGGCGATGCCCAGCGCCTGACGGCTCGCGGCGCGCGGCACTTCGAGCGGGATCGCATCGGCCAGCGGATGACCCACGTAGGTCGCAGCAATGCCGTGGCGAGCGTAGATTTCCGGCTCGAAGGGGAAAAGGCACAGCACATGATCGACTGCCTTGTGCATCTTCTCGACCCGCTTGCCGCGCCACGCCCAGATTGACGGGCTGACGAAATGGATGGCCTTGACGCCCCTGGCCTTGAGGCGCGCTTCCAGGTCGAGGTTGAAGTCGGGCGCGTCCACGCCGATGAAAGCATCAGGCTTGTTCGCAAGCAACCGCTCGGCGAGCTGATCGCGGATGCCGACGATCTCTCGGTAATGGCGCAGCACTTCCACGTAGCCGCGAACCGCCAGCTTCTCGTGCGGCCACCAGGCGTCAAAGCCTTGCTTCGCCATCTTCGGACCACCGATGCCCGCCGCCTTCAGGCCAGGCCAACGCGCGTTCATGCCGCCAAGCAGCAGGCTTGCCAGCAAGTCACCCGAGGCTTCGCCCGCCACCATCGCGAACCGAGGTGATCCGTCTGCAGTCATGCGGGCGTCAGCGGACGATGCCGCGTGTCGATTGGGCGAGGAAGCCGGACATCAGCGCCACGTCCTCTGCCGCTTCGGGCGTGTCTTGCGCGAGCGCATCGATGGCCTGGCGGGCGTCGTCCAGCGTCAAGCCCTGGCGGTACAGCAGCTTGTGCATCTGCTTGACCGCGCCGATGCGCTCGGGCGAGAAGCCGCGGCGCTTCAAGCCTTCGAGGTTGAAGCTGCGCGCCTCGGCCGGGTTGCCGGAGATCATCGCGAAGGGCGGCACGTCCTGCAGCAGCGAGGTGCCCATGCCGGTCATGGCGTGCGGGCCGATCTTCACGAACTGGTGCACGTTGGTGTAGGCGCCAAGGATCGCCCAGTCACCCACCACCACGTGGCCCGCGATCTGCGCGTTGTTGGCGAAGATGGTCTTGTTGCCCACGCGGCAGTCGTGCGCGAGGTGGGTGTAGGCCATCATCCAGTTGTCGTCGCCGAGCGTGGTGACACCCTCGTCTTGCACCGTGCCGATGTTGAAGGTGCAGAACTCGCGAATGGTGTTGCGGTCGCCGATCACGAGCCGCGTCGGTTCACCAGCGTACTTCTTGTCCTGCGGGTGCCCGCCCAGCGAGGCGAACTGGTAGATGCGGTTATCGCGGCCGATCGTCGTGTGGCCTTCGATCACGCAGTGCGGGCCCACGCTCGTGCCCTCGCCGATGCTCACATGGGCACGGATGACGGTGTAGGGCCCGATGCTGACGTTCTCGCCGAGCTGCGCACCCGGTTCGATGATGGCGGTGGGGTGGATGCTGGCCATGGCTGCTCTTCCTCAGGCGTGGCCGCTCAGGCGATGGTGCGCATCGTGCACATCAGCTCGGCCTCGACAGCCAGCTCTTCGCCCACCATCGCGCGTGCCTTGAACTTGAAGATGCCTGCCTTCGCACGCTCCAGCGTCACGTCCAGCGTGAGCTGGTCGCCCGGTTCCACAGGCCGCTTGAAGCGCGCACCGTCGATGCCCGCAAAGTAATAGACCGTCTTGTCGTCGGGCGTCTTGCCCAGCGTCTCGAAGGAGAGGATGGCCGCGGCCTGGGCGAGCGCCTCCAGCATCAGCACGCCAGGCATCACCGGGCGATGCGGAAAGTGGCCCTCGAAGAAGGGCTCGTTGATCGTGACGTTCTTCAGCGCCTTGATGCGCTTGCCGGTTTCCAGCTCCAGCACGCGATCCACCAGCAGGATGGGATAGCGATGCGGCAGCTTCTTGAGAATCTCGTGGATGTCCATCATGGTGTCTTCTTTTCGAGGGCTCGAAGCCGCTCTCGCAGGCCATGCAGCTGGCGCAGCGTGGCGGCATTCTTTTCCCAGGACGCATTGTCGTCGATGGGAAACACGCCACTGTATTGACCCGGCAGGTTGATCGATCGCATCACGACCGATGCCGCGGAGATGTGCACATTGTCGGCGAGCGTGAGATGCCCGAGCACGATGGCGCCACCACCGATCGTGCAGTGCGCGCCGATGGTGGCACTGCCGGCCACGCCCGCACAGCCGGCCATGGCCGTGTGCGCACCGATGTGCACGTTGTGGCCGATCTGGATGAGGTTGTCGAGCTTGACGCCGTCCTCGATGACGGTGTCGTCCAGCGCGCCGCGGTCGATGCAGGTGTTGGCGCCGATCTCCACGTCGTCGCCGATGCGCACATTGCCGAGCTGCTCGATCTTTTCCCAGCGGCCTTGCACTGGCGCAAAACCGAAGCCATCGGCGCCGATGACCACGCCCGAATGCACGATGCAACGCGCGCCGATGCTGCAGCCGAAGCCCAGCGTCACCCGTGGCGCGAGCTTCGTACCCTCGCCCACCGATGCACCCGCGCCGATGACCGCATGCGAGCCGATCACCGCCCCGGCCCCGACTGACGCGCCCGCATCGATCACCGCAAGCGGGCCGACCGAGGCGCCTTTGCCGACGTTCGCTGTCGGATCAACCACCGCGCTTGGGTGCACGCCCGGTGCTGGCTGCTGGCGTGTGCGCTGTGCCCACAGGCGCGTGAGCCGGGCAAAGCCGAAGTACGGATCGTCCAGAACGATCGCCGCGCCGCGCGTGGCCGCCACGTCGCGCATGGCCGGCGACACGAGCACGCACCCTGCCTGCGAAGACACGAGCTGTGGCTGGTACCGGGGGTTGGAGAGAAAGGAGATGGTGGAGGACGTGGCGCCCTCCAGCGGGCCGATGCGGGTGATGCGGATGGCGGCGTCGCCGATCAGTTCGCCGCCGAGGTGGGCGGCGAGTTCACCCAGCGAGAACTCAATGGCCAATCACTTGCCGCCTTGCGCGTTGAGTGCCTTGATGACCTTGTCGGTGATGTCGGCACGCGGGCCGGCGAACACCGCTTCCTGCAGGATCAGGTCGTACTTCTCGGTCTCGAAGATCTGCTTGATGACGCGGTTCGCGCGCTCGACCACCTGGCCGAGCTCTTCGTTCTTGCGCTGGTTGATGTCTTCCTGGAATTCACGGCGCTTGCGCTGGATCTCGCGGTCCTGGTCGACGAGCTCGCGCTGGCGACGGGTGCGCTCCGATTCGGCGAGCGTAGGCACGTCCTTCTCGAGCTTGTCGGCCGCGGACTTCAGGCGCGCGTCCATGTCGCTCAGTTCCTTCTCGCGCTTGCGAACCTCGGTCTCGAGCTTGGCTTGCGCCGCCTTGGCGGGTGCGGCCTCGCGCAGGACGCGGTCGCTGTTCACGTAGCCGATCTTCAGTTCCTGGGCACCGGCGGCCGTGGCGGTGGCAGCAGCAACAGCCATTGCCGCAGTCATGATCACGAAAGAGAGTTTCATCAGAACGCTGTCCCGATCTGGAATTGAAGTGGCTGGATTCTATCGCCGGGCTGTTTGCGGATCGGCTTGCCGTAGCTGATCTGCAGCGGGCCCACCGGTGACACCCAGCTCAGGCCCAGGCCCGCCGAGGCGCGGATGCTGCCGGCGGTGATCTTCTGGTTCTCGCCCCACACGTTGCCGGCGTCCACGTACGCGAACCAGCGCAGCGTGCGGTCGTTTCCGGTGCCAGGCACCGGCAGGTACAGCTGCGTCTGCGCATTCAGGCGACGGTTGCCGCCGATGTAGGCGCCGATCACGTCGACCGGACCGAGCGAGCCTTGATCGAAGCCACGCACCGTGCCCAGGCCGCCGCCATAGAAGTTCTTGAAGATCGGATAGGGCTTGCCGCCCAGGCCCTTGCCCCATCCGCCTTCGGCGTTGAAGCCGATGGTGAAGCGCCGGCCGAGCGGGATGTATTGCTGGTACTGGGCGTTGGCGCGCAGGTAGCGGGCATCGCCGAACAGTCCGGCCTCGAGGTTCAGCCGCTGGTAGGTCCCTTCGTTGGGCACGAGCGCGCTGTCGCGGCCGTCGCGTGTCCAGCCGATGGTCAGCGGCACGGTGGTGCTGCTCTTGCCGAAGATCTCTCGGTAGTTGAAGTAGTTCTGCGGAAGGGCGACATCGCCCTTGATCTGCGTGCGTTCGAGGCCGATGCCGAAGAACACCGTGTCGAGTTCGCTGAACGGCACGCCGAAACGAATCGATGCGCCCGGTGTCACGAGTTCGTACTCCTCGCCCTGGCTGTTCAGCGGCTTGACGGTGCGGTAGTAGAGGTCAATCGCTCGCGAAATGCCATCGATGGTGAAGTACGGATCCACCGTGCTCAGCACGAGGGTGCGCTGCGACTTGCTGGTGTTGAGTTCGAGGCCCAGGTAGTTGCCCGAGCCGAACACGTTTTCCTGCTTGATCGACGCGCTCAGCGACAGCTTGTCGGCCGATGAGAAGCCCGCGCCCAGAAGCAGGTTGCCCGTGGGCTTTTCCTTGATGGTGACGGTGAGGTCGACCTGGTCGGTCGTGCCCGGCACTTCGGCGGTGTCGACGTTCACCTCGCTGAAGTAGCCCAGGCGGTCCACGCGGTCGCGCGACAGCTTGATCTTGCGGCCGTCGTACCACGACGACTCGAACTGGCGGAACTCGCGGCGCACCACCTCATCGCGCGTGCGCGTGTTGCCCGCGACATTGATGCGGTGCACGTAGACACGGCGCTGCGGATCGGCAAAGAGCGTGAGCACCACCTGGCCGGTGGCGCGGTCGATGTCGGTGCGCGGATCGATCTTGGCGAAGGCATAGCCGAAGGTGCCGAAGCGCTCGACAAAGGCCTTCGAGGTGTCGGCCACCGATTCGGCACGGTAAGGCTGGCCGGGCTTGACCGTCACAAGCGTCCTGAAGTCTTCGTCCTTGCCAAGGTAGTCGCCTTCAAGCTTCACCGCGGTGACCGTGTAGGGCTGGCCTTCCTTGATGTTGATGGTGACCGTGATGTCCTGCTTGTCGGGCGAGATTGCGACCTGGGTGGACTCGACATTGAACTCGAGGTAACCGCGGTTCAGGTAATAGGCGCGCAGCGTTTCCAGGTCGGCATTGAGCTTTGCGCGCGAGTAGCGGTCGGCCTTGGTGTACCAGTTCAGCCAGCCTCCGTCATTCAGGTCGAACAGGCCCTTGAGCGTGCCTTCGGAGAAGGCCTTGTTGCCGACGATGCGGATCTCGCTGATGCGTGCGGCCGTGCCTTCGGTGACGGTGAAGGTGACGTTGACGCGGTTGCGCTCTTGCGGCGTCACGGTGGTCACCACCTCGGCGCCGTACAGGCTGCGCGTGAGGTACTGGCGCTTGAGTTCCTGCTCGGCGCGATCAGCCAGTGCCTTGTCGAAAGGCAGGCCCTCGCCGATGCCGAAGTCCTTCAGCGACTTGACCAGCGTGTCCTTGTCGAATTCCTTCAGTCCGCGGAAATCGATGTTGGCGATGACCGGACGCTCCTCGACGACGACAACGACCACGCCGTCCTCGATCTCGATGCGCACATCCTTGAAGAGGCCGGTGGCGAAGAGCGCGCGCAACGCTGCACTGCCCTTCTCGTCTGTGTAGGTGTCGCCGATGCGAAAGGGCAGCGACGCAAACACGGTGCCGGCATCAGAACGCTGCAGGCCTTCGACGCGAACGTCCTTCAGCTGGAACGGCTCGACCGCCCAGGCAGAACCAGCCTGCAAGGCCGCAGCCAGCGCAAGGCACAAAACGGTAGGACGAAACGAACTACGGCGATGGGAAGGTCGCATGCGGGAGGACAGTCAGTGCGGGCCCAGATGGCGGGCCACGTCGTTGTAGAGAGCGAGTGACATCATCAACAGCACAAGAACCAGACCGGCTCTTTGCAGGCGGCCGAGCCACTGCTCGGACAACGGACGCCCCGTCACTGCTTCGAAAAGATAATACATCAGGTGCCCACCGTCCAAGACCGGCAGCGGGAGCAGGTTCAGCACCCCGATGCTCGTGCTGACGATGGCCAGAAAGCCGATGAACACCGCCAGGCCCATCTGCGCCGTCTCGCCGGCGTATTCCGCGATGGTGAGCGGCCCGCTCAGGTTCTTGAGCGAGGCTTGGCCGATGAGCATCTTGCCCAGGAGCTTGAAGGTCATGACCGACATCTCCCAGGTGCGGGTGAAGCCGGCCTGGATGCCTTCGGCGAAGCCATAGCGCACGAGCACCGTGGGCGCCTTGCGGCCCACGGGCACGTCCACATAGGCGATGCGCGCCTCGCCTTCAAGGCGCACGGCGGGCTGCACGTCCAGTTGCAGCACCTGGCCGGCGCGCTCTACGCGCCAGGCCATCGGAGGCGGGTCGCCGGCGACGGCACCGGCACGGATCAGGTCGATGAGCCCGGCCGCATCAGCGATGGACTTGCCGTCGACGCTGAGCACGCGATCGCCTGCCTGCAGTCCTGCCCTGGCCGCGGGGCCACCCGGCTTGGGCGTGCCGACGACCGGTTCGTTGTAGCCGCGGCCCAGGCCGATGGCGCGCATGGCAGCGGCATCGAGCTCGCGGCTCTTCAGCTCCCCGATGGGTAGCGTGACCGTGCGCTCGCCGCGGCTGTTCACGGTGCTCAGCGCAAGGATCAACGGTTCGCCGCGTGAGACGGCCTGCGCAAGCTCCCAATTCAGGTCGGACGCCGAGCGGATTTCACGCCACTCGGCACCATCGCGCGACACACGCCGCACGAGTTCGCCCGGATGCACGCCGGCCCGTTCGGCGAGGCTGCCGGCCGCGGGCGTGCCGAGAATGGCCTGCGGCTCGTCAACACCCATCCAGTTCGCCACCGCGTTGAGCGCGACTGCGAGGATCAGGTTGGCCATCGGCCCGGCCGCGACGATCAGCGTGCGCTGCCACAGGGTCTTGCTCTTGAAGGTCTGCTTCTGCTCCGAGGGCAGCACGCCGCTCTCGCGGTCGTCGATCCAGCGCACGTAGCCACCCAGTGGCAAGGACGAGATCACGAACTCGGTGCCACCCGGCGTGGGCTGGCGGCGCCAGATGACCTTGCCGAAACCCACCGAGAAGCGATCGACCTTCACTCCGCAGGCAACTGCCATGCGGTAATGGCCGTACTCGTGCACCAGGATGACCACCGCGATGGTCACGAGGAAGGCGAGGATGTAGATCGGATAGCCGCTCATCTGGCGAAGCGCTTCGCGATGGACGCGGCTTGCGCGCGGGCCCGCTGATCGAGTGCGATGAGCCCGTCGATGCTGCGCGCCTCGTCGGCACCGATGCTCAGCGAGGACAACGTCTCGGCGTTGACCGCGTGGATGCGATCGAAGCCGATGGTGCCATCGAGGAAGGCCGCGACCCCAATCTCGTTGGCGGCGTTCAAGACCGTCGTGCTGCCGGGGGTGCCTCGCAAGGTGTCCCAGGCCAGTTGCAGACCCGGGTAGCGGGAGTAATCAGGCGCTTCGAACGTGAGGTTGCCGAGCGACGTGAAGTCGAGCTGGCTCGCACCCGATTCAATGCGATGCGGGAAAGACAACCCAAACGCGATCGGCACGCGCATATCGGGCGTGCCCAGCTGCGCCAGCACCGAGTTGTCGCGGCACACGACCATCGAGTGCACGATGCTTTGCGGATGGATCACCACCCTTACCTGCTCGGGCTGCAGGTCGAACAGCCAGCGCGCCTCGATCACCTCGAGCGCCTTGTTCATCATCGTGGCCGAATCGACCGAGATCTTGCGGCCCATCACCCAGTTCGGGTGGGCCACGGCTTCATCGGGCGTGACGGTGTGCAGCGTGGACGGATCGCGCGTGCGGAATGGCCCGCCGGACGCCGTGAGCAGGATGTGGTCGATGTGCGCCGGCCACACGGCGCGATCAATGGGCAGGCATTGGAAAATGGCGGAGTGCTCGCTGTCGATGGGGAGCAAGTCGCCACCGCCTTCGCGCACCGCCTGCATGAAGAGCTCGCCGCCGACGACCAGCGCTTCCTTGTTGGCCAGAAGCAGTCGCTTGCCGGCGCGCGCGGCCGCCAGACACGGCGCAAGGCCGGCCGCGCCGACGATGGCGGCCATCACCGAATCGACCTCCGGATGCGCCGCCAGATCACACAACGCTTGCGCGCCGACCAGCACTTCGGTGCCGCACTTGGCATCGCGCAGCCGGGACTGCAGCAGGCTCGCCTGCATGGCATTCGCGACAGCGGCAAACCGCGGTCGCCATTGCACGCATTGCGCAAAGAGATCGTCCACCCGGCTGTGCGCCGTGAGCGCGACCACCTCGAAGCGCTCCGGATGCCGCGACAGCACGTCGAGCGTGCTCACGCCGACCGAGCCGGTGGAACCGAGGATGCACACGCGTTGGATCACGGTCCGGCCCTGTGAAGAAAACTCAGAACGAGCTCAGCGCGAGCGCGAGCGGAAACGCCGGCAGCAAGGCATCGATGCGGTCGAGCACGCCGCCATGGCCGGGCAGCAGGTTGCTGCTGTCCTTGGCACCGGCCGCGCGCTTGGCGAGCGATTCGACGAGGTCACCGACGACGCTCATCGCAGCGAGAAAGACGAGTGTGAGCACGAGGCCGATCGGCCCTTGCTGCTCGCGAAGCCGGGTGTAGAGGCTTGCTGAATCGACGGCTTGCGAGCGATCGATGGCGATCCACACCATGGCCAGCACGATCACGCCGAGCATGCCGCTCCACACGCCTTCCCAGCTCTTGCCCGGGCTGATGGCCGGTGCGAGCTTGCGACGCCCGAAGGTCTTGCCGCCGAAGTACGCAAAGATGTCGGCCGCCCAGACCAGGCAGAAGATGGAGAGGATGAAATTGATGCCGGTGGACTTGGCGTTGGCAAGCGCGAGCCAGGCCGTCCACAGCGCGACAAGGCCCAGCGCAAGGCGCAAGGCGCGGGACAGGCCAGGCCAACCCGCGGGGCCTGCCTTCATCGCCCACGCGCCGCCCAGCACCCACACGAGCGTCGCGACCCACCAGACCACCACCGGTGCGGTCGTGGACCAGCCGGCCCACAGCGCCACTGCGCAGGCGGCCGATAGCAACACGCCGGACGCGTAGGCACCTGCGCCCGTCACGCTGTTCAAGCGAGCCCACTCCCATCCGGCCGCGCCGATCATGGCGAGCGTGAGCACTGCGAAGGGCCACGCCACCGGGGCGAACAGGGCGGGAAGCAACACGGCCAGCATCAGGACGGCAGTGATCACGCGTTGCTTGAGCATGGGTCAGGCGCTTTGCAGCGAGGCTTGGGGTGAGGCTTCCTTGACGCCGCCGAATCGCCGGTCGCGGCGCGCATAGGCGGCGAGTGCGGCATCCAGTTCCGCATCACCGAAATCAGGCCAGAGGCAATCGGTGAAGACGAATTCGGAATAGGCCGCCTGCCACAAGAGGAAATTGCTGATCCGAAGTTCCCCGCCCGTGCGGATGAAAAGGTCCGGATCGGGTGCATGCGCAAGCGACATGAAGCTCGAGAGCCTGCTCTCGTCGAGTTCTTCGGGCTTGACGCCGGCGGCGATCGCCTGGCGCGCGGCCTGCACGATGTCCCAGCGCCCACCGTAGTTGAAGCACACCGACAACGTGATGCGCTTGTTGTCGCGCGTGAGCGACTCGGCCTGCTCCCACGCGTCGCGCAGCTTGTCCGAAACCTGTGTGCGATCACCGACGATGACGATGCGCACGCCCTTGTCGGCGAGCTTGGTGAGGTACTTGGCGACGGCCACGAGCACGAGGCCCATGAGGCCCGTCACCTCCTCGGTCGGACGCTTCCAGTTCTCGCTGGAGAAGGCGTAGACGGTGAGGTAGTCGATGCCGCGGTCGGCGCAAGCCAGCACGGTCTTCACGAGCGAATCGACGCCGGCCTTGTGGCCGAAGAAGCGCGGCATGAAGCGCTTCTTGGCCCAGCGGCCGTTGCCGTCCATCACGATCGCGACGTGGCGCGGAATGTCGGCACGGGTGCCCGCGGCGTTGGGGTTACTGCTCATCACGGCTGCAAGGATGGGACCCGGCCTCAGACGGCCATGATCTCCGCTTCCTTGCCCGAGATCAGGCGGTCGATCTCGGCGATGGTGCGGTCGGTGATCTTCTGCACCTCGTCGAGCGAGCGACGCTCGTCGTCTTCGCCGATCTCCTTGTCCTTGAGCAGCTTCTTGGCATGCTCGTTGGCGTCGCGGCGCACGTTGCGCACCGCCACCTTGGCGTCCTCGCCCTCGTGGCGCACGACCTTGCTGAGCTCCTTGCGGCGCTCTTCGGTCAGGGCCGGCATCGGCACGCGCAGCAGGTCGCCTTGCGCCGCCGGGTTGAGGCCCAGGTCGGACTCGCGGATCGCCTTCTCGATCTTGGCGCCCATGCCCTTTTCCCAGGGCTGCACGCTGATCGTGCGTGCATCCAGCAGCGTCACGTTGGCCACTTGGCTGATCGGCACCATCGAGCCGTAGTATTCGACGTGCACCTGGTCGAGGATGCCCGGGTGGGCGCGGCCCGTGCGGACCTTCTGCAGCTCACTCTTCAGCGCCTCGATCGACCGGGCCATCTTGGCCTCGGCAGTCTTCTTGATCTCTGCAATGCTCATGTTCTTGTCCCCAGCTTCAAACGTGGACGAGGGTGCCTTCGTCCTCGCCCATCACCACGCGCTTCAAGGCACCGGCCTTGAAGATGCTGAACACCTTGATCGGCAGCTTCTGGTCACGGCACAGCGCGAAGGCGGTTGCGTCAAGCACCTGCAGGTTCTTCGTGATGGCTTCGTCGAAGCTGATCTGCGAGTAGCGCGTCGCGGTCGGGTCCTTCTTCGGGTCGGCGCTGTAGACGCCGTCGACCTTGGTCGCCTTCAGCACGATCTGCGCGCCGATCTCTGCGCCGCGCAGCGCAGCCGCCGTGTCGGTCGTGAAGAACGGATTGCCCGTGCCGGCAGCGAAAATGACGATCTTGCCTTCCTCGAGGTACTGCAGCGCTTTCGGCCGCACGTAAGGCTCGACCACCTGCTCGATGCTGATGGCCGACATGACGCGTGCGGTCATGCCTTCTTGCCGCATGGTATCGGCCAGCGCCAGCGAGTTCATCACCGTGGCCAGCATGCCCATGTAGTCGGCGGTCGCGCGGTCCATGCCGACCGAGCCGCCCGCCACGCCGCGGAAGATGTTTCCGCCGCCGATCACCACCGCCACCTCGCACCCGAGCTGCACCACTTCCTGCACCTCGCGCACCATGCGCACGATGGTCGCGCGATTGATGCCGTAGGCGTCGTCGCCCATCAGCGCTTCGCCGGAGAGTTTGAGCAGGATGCGCTTGTAAGCGGGCATTCGGTGGCTTCCCTTTTCGGTGGTGTCGAAGTCTAAACGCCCGGGGGGCTCATGGCCCCCCGGAATCTCTCTGAGACGCTCTTTACGCGCCCTTGGCGGCGGCCACCTGCGCGGCCACTTCCGCCGCGAAGTCGTCCACCTTCTTCTCGATGCCTTCGCCGACCACGTAAAGGGTGAAACCCTTCACCGTCGTGCCGGCGGCCTTGAGCATCTGCTCGACCGTCTGCTTGTCGTTCTTGACGAAGCTCTGGTTGAACAGGCTGACTTCCTTCAGGTACTTCTGCACCGAGCCTTCGATGCGCTTGGTGACGATCTCGGCCGACTGCGCGGGCTTGCCGGCGGCTTCCGCGGCCTTGGCATCTTCGGCGGCCTTGCCGGCAGCCACGGCGCGTTCCTTCTCGATCAGCTCGGCCGGCACGTCGGCCGACGACAGCGCCACCGGCTTCATGGCGGCGACGTGCATCGCCACGTCCTTGGCGGCAGTTTCATCGCCGTCGAACTCGACGACCACGCCGATGCGCGTGCCGTGCAAGTAGCTGGCGAGCTTGCCGCCGTTGGCATAGCGCTTGAAGCGGCGGAAGGACATGTTCTCGCCGATCTTGCCGATCAGGCCCTTGCGCACGTCTTCCAGCGTCGGGCCGAAGCCGTCTTGCGAGTACGGCAGCGCCGACAGCGCGGCCACGTCGGCCGGGTTGTTCTTGGCGATCAGCTCGGCGGCGGCCTTGGCCAATGCCAGGAAGGAGTCGTTCTTGGTGACGAAGTCGGTTTCGCAGTTGACTTCGAGGAGCGCGCCGGTGGTGCCCTCGACGAACGCTGCGACCACGCCTTCGGCCGTCACGCGCGAGGCGGCCTTGCCGGCCTTGCTGCCCAGCTTGACGCGCAGCAGCTCTTCGGCCTTGTCCATGTTGCCTTCGGCTTCGGTCAGGGCCTTCTTGCACTCCATCATCGGCGCGTCGGTCTTCGCGCGCAGCTCGGCGACCATGCCAGCGGTGATTGCAGCCATCGTGTTTCTCCGTTCTTGCTCAGGGGCGCCCGGCTCTTGGAGCGTCCGGGCGCGAAAGTGGTTCGCGTTGAAAAAAAGGGGCTGATCTCAGCCCCTTTCTTGTCTCACATCGAGGTGTGAGCGAGGGGCGCGGCGTCAGGCGTTTTCGCTGACTTCCACGAACTCGTCGCCTTCGCCGCCGGCGGCCTGCACGACTTCATTCGTCGCGTTGGCCTTGCCTTCGAGGATGGCGTCGGCCACGGCGCGGGCGTACAGCGCCACGGCCTTGGACGAGTCATCGTTGCCCGGGATGACGTAGTCGATGCCGGCGGGCGAATGGTTGGAGTCGACGATGCCGACCACGGGAATGCCCAGCTTGTTGGCTTCGGCGATGGCGATCTTGTGGTAGCCGACGTCGATCACGAACAGCGCATCAGGCAGCGCGTTCATGTCTTGAATGCCGCCGATGTCCTTTTCGAGCTTTTCGAGCTCGCGCTGGAACATCAGGGCTTCTTTCTTGATGCGGATTTCCGTGCCCGACTCGATCTGGGCCTTCATGTCCTTCAGGCGCTTGATGGAGCCCTTGACGGTCTTGAAGTTGGTGAGCATGCCGCCCAGCCAGCGCTGGTCGACGAAAGGCATGCCGGCGCGCTGAGCTTCCAGGGCGATGACTTCGCGGGCCTGGCGCTTGGTGCCGATCATGAGGATGGTGCCGCGCTTGGAAGCAAGCTGGCGAAGGAACTTCATCGCGTCGTTGAAGAGCGGCTGCGTCTTCTCGAGGTTGATGATGTGGATCTTGTTGCGATGGCCGTAGATGTACGGGGCCATCTTGGGATTCCAGAAGCGCGTTTGGTGGCCGAAATGCACACCGGCTTCCAGCATTTCACGCATGCTGACAGTCATGAGAACTCCAAAGGTTGTGTCTAGAATCCGGCTCGAATCGCGTAGCGCCTTGATTCACTCCTTACGGGGTGGCTGGCACACGCAACACCTTGAGATAGCCGGGTTCGCGATTTGTCTCACCGGCAAGGGGGCCATAACCTGACCCCATCCGGATAAACCCGACGAGTATAGCACCCTCATGACCCACGACCTGATCGCCGCCCGCGGGGAAATCACAGCGCACCGCTCGACGGCGGCGCGGTTCATTGAGGAATCACTGGCAGCCGCGTCCTCGGTCGACAACGAGCACACCTTCGTCCGCCGATTCGACGCCATGGCGCTGGCAGCCGCTGCCGCGGTGGACGCCCAGCACGCCGCCGGTGCGCCCCTGCCCGCGCTCGCCGGGCTGGCAGTGAGCATCAAGGACCTCTTCGACGTCCAGGGCCAGGTGACGACCGCCGGCTCGACC
Source organism: uncultured Comamonadaceae bacterium (assembly GCA_966211955.1). Lineage (GTDB taxonomy): Bacteria > Pseudomonadota > Gammaproteobacteria > Burkholderiales > Burkholderiaceae_C > Albitalea. The sequence continues at coordinate 23,059 of CBIHOF010000020.1, read as the reverse complement.
GTGCTGGCCGGCCACCACGCCGCCACCTGCGATGCACCGGCGGTCGCCCGCCTGCGCGCGTGCGGCGCCGCGCTGCTCGGCCACACCAACATGAGCGAATTCGCGTTCTCCGGCGTGGGCATCAACCCGCATCACGGCACGCCGGCGAACCCCGTCACCCGGCGCATGGACGGCGAGGCACGCATCCCCGGCGGATCCACCTCCGGGGGCGCGGTGTCGGTCGCCAGCGGCGCGGCCTGGGCTGCGCTTGGTTCGGACACCGGCGGCTCGATCCGCATCCCCGCCGCGCTCCAGGGCCTTGTCGGCTTCAAGAGCACCGCCCGGCTCGTGCCCACCAAAGGCGCCGTCCCGCTATCGACAACGCTGGACACCGCCTGCGCCATCACTCGCTCGGTACGCGACGCGGTGCTGCTGCACGAGGTGCTGGCCCAGCGCGTGGTGCAGCGAACTGGCCATGCCCTGGGTGCGATGCGCTTCGGCCTGCCCACGACGCTCATGCTCGACGCGCTGGATCCGCACGTGGCCGCGAGCTTCGAGCGAGCGATTGCCGCGCTGCGCGCAGCCGGCGCCCACGTCGAAGACATCGCCTTGCCCGAGCTTGCCGAACTTGCCGCCATGAACGCGACGGGTGGCTTTTCCGCCGCCGAAAGCTGGGCTTGGCATCGGCAGCTGCTCGCGCAGCACGAAGCCGCCTACGATCCTCGGGTGGCCTTGCGCATCCGCCGCGGCGAGCGCATGAGCGCCGCCGACTACATCGACCTTCTCCACGCACGACGCGACTGGATCGAACAAATGCAAATCGCCACGCGCGGCTTCGACGCGCTGCTGAGCCCGACGGTGCCCTTGATCGCGCCGCGCATCGCCGACCTGCAGACGAGCGACGAGGCCTTCTTCGCGACCAACGCCTTGCTGCTGCGCAACCCGTCGGCCGTGAACTTCCTCGACGGTTGCGCGCTCTCGCTGCCCTGTCAACGCGCAGGCGAGATGCCGGTGGGCCTGATGGTCTGGGGGCACGCGCTGGACGACGATCGCGTGCTCGACGCATCGCTCGCCATCGAATCGGCGCTCGCCGGTACCCGGTCCTAAGGCCTGCATGCGCATCGCAGTCATCGGCGCTGGCATCGTCGGCGTCACCACGGCATTTGAGCTCGCCGGCGACGGTCACGAAGTCCACGTCTACGAACGGCATGGCAGCGTCGCGGGCGGCACCAGCTTCGCCATCACCGGCATGGCGTCGCCCGGCTTCGTCGCGCCTTGGGCTGCGCCGGGCATGCAGCGACGGCTGCTCCAGTCCTTCTTCGGCAGGCACTCGGGGTTGCGCATGGCATCGGTCAGTCCCAAGACCTGGGGTTGGATGTCGCAGTGGTGGCGCGCCTGCCGGCGCGAGCCCTACATCGCACACCGCACCGCGATGCAGCGGCTGGCCATCCTGAGCCAGGCGCGACTGCGCGACATCGTCCAGCGGCTCAAACTCGACTATGAGCGCACCGACGGCTGCCTCACCTTGCTGCGCGCGGAAGAAGACCTCGCTCGCATGCAGCCCTCGCTTGCACTCATGGCCGAGCTGGGCATCAGGCACCATGTGATCGACCACGAGGCCTGCCTCAAGATCGAGCCCGGCCTCAACCCTGACACGGCGCTGCACGCGGCCATCCACTTCCCAGAGGATGAGGTGGCCAATTGCCGACAGTTCGCGCACCTGCTTCGCACAGCTGCGCAGACCCTGGGTGCTCGCTTTCGCTTCCACACAGAGGTCGAGCGCATCATCCCGGGCGCCAAGCCGCAGCTGGTGCTGCGCACAAAGTCGTCACCTGATTCGGAGCCGCCGAGCATCCTCGTGGACGGCAGCCGGCATGGGTTCGCCGCCACGCAGCCGCTGGTTCCACAAGCCGATCACGAGGTCGTCGATGCGATCGTGGTGTGCGCAGCGTTGGGCAGCCACGAACTGCTCGCGCCGCACGGACTGAAGCTGCCCATGATCCCCGTGCACGGCTACTCGGTGACGGCGCCGATGCGGCACTTCGAGGCCCATCCACTCCACGGGCCGCAGTCGGGCATCGTCGACGAGCGCCACCAGGCCGCCATCAGCCGGCTGGGCTCGCGCATTCGCGTGGCGGGCTGCCACGAGATCGGCGGACACCGCACGCGGCACGACAAGGCGGCCATCGCGACGCTCTACAAGGTGCTGGACGACTGGTACCCGGGCATCGCGCGCATGTCGCATGCGCAAAGCTGGCGCGGGGCGCGGCCCATGTTGCCCGACGGCCCGCCGGTGCTCGGCGCGAGCGGCATCCCGGGCGTCTGGCTCAACCTCGGGCATGGGGACAACGGTTGGGCCCTGGCCTGCGGCAGTGCACGGGTCACGGCGGACCTGCTGGCGTCGAAGACGCCAGGGTTGGACACTGCGGTTTTCGGCATTCACCGGTTTCACCACTGAGTTCATCAACCATGGAACGCGTCCTGCCGCCAAGCCGCTCCCTGCCGCTGTTCGGCGCCGCCGCGACCCGCGCAGTCGAGGGCCAAGCGAGCAGCGCCTTGCCGCCGCATGCGCTGATGCGCAGGGCCGGACTCGCTGTAGCGCGCCTGACGCTGGCGATCGCACCGCACGCCCGGCAGGTCCTGGTTTTCGCGGGTCCAGGCAACAACGGAGGCGATGGTTTCGACGCAGCCGTGCACCTGCATGCGGCGGGCAAGGACGTGTCCATCGTGTTCGTCGGCGACGAGGCGAAGCTGCCAGCCGATGCGCGGGATGCCTTCGGCAGAGCACGAGCCGCCCGGTTGAACATCACGGCTGACGTGTCAGGCGCTTCAGCACCGGATGTTGTCATCGATGCATTGCTCGGCGTGGGCGCGAACCGGGCGCCCACGCCTGCGTTGGCTGCTTGCATCGAGCGAATCAATGCCTGGTCTTGTCCTGTGCTTGCCGTGGACACGCCCTCCGGCCTGAGCGCCGACACCGGCCAGGCTCTTGGCGGATCCGCCGTGCGCGCCACTCACACGCTCTCGCTGCTGACGCTCAAGCCTGGCTTGTTCACCGGCCATGGCCGGGACCATGCCGGTGACATCTGGTTCGATTCACTGGACGTCTTGCCCGATGCGCCGCCCGACGCCATCCTCAATGGGGCCGATGCCGCCGCGACGCGAAGCCGACTGCACGCGAACCACAAGGGCAGCTTCGGCGACGTGGCAGTCATCGGTGGTGCACCATCGATGTCGGGCGCCGCGCTGCTGGCGGCGCGCGCGGCGCTGTCGACCGGTGCCGGCCGTGTCTACGCGAGCCTGCTGGACGACGGTGCGGTATCGCTCGACCCCAACCGGCCGGAGCTCATGTTCCGCCGCCATTGGTGGCAAGCCACCGACGAGGTGCTCGCACGGACGACGTTGGTCTGCGGCTGCGGCGGCGCAGACGCTGTGCGCGCAGTGCTGCCTCGGGTGCTGAGCGCAAGCGCACGACTCGTGCTCGACGCCGACGCGCTCAATGCAGTGGCACAGGACAGCGCATTGCAGGCCCTCTTGTGCTCACGCGGTGTGCGCGGACGGGGCACGGTGATCACGCCACATCCACTGGAGGCGGCGCGACTTCTCGCAATATCAGTCGCCGAGGTGCAGCATGATCGCCTGCACGCCGCGCGAGACCTGAGCCAGCGCTTTGGCTGCGTGGCCCTGCTCAAGGGATCAGGCACGGTCATCGCCGCACCTGCCGAGGCACCGCGCATCAATCCGACCGGGAATGCATCGCTGGCCACGGCCGGCACCGGTGACGTGCTCGCCGGACTCATCGGCGGACTGTGGGCGCAACAGGAGTCGGCAGCGCCGCTGGACATCGCATCGGACGCGGCCTATCGCCACGGCCGCGCGGCGGACCTGCATGGTGCAGGCCCGCTGCTCGCCAACGACCTCATCGACGCACTACAACGTCAGTCCATCTAGTCGCATCGCAGCCAATCGGTCAACCGCGGCGGGCCACCTTGGCCGAGGACTTCCGAGCGGCCGCCTTCGCAGCCCTCACGGGGTTCGCAGGCGCACCCTTGGGCTTCCCCTTGCTCTTGCCCTTGGTGGCGGCCTTCACGGCGCGGTCCGTCTCCTTCACCGCTGCAAGCTCGGCCACGGCACTGTTCTGCTTGCCGATCATCCGGTCGCGTCGCGCGCGGATCATGGCGGCGTCTTCCTCGTTGTCGCGCACCATGCGGAAGTCGATCTTGCGACCGTCGAGGTCCACGCGGCTCACCTGCACCCGAACGCGCGCCCCCACCACATAACGCACGCCGGTGCGCTCGCCGCGAAGCTCCTGCTTCACCTCGTCGAATCGGTAGTACTCGCCGCCCAGCTCGGTGATGTGCACCAGCCCTTCCACGTACAGCGCATCGAGCGTGACAAACAGGCCGAAGCTCGTGACCGCCGTGACGGTGCCGGCGTATTCCTCGCCGAGGTGCTCGCGCATGAAGCGGCACTTCAGCCAGGCCTCGACGTCGCGCGACGCCTCATCGGCGCGGCGCTCGTTGGCACTGCAGTGTGCGCCCGCGGCTTCCCAGACCTCGCCTTCGCTCACGTCGGTCTTTGCCGGCTTCGTGCCCTTGCGCACCTTCGGCCCTTCGAGGATCTCGCCGGTGCTGAGGTGATAACGCTTGCTGTGTAGCAAGGCCTTGATGACGCGGTGCACCAGCAGGTCGGGGTAACGGCGGATGGGGCTCGTGAAATGGGTGTAGGCCTCGTACGCGAGTCCGAAGTGGCCACTGTTGATCGCGGTGTAGATCGCCTGCTGCATCGAGCGCAGCAGCATGGTGTGGATCTGCATCGCATCGGGCCGATCCTTCGTGGCCGCCGCGATCGCCTGAAATTCGCCGGGGGTCGGATCGTCGCTCACGCCCAGGCCGATGCCCAGCGACTTCAGGTAGTTCTGCAGCAGCGTCTTCTTCTCGGGTGTTGGGCCCTCATGCACGCGGTACAGCGCCGGGTGCTTGTGCAGGGCGATGAAATCCGCCGAGCACACATTGGCCGCGAGCATCGCTTCCTCGATCAGCTTGTGCGCCTCGGTGCGCACGCGCGGCACGATCTTCTCGATGCGGCCGTTCTCGTCGCACACGATCTGCGTCTCGGTGGTCTCGAAGTCGATGGCGCCGCGCTGCACGCGCGCCTTCAGCAGTGCGCGATAGACCTCGTTGAGGTTGAGCAGGTCGGGAACCAGATCGCGGCGCTTGGCGGCTTCTGGGCCCCGCGTGTTGGCAAGGATGGCTGCCACCTCGGTGTAGGTGAAGCGCGCATGCGAGCAGATCACCGCGGGGTAGAACTGGTAGGCGTGGATGTCGCCGCCCGCGGTGATGAGCATGTCGCACACCATCGACAACCGGTCTTCGTTCGGGTTGAGCGAGCACAGTCCGTTGGAGAGCTTCTCCGGCAGCATCGGGATCACGCGGCGGGGGAAATACACCGACGTGGCGCGCTCGTAGGCGTCCTCGTCGATGGGCTCGCCGGGCTTCACGTAGTGGCTCACATCGGCGATGGCGACGATCAGCCGCCAGCCCTTTGCGCGTCCGACCTTGGCCGGCTCGCAATACACGGCGTCGTCGAAGTCGCGCGCATCTTCGCCGTCGATGGTGACCAGCGGCACGTCGGTGAGGTCCATGCGCTGCTTGCGATCCGCCGGCCGGATCTTGTCGGGCAACTGCGCCGTCTGCGCCAGCGTCTCCGGCGTGAAGCGGTGCGGCACCTCGTACTTGCGCACCGCGATCTCGATCTCCATGCCGGGGTCGTCGATCTCGCCCAGCACTTCGGTCACGCGCCCCATGGGCTGCGAGTACAGGGACGGCGCCTCGGTCAACTCGATGGCCACCACCTGCCCCGCCGTCGCGTTCGCGATGGCGTTCTTGGGCACCATGATGTCCTGGCCGTAGCGCTTGTCTTCGGGCGCGACGAGCCAGATGCCGCTTTCGTGCAGCAGGCGTCCGATGATGGGCGCCTTGCGCCGCTCGAGGATCTCGAGGATGCGGCCTTCGGGCCTGCCCTTGCGGTCGTAGCGGATGATGCGCGCCTTCACACGGTCTCGATGAAGAACCGCGCGCATCTCCTGCGGAGAGAGGTATAGATCGGGCTGCCGGTCGTCGCGGACAAGGAATCCATGACCGTCGCGGTGACCTTGCACCGTGCCCTCCACTTCACTCATCAGCTCCGCGCCGACGTTGTTTGTGGGATTTTGAAAAGAGTTCGTTTTTTTGATGATAGAATCCAAGACTTTCCTGAAATGCCCAGGTGGCGGAATTGGTAGACGCACTAGTTTCAGGTACTAGCGGGTAACACCGTGGGGGTTCGAGTCCCTTCCTGGGCACCACTGATAAGAAAATGAAGAAGGCCGCAGTATGCGGCCTTTTTTATTGGCTGCGCCGAAGCAGCCACGATCACGTTGGGGCAAGTCGAAGCAAGTCAGATTTCGTACTTCTTCGCCAGGCCCGCCGGGCGAAGATCGTCGTATTCCTCGAACGGCTGATGGATCCACGGGCTCGTGGGCAGCAGTTCGACGAAGTAGTCAGGGGTGTAGCTCGACACGCCCTTGGTCCAGATGACCGCCGAGCGCAGCTCGCTGATCGAGGGCATGCCGCGCAGCCGGTCGACCACCGCACGCAACGTGATGCCCGAGTCGGCCAGGTCGTCCACCAGCAACACGCGCCCTGCCAGCTCGCCCTTCGGCAGGGTGATGTACTTGGCCATGTCCAGCCGGCCTTGAATCGTGCCGGCTTCCGCACGATACGAACTCGTCGACATGATGCCCAGCGGCTTGTCGAAGACGCGCGACAGCACATCGCCCGGCCGCATGCCGCCGCGTGCAAGGCACAGGATCTGATCGAACTCCCAGCCGGAGGCATGCACCTTCAGCGCCAGGCGCTCAATGAGCATGTGGTACTCGTCCCAAGAGACGTACAGGTGCTTGCCATCGTCAGTCAGCATCGAAACAACTCCTCGGGTCGGTCACTTGTAGGGGTGGCGCAGCAGGATGGTGTGGACCCGATCGGGGCCTGTGGACACCATGTCGATTGGGGCGCCGATGAAAGCTTGCACGCGCTCGAGGTACTTGCGGGCATTCACCGGCAGCTTGTCCCACTCGGTGATGCCGGCGGTGCTGTCCGTCCAGCCCGGGAAGGTCTCGTAGATCGGCTGGCACGCCACGATGTCGTCGGCATCAAGCGGCAGGATGTCGATGCGGCGGCCATTGAGCTCGTAGCCGACGCACACCTTGATCTCCTTCAGGCCGTCGAGCACGTCCAGCTTGGTGATGCACAGGCCGGAGATGCCGTTGATGATGATGGAGCGCTTGAGCGCAGCCGCATCGAGCCAACCGCAGCGACGTGCACGGCCCGTCACCGTGCCGCGCTCCTGCCCCACCGTCGACAGGTGGTGACCCACCGTGCCCGCGGCGTTGATGTCCAGCTCCGTCGGGAACGGCCCGCCCCCCACCCGCGTGGTGTACGCCTTGGTGATGCCAAGGATGTAATGCAGCATGTCCGGCCCCACGCCCGCGCCCGCGGCCGCGTTGCCCGCCACGCAGTTGCTCGACGTGACGTACGGGTAGGTGCCGTGGTCGATGTCCAGCAGCGTGCCTTGCGCGCCTTCGAAGAGGATGTTCGCGCCGCCGCGGCTCGCGTTGTGCACGATGTAGCCCACGTCGGCCATCATCGGCTTGAGCTCTTCAGCCACCTTCATCGCAAGGTCGAAGATGGGCTGGAACTCGAGCGGCTTCGAATGGAGGTAGCCGGCGAGCGCGAAGTTGTGCAGCTCCAGCAGCTCATGCAGCTTCTTCGCGAAGCGCTCCGGGTGCTTCAGGTCCTGCACGCGCAGCGCCCGGCGCGCCACCTTGTCTTCATAGGCCGGGCCGATGCCCTTGCCCGTGGTGCCGATCTTGCCCGCACCACTGGTCTCCCGAAGCGCCTCGCGGGCCTTGTCCACCTCGACGTGGAACGGCAGGATCAGCGGGCACGATTCGCTCACGAAGAGGCGCGAGCGCACTTCGAGGCCGATGCCCTCCAGCCGCTCGATTTCCGACAGCAGGTGGGTCGGATCGACCACCACGCCGTTGCCGATGTAGCAGGCCACGCCGTCGCGCATGATGCCCGAGGGGATGAGCTGCAGAGCAGTCTTCACGCCCTTGATGACCAGCGTGTGGCCAGCGTTGTGGCCACCCTGGAAGCGCACCACGCCTTGGGCATGATCCGTCAGCCAGTCGACTACCTTGCCCTTGCCTTCATCACCCCACTGGGTGCCGACGACGACCACGTTGCGGCCGGCGCCATTCGCCTTCGTTGCTTGCATGTCTTGAACGTCCGAGTCTGAATTGGTTCGGCGGGCTTGTCCGCGTCAGAGGGCGCGCACCACCCATTGGTCGCCCGAGGCGACGAGTTCGCGGTCGCAGTCGAATTCCTGGCCCTCATGCTCGTGGCCGGGCAGGATGCAAACGACTGTTTCGCCCTGCTCTCGCAGTTGACGCACCGCCGTTCGCAGCGCGTCGGATTCGCCCCAGGGCGCGCGGATCGCGGCGGCCAGGCGGCGGGCCGGCACGAGTGCGGCCAGCTCCTTGAGATCAAGGCTGAAGCCGACCGCCGGACGGTTGCGCCCGAACGCGGCGCCGACTTCGTCATAGCGGCCGCCGCGGGCGATCGCATCGCTGCAGCCGTCGGTGTAGACGGCGAAACGTGCGCCGCTGTAGTAGGCATAACCGCCCAGGTCAGCGAGGTCGAAGCCCACGCGCACCTCCGGGTGGGCCTGCTGCACGCGCGTGGTGAGCGAGCGCAGGTCGGCCAGCGCCGCACGCACGAGCGCCTGATCCGGCAGCTCGCGCTCTGCGACATCGAGCACTTCCATGCCGCCATACAGGCGCAGCAGCGACGCCAGTCCGCGGCGAGTGCTCTCGGGGAGGCTCTTGGTCAGCTCGGCGAGGCCGGCGGCGTCCTTGCCCGCCAGTGCCGCGATGATCCCCGCCTGGCCGGCTTCATCGATCTCGACGCCTGCCAGCAAGCCACGAAGAATGCGGGCGTCGCCCAGGTCCAGCGTGACCTTCGTGATGCCGGCATTGCGAAGGCAATCGAGCGCGAGGTCCTGGATTTCGAGGTCAGCTTCGAGGCCGGCGTGTCCGTACGTCTCGGCGCCGAACTGCAGCGGTTCGCGCGTGCCGTGCAGGCCCGAGGGACGCGTCAGCAGCACCGGGCCGCAGTAACAAAGGCGAGTCAGGCCTTCGCGATTGAGCAGGTGCGCATCGATGCGCGCGACCTGCGAGGTGGTGTCAGCCCGCACGCCCAGCGTGCGGCCGCTCAGTTGATCGACCAGCTTGAAAGTCTTGAGTTCGAGTTCACGCCCGGTGCTCGACAACAGGGAATCGAGGTGCTCCAGCAAGGGCGGCATCACCAGCTCGAAGCCGTAGCCGCGCGCCACGTCGAGCAAGCCTCGGCGCAACTCTTCGATGTGCCTCGCCTGCGCGGGCAGGACATCGGCAATGTGCTCGGGCAAGAGCCAAGCAGACGACATGGGAAATCACCGGGCGGTTAAAACCGGCATTGTACCGGGGTCGAAAGCGCTCAATTCCAGAAAACGTAGAGCGTTGCGAGCCCGGCCAGCATGCTTGACAGCCCGATGAAACGCAGCTGTGAATCGCTCAGGCGGGTGGCGCGCTCGAAGACGGCCCGCCAGATCCGCGGACTGAAAAAGGGCAGGAGCCCTTCGATGACCAGCATCAGCGCCAATGCGCCGACGAGAAGGTCGAACGCCGACGAACTCACTTCTTCGCAGCAGGCGCGGCGGCAGGCGGGGCGGTGTTGCCGCGCATCGCCTTGAAGAATTCGCTGCTCGGGTCGACCACGATCACGTCGCCCTTGTTGCGGAAGGTGGCACGGTAGGCGCTCAAGCTGCGATAGAACGCGGCGAACTGCGGATCACGGCCGAAAGATTCCGCGAACAGCGCCGACGCCGTGGCGTCGCCCTCGCCTTGCACCTTCTGCGCGTCGCGGTAAGCCTCGGCCACGATCACCTCGCGCTGGCGATCAGCATCGGCGCGGACCTTTTCCTTCTCGGCCTCGCCGGTAGATCGCATTTCGTTGGCCACACGCTTGCGCTCGGACTCCATGCGGCGGTAGATCGCATCGGTGATGTTGGCGGAGAAGTCCACGCGCTTGATGCGAACGTCCACGATCTCGATGCCGAAGGTCTTGGCTTCGTCGGTGAGCCGCGCGCGGACGTCCTGCATCACCTTCTCGCGTTCCGTGGCCAGCATGGCGCGCACCGTGCGCTTGGTCACTTCCTCGTTGAAGGCCGCCTGCACGATCGGGCTCAGGCGGATCTCGAGGTTGTGCATGTCCGCGGTGTTGTTGCGGATGAACTGTCGCGCGTCGGTGATGCGCCACTTGATGAGCCAGTCGATCACGAGGCTCTTCTTCTCGGCGGTGAAGATCGGGCGCGTCTCGCTCGGGCTGTCCAGCGTCTGGATGCGGCGGTCGAGCATCACGACGTTCTGCAGCGGAGGCGGCAGCTTGAACTTGAGCCCAGGCTGGGTCACCACTTCCTTGATCTCGCCCAGCGAGTAGATGACGGCGTAGTGTTTCTGGTCGACGATGAAAAGCGTCGAGAAAAGAATCATCAGCACGACCAGCGTGCCGGCGACGTAGAAGCCAAGTCGGTTCATGTGGTTCGTCTTCCCTGGTCGTCTCAGCGGCCTTCGCGGTCGCGGCCGCGCTGGTTGTCGCGCGAACGAACGTCCACGGTGGTGGGCGGCGAATTGGGCGGCTCCGTGGCCGGCTGCGGCACGACGGTGAGCGGTGCGCCCGCCTGCTGGATCAGCTTGTCCAGCGGCAGGTACAGCAGGTTGGAGTTGTTGCGGCTGTCCACCATCACCTTGGTGACGTTGGAATAGACCTGCTGCATGGTGTCGATGTACATGCGGTCACGCGTCACGCCGGGCGCCTTCCTGTACTCGTCGAGCACCTTGTTGAAGCGCTGCGCATCACCCTCGGCCTGCGCGACCACCCGCGCCTTGTAGGCCTCGGCTTCCTGGCGCAGCCGCGCCGCCGTGCCCTGCGCCTTCGGGATCACGTCATTCGCGTAGGCCTGGCCTTCGTTCTTCAGGCGCTCACGGTCGGCACCGGCCTTGAAGGCGTCGTCGAAGGCCGCCTGCACCTGCTCGGGCGCCTGCACGTTCTGCACGTTGACGTTCGAGACGATGATGCCGGCGTTCACGCGGTCCAGCTGCTGCTGGATGGACTTGACGAGCTCGGTGGCGATGGCGTCACGCTGCTCGTACAGCACCTGGTCCATGTTGCTCTTGCCGACGATCTCGCGGATGGCAGATTCGGCCGCCAGCGTGACGGCGTCTTCCGGGTCGCGGTTCTCGAACAGGAAGGCACGCGCATCCTTCAGCCGGTACTGCACCGTGAAGCGGATGTCGACGATGTTCTCGTCCTGCGTGAGCATGGACGAATCGCGCAGTCCGGTGGCCGCCACCATGGTGTTGCGTCCGATCTCCTTGGAGCGGACCTGCGTCACCGGCACCGTCTCGTGCGCCTGGATGGGGTAAGGCATGCGCCACTGCCAGCCGGCATTGACGGTGTTGGTGTAGCGGCCGAAGGTCGTGATGACGGCCTGCTGGCCTTCCTGCACGATGAACAGGCCGCTGCCGAGCCAGATCAGCGCGACGATGCCGCCGATCAGGCCCACGCCGATGCCCGCGCTCTTCATGTCGGGCTGGAAGTTGTTGTTGTTGTCGCCGCCGCCCGAGCCGTTACCGCGCGAGCTGCCGCCCTTGCCGCCAAAGAGATTGCTCAGCTTGCGGTTGAAATCGCGCCACAGCTCGTCGAGGTCCGGCGGACCATCGCCGCGTCCGCCGCTGGCAAGGTCGACATGCCGGGCGCGTCCGGACCAGCGGGCGAAGACAGTGCTCGCGAATGAACGTCTCATGGTCATGAGTGGGAAGAAGGTTGTGTTCCGGTCGGGCGCAGCTCGGCGAGCTCGCCCTCGTCGTCAGAAGGGGGTGCGGCGGAGGAATTCAAGCCAAGCCGCTCTGCAAGCGACCCATCGATGGCCTGCGAAATGATCTGCTTGAGCGCCACCAGGCCCTCGCCGGTGAGCGCACTCGCAAAGACACGGGGCACGCGCACGCCGCCATCGAGTTCGAGCACGTCGACCTGCGTGCGCGGACGCTGCGTGTCCTCGAGCTTGTCGTACTTGTTGTAGACCAGCACCTGCTGGACGTGCGCCGCGCCAATGTCGCTCAGCACGCGCTGCACCTCGGACATCTGCTCGGCCAGCAGCGGCGATGAAGCATCCACCACGTGCAGCAACAGGTCGGCATCGGCCGCCTCCTGCAACGTGGCTTCAAAGGCCTCGACCAGCTTGTGCGGCAGGTCGCGGATGAAACCCACGGTATCGGACAGCGACACGGAGCGGCCGACGTCCTCGAGGTAGAACTGCCGCGTGGTGGTGTCCAGCGTCGCGAACAACTGGTCGGCCGCATAGGTGCGCGCCTTGACCAGAGCATTGAAGAGCGTGGACTTGCCGGCATTGGTGTAGCCCACCAGCGAGACGCGGAACGTCTGGTTGCGCTCGCGCGAGCGGCGCTGCGTGCTGCGCTGGCGCTTGACCTTGGCCAGACGCTCTTTCACCGCCTTGATGCGTTCGCCGATCATGCGGCGATCGAGTTCGATCTGGGCTTCGCCCGGCCCGCCGCGCGTGCCAATGCCGCCGCGCTGACGCTCAAGGTGGCTCCACCGTCGCACCAGCCGGGTCGACAGGTATTGCAACTGGGCCAGTTCGACCTGCAGCTTGCCCTCGTGGCTCTGAGCGCGGGCGGCGAAGATCTCGAGGATCAACATGGTGCGGTCAGCCACCGCGACGCCGAAATGGCGCTCGAGGTTGCGCTGCTGCGCCGGCGACAGGGCCTGGTCGAACAGCACTGCTTCGGCCTGGTGGCCTTCCACCAGCGCCTTGATTTCATCGGCCTTGCCCGAACCGATGAAAAGCGCCGGATCGGGGGCCTTGCGCTTGGCGATCACACGGGCGACAGGAGTGTCGCCCGCGGATTCGCAAAGAAGCGCCAGTTCATCCAGCGTGGGATCGAAATGGCCGGATCCGGCCACATCGACACCGACGAGGATGGCACGCGGAGGCCCCAGCGGGCCCTGAGTGGATTGCGCAGCGCTCAAGGTCGGGGATGCCTGCCACCCGCAAGAATCACGGGGTTCAGGCCTGTTCCTGGGAATCAGCCGCGTGGAAATTCACGGCGCGGCCCGGGACCACGGTAGAGATGGCGTGCTTGTAGACCATCTGGGTGACCGTGTTTCGCAAGAGCACCACATACTGATCAAAAGACTCGATGTGGCCCTGCAGCTTGATGCCGTTCACGAGGTAGATCGAGACCGGTACATGCTCTTTGCGCAGCAGGTTCAGAAAGGGGTCTTGTAGGAGTTGGCCCTTATTGCTCACGATATTGCTCCGTGTTTAAAAAGTTATAAGACTGGTCACGTTAACACAGGGTTCATCACGGCCGAACCCCAAGGCCGAAAAGCCTTCAGGAATTCTTTTCGTCGAACGGATTCTTGCCCGAGCGCATCTCGATGCGCAAGGGCGTGCCCACGAGCTTGAAGTGCTCCCGGAATCGTCCTTCCAGGAAGCGTTTGTATGAATCGGTGACGTGTTCGAGCGAGTTTCCGTGGATGACGATCAGCGGCGGGTTCATCCCACCTTGGTGCGCATAGCGAAGTTTGGGCCGGAACATGCCCGCCCGCTTGGGCGTCTGGTGCTCCACCGCTTCGTGCAGCAGGCGCGTGAGGACCGGCGTGGACATCTTGCAGGTCGCGGACGCATGCGCATCGGCAATCGCCTTCCAGACCGGCCCGAGCCCCTGCCGCTTGATGGCGGAGATATTCAGGATGGGTGCGAATTTCAAGAATGCAAGCCGCTGTTCGATCGATCGTTGCAACTGCTGCTTCTGGTAGTCATCGACGGCATCCCATTTGTTGATGGCGATCACCACTGCGCGGCCGCTGTCCAGGATGTAGCCCGCGATGTGGGCATCCTGGTCGCTCACGCCCTGGGTGGCGTCCAGCAGCAGCAGAACCACGTTGGCATCGGCGATGGCCTGCAGGGTCTTCACCACCGAGAACTTCTCGATGGCCTCGAACACCTTGCCCTTGCGACGCAGGCCGGCAGTGTCGATGAGCTGGAACTTCTGGCCGTTGCGCTCGAAAGGCACGGTGATGGCGTCGCGCGTCGTGCCGGGCATGTCGAAGGCCACCAGCCGCTCTTCGCCGAGCCAGGTGTTGATGAGTGTGCTCTTGCCCACATTGGGCCGGCCGGCCACGGCGAGGCGAATCGGTGCGCCCTCTTCCGGCTGCGCCTCTTCCTCGTCGAAGGGGAAGTCAGCAAGCGCCGCCTCGGTCAGGCTCCGGATGCCCTGCCCGTGCGCCGACGAGATGGGGTGCGGCTCGCCCATTCCGAGCTCATAGAACTCAGCCAGGTGGGGCGATTCCTGCATGCCCTCGGCCTTGTTGATGGTCAGCAGAACCTTCTTGCCCACGGCACGCAGGTAGTTGGCGATGTCGTGGTCCTGCGCCGACAGGCCGGCGCGAACGTCCACGACGAAGATGACCACGTCCGCTTCGGCAACCGCCTGGCGGGTCTGCTTGGCCATCTCCTTGACGATGCCGGTGGAGCTGTCGGGCTCGAAACCGCCGGTGTCGATGACGATGAATTCGCGGTCGCCCAGGCGGCCATCGCCGTAGTGGCGGTCGCGCGTGAGGCCGGCGAAGTCGGCCACGATGGCATCGCGGCTCTTGGTGAGACGATTGAACAGCGTCGATTTGCCGACGTTGGGACGCCCGACGATGGCGATGACAGGTTTCATCGTGAGCGTTTCAAGGCGAGAGGCTTATTCAGGGCGGATCGCCCACAGGCCGCCATTGCGGGTGACCACCAGGAGCGTGCCGGACACGATGACGGGCGGTGCCACGATGGCGCTGCCGTCGGTGTTCACGCGCAGCAGTGTCTCGCCCTTGTCGCGGGAGAGGAAGTGCACCACGCCCTCGCCGTCGCCGAAGACCAGGGCCTTGGGCGTGAGCAGGGGCGCGCCGAGGCCGCGGTACAGCAGTTTCTCGGATTGCCAGGCCACGTCTCCGTTGCCGGCCTTCCAGGCGGTGATGCGGTCGGAGGCGTCGGCGCCGTAGACGAACTGGTCGTCGGCGGCCACGCCATCGGTGCCACCCACCGGTTTGGTCCAGGCCAGGGTGCCACGCTCAGCGTTCACGCAACCCACAGCAGCCTGGAACGACCGCACGCAGACCATGTCGCCCTGCCGCGCGATCGGCGCGACCAGGTCGGCCAGGCGCTCGACCTCGTTGGTGCCGCGCGGCGAGCCGACCACCACTTCCCATCGCACGTCCCCGTTTCGCGGGTCGAAGCCGGCGAGCTTGGCGCCCTGGCCGGCGAGCAAGGTGTCCTTGAAGGCCGCGATCACGCCACCTTGCGCGAGCGTCAGCGGGTCATTCGGGCGCTGCACCTGCCAAAGCTTGGTGCCGTCTTGTGCATCGAATGCCTGCACGCTGCGGTCGCCACCGAGCACGAACACGCGCTCTCCGGCCACCAGCGGCGCGGTCGTCACGCGCATGTTCAGCGTCTTGCGCCACAGCACGCGACCGGCTTCAAGCGTCACGAGCTCGCCGTCGCGGGTGATCACAGCGGCATAGCGCCCATCGCTGCCGACGCCAGCACCCAGCTTGGCCCCGACGCTCCCCTTCCACAGCTCGCGGCCGGTGTCGGCTTCGAGCGCGAGCAGCGTGCCATCGTTGCCGGCGACGGTGAACACGCCGGGGCTCACAGCGACGAGCAGCGGGAACTTCACGCCCTCGATCTTGGACGTCCAGGCGACACGCCCGCCCATCTGTGGCGTGAACGATTCGAGCGGCGTGGGCTTGGGCTTGTCGGGGCCGCTGGCGCAGCCGGCCATCATCGCGACGGCGGCGGCACCCAGCACAGCGAGAAGAAGCTTGCGGGCGGTCGTCATCACTTGGCGGCCTCCGTGCCTGCGGACGCGGCCTTGTCGGGCTCGGGTGCCGCGCCGAGCGCGGTCAGCTTGGCATCGATGAGGCGACGGTATTCCACCTTCGCGTCCATGTCCTTCCAGGCTTTCTGGTAGGCGGCCTTGGCCTCGTCCTTCTTGCCCTGCGCCAGCAGGATGTCACCGCGGCGGTCGGCCACCAGCGCCTCGAAATCCTTGCCCGCGGCGCCGTCGAGCTGCTTGAGCGCTTCGTCGTACTTCTTCTGGTCGAGCAGGATGCCCGACAAGCGCAGGCGAGCCAGCGTCTTGTATTCGTCTTCCGGCGCGTTGTCGACGACCCAGGCCAGCGTTGCGCGAGCGTTGTCCAGCTGGCCCTTGTCGAACTGCACCTTGGCGAGCGTCATGCCCCCCTGCTCGGCAAAGGCGGTGTGCGGGTAGCGATCTTTCAGCGGCACGAAGAGCGCGGCGGCCTTGTCGGCGTCGCCGGCTTGCACGGCCTTGTCCAGCTCGTCGAACATCACGCCGGCCTTGGCCGACTGGTCGGCCTGGTAGCGGCCCCACCAGATCCATCCGGAGCTCGCGCCCAGGACGAGGATCACCGTCCACGTGATCAGGTTGCCGTATTGGTTCCAGAAATGTTTGAGCTGGTCGAGCTGCTCTTGTTCTTCGAGGTCGAGATGGGTGGCCATGGACAGAAGGCTTTCTTGTGGAAGGCGCGATTATGCGTTGAGGAGGTCGGCGGCCCAGGTGAGCGCGCCTGCGAGCGGCAGGCTGCGCTGCGGCGCTTCGGCATTGCGCAGGTCCTTGAGCGACACCTCGCCGCGCGCGACCTCGTCGTCGCCAAAGATGAGCGCGAATCGGGCGCCGCTGTCGTCGGCACGCTTGAACTGTGCCTTCATCTTGCCGCCACCTGCATGCATGAGGACCGCGATGCCGGCGGCGCGCAGCTTCTCGAGCACGACCATGGCCTGCGGGGCAGACGCTGGAGACGTGACGATGGCATAGGCCAGCGGCGCTGCACTGGGCACAGGCAGGCCGAGTTCCTGGATCAGCAGCAACAGCCGCTCGATGCCCAGGCCGAAACCCACCGCGGGTGCGGGCTTGCCGCCCAGCTGCTCGATGAGTCCGTCATAGCGGCCGCCGCCGCACACGGTGCCTTGCGAGCCGAGCTGGTCGGTCACCCACTCGAACACGGTGAGGTTGTAGTAGTCCATGCCCCGCACGAGGCGCGTATTGATCCGGTATTCGAGGCCCGCGGCATCGAGCACCGCGCGCACGCCGTTGAAGTGCGCGAGGGACGCCTCGCCGAGGAAGTCGATCAGCTTGGGAGCACCTTCGACCAGCGGCTGCATCGCCGGATTCTTCGTGTCGAGGATGCGCAGCGGGTTGCTGTGCAGACGGCGCCGGGAGTCGTCGTCCAGCGCATCCTTGTTCTGCGCGAAATAGGCGACCAGCGCCTCGCGGTGCGCACGACGTTCGTCGGGCTGGCCGAGGCTGTTGATCTCCAGCCGCACATGCTTGCCCTCGACCAGCCCCAGCTCACGCCACAGCGAGCGGGCCATGAGGATCATCTCTGCATCGACATCCGGCCCGGCGAAGCCAAGCGCCTCCACGTCGAGCTGGTTGAACTGGCGGTAGCGGCCCTTCTGCGGCCTCTCGTGCCGGAACATCGGGCCCATGGTCCAGATGCGCAGCGGGCCGTTGTACAGCGCGTTGTGCTCGATCATGGCGCGCACGATGCCCGCCGTGGCCTCAGGGCGCAGCGTGAGCTTGTCGCCGTTCATCGAATCGACGAAGGAATACATCTCCTTCTCGACGATGTCGGTCACCTCGCCCAGGCCGCGCACGAACAGCGCCGTGGGCTCGACGATGGGCGTGAGCAGGTTCTGGTAGCCGTAGCGCGCAAGCACCGAGCGCACCGTCGTCTCGAACCACTGCCACAACGCGGAGTCGGGCAGCTTGTCCGTGCGGGGCACGCTCGGCGGAAGGATGTCGTTCATGCCTTTGACGGCACGCAGGATTTCAGCCATGTTCGATTCTTGTCGCTCGCGGCCGCGGCCGCGATGGGTGGAAGGTCGCAGGAACGTTGGAGCGTCCGACCTTCAATGCGCGGCCGTTGCCGCGCCGAAGCGCTTCTCGATGTAGTCCTCGACCAGCGTCTGGAACTCGCGCGCAATACCTTCGCCGCGCAGCGTCAGCGCTTTCTCGCCGTCGATGAACACCGGCGCGGCCGGCGCCTCGCCCGTGCCCGGCAGGCTGATGCCGATGTCGGCATGCTTGCTTTCGCCGGGCCCGTTGACGATGCAGCCCATCACGGCCACCTTCATGTTCTCGACGCCCGGGTAACGCACCTTCCACAGCGGCATCTGCGCGCGCAGGTAGTCGTCGATTTGCTTGGCCAGTTCCTGGAAGGTGGTGCTCGTCGTGCGGCCGCAGCCGGGGCAGGCCGTCACGCTCGGGTTGAAAGCGCGAAGGCCAAGCGATTGGAGGATCTCCAACGCCACCACCACCTCCTGCGTACGCGCTTCGCCGGGCTGCGGCGTCAGCGAGACGCGGATGGTGTCGCCGATCCCTTGCTGCAGCAGCAGCGCGAGCGCGGCCGTGGATGCGACCGTGCCTTTGGTGCCCATGCCGGCCTCGGTCAGCCCGAGGTGCAGCGCATAGTCGCAACGCTTGGACAAGGCTTGGTACACGCTCACCAAATCCTGGACGCCGGACATCTTGCACGACAGGATGATCTGGTCGGCCCGCAGCCCCAGCTCCTGCGCCTTGCGCGCCGACTGCAACGCCGAGGTGATGATGGCGCGGTACATGATCTGCTGCGGCTCGAAAGGCTCGGCCCGCTGGCCGTTCTCGTCCATCATCTGCGCGAGCAGTTCCTGGTCGAGGCTGCCCCAGTTGACGCCGATGCGAACCGGCTTGTCGTACTTCGCGGCCACTTCCACCATCTGCGCGAACTGCTTGTCGTGCTTCTCGCCCTTGCCCACGTTGCCGGGGTTGATGCGGTACTTGCTGAGCGTCTCGGCGCAGGCCGGATGCTCGGTGAGCAGGCGGTGGCCGTTGTAATGGAAGTCGCCCACCAGCGGCACGTCGATGCCCATCTTGTCGAGCTGTTCGCGGATGTGCGGCACCGCGGCAGCAGCTTCCGGCGTGTTGACGGTGATGCGCACCATCTCCGAGCCCGCAATGGCCAGCTCCTTGACCTGGATCGCTGTCTCGATCACGTCCACGGTGTCGGTGTTGGTCATCGACTGCACGCGCACCGGCGCATCGCCGCCAACGGTAACGACGCGTGAGCCCCAGCGCACCGCGACCTGCTTCGTGTGCCGCGCAGCCGGTGCCGCGTGCTCGACGAAGCCGTGCTCACCCTCGAAGGAGAGATCGTCTGCTGCACTCAGGGGACTGCGAACGTCATTCATCTTGCCAACCTACTTCAGTTCAATCCGGGCCACGTTGTTGGACGTGTTCGCGGACAGGTCCAGCGCATGGCCGCGGTAGCTCACCTCGGTCTCACGCGCATTGCCGATCTTCACCCGCAACGGCGCCAAGCCGTCGAGCGCCAAGGTCTCGCCGGCAGGCACGGTGCGGCCAATGAGGACTCGCGAGCGCGCATCGCGCACTTCCACCCAGGTCGCGGCCTTGGCATGGATCTGCAAGGCGCCTTGCGCGGCGGGCGCCGTGCCGGAGCCGAGCGTCGGTGTAGCCGCCGGCATCGCAGACGCCGTGTTCGGGTCGCTTGCGGCCGGTGCGACACTGATCGACGAACTCGCGCTCGCGGCAGCGGCGGACGACGGCATCATGGGCGGATTCGTACCGGGCGCCGATGCCACTTCGACCACGGGCGGTGGCGCCATCATCACCGACGAGGTCGCGCCTGGCGTCGTGTCTGGTGAGACGGTGCTTGTGGAAACGTTCGAGGCAGCGGCGCTGGCCGGCTGTGGCGACGGCAGGTTGGGCAGTTGCGGCAGCCAGCCGCCGGGCAGGAAGTAGATGGCCGCGGCTGCGATCAGTATCAAGAGAGGCACCCAGATGGCCGGACGCACGATCGCCGACCAGTCGCTGGGCTCGTGGCGCCCCGGCCGGTCACGGAACGGCGCATTGATCCCCTCGCCCACGTGCTCCAGCCGATAACCACCGGGCGCTGGCAGCAAGGCCAGCACCGGCGCCGGATCGATCTTGAGCGCGCGACACACCGTCTGCGCCAGGGCCCGGGTGAAAGTGGCGTCGTGCAACTCATCGAGGCGGTCGCCTTCGAGTGCTTCCAGCTTCTTCTGCGCGACCTTGATCGACGCAGCCAGCGCGGCGATGTGCAGGCCCTGCGCCTGGCGCGCTTCGCGCAGGATGCTGCCGGCGGTCCTTGCTGTGAGCTCAGGCGCCTTCGGTGGCGTGGCGTGCGTGCCGGACTCTTCGCCGCTCACAAAACCATCACTCATCGAACCTCCCCTGCTCGAAGGCGACGGCCTCGCGCGACTGAGGGAAGCGGTCCTTGATCTGCGTGCCCAGGTCCTGGGCACCTTGCCGGTTACCCAGGCGCTGCTCGATGCGCGCGGCCAGCCACAGGGTCTGCGCGTTGCTCAAGTTGGGGTTGTTGTTGACACGCCGGACGTAGAAACGTGCCCGGTCGAAATCGCCGCGCCGGAACAGCACTTCAGCGAGATTGATGGCCGTCGCCGGATTGGTGGGATCGACCTCGTAGGACTTGACGAGCGTGTCCTCGGCTTGCGCGAGTTCGCCGGCGCGCGCCTGGCACACGCCCTGCGTCAGCAGCGTGCGCGGCACGTCGCGGTATTGCGGCACGGCCAGCGCCTGGCGGAAGAAGGTGTCGGCTTCAGGGTAGCGTTTCTGCTGGCACAGGTACCAACCGTAGTTCTGCATGGTGTCCGCATCGCGCGCATTGAGCTGCAGGGCATGGCGGAAGCTCTCCTCGGCAAGCCGTTCGTCGCCGAGGTTCGCGTAGATGAGTCCGCGCAGGTTGAAGGCGGCGACCATGTTCGGATCGGCAGCGATCGCGAGCTTCACCTCGTCAAGTGCTGTGGTCATCTGGCCGCGGCTGAAGTAGGCCGACGCCAGCTCCATGCGCACACGCGCACGCTTGGCCGAGTCGCTTTCGTCGGACGCGGTGACGCGGTCCTTCGTGTCGCTCGAGTTCGAGCTGGAAGCGCCCGAGACAGCACTGCCCGTCGGCACGCCGCCGGTGGAGGAAGTCGACGTGGTGGTGCACGCCGCGATGAACGTCATGAGCGCGGCCAATGTGGCCACGGCGCCCATCCCAACCAGGCGCTTGATGGCGCCGCTGTCCCAACTCATGCCTTCGTCTCCTGCTTCTTCTGCGTGTCGCTCCAGCCATGCAGGCCTTCACGATGAATTCGAATCGGCGAACGCGTCGAGATGCGTTCCTTGACGCGGGTCCGGTCCTGCACTTCCCCGGCAAGCTGTCCGCAAGCCGCGTCGATGTCGTCGCCACGGGTCTTGCGAATCGTGGTGACCACGCCGGCATCTTGCAAGACGCGTGCGAAGGCCACGACGCGCTCGCGGGGCGAGCGCTTGAGGCCGGACTCGGGGAAAGGGTTGAACGGAATCAGGTTGAACTTGCACGACACCTTGTCGCGCACCAGCTTCACCAGCTGCTGCGCATGCTCGGGCGTGTCGTTCACGCCGTCGAGCATGCAGTACTCGAAGGTGATGAAGTCGCGCGGTGCCGCATCGAGGTAGCGGTTGCAGGCGGCCAGCAGTTCGGCAATGGGGTACTTGCGGTTCAGCGGCACGAGGTCGTCGCGCAGCGTGTCGTTGGGCGCGTGCAGAGAGACGGCCATGGCCACCGGACAATCGTCGCGCAGGCGATCGATCATCGGCACGACGCCGGAGGTGGACACCGTCACCCGACGGCGCGACAGGCCGTATCCATGGTCGTCCAGCATCATGCGCAACGCCGGCACCAGCGCCGAGTAGTTCTGCAGCGGCTCGCCCATGCCCATCATCACCACGTTGGTGATGGCGCGCTCGCCTTCGGCGAGCTTCAGGCGCCGGCGCAGATGATGCTCGGCAAACCACAGCTGGGCGATGATCTCGCCCGTCGTGAGGTTGCGGCTGAAGCCCTGGTGGCCGGTGGAGCAGAAGCGGCAGCCGACGGCGCAGCCGGCCTGGGACGAGACACACAGCGTGCCGCGATCGTCCTCAGGAATGAACACCGACTCGACGGCGTTGCCGCCACCGACGTCGAAGAGCCACTTGATGGTGCCATCGGTGGAGGCCTGCTCGGTGGCGACGGTGAGTGGGCGAATCTCCGCCCGCGTGGCGAGCTTCTCGCGAAGCGACTTCGCGAGGTCGGACATCTGGGAGAAATCCGACGCACCTTTTTGATGAATCCAACGGAACAGCTGGGTGGCGCGAAAGCGCTTCTCACCCAGTTGCTCGCAAAACGCCGTCAACCCATCGAGATCGAATTCGAGCAGGTTGACGGGCGCCGCCGCGGCACCCGAAGCAGGCGCCAGCCCCTCGACGGGGCGCTCGCCCGCCTTCAGGCGGTTCGGCGGCGGGCTCTCGTTGTTCATCTGGCAAGCCTCAGACAACGAGGCAAAGGCCGCAATCAGCGGCTGTAGACATTCATCGCGGGGAAGAAGAACGCCACTTCGACGGCTGCCGTTTCCGGGGCGTCGGAGCCGTGCACCGCGTTGGCGTCGATGCTGTCGGCGAAGTCGGCGCGGATGGTGCCCTTCTCAGCCTTCTTCGGGTCGGTCGCGCCCATGAGCTCACGGTTCTTGGCAATGGCGTTCTCGCCTTCGAGCGCCTGGATCATCACCGGGCCGGAGATCATGAAGGACACGAGGTCGTTGAAGAAGGGGCGCGCCTTGTGGACGGCGTAGAAGGCCTCGGCCTCGCCGCGCGACAGGTGGGCCATCTTGGCAGCGACGACCTTCAGGCCAGCGCCCTCGAAGCGTGCATAGATTTGACCGATCACGTTCTTGGCCACTGCATCGGGCTTGATGATCGAAAGGGTACGTTCGAGCGCCATGTTTTTTTCTCCTGGAATCAAAGTCTTGG
>CBIHOF010000019.1:0-109757 GCA_966211955.1 uncultured Comamonadaceae bacterium | reverse complement strand
GTCGTGGTGAAATTGGTAGACACGCTATCTTGAGGGGGTAGTGGCGAAAGCTGTGCGAGTTCGAGTCTCGCCGACGGCACCAAGTGTTTCCAGAAGGGGGCTTTCACAGCCCCCTTCGATTGCCAAGCACACCGCACCATGAATCTGGAACCCTACCTGCCCGTCATCCTCTTCATTTTGGTGGGGGTGGCAGTCGGGGTGGCACCCCAGGCACTGGGTTTTCTGCTTGGTCCCCACCGCCCGGACACGGCGAAGAATTCCCCTTACGAGTGTGGCTTCGAGGCGTTTGAAGACGCCCGCATGAAGTTCGATGTGCGCTACTACCTCGTGGCCATTCTCTTCATCCTCTTCGACCTCGAGATCGCCTTCCTCTTCCCCTGGGCGGTCTCCCTTCGCGAAATCGGTGCCACCGGCTTCTGGGCCATGATGATTTTCCTGGGCATCCTCGTCGTGGGCTTCGCCTACGAGTGGAAAAAGGGCGCCCTGGACTGGGAATAAGGACAAAGTCAAATGGGCATCGAAGGCGTTCTCAAGGAAGGCTTCGTCACGACGAGCCTTGATTCACTCATCAACTGGTCGAAGACCGGCTCGCTGTGGCCGATGACATTCGGCCTGGCCTGCTGTGCTGTCGAGATGATGCACGCGGGCGCCGCGCGCTACGACATCGACCGCTTCGGCATGTTGTTCCGCCCCAGCCCGCGACAGTCCGATCTGATGATCGTGGCCGGCACGCTGTGCAACAAGATGGCGCCGGCCCTGCGCAAGGTGTACGACCAGATGGCCGAGCCGCGCTGGGTGCTCTCCATGGGCTCCTGCGCCAATGGCGGCGGCTACTACCACTACAGCTACTCGGTCGTGCGTGGCTGTGACCGCATCGTGCCGGTGGATGTGTACGTGCCCGGCTGCCCGCCGACCGCGGAAGCGCTGCTCTACGGGATCATCCAGCTGCAGGCGAAGATTCGCCGCGAAAACACGATCGCGCGCTAAGCCATGACGAGACTCGAAACACTCCAGGCTGCGCTCGAAGAAGTTCTCGGCAGCAAGCTCAAGAAGATCGTCGTCGATCGCGGCGAGATCACCATCACCGTGTCAGCTGACGACTACATCGCAGCCTCGCTCGCGCTGCGTGACGATCCGTCGCTGCACTTCGAGCAACTGATCGACCTGTGCGGTGTCGACTACTCCAGCTACAAGGACCAGGCCTGGGACGGGCTGCGCTACTGCGTGGTGAGCCACCTGCTGTCCGTGCACCACAACTGGCGTGTGCGGCTGAAAGTCTTTGCGACCGATGACGACGTGCCGACCGTGGCATCGCTCGTCGATGTGTGGAGCTCGGCCAACTGGTTCGAGCGCGAAGCCTTCGACCTGTACGGCATCATCTTCGACGGCCACCTCGACTTGCGCCGCATCCTCACCGACTACGGCTTCATCGGCCATCCGTTCCGCAAGGACTTCCCGGTGTCGGGCCACGTCGAGATGCGCTACGACCCCGAACAGAAGCGCGTCATCTACCAGCCGGTCACCATCGAGCCGCGCGAGATCACGCCGCGAATCATCCGTGAAGACAACTACGGCGGGTTGCAATAAGCCATGGCCGAGATCAAGAACTACACCCTGAACTTCGGCCCGCAGCATCCGGCCGCGCACGGCGTGCTGCGCCTGGTGCTCGAGCTGGACGGCGAAGTCATCCAGCGCGCCGACCCGCACATTGGCCTCCTGCACCGCGCCACCGAGAAGCTGGCCGAGACGCGCACCTACATCCAGTCGCTGCCGTACATGGACCGTCTCGACTACGTGTCGATGATGTGCAATGAGCACGCTTACTGTCTGGCCATCGAGAAGCTGCTGGGCGTGGACGTGCCCATCCGCGCGCAGTACATCCGCGTGATGTTCAGCGAGATCACCCGCCTGCTCAACCACCTCTTGTGGCTGGGCGCCCACGGGCTGGACTGCGGTGCGATGAACATCTTCATCTACTGCTTCCGCGAGCGCGAAGACCTGTTCGACATGTACGAGGCCGCCTCGGGTGCCCGCATGCACGCGGCCTACTTCCGCCCGGGCGGCGTGTACCGCGACCTGCCGGATTCGATGCCGCAGTACAAGCATTCGAAGATCCGCAATGCGCGCGCAATGGCGAAGATGAACGAGAACCGCAGCGGTTCTCTGCTCGACTTCGTCGATGACTTCGTCAAGCGTTTCCCGACCTACATGGACGAGTACGAGACGCTGCTCACCGACAACCGCATCTGGAAGCAGCGCACGGTGGGCATTGGCGTCGTCTCGCCCGAACGCGCACTCAACCTCGGCTTCACCGGCCCGATGTTGCGTGGCTCCGGCATCGCCTGGGACCTGCGCAAGAAGCAGCCCTACGAGGTCTACGACAAGATGGACTTCGACATCCCGGTCGGCGTCAACGGGGACACCTACGACCGCTACCTGGTTCGCATCGAAGAGATGCGGCAGTCGAACCGCATCATCAAGCAGTGCGTGGACTGGCTCAAGGCCAACCCGGGGCTGCCGGTCATCACCGACAACCACAAGGTGGCTCCCCCTTCGCGGCTTGAGATGAAGTCGAGCATGGAAGAGCTGATCCACCACTTCAAGCTCTTCACCGAAGGCTTCCACGTGCCCGAAGGGGAGGCCTACGCGGCGGTGGAGCATCCGAAGGGCGAGTTCGGCATCTACCTCGTGAGCGACGGCGCGAACAAGCCGTACCGCC
Source organism: uncultured Comamonadaceae bacterium (assembly GCA_966211955.1). Taxonomy (GTDB): domain Bacteria; phylum Pseudomonadota; class Gammaproteobacteria; order Burkholderiales; family Burkholderiaceae_C; genus Albitalea. The sequence continues at coordinate 107,038 of CBIHOF010000019.1, read as the reverse complement.
TGAAGATCCGCGCACCGGGCTTCCCGCACCTGGCGGCGCTCGATGAAATGGCGCGCGGCCACATGATTGCCGACGCGGTCGCGGTCATCGGCACGATGGACATTGTGTTTGGAGAGATCGACCGATGATTTCCGAGTCGACCCGCGCCCGCTTCGATCGCGAAGTAGCCAAGTTTCCCGCCGACCAAAGGCAGTCGGCCGTGATGGCGTGCCTTGCCATCGTGCAGCAGGAGCAAGGATTCGTCTCCCAAGAGGCGGAACTCGCCGTGGCCGACTACCTTGGCATGGCGCCCATCGCCGTGCACGAGGTGACGACCTTCTACAACATGTACAACCAGGCCCCGGTTGGCAAGTACAAGTTCAACGTCTGCACCAACCTGCCGTGCCAGTTGCGTGACGGCCAGCAGGCTCTGGAACACATCTGCTCGCGCCTGGACGTGGAAGAGGGTGGCACCACGAAGGATGGCCTCTTCACCGTGCAGAAGAGCGAATGCCTGGGGGCCTGCGCCGATGCGCCGGTGATGCTGGTCAACGACCGGCAGATGCTGAGCTTCATGAGCAACGAGCGGCTCGACGAGCTGCTCACCATGCTCAAGAACTCCAAGTAAAGAGAGCACCACGACATGCTGGACCTCTCACGATTCCAAGCGACGGGCACCGAGACCTGTTTCCACGACCGCCACATCAACCCGCAGATCTACGCGGGCCTGAACGGCAAGAACTGGTCGATCAAGGACTACGAAGCGCGCGGCGGCTACAAGGCACTGCGCAAGATCCTCGGCCGTGATGGCGGCGAGGGCATGACGCCCGACCAGGTCATCGCCGAGGTGAAGACCTCCGGCCTGCGCGGCCGCGGCGGCGCGGGCTTTCCGACGGGCCTGAAGTGGAGCTTCATGCCGCGCATGTTCCCTGGCGCGAAGTACCTCGTCTGCAACTCGGACGAAGGCGAGCCGGGCACCTGCAAGGACCGCGACATCCTGATGTTCAACCCGCACATCGTCATCGAAGGCATGGCGATCGCGGCGTATGCGATGGGCATCAGCGTCGGCTACAACTACATCCACGGCGAGATCTTCGAGGTGTACGAACGCTTCGAAGCGGCGCTCGAGGAAGCCCGCCAGGCCGGCTATCTCGGCAACGAGATCATGGGCTCGGGCTACAACTTCCAGCTGCATGCCTCGCACGGCTTCGGCGCCTACATTTGCGGCGAGGAAACCGCGCTGCTCGAATCGCTGGAAGGCAAGAAGGGCCAGCCGCGCTTCAAGCCGCCGTTCCCGGCAAGCTACGGCCTGTACGGCAAGCCGACGACGATCAACAACACCGAGACTTTCGCCGCGGTGCCGTGGATCATCAACAACGGCGGCCAGCCCTACCTCGAGATCGGCAAGCCCAACAACGGCGGCACCAAGATCTTCTCGGTGGTCGGCGACGTGCAGCGCCCCGGCAACTTCGAGATTCCGCTCGGCACGCCGTTCAGCAAGCTGCTCGAACTCGCCGGTGGTGTGCGACCCGGACGCACGCTGAAGGCAGTGATCCCTGGTGGATCGTCGGCGCCCGTGCTGCCCGCGAACATCATGATGGACACGACGATGGACTACGACGCCATCGCCAAGGCCGGCTCCATGCTGGGCTCGGGCGCCGTCATCGTCATGGACGACACGCGATGCATGGTCAAGAGCCTGCTGCGCCTGTCCTACTTCTACCAGCACGAATCCTGCGGCCAGTGCACGCCCTGCCGCGAAGGCACGGGTTGGCTGTGGCGCATGGTCGATCGCATCGAACACGGCCACGGGAAGATGAGCGACATCGACCTCTTGAACTCCGTGGCCGACAACATCCAGGGCCGCACGATCTGCGCGCTCGGTGATGCCGCCGCGATGCCGGTGCGCGCCATGATCAAGCACTTCCGTGATGAGTTCGTGCATCACATCGAACACAAGACCTGCGTGGTGTCCGCTCATGCTTGAAATCGAACTCGACGGCAAGAAGGTGTCGGTGCCGGAAGGCAGCATGGTGATGCATGCCGCCGACAAGGCCGGCACCTACATCCCGCACTTCTGCTATCACAAGAAGCTGTCCATCGCGGCCAACTGCCGCATGTGCCTCGTTGACGTCGAGAAGGCGCCCAAGCCGATGCCGGCCTGCGCCACGCCCGTCACCAACGGCATGATCGTTCGCACCAAGAGCGACAAGGCGATCAAGGCCCAGCAGTCGGTGATGGAGTTCCTGCTCATCAACCACCCGCTGGACTGCCCCATCTGCGACCAGGGCGGCGAATGCCAGCTGCAGGACCTGGCCGTCGGCTATGGCGGCTCTTCCTCGCGCTACGAAGAAGAGAAGCGCGTCGTCTTCCACAAGGAGGTCGGCCCGCTGCTGTCGCTGGAGGAAATGAGCCGCTGCATCCATTGCACCCGCTGCGTGCGCTTCGGCCAGGAAGTGGCCGGCGTGATGGAGCTGGGCATGGTCAACCGCGGCGAACATTCCGAGATCACGACGATCGCGGGCGACACGGTCGACTCCGAACTGTCGGGCAACATGATCGACCTGTGCCCGGTTGGTGCCATCACCAGCAAGCCGTTCCGCTACCAGGCCCGCACCTGGGAGCTGTCGCGCCGCAAGAGCGTGAGCCCGCACGATTCGACGGGTGCCAACCTCATCGTGCAGGTCAAGGCGAACAAGGTTCTGCGCGTCGTTCCGCTGGAGAACGAAGACGTCAATGAATGCTGGCTGGCCGACCGCGACCGCTTCTCGTACGAAGCCGTCAACAGCGACGCGCGCCTGACCACGCCAATGGTCAAGCAGGGCGGCGAGTGGAAGGCCACCGACTGGAACACCGCGCTCGAGTACGTGTCGCGCAGCCTCACGCAGATCAAGGCGCAGCACGGCGCGCAAAGCATCGGCGCGCTCGGGTCGGCGCACAACACTGTCGAGGAACTGCACCTGCTCGCCAAGCTCGTGCGCGGCCTGGGCAGCGAGAACATTGACCACCGCACCCGCCATGCAGACTTCGCCAGGGCCGACGGCGTGCGCTGGCTGGGCACGAGCATCGCGTCGCTGTCCAACCTGCAGCGCGTGCTGGTCGTCGGCTCCTTCCTGCGCAAGGACCATCCGCTCTTCGCCGCGCGCATCCGTGCTGCGGCCAAGAAGGGCGCCAAGGTCCACAGCATCCACGCGGTGCAGGACGACTGGGCGATGCCGCTCGCGTCCCGCGTCAGCGTCGCGCCGAGTGGTTGGGTGGGCACCCTGGCAGCGGTCGCCGCTGCGGTCGCATCTGCCAAGGGTGTCGCCGCGCCGGCACATGCCGATGTGACGCCGCAGGCCCAGGCCATCGCCGACTCCATCCTGCAGGGTGAACGCAAGGCGGTGCTGCTGGGCAACGCCGCCGCGCAGCATCCGCAAGCGTCCAGCCTGCTCGCGCTCGCCAACTTCATCGCCGAGCAGACCGGCGCGACAGTGGGCTACCTCACCGAAGCCGCCAACAGCGTCGGCGCGCAACTCGTCAATGCCCTGCCGGGGCAGGGCGGGCTGAACGCCGCCGAGATGCTCGGCGGCAAGCTCAAGGCTGCCATCCTGCTGAACGTCGAGCCCGCCTTCGACACTGCCAACCCGAGTGCTGCTGTCGCCGCCTTGCAGAAGGCCGAGATGGTGGTCGCGCTCACGTCCTTCCGCGACGCTGCGCTCGACTGCGCCGACGTGCTGCTGCCGATCGCGCCTTTCACCGAGACCGCGGGCAGCTTCGTCAACGCCGAAGGCCGCGTGCAGGGCTTCCACGGCGTGGTCAAGCCGCTGGGCGATGCACGCCCCGCGTGGAAGGTGCTTCGCGTGCTGGGGAACATGCTCGGCCTGCAGGGGTTCGATTTCGAAACGTCGGAAGACGTGCGCGCGGAAGCAGTCAAGGGCGACATCACGTCGCGCCTGGGCAACCGCACGAGTGCCGCTGTCTCGCTTGGCACGAGCTCTACCCAGGACCTCGAACGCGTGGCCGACGTTTCCATCTACGGCACCGATTCGCTGGTCCGCCGCGCCACCTCGCTGCAGTTGACCGCGGACGCGAAAGCGCCGGCTGTCGGACTGTCGCAGGCCGTCTGGTCGCGCCTGGGTCTTGCCAACGGTGCGATGGTTCGCGTGGCCCAAGGCGACGCGCAAGCCGTGCTGCCGGCAGTGCTGGACACGACGCTCGCCGACAACGTTGTGCGCGTGGCCGCCGGCCGCCATGAAACCGCCGCACTGGGTGCCATGTTCGGCCCCATCAGCGTCGCGAAAGCCTGAGGCCCGACATGCTCGAAACCGTCAACCTCTACGGTACGAACCTGCTTGGCGGCGCCTGGCCGGTGGCCTGGACGCTGATCAAGATCGTGGCGCTGGTGCTGCCGCTCATGATCTGCGTGGCCTACCTCACCCTGTGGGAGCGCAAGGCCATCGGCTGGACGCAGATCCGTCCCGGCCCGAACCGCGTGGGCCCACTCGGGCTGCTGCAACCCATCGCCGATGCGGTGAAGCTGATCTTCAAGGAGATCATCCTCCCGACCGCCGCGAACAAGGGGCTGTTCCTGCTGGGCCCGGTCATGACCATCATGCCGGCGCTGGCCGCCTGGGCGGTCATGCCGTTCGGCCCGGACGTGGCGCTTGCCAACATCAATGCCGGCCTGCTGTTCCTGATGGCCATCACCTCGATGGAGGTCTACGGCGTGATCATCGCCGGCTGGGCTTCCAACTCGAAGTACGCCTTCCTGGGTGCGCTGCGCGCCTCGGCGCAGATGGTGAGCTATGAAATCGCCATGGGCTTCGCGCTGGTGGTGGTGCTCATGGTGAGCGGCAGCCTGAACATGACCGACATCGTCATGGGGCAGGGCCGCGGCCGCTTCGCCGGCATGGGCCTGACCTTCCTCAGCTGGAACTGGCTGCCGCTGCTGCCCATCTTCGTGGTCTACGTGATCGCGGGCATCGCCGAAACCAACCGCCACCCGTTCGACGTGGTGGAGGGCGAATCGGAAATCGTCGCTGGGCACATGGTCGAGTACTCGGGCATGTCCTTCGCCATGTTCTTCCTGGCCGAGTACGCCAACATCATCCTCGTCTCGACGCTCGCGTCGGTGATGTTCCTCGGGGGCTGGCTGCCGCCCATCGACAGCATCATCTTCAACTGGATTCCGGGCTGGATCTGGCTCGGCATCAAGACCTTCATCATCTGCACGATGTTCCTCTGGGTCCGTGCCACCTTCCCGCGCTTTCGCTACGACCAGATCATGCGTCTGGGCTGGAAGATCTTCATCCCGGTCACGCTGGTGTGGCTGGTGGTGGTGGGGCTGTGGATTCAGTCGCCCTGGAACATCTGGAAGTAACTGGAAGGCGTAAACGACCATGGCTGCTGCAACGCCGATCAAGGATCTGTTCTCGAGCTTCTTCTTGCTCGAGCTTGCCCGGGGCATGAAGCTCACGGGCCGGCATTTCTTCCAGAAGAAGATCACCATCCAGTTCCCGGAAGAAAAGACGCCGCTGTCGCCGCGCTTTCGCGGACTGCATGCGCTGCGTCGGTATGAGAACGGCGAGGAGCGCTGCATCGCCTGCAAGCTGTGCGAAGCAGTGTGCCCGGCGCTGGCGATCACCATCGAGTCCGACATCCGCGACGACGGCTCGCGCCGCACGACGCGCTACGACATCGACCTGACCAAGTGCATCTTCTGCGGCTTCTGCGAAGAGAGCTGCCCGGTCGATTCCATCGTCGAGACGCACATCCTCGAGTACCACGGCGAAAAGCGGGGCGACCTGTACTTCACCAAGGACATGCTGCTCGCCGTGGGCGACCGCTACGAAAAGGAAATCGCGGCCAACAAGGAGGCTGACGCCCGCTACCGCTGAAGCCGCGACCGGCTTCGCGTGACGGCCCCGACCAAGCAGTTGACGGGCCCGGCGCTTCACTACGACATGCACACCACCACCGCGCTCTTCTACGTCTTCTCGGCCGTGCTCCTGTTCGCCTCGTTCCGGGTGATCACGGCACGCAGCCCGGTCTATGCCGCGCTCTACCTCGTGCTTGCCTTCTTCTCGGCGGCCTGCGTGTGGATGCTCCTGCGCGCCGAATTCCTCGCCATCTCGCTCGTGCTCGTGTACGTGGGCGCGGTGATGGTGCTCTTCCTCTTCGTGGTGATGATGCTGGACATCAACGTCGACAGCATGCGCGAAGGGTTCTGGAAGCACTTTCCCATCGCGCTGCTCGTTGGCGTGGTCATCGCGCTCGAAATGGCGCTGGTGCTCATGCCTGGCTTCGACGTGCGCACCGCGCCGGCTGAAGACCCGATCGCGCTGAAGCTTGGCAACACCAAGATGCTGGGCATCGAGATCTACACCCACTACCTGTACCCGCTGCAGATCGCCGCCGTGCTGCTGCTGGTGGCCATCATCGCCGCCATCGCGCTCACGCTGCGCCGCCGCAAGGATTCGAAGTACCTCGACCCCGCGCAGCAGATCAAGGCGAAGAAAGCCGATCGGGTGCGCCTGGTGAAGATGCCGCCGACCATCGAGCTGCCTGCCGCCGCGGTGCAAGCCACCGGAGACAAGTCATGAGCGTCGGTCTCGGCCACTACCTGTCGCTGGGCGCGATCCTCTTCGCGCTGTCGGTGATCGGCATCTTCCTGAATCGCAAGAACTTGATCGTCTTGCTCATGTGCATCGAGCTGATGCTGCTGGCGGTCAACCTGAACTTCGTCGCGTTCTCGCACTACCTGCCGGCCAGCGCCGACAAGATGGGCGGGCAGGTGTTCGTTTTCTTCATCCTCACCGTCGCGGCCGCCGAGTCGGCGATCGGCCTGGCCATCCTGGTCGTGCTGTTCCGCAACCGCGCGTCGATCAACGTCGACGAGCTCGACGAGCTCAAGGGCTGAGGACTCACCACCATGTCAGCACAACTGTCCCTTTCGCAGCTCGTCTGGGTGCCCGTCGCCCCGCTGATCGGCGCCATCGCCGCCGGCTTCTTCGGCAAGGCCATCGGCCGCCGTGGCGCGCACACCGTCACCATCCTCGGCGTGCTGGTCTCGTTCATCCTGTCCGCGATGGTGCTCAAGTCCGTCGCAGTCGACGGCGCCCGCTATGCCGGCACCGTGTACGAGTGGATGACGCTCGGCAGCCTGAAGATGGAAATCGGCTTCCTCGTCGACGGCCTCACCGCGATGATGATGTGCGTGGTGACCTTCGTCTCGCTGATGGTGCACATCTACACCATCGGCTACATGGAGGAAGACCCGGGCTACCAGCGCTTCTTCTCGTACATCTCGCTGTTCACCTTCTCGATGCTCATGCTCGTCATGAGCAACAACTTCCTGCAGCTGTTCTTCGGCTGGGAGGCGGTGGGCCTGGTGTCTTACCTGTTGATCGGCTTCTGGTACACCAAGCCGAGCGCGGTCTTCGCCAACATGAAGGCCTTCCTCGTGAACCGGGTGGGCGACTTCGGCTTCATCCTGGGCATCGGCCTGATCGTGGCCTACGCCGGCACGCTGAGCTATTCCGAAGCCTTTGCCAAGGCGCCTGAACTGGCCAAGATGACCTTCCCGGGGAACCCCGGCTGGATGCTCATCACGGTGACCTGCATTTGCCTGTTCATCGGTGCGATGGGCAAGAGCGCGCAGTTCCCGTTGCACGTGTGGCTGCCCGATTCGATGGAAGGCCCGACGCCGATCTCCGCGCTGATCCATGCCGCCACGATGGTGACGGCCGGCATCTTCATGGTGGCGCGCATGTCGCCCCTGTTCGAGCTGTCGGACACGGCCTTGAGCTTCGTGATGGTGATCGGTGCGATCACGGCGCTGTTCATGGGCTTCCTCGGCATCATCCAGAACGACATCAAGCGCGTGGTGGCGTATTCGACGCTTTCGCAGCTGGGCTACATGACGGTGGCGCTGGGTGCCTCGGCCTACTCGGTGGCCGTGTTCCACCTGATGACGCACGCGTTCTTCAAGGCGCTGCTGTTCCTCGGCGCGGGCTCGGTCATCATCGGCATGCACCATGACCAGGACATCCGCAACATGGGCGGCCTGCGCAAGTACATGCCCATTACCTGGATCACCTCGCTGCTGGGTTCGCTGGCGCTGATCGGCACGCCGTTCTTCGCCGGCTTCTACTCGAAGGACAGCATCATCGAAGCGGTGCACCTGAGTCACCTGCCCGGTGCCGGCTTCGCATATTTCGCGGTGGTGGTGGGCGTCTTCGTCACGGCGTTCTATTCGTTCCGCATGTACTTCCTGGTCTTCCACGGCAAGGAGCGCTTCCACCACAAGCCCTTCCCGCCGGAAACGGACGATGCGCACGATGCCCACGGCGACGAGCACCACGACCCGCATGAATCGCCCTGGGTGGTGACTGCGCCGCTCGTGCTGCTGGCCTTCCCGTCGGTGGTGATCGGTTTCCTCACGATCGGCAGCTTGCTGTACGGCGACTTCTTCAAGGACGCGATCTTCGTCAACGCAGAAGCGCATCCGGCCATCGAGGAGATGGCCAAGGAATTCCATGGTGCCGTCGGCATGGCGGTGCACGGCCTGATGTCGCTGCCTTTCTTCCTGGCGCTGGCCGGCGTGGTCGTGGCCTATGTCTTCTACATGGTGAAGCCGGCCATTCCGGCCGCCATCAAGGCGCGCTTCGGTTTCGTCTACACGATCCTCGAGAACAAGTACTACATGGACTGGATCAACGAGAACATCTTCGCGGCGCTGGCCCGCGGCATGGGCCGCGGCCTGTGGAAGGGCGGTGACGTGGGGCTGATCGATGGCGCCATCATCAACGGCTCCGCACGCGCCGTCGGCGGCGTGGCTTCGGTCGTGCGCCTCGTGCAGACCGGCTACCTCTACTGGTATGCGCTCGTCATGATCCTCGGCGTGATCGGGCTCATGACCTGGCAGCTGTGGCCGCAGATCCTGCTTGCCCTGCGTAACGTTTGACGAGGCCCGGAGAACAACAACATGGGATTGCTGAGCCTTGCCATCTGGCTGCCGATCGTCGCGGGCGTCGTCCTGCTGATGATCGGACGTGACGAGCATGCGAACGTGGTGCGCTGGATGGCGCTCGTCGCCGCGCTCGCGAGCTTCTTCGTCACGCTGCCGCTGATCGCCCACTTCGACCCGGCCACCGCGGCCATGCAGTTCACCGAGAACCTGCCCTGGATCGACCGCTTCAAGGTGCACTACCACCTGGGCGTGGACGGCCTGTCGCTGTGGTTCGTGCCCCTGACGGCTTTCATCACCGTCATCGTCGTCATCTCGGCCTGGGAAGTGATCGAGGAGCGCGTGAACCAGTACATGGGTGCCTTCCTCATCCTCTCGGGGATCATGGTCGGCGTCTTCACCGCACTCGACGGCCTGCTGTTCTACGTCTTCTTCGAAGCGACTCTCATCCCGATGTACATCATCATCGGCGTGTGGGGCGGCCCGAACCGGGTGTACGCGGCCTTCAAGTTCTTCCTCTACACGCTCGCCGGCTCGCTGCTGATGCTGGTTGCGCTGATCTTCCTGTACTACAAGTCGGGTGGCAGCTTCGAGATCCTCGAGTGGCACAAGCTGCCGCTTGGCATGAGCGCGCAATCGCTGCTGTTCTTCGCCTTCTTCGCGGCCTTCGCAGTGAAGGTGCCGATGTGGCCGGTGCATACCTGGTTGCCGGACGCCCACGTCGAGGCGCCGACGGGCGGCTCGGTGGTGCTGGCGGCCATCATGCTGAAGCTCGGAGCGTACGGTTTCCTGCGCTTCTCGCTGCCCATCACGCCCGATGCCTCGCATGAATACGCCTGGTTCATCGTCGCGTTGTCGCTGATCGCGGTGCTGTACATCGGCCTCGTGGCGCTGGTGCAGCAGGACATGAAGAAGCTGGTGGCTTATTCGTCGATCGCGCACATGGGTTTCTGCACGCTGGGCTTCTTCATCTTCAACGAGCTGGGCGTGTCCGGCGGCATCGTGCAGATGATCTCGCACGGTTTCATCTCGGGCGCGATGTTCCTGTGCATCGGCGTGCTCTACGACCGCGTGCATTCTCGCGAGATCGCAGCCTACGGCGGCGTGGTCAACACCATGCCCAAGTTCGCGGCGCTGGCGGTGTTCTTCGGCATGGCCAATTGCGGCCTGCCCGCCACCAGCGGCTTCGTGGGCGAGTGGATGGTCATCCTCGGCACGGTGAAGTTCAACTTCTGGCTGGGCGCGCTGGCTGCCACCACGCTGGTGTTCGGCGCTGCCTACACGCTGTGGATGGTCAAGCGCGTCTACTTCGGGCCCATTGCCAACGACAACGTGCGCACGCTCAGCGACATCAACGCCCGCGAGTTCGTGATGCTGGCCCTGCTCGCGATCGCCGTGCTGTGGATGGGCGTGTACCCCAAGCCTTTCACCGACACCATGCACGTCTCCGTCACCGAGCTGATCAAGCACGTGGCGATCTCCAAGCTCCCCAGCTGATCCGAGGCGGCCCACACCATGAATCCTTCTGTTCTCGATCACTGGCTCAAGGTCGCGCCCAACGCGGTGGCGCTGGGCCCGTTCACGCTGCTGCTGGCGCTGGCCTGCATCGTCGCCCTGGCCGACCTGTTCATCGACGACCCGCGCAAGGTCGTCACCTACCGGCTCACGCAGCTGTCGCTGGCGCTCGTGGCCGCGGCCAACCTCTGGTACTTCGACCACGGCTTCACCATCTACGCCATGCAGCGCATGATCGTGGCCGACCCGATGGGCCACCTGCTGGGCTTCTTCGCCAGCATCGCGACCATGGTCACCCTGGCCTACGCTCGCCCCTATGCGGTGTCGCGCGACATGCTCAAGGGCGAGCTCTTCACGCTCGCGATGTTCTCGCTTCTGGGCATCGGCGTGATGCTCTCGGCCAACAACTTCCTCGTCATCTACCTCGGCCTGGAGCTGATGAGCCTGTCGCTCTACGCGCTCACGGCCATGCGCCGCGACAACCTCAACGCCACCGAAGCGGCGATGAAGTATTTCGTGCTGGGCGCGCTGGCCAGCGGCTTCCTGCTGTACGGCCTGTCGATGATGTACGGCGCCACCGGCTCGCTGGAAATCGGCGACGTGTTCAAGGCCATCGGCACGGGCCAGATCAACAAGTCGGTGCTGGTGTTCGGCGTGGTGTTCATCGTCGCCGGCCTGGGCTTCAAGCTCGGCACGGTGCCGTTCCACATGTGGGTGCCCGACGTCTACCAGGGCGCGCCCACGGCGATCACGCTCCTGATCGGCGGCGCGCCGGAGTTCGCGGCCTTCGCGATCTGCATCCGCCTGCTGGTCGAAGGCATGCTCGGCCTCGCGGTGGACTGGCAGCAGATGCTGGTCGTGCTGTCGGTGGGATCGATGGCGCTGGGCAACTTCGCCGCCATTGCGCAGACCAACCTGAAGCGCATGCTCGCCTACTCCACCATCGGCCAGATGGGCTTCATGCTGCTGGGCCTGTGTTCGGGCGTGGTCAGCGGCAACACGCTGTCGGCGGGCAATGCCTACAGCTCGTCGATGTTCTACATCGTGACCTACGTGCTCACGACGCTGGGCACCTTCGGCACGATCATGCTGCTGTCGCGCCAGGGCTTCGAATCGGAGCACATCGACGACTTCAAGGGCCTGGGCAAGCGCAGCCCGTGGTACGCCGGCGTGATGGCGATCTTCATGTTCTCGCTGGCCGGCCTGCCGCCGACGGTGGGCTTCTACGCCAAGCTGGCGGTGCTGCAGTCGCTGGTCTCGACCAACGTGCAGGGCTACCTCTGGCTCGCAATTGCCGCGGTGGTGTTCTCGCTGGTCGGCGCGTTCTACTACATCCGCCTCGTGAAGGTGATGTACTTCGACGAACCGGTGGAGACGGCGCCCATCATCGCCACCACCGACGTGCGCGCCATCCTGTCGCTCAATGGCGCCGCAGTGCTGCTCTTCGGCCTGCTGCCCGGCGGGCTGATGACGCTGTGCGCTGACGCCATCGTCAAGACGCTGGCCACCTGAGCCTGCGTCTTGACTTGTCGGCGAGCGCCTGAATGAACCCGCCCATCCCCGGCGACGACTCGCACCTGCGCGAAGACAAGATCGACTCGGAGCAGGTGTTCCGTGGCAAGCTGCTGGACGTGCGCCGCGACAGCGTGCGGCTGCCCAATGGCGGCACTGCCACCCGCGAATACGTGGTGCACCCGGGCGCGGTGCTCATCGTGCCGATGCTGGACGACGGCAGCCTCGTTATCGAGCGGCAGTACCGCTATCCGTTGTCGCGGGTGTTGATCGAGTTCCCGGCCGGCAAGATCGACCCGGGTGAATCGACGCTGCGATGCGCGGCTCGCGAGCTGGCAGAGGAAACGGGCTACAGCGCTGCCGAATGGGCACGTGCAGGCATCCTGCACAACGCCATCGCCTACTCCAACGAGGGCATCGAAGTCTGGTTCGCACGCGGCCTGTCGCTGGGCAGCCAACTGCTCGACGAAGGCGAGTTCCTCGAGGTGCACACCGCCACGCTGGACGAATTGCTCGCCCTGGCCGAACGCGGCGAGATCACCGATGCCAAGACGCTGATCGCGCTCTTGTGGTTGCAGAATTGGCAAAGCGGGCGGTGGAGCGTCGCCTGGCAGCCAGCGCCCTGAGCCGGCACCTGCGCATAATCGGGCCATGAAGGTTCTGGATCTGCGTTGTGCACAAGGTCACCGTTTCGAGGGTTGGTTCGCCTCGGACGCCGAGCTGCAATCGCAGATGGACAAGGGCCTGATGGAATGCCCGGTGTGCTCGGACAAGAGCATCCTGCGCATGCCCTCTGCCCCGCGCCTGAACGTCTCCGGCGCGCGAGAGCCCCAACCGGCGCCCAAGCCATCGAGTGACGCCGCACCGCAGCAGAACGCCGCGCAACCGATCGAGATGACCATGCAGGCCGCCTGGCTGCGCGCGGTGCAGCATGTGATGAACAACACCGTCGACGTCGGCGACCGTTTCGCCGAAGAGGCGCGCAAGATCCACTACGGTGAAGCCGACGAGCGGGCCATCCGCGGCAAGGCCACGCCCGACGAGGCGGAAGCCTTGCGGGAAGAGGGCATCGACGTCGTGTCGCTGCCGGTGCCGACAGCGCTCAAGGGGCCGATTCAGTAAGGCGGCAGGACTCGCCCGGGGTTCATGATCCCTTGCGGGTCGAGCGCCTTCTTCACGGCGCGCATCAAGGACAGGGCGACCGGCGATTTGCGCCGTGACAGTTCCTCGCGCTTCAGAGCGCCGATGCCGTGCTCCGCCGAGATCGACCCGCCATGGGCGACGACGGCGTCGTAGACGACAGCATTCACCCGCGGCTCCTGCTCACGCAGGAAGTCGGCTGCAGGAACGCCAACCGGCGCCTGCACGTTGTAGTGGAGGTTGCCGTCGCCCAGGTGCCCGAAGTTGACCAGGCGCACGCCCGCGAACGCAGCCTTCAATGCCGCATCGGTGCTTTCGACGAACCCAGGAATGCGAGACACCGGCAGCGAGATGTCGTGCTTGATGTTCAGGCCCTCCTCGGCCTGCGCCAGCGGAATGGACTCGCGCAAATGCCACATGGCCTTGGACTGCGCGATGTTCTCGGCAATGGCGGCGTCGCTCACGATTTCCGCTTCGAGCGCTGATTCCAGCAGCGTTTCAAAAAGTGATCGCGCGTGCGTCTCCCCCTCGTTGTCCGATTGCTCCAGCAGCACGGTCCACGCGGAGGGCGCGAGCGGGCGAGGCAGTTGCGGGAAGTGCTGGTGCACGAGCGCCAGCGCGAGTTCGCCCATCACCTCGAAGCCGGTGAGGCTTGCACCAAGCCGCTGCTGCGCCATCTGCAGGAGCGCCACCGCGGCCTCCATGCTCGGCAGGGCGGCCAGCGCCGTCATGCGCGCCGCGGGTTGGGCAAAGAGCTTGATCGTGGCGCCAGTGATGATGCCGAGCGTCCCTTCACTGCCGATGAACAGGTCGCGCAGGTCGTAGCCGGTGTTGTCCTTGCGCAAGCCGCTCAGCCCGTCCCAGACTTCACCGCTGGCCGTCACCACCTCCAGCCCCAGGCACAGCTCGCGCGCGTTGCCGTAGCGCAGCACCTGCGTGCCGCCGGCGTTGGTGGCGAGGTTGCCGCCGATCGTGCAGCTGCCTTCGGCCGCCAGGCTGAGCGGGAAGAGCATGCCGTGGCCGGCGGCGGCTTCCTGCACGGCCTGCAGCACGCAGCCGGCGTCCACCGTCATCGTCGAATTGGGAAGATCCACGTCGCGGATGCGGTTCATGCGCGACAGGCTGAGCAGGACCTGCGAGCCGCTGTCATCGGGCACCGAGCCGCCGACCAGCCCGGTGTTGCCGCCCTGGGGCACGATGCCCACGCCTTGCGCCACGCAGGCCGCAACCACGCGAGCCACCTCGTCGGTCGACGCCGGCCTCACGATGGCCAGGGCCCGGCCGCGGTAGCGCTTGCGCCAATCGAGCTCCCAGGCAGACAGGTCGCCATCCGTGTGGACGTTGCGCTCGCCCACCACGGCCCGCAGTTGCCCGATCAATTCATTCATGCCGCATTCCCAGCCTGCGCGTCACGTGGATGCTTGAGCCGCCACCGCACGTGCGCCGCGCACGCCGCGAACAGCACGAGGCACAGCAGCACCTCGACCAACGCAAGCCACACGCCCACGCCGCGGTCGCTCGTCGCCCGCACCACGCCTTCGGTGAAGTAGATCCACACCAGCAGGCTCACCCAGCGGTAGGTGTACATCCGATTCTTCAGAATGCCCGCGAGCGGCAGCGCCAGCGGCAGCACCTTGAACGCGAGCGTCTTGTGCCCGGTGGGAGCAAGCCACAGCTCCCACGCCAGGCCCAGAACGATCAAGCCCAGCAGGCTCGCGACGGCGGCGGCGCGTGTCCACACGACGGCGAAGGGCAGCGGGGCGGGTGACTCGGAGGGCACGGTCGGCACGGCAGTCGGCGGATTCATTGCTGGCATGATAGCCAGCGGATTTTTGGTCACCATGAACTTCAGAACAACATCACTGCGCGCGACCTGGCAGGGGCACGTCGCACGGCTGCTCCAGACGCTCCACACCTGGCCCTGGATAGAGACGCTCAAGACCTTGCGGCAACGCTTCCGGGAAGATCGCCTGGGCGTCACCGCCAGCAGCCTCACCTTCACCACGCTCATCTCGCTGGTGCCGCTCGTCACCGTGATGCTCGCGGTGTTCTCGGCCTTCCCGATGTTCTCGACCTTCCAGGGTGCGGTCGAGAAGTACTTCTTGCAAACGCTGGTGCCGGACACCATCGCCCGGCCCGTGCTTGCGGCGCTGACCCAGTTCGCGAGCAAGGCGAACCGGCTGGGCACGGTGGGCCTCGTGTTCCTCGTCTTCACCGCCATCGCGCTGATGCTCACCATCGACCGCACGCTCAACGCCATCTGGCGGGTGCGCACGCCGCGGCCGATCGCGCAGCGCGTGCTCATCTACTGGGCGGGCGTCACGCTCGGGCCGCTGGTGCTCGGTGCGAGCCTGACCGTCACGTCATATGCACTGGCCGCGTCGAAGACGCTGCTGGGCGGCGGGGGCGCCTTCAGCGTGCTGTTCGACATCCTCGTCTTCCTGCTGCTCGGGCTGGGCATGGCGAGCCTCTTCCGCTACGTGCCCAATACCAGCGTGCGCTGGAACCACGCGATGGCCGGCGGCTTCTTCGTGGCCATCGGCTTCGAGCTCGCCAAGCGCGGCCTCGGCTGGTACCTGCGGCAGATCCCCACCTACTCGGTGGTCTACGGTGCCTTCGCGACGCTGCCGATATTCCTCGTGTGGATCTACCTCGGCTGGGTCATCGTGCTGCTGGGTGCGGTGGTGGCGGCGTACGCGCCCAGCCTGCAGATGCGCGTGATGCGCTTGCCCGACCTTCCAGGCGCACGCTTCCAGCTGGCGGCCAGCATCCTTCGCAACATGCAGCGCGCCAAGGGGACGCCAGTGCACGGCCTCACGTTGACCGCGTTGTCAGAGGGGCTGCGCACCGACCCTTTGCAGATCGAGCCCATCCTGGAGACGCTGGTCGAGATCGACTGGGCAGGGCGGCTCGATGAGTCCGGCACGCCGCGCTATGTGCTGCTGTGCGACCCGCACACGACGCTGGCCGAGCCCTTGCTCAAGCACCTTCTGCTGGCACCATCGAAGCCACTCGAGCGCTTCTGGAAGCAGGCAGGGTTCGAGAAGATGAGCGTGCAGGAGTTGATCGGCGAGTGAGCCTCGCGGGGCCGGTCCAGGCCAGCATCACTTCAAGGCCTGCACGCGGTCGTACAGCTCCTTCGACCATGGAGCATCCGGCGCGGTCACGGCCTTCTGCACCGCCTGGATGAAGGGCCCGCGGTCCACCTTCACCACCGTCTTGCCGCGCTTTTCGAAATCGCTGACCAGGGCGTTCTCTGCGGCGACGATGTCCGTGGTTGACCGTGACGAGGCTTCCCACAGCACGTCGCCGAAGGTCTTCTTGTCGGCGTCCGACAGCTTGGTCCAGGTCGGTCCACCGACGATGGTCACCAGCGATTCGGTGATGTGACCGGTGAGGATGATGTACTTCTGCACCTCGTAGAACTTCTTGGCCTCGATGGTGGGCAGCGGATTCTCCTGCGCATCGACCGTGCCGTTCTGCAAGGCAAGGTACACCTCCGCAAAGGCGATGGGCGTCGGGTTGGCGCCGACCGCGCGCGGGAACATCGTGAACAGCGGTGCATCGGGCACGCGCAGCTTCATGCCCTTCATGTCCTCGGGCTTTTGCACCAGCTTGTTGGCGGTGAGGTGCCGCTGGCCGTAGTAGCTGTAGCCGGCGATGTGGTTGCCGCCGCTCTTGGCTTCGTACTGCTGCGCGAGCTCGTGGTAGACCGCGCTGCCGCGGAAGGCCTGCCAGTGGTTGAAGTCGCGAAAGATGAACGGCCCCGAGGCGATGGACATCGGTGGGTAGGTGCGCCCCGCGAAAGCCATGCCGGTGTAGATGATGTCCACCGTGCCGAGGGTGAGCCCCTGGTTGATGTCCGTCTCCTTGCCGAGCGTGGACGCCGGGAACACTTCGATGGCGTACCGACCGTTGGTGCGCTTCTTGATCTCATCGGCTGCCCACAGCGCCTGCTTGTGGTACGACTCGCTCACTTCGTACACATGGGCCCACTTGAGCTTCGTCTCGGCGAATGTCTGGCCGCTTGCGGCGAACGTCGCCGCCGTGAGCAGGCCCGCGAGTGTCTTCAATGCCTGGCGTCTCATCGTCTGTCTCCTGGTGTTGATCGGTCGATCCGAAGCGTCAGCTGAAGGCCTTCGGCAGCCACAATGAAATCGACGGGATGAAGGTCACGAGCGCGAGCGAGCCCAACAGCGGCAGGAGCCAGGGCAGGATCGCCATCGTCGTTCGCTCGACCGAGAGCTTGGACACGCGGGCCAGCACGAAGAGCACGAGGCCCATGGGCGGGTGCAGCAGGCCGATCATCAGGTTGAGCACCATCACCAGGCCGAAGTGCACCGGGTCGATGCCCAGCTGCTGCGCGATCGGCAGCAGGATGGGCACGAGGATGGTGATGGCTGCGGTGGGCTCGAGGAAGCAGCCCACGAAGAGCATCAGCGCATTGGCCAGCAGAAGGAATTTCCAGGGTTGGTCGGCGAAGGCGAGGATCCATTGCGCGATCGCCTCGGTCGTGCGGGTGGCGGTGAGCATCCAGCCGAAGATGGACGCGGCCGCCACGATGAAGAGCACCGTGGATGTCGTCTCCACCGTGTCCATGGACGCCTTGACCAGCATCTTCCACGACAGCGTGCGGTACCACACGAGCCCGAGGAAGAGCGCCCACACGCAGGCGGCGATGGCGCCCTCGGTGGCAGTGAAGAGGCCCGTTGTCATGCCACCGATCAGCAGCACCGGGGTCATGATGGGCAGCACCGCGTTGAAGCGGTAGAAGCGGTCGAGCGCGAGCAGCAACAGCATCGCCAGCGGCGCGGCCCAGTGCATGTCCACGCCGACATCGGCCAGTGCCCACAGCGCCGCCGGGAAGCCCATCACCAGGCCCAACTCGACGAAGGCACGGCGCACGCGCGGCCAGTTCAGCTTCACGTCGCTGCCCCAGCCGTTCTTGTGCGCGAAGAAGGCGACGGTGAGCATCATGAGCACCGTCATCACCGCGCCTGGCATGATGCCCGCGAGGAAGAGCGCGCCCACCGACACATTGGCAAACATGCCGTAGATGACGAAGGGCAGGGACGGCGGAATGATGGGCCCGAGCGTGGCCGATGCCGCGGTCACGCCGACGGCGAACTCCGCGTCGTAGCCGTGCTCGCGCATCGCCTTGATCTCGATGGTACCCAGGCCTGCCGCATCGGCGATGGCCGTGCCGCTCATGCCGGCGAAGATCACCGAGCCGATGATGTTCACGTGGCCCAGGCCGCCGCGCATCCACCCCACCAGCGCCAGCGCGAAGTTGTAAATGCGCGTGGTGATGCCGCCCACGTTCATCAGGTTGCCCGCGAGGATGAAGAAGGGCACGGCCAGCAGCGGGAAGCTGTCGATGCCGCCCACCATGCGGTGGATGATGACGAAGGGCGGGGGGCTGCCGGTAGCGAGCACGTAGACGAGCGCGGCACCCGCCATCGCGATGGCCACGGGAACGCCCGCGCCCATCATCGCGAGGAAGAGCAGCTTGAACGCACCGGCGGTCATTGGGCTTCCTCGGCGAGTTCCGGCTTCTCGAGCACCGATGCACCGCGTCGCCAGTTGGCTGTTGCAACGCCCACCGCCCGCCAGCTCATGAGCACGAAGCCGATGAGCACGGCCGCATACACGATGCCCATCGGCAACTCCACCACCGCCATGCGGCTGGCGCCAATGCGCTGCATGAGCAGCCAGGTCAGCACCACGCAAGTGAGGCAGAAGGCAACGCGCACCACGTCCACGGTCGTCGACATCACCCGCATCAAGCGCCGCGGCAGCACGTGATAGAAGAAGTCCACCTGGATGTGGTTGTTCTTGCGCACGCTCGTCGCCGCCCCGATGAACACGATGCCGATGAGGAAGTAGCGAGCGATCTCTTCCGTCCAGGCCGCAGAGTCGTTGAGCGCGTAGCGGGTGAAGAACTGGTAGAAGACGATCAGCCCGAGCACCCAGAAGAGCGCGAGCGCGAGCCAGTCCTCGGGCTGGTAGCGGCGAAGGTCGATCTCCTCGTCCGCCACGAAGAACTCGCCGGCGTCGTTGATCACCTGAGGCTCGTTCGCGGCCTCGCCGGCAGCGGCAGCAGGCAGCGCGGTTCCAGCCGCGGGTGTCTCGTCAAGAAGAGCTTTCATGGCGGTCGACCGAGGTCAAGTGGTCAGGCCAATCAATGCTCGTTGTCAGACAACCTCGCGTCAACCGAGGGGTTTCCCTTGGGCTCTTGGGGCTGGTGCGGACGTCGTCCTCAACGGTACTTTCTCAAGTAGATCCTCTCGAAGCCGCGCTTGGCCCAGTGCAGCGGACGCATCGCCGGCAGCACCAGGTTGCGCTGCGGCGTGCGCAACACCAGCATCCCGCGGTCCAGACCGTCCACGATGCAGGCCAGCTCCACCTTGAAGGTGGCCGTGGCCGGTGCGCCTTGCAGTTCGGCCAGCAGGTTCTCGGCCGCGGCCGCCGCCTGCAGGTCGGCCATGTGCGCCTGCTTGGGCATCCAGTCGGGGCCGGGGAAGCTGCCGCCGTCGCCTGCCACGTAGACGTGGCGCCAGCCAGGCACGCGGCACTGCGAGTCGCCCTGAAGCAACCCGCCGGGTGAGCGCGGCAAGGTGGTCTCGTCGAACCAGGCGCTGCCCGTGAGCCCCGGCATGAAGAGGATCAGGTCCGCCGATATCTCGCCGCCTTCGGTGACCACCTTGTCCGCATCGAATCGCACGAGCTTGTGGCCAAGATGGGTCTGAACTCCACGGCGCTTCATTTCGCCCAGCAGGTGCTGCACGGCGGCCTTGCCGAGCCGGTTGCCGGGCTCGGCGGCGGGGCTGAAGAAGACGAGATTGAAGCGATCGCGCCGGCCTTCGCGCCGCAACTGCTGGTCGATGCCGAACAGGAACTCGAACATCGGGCCGCCGCGCATCGCGCTGGGCTCGTTCGGGTTGCTCGCGAAGCCCACCGCGATGGTGCCGCCTGGCAGCTCGCGCAACTTGTCGCGTATGCGTTCGGCGGCGGCGATGCCTTCGCACGGGGTGATGCTGTGCTCGATGCCCGGCAGCTTCTTGATGAAGCGCCCGCCCGTGGCGATCACGAGCGCGTCGTTGGCGATGTCGCCGCCGGTGGTGTGCAGCACCCGGCCCTGCTCGCCCAGGCCCGCGGCCTCGCCTGCAACGAAGCGCACGCGCTGGCGCTCCAGGAAGTTGTGAAGAGGCACGATGAGGTCTTCGCGCTTGCGCAGGCCGCTCGGGATCCAGATCATGCCGGGCAGGAACTGCAGCTCGGGCTTGGGCGACACGAGCGTGAGCTCGGCCTGCGCGTCCAGCTCGCGCAGCCGGCGGATTGCGCTCAGCCCGGCAAACCCGGCACCGACCACGGTGATGCGCTTGCCTGCCATCACTTGCCGATGAGGCGCGTGACGCCGATCGCCTTGAGCACGACCTTCTCATACACCGGCTCGGAACTGCCGGTCTTCATCTTGTAGAGGAAGTACTTCTCGAACGCGATCTTCGCCAGGTGCACCCACTTGCCCTTCTTGAACCAGTTGACGTTGCGCGGCGGGATCTGCGGCAGCGCGACGAAGGCCGCACCCGTGTCGCCCATGTCGGCCAGGCAGATCGCGTTCCAGGTGCCCTTGGCGGTGGCCGGCTCGCCCTTGAGGTCGGCCACGATGTTGTGCACGATGGCCGTGACCATCGACTCGATCATGTAGCCCGTCTTCGGCGCCCCTGTGGGCACGGGCGTCGCTTCCACCGGCGGAATGGCCACGCACACGCCGGCGGAGAAGATGTTCTTGTATTTCTTGCTGCGCTGGTGCTCGTCGATCAGCACGAAGCCGCGCGGGTTGCACAGGCCTTCCACCGCCGCCACAGGGTCCACGCCCTTGAAGGCGGGCAGCATCATGCTGTAGTTGAAGGGCAGCTCGTGCTCCTTCTTCACCTGGCCCATGTCGTCGAGCTCGGTCACGAACATCTTGCCGGCCTCGACCTTGGTGACCTTCGCATTGCAGATCCACTTGACGTCGTGGTTGCGCAGCTCGCTCTCCAGCATGCCCTTGGAGTCGCCCACGCCGCCCAGGCCCAGGTGGCCGATGTAGGGCTCGGACGTGACGAAGGTGATGGGCACCTTGTGCTTGATCCTGCGCTTTTGCAAGTCGCGGCTGAAGATGAAGGCGAACTCGTAGGCCGGTCCGAAGCAGCTGGCGCCGGGCATTGCCCCGATGACCGCCGGGCCGGGCTGCTCGATGAAGCGCTTGTATTCGGCGAAAGCGTGCTCCGCATGATCGACCGTGCAGATCGATTGCGTGTGGCCGCCATTGGGGCCGGAGCCCGGCACCTCCTCGAAGGCCAGTCGCGGGCCGGTCGTGATGACGAGGTAGTCGTAGTCCACCCGGCGGCCGTCCTTGAGCTCCACCCCCTTGCCTTCGGCATCGATGCGTACCACGGGCTGGCCGATGAACTCGATGCCCTTCTTCTCCAGCGCAGGCTGGATCGGCAAGGTGATCGCCTCTCGATCTCGCCAGCCCACTGCCAGCCACGGGTTGGAAGGCACGAACTGGAAGTAGTCGACCGCGTTGATCACCGTGACGCGGTGCGAGGGGCCGAGTGCGGCTTTCAGTTCATAGGCGGCAGGCATGCCGCCTATGCCGGCGCCGAGTACGACGATGTGAGCCATGGTGTGTCTCCTCAGGTGGTGCGGTTTTATCCAGCGTGCGAGCGACCGGCGGTTTCAGCAGCCGGGCTTCACGCCCAGCTTGCGCAGGATGATTTCAAGCGGGCACCAGCGAGTGAGCGAGCTTTGCAGCAGGTTGGCGCCGACGAAGGCGGTGAAGGCGAGCCACCAGCTGCTCACGTACAGCGGACTTCCGGGCACGCCCAGCGCCAGCGACAGCAGGATGAACAGGCCTGCGAACAGGCGAACGAGTTGCCACGAGGTCATGCGTGTGCTCCTTCAGGGGTGGAAATGGACGAAGAGTCGAGCGTCGGCTGGCGTCGGTACGCCACGAAATACAGCAGCGGAATCACGACCAGCGTCAGCACCGTGCTCACGAAGATGCCGAAGATCAGCGAGATGGCGAGCCCGTTGAAGATCGGGTCGTCGAGGATGAAGAACGCGCCCAGCATCGCGGCCAGGCCGGTCAGCACGATGGGCTGGGCCCGCGTGGCGGCCGAGCGCACCACCGCTTGCGCAAGCGGCATGCCGTGGGCGACCTGCAGGCGGATGAAGTCCACCAGCAAGATGGAGTTGCGCACGATGATTCCGGCCAGCGCGATCATGCCGATCATGCTGGTGGCGGTGAAGGGCGCGCCCAGCAGCGCGTGGCCCGGCATCACGCCGACGACGGTCAGCGGGATCGGCGCCATGATGATCAGCGGCGTGAGGTAGCTGCCGAACTGCGCCACCACCAGCAGGTAGATGAGCACCAGGCCCACCGCGTACGCGGCACCCATGTCGCGGAAGGTCTCGTAGGTGATTTGCCATTCGCCGTCCCACTTGATGGCGTAGTCGCGCCAGGTGTCGGCCGGCTGCCGGATGAAGGTCTCGCCCAGCGTGCCGCCGCCTGGCGTCTTGATGGCCGCGAGCGCACTGCGCATCTTGAACATGCCGTACAGCGGGCTGTCCACCGCACCGGCCATGTCCGCCACCACGTAGTGCACGGGCAGGCCGTCCTTGTGGAACAGGGGCTGCTCGCGCAGCGTGTCGCTCACGGTGACCAGCTCGCGGATGGGCACCACCTGGCCCGCCGCGCCGCGCACGCCCAGCTGCAGCAGCGCGTCCAGGTCGCCGTGGCGTTCTGCCGGCAGCTGGAGCGTGGCGGCCGCGGGGTACTTGCTCTCGTCGTGCAGGTAAGCCACGGCCTCGCCGGCCAGGCCTGCACGCAGCGTGCTCACGATGGCCGATTGCGACACACCCAGCAGCGCGGCCTTGCGACGGTCCACCAACAGCAGCTTGCGCGGCGCATCGGCGATGCCCGAGTCGTCCACGTCGACGACGCCCGGCGTCTTCTCGAACACCTGCCGCACCGCGTGCGCCACCTCCCGCCGGCCGTCGGCCTCGGGTCCGTAGACCTCGGCGACGATGGGCGAGAGCACCGGCGGGCCGGGCGGCACTTCCACCACCTTCACGTTGGCGCCATGCCGCCTGCCGATCGTCTGCAACTCGGGCCGCAGCCGCGTGGCGATGGCATGGCTCTGCTCGCTGCGCTGGTGCTTGTCGACCAGGTTGACCTGAAGGTCGCCGACCTCGCCGCCGGCGCGCAGGTAGTACTGGCGCACCAGACCGTTGAAGTTGATCGGCGCGGCGGTGCCGGCATAGGCCTGGTAGTCAGTTACCTCGGGCTGGCGCGACAGGTAGGCGCCCATCTCGCGCAGCACTGCGGCCGTGCGCTCCACCGGCGTGCCGGCGAGCAGGTCCACCACCACCTGGAACTCCGACTTATTGTCGAAGGGCAGCATCTTCAGCACCACCAGCCCCAGCACCGGCAGCGCGAGCGAGAGGGCGATGAGGCCTGCCACGCCCGCGCCCAGCCAGGCCCGGTTTCGAGCGCCACGGCGTTCGTCGAGCAGCGGGCGGAACACGCGGTCGAAGAAGGGGCCGATCTTCGCGGAGAGGCCCTTCGGAACGTCGTCGCTGCCGTGCCCGGCGTGCTTCATCCACAGGCGTGACAGCCACGGCGTGACGATGAACGCGATGCCCAGGGACAGCAGCATGCCCATGCTCGCGTTGATCGGGATGGGGCTCATGTACGGGCCCATCAGCCCGGAGACGAAGGCCATGGGCAGCAGCGCCGCGATCACGGTCAGCGTGGCAAGGATGGTCGGGCCGCCCACTTCGTCGACCGCGCCGGGAATCAGCTCGGCCAATGTCTTGTGCGGATGCAGTGCCATGTGGCGATGGATGTTCTCCACCACCACGATCGCGTCGTCCACAAGGATGCCGATGGAGAAGATGAGCGCGAAGAGCGACACGCGGTTGAGCGTGAAGCCCCAGGCCCAGGACGCGAAGAGCGTGACGGTGAGCGTGAGGATCACCGCGCTGCCCACGATCGCGGCTTCGCGCCGGCCGAGCGCGATGAACACCAGCGCTACCACCGAGGCGGTCGCGAACAGCAGCTTCTGGATCAGCTTCATCGCCTTGTCGTTGGCCGTCGCGCCGTAGTTGCGCGTCTCGGCCACTTCCACGCCTTGCGGGATCAGCGTGTTGCGCACTGCGTCCACCCGCTGCATCACGCCGTTGGCCACGGTGATGGCGTTCTCGCCCGGCTTCTTTGTGATCGCGATGGTGACGGCCGGCGAGTCGCCTTGCTTCGTGCCGTGCCACACGTAGCGCTGCGGCGGCAGGGGGCCGTCCACCACGCGCGCCACGTCCTGCAGGAACACCGGCCGGCCGCTGCGCACGCCCACGATCAGCTCGCCCACGTCGCGCGCGTCGCGCAGGAAGGGGCCGGCCTCCAGCGCCAGCGCGCGGTCGCCGCCCAGCAGGTCGCCGACCGGCGCGCCGAGGTTGGCCGATTGCAGGGCCTGCCGCAGATCGGCCACGGTGACGCCTGCCGCCGCCATGCGGCCCGGGTCGATCTCCACCCGGATCGTCCGGCCCGGGCCACCGACGGTCGTGACCTCTCGCGTGCCCGGCACCCGCTTCAGCTCGGCTTCGAGCGTGTGGGCCACGTGCTCCAGGTCGAACGCACCCGTTTCGGCGTTCGCGGCATGCAGCGTGAGCGTGACGATGGGCACGTCGTCGATGCCCTTGGGCTTGATCAGCGGCTCGCCCACGCCCAGCCCGCGCGGAAGCCAGTCGGCATTGGCGTTGACCGTGTCGTACAGCCGAACCAGCGCCTCGGTGCGCGGCACGCCCACCTTGAACTGCACGGTGATGATGGCCAGGCCCGGGCGCGACACGCTCATCACATGCTCGGTGCCCGCGATCTGCGACAGCACCTGCTCGGCCGGCGCCGCGACCATCTGCTCCACATCCTTCACGGCGGCGCCGGGAAAGGGGATCAGCACGTTGGCCATGGTCACGTTGATCTGCGGCTCTTCCTCGCGCGGCGTGACCAGCACGGCGAACACGCCCAGCAGCAGCGCCACGAGCGCGAGCAGCGGGGTGATCTGGGCGCCCTGGAAGTAACGCGCGATGCGTCCGGAAATGCCCATCACCGCACCCTCGCCGCGGCTTGCGGGTCGAGCGCCACGCGCTCGCCGCTGCCCAGGCCGGACAGCACCTCGACCTGGTCGCCGCTGGCCGCCCCGAGGCGAACCTGTCGCAGCAGCGGCCGGCCGTCGGCGCCGATCACGTAGACGCCGGTGAGTTCGCTTCGGCGCACCACGGCGCGAGACGGAACGCTCACGCGGTCTGCCTCGCCTGCCGCTGCGGGCAGCCAGACGCGCGCGAACATGCCGGGCGCGGCGGCAGTTCCGGTGGGCAGGTCGAGCCGCAGCTGCACGCTGTGGGTGGCGGGGTCCATCGCCGGCAGCAATTGCCAGCGCAGCGGCTGGACGCGTCCGGCCGCCATGCCCGGCAACTCGCCTTGCGGCGTCGCGTTGCGGCCGGCGCCCAGGCTGGCCGCCGCGCTCTGGGGAATGGCTGCGGTGATGCGCAGGGCAGCCGGGTCGTACACGGTCAGCAGCGGACGGCCGGGCATGGCCATCTCGCCCAGCACCACGGTCACGTCGGACACGATGCCGTCGTAGGGCGCCTTCACCGTGTAGAAGCCCGATTCGGTGCGCGCCGCGCCGGCCGCGGCCACTTGCGCGGCGGCCTGCGCCTGCGTCGACTTGTACTGCGCCTCGGCACGCTCCAGCGCGGCCTGGCTGATGTAGTTCTTCTCGAAGAGCTGCTTCTGGCGCTCGAACTCCTTGGTGGCCTGGTCCTGCGCGGCGCGGGCGGCCTGCACCTGCGCGGCGGCGGCGCCGGCCTGCTGTTCGGCGGCGCGCGCATCCAGCCGCAGCAGCACCTGCCCGGCCTTGACGCGGTCACCCGGCTTGACCGCCAGGGCCACCACGGCGCCCGGAACCTGGGCGGCGACCACCGTCTGGCGAACCGCCTCCACCACGCCGTCATGGCTCGAGGCGGGCGCGGTGGCGCTGGCGGAGACGGCCACGCTGCGCAGCGACGGCTCGGTGCCGGCTGCGAGGGCGGGCCGCGCGGGCCCTGCCAGCAGCGTGGCAGCGACCAGGGCAGCGATCGCGGCATGAGTTGGCTTGGCGTTCATTCCTTGCAGCAGTTCCATCGGAGGGGTCGTTCGGCTTGCGGATTTGATGTAGTATTTAGCTAATCAGTTAAATAGTCAAGTAAGCGCCTGAGCAATCACTTTCAAGAGGCAAGCCGATGAGGCATCATCAAGACCCGACACCCACCTCCTGCCCGAGCATGGAAGGACTGCCTCCCGAAGCGCTGACCCAAGTGGCCGCCTATTTCCAGGCGCTGTCCGAGCCCACGCGGCTGCAGATCCTCAACCTGCTGCGCACCGGCGAGCGCAACGTGGGCGAACTCGCGCAGGCATGCGGCTACACCTCGGCCAACATCTCGCGCCACCTGTCGCTGCTGATGCAGCACGGGCTCGTCGAGCGCGAAAGCCGTGGCACGGCGGTGTACTACCGCATCGCCGACGAATCGGTCTACGCACTGTGCGACCTCGTGTGCGGCAGCATCGCCCAGCGGCTCGACCGCAGCGCCGAGGAACGCAAGGCCTTTGCCCGCATCCGGCGTCCCGTCGCGCGTCCGCGGACGCGGGGCGGCTGAGCCGGCGGACTATTTCGCCGTCTTCAGAGGCGCACAGGCGTCATGCCGGGCTTTCGCCGGCATGGCGTGGCCTTGCGCCTTGGCGCGCTCGGCCATGTCTTCGCGATGCTTCTCCATGTACGACTGGCATTCGTCGTAGCTCTTGATACCGGCCAGCTTCTCGCGGTGTGCGGCGCGTTCTTGCGGCGTCATCATTGACCAGCCCTGGGTGTAGCGCTGGCCCGAGCGGGCGCCGGGGCCGGCCATGGGTCCTGCGCACCCCTGGGCCGGCGCGCTGGCGCCGGCCGCCGCGGTGCAGGGCCGGTCGCCACGGGGACCGGGCTGGGCAGCGAGCGCCCCGGAAAGAGCGAATGCCGCGGCAATCAAGACAGCAATGGATTTCATCGACGGCTCCTGGCAATGGTGGAGCCACCATTGCAGCGCCAGTTCGTGTGCAGGCCTTTGCGCTGGCGCAAAGGACCGCGCGTCAAGCGAGCGACACCGACGCTCCCCGGCCGCAGTGCATCACCCGGTTCTTCCCCTGGCGCTTGGCCTGGTACATGGCGTCATCGGCGAGCTGCACGAGCTTCATCGGGTGCTGCGCGTCGTGGGGTGCCATCGCGTAGCCGATGCTTGCGCTGATGCCGGGTGTGCCGCCGCAGGGCAGGGCCACGTCGCGCACGGCATCGAGCAGGTGCACGCCCAGGGCTTCGGCGCCAATTGAATCGCGCACCGGCGCGAGCACGAGGAATTCATCGCCACCGAAGCGGCCGACGGCGTCTTCGGCGCGCACGGCCTGCTGCAAGGCGGACGCCACGCTCACCAGCACCCGGTCGCCTTCGCGGTGGCCGAACTGGTCGTTGACCTCCTTGAAGCCGTCGAGGTCCACGAAGAACAGGGCCACCGGATGTTCCGAGGCATCGAGCATTGCGGCCTCGATGCGGTCCATCATCGTGCGGCGGCTGAGCACGTCGGTGAGTGAATCGCGCTCGACGCTGCGCTTGAGCTTCTCCTGCGCCATCGTCAGCTCGTGCACGTCGATGGTCACGGTGTACAGGCCTCGCACGAACCGGCGCGAATCGAAGTCAGGCACGTAGCTCGTGCGCATCCAGCGCGGGCCGGAGGGCATGCGGTCGACGAGGCGGGTGTACTGCACCGTCTGTCCGCGCAATGCTCGCTCGAAGTACGGCGCATGCTCGGCCCAGCGCTTGGGGCCGCGTGCCTCGCCGATGTGCCGTCCGAGCAGTTGCTCGGACTTCTGGCCGGTCACGTCGCAATACGCCTTGTTCACGAAGCGCAGCACGAAGCCGCGGTCCACATAGGTGAGCGGGTAGGGGATGTTCTCGGTGAAGCGATCGAGCCGTTCGCGCGCGGCTTCGAGCGCCTCGCGGGCGAGCACATCCTGGTGGATGTCGAAGGCGATGGTGAACACGGCCTCGACACGGCCATCGGCGGCGATGTCAGGGAAGACCTGCACGCGGGCCCAGCGGTTGCCCTGGTGGCCATGCGACAGCTGCCGCTCGTAGTTGACGGTGCGCCCGGCGAACGCCTCGCGGAACGCTGGCTCCGCGCGTGCCCACGCGTCGTCGCCGTAGATGTCCTGCAGCGTGCGGCCGATGAGCTGCTCGCGCGGCTGTTCGGCCCAACCGAGGTAAGGCGTGTTGCAGAAGACCAGCCGGTTGTTCGTGTCCCAGCGTCCGATGGGAAGGTCGATCACGTCGACCAGGCGCTCGATGTGCGAGAGCCGGTGGGTGGGCGGGAAATCGCTCTCAGGCCTGGCGCTCTCAGGCATGGCGCTTTCGGGCATCGCGCTCTCGGACATCATTCAGGCAGCTCGTGCGAACGGGCCCCTTTCAAAACGGGACGCGGCCCAGCCAGATGTCGCGGTACATGCACCAATCGCCCATGAAGCTGTAGAGCGGGCGCTTGAAGGATGCAGGCTTGTTCTTCTCGAACACCAAGTGCCCCACCCATGCGAAGCCGTAGCCGCACAGCAAGGCATAGAGGAAGTACTGCGGCCGGCCGGTGGCGATGAGCATCGCGATGCACACGAGCGACAGCGTCGAGCCGACGAAGTGCAACCGCCGGCAGGTGCGGTTGCTGTGCTCGCCCAGGTAGAACGGATAGAACTCGCCGAAGCTCTTGAAGGACTTCGGGTCCACGGTCGTGGCGGCGGCGGTCGTACTGCTCATGGGGGTTTCTCCGGAAGACGTCACGCGAGGGCGGCGCGAAGGGCATTCAACACCGCGTCGGGCACCTCCTGCATCAGGGAATGCCCACCGGGAAGCATCACTGTCTTTGCCTTCAGGGCAGCGGCAATGTCTCTCGTGGCCTTGGGCGAGGTCATCTGGTCACGGTCCCCGAGGATGAAGCTTGTGGGGCAGCGCACTCGCGCCGCTGCTTCCAGGCCGTGCGCATAGCGGTCGCACACCGTGAAGTCGTGCAGGAAGAGGTTGGTGCTGTTGTCCAGCGCCTGCATGCGCCGCATCAAGACCTGGTTCGAGCCGTGCAGCCACATGCCGGGGCCAGGGTAAGAGGGCTTGGATGCCGTCGTGGAAAAAGAGAAGGCATTGACCATGTCGATCGCCTTCAGCGGGTTGTCGCGCGCGGTGTTGAAGAGTGCATCCGATACCTTCATCGGGTAGGCGGTGCCGATCATCACCAATCGGTGGATGCGCTCGGGCGCCCGCGACGCCGCTTCGAGGGCGACCAGCGAGCCCATGCTGTGGCCCACCAGCGAGGCGGCCTGAACGTCGGCGTTGTCCAGCAGTGCAAGCACCCAGTCGGCCAGCGATTCCACGTCGGCCAGCAGCGGGCCGTCGCTGCGGCCGTGGCCGGGCTGGTCCAGCGCCAGCACGCCGTAGCCATGGTGTGCTGCCCAGCGGGCAAGCAGCGTCCACACGCTGTGGTCGTGCATGGCGCCGTGGATGAAGACGAGACAGGGCAGGGTGGGGTCGAAGGCTTTGCCGCCGGTGTAGGCGTAGGCCTTGTGGCCGTTGACGTCGATCAGCATCAGCGCACCACCCCTTCCCTGGCCTTCTCGGCGGCCTTCAGGGCGCGCTTGAGGTCGTCGATGAGGTCGTCCGGGTCTTCCAGCCCGATGGACAGGCGGATGGTGCCGGGGGTGATGCCGGCTTGCTGCAGCGCCGCATCGTCCATGCGGAAGTGCGTGGTCGAAGCAGGGTGGATGACGAGCGAGCGGCAGTCGCCCACGTTGGCCAGGTGCGAGAAGATCTTCAGCGCCTCGATGAAGGCCTTGCCCTGCTGGCGGCTGCCCTTGAGGTTGAAACTGAACACCGAGCCGCAGCCGCGAGGCAGCAGCTTCTTGGCGAGCGCGTGGCTTGTGTGGTTCTCAAGTTCCGGGTAGCCGACGCTCTCGACCATTGCCTGCGACGCGAGAAAGCCGACGACGCGGCGCGTGTTCTCGACATGCCGCGCCATGCGCAGCGGCAGCGTCTCGATGCCTTGCAGGATGAGCCACGCGGTGTGCGGGCTCATGCATGCGCCGAAATCGCGCAAGCCCTCGCGGCGGGCGCGCAGCAGGAAGGCGCCGACGGTGCTTTCCTCGCTGAACACCATGCCGTGGAAGCCGTCGTAGGGCTGGTTCAGTTCGGGAAAACGCGAAGATTTGTCCCAATCGAAACGCCCACCATCGATCAGCACACCACCGATCACCGTGCCGTGGCCCGACAGGAACTTGGTCGCCGAATGGAAGACGAGGTCGGCGCCGTGCTCGAAGGGCTTCATCAGCCAGGGCGTGGTGAAGGTCGAATCCACCAGCAGCGGAATGCCGTGCTCATGCCCGATGGCGGCGACCGTCGGAATGTCCAGCACGTCGAGCCCCGGGTTGCCCAGGGTTTCGCCGAAGAGCAGCCGGGTGTTCGGGCGGATGGCGGCGCGCCAGCCGTCGATGTCGCCAGGCTTGACGAAGGTGGTCTGCACGCCGAAGCGCGCGAGCGTGTAGTGCAACAGGTTGTGCGAGCCGCCGTACAGCGCCGAGCTGGCGACGATGTGCGACCCGGCGCCGGCCAGCGTGCAGATTGCAAGGTGCAGCGCGGCCTGGCCGCTGGCGGTGGCGATGGCGCCGACACCCCCTTCGAGTGCCGCGACGCGTTCTTCGAGCACCGCATTGGTCGGGTTGGAGATGCGGCTGTAGACGTGGCCCGCGCGCTCCATGTTGAACAGCGACGCCGCGTGCTCGCTGTTCTCGAACACGAAGGAGGTGCTCAGGTGGATGGGCACGGCGCGCGCGCCGGTGGCGGGGTCGGGCGCGGCGCCGGCGTGAAGCGCGAGCGTGTCGAAACCGGGGGCGGAAGAACCGGGCATGAGAGGGGTGTCCTCGTAACGATCTTCAGGGGGAGCGGGGTGTTGCTCGCCGGGATTGTGGGCTATATTGGGGCGAGTCCGACCACCCACCGGCACGAGGAGCTACCCATGAAAGTCAGTGACATCCTGCGCGTGAAGGGCGGAACGCTCTACACCATCACGCCCGACCAGCCGCTCGCGCAGGCGGTGACGACCATGGCCGACAACGACATCGGCTCGCTGGTGGTGATGGAGCACGGCGAGCTTGCCGGCATGCTCACCTTCCGCGAAGTCATCCAGTCGGTGGTCCGCAACGGCGGCTCGGTGGGCAACACGCTCGTGCGCACGGTGATGGACGACCACCCGCTCACCTGCACGCCCGAGACCGAGATCGACGAGGTGCGCCGCATGATGCTCGGCCGCCATGCCCGCTACATGCCGGTGATGACGCAGCGCACGCTGATGGGCGTGATCTCGTTCTACGACGTGGCCAAGGCGGTGGTGGACAGCCAGGACTTCGAGAACCGCATGCTCAAGGCCTACATCCGCGACTGGCCGGTGGATGAAACGCGCGACGAACAGCAGCAGGCGGCGGCGAGCTGATCATTACGCGCCTCGAGTGAACGCCGCCCTCGGGCGGCGTTTGTGTATGTATTCCTCCCTCTGCCAGCGGGAGAGGGAGCAAGGCCGGCCCGGCCACTAAAATGCCGGGTTCACTCCGCAGATTCCCACCATGTCCGGCAGCACCTTCGGCACCCTCTTCAAGGTCACCAACTTCGGCGAGAGCCATGGGCCCGCCATCGGATGCGTGATCGATGGCTGCCCGCCGGGCATGGAGCTCTCGGAAGCCGACATCCAGCCCGAACTCGACCGCCGCCGCCCCGGCACTTCGCGGCACGTCACGCAGCGCAACGAGCCCGATGCCGTCGAGATCCTCTCCGGCGTCTACGAGGGCAAGACCACCGGCACGCCGATCTGCCTGCTCATCCGCAACACTGACCAGCGCAGCAAGGACTACGGCAACATCGCGCAGACCTTCCGCCCCGGCCACGCCGACTACACCTACTGGCACAAGTACGGCATCCGCGACCCGCGTGGCGGCGGACGGTCGTCCGCCCGGCTCACCGCACCGATGGTCGGCGCCGGAGCCGTCGCCCGCAAGTGGCTGGCCAGGCAGTACGGCACGCGCTTCTTCGGCTACATGACGCAGATCGGCGACATCGCCATCCCGTTCGAGTCGCTGGAGCACATCCCGAACAACCCGTTCTTCGCGCCCAACGCCAGCGACATTCCGCAGCTCGAGGCCTACATGGACGAACTGCGCAAGGCCGGCGACAGCTGCGGCGCCCGCCTGTCGGTGTTTGCGCGCAACGTGCCGGTGGGTCTCGGCCAGCCGCTCTTCGACAAGCTGGACGCCGACATCGCCTACGCGATGATGGGCATCAACGCCGTCAAGGGTGTGGAGATCGGCGCCGGCTTCGCGAGCGTGGCGCAGCACGGCACCACGCACGGCGACGAGCTGACGCCCGAAGGCTTCATGAGCAACAACGCCGGCGGCGTGCTGGGTGGCATCTCCACCGGGCAGGACATCACCGTGTCCATCGCCATCAAGCCGACGAGCTCCATCCGCAGCCCGCGGCACTCCATCGATCTCGAAGGTCAGCCGGCCATCGTCGAGACCTTCGGTCGCCATGACCCCTGCGTGGGCATTCGCGCCACGCCGATTGCCGAGGCGATGCTGGCGCTGGTGCTGATGGACCATGCGCTCATGTACCGGGCGCAGTGCGGCGACGTGCGCGTGGACACGCCCAAGATCAAGGCGGACGGCCGGCCTTCCTAAGCGGAATCGTCATCGAGCCGGCGCAGCCAGGCGTCCGTCAAGCCACGCCCGCGGAGCCGGCTTTGCCGGTCCGCCGGGTGGCGCCCCATGGGGGCAGGAGCTGAAAAGCGACTGGGGGGCTCATTTCATCACCCCTAATCTGCAGTCCGTCGCACACCTTGAACACCCCCGGGGGGGCGAACCTAAACTCGCCCCATGACTACATCAGACAACCAAGGTTTCAAGAGCTCACAAGGCCTAGAGACCCAAGGAGTGGGTTCCCAACCGGCAAGCAAGCGTCGGTTGTGGGTGGGTGGAACCATCGGGGTGGTGGTGCTGGCCGGCGTGGTGCTCGCCGTCGCGCCCCGGCTGGGCAACGGCTCGAAAGGACCGGGGCCCAATGACAAGCCGGCGGTCGTCGCGCTGGAGTTCGTGCCGACGGAGGTGGTCAAGCCGGCGATGGCGGCCTTGCCGCTGCTCATCGAATTCTCCGGCCCGCTGGTCGCGCCGCGCACCGCGGTGGTCCGCGCCAAGGCGTCGGGCACGCTGCTCGGGTTGTCGGTGGCCGAGGGTGCCCGCGTGAAGGCGGGGCAGGTGCTCGGCGACATCGACCTGGCCGACCTGCAAAGCCGCGTGGCCGATCGCGCCGCATCGCTCGAATCGGCACAGGTCGCGCTGGCCGACGCCGAACGGCAGCACGCCGCCAACGCCGGACTCGCGAGCCAGAACTTCATCTCCACCACGGCGCTGCAGTCGTCGCAGGCCAAGCTGGACGCCGCTCGTGCCCAGCTCAAGTCAGCGCAGGCGCAGCTTGCCTCGACCAAGCTGGGCGTGCGTGAGGCGGCGCTGGTGTCGCCGATTGCCGGCATCGTCGGCAAGCGCCACGTGGTGCCCGGCGAGAAGGTCAGCGCCGAGCAGCAGCTGCTCACGGTGGTCGATCTGTCCACGCTCGAACTCGCCGGCACGGTGGGCACGCACGAGGTGTCGCGCCTCAAGCCCGGCCAGGCGGTGGAAGTGAAGGTCGAGGGGCAGGACGCACCCGTCAGCGGCCGCATCGACCGCATCGCGCCCGCCGCCGAGGCCGGCACGCGTGCCATCGGCGTGGTGGTGGTGCTGGACAACAAGCGCGAGCAGTTCCGCGCCGGGCAGTACGCGCAAGCCAGCGTCAAGCTCGCCGACGACGGTACCCGCATGGTCCTGCCGATCTCCGCCGTCGGCCAGGCGTCGGGCCAGGACTTCG
Source organism: uncultured Comamonadaceae bacterium (assembly GCA_966211955.1). Taxonomy (GTDB): domain Bacteria; phylum Pseudomonadota; class Gammaproteobacteria; order Burkholderiales; family Burkholderiaceae_C; genus Albitalea. Next base: position 72,862 of record CBIHOF010000019.1, on the reverse strand, counting down.
TGTGGACGGTCGAGAACAACGCGCTGGTGCGCCGCATCGTCATCACCGGCCGCCGCGACGTGAACACCGGTCGCGTCGAGGTCACCAAGGGCCTCGCGCCCAATGTGACGGTGCTCGCTGCCCGCTTCGACAACCTGAAGGAAGGCGCGCCGGCCAAGGTCGTGGCGCAGCGCGCGGCGCCCACGGCGTCGGCGGCGGCTTCCAACAGCTCGCCCGGCAAGTCGTAAGGCTTCTTTCGACGCGCGCTTCATGAGAGCGCGCGTCCTCTTCCTTTCTCCAACGGGAGCCCCCCATGTGGTTCACCCGCGTCTCCATCAACAACCCCGTCTTCGCCACGATGATCATGGCGGCCTTGTGCGTGCTCGGGCTGTTCTCGTACAGCCAGTTGCGCGTCGAGCGGCTGCCCGACATCACCCCGCCCATCGTCTTCGTGAGCGTGGCCTACCCGGGCGCGTCGCCCGAGGCGATCGAGACGGAGCTCACGCGGCCGATCGAGCTCGCGCTCAACGGCATCGCCGGCGTGAAGATGATCCGCTCCAACAGCTTCGAGGGCCGCAGCGAAACGGTCGTCGAGTTCGAGCTGAGCGCCGACATGACGCGCTCCGTGCAGGACGTGCGCGACAAGGTCGCCGGCGTGCAGGCCAGTTTCCCGCGCGATGCGAAGACGCCGTTCGTCGGCCGCTTCGACGGCGACAATGCCCAGCCCACGGTGAACCTCTCGCTGGTGTCGCCCAGCCGGAGCTCTCGTGAGTTGTCGCTGCTGGCCGACCAGGTGGTGCGCAAGCGCCTGGAGCGCGTCGGTGGCGTGGCCCGCGTGGATGTGGGTGGCCTCACGGTGCGCCAGGTTCGCATCGACCTTGACCCGCAGCGCCTGCGCGCGAACCAGCTCACGCCGGCCGACGTGGCCGCCGCCATGCAGCGCGCCAACGCCGACATGCCGGTGGGCCTGTTGAGCGGCCCGCGTGAAGACACCATCGTTCGTGTCGAAGGCAAGATCCAGGACGCCAAGGCCTTCGCCGACGTGGTCGTGGCCACGCGCAACGGCGCGGTCATCCGCCTCGCAGACCTGGGCGAGCTGGTCGAACGCGAGCGCGAGCCGACGTCCATCTCGCGGGTGGACGGCGTGCCGGCCATTTCCTTCAACGTCTTCAAGCAGCAAGACGCCAACATCGTCACCACCGGCGAGGGCATCAAGGAAGCGACGGAGGAGCTGCGCAAGACGCTGCCGCCGGGCGTCGAGCTGCGGCTCGTGTATGCCGACAGCGACTGGGTGCGTGATTCGCTCAACGGCGTGAAGCGCACGCTGATCGAAGGTGCGCTGCTGACCGTGGCGATCGTCTTCCTCTTCCTGCATTCGTGGCGCAGCACCATCATCACCGGCCTCACGCTGCCCATCGCGGTCATCTCGTCGTTCATCGCGGTGTATGCCTTCGGATTCACGCTGAACTTCATGACGATGATGGCGCTGAGCCTGTGCATCGGCTTGCTGATCGACGATGCGATCGTGGTGCGAGAGAACATCGTGCGGCACGTGCACATGGGCAAGGACCACCTCACGGCCGCTCGCGAGGGCACGGATGAGATCGGCCTCGCGGTGATGGCCACCACCTTCGCCATCTGCGCGGTGTTCGTGCCGGTGGCCTTCATGAAGGGCATCGTCGGCAAGTTCTTCTTTCCCTTCGGCATCACCGTCACGGTGGCCGTGCTGGTGTCGCTGTTCGTGAGCTTCACGCTCGACCCGATGCTCTCCAGCATCTGGAAGGACCCGCCGAAGAACCCGCTGCTGCGCATCCCCGGCCTGCGCCACCTGATGCTCGGCACCGACCGCCTGCTGGACGTGATGCACGGCATCTACGACGCGTTGATCCACTGGGTGTTCTCGAACCGGCGCTATCGGCTCTTCGTCGTCCCCGCGTACGGGCGGCCCTTCGATGCGCAAGGCGTGCGCGACCACACCCGTGCGCGGGTGTTCCGCTCGGCCACCATCAAGCACCGCGGCATGGTGGTCGTCATGGCCTTGATGAGCCTCGTCGGCGCCTTTGCACTCACCGGCGTCGTGGGGTCCGAATTCATCCCGGAGACGGACAACAGCTACATCCAGATCAACGTGACCATGCCGGTGGGCACGAGCCTCACGCGCGGCGGCGAGAAGCTGGCGCAAGTCGAGGATGCGCTGCGCAAGTTTCCCGAGGTGCGCATGATGTCGGCCACGCTCGGCGACACCGGCAACACCGCGCGCAATGCAGCGTCGCTGAGCATCCAGCTCACCAAGCCGCATGAGCGCAAGCGCACCCAGCGCGATGTCGAGATGGCGATGCGCGAGGCGCTCAAGCCCATCCCCGGCATTGACGTGTCGCTGGGCAACCAGCCGATCTACGTCGCGCTGCTCGGGCCCGACCCGACAGTGCTGGAGACGGAAGTGCTGCGGCTGCGCGACAAGGTGGCGAAGGTCAAGGGCATCACCGACCTCACCACCTCGGTGAAGCCCGGCCTACCCGCCTTCGCGGTGCGGCCCAAGCACGACGCGGTGCGCGAGCTCGGCCTCACGTCGAGCCAGATCGCGGCGAGCCTGCGCACCTTCGTCAACGGCGACGTGGCCACGTACTGGACGGCGCCCGATGGCGAGCAGGTGGAGGTCGAGCTGCGCCTGCCGCAAGGCTCGCGCGAAAGCATCGCGCAGCTGGACAACCTGCCGGTGGCCTATGCCAAGGACGGCACGCCCATCGCGCTGTCGCGCGTGGCGGACATCGTGCCGGTGGTGAACCCCGAGGTCATCAAGCGGCAAGACCTGCAGCGTCGGCAGGCCATCTACGCCGGCGCGCAGGGCCGACCGAGCGGCGACGTGGGCGCGGACGTGCAGAAGATCGTCAAGGAGACGCAGCTGCCGCCGGGCTACCGCTTCGACGTCGGCGGCCAGACCAAGGACCAGGCCGAGGCCTTCACTGGCGTGCTGATGGCGCTGGCCGCGGCGGTGATCTTCATCTACATCGTGCTCGCGTCGCAGTTCGGCAGCTTCCTGCAGCCGATCGCGATCATGGTGTCGCTGCCGCTCGCACTCATCGGCGTGATGCTGGCGCTGTGGATCTCGGGCTCGACGCTGAACCTGTTCTCAATGATCGGCCTCGTGATGTTGATGGGGCTCGTCACCAAGAATGCGATCCTGCTGGTGGACTTCGCGAACCACGGCCGCAAGGCGGGCCTCAGCGTGGCGGAGGCGCTGCTGCAGGCGGGCATGGTGCGGATGCGGCCGATCATGATGACGACCGCGGCGATGGTCTTCGGCATGCTGCCGCTGGCGCTCGCGCTCAACGAGGGCGGCGAGATCCAGGCGCCCATGGGCCGCGCGATCATCGGCGGCGTCATCACCTCCACGCTGCTCACGCTGGTGGTGGTGCCGGTGTTCTACAACTACATGGACATCATCGCCGGCTGGTTCAAGCGCAAGGATGCGGTGCATGAAGGCGCGGGCGGGGCAGTGCCCAGCCACCGCGACGCGGGCTTCATGCCGGCGGACAAGGACTGATGCATAGTGCCGGTCTGGAGCGCACCATGGCCGGCACCCGAACCTTCGCGCATTTCGACCCCGCCACCTGGACCGTCACCTACCTCGTGTGGGACGCCGCCTCGTTGCGAGCCGCCGTCATCGACCCGGTGCTCGACTACGACTTCAAGTCGGGCCACACGGCCACGCGCTCGGCGGACAGCATCGCCGATGCGGTGCGCGAACATGGATTGCGAGTCGACTGGATTCTCGAGACGCACGCCCACGCCGACCACTTGTCCGGTGCGCGCTACCTGCAGGAGCGGCTCGGTGGGCGCATCGCCATCGGCGCGAACATCCGGCAGGTGCAAGCGACGTTCAAGAAGGTGTTCAACCTCGGCCCGGATTTCGTGGCCGACGGCAGCCAGTTCGATCACCTCTTCGAGGATGACGAGACCTTCATGATCGGCGGCGTGCAGGCCCGCGCCCTGCACGTGCCCGGCCACACGCCCGCCGACATGGCCTACCTGATCGAGGACGAGGTCTTCGTGGGTGACACCTTGTTCATGCCGGACGTCGGCACGGCGCGTGCGGACTTCCCCGGCGGCGATGCGCGGGTGCTGTACCGATCGATCCGGCGCTTGCTGGCGCTGCCTCCGCGCACCGTGATGCACGTGTGCCACGACTATCCCCCGCCTTCGCGCCCACCGTCCTGGACCACGACGGTGGCCGAGCAGCGGACCGCCAACATCCACGTCCACGACGGCATCGACGAGGATGCCTTCGTCGCGATGCGCCGTGCCCGCGATGCGACGCTGGACATGCCCACGCTCATTCTTCCGTCCATCCAGGTGAACATCCGCGCGGGCCGCATGCCGCCGCCGGAAGCTGACGGCGTGAGCTACCTGAAGATCCCGGTCAACGCATTGCCGGTTCACCCCGGGTGAGCGCGTACGGTCGATCCCTCGTTCGTGATGTTTCTGCATCCTTTCGCGCGGCGCGACGGAACTGCCGGTGCTCGTCCGTGAACTGACGGGCTTCGTCGACGGAGTGCACGATGCACGAACACCAGAAGATTGAACCCCTGCTTGCAGGGCCGCGCCCGGTCGGCCGCCCGAGGCCGCGCAAGCAAGTCAGCGACCATGGTTTGCTCATCGCGGCAACCATCGCGCTCGTGGCCGTGGTCCTGATGTCCTGGTGGAACTGGCCCAGCCCGATTCACCCGCGGCAGCCATGGCAAGCCCACCCGTCGGTGGCCGCCGAGGTGCCGGCCGCTGCCCCGCAGTCTGCGAAGGATGCGGCTTCCGCGATCGTGCACCCGCTTGAGGTTCCCGCGGCCGAGACCGTGTCTTCGCTGCCCGCGCTGTCGGACTCCGATGGCTTGATGGCGACGGCGCTGGCAGCGCTGGTCGCGCAGCCCGACCTGCGCTCGATGCTGCAGATGGACGGCTTCGTGCGCCGAGTCGTCGCCACCGTGGACAGCCTCGCGCGCGAACACTCCGCCACCCGCCTGTGGCCTGTGGCCGCGGCGCCAGAGCGCTTTGTCGTGCGCGTGCAGGACGACCACGCCACCATCGACCCCGACAACGGTCTGCGCTACACCGCCTTCGTGCTGCTGTGCGAATCCGTCGATGTGCAGCGCCTGGCGGCGACGTACCGCAGCACTTACCCGCTGTTCCAGCAGGCCTACGAGGAGCTCGGCTACCCCAAGGGCTACTTCAACGACCGGCTCGTCGAGGTGATCGACCATCTGCTCGCTGCGCCTCGGCCCGCACTGCCCGTGGCCGTGCGGTTGGTGCAGGTGCAGGGCCCTGAGCCCTTGTCGCGGCCCTGGCTGCACTATGAATTCGTCGACCCGGCGCTGGAGTCCTTGTCCGCAGGACAGAAGATCATGGTGCGGATGGGTGACGTCAATGAACAGCGCCTGAAGGCACGCCTTGCGGCCTTTCGCGCCGTGATCGCAGGGCCCGCCTTCGGCAAGTGACGAGGCGTGGCACCAGCGGCGGGGCCGCCGTCGCTCGCCCTGGGCGGCGGGCCGACAATGCCGGCATGTCCACACCCACGGTCCATCGCGCAGGCGAGGCGACGGCATCCGTCGCGCGTCGCTTGCCGGCCGCCATTCTGGTCGGCTACCCGCTGGCCTACCTGCTGCTGGACTGGCTCAGCTTCGTGCACCCGATGCGCGGCCTGAACATCACCCCATGGAATCCGCAGGCGGCGCTGGCGGTGGCGCTGCTGCTGTGGCGGCCCGGCCATTGGTGGCTCGTGCTCGCCGCACTCGTCGGAGCGCAGACCTTCGTGCGCGGCTCGCTCACCGCATGGCACGCGGAGCTTCTGTCGGCCATCGCGCTCACCATCGGCTACACGCTGACGGCTGCGGCCATCCGGCGATGGCTGCGCGACAGCATGCGGGTGGCCACGCGCCGCGACTTCCTCGTCTTCGCAGCCATCGTCAGCGGGTGTGCGCTGCTCAACGCAATCCTCTTCGTCGGGGCGCTCGCTGTCTTCGGCACGCCGCCGCTCGAGCGGGTGATGACTGCGGTGCTGCGCGGCTGGGTCGGCGAAGCGGTGAGCCTGGCCGTCACGCTGCCGGTGCTGCTGGTTCTCATGAGCCGCGAACGCCGCGCGCAGACGCTGGCGATGGCGCGCACCACCGAGTGCTGGCTCGTGGTGCTGGTGGGCATCGCGACCGCGTTCCTTGTGTTCGGCCAGCCCGCCGAAGACCAGTTCAAGTTCTTCTACCTGCTCTTCCTGCCGGTGGTGTGGGGCGCCGCGCGCTTCGGCGTGACGGGCGCGGTGTGGTCGGCGGCGCTCGTGCAGGCGCTCCTGATCGTGGCGGTGCAGGCAGCGCCGTACCGGCCCTTGACCGTCTTCGAGTTCCACACCTTGCTGACCGCGCTGGCCGCGACGGGGCTGCTGCTGGGGACCACCGTGGACGAGCGCGAGGAGGCCGACAAGGCGCTCAGGGCATCGCTGCATCTCGCGGCGGCGGGCGACATGGCCGCGGCCCTGGCGCATGAGTTGAACCAGCCGCTCATGGCGCTCAGTGCCTATGCGCAGGCGTCGCGGCTGCTGGTCGAGCGGCTCCCGCATGAACCGGACGATGGGGTGCGCCCGCTCATGGACGTCACCGCCAAGCTCGTGCAGGAAGCCAGTCGCGCGAGCAATGTCGTCAAGCGCCTGCGCGACTTCTTTCGCGACCGCCGCGCCGACTTGCAGCACACGGACATCGCGGCGCTGGTGGGCGACGTCGTCGAATCACAGGCAGCGCGTGCCGAGGCGCTGAACGTGCGCATCGAATGGACGTGTGACGATGCCATTCCCGAGGTCTGGCTCGATCGGGTGCAGATCGACGTGGTGCTGAGGAACCTGCTGTCCAACGCACTGGACGCCGCCGCCGCGTCCGGTGATTCGCAGGCATGGGTGAGGGTGCGTGCCGTCCGCGAGGGCAACGACGTTCGCATCAGCGTGCATGACAGCGGGCCCGGCATCCCGTCGTCGGCGCTCAACGATGTGTTCGAGGCCCGGCAGTCGAGCAAGCCGGGCGGCATGGGCATTGGCCTGGGCATCAGCCGCGCGATCGTGCTGGCCCATGGCGGGCGGCTCTGGGCGGAGCCGGGGCCCGGCGGGCGGTTCGCGTTCACGCTTCCCTTGGCGAGGGCCTGACCGTGAGCCAGCACGTCCATCGCCAGACTGTGTTCATCGTCGATGACGACCCCTCGGTGCGCGATGCCCTGTCGCTGCTGCTGAGCCTGCGTGGACACGCCACCGCCGTGTTCGCCTGCGCGGAAGACTTCCTGCACTCGCTCGCCCCCCATTGGCGCGGCTGTGTCGTTACCGACATCCGCATGCCCGGCATGTCGGGCCTGGACCTGCAGGCCGCGGTGGCCGAGCATCCGTCGCGCCTGCCGGTCATCGTCATCACCGGGCATGGCGATGTCGCCGCGGCCCGCCAGGCCTTCAAGGCGTCGGCGGTCGACTTCCTCGAGAAGCCATTCGATGAGGAGCTCCTGCTGCGCGCGATCGAGCGCGCGTTCGAACGGCTGCCGCCGCTCACGCAGGGGCTGGCCGCAGTGGATGCCGCCGATCGGGAAGCCTTGTCCGGCCGCGAGCGCGAGGTGATGCAGCTCGTGGTGGACGGGCTGGACAACCGGACCATCGGTGAGCGGCTGGGCATCAGCCCGCGCACGGTCGAGGTCCACAAGGGGCGGGTGATGCGCAAGGTCGGCGCACGCAACCTCGCGGACCTGATCCGCATCGCGAGCCAGGGCAGGTAAGCGCGTCAGGGCCTCAGGGTGCGCCCGTACGGCCCCACGCCAATAGCGCGTGCAGGGTCTCGTCGCTAAGCTTCGGCTGGCTTGGGTCGCCTCGACTGCGTTGTCGAAAACGGCGGCCGGCCTTCTTTCGCGATCCAGCACCCGTGCCTTTCCCAGAGTCCTTGCCGACACACCTGGGCAACCTGCTTGCCCTGCGCCCGAATCCAAGGGCCTTCCGTTCCCGATGAGCGATCCGCGTCCGTCCGATTCGCGGCGATGGCTCGCACTCAAGCTGCGGCTGGTCGAACGCCTTCCGCAGTGGCGCGAGCATTCCATCTTGCTGTGGGCCGCGGCCGTGGGCGTGCTCGGCGCGATGGCCACGGTCGCCTTCCGCGAATTCATCCGGCTCATGCAGTGGCTGCTGACGAGCCAGGAAGGCGGTCTCGTCAAGGCTGCGCTGGCGCTGCCGATGTGGCAGCGCGTGCTCGTCCCGACGCTTGGCGGCCTGCTCGCGGGTGGCGTGCTGATGTTCGCGCAGCATCGCTTCGGCAAGCGCCGCGCGCCCGACTACATGGAAGCCATCGCCATCGGCGACGGGCTCATCGATGCGCGGCAGACGCTTGCGCGAAGCCTGTCGTCGGCCCTGTCGGTCGGCTCGGGTGCATCCATCGGCCGCGAGGGGCCGATGGTGCAGCTCGCGGCACTCGCGGCGTCGTGGATCGGCCGCATGGCCACATTCAACGAGCCCCGGTTGCGGGTGCTGGTTGCGTGCGGCGCTGCCGCCGGCATCGCTTCGGCCTACAACGCGCCCATCGCCGGCGCCTTGTTCGTGTCCGAGATCGTGCTCGGCTCCATCGCCATGCCCGCGCTCGGGCCGCTCGTGGTGGCTTCGGTCACGGCGAGCGTCACCATCCACCAGTGGCTCGGCTACCGGCCCACTTACCACATGCCGGCCTTCGCCCCCATCGGCGGCAACGACGTCGTGCCCTACGCATTGCTGGGCGTGCTCGTGGGCCTGTGCGCACCCTTGTTCCTCGGTGCGCTGGATGCAAGCCGCCGCGCCTTCCAGAAACTGACGCTGCCGCCGCCCGTGCTGCTTGCCGCGGGCGGGCTGGTGGTGGGCCTGCTGTCGGTGCAGGTGCCGCAGGTCTGGGGCAATGGCTACAGCGTCGTGGACGGCATCCTCAATGGCGATTGGGCCATGCAGGCGCTGGCGATGGTGCTGGTGTTCAAGGTGCTCGCCACCATGGCGAGCGTGGGCTCGGGCGCCGTGGGCGGCGTCTTCACGCCGACCTTGTTCGTCGGCGCGGCGCTCGGTGCACTGGCCGCGCAGGCCATCAATGTCACGGCCACCGGCTTTGCATCAACCGGTGCCTGGGCGGCCGTCGGCATGGGGGCGATGCTCGCCGCCACCACGCACGCACCCTTGATGGCGATCATCATGATTTCGGAGATGACGGCGAGCTACCAGCTCGTGCTGCCGCTGATGCTCGCCTGCGTGACCGCCTATTCCGTGTCGCTGCTGCTGCGTGCGGATTCGGTCTACGCGTCGTCGCTGCGCCGCGAAGGGCAGGACCGCTTGCGGGCGTTCAGCGAATACCGGGTGCGCGACCTGCTCAAGCCCGACAGGCCGAGCATCTCGCCCGACATGATGCTCGACAAGGTGGCCGAAGCCTTCGCGGCCCAGCGCGTGCAATACCTGTACGTCACCGACGTGTCGGGGCACTTTCTCGGCGCGGTGTCCTTGCATGAGCTGATGCGCCGCGAAGCGCAGGGCGTCGACCGGCAGCGCCTGTGCGCGCGCGACATCCTGAACGCCGGCTTCGCCCGCCTCGAGCCCTCGATGGACCTGGCCACGGCGCTCGGCGTCTTCGCGCGGCACCACGGCGAACGCCTGCCGGTGGTCGATGCCAACAGCGCGCGGCTGCTGGGCTCGGTGACCAAGACCGACCTGCTGTTCCTGATGCAAGGCAGCCTCGACCGGGCACCGACGTGAACCCCTTGGCCCTGTTTACTTTCCGGCGTCGAAGCCGATCAACGGCCAAAACGGCCACCCATCCCTTGGAGATCACCATGAACAAATTCGAGTCCCTCTTTGCCGCGGTCGCGGCAGCTGCGATGCTCGGCGCATGCAGCAGCACGCCCGTCGCGCCCGCCACCGCGCCTGCTGCGCCTGCCGCAAAGACCGGCGCCGCCGCCACGCCTTCGTCGGGCACGGCACAGCCTGCGTCGTCGTCGGTGGCGTCGGTGACCGTGCTGCCCCACAAGGACCCGAACAGCCTCATCTCCCGTGAGCGAAGCATCTACTTCGACTATGACGACGACGCCATCAAGTCGCAGGGCACGGCCGTGGTCGAGAACCATGGCAAGTACCTGATGGCGCACCCGGCATTGGCCGTGCGCATCGAAGGCAATGCCGATGAACGCGGCAGCGCCGAATACAACCTCGCGCTCGGCCAGCGGCGTGCCGAAGCGGTGCTGCGCGCCATGAAGATCTACGGCGTCAAGGATTCCCAGATGGAGCCGGTGAGCTTCGGCGAGGAGCGTCCGAAGGCCACGGGGCATGACGAAGCGGCGTGGGCACAGAACCGGCGTGCCGACATCGCCTACAAGAACTGATCCGGCTGCCTGGGCGCCTTGGCGCCCAGGCCTTCGTGAACACTGCATCCGCCTGGAGAAGTCATGTCCATCCGATGCACCCTCGTGTTGCTTCTTTCCCTGTCAGCTTCCTGGTGCGCCGCGGCCGAGCACCTGCCCGTGGAGAACGGGCGTCCCTGCCTGCCCGAAGTCTGCGTCGACCAGGACTTGAATTCCCTGCTGGACCTGCCCTGGGTCGCGGTCGAGGTGCCGACACGGCCCGCACCGCCCGTGCCGGCGCTCGATGCGCTGCGAGCGGACGCGCCCGTGATGGACGTGCTGGCCGCGTACTGGCCTTCGCATGTCTTCGATCGGCAAGGGCTGGTGGCCTTGTCCGGGGTCAGGGCCGTGTGCCGCGACATCGGAGTCTGGCAGCGGCCTCGAGCGCAATACATCAGCCGCAGGGGCGGTCTCGTGACCGTCATCTTCGAACCCGAGCCGAAGCCCGGTTCCAGCGACGTGGTGTTCCGCGTGGCCACCATCGTGAGCCACGCACCCCCCGATGCCTCCGACGAGGCGCTGGAGATTCTCGGCCACGAGGCATTGCGGCCCTACGACGGCTTGTCGGCCTATGCGAGCACCGACGGGGCCGGCGTGCAATGGCAGGCGAAGGGGGCCGAAGGGCCGGCGCTGATCCTCGTGGCGCCGGTGGGCGATCCGCAGCAACGGGCTGCCCAGCTCGCGCACCATCCGATGTGCCTCCAGCCACCCATGTAGTGCCCCGTTGGCCGCGCGTCACCGCCGCCGGTGGCGCAGCCATCGCCCACTATGATCGGCCGCATGCCGACCGACCTCGACACTCCGCGCCGAAGCCGCCGCGGCACCGGCGCGATCACGCTGCATGAAGTGGCGCGCATCGCCGGTGTCGCGCCCATCACTGCATCGCGTGCGCTGAACACGCCGGCGCAGGTGTCCGACGAGGTGCTGAAAAAAGTCACCGACGCCGTCGCGCGCACAGGCTACGTGCCCAACCGCCTGGCGGGCTCGCTCGCGTCGTCGAAGAGCAAGCTGGTCGCGGCCGTCGTGCCCACCATCGCGGGGCCGGTGTTCCTCGAGACCATCCAGTCGCTCACCCAGGCCTTGAGCGAGAAGGGCTACCAGCTCATGCTCGGCCAGAGCGGCTACGTCGATTCGCGGGAAGACGCGCTGCTCGACGCGATCATCGGCCGGCGGCCCGATGGCATCGTGCTCACCGGCATCATGCATTCGCCGCAAGGGCGCAAACGGCTGATGGCCGCGGGCATTCCGGTGGTGGAAACCTGGGACCTCACGCCGTCGCCCATCGACATGCTCGTGGGCTTCTCGCACGAGGAGGTGGGTCGCGCCGTGCTGGAGCATCTGCGGGGCAAGGGCCGCACGCGGCTGGCCGTTATCTCGGGCGACGACGAGCGTGCCGAGCGCCGCAACCAGGCCTTCGTGAAGGCGGCCAAGGCCGCGAAGCTGCCGCCAGTGATCGTCATCAAGGTGCCGGCGCCCACGACGCTCAGGTCCGGCCGCGAGGCACTGTCGGAATTGCTGTCGCGAACGAAGGACATCGACGCCGTGTTCTGCAGCTCCGACCTGCTGGCGTTGGGGGTCATCACCGAAGCGCAGTCACGCCGCATCGCCATGCCGAAACAGATGTCGGTGATGGGCTTCGGCGACCTCGACTTCGCCGCCGACGTGCTGCCCTCGCTCACCACCGTGCGCATCGACGGCACCGCCATCGGCCGGCAGGCGGCTCAGTTCATCGTGGACCGCGCGGAGGGCCGGGCGGTGAAGCAGCGCGTCGTGGACATCGGCTTCGAGATCGTCGAGCGGCAAAGCGCCTGAACGCTCAGGCGACGGCGTGGTTCGCCGGACCGGGCGCGATCATGTCTCCATCGACCATCTTCCAGCGCGTGGCCGTTGCCTCGTCGCGCAAGGCGGCGGGCAGCAGCGCTTGCGGCAGGTCCTGGTAGCAGACCGGGCGCAGGAACCGAAGGATGGCGCTGCTGCCGACCGAGGTGCTGCGGCTGTCCGAGGTCGCAGGCCAGGGCCCGCCATGGACCATGGCGTGGCACACCTCGACGCCCGTCGGAAAGCTGTTGGCGAGGATGCGACCGGCCTTGCGTTCCAGGACAGGCATCAGCCGGCGAGCCAGTTGCAGGTCGGCGTCCGCGACCTCGTCCAGGTGCAGCGTGGCGGTGAGCTGGCCGGACAGGCGCTCGGCCACGGCGAGCAATTGCGCGTCGCTGTCGCAGCGCACGAGCAACGCGCAGGGCCCGAAGATTTCATCTTCAAGGGCGATGTTCTCCAGCCAGGTCGATGCTGTCGCCTGGAACACCGCCGCCTGGGCGGAACAGGCGTTGCTGCCGGCAGCAGCCTCCACGCCTCGGGCCAGGCCTTGCACGCCCGATTGCCTGGACAGGGTGTCGACGCCCTGCAGGTAGGCGCGGTGGATGCCGGGGTTGAGCATGATGCCCGCCGGCTTCGTGGCCACGGCAGCCTCGATCGCGGCGATGAAACGCTCCCACGACGACCCCGCGAGGCCGACCACCACGCCGGGGTTGGTGCAGAACTGGCCGGTCCCCAAGGTCAGTGAATCGACGAAGCCCTGGGCGATCCGCTCGGCCCTGGCTTCCAGTGCGCCGGGCAGCATGAAGACCGGGTTCACCGCGCTCATCTCGGCATAGACCGGGATGGGTTGCGGCCGCCGTTGTGCGACGGCGAGCAGGGCCAGGCCGCCCGCACGCGAGCCCGTGAAGCCCACGGCCTGGATGGCAGCGTGCGCCACGAGCTGCGTGCCCAGCGCGTGGCCCGTGCCGGCCAGCATCGAGAACACGCCCTCGGGCAGGCCGGCATCGGCCACCGCCTGGCGGACGGCGCGGCCCACGAGCTCCGAGGTGCCGGGGTGCGACGGGTGGGCCTTGACCACGACCGGGCAACCGGCGGCCAGTGCCGAGGCGGTGTCGCCACCGGCCACTGAAAACGCGAGCGGGAAGTTGCTGGCGCCGAACACGGCCACGGGCCCCAGTGCCACCTGGCCCATGCGCAGGTCGGCGCGCGGCAGCGGCTGGCGAGTCGGCTGCGCCGTGTCGAGCACCGGCAACTGCCACAGGCTCTCACGCAGCACGCGGGCGAACAGGCGCAGTTGCGCGCAGGTGCGACCGCGCTCGCCTTCCAGCCGAGCCTGGGGCAGGCCGGACTCGGCCATCGCCCGCTCGATCAGCGCGGCGCCCAGCGCTTCGATGTGCGCCGCGATGCGCTCCAGAAGATCGGCCCGCACCGTTGGCGTCGTGCCGCGGTAGGCATCGAAGGCGGCAGCGGCCAGCTGGCAGGCTTGCTCGATGTCAGCGGCACCGGCTTGCGCGAAGGCCGTGGGCAGGGGCTCGCCGGTCGAAGGATTGAAGGCGAAGAATGTCTCTCCGTCCGGGCGCACGTCATGTGCGCCGATGAGCAGATCACCGGTCAGGGTCATGGTTGAGAGCTTCGATGGGTTCGAGAGGTGGCTGCGGCTCAGTGGTTCCAGCGCAGCACCAGTGCATCGAGGCGCTTCGCGGTCTCGATCAGCAGCGAGCGGCTGGCCGGATGCAGCGGCGCGAACGGGTGGCGTGGCGCCTCGCAGGCGATCACGCCGCCGGCCTTCATCAGGGCCTTGGCAGCCAGCGGCCCGCACTGGCGGTTCTCGAGGTTGATCAGCGGCAGCCAGCGCTCATAGTGCGCGATGGCTTCGTCGCGAAGGCCGGCGCGGTAGGCGTCGAGGATGGGGCGCAGACCATCGGGAAAGCCGCCACCGGTCATCGCACCGGTGGCGCCGGCTTCCAGGTCGGGGATGAGCGTGATCGCCTCCTCGCCGTCCCACGGGCCTTCGATCGCATCACCGCCCAGGCGGATCAGTTCGCGCAGCTTGGCGGCCGCGCCGGGCGTCTCGATCTTGAAGTAGCACAGGTGCTCGATCTCGCGTGCCATGCGAGCCAGGAAGGCCGCCGACAGCACCGTGCCGCTGGCGGGCGCGTCCTGCACCATGATTGGAATGTCGATCGCGTCGGACACGGCAGCATAGAACTCGAAGATCTGCGCCTCGGGCACGCGGAAGGTGGCGCCGTGGTAGGGCGGCATCACCATCACCATGGCGGCGCCCTGGTCCTGCGCGCGGCGGCTGCGCGCGGCGCAGACGCGGCTGCTGAAGTGGCTGGTGGTGACGATCACCGGCACGCGCCCATTCACGTGCTCCAGCACCGTGCGGGTCAGCGTTTCGCGTTCATCGTCGGCCAGCAGGAACTGCTCGGAGAAGTTGGCGAGGATGCACAGGCCGTTGGAGCCGGCGTCGATCATGAAATCGACGCAGCGCTTCTGGCTTGCGAGGTCGAGTTCGCCGCTCTCGGTGAACGGCGTGGGCACGACGGGGAACAGGCCCTGGTAGCGGCGCGTGGTGATGGAGTTCATTGGATGATGTGGAACTGGTCGAGGTACTCGGTCTTGAGCGACAGGCCCAGCCCCGGCGTGTGGTCATCCAGCTGCAGGAAGCCGTTCTCGGCCACCGGGTCGCCGTCGAAGAGGTAGTAGAACAACTCGTTGCCGACTTCCACGTCGTGCATCGGGAAGTACTCGCTGATCGGGCAGTTCAGGCTGCTCATCGTCAGGTGGTAGTTGTGCATCTGGCCCGCATGCGGAATCACCGGCACGCTGTACGACTCGCACAGCGCGTTGATCTTGTGGGCCATGGTGATGCCGCCCACGCGGTTGGTGTCGTACTGCACCACGCTCACGGCCTTGCGGTCGAGGAGCTGCTTGAAGCCGTAGAGGCTGAACTCATGCTCGCCGCCCGAGATGGGAATGCTGGTCAGCTGGTTCAGTTCTGCATAGCCGTCGATGTCGTCGGCGATGACCGGTTCTTCCAGCCAGCGCGGCTGGTACTTCTCCAGCTTGGGCAGGATGCGCTTGGCATATTCGACGTTCCAGCCCATGTAGCACTCGAGCATCAGGTCGTTGTCGTAGCCGATGACCTCGCGCACCGCATCGACGGACTTCAGGTTCTCGACCACGCCTTGCTGCCCATGCTGCGGGCCGTGGCCGAAGCGCATCTTGAAGGCGCGAAAGCCCTGGTCCAGGAATTTCTGCGCCTCGGACTGCATTTCCTTCAGGTCGCTGTGATAGAGCTTGCTGTAGTAGCAAGGGATCTTTTCCTTCGTGCGTCCGCCCAGCAGCTTGAACACCGGCTTGTTCACGCTCTTGCCGAGGATGTCCCAGATGGCGATGTCCACCGCCGAGATGGCGGCCATGCCCACGCCCTTTCGGCCCCAGGCGTGGGTGGCGCGGTACATGCGCTGGTTCAGGTATTCGTAGTCCCACGGGTCCTGGCCCACCACCAGCGGCGCCAGGTACTCGTCGATGATGGCCTTGGCGATCTTGGGCGCGAGGGCGACGTTGCCCAGGCCGACGATGCCGTCGTCGGTCTCCACCTCCACCACCGTCCAGCCGTGGAAGCGGAAGGTGTTCATCGTGTCCCGGCCGGCGGCATGCCGATTCGCGCCGTTGTCATAGACCAGGTCCATGGCGTTGGAGCAGAAGTTGCCTTGCGGCGGGACGGTCTTGCCCTTCCATTCGAAGACGCGGGCGCGGACGGACTTGATTTTCATGACGGGGTTCTCAGTGCTGTGATGTCGTGGACGAGCCGGCGCCGAAGAGCGACTGGCCGTCGCGGTAGGCGCGGCCCATGCGGCAGGCGATGCGAAACGCGTTGGCGGTGGCGTCGACGTTGGCGCGGCCGAGGCCCGCGATGTCGTAGGCCGTGCCATGGGCCGGCGTGGTGATCGGGATGGGCAGGCCGCCTTGCACCGTCACGCCGCGCGAGAAGCCCATCAGCTTGATCGCGATCTGCCCCTGGTCGTGGTACATGGTGACGATGGCGTCGAGCTCGCCGTCGCGTGCCTTGAGGAAGATGGTGTCGGCCGGGTAGGGGCCCGCCACGGGCGTGCCTTGCGCACGCAGCGCCCGCACCGCGGGCTCGATGATGTCGATCTCTTCGCGGCCGCAGGTGCCGCCGTCGCCGTTGTGCGGGTTGAAGCCGGCAACGGCCACGCGAGGCGCCGCCACGCCGTTGGCCTGCAGCGAGCGGTAGATGAGGCGCGCGGCGTCTTCGATGCGGCCTTGCTCCAGGTACTTCGGTGCGTCCTTCAGCGGCACGTGGGACGACACGCGCGAGGTCCACAGGCCATCGAGCGTGTTGAACTCGCAGAAGTAGCCTTTGACGCCCAGGTGCACGGCGAAGTGGTGCAGCTCGTCTTCATGCTTCAGGCCGCCTTGCTTCATCGCGAACTTGTTCAAGGGCGCGAAGCAGATGGCATCGATTTCATGGCGGAGGGCGGCGTCCATGCAGGCGTCCAGCACCTGGAGCACCGATCGGCCGCCGGCAGCCTCGGCCTGGCCGCGGTGCACCTCGTCGGCACGCACGCTGTCCATGGCGACGAAGGCAGGCGTGCGCGAGTCGGCGCGCCCACGCACTTCGGCCAGGCTGGCCACGGGTGCCGTGGCCACCCGCAGGCCGGCGATGCGCTGGCCGTCTTCCCACAACCAGGCGTCGCCCACCAGCACGACATTGGCCTCGCCGACCAGGTCGCCTTGTGCCAGCAGGCGCGCGATGAGCTCGGGGCCGATGCCTGCCGGGTCGCCCAGGGTCAGGGCAACGACGGGTCGGTCGGATGGATTCGTCATGGGGTCCTCGGGTTGATGGGTTCTGCAGGCGGGTCGTGGGCGGCCCGCCTCCTGCGGGTCACTTGCCCCAGATGGCCTTGTAGTGATTGCGGTACCCGTTGTCGGGGTCGAACAGGTTCTTCGGCCCGCCGTCCTTGCCCACGTTCGCGGCCGTCACCAGGTGCACCTTGGGGATGTAGCCCGACCACGCCACCTTGGCGAAGGCGCGGTTCAGCTCGTCGACGATCTGCCAGCCCTGCATGTTCAGCGGCTCGGGCACGGTGCCCGCCTGGTAGCGCTTGGCGCGGATGCGCTGGTAGGCGGCCTCGGAGCCGTCCCCTGCGGAGACGGCCTTGGGCGAGCCATCGCCCTTCTTGCCGGCGGCCTGCAGGGACGAGCCCATGAAGTCGAAGTAGAGGTCGTTGATGGCCAGCGAGTGCGTCCACTTGTCGCCGAAGCGCTGCAGCAGCGAAGTGGTCAGCTGCGGCATGCGGGTCGAGCTCTCGGCGATCGGGCTGTCCTCGAAGCTCAGCACGGTGCAGCCACCGCACTTCTTGATCACCGCTTCCATTGCGCGGGCCTTGTAGACCGCGATGGCGTACTGCGAGTCGGTGAAGATCACCACGCCGGCCTTGCCGCCGGAGTCGGCCACGGCCCACAGCGCAGCGGCTTCGGAGACGTCGTCGGCCGTGGTGGTGACATTGGCGAACAGGCCCGCGGTGGTGTTGGGGCCCGGCTTCTCGCCCGAGTGCCAGCCCACCAGCGGCACGCCGGACTTGGCCGCGTTCTCGAACGCGGCCTTCTGCTCAGTGGTGTCGAAGCCGCCGACCACGATGCCCGCCGGCTTGAGCGCGAGCGCCTGGTTCAGCGCGGCGGTGCGGCTGCTGACGCTGCCCTGGCCGTCGATCACGCGAACGTTCCAGCCGATTGCCTTGCCGGCTTCTTCCACGCCCTTGGACACACCCAGGATGCCGCCGTTCTTCAGGTCGGCCGCGACGAAGACGATGGTCTTGCCGACGGCGGCCTTGGGGCCGGTGGTGGGGCCGTCCCAGACCTCCTTCGATTGGGTGGCGACGGCGACCTTCTGCCGGGCCATTTCGAGGAAGTCGTCGGCATGGGCCTGGCCCAGGCCCGCGGCCAGCAGAGCCAGGGCGAGGACCTGTCGGCGTGCGTTGTTGCGAATCATGTTGTCTGTCTCCAGTGGTGGTGATGTGCTGGTGTCAGCGAGATGCCGTTGGTTCACGGCTTGGGGGAAACACAGGCGTCGGCCGGCACCGGGCCATCGCCCAGCTGGCGCTCGGCGATGCGGCGCTTGATCGAGACGTTGCGGCGCTGCTGAGCCCAGCCGGCAATGCCGATGGACACGAGCAAGGTCAGGCCGTTGAACAGCGGCTCGACGTAGAAGGCGCCGCCGAACTGCTGGATGCCCGAGATGCCGATGGCGAGGATGGCCACGCCGACCAGCGTGCCCCACACGTTGACGCGGCCGGGGCGGATGGTGGTGGACCCGAGGAAGGCACCGACGAGTGCCGGCAGCAGGAACTCCAGCCCCACGCTCGCCTGGCCGATCTGCAGGCGCGAGGCCAGCATCACGCCGGCAAAGCCCGACAGTGCGCCGGAGGCGACGAAGGCGCCCATCACATGCTTGCGCACGGCGATGCCATTGAGCTGCGCCGCTTTCGGATTGGCGCCGATGACATAGAGCGCGCGGCCGAGCGGCGTGAACTCGGTGGTCAGCCACAGCGCGATGCTCACGGCCAGCACGTAGAAGGCGCCCACCGGAAGGCCGAAGAGGTTGCCGCCGGCGATGTCGACGAAGCCTTCGGGCAACTCGCCCACCACCTGGCGGCCGCCGCTGTGCCACATCGCCACCGCGTAGATCACGGTGCCGGTGCCCAGCGTGGCGATGAAGGAGTCGATCTGCGCGAGCTCCACCAGCAGGCCATTGAGCACGCCGAACAGCGAGGCGCACAGCAGCACGGCCAACACTGCCAGCGGCCAGGGCAGGCCATAGTGCGTCTGCAGGCTGATCGCCAGGATGTGCCAGAGCACGATGCCGTAGCCCACCGTCAGGTCGATCTTGCCGGTGATCATCGGAATGGTGGCGGCCAGCGCGAGCAGGGCGATGACCGACTTGTCCGCGAGGATGGCGCGCAGGTTGAACAGCGTCGGGAAGGTGTCGGGCAGCAGCACCGAGAACAGCAGTGCGAGGCCGACGGTGAGCACGACCAGCCCATAGACCGGCATGGCGCGCCCGATGCGCTGGAGGACGGAGGCGGCTTCGCCGTCGAGCGAGCGGTCCGGCTCGAGGGCCGTGGACTTGATGGATGCGGTCATGCGGATGTCTCCAGGGATTGATGTCTGCTTTTTGGTGGGTTCTTCTCGTTCGGGCTCGCGGCGCCGGCGGCGAGGGCCAGCAGCCGTTCGACGCTGATGTCGGCGCCGGTCAGCTCCGCGGCGATGTGGCCATCGCGGAACACCAGCACGCGGTTGCAGACCGTGGCCACCTCCTCGAAGTCGGTCGACACCACGACGAGGGCGGTGCCGGCTTCGGCGCGCTCGCGCAGCACGCCGTAGATCTGCCGCTTGGCGCCCACGTCCACGCCGGCGGTGGGCTCCTCCAGCACCACCAGCGGCTTGTCGAGGTGGAACCAGCGCGCGAGCACGACCTTCTGCTGGTTGCCGCCCGACAGCTGCTGGATCTCGGCCGCCGGTGCCGGCGGGTTGACGTCGAACTGGCGGATCAGCGACATCGCCGCGCGCTGCTCCTTGCCGCGGCGGCCGAGCGCCAGGCCGCGGTCGCCGTGCAGCGATGGATGCGGGAAGAGGTTCTCCAGCACGCTCATCGAGCCGGCCAGGTTCTCTTCGAGTCGCTCGCCGGCCACGTAGGCCACGCCGGCGCGAATCGCATCGGCACAGCTCGCGAAACGCACCTCGCGGCCTTGCAGGCTCATGCGCCCCGCCGACAGCGGCTCGCGTCCGAAAAGGGCGCGGCTGATGGCTTCGTGGCCCGCGCCGCGCAGTCCTACCAGGCCGACGACTTCGCCCTGGCGCACCTCGAAACTCAGCGGCCCGGCGTTGCCGCTCGCCGCGCCGTCCAGGCGCAACACCGTGCCGGCACCGCGCGGCACCGCCGCCTTGGGGACGCCACTCGACAAGGCCTTGCCAACGATCAGGTGGACCAGTTCGTCCTGCGTGGTCTGTGCCGTCTGCAGCACCCGCACGAGCTTGCCGTCGCGCATCACCGCCGCGCGGTCGGAGATGGCCATCACCTCGTCCAGCCGGTGCGAGACATACATCATCGCCATGCCCTGGCGGCGCAGCTCGCGCAGCACGCCGAACAGCCGCTCCACGTCGGCCATCGGAAGGCTGGCGGAAGGTTCATCCAGCACGAGCAGCCGGGCCTGGACCTCCAGTGCGCGGCCAATGGCCAGCAGCGATTTCTCGGCGCGGGTCAGCGAGAACACGCGGCGCTCGGGGTCGATGTCGCAGCCGACGCGTGCCATGACGCGGCGCGCGGCCTCGGCCGCCGCCTTCCAGTCGATGAGGCCGAAGCGCCGCCGGTAGCCCATGCCGAGCGCCACGTTCTCGGCCACCGTCATCCATTCGACCAGGCCCAGGTCCTGGTGGATGAAGGCGACCGGCTGGCGCGCGCGATCGCTGCTGCGCCATTCGGATTCGGGCCGGCCGTCGACGCGGATCTCGCCGCTGTCGATGCGGTAGATGCCGGCCAGCAGCTTGATCAGCGTCGACTTGCCCGCGCCGTTCTCGCCGAGCAGGGCGACGATCTCGCCGGGGTGCACGTCGAAGCTCACGGTGTCCACCGCCTGCGTGCCGCCGAAGCGTTTGCTGACCTGGCGAAACTCCAGCAGCGGCCGGACTTGCATGGATGAGCGCGCGTTCACAGCTGCACCACCGTCGACACATCGGGCTCGCGCTGCGTGGCGATGGTGCGCAGCACCTGGAAGCGCTCGGTGTCGAGCACCATGACGCGGTCGTCGTCCTGCGAGATGAAGGCGAGCGGCAGGCTCGGGTGGAAGGAGAGGGCGATCGCCCGTGCATCCATCTTGAGATAGCCGGTCTCGGCCAGCGTGTGCGGATCCACCACCGACAGGCTGCGGTCGCCGTAGTTGCTCGTGAAGAGCCGGCCGTCGCGGTTCCGGTAGATGCGTGTCACGTCGTCTCGAGACGGGGCGCTGTGCTTCACCGTCATCGTGGCGGTGTCGATGGCCGCGAGCGTGTTGCTCCAGCGGTTGCTCACGTAGAGCGTCGCTTCGTCGGCGCTCAGGCAGTAGCCCTCGGGCTTCTGGCCGGGGTGGCAGGCCACCGGCGGGGCCAGCGGGTCCCAGGGCTTCACCTTCGTCACGGTGTGGCTCAGCAGGTTCATGCAATAGGCCGTCTGGCCATCGCGCGTCAACGCGAAGAGGTGGCTCTTGATGCCGCCCGAGGGCACTGCGCGGCGCGGCGCGGTGTCGGTGGCCGGCTGGTCGAGCACCAGCAGCGTGGCCTTCTCTTCGCTGAGCGCATAGAGCCGGTCCTGCTCGTCCATCTGCAGGCCGTGGATGCGATTGAAGGGAAACAGGTCTATAGACCGTACCAGTTGAGCCGAGCGAATGTCGACCTGGAGGATGGCGTGGCCTCCCGAGCCGATGTGACCAGAAGTCTCGACGCCGTAGTGGCCCACATAGGCATGGCGCTGTGCGCGGTCGGTGACGAACTCGTGCGGAAAGTGCGGCAGCGCCAGCGAGCGCAGTCGCTCACCGGATTCGATGTCGTACCAGCTGATGCAGTGGGCGCACTTCTCGACGAGAAGCAGGGTGTCTCGGCTCATTCGGGGCTTTCTGGGTTCAGGGGGCCTGGATGCCGCGGGTGTTCAGCTTGAGGCGGTAAAGCGACGTGGTGGCGCAGATGTAGAGCTCGTTGCGCGCCACGCCGCCGAAGGTGAGGTTGCCGACCTTCTCGGGCACCGCGATGCGCGCCATGCGCGTGCCGTCGGGGTGGTAGACCTGCACGCTGTCGGCGCTGCTGGTGTAGAGCCAGCCGTTGGCGTCCAGCCGGAAGCCGTCCGACAGGCCGGGGCTGACCTCGGCGAACACGCGAGGCCGTGCGAGCGTGCGGCCGGCGATCACGTCGAAGACGACGATGTGGTGGAAGCCGCCGCCATCGGTGCGCAGCGCGGCCGACGTGTCGGACACGTAGAGCAGCGATTCGTCGGGCGAGAAGGCGAGGCCGTTGGGCTCTTCCAGCCAGTCGGTGGCGATGTCGATGGCGCCGGTGGCCGGGTCGAAACGGTAGACGTGGTTGCCGCGCTGTTCTGCTGCGGCCCGGTGGCCTTCGTGGTCGGACACGATGCCGTAGGGCGGGTCGCTGAACCAGATGGTGCCGTCGGACTTGACCACCACGTCGTTCGGCGAATTCAGGCGCCGGCCCTGGTAGTGGCTGACGACCACTTCGTCAGCCGATGCCTGCAGGCCATCGCTGAAGCGGGTGCGGACGATGGCGCGCTGGCCGTGCGAGCAGTGCAGCAGCGAGCCGTCGGCCTCGCGGGTGTGGCCGTTGGTGAACTCGACCTGCTCGCGCCACACCGTCATGCCGTGTCGCGCATTCCAGCGCAGCATGCGGTTGTTGGGGATGTCGCTCCACAACACCGAGCCGTCTTCGTGCATCCAGACCGGCCCTTCGCTCCAGGCTGCACCGGTGCACAGGCGTTCCAGGGCTTCGCCATCGCGCGCGGCGGGTGCAAAGCGGGTGTCGAAGATCTCGATGGCCATGGCTTATTTCTTCAGCTCGGACACGGTGGTGGCGTACACGCTGTCCAGGTGATGGCGGATCGCATCGGCCGCGCGCGTGGGGTGCTTGGAGCGCAATGCCGTGACGATGGCGCGGTGGTCGTCCACGCTGCGCGCGATCGCGCCCTTGTGCTTGAGGACCTTGCGGCGCGTGTCGAGCGCGTAGGCATACAGGTCGACGACGAAGCTCGCCAGCAGCTCGTTGCCGCAGGCTTCGTAGAGCACGGTGTGGAACTCGCGGTCGGAGATCTGGAAGCGCACGGGGTCGTTGAGCATGTGCGCCTGCTCGGCCACGAGCGCCTCCAGGCGATCGAGCGTGGCGGGTTTCATGCGGGCGGCAGCCAGGCGCACCACCTCGACCTCCACCAGGCCACGTGCTTCAGTGACCTCTTCGATGGACTTGCCCTTGAGCAAACCGAAGCTGGACACCGTGTCCTGCAGGCTCTGGCCTGCAGTGCCGAGCACCCGGGTGCGGGCGCCTTGCGACACGCCGATCATCCGGCGGCCGGCCAGCACCGACAGTGCGCCGCGAACCGATTCGCGCGAGACCGACAGCGTGGTTGCGAGCTCGCGTTCCGACGGCAATTCGTCGCCTGGCTGGAGCAAGCCGGTGTGGATCATGGAGGCGATCTTGTCGGCCACCTGGTCCTTGACGGTGCGCTTGGTGATCTCCCGGGATGCGGCACCCGGAACGCGGTGATTGACGATGTCCACGAAGATGATTGCCCTGGTCAGCTGGTACGACAAGCATACCAGTGAAGGTGCTCGAAGACGAAATGGGGTAATCCCTGATCAGCTCGTGTTCAGGCCTACGTGGAACCCACATCGCCGGGGGCTGTCAATTTCCATTTGGTAGCGCTACCATCGCTTCATCGGAACCGCGAGCGCGAGCCGCCAGGAGACAGCCATGAAGAAGTTCTTGTCCATCCTCATCCTCGGCCTGAGTGCCATGGCTTCGCAGGCAGCGCCCTGGCCCGACAAGCCCGTGACGATGGTCGTGCCGTTCCCGCCGGGCGGCTCCACGGACATGCTGGCGCGCGCCATCGGCCAGAAGCTGCAGGACAAGCTCGGCCAGACCTTTCTCGTCGACAACAAGGCCGGCGCCACCGGCACCATCGGCGCGGCGCAGGTCAAGCGCGCGGCGCCGGACGGCTACACCTTCATGGTCACCTCGCTCGGGCCGCTCGTGATCGCGCCGCACCTGATCAAGGGCATGCAGTACGACGCACTGAAGGACTTCGACCTCATCACCGTCGCGGTGCAGGCACCCAACGTGCTCGTGGTGCCGGCCAACTCGCCGCACAAGAGCGTGGCCGACGTCATCGCCTTCGAGAAATCGCACCCCGGCAAGATGAGCTTCGCGTCCTCGGGCAATGGCTCGAGCGATCACCTGACTGCCGAGCTCTTCTGGCAGCAGACGGGCACCACCGGGCTGCACATTCCGTACAAGGGCGGGGCGCCCGCCATCTCCGACCTGCTCGGTGGGCAGGTGGATGCGTCGTTCCAGAACGTCAACGCCGTGCTCTCGCACATCAACGCCGGCAAGCTCAGGGCATTGGCGGTCACGGGCGACAAGCGGTCGAGCGTGCTGCCCAACGTGCCGACGCTCAGCGAAGCGGGTGTGAAGAACGTCGACGTGTATTCCTGGCAGGCCGTGGTCGCGCCCAAGGGCGTGCCTGCCGACATCCGCGCCAAGCTGCACGCGGCCATCGTCGCCGCCTTGCAGGACCCGCAGATCCACCAGCGATTCGTCGATCTCGGCTTCGAGGTCGTGGGCAACACGCCGGCGCAGTTCGCCGAGTTCCAGGCGCTGGAGTACAAGCGCTGGAAGCAGGTGATCGAGACCGGCAAGATCACCGCCGACTGACTGGCGAAGGCTCCACCACCATGGCTTCTGCAAGCACCCCCGTCGTCCGCGAGCTTCGCGTCGTGCCCGTCGCCGGGCGCGACAGCATGCTGCTCAACCTCAGCGGCGCGCACGGCCCTTTCTTCACCCGCAACCTGCTGATCCTCACCGACAGCGACGGCCGCACCGGCGTGGGCGAGGTGCCCGGCGGCGAGAAGATCCGCCAGACGCTGGAGGACGCGCGTGGCCTGGTCGTCGGCCAGGCGCTGGGCGCTCACCACGCCGTGCTGCAGACCATGCAACGCCAGTTCGCCGACCGCGACGCCGGCGGCCGCGGCCAGCAGACCTTCGACCTGCGCACCACCATCCATGCGGTCACGGCGGTCGAATCGGCCATGCTCGACCTGCTCGGCCAGCACCTCGGCGAGCCCGTCGCCGCGCTGCTCGGCGAAGGCCAGCAGCGCGACGCGGTGCAGATGCTCGGCTATCTCTTCTACGTCGGCGATCGGCGCAAGACGGAACTGGCCTATGCCAGTGAGCCCGATGCACCCGACGACTGGTTCCGCGTTCGCCACGATGAAGCGCTGACGCCGCAGGCCATCGTTCGGCAGGCCGAGGCGGCACATGCACGCTACGGCTTCGAGGACTTCAAGCTCAAGGGCGGCGTGCTGCGCGGCGAAGAGGAAGTCGAGGCCGTGAGGGCGCTGCACGAGCACTTTCCGAAGGCGCGCATCACGCTGGACCCGAACGGCGGCTGGATGCTGAAAGATGCCATCCGACTGATGCGCGACCTGCACGGCGTGGTGGCCTATGCCGAAGACCCTTGCGGCGCGGAAGACGGCTTCTCCGGCCGCGAGGTGATGGCCGAGTTCCGCCGCGCCACCGGACTGCCCACAGCCACCAACATGATCGCCACCGACTGGCGGCAGCTGAGCCACGCGCTGTCGCTGCAATCGGTGGACATCCCGCTCGCAGACCCGCATTTCTGGACCATGGCCGGCTCGGTGCGCGTGGCGCAGACCTGCCGCGACTGGGGCCTGACCTGGGGTTCGCATTCGAACAATCACTTCGACGTGTCGCTCGCGATGTTCACGCACGTCGGTGCGGCCGCGCCCGGCCGCGTCACCGCCATCGACACGCACTGGATCTGGCAGGACGGCCAGCGCCTCACGAAGGAGCCGCTGCGCATCGAGGGCGGCCTCGTGCAGGTGCCGAAGAAGCCGGGCTTGGGGCTGGAGCTCGACATGGCCGAGGTGGAGAAGGCCCACGAACTCTACAAGGCGCATGGCCTGGGCGCCCGTGATGACGCGGTGGCCATGCAGGCCCTCGTGCCGAACTGGCGCTTCGACCCCAAGCGCCCGTGCTTCGTGCGCTGAAACGACGGAAGGACCGACGATGAGACCCAACAAGCTGCGTGAAACCTGGGCCGCTGGACAAGCGGTGGTCAACGGCTGGCTCGCCATCCCGAGCAGCTTCTCCGCCGAGACCATGGCCCACCAGGGCTGGGATTCGCTCACCATCGACCTGCAGCACGGCCTCATCGACTACCAGGCGATGGTCGGAATGCTGCAAGCCATCTCCACCACGCCGACGGTGCCGGTGGTGCGCGTGCCGTGGCTTGAGCCCGGCATCCTCATGAAGACGCTTGATGCGGGCGCGTACGGCGTGATCTGCCCGATGGTCAACACCCGCGAGGATGCGCAGAAGCTCGTCGCGTACACGCACTACGCCCCGCGCGGCACACGCAGCTTCGGGCCGGTGAGGGCGCTGCTGTACGGCGGCGCGGACTATCCGCAGCACGCCAACGACACCATCGTCACCTTCGCGATGATCGAGACCGCGCAGGCGCTGGACAACCTCGACGCGATCTTGTCCGTCGAAGGATTGGATGCGATCTACGTCGGCCCCTCGGACCTGTCGCTCGCGCTCGGCTGCAAGCCCGCCTTCGACGAGGTGGAGCCGAAGGTGGCGCAGGCCATCGACCACATCCTCGAGCGTGCGACGGCGCATGGCATCGTCGCGGGCATCCACAACGGGTCGCCCGAGTTCGCCCTGGAACGGGTGAAGAAAGGCTTTCGCTTCGTCACCGTGAGCTCGGATGCGCGGCTCATCGCGGCCGGTTCGCAGCAGGTGCTCGCGAAGATGCGCGGGCGTTGATCACCATCCAACACAGATCATCAACAACACCGACACGAGCCACCCACATGCAACTCGGATTCATCGGCCTGGGCATCATGGGCACCCCCATGTGCGGCCACCTCATCGCCGCCGGCCATGAGCTTTTCGTCCACACCCGAAGCCGCGTGCCGGCGCCCATCGCGGAGCGCGCCACGGCCTGTGCGAGCGCCAGGGAAGTGGCCGAGCGCGCGGACATCGTCTTCCTGATGCTGCCCGACACGCCGGACGTGGCGGCCGTGCTGTTCGCCGAGAACGGCGTGGCCGCGGGCCTCGCACCCGGCAAGACGGTGGTGGACATGAGCTCCATCTCGCCCATCGACACCAAGGACTTCGCTCGGCGCATCAATGCACTGGGCACGGCTTACCTCGATGCGCCAGTCTCCGGCGGAGAAGTCGGTGCGAAGGCCGCGAGCCTGACCATCATGGTCGGCGGGCCGCAGGCTGCGTTCGATCGCGTCAAGCCGCTCTTCGAGCTGATGGGCAAGAACATCACGCTCGTGGGCGGCAACGGCGACGGCCAGACGACGAAGGTGGCCAACCAGATCATCGTGGCGCTGAACATCGCGGCGGTGAGCGAGGCGCTGGTGTTCGCAAGCAAGGCCGGCGCCGACCCGGCCCGCGTGCGGCAGGCGCTGATGGGCGGGTTCGCGGCGAGCCGCATCCTCGAGGTGCATGGCGAGCGGATGATCAAGCGGACCTTCAACCCGGGGTTCCGCATCGGGCTGCATCAGAAGGACCTGAACCTTGCGCTTGCTGGTGCGAAATCCATTGGCGTGTCGCTGCCGCAGACGGCCAACGTGGCGCAACTCATGCAGGCGTGCGCTGCACAAGGCTGGGACCAGCTCGATCACTCGGCGCTGGTGAAGGCGCTGGAGCTGATGGCGCATCACGAGGTTGCCGCGGCTTGATGTGCGCTCCAGTGGCGCGTGAGTGCGCTTGAGCGATCCGCGGCAGCTGCATCGCGACCTGCGAGTGCTACGCTTTCCTGCATGAACATCCCATCGCCGCATGATCAGCCGCGCGAGTTCCTGCGCGCTCTCTTCGATGCCGCCGTCGCGCGTGCCTTGCCCGAGGTCGTCATGCACGAGCACCTGCCGCCGCCGCCCAAGGGGCGCACGCTGGTGCTTGGCGCAGGCAAGGCCGGTGGGTCGATGGCCGCGGCCGTCGATGCGTTGTGGCCTGCGAACGCGCCCTTGTCGGGGCTTGTGGTCACACGCTACGGCCACGTGCCGCCGTCGTACAAGGGCAACCGCATCGAGGTGGTGGAGGCGTCGCACCCCGTGCCTGACGATGCAGGCCGTGAAGCAGCGAAGCGCATCGTCGAGCTGACGCGCGGACTCACTGCAGATGACCTGGTGCTGTGCCTCATCTCGGGTGGTGGTTCCGCGCTGCTGTCGCTGCCGGCGACGGGCGTCACGCTCGAAGACAAGCAGGCCATCAATCGCGCCCTGCTCAAGAGCGGCGCGGCCATCGACGAGATGAATTGCGTGCGCAAGCACCTGTCGGCGATCAAGGGTGGCCGACTGGGCGCGATGTGTGCTCCGGCGCGGGTCGTGACGCTGCTCATCTCCGACGTGCCCGGCGACGATCCGGCCGTGATCGCGAGCGGGCCGACCGTGCCCGACCCCACGACATGCGCCGATGCGCTCGCCGTGCTGGCTCGCTACGGCATCGAGGTTGCGGCGGCCATCCGCGATGGATTGGAAAGTGGCCGATTCGAGACGCCCAAGCCGGGCGACGAACGCTTCGCCGATCGCTCGGTGCGCATGATCGCGACGCCGCACCAAAGCCTGGAGGCCGCCGCCGCACTCGCGCGGCGCGCGGGCATCGAGGCGCACGTCCTGTCCGACGAGATCGAAGGCGAATCGCGCGACGTGGCGAAGGTGCATGCCGCGCTCGCCCGCGAGGTGGCACGCCGCGGTTCGCCCTTTGCCAAGCCCTGCGTGATTCTCTCGGGCGGTGAGACGACGGTGACGGTGAAGGCCCGCGGTGGCCGAGGTGGCCGAGCGAGTGAATTCCTCTTGAGCTGCGCCATCACCCTGCAAGGCGAGAAGGGCGTGCACGTGCTGGCAGGGGACACCGACGGCATCGATGGCGTGGAGGACAACGCCGGCGCGATCGTCACGCCCGACACGCTCGCGCGCGCCGAAGCCGCCGGGCGCCAGGCGAGGGAGTTCCTCGATCGCAACGATGCTTACGGCTACTTCTCAGCCATCGGCGACCTGGTGGTGACGGGGCCGACGTTCACGAACGTCAACGACTTCCGGGCGATGCTGATCGTGTGACCCGCCGCGGCGTCGCGCTCCCTCCCACTCTGGGGGAGGGCCGGGGTGGGGGCGTGGGCCGATGTGAAGGCCGCAAGCGCTGGTCGCAGTCACCAAGGCCGGATCGCGCGTCGCGCGCCCCGAACCCAACCTTCCCCCAGCGGGGGAAGGAGCAATGCATGCCGTGCCTCGCAGGCAGGCAAGTAGCAATGCAGCTACAGCGTGAGCCGCCAGCCTTCCACCAACGCGCCTGGCGTCGACAGCGACAAGAGCTGCCGCTCTCGATACGTGCCGCTCTCCGGCAGCAACTCCGCCTTGTCGGTCAGCGCAATCAAGCCTTCGCCGAACATGCGCAGGAACGAATCGTCGAAGCGCATCACACCGAGCGGCGCCACCAGCTCGCCGCCTTCCACCCAGAAGCAGGCGAAGCGCGTCATGCCGGTCATGCGGCAGGCCTGGCGATCGGAGTAGTTGAGGTACCAGAGATTGCTCACATACAGGCCGGTGTCCAGCGCCTTCAGCGCGTCGGCCTCGGGCAGGCGGCCCGGTGCAAGCGACAGGGCTTCGGGCGATTCCTGCGCGTTGGCGCCATTGGCGACCAGGCCGTACTGGCGGGCCGAGCGCGGCGAGTTGAGGGTCCCGGTGGCACGTCCGCCTTCGATGAGGCTCACCGATGCTGGCTTCGCAAAACCCTCGGCGGTGAAGGCCGGCGCGATGCTGTGCGCCGTGTCCTCGGTGAGGTGGAAATCCGCATGCAACTGCGCATCGCGATGCTCAAGCCGCGAGAGGCTGGAAGTGCCGGTGCGACGGTCACGCGCGCCGAATCCGCCCCACGACAAGGTGCCCAACAGCTCGTTCATCGCCGCCGGCGTGAAGTAGGCGCGGTAGGCGCCCGGCGAGAGCGTGCGCGGCGTGCGGGCCAGCAGCGGCAGGCGTTGGGCGCCGATGGCTACGCGGCGTGCGAATTCGTCGGCGTCCCAGTGCGTGCCGGCGTAGGCCGTCTTCACCGCCTTGTCGGCCTGGTGGTACAGGCACCAGTCGAAGTGGAAGCTTTCGACGCGGTGCCAATGGCGCTGGCCGCGGCTGTCCGCAAAGCCGCGCGCCACGGCGCCGCCGGCGTAGAAGCCGACGAAGTCCAGCCCGCGCGAGGCGGCAGTGACGGCGATGACGAGCGCTTCGGGCGAGGGCAGGACGCCGCTTTCCTCGCGGCTGCTGGAGGTGATGTCCTCGGGCAGCAGCAGGTACGGGTCTTCGGGCACGTCGGCCATCAGCGCGACCAGGTCGTCGCGCTCGGCTTGCAACGCGGTGGCATCTTCATCGGCACGGCCCGTGACCGAACGGGTGGATTCGATCCTCCGCGCGCCCTGGACGACGGCGACCGTTGCATAGCCTTGCTCCACATGCGTCGCCTGGCGCACCGCCGCGCGATTGAAGCGGATGAAATCCGAATCCTCGGCATGCAGGTACAAGGTGACGCGCTCCGCGCCGGCGGTGGGCTGGCAGATGGCCTGGGCCAGCGCTTCGAAGTAGTCCTTGCGGGTGGTGCTCATCTCACGCCTCCCCGCCGAACACGGCCACGTTGCTGAACTTGCAGGCCGGCGATGCATGCCCCACGCGGATGACCTGCGAGGGTTCGCCTTTGCCGCAGAACGGCGTGCCCATCACCTCGAAGGTGCTCGCATCACCCACCATCGCGAGCGAGCGCCAGAAGGTCGCGCTGATGCCGCGGTAGTTCGGGTTGCGAACCACCTCGGCGAGCTGGCCGTTGCGGATCACCTGGCCATGCTCGCAGCCGAACTGGAACTTGTTGCGCGAGTCGTCGATGCTCCACGAGCAGTTGGTGCGCATCAGCACGCCGTGCTCGATGCTCGCGATCATCTCCGCGAGCGACGACGCGCCCGGCTCGACGTTGAGGTTGCTCATGCGGTCGATGGGCGCGCGGTTCCAGCTGCATGAGCGCGCCGTGGCCACGCCCTCGATGTCGGCACGCATCGCTCGCGCACGGGCGAGCGAGATGCTGCCGCCCAGCGGCCGCTTGAGCATGCCGCGCTCGA
Source organism: uncultured Comamonadaceae bacterium (assembly GCA_966211955.1). Taxonomy (GTDB): domain Bacteria; phylum Pseudomonadota; class Gammaproteobacteria; order Burkholderiales; family Burkholderiaceae_C; genus Albitalea. Next base: position 41,703 of record CBIHOF010000019.1, on the reverse strand, counting down.
TGATGAACTGCCGCTCGGCCGCCGTGCCGTCGTCGTCGAAGGCGAAGCTCGCGAGCTGTTCGCTGCGCGTCGGGTCGTAGGTGACGTTGAGCAGCTCGCTGCCGTACGTGTAGCTGCCGAACATGTCCAGCGTGACGAAGCTCGTCCCTGCGAAGTTGCGCTCGTCGCCGAGGATGCGGTCGAGCTCCAGCGGATGCCCGATGGACTCGTGGATCTGCAGCATCATCTGGTCGGGCATGAGGATCACGTCCATCTCGCCGCTCGGGCACTGCGGCGCCATCGCGAGCTCCAGCGCCTCGCGCGCGACGCGCGGGCCGTCGGTCGAGAACTGGGCGCGGTCCAGCACCTCCATGCCGCCTTGCTGGCAGAACCCGTTGTACTGGCCGTGCGCCGAGCGCGTTTGCGTGACGCCGTTCACGCTTGCGGTGGCCTGCACGTTCGGAATGACAAGGCTGAAGTGCTGCTCCGCCCGACCGCCGTCGCCGGTGACGAGCAGTTGCTGCGATTCGATGGTCCACAGCGTGGCGGTCCAGTCGACGATGCGCTCGTCCAGCTTGGTGGCGGCGTTGGTCGTGGCCAGCAGCTCCAGGCGCGCCTTCAGCCCAGCGCTGCCGAGCGGCTTTTGAACCGGGCTGCGGTAGCTGCCTTGGGGCGCCGCGACCGGCAGCCGGCTGTAGTCGAAGACGGTCTTGCCCGCAACGGCGTGGGCGAGTTCAGTGGCTTGCGCGAAGGCGGCTTTCAGGCCGGCGTCGGTGAGGTCGCTGGTGGCGGCGTAGCCCATGCCGCCGCGGTCGATCACCGTGACCATCGCACCGGCGTCGCGGCTGCGGCTGGGCGCTTGCGCCACGCCCTGGCGCATGGTCAGGTCTTCGGACGTTTCCGCGACGCCGCGGACGGCCCATTGCTGCACGGCCGGCGCGGATCGGCGCGCCACGGCCTCAAGGTTGTAGAGCATGCGTTGTGCATCCTTGTGAGACGGAAGGGCGAGTGTAGAACCGCGCCCATCGCCGCACATCTTGAAACGCCTGTGTCCCCACGCCGAACGCTTTGCGTCACTTCGGGGCCGCATTCGTATCGAGCGGTGACCTGTCCGCTGGCTGACCGTGGCAGGAAAGGGCGGAAAGGGGCTCGGCGGGCGTGGCACGACAGTTGCGCACGTTCATCGCACAAGTCGTCCACCAACAGCCAGAGGCCTTCATGAACCAGCCCAACGCCATCCGCACCGCGATCTCCCGCCTGTGTGCCGCCGGCTGCGTGTTGTTCATCGGCAGCCCGGCGATGGCGCAGATGCAGGGCATGAACGGCCTGAGCGACCGAGCGCAGCGCAGCATGTCGATGCAGATGCCGCAGGGGCTGGACTTCATCGACCTGTCGGCCGCTCCGGGGCAGCGCCCGCGCGGCGCACTGCGCTTTCGCTTCGAAGGCGCCACGAAGGCGCTCCGTGGCTTCGGCATGGATGCGGACGAGTGCCGCACGCTGCTTCGCACCACCTCTCGACGCGCCACCCAGACCAACGGCGGTGTCGCGACCGACGGCGGAATCCGACTGGGCGTGACGGTGTCGCTGAACTGCAGCTTCTTCTGACGCGGCGGCCGCGCTCCGCAGGCGCTGCTTACGCGCTCTCCAGCGCGCTCCACACCTCGTAGCACGCACCCATGGTGTGATAGTCCGTCTTGCCGGCGGGACTCTTCTCGTCGCTGTACTTGCGGTTGTCCGCCGTGAGGATGCGATACCAGGCGCCGTATTCGTGGTCCACGAACTTGGCCCAGCTGTATTCCCACAGCCGGTCGTACCAATCCCAGTAGCCACCTTCGCCGGTGCGGATGGCCAGCAGCGCCGCCGCGGCCAGGCTCTCTGCCTGCACCCAGAAATACTTGTCGCTGTCGCACACCGTGAGCTTGCCCGGGTGTTTCTCGTCGTCGGCAATGCCGTAGACGAGGCCGCCATGCGCGTTGTCCCAGGCGTGTTCGGTACCGGCCGCGAAGAGTTCACATGCGCGCGGCAGCAGCCAGTTCGCGGCTTGGTGGCGTTCCAGGATCAACAGCAGCTTGGCCCACTCGGTGTGGTGGCCGGGCTGGTAGCCCCAGGGCCGGAAGATGTTGGTCTTGTCCTGGCGGTTGTAGTCCCAGTCGGGCGTCCACGCGCCGGTGGTTGCATCGCGGCGGTAGTGTTCCCAGATCAAGCCCTTGGCATGCGAGGCGAGCCGCTGCGTGACCGACTCGGCCAGCACGGCGGCGCGTTCGAGATAGCGCTCGTCGCGCGTCGCCTCGTAGGCCGCGAGCATGGCTTCGCAGGCGTGCATGTTGGCGTTCTGGCCGCGGTAGGTGGTGAGCTTCCAGTCGGCGGACGCTTCGTCGGCATACAAACCGTTGGCAGGCTCCCAGAAGTGCTGCTCCATCAGCGCGAAGGTCTCGCCGATGCCCGCGCGCGCCTCGGCCACGCCGGCCATGGCCGCGTGCGCGTGCGCGAGCAGCACGAAGGCGAGGCCGTAGCAGTGGTTGGTGTCGTCGAGGATCTCCTTGTGGCCGCTCTTGTGTCCGCCGTCCCACTTCAGCTGCCAGGCGTAGCCTCCGGTGTCGGGGTTGCGGTGCACGTCGCGCAGGAAGCGCAGGCCGTGGCGCGTCGCGTCCAGCCAGCGCGTCTCGCCGAAGCGGCGCGCGGCCATCGCGTGGTTGAACACGAAGCGCGTGCTGCTCACGAGGTGGCGCGTCGTGCGGTCGTAGACCGTGCCGTCGTCCTTGAAGAAATGGAAGAAGCCGCCCGATGGGTCCAGGCACCGGCCGTCGTAGAAGGCCATGGTGTCCACGATGTGGCTTCGCAGGAATCCGGCCGAGCGGAAGTTCAGGTGGTCTTTCATGGCGGCCCTCCCGCGCAGCGGCACTAGGCCACGCGCTTGTCGCTCTTGGTGTCGAAGAGGTGCGCGTCGGCGGCCGCCCAGCGCAGGAACACCTTCTCGCCGACGCTGTGCACGACCTTGCCTGGCACGCGCGCGGTGAGCTTGCCAACAGGGGTGTCGACGAGCGCATAGGTCTCGGGGCCGGTCGGCTCGATCATCGCGAGCGTGCCGGGCAGGCCCGCGTCAGCGAAGGCGAGCGACTCGGGCCGAAGCCCGTAGGTGATCTCCGACGCATTCGCGGTCCTCAGCGCGCCTTGCTGCTCGGGCGTGAGCGCGAGATCGATGCCCGCGGCCTGCAGGCCGTTGGCCGCGCGCTGGCTGCCCACCATGTTCATCGCGGGCGAGCCGATGAACTCGGCCACGAAGCGGGTGGCGGGACGGGTGTAGATGTCCTCGGGCGTGCCGAACTGCTGCACCACGCCTTCGCGCATCACCGCAATGCGGTCGCCCAGCGTCATCGCCTCGACCTGGTCGTGCGTGACGTACACGGTGGTGGTCTTGGTGCGCTGGTGCAGGAGCTTGATCTCGGCACGCATCTCCACGCGCAGCTTGGCGTCCAGGTTGGACAGCGGCTCATCGAAGAGGAAGAGGGCGGGGTTGCGCGCGAGCGCACGGCCCATGGCCACGCGCTGGCGCTGGCCGCCCGACAGCTGCCCCGGCTTGCGGTCGAGCAGGTGCTCGATCTGCAGCATCTTGGCCACGCGCTTGATCGCCTCTTCGCGCTTGGGCTTGGGCACGTTGCGCATTTCCAGGCCGAAGCTGATGTTCTGCCCGACGTTCATGTTCGGGTACAGCGCGTAGCTCTGGAACACCATGGCGATGTCGCGGTCCTTGGGGAGCGCGTAGGTCACGTCGCGGTCGGCGATGTGGATGGTGCCCGAGGTGGGGGTGTCGAGCCCCGCGATCATGTTGAGCAGCGTGCTCTTGCCGCAGCCCGAGGGCCCGACGAGGATGAGGAACTCACCCGCCTCGACCTCGATGTCGATGCCCTTGAGGATGTCGACGGTGCCGAAGCTCTTCTTGACGTTGCGAATGGATAGTGCGCCCATGGCTTTGTTCCTTAACCCTTGACTGCGCCGGCGGTGAGGCCGCGCACGAAATACTTGCCCGCGAGGATGTAGACGAAGAGCGTCGGCAGGCCGGCGATCATGGCCGCCGCCATGTCCACGTTGTATTCCTTGACCGCGCTCGATGTGTTGGCGAGGTTGTTCAGGCCCACGGTGACGGGCTTGGACGCGCCGCCGGAGAACACCACGCCGAAGAGGAAGTCGTTCCAGATGTTGGTGAACTGCCAGATGAGCGTCACGACGATGATCGGCGTGGACAGCGGCACCACGATGCGCCAGAAGATGCGCCAGAAGCCGGCGCCGTCGAGCATTGCCGCCTTGATCAGCTCGTCGGGCAGGCCGACGTAGTAGTTGCGGAAGAAGAGGGTGGTCGACGGCAGCCCCGCGAGGATGTGCACGAGCACCAGGCCCCAGATCGAGCTTGCGATGCCGAACCAGCCCAGCACCTGCGACATCGGCAGCAGCACCACCTGCAGCGGCATGAACATGCCGAAGAGCATCAGCGCGAACATCACTTCGCTGCCCTTGAAGCGCCACTTGCTCAGCACGTAGCCGTTGACCGCGCCGATCGACGAGGAGATGAGCACGGCCGGCACGACCATGAACACCGAGTTCATGAAGAAGGGCTTCAGGCCGCCGCAATCGATGCCGGTGCAGGCGCTGGACCAGGCCTTGGACCAGGAGTCGAAGGTGGGCGCGGTCGGCAGCGACAGGAGGCTGCCCTCGCGCACCTGCGCCATGTCCTTGAGCGAGGTCGTGATCATCACGTACATCGGCAGCAGGAAGAACAGCGCGAACAGCAACAGCACCGACCACAGCGCGACGCGGTGCCAGGTGATGAACGCCGGGCGCGAGACCTTGCTCGCGCGGGTGTCGGTGGCGGCGAGATTCACGGGCGCGGCCGTCACGGGCGTGCTCATCGCTTGGTCCTCAGTTCGGAATACAGGTAGGGCACGACGATGGCCGCGACGGTGGCGAGCATGATCGTCGCGGACGCGGCACCCAGGCCGATCTGGCCGCGCGAGAAGGCCATGGTGTACATGAAGGTGGCAGGCAGGTCGGTCGCGAACCCGGGGCCGCCGGCGGTGAGTGCCATCACGAGGTCGAAGCTCTTGATCGCGAGGTGGCTCAACACCATCAGCGTGCTGAAGAACACCGGCCGCAGGCTCGGGATGATGATGCGCCAGTAGATGCGCGGCAGGCTCGCGCCGTCGATCTGCGCGGCCTTGAGGATGGAGTCGTCGATGCCGCGCAGGCCGGCGAGGAAGAGCGCCATCACGAAGCCGGCGCTTTGCCACACGCCCGCGATGGCCACCGTGTAGATCGCGCGGTCGGGGTTGATCAGCCAGTCGAACTGGAAGTCGGTGAAGCCCAGGTTGTGGACCACGCGCTCCAGGCCGAGCCCGGGGTTGAGGATCCACTTCCAGGCGGTGCCCGTGACGATGAAGCTCAGCGCCATCGGGTACAGGTAGATGGTGCGCAGCACGCCTTCGGCACGGATCTTCTGGTCGAGCAGGATCGCGAGCAAGAGGCCCAGCGCCATGCCGCAGAAGATGAACAGGCCGCCGAAGATGCCGAGGTTGCGCAGGGCGACCCACCAGCGTTCGCTTTCCCAGAGGTTGGCGTACTGCTGGAAGCCGACGAATTCATAGTTGGGCAGCAGCCGCGAGGCCGACACCGAGAGATAGCCGTTCCACGCGATGAGGCCGTAGATGAACAGCATCGCGAGGATGAAGGAGGGCGCGATCACCAGCCGTGGCATCCACTGGCTGAGTCGGGCTGCGGTTGAGATGGGGGATGTCATGGGGCTTCGGGCGCCCTCTCCCGGGGCAGGAGAGGGTTGGAGTGAGGGGTGGTGGTGAAGACAACGCCGATGCCTCGGCACCACGCCCTCACCCCAGCCCTCTCCCGCGAACGGGAGAGGGGGTTGTGTCGCTGTGAGCGGAATCGAAGCTTAGGACTTCGTCTTCGCTGCCGCAACCAGCTTGTCCATCGTGGCGGCCGGGGTCGCCTTGTCGTCGTTCCAATACTGCGAAACAACGTCCTTGATGGCGCCTTCAGCAGCCGACGGAACGGCCATGCCGTGGGCGATCGACGGCACCAGCGAGCCGGACTTGGAGGTGGACACGAAGTCAGCCGCCGAGGTCTTGGCGCAGTCGTCGAACTTGTCCAGCTTCATGTTCAGGCGAACCGGGATCGAGCCCTTGTTCAGGTTGAACGTCTCCTGGAACTCCGGCGACATGATCGCGGCGGCGAGGTCTTGCTGGGCCTTCTGGTTGGCCGGGTCCTTCAGCTTGAACAGCGCGAAGCTGTCCACGTTGTAGGTGTAGGCCTTGGCAGTGCCAGGGGCAGCCACGCAGCCGAAGTCCTTGCCCGGGACCTTGCCGGCGGCGAGGAATTCGCCCTTGGCCCAGTCGCCCATGAACTGCATGCCGGCTTCGCCCTTGATGACCATGGCGGTGGCCAGGTTCCAGTCACGGCCCGGCGCGTTCTTGTCGGTGTAGCCCTTGATCTTCTTGAAGGTCGCGAGCACCTTCTCCATCGTCGGGCTCTTCAGCGTCGCGGGGTCGAGCTGCACGAGCGCCTTCTTGTAGAAGTCGGTGCCGCCCACGCCCAGCGCCACGGTTTCGAAGGTGGTGAAGTCCTGCCAGTTCTGGCCGCCGTGCGCGACGGGGGTGATGCCGGCCTTCTTCAGCGCTTCAGCGGCGACGAAGAACTCGTCCCAGGTGGTCGGCACCTTGGCGCCGGCCTTCTTGAAGGCTTCCGGGTTGGTCCACAGCCAGTTCACACGGTGCACGTTGACCGGTGCGGCGACGTAGTGGCCCTGGTACTTCAGGCCGTCGGCGATGGCCTTGGGCAGGAGCGAGTCCCACTTCTCGGCCTTGGCCACGTCGTCCATGTTGGCCAGCACGCCTTCACGCGCCCATTCCTGGATCGAGGGGCCCTTGATCTGGGCAGCAGCCGGGGCATTGCCCGACACCACGCGCGACTTCAGCACCGTCATGGCCGAATCGCCGCCACCGCCGGCCACCGCGAAGTCCTTCCACGTGTGGCCCTTGGCCTGCATGGTGGCCTTGAGGGCGGCGGCCGCCTTGGCCTCGCCGCCGGACGTCCACCAGTGCAGCACCTCGACTTCGCCGGCCTGGGCCAGCGTGGCGCCCATCAAGCCGGCAACGGCGAGGGCAAGGGAAATACGGGTCATAGCCATGCAGAGTCTCCTGTTCAAAAATTATTCAGCTTGTTAAACCAAGCGAAGCGAACTTTAATGTCGTGTTAACGAAACGACAAGGTCGGGACTTCCCTGATGTCGAATGTGTCAACCGAAATGACGTCCGTGACATTCCCGCCGCGTGCCGCGACGGCCCCGTCTCGTGGGTAAGGCCGTTTCAGGCCCTCGGCAGGCGGATCACCGCCCGCACGCCCTGCGGCTGAGCGGCATCCAGAACCACCGTGCCGCCGTGTCGCGCGACGATCTCCCGGGCGATGGCCAGGCCCAGCCCGCAGCCGTTGCCGTCGTAGGTGGCCCGCACGAAGCGCTGGAACACGCGCTCGCGATCCGCTTCGGCCAGCCCGGGGCCGTTGTCCTCGACGGTGACGATCGCCTGCGCGCCGCTTTGCTCCACGTCCACGGTGACGACCTTGCCGCGACCGGCGTAGCGGATCGCGTTGTCCACCAGGTTGCTCAGCGCTTCGCGCAACAGCAGCGGATGGCCCATGACGTACAGCGGCTCCTTCTGGTCGTCGTCCTCGCCGCCGAAGCCGAGGTCGATGCCATGCGCAATGGCCTTGGGCACCAGCTCCGCGCAGAGTTCGGCTGCGAGCTTTCGGATGTCGAAGCGCGTCTTGCCCTGCTCGGCAGTGGCATTGGGTTCGGCGCGCGCAAGCGCGAGCAGCTGGTTGACGAGGTGGGCGCTGCGCGCGGCGCTCTGGTGCACGAGCTGCAGGCGGGCCTTGAGCGCGGGATCGTCGGTCTCGTTGACCGCGAGCTCGGTCTGGCTCTTCAGACCCGCCAGCGGCGTGCGCAGCTGGTGCGCGGCGTCGTTGATGAAGCGCTTTTGCGCGCTCACGCTTTCCTGCACCTCGGCCAGCAGCGTGTTGATGGCCTTGGCCAGCGCGCGGACCTCCTCGGGCGCTGCGTCGAGCTCGATGGGGGCGAGGTCGTTGGGCGCGCGGTCTTCCACGAGTGCACGCATTCGCCACAGCGGCGACAGGCCGGTGCGGATGCCGCCCCACACGATCACCGACATCAAGGCGATGAGCGCCGACAGGGGCAGGGCGGTGTCGACGAGGATCTGCCGGGCCAGCTGCTCGCGGCTCGCCCGGCTGCGCGCGATCTGCACCAGCATGCGCTGCCGGCTGTCGTCGCCATAGGCCAGGTACAGCGCGGAGACTCGCACCGCCACCTTCGTCTTGCCGTCGCCGATGTTGCCGTCGTAGAAGTAGGGCTCCTCCAGCCTCGGATCGTGGATCGGCGGCGGCCCGGGGATCTGCTTGTTGCCGAGGATGAACTGCCCTGGCGGCGTGCTCACCATGTAGTAGACCCGGTCGTCGGGGTCGGCCTCGATGATGTCCTGCGCGGCCTTCGGGAAGTCGATGAACAGGCCGTTGCCCAGCGGCTTGACCTGCCGCGCGAGCGCGCGCGTGGCGGTGGTCAGGCTCGCGTCGATCGCCTTGTTGGCGTAGCGCTCGGCCACGTTGTACGTGACGAAGGCCGCGGCCAGCCACAGCACGAGCTGGGGCAGCAGCAGCCAGGTGAGCAGGTGCCGCTGCAGCGATCGGGTGCCCGGCGAAACGCCAGGGACGCGGAACAGCGCGCGCTTGAAGACGGACATGCGCGGGCGCTGGTGCTCAGGCCGAGGGCTCGGCTTCGAGCAGGTAGCCCAGGCCACGCACCGTGCGGATCGCGAGGCCCGAGGTCTCGAGCTTGCGGCGCAGGCGATGGATGTAGACCTCGATGGAGCCGGGGTTCGATTCCGAGCGCTCGACGGCCCAGGTCTCGGCGATCTGGTCCTTCGTGACCACCTTGTCGCGCTGGGTCAGCAGCAGGTCGAAGAGCATCCATTCGCGTGGCGACAGTTCCAGCATCTCGCCGCCGACCGAGGCGCGTCGCGCGTCGCGGTCGAAGGTGAGGCGTCCCATCTGCTGCACCGGCCCGGCGCCGGTGCGCGTGCGACGCAGGAGGGCGCGGATGCGTGCTTCCAGCTCGGGGAAATCGAAGGGCTTGGTGAGGTAGTCGTCCGCCCCGGCATTGAGCCCTGCGACGCGGTCGTCCAGGCCGTCGAGGGCCGTGAGGATGAGCATGGGCAGCGTCGGCCGCGCCACGCGCACGCGCTTGAGCACGGTGAGGCCATCGACCAGCGGCAGGCCGATGTCGAGCACTGCCAAGTCGAAGTTGTGCTTGAGGAGCAGGTATTCGGCGACGGCGCCGTTGGCCGCGACCTCGACCTCGAAGCCCGCCTTGCGCAGGCTGGAACTCAAGGCGTCCGCCAGGATGGCATCGTCTTCCGCTAAGAGCAATTTCATGCGCCTAGCTTAACGGCTGAATGCTGGCTTAAAGGTAGATTGAAACCCCAGCGTCGGCGGGACGCCCCCCGGCGCCCCGCCGGCCCTTCCGAGGGGGTCATCACGGCCCGGCGAACCGGACCATCACAACACGGTGCGGACCCGCGCGGTGCGGGGGTCCCAATGTCTAGCTGATGGCGTGTCGGCCATTGTCATGCCGGCGTGAGCCGGCACCCATCATCACGGAGTTCCGGTCGGATGGACCCCGGCTTTTGGCCGGGGTGACTTTGGCCAGAACTTCTCTCATGCCGGCGAGGGCGCCGGCGTCTTCATCTGTTCAGATCAGAACCAGATTTCCACCTGAGCACCGTAGCTCGTGCCGGTGCGCTTGTTGTCGCCGAAGCCGGTGAGGCCGGGGTTGGTGAGTAGTGCGCCGCTGACCGGGTCGAAGGTGCGGTACGCGTCGTTGGCGGCCTGGTTCCACTTGGCCGACGTCACGTACAGGCGCAGCTCAGGACGGTTCCAGAAGCCTGGGCCCGTGGACAGGGCCGGTCCGATCGTCAGCTTGGCCAGCTTCTGCGTGGGCGAGCCGTCGGGCTTGATCTGCGAGTAGCCCGCTTCGACCAGGAACTTGGCGTTCTTGGTCATCGCGTACGACGCACGCCCGCCGATCGTGGAACTGTTGGTCTTCACGCCCGTCACGCCGTCCTTCTGGTTGGTCCACATGGCTTGTGCCTGGCCGCCCAGCGGGCCCATCTGCCAGGTCAGGCTTTCAACCAGGCGGAACTGGCGCGTGCCGGAGTCGGCCGACAGGTTGCCGAAGTTGCCGTTCAGCCCGGCCGAGCCCTGTGCGAACTGCACCCACAGCGTGTTGCCGCCACCGAGACCGAAGATGTTGTCCTGGTTGTGCTGGAAGCTCAGGCCGAAGCCGCTCTTGCCGCCGGAGAAGTCGCCGTTGACGAACGTGCCGGTGACGCGCAGCTTGCCGCCCGGGTTCACGTCCATGCCGTTCAGGTCCACGTTGACGCGGCTGCCCGGCTGGGTCGCGCCACCATCGGTGCGGAAGTAGGCGAAGTTCAACTTGCCGCTGCCCACGTCGGCGATGCCGTCCACGCCCGCGCCCACGCCCGACAGGTTCACGTAGAACGTGTCCACGATGTGCACGTCAGCGCGGCCATAGAAGCGCTTGCCGATCCAGAAGTTGGCTTGCGGGGCGATGTCGAAGCCCTTGCCTTCGACGTACATCTGGTTGATGCCCACCGACGAGCTGCCCGTGTCGGTGCCCCCGTTGTACAGGTTGGTCATCAGGTTGGCCTTGTACTCGACGCCTTCGGTCTTGAAGCCTTGGCTCAAGAGGAATTCGCCGTAGAAGTCGCACTCGTTGCCGAGCCGGTACTTCAGGCCTTCGGTGCCGTTCAGCGCGTAGCAGGCACGCGAGTGGTCCTTGCTCGTGGCGCCCGGGCCGGTGCGGAAGTAGCCGCCCCAGTCGACGGCCTGGGCCGGGGTGGAAAGGGCTGCGACGGCTGCTGCGATGGCGGCCAAGGACAAGTGAGCGTGAACAGTGCGACTCATTGGTCTGTCTCCTGAGATTTGGTTGAGCGATCAGGGCCGGATTGGCTCCTCACCGGGGCGGATTATTAAAGTAGCGTTAATGTGACCAACATGGTGTTAACACTAGTCTGTTGTATTAACGACAACAATCGTGGGAGTTTCGCTACAAGGCCGCCGTGAGGGTGGCCGAGCGACAGAAAAGTCAAGTTGTGAGAACCTGTTAACGGTGAATCCCGCTGTGCGGGTGGTGTTGCGGGTAAACGCTCTCCGGAAAGAAATTAATCGTTCTTTAAGCTAAATGCACGGATCGGCACCCAGCCGACGTCAAGCAGGAGACACCCATGAAGAAGACGTTGGGGCGCATCGCGCCCCTGGCCACCGCCTTGATCGCCGCCTGCATCGCGGCCGCCACGCCGGCGCGGGCCGGACAGGTCGAAGTGCTGCACTGGTGGACCAGCGGCGGCGAAAGCAAGTCGGTCGAGGAACTCAAGCGGCTGCTCGCCACGCAAGGTCACACCTGGCGCGACTTCGCGGTCGTCGGCGGCGGCGGAGACACCGCCATGGCCGTGCTGCGCCAGCGCGTGCTTGCCGGCAATCCGCCGGCGGCCGCGCAGATCAAGGGCCCGGCCATCCAGGAGTGGGGCAAGCTGAACGTGCTGGCCGACCTGGACGACGTTGCCGCCCAGCAGAAATGGGACGCGCAACTGCCGCGCGTGGTGGCCAACGTCATGAAGGTCAACGGCCACTACGTCGCCGCGCCTGTGAACGTGCACCGCGTGAACTGGCTGTGGATCAACCGGGATGCGCTGCGCAAGACCGGCATGCGCGTGCCCAACACGTGGGACGAGTTCTTTGCCGTGGCCGAGAAGATGAAGGCCAACGGCATCATCCCCGTGGCCCATGGCGGACAGTCGTGGCAGGAGTTCACCACCTTCGAGTCGGTGGTGCTGGGCGTCGCGGGCGCCGACTTCTACCGGCGCGCCTTCGTGCAACTGGACCCGACAGCGCTCAAGAGCAACACCATGAGCAGCGCCTTGCAGACCTTCCGCCGCGTCAAGGACTACACCGACGCGAAGGCACCGGGCCGCGACTGGAACGTCGCGACGGGCATGGTCATCAAGGGCGAGGCCGGCATGCAGTTCATGGGCGACTGGGCCAAGGGTGAGTTCCTCGCCGCGGGCAAGCAGCCGGCCAAGGATTTCATCTGCGTCGCAGCGCCCGGCACGGCACGCGCCTTCACGTTCAACATCGACAGCTTCGCGATGTTCCGACTGAAGGACCCGTCGGCCATCCAGGCGCAAAAGGCGCTGGCCGCCACCATCATGCGGCCCGACTTCCAGCAGACCTTCAACCTCAACAAGGGCTCCATCCCGGCCGGCAGCGGCGTGCAGATGGACAAGTTCGACTTGTGCGCGCAGGAGTCGGCGGCCTACTTCGCGGCCACCGCGATGATCAACACGCTGGTGCCTTCCATCGCCCACCTGATGGCACAGCCCGCGAGCGTCGAAGGCCCGCTGCGCGAGGTCGTGGCCGCGTACTGGAACGACGAGCGCATGACGACCGAAGAAGCGATGAACCGCTTCGTCGCGGTGGCCAAGGGCAAGGCGCAGGTGGCGGCGAAGTGATGCGGAAGCGAAGTGGCGGCGAGGTGCCGATAAGGCGGCCACCTCAAGCCGGGTGTGAGCGCGCAATTTGTCCTGCATTCCGGACAGTTCGGCGATCCGTCGTCGATTTGTCCGGAATCTAGGACAGTTTCAAGCGAGATTGGCGAGCCGATCCATCAGCAGCGATGGGCTGGGTACCCGGATCGAGAACTCCTCTTCGAGCACCTCGCGAATCGCCTCGGGGGTCGCTAGCTCGCGCCGCTCGCCCTCTCCACCCACCGGGTGAATGCCGAACTCCCGGTGGCGCAGCGTCAGCCGCCGGCCGGGCAGGGCGAGGGCGCAGACGAGGCTGGTCGTGAAGTGCGACTTCGGATGCGTCGCGGTGTAGTGGTTCGGCGCTTCGTAGTCCACCGCGTGTTGCGCCTGCAGGTCGAAGCGGTACATCGTCGTCCAAACGCCCTGCACGAGCACTTGTGCAAACCAGTTCTCGCCACGGCGTGCGACCTGGTAGCTGCCGTGCGGCGTGGCCTGCGCCAAGCCATCTTCCAGCGCGAGGGAGGCGCTCAGGCTGTTGCTGCCGAAGCCCACATCCGCGAGGCGAGGACCCTCAGGCGTGTGCACCTTCAGCACCATGTGCGACCGCATGGTCACGGTGTCATCGGGCTGGCCCCACAGCACGCGCGCTGCCAGGCATTCCACCTCGAAGCCGATGGTGCCCAGCACTTCGGCGAGCAAGCGGTTCTGCTCAAAGCAGTAGCCACCGCGCGACTCGTCCACCAGCTTTCGCTCGATGTCGGCAAGGTCCAGCGACACCGGAAGCCCGAGGAAGGGGTTGAGGTTCTCGAAGGGGATGCTGGCAGTGTGCAGCCGCGCGATCGCATTCAGGCTGTCAGTGGACACGGTCGGCGCGGCGCCGTCCCAGCCGATGCGGCGCAGGTAGCGGGAAAGGTCGATGGCATGCGTCATGGCGGCACAACTGGTTTCTGCTGGACCGCAAGGGTAGCGCGACACTGTTCGGCATGCGGCTTGCCCCTTGGCAAGCAGGAGTTCTCATGAAGCGCTTGCCTTTTCACCTGTCCTTCTCGCGCCATGCCGCTGGCATCGCGCTGGCATGTGCCTTGGTCGCGCTGTCCGGGTGCGGAGGCGGGGGCAGCGATGGCGCCGGCTTCACGCCCACCGCCGCTGCCGGCTTGTATGAAAGCACCGGCGGTTCCACGCCCGCCTTCGAGGTGCTGGTGCTCGACAGCGGGCGCACCTATGCGATCTACGGCATGAACCCGACGACGCCGGTTCCGGCGGGTGGCGTGATCGTGGCCAACGTGTCGACCAGCGGCACCACCTTCACCGCGGGCGACGTGCATGACTTCAACCTGTCATCGCACACGCTGTCCACCGGCACCGCGACGGGCAGCTTTGTCGCCAAGACCTCCATCACCGGCACGGTCAGCTACAGCGGCGGCACGACCGCCAACTTCGGCGGCGGCTACAGCACCGTCTTCGACCAGGCTGCATCGTTGTCGTCGCTGGCCGCCACGTATGGCGGCGAGACGGCCGACCTTGCCGGCACCAAGGCCTCGGTGGTCACGGTGGACGGCTCAGGCCTGATTGCCGGCACCTCCACGGGCGGCTGCAGCTACGCCGGTGTTGCCTCGCCGCATGCGGCGGGCAATGCCTTCGACGTGACGATCAACTTCCAGAGCGGCTGCACGGAGAGCGGCAACACACTGCGCGGCCATGCCTTCGTCAGCCACAATGTGCTGTACCTCGTCGTGCTGAGTGGCGACATGAACCGCGCGGTGCTGTTCGCCGGCGTGAAGTCCTAGGGCAAGTGTTGACAGGCCCTGGTCCATCCTGAAGTGGTCTAGGCCAGTGTGTAGGCCGTCTTGACCGTGGTGTAGAACTCCACCGCATACCGGCCTTGCTCACGCGGCCCGTAGCTCGAGCCCTTGCGGCCGCCGAAGGGCACGTGATAGTCCACGCCCGCCGTCGGCAGGTTCACCATCACCATGCCGGCTTGCGAATGGCGCTTGAAGTGCGTCGCGTACTTGAGCGATGTGGTCGCGATGCCCGACGACAGGCCGAAGGGCGTGTCGTTGGCCAGCGCCAGGGCTTCCTCATAGTCGCGCGCCCGGATGACGCTCGCGACCGGGCCGAAGATCTCCTCGCGGTTGATCTTCATGTCGGCGGTGGTGTCGGTGAACAACGCCGGAGCGAGGTAGTGGCCCTCGGTGTCGCGCACCACCCGCTCGCCGCCCGCCATGAGCGTCGCGCCTTCGCGGCGGCCGATGTCCACGTAGCCCAGGTCTTGCTCGAGCTGCGATTGCGAGACGACCGGGCCCATGTCCGTTCCAGCCGCGAGCGCATGGCCCACCTTGATCTTCGCCATGCGCTCCGCCAGCGCCTTGACGAAGCGGTCATGGATGCCTTGCGTGACGATGAGCCGGCTCGACGCCGTGCAGCGTTGGCCTGTCGAATAGAAAGCGCTCTGAGCGCACAGCTCGACCGCGACGTTCAGGTCCGCATCGTCGAGCACCACCTGCGGGTTCTTGCCACCCATCTCCAGCTGCACCTTGGCGCCGCGGGCGACGCAGGACATCGCCACCTGCTTGCCCACCGCTTGCGATCCGGTGAAGCTCACCGCATCGATGCCGGGGTGGTCGACGATGGCCTGTCCGACTTCGCGTCCGCTGCCCATCACGAGGTTGAAGGCGCCCGCGGGCAGCCCGGCGCGCGAGATGATTTCCGCCAATGCCCAGGCACTGCCCGGCACGAGGTCAGCCGGCTTGATGACGACGCAATTGCCATAGGCCAAGGCAGGCGCGATCTTCCATGCCGGAATCGCGATCGGAAAATTCCACGGGCTGATGATTCCGACCACGCCCACCGGCTCGCGCGTGATTTCCACGCCGATGTGGGGCCGCACCGAGGGCAGCAACTCGCCCGGCGTGCGCAGGCATTCGCCGGCGAAGAACTTGAAGATGTTGCCCGCGCGGGCGGCTTCACCCACGGCTTCGGCGCGGGTCTTGCCTTCTTCGCGAGCGAGCAGCGCACCGAGCTCATCCTTGCGCGCGATGATTTCGTTGCCGATCTTCTCCAGCGCATCCGCGCGCGCCTGGATGCCGAAGCCCTGCCATGCGGGCATCGCGGCTCGGGCCGCTTGCACGGCCTGGTCCACCTGCGCCGCGCTGCCCTTGGCATAGAGGCCGATGGTGTCGGCCAGGTCGGACGGGTTCACGTTGGGCGCGAAGCCGTTGCCTGCCACCCATTCGCCGTTGATGTAGTTCAGATGTTCGGTCACGGTGATGCCTTTCTCTGCGCTGCGTTGTCTTGTGCCGTGTTGTGGCGGGCTTACTGCGGACCGAGCTTGTGGATCAAGGCGCGCAGTTGTTCGACTTCCTCGCCGGTGAGGTCGGTCAGCGGTGTGCGCACCGACCCGCCCGAGTGGCCGACGATTGTCGCGCCGGCCTTGACGATGCTCACTGCATAACCCGCACGGCGATTGCGGATGGCGAGGTAGGGCAGGAAGAACTCGTCCAGCAGCCGGCTCTGCGTGGCCCGGTCGTCGGTGCGCACGGCGTTGTAGAAGTCCATCGCAGTCTTCGGGATGAAGTTGAAGACGGCGGAGGAATACACGGGCACGCCCAGCGCCTTGTACGCCGCGGCATACACCTCGGCAGTCGGCAGGCCACCCAGGTAGGCGAAGCGATCGCCCATCGCCTGGCGGATGCTCACCATCAGCTCGATGTCGCCCATGCCGTCCTTGAAGCCGACGAGGTTGGGGCAGCGGTCGGCGAGCTGCTTGAGTTGCGCGGGGCCGAGCCGGCACACCGCGCGGTTGTAGACGATGACGCCGAACTTCACCGACCTGCACACCGCTTCCACATGCGCGGCCACGCCCTCGGGACTGGCCTCGGTGAGGTAGTGCGGCAGCAGCAGGATGCCGTGCGCGCCCAGCCGCTCGGCCTCTTGCGCATAGGCGATGGCCTGGCGCGTCGGGCCGCCTGCGCCTGCAATGATGGGCACCTTGCCGCGGCAGGTGTCCACCGCGGTCTTGATGACCTGGCCGTACTCGCTGCCAGCGAGCGAGAAGAACTCGCCCGTGCCACCGGCCGCGAACAAGGCGGTGGCGCCATAGGGCGCGAGCCACTCGAGGCGCGACGCGTACGACCGCGCGTCGAAGTTGCCTTCGGCGTCGAAGTCGGTGATGGGGAAGGACAGCAGCCCCGACGAGATGATGTTCTTGAGGTCCTGTGGTGTCATGGAGTGGCTCGGATGGATGAAGAAGGGCGGGGGGAAACGTCGGGGATCAGTCGAGCCGCACGCCGGCTTCGGTCACGACCTTGGCCCAGCGTGTGCGCTCGGTGTTGAAGAACTGGGTCATCTCGGGCGGCGTCATCGTCGCGACCTCGGCGCCCTGCGCCACGAGCCGCGCACGCACATCAGGCGAACGGATGATTCGCACGAGCTCCGCGTTGAGCGCCTGCACGATGCGCGGCGGCGTGCCGGCCGGCGCGAGCACGCCTTGCCAGGTGCCCGACTCGAAGCCCGGCACGCCGGATTCGGCAATGGTGGGCACGTTCGGCGTGAGCGCCATGCGGGTGCGCTTGGACAGGGCGATCGGCTTGAGCTTGCCGCTTTGCACATGCGGCAACGTCGCCAGCATGCCGTTCATCAGCACCTGGGCCTGGCCGCCGACGGTGTCCTGGATGGCTTGCGAGCCGCCCTTGTAGGGGATGTATTGCCACTTCGCGCCGGTGGCCCGTTCGACGGCAACGCCCGCCAGATGCGGCGCACTGCCGATGGCGGTGACGGCGAAGTTGAGCGGTGACTTCTTGGAGAGCGCGACGAGTTCCTGCAGCGTGTTGGCCGCGACCGACGGGTGCACGACCAGCATGTGCGGCGAGTAGGCCAGCATGGTGATGCTCGCGAGATCGCGCGATGGGTCGAAGCTCAGCTTGGTGTAGACCGAGGGGCTGATGGCCAGCGCGCCGACATCGCACAGCAGCAGGGTGTGCCCATCGGCGGGTGATTTGGCGACCGCGTCGGTTCCGAGGTTGCCGTTGGCGCCGGCGCGGTTCTCGACGATGACGGTCTGCTTGAGCGCCTCGGACAGCGGCTGGCTGACCATGCGGGCAATGATGTCCGACGAGCCACCGGGCGGGTAGGGCACGACGATGCGGATCTGCTTGGTGGCCCAGGACTGCGCGAAGGCGGGTGCGCCAAGGGATGAAACGAGGGGCGCGGCGGCGGCTGCGGTGAGCAGGCGTCGCCTGGAAATGGGTGATGTCATGCGGCTGTCTCCATCACTAAGTTGTATGTCATCGTACAACATGGCGCAAACGGTCGCAAGACGGCATGGCGCGGGGAGGGGCTTGGAAAAAGACCTTCCCGCTTGCCGGAAAACCTGAAAAACGGGACGTGAAAGGCGCTCAGCCGCCCGCTGCTTCGTGCGCCCGCCGCAGTCGCTCGCGGCTGTTCGCCAGGTGTGTGCGCATCGCTGCGCGAGCCGCCTCCGGGTCGTGGTTGGCGATCGCGTTGAGGATGTTCTCGTGCTCGGTGTTCACGCGCTGCAAATACTCCCGGCGGCCTTCACCCGCAACCTTGGCGGTGTTGAGCCTCGCCCGCGGAATGATCATCGTCCCGAGGTAGTTCATGAGCTCGAGGAAGTGCACGTTCTGCGTGGCGCGGGCGATCTCGAGATGGAACTGGAAATCCGGCGCGAGCGCATCGCCGCTCTCGGCGATGGCGGTAGTGAAGCCGGCCAGCGCCTGCCGCATCGCCAGCAGGTTGGCGTCGCTTCGGCGCACGGCAGCAAGACCTGCGGCCTCGGTCTCCAGCCCGATGCGCAGCTCGAGCACCGCGATCACTTCACGGGCGGTGGCGATCTGCTCCGGCGCGATGCGGAAGTTCGTTGCCTCGCCGGTGCCCACCACGAAGGTGCCCACGCCGTGCCGTGTCTCCACCAGGCCGCCCGCCTGCAGCTTGGACAAGGCCTCGCGCACGACGGTACGGCTCACGCCGAACTCGCCCATGATCGCGGCCTCGGTCGGCAGCTTGTCGCCCTGGCGCATGCTGCCGTCGCGGATGCGCGCGGTCATCGCATCGACCAGCCCGAGGGCGAGGTTGCGAGGGCGGCGGCCGGCGGTGACGGCGCTCGGATGGTTCGGACTTTCCATGAAATCGGGGTATCCCCTCGGTGCTTCGTCTTGACAGGAAGGACAGGCTTGGAGACGATATCGCCTTGGTTGTATGACAACCGATGACGTACATCAAGCGGTTGAGAGCAATGTAGCAAAACCAGCGTCCCTGTCCAACAGAGTTTCCAACCAGAGTCTTCCCGATGTCCGACTCGCTCCAGCCCGGCTCATTGACCGCCATCCGCTTTCGTCGCCTCCTGTTGACTGGCGCGGGCGGTGGACTGGGCCGCGAGCTGCGTCGGCGGCTGAAGCCGTACTGCGAGACCTTGCGGCTGTCCGACCATGTGGGCATCGCGCCGGCCGCCTCTGGCGAGGAGGTGGTGACGACCCCGCTCGAAGACCGCACTGCGATGCGATCGCTGCTGGCGGGCGTCGACGCCGTCGTCCACATGGGCGGCGTGTCGGTGGAAGGGCCCTTCGACCCGATCCTCGCGGCCAACATCGCGGGCGTCTACAACCTTTACGAAGCTGCGCGCACCAACGGCGTAAAACGCATCGTCTTCGCAAGCTCCAACCACGTCACCGGCTTCTACCGGCAAGACGAGGTCATCGACGCCACTGACCCGGTGCGCCCCGACGGCCTGTACGGCGTGAGCAAGGCCTTCGGAGAGAACCTCTCGCGCTTCTACTTCGACCGCTACGGCATCGAGACCGCCTGCCTGCGCATCGGCTCGTCCTTCGCCGCGCCGAAGGATCGCCGCATGCTCGCCACGTGGATGAGTTTCGACGACCTCGAGCGCCTCGTCGTCTCCTGTCTCAGCGCCCCGGTGGTCGGCCATTCGATCGTCTATGGCATGTCGGCCAACCGCACGGTGTGGTGGGACAACGTCCACGCCCGCCACCTCGGCTACGTGCCCGAGGACAGCTCCGAGCCATTCCGCGCCGAGGTCGAGGCGCGGCAACCGGTGATCGACCTGAACGACCCCGTGAGCATCTACCAGGGCGGCGGCTTCGTCCGCCAGGGACCCTTCGAGTGAACGCATTCCAAAAGGAGACATCCATGAACGCAATCCCCAGCTCGCTTCGTCTGCTGCCTCGCCTGCTCGCCGGCCTGCTCGCGAGTGCGGGCCTCGCGGCCCACGCCACCGACTTCCGATCCACCGACATCCACCCCGATGGCTACCCGACGGTGGAGGCGGTGAAGTACATGGGCCAGGTCTTCAACAAGCTGACCAACGGAAAGCACACCATCAAGGTGTTCAACAACAGCGCGCTCGGCCAGGAGAAGGACACGATCGAGCAGGCCAAGATCGGCGCCGTTGCGATGACGCGCGTGAACATCGCGCCGATGAACAACATCTGCCCGACCACCGTCGTGCCGACCATGCCCTTCCTGTTCCATTCGAAGGAGCACATGCGCCACGTGCTCGACGGCCCGATCGGCGAGGAGATCTTGAAGAGCTGCGAGGCGCAGGGCTTCATCGGCCTGGCCTTCTACGACAGCGGCGCGCGCTCGATGTACACCGTGAAGAAGCCGATCAAGACGCTCGCCGATGCCAAGGGAATGAAGATTCGCGTGCAGCAGTCGGACCTGTGGGTGGCGCTGCTCGAAGCCATGGGTGCCAACGCCACGCCCATGCCGTTCGGCGAGGTCTACACCGCGCTCAAGACCGGGCTCGTGGACGGTGCCGAGAACAACTATCCCTCGTATGAAAGCTCGCGCCACTTCGAAGTCGCGAAGTTCTATTCGAAGACCGAGCATTCGATGGCGCCCGAGATGCTGCTCTTCTCCAAGAAGGTGTGGGACGGCCTGAGCGCCGATGACCAGAAGGCGCTGCGCCAGGCGGCGAAGGAATCGGTGCCCTACATGCGCAAACTGTGGGACGAGCGCGAGGAGAAGTCGCTCGCCACGGTCAAGGCCGCCGGCGCGCAGATCATCGATGTGGACAAGGCCTCGTTCCAGGCGGCGATGAAGCCGGTGTACGACAAGTTCATCAGCGACCCGAAGCTCAAGGACATGATCCGCCGCATCCAAGAGACGAAGTGAGCAAGCCGCCAGCATGTTCACCACCGTCTGTGCCCGCATTGCCAAGCTCTGCCTGCAACTTGGCGTCTTCGGGCTGACCCTGCTCATCGCGGCCGTAGGCTGGCAGGTCTTCGGCCGCTACGTCCTCAACAACACACCCACCTGGGCGGAAAGCCTCGCGCTGCTGCTCGTGCTGTACGTGACCATGCTCGGCTGCGCCGTCGGCGTGCGCGATGCGGGGCACATCGGCATGGAGCTCCTTGGCGACCTCGTGCCCGACAGCTGGCAGAAGCCGGTGGCACTCCTCATCCATTCGCTCACGCTGTTGTTCGGGGCACTGATGGCGTGGAACTGCTATCAGATGTTCGACTCGGTGCGCAGCTACATGATCCCGACGCTGCACATCTCCGAATCCTTCCGCTATGTGCCGCTCGTTCTCGCGGGCTGTCTCATCGTGCTCTTTTCCATCGAACACATCATTGCCTTGCTGCGCGGGGAAGAGGTGAAGCCGGCATGGTACTGAACACGCTCAGGACCATGCAGCGCCCCCTCGGGGGGCCGGGCGCAACGCGACCTTGGGGGCCAACTCAGTGGCACTGACAATTTTGTGTGTGACCTTCTTCGGGCTGCTGATCCTCGGCGTGCCCGTCGCGTTCTCCATCGGCCTGTCGGCGCTTGCGACCATCCTCTACGAAGGCCTGCCCACGGCGGTCATCTTCCAGCAGATGACCTCGGGCATGAACGTGTTCTCCTTCCTCGCGATTCCGTTCTTCATCTTCGCGGGCGAGCTCATGCTGTACGGCGGCATCGCCGACAAGATCGTGAACTTCGCCAAGGCCATCATCGGCCACATCCGCGGCGGCCTGGGCATGAGCAACGTCATTGCCTGCACGCTGTTCGGCGGCGTGTCGGGCTCGCCGGTGGCCGACGTGTCGGCGATGGGCGCGGTGATGATCCCGATGATGAAGAAGGAGGGCTACCACGCCGACTATGCCGTCAACGTGACGACGCACGCGGCGCTGGTGGGGGCGCTCATGCCCACCAGCCACAACATGATCATCTACACGCTGGCCGCGGGCGGCAAGGTGTCGATCGCCAAGCTCATCCTCGCGGGGCTCATCCCGGCGCTGGTGCTCACGATCTGCAACCTCGCCGCGGCCTACCTCGTGGCGGTGAAACGCGGGTACCCCGCCGGCAAGTTCCCGGGTTGGGCGATCGTGGCGCGCACGTTTGCCGCGTCGCTGCCGGGCTTGTTCGTCGTGGTGCTGATCCTGGGCGGCATCCTCTCCGGTGTGTTCACCGCGACGGAGTCGGCGGCAGTCGCCGTGATGTATGCGCTCTTCCTGTGCGCCGTGGTGTACCGATCGCTCAAGTGGGAGCAATTCCTCAAGGCGGCGAGCAAGGCGGTGAAGACGACGGGCGTGGTCCTGCTGCTGATCGGCATCTCCGCGGCATTCGGCTACATCATCAGCCTGTACGAGGTGGCTGACTTGACGGGCAAGGCACTGAGCACCGTGACATCGAGCCCGTGGGTGATCTTCCTGCTCGTGAACATCATCCTTTTCGTGCTCGGCACCTTTCTCGACATGGCGGCCACCATCCTCGTGTGCACGCCGATCTTCCTGCCCATCTGCCAGCACTACGGCATGGGCGAGATCCAGTTCGGCATGGTGATGCTCATCAACTGCGCGCTGGGGTTGAACACGCCGCCGGTGGGCACCACGCAGTTCGTCGGATGTGCCATCGGCGGGGTGTCGGTGGGCACGGTGATGAAGACGATCTGGCCGTTCTATGGCGCGCTGATTGCGGCGCTCATGCTCGTGACCTACGTGCCGGCGTTCTCGCTGTGGCTGCCCGGGCTGATCTGGAAGTGATGAAGCAAAAAGGAGTTGTGCGATGAACCGCAGGCATGTATTGACCACCTTGGCCGCGTTGGCTGCGTCCCCTTGGACGCGCGCCGCCGCCTGGCCCGCCAAGCCGGTGCGCTACCTCGTCCCCTTCGCGCCCGGCGGCACCACCGACGTGCTCGCGCGCCTCATCGCGCCCAAGCTGCAGGCATCGCTCGGCCAGACCTTCTTCGTGGACAACCGCGCGGGGGCAGGCGGCGTGCTCGGCGCGGACGTGGTGGCCAAGTCGCCGCCCGACGGCTACACCATCCTCGGCGGCACCATCTCCACGCAGGCCATCAACCCGGCGCTGCAGGCGAAGATGCCCTACGACGCGGCGCGCGACCTCGTGCCCGTCACGATGATCGGCTTCACGCCCAACGTGATCATCGTGCCTGCCAACAGCCCCTACAAGACGATGCAGGACTTGCTCGCTGATGCGCGCAAGCGGCCGGGCCAGCTCTCGCATTCTTCCGCCGGCACGGGCACATCGCAGCACATGGGCGGCGAGCTGCTCAAGCAATTGGCCAAGGTGTTCATCGTGCACATCCCCTACCGCGGCAGCGGCCCGGCCATCCAGGATGTCATTGGCGGGCAGGTCACCATGGGCATCGACACACTCGTGGTCGCGGCGCCTCACATCAAGGCCGGCACCTTGCGCGCCTTGGCCGTCACCACCGCCAAGCGGGCGCGCGGCTTCGAGCAGATTCCCACCGTCGCCGAATCGGGTGTGCCGGGCTACGACGTTGCGTCGTGGCAATCGGTGCATGCACCCGCGGGCACGCCGGCCGAGATCACGCAACTGCTCGCCACCGAGTTCGCCAAGGCGATGAAGCTGCCCGACATCCAGGAGCGCTTCGCCACGCTGGGCCTCGAAGCCTCGGGCATGAGCCCTGCCGAGCTCGGCGCCTTCGAGGTGAAGGAACGTGCGAAGTGGGCCAAGGTGGTGAAGGACGGACACATCAAACCGGAATGAAGCCGAGGGCTTCGAGGAGATGCCATGCCAGTGTTCTCGGGTCTGCGTAAAGTCGTCCTTCCCTTCATCCTCCTTGCCGCTGCAGCAAGCCCTGCCGTGTCCCAAGCCACCACCATCGTCTACGTCTCCAACGCCGACAGCCGCGAGATCTCGGTGCTGAGGCTGGACGCGGCGACCAACGACTTGCTGCTCGTGCAGACCGTGCCGGTGGCAGGGCAGGTGATGCCCCTGGCGGTGAGCCCCGACAAGAAATTCCTCTACGCCGCGCTGCGCTCGCAGCCGTATTCGGTGGCGAGCTTGCGCATCGATGCGGCCAGCGGCCGGCTCGAACCCATCGGTGTGAACCCGCTGCCGGACAGCATGGCCTACGTGCTCACCGACCGCACGGGCCGCTGGCTCTTCGCCGCGTCCTATGGCGGCCACAAGATGAGCGTGAGCCCGATCGGCGCCGATGGCGTGGCGCTGCCCGCAACGCAGGTGCTGCCCACCGGCCAGAACGCGCATGCAGTGCTGGTGGACGCGGGCAATCGCCATGTGTTCGTGAGCAACCTGGGGTCGGACGCCGTGATGCAGATGCGCTTCGATGCCGCGACCGGCACGTTGTCACCCAATGCCGTGCCCACCTTCAACCAGCGCCCCAAGGCCGGCCCGCGGCACCTCGTGATGCACCCCGACGGCCGGCACGTGTACCTCATCAACGAGCTCGATGCGACGGTCGATGTGCTGGCCTACGACGCCAACGCCGGCACGCTGTCGACGGTGCAGACCTTGTCCACGCTGCCGGCTGGCTTCAACGGCAAGCCCTGGGCCGCGGACCTTCACCTCACGCCGGATGGCCGCTTCCTTTACACCTCCGAGCGCACGACCAACACGCTGGCCACCTTCGCCGTCGATGCGGCCACCGGGCGCCTGGCCTTGCGCGGCCACACGCCCACCGAGAAGCAGCCCCGCGGCTTCAACATCGACCCGAGCGGCCGCTACCTCGTGGCCGTGGGGCAGCTGTCGCATGCCGTCACGCTGTACGCCATCGACCCGGAGAGCGGCGCGCTCAAGGCCTTGAAGAACTATTCGCTGGGCCAGAACCCGAACTGGGTGGAGATCGTCAATCTTCCTTGAAGTGATGCCATGACCGAAGCAGTACCGGCGGCACGCCCGCCCTTGACCATCCGCATGAACGATGCGGACAACGTCGCCATCGTCGCCAACGACGGCGGCTTGCCCGCAGGCACCGTGCTGCCCTCGGGCCTGGTGCTGCGCGACAAGGTGCCGCAAGGGCACAAGGTGGCGTTGGTGGACATTGCCGCCGGCGCGCCGGTGCTGCGCTACAAGGTCGCCATCGGGCATGCGGTGAAAGACATTCCCGCGGGCAGCTGGGTGCATGAACGGCTGCTTGCGATGCCGCCGGCACGCGAGCTCACCGGGTTGCCCATCGCCGACCGCCCGGTGCCGACAATGCCGCCGCTGGAGGGCCACACCTTCGAAGGCTTTCGCAATGCCGATGGTTCGGTCGGCACGCGCAACATCCTCGCCATCACCACCACCGTGCAGTGCGTGGCCGGCGTGGTCGACTTTGCCGTCAAGCGGATCAAGTCCGAGCTGCTGCCGCGCTACCCGAACGTGGACGATGTCGTCGGCCTGGAGCACACCTACGGCTGCGGCGTGGCCATCGATGCGCCCGATGCGATCGTGCCCATTCGCACGCTGCGCAACATCAGCCTCAACCCGAACTTCGGCGGCGAGGTGATGGTGGTGAGCCTGGGCTGCGAGAAGCTGCAGCCGGAGCGCCTGCTGCCGCCGGGCACGATCAACATCGTCGATCAACGTGGCGAGGGTGCAGCGCTGGACGTCGTCTGCCTGCAGGACGAAGCGCACATCGGGTTCATGTCGATGATCGACTCGGTCATGCGCCAGGCGCAGCTGCACCTGGAGCGGCTCAACCGCCGCCGGCGCGAGACCTGTCCAGCCTCCGACCTCGTCGTCGGCGTGCAATGCGGCGGCAGCGATGCCTTCTCCGGCGTCACGGCCAATCCGGCGGTGGGCTACGCGACCGACCTGCTCGTGCGCGCCGGCGGCACGGTGATGTTCTCCGAGGTCACCGAGGTGCGCGACGGCATCGACCAGCTCACCTCGCGCGCGGTGAACGCCGAGGTGGCGCAGGCCATGATCCGCGAGATGGCCTGGTACGACGCCTACCTGCAGCGCGGCAGCGTGGACCGCAGCGCCAACACGACGCCTGGCAACAAGAAGGGCGGGTTGTCCAACATCGTCGAGAAGGCGATGGGCAGCATCGTAAAGTCCGGCACCGCGCCCATCTCGGGCGTGCTCGCGCCGGGCGAGAAGCTGAAGCAGAAGGGCCTCATCTATGCCGCGACGCCGGCCAGCGATTTCATCTGCGGCACGCTGCAGCTCGCGGCGGGCATGAACCTGCACGTCTTCACCACCGGCCGCGGCACGCCGTATGGGCTGGCCGAAGTGCCGGTGATCAAGGTCGCCACGCGCACCGATCTCGCACGCCGCTGGCACGACCTGATGGACCTCAACGCCGGCACCATCGCCGATGGCGACGCGACGATCGAAGAGGTCGGCATGCAGCTCTTCCAGATGATGCTCGACGTGGCCAGCGGCCGCCGCCGCACCTGGGCCGAGCAATGGAAGCTGCACAACGCGCTGGTTCTGTTCAATCCGGCGCCTGTGACTTGAGCGAGGCGAGCGCAGCCGACGATCTGCGGAAGCAGTGACGCCGCGCCGATTGCGCACTACCGCGCAGTTGACACGGGTGTTACAGGTGGGCTGATCAAGTCGACCTCTCGGCCGCCGATGAGCCCGGGATGTATGCCGAGCCTTTGCGTTCCCAAGGCGAGACCCCGCCAGATGCCGCCCCTTGCGACGCGAGCGACGGGAGCGACGACGCCCATCGCCTCACGCCAGCCGTCCACCGTGAAATGCTGACGGTCGCGCTGAAGTCGGCGGCGCGGACGATTCCGCTGCTCGTCATCGCGGGCTGGTTCGTCGCGTGGATGGGCTACCAGGCCGGCGCCACCGGCCCGGCCGCGGCCGTGGCCTTGCTTGTCGCCGTGACCGCGGGCTGGCGCCGCGTGCTGGTGGTGCGCTACACCCAGGCCGCGCTGTCGGCCGCCACCACCCACTTCGTCGAAATGCAGATGCGCGCCAATGCCTTTCTTGCCGGCGTCACCTGGGCCATCTCGACGGTCGGCTTCTATCCCTTGCTGGATGCGCGCCATGCCGCCGTGCACCTGGCCATCCTCATCGGCTCGGCCGCCCTGTCGGTGCAGACCATGACCTCGATCCGCTGGTGCTTTCCGGTGCTGGTCGTGCCGACCATCGGTTCGCTGACCTATGTGTCGCTGTTCGTGGATTCGACGCGTTCCATTCCGCTGGCCCTGATGTCGGTCATCTACGTTGCCACCTTGCTCAAGACCGGCGGCCAGTACCGCGGCACGGCCGAACGTGCCATCGAGCACGGGCTGGCGGCGGACGAGGCGAACCAGCTGCTGCGGCGTGCCAAGGAAGAGGCCGACGCCGGCACGGCCGCGAAGTCGCAGTTCCTCGCCACCATGAGCCATGAGATCCGCACGCCGATGAATGGCGTGCTGGGCTCGCTGGAGCTGCTGCGGCGCTCCACGCTCAGCGACGAGCAACGCCGGTTGGTTCGCACCGCGAGCACGTCCGGCGAATCCTTGATGTCCATCCTCAACGACGTGCTGGACCACTCGAAAATCGAGGCGGGCAAGCTGTCGCTCAAATCCGAGCCGCTGAGCGTGCTGCAGCTGGCCACTTCGGTCATCGGGCTCTTCCGCGCGAATGCGCAGGACAAGGGCCTGACGATGCGCTTGAACCTGCACCCCGACGTGCCCGATTGGGTGTGCGGCGACGGTCAGCGATTGAAGCAGGTGTTGCTCAACCTCGTGAGCAATGCAGTGAAGTTCACCGCACGAGGCAAGGTCGAGCTGGAGGTGTCTTCACACGAGGTCTCGGCCGATGAGTGGATGCTCGAGTTCGCGGTGCGGG
Source organism: uncultured Comamonadaceae bacterium (assembly GCA_966211955.1). Classification (GTDB taxonomy): domain Bacteria; phylum Pseudomonadota; class Gammaproteobacteria; order Burkholderiales; family Burkholderiaceae_C; genus Albitalea. Next base: position 14,029 of record CBIHOF010000019.1, on the reverse strand, counting down.
ACACGGGCGCGGGCATCGCGCCTGAGGCTGCACGGCGGCTCTTCACGCCGTTCACCCAGCTCGAAAGCAGTGACTCGGCGACGCGCCGGGGCACGGGCCTTGGCCTTGCGATTTCGCAGCGCATCGTCGAAGCGATGGGGGGCCGCATCGAGATCGACAGCAAGCTCGGACATGGCTCGACCTTCCGCTTCGCCGTGCGCCTGGGCGTGCATGAAGGCGACGCGCCGCCGCCCGCGGCCGACACGTCGACCGGTGCGCTGGACCCCGGCGCCGCCCTGGCCGGCACGGTGCTGCTGGTCGAGGACGACGTCGTCAACCGACTCATCGCCCGTGCTCACCTCGAGGCGCTCGGCATGTCGGTGATCGAGGCGGCCGACGGTGCGCAGGCCTTGCAAGCCATGCAGGGCCCACACGTGGACCTCGTGCTGATGGACTGCCACATGCCCAACATCGACGGCTATGCGGCCACGCGGCTGTGGCGCCAGCGTGAGAACCAGCTCGGGCTGGCCCGCACGCCCATCATTGCGCTGACTGCCAATGCCTTCGACGATGACATCCGCCACACGCGTGAAGCGGGCATGGATGGGCATCTCGCCAAGCCTTACACGCGCAAGCAGATCAAGGAAAAGGTCGAGGCCTGGTTGTAGCGCGTGGTCGATGCAGCGCGCTCAGCACTCGACGATGTTCACCGCCAGCCCGCCGCGCGCGGTCTCCTTGTACTTGGTCATCATGTCGGCGCCGGTCTCGCGCATGGTCTTGATGACCTTGTCCAGGCTCACGTGGTGCGTGCCGTCGCCGCGCAAGGCCATGCGCGCGGCGTTGATGGCTTTGACCGATGCGATCGCGTTGCGCTCGATGCAGGGGATCTGCACGAGGCCGCCCACTGGATCGCAGGTGAGGCCGAGGTGGTGTTCCATGCCGATCTCGGCGGCGTTTTCCACCTGCTCGGGGGTGCCACCCATCACCGCGCACAGGGCGCCCGCGGCCATGGAGCAGGCCACGCCGACCTCGCCCTGGCAGCCGACTTCCGCGCCGCTGATGGATGCATTCTCCTTGTAGAGGATGCCGATGGCGGCCGCGGTGAGCAGGAAATCGATGACGCCCGCATCGTTGGCCTGCGGGATGAAGCGGGTGTAGTAGTGCAGGACGGCGGGCACGATGCCGGCAGCGCCGTTGGTGGGGGCGGTGACCACGCGCCCACCGGCGGCGTTTTCCTCGTTGACCGAGAGCGCATAGAGGTTGACCCAGTCCAGCACCTGCAACGGGTCGCGCAGGGCGGCCTCGGGGTTGGCGCACAGCTGGCGGTACAGGTCGGCCGCCCGCCGCCGCACCTTGAAGCCGCCGGGCAGCACGCCTTCGGTCTTCAGGCCGCGCTGCACGCAGGCCTGCATCACCTGCCAGATGCGCATCAGGCCGGCGTCGATTTCTGCATCGGTGCGCCAATGGCGTTCGTTGCGCCGCATCACCTGCGCGATGCTGAGCTTCTCGCGCTGCGCGACCTGCAGCAGCTCCTCGCCCGAATGAAAAGGCAGCGGCAGCACGGTGGTGTCGGGTGCGATCTGCTTTTGCCGCGTGCCGTCGGCGGCCACCTCTTCGCTGACCACGAAACCGCCGCCCACTGAATAGTAGGTGCGCGTCGCAATCGCCTGGCCGCTTGTGTCGTAGGCGATGAAGCGCATGCCGTTCGCATGAAAGGGCAGGCTCTCGCGGCGGTGGAAGACGAGGTCGGCGCGCTCATCGAAGGCGACCTCGTGCGTGCCGCCAAGCACCAGCCGGTGCGCCTGGCGCATGGTGTCCAGCATCAGCGGGATGGCATCCACATCGACGGTGTCGGGCTCGTGGCCGGCCAGGCCCAGCAGCACCGCCTTGTCGCTGCCGTGGCCCTTGCCGGTGGCGCCGAGCGAGCCGTACAACTCGGACACCACGCGCGTGGTCGCGGTGAGCTGGCCGTCATGCTGAAGCCGCGACACGAACAGCCGCGCGGCACGCATCGGCCCGACGGTGTGGGAGCTGCTCGGCCCGATGCCGATCTTGAACAGGTCGAAGACGGAGACTGCCATGTGAGGGGGCGAACGCGATGTCAGGCGCGCAAGGGTTCGTGATCGTCGAGCCGGAATCGACGCAGCCGCCAGCGGAAGGCGAGCGTCGAACCGGGCCATTGCGTGGTGATGCGGCCGTTGCGGCCCTGGTACCAGCTGGTGCAGCCGCCGGTGCTCCACACCGTGCGCGCAAGCCGTTGCTGGATCTGCGCGTTGTAGCTGTCGTTGACGTCGGCGCGCGTGTCCACCGCGGCGAGGTGGGCCTGGTCCATGCGGTGCAGCGCGTCCAGCACGTAGCGCAGCTGCGATTCGATCATGTAGACCATCGAGTTGTGGCCAAGCGTGGTGTTGGGGCCGACGATGAGGAAGAGGTTCGGAAAGCCCGGCACGGTGGTGCCGAGGTAGGCGCGTGGGCCCTCGCGCCAGCGTTCGTTGAGGTCTGCGCCATCGCGCCCGCGCACCGGGAAGGGCGACAACGCGGTTGCCGCCTGGAAACCGGTGGCCAGCACCAGCGTGTCCAGCGCGTGGTGCTCACCGTCCGTGGTGATCACGCCGTCCTCGACCACGCGCTCGATGGCCGAAGTGACGAGCCGTGCATTGCGCCGTTGCAGCGCGGGATAGAAGTCGTTCGAGATGAGGATGCGCTTGCAGCCCATGCGGTAGTTCGGCGTCAGCGCCTCGCGCAAGGCGGGGTCGTGCACCTGCTTCTTCATGAAGGCGAGGGCGCGCGGCTCCATCGCTTTCAGGATGGCGGTGTGGCGCGTGAAGGCCGGCGCGCGCAGCTCGTGAATGGCATAGACCAGTCCGCGGGCCAGCGTCTGCAGGCCGGGGATGTTGGCGTAGGCCCAGCGCCGCCAAGGTGGCCGCACGCGGTCTTGCTTGGGAAGGATCCACGAGGGCGTGCGCTGGAAAACCTCGACTCGCTCCGCATGCTCCACCAGCCGGGGAACGAGCTGCACTGCGCTCGCGCCGGTGCCCACCACGCCGACGCGGCGGCCGGCGAGCTTGACCTCGCCTTGCCATCGCGCGGTGTGCATCACCGTGCCTTTGAAGCTGTCCAAGCCGTTCAGTGCAGGCATGGCGGGCCGGCTCAGGGCGCCGGTCGCATTCACGATGACGCGTGCGGTCCAGCGTATCGGCGAGCCATCACGCTGCTGGGCGCTCACCGTCCATCGCTGCGTGGCCGCGTCCCAATCGAGCGAGACGACCTTGGTGCGAAGCTTGAGATGCGTCGCCAGCTCGAAATCGGAGACGCAGTCGTTGAGGTACTGCTCGATCTCCGCCTGCTCGGGGTAGGTGCGTGTCCAGTCCGCCGCCGGCGCGAGACTGAACGAATACAGCAGCGACGGAATGTCGCAGGCCGCGCCGGGGTACCGGTTGGCGTACCAGGTGCCACCCACGCCAACTTCCTGCTCGACGATGATGAAGTCGTCGCGGCCTTCCTGCTTGAGGCGGATGCCCATGCCCAGGCCGCCGAAGCCGGCGCCAATGATGACGACATCGTGATGGGGTGCGGCAGGCGTTGTCGTCATCGTTCCTCGTGCGGGTTGAATGGGTCAGTCTTCGTAAGCGGACAGAGGCACGCAACTGCAGAAGAGATTGCGGTCGCCGTAGACGTTGTCCACGCGACCCACCGGCGACCAGTACTTCTGCAGGCGCAGCGATTTGAGCGGATACGCCGCCTCTTCGCGCGAGTAAGGGTGTGACCAATCGGCCTTCAGCAGCGCCTCGGTGGTGTGTGGCGCGGCCTTGAGCGGGTTGTCCTCGCGCGGCCAGGCGTTCGATTCGACCTTGCGGATCTCGTCGCGGATGGCGATCATCGCCTCGCAGAACCGGTCGAGTTCCTTCAGCGGCTCGCTCTCGGTGGGCTCCACCATCAGCGTGCCCGCCACCGGGAAGCTCAGGGTCGGCGCATGGAAGCCGTAGTCGATGAGCCGCTTGGCCACGTCTTCGGCGCTCACGCCGGAGCTGTCCTTCAAGGGTCGCAGGTCGAGGATGCACTCGTGCGCCACCCCGCCGCCCTTGACGTCGGGGTTGTTGCCGCTGAAGTGGATGTCGTAATGGTCCGCCAGGCGCGCGGCGATGTAGTTGGCGCTGAGGATGGCGGTCTCGGTGGCTTGCTTGAGGCCGTCCGCGCCCATCATGCGAACGTACATCCAGCTGATGGGCAGCACGCCGGCGTTGCCCAGCGGCGCGGCAGAGACTGCGCCGATCTGCTGTTCGCGGCCGATGCCCGCGCTGCGGTGAGAAGGCAGGTACGGCACCAGGTCTTCGACGACGCACACCGGCCCGACGCCAGGCCCGCCACCGCCGTGCGGAATGCAGAAGGTCTTGTGGAGGTTCAGGTGGCTCACATCGCCGCCGAACTCGCCCGGCGCCGCCACGCCGACCAGCGCGTTCATGTTGGCGCCATCCACATACACCCGCCCGCCATGCTCGCGCACGATGCCGCACAGTTCCTTCACATGCGTGTCGAAGAGGCCGTAGGTGGACGGGTAGGTGATCATCACGCACGACAGGTTCTTGCCGTGCTGCTCGCACTTGGCGCGCAGGTCGGCGAGGTCGACGTTGCCTTCGGCGTCGCACTTCACCACCACCACCTGCAGGCCGGTCATCTGCGCGCTCGCCGGGTTGGTGCCGTGCGCGGATTCAGGGATGAGGCAGATGTTGCGATGCGCTTCGCCGCGCGCCGCGTGGTAGGCCTTGATGATGAGCAGGCCGGCGTATTCACCCTGCGAGCCGGCGTTGGGCTGCAGGCTGATGCCCGAGTAGCCCGTGGCCTGGCACAGCCACTCGCACAGCAGGCGGTCGAGTTCCTCGTAGCCCGCGAGCTGCTCGCGCGGTGCGAACGGGTGCACGTTGGCGAACTCGGGCCAGGTGATGGGAATCATCTCGCTGGTCGCGTTCAGCTTCATCGTGCAGGAGCCGAGCGGGATCATCGAGCGGTCGAGCGCGAGATCCTTGTCCGACAGGCTGCGGATGTAGCGCAGCATCTCCGTCTCGCTGTGGTGCGTGTTGAAGACCGGGTGCGTGAGGAAGGCGCTGGTGCGCTGAAGCGTCGCAGGCAGCAGCGTCGCAACGCCTTGCTCGAACTGCGAGAACGACGGCAACGGCTGGCTCTTGCCGAAGAGCGTCCACAGCGCCTGGATGTCATCACGGCCAGTGGTTTCGTCAAGCGTGATGCCGACGCTCGTGGCCGAGGCGCGGCGCAGGTTGAATCCGGCTTGGCGCGCGGCGGCGAGCAGCGTGTCGGTGTGGTCGCCGGTCTGCACTTCGAGCGTGTCGAAGGCCGTGTCTTGCGCGAGCTTGCAGCCAAGCTGCTTCAGCCCGGCCGCAAGCACGGCGGCGTAGCTTGCCACTCGTTGCGCGATGCGCTTGAGGCCCGCCGGGCCGTGGTACACGGCGAACATGCTCGCGATGACCGCAGGCAGCACCTGCGCCGTGCAGATGTTGGACGTGGCCTTCTCGCGGCGGATGTGCTGCTCGCGCGTCTGCAGCGCGAGGCGGTAGGCCGGGTTGCCGTGGGAATCGACGCTCACGCCGACGATGCGGCCGGGCAGCGAGCGCTTGTACTCGTCCTTGGTGGCCATGTAGGCGGCGTGCGGGCCGCCGTTGCACATGGGCATGCCGAAGCGCTGCGTCGTGCCGATGGCGATGTCCGCACCCATCTCGCCGGGTGGCGTGAGCAGCGTGAGCGCCAGCAGGTCAGCCGCGACGATCGCCAGGCCGCCGGATGCGTGGATCGCATCGATGACCGGCTTGAGGTCGCGCACGACGCCGTTCACGCCGGGGTACTGCAGCAGCGCGGCGAAGGCATTGGCCTTTCCGGCATCGGTCGCCGGGCCGGTCACCACCTGCATGCCCAGCGGCTCGGCGCGGGTGCGCACCACTTCCAGCGTCTGCGGCAGCACGTCGTCGGCCACGAAGAACACGGTGGACTTGGACTTGCCGACGCGTGCAGCCAGCGTCATCGCCTCGGCCGCCGAGGTGGCCTCGTCCAGCATCGAGGCGTTGGCCATGGCGAGCCCGGTGAGGTCCGTCACCATGGTCTGGAAGTTGACCAGTGCCTCCATGCGCCCCTGCGAAATCTCTGCCTGGTAGGGCGTGTACGCGGTGTACCAGGCCGGGTTCTCGAGGATGTTGCGCAGGATGACGCCCGGCGTGTGCGTGCCGTGGTAGCCCTGGCCGATGAAGCTCTTGAGCACCTGGTTCTTGGCCGCGATGGCCTTCAGCTCAGCCAGTGCCGCCGCCTCGGTCAGCGCAGCGGGCAACTGCATCGGGTTGCCGCGCGCGATGCTCGCCGGCACCACCGCCTCGATCAGCGCCTGGCGCGAGGCGAGGCCGATCACCGAGAGCATGCGGCGTTCGTCTTCGGCCTCGATGCCGATGTGTCTTGCGACGAATTCCGAAGCGTTCTCGAGCTCGGCGAGGGGGAGGGCGGTGGTGGGGATCGACATGGGACTTCCAGGGTCTAACGAAACAAGAGAGGGATTTCTTCCCGGGCAGTGCAGAAACAGTTCGGGCTGGGCGAACCACCCGTTCGGGCTGGGCCAGCCACCGTTCTGGCTGGCCAACACCGTTCGGGCGGAGCTTGTCGACGCCTGGGCCTGGGCAACGAGGGCTTCGACGACCTCAGCCCGAACGGGGGGCAGTCGGCAATCGCAAGCTGTCGGACGAACTCAGCTGTTCTTCACCAGCACGTCATAGGCAGGTCCATCCATCAGCTGCTCGAACTCAGCCATGTTCGACACATGAACCTTGAAGAACCAGCCGTTGCCCAACGGGTCGCTGTTGGCAAGCGACGGATCGGCGCGCAGGCCTTCGTTCACCTCGACGATCTCGCCGCTCACCGGCATGTAGAGGTCCGCCGCCGCTTTCACCGACTCGACCACGCCGGCCACCTCGCCCTTCTTGAAGGTGCGGCCAACTTCGGGCAGATCGACGAACACCACGTCGCCCAGGGCATCCTGCGCGTGCAGCGTGATGCCGACGGTCGCGGCCTCGTGGTCTTCGATGTTGATCCACTCGTGGTCCGGCGTGTACATGGTCGTCATGGGCTTGTGCTCCTGTGGTGCGGGTTGCTGTTGGTGTGGATCGGAGTGCTGCGGTTCACCCGCGGAAGTAACGGTGCGGCGCGAAGGGCATGGGCGCCACGCGCATGGGTTGGCGCTTGCCGCGCACCTCGGCGTACACCTCGTGGCTCGGCAGCGCGTGGTTGGCCGCGAGGTAGGCCATCGCGATGGGCTGGTTGACCGTCGGCGAGAGCGTGCCGCTCGTGACGTGGCCAAGCGCGTGGCCATGCGAGTCGACGATCTTCGCGCCCTCGCGCACCGGCACGCGCTCGAGTCCGAGCAGGCCGACACGCTTGACGATCGCGCCCGAGGCGAGCTGCGACTGGATGGCGCTTGCACCCGGGTAGCCGCCCGCCCGGGCGCCGCCCGGGCGGCGAACCTTCTGGATCGCCCAGGTCAGGCCCGCCTCGACGGGCGTGGTGGTGGTGTTGATGTCGTGGCCGTAGAGGCACAGGCCCGCTTCCAGCCGCAGCGTGTCGCGCGCGCCGAGGCCGGCCGGCTTCACTTCGGGCTGGGCGAGCAGCACGCGCGCGAGCTCCTCGGCGCTTTCCGAAGGCACGGAGATCTCGAAGCCGTCCTCGCCGGTGTAGCCCGATCGGGTCACGAAGCATTCGATGTCGGCCAGCTCGAAGTGGCCACCGGTCATGAAAGTGAGGTTCGCGACCCCCGCATTCAGGCGCGACAGCGCGGCGACGGCCTTGGGGCCTTGCAAAGCCAGCAAAGCCTGGTCGGGCATGGGGATGATGGTGCAGCGATGCCCGATGTTGGTCATCAGGTGCCGCGTGTCGGCGTCCTTGCAGGCGGCGTTGACGATGACGAGGAAGTCGCGCTCGCGCCGCGTGATCATCAGGTCGTCGAGGATGCCGCCGTTCGAATTGGTGAACAGGGCGTAGCGTTGCTTGCTCGGTGCGAGGTCGACGACGTCCACCGGTACCAGCGATTCGAGCGCGGCGGCGGCGTCGTCGCCGGCGATGCGCAGCTGGCCCATGTGCGACACATCGAACAGCGCCGCCGATTCGCGGCACTGTCGGTGCTCGGCAATGATGCCGCCGGGGTAGTTGACCGGCATGTCGTAGCCGGCGAAGGGCACCATCTTGGCGCCGAGCTCGAGGTGGAGGGCGTAGAGCGGGGTCTTCAGCAGTTCAGTGGCGGACATGGCTGTCTCCGAGGGCATTCTTGAACCAACGCGCTCAGCATACGTTGGGATGCCCTCTCTGTCCGCTTTACCTGAGAGATTGACGGCTGCCGGATGTCGGCGCGACCGCTTGCCCCTTCGGTGGACCCACTCGGGGTGGGCCTCTCTCCAGCGAGGAACGACGCGGTTCAATTCCCGCGACGCTTTGTCAGTCCTTTTGCCTGAGCGTTCGGGCGGTGGCCCTGCGCCTTCGGCGGCTTCATGTGAAGCTCTCTCCTGAACAGCGGCGAGTGTAGCGGATCGACTTCAGGCCCTGTCGCAAGTCGATACACCATCCCTTGGGTAAGGGAGGTGAACCTGGGAAGAACCCTGCATGCTCACGGCCCTCGTGAACGCAAAATTTGCGTGTCGCCCATTGCCTGGAGATGCACGCATGGCCACATCGACGAATACGCCCGACGACGACGGCGCACTGGAGTTCGAACTGACAGACTTCGACTCCGCGCGGCAGGCGCTTGAGGAGTTGCCGCCGGGCATCGCGGAAGTCAAGCGGCTGCAGCCTGGTTACTGGGAAGACAGGCGACGCCCGGCATCGCCCACCGACAGGGCGCTGGCGGGCTTCACGCTGGACTGGATGTCAAAGCTGCCGCCAATGGTGCGGCCAGCGCGACTGGCCGAACGGTATCCGCGGGTGGCGAACCAGCTCGCGCAGAACTGGCCGAGCGGAATGAAATGCGCCGCGACGTTCGACGATTTGCTCGTCGACCATCGCGGCGGGCGGCGTGGTTTTCCGTATGACGTGGAGGCGGAGCTGAAGGGGCTGAAGGAGTATCGGTCGGTGTTGCGGTAGGACGCGCAGCGAAGGGCGAGGGGCCCCGTTCACGGGGATCGACCGGCGCAACGGCCGCCCAGGCATGCGGTCACCGCGAGGAAAGGCCGCGCCTACATGCCCGAATAATTCGGCCCGCCGCCACCCTCCGGTGTCACCCACACGATGTTCTGTGTCGGGTCCTTGATGTCACAAGTCTTGCAGTGCACGCAGTTCTGCGCGTTGATCTGCAGCCGCTCGCCTGACCCATCGTTGACGAACTCGTACACCCCCGCCGGGCAGTAGCGCGCCTCCGGGCCGGCGTACTTCGCGAGGTTGATCTGCACCGGCACGCTCGCGTCCTTGAGCGTGAGGTGGGCCGGCTGGTTCTCTTCGTGGTTGGTGTTGCTCACGAAGACGCTGGACAGGCGGTCGAACGTGAGCTTGCCGTCGGGCCGCGGGTACTCGATCTTCTTGCACTCGTTGGCCGGCAGCAGGCGCGCGTTGTCGGGTGTGTCGCGGTGCAGCGTCCACGGCGGATTGGTGATCCCCAGCTTGGGCATCAGCCACTGCTCGATGCCGAACATCAGCGAGCCGATGGTGAAGCCTTTCTTGAACCACGGCTTGAAGTTGCGCGTGGACTGCAGCTCCTCATTGAGCCAGCTCTTCTCGAAGGCCTCGGGGTAGGCCGAGAGCTCGTCGTGCTGGCGGCCGCTCGTCACGGCGGCAAAGGCCGCGTCCGCCGCGAGCATGCCGGACTTGATGGCCGCATGGCTGCCCTTGATGCGCGCTGCGTTCATGTAGCCCGCATCGCAACCCACCAGCGCGCCGCCGGGGAACACCGTCTTGGGCAGGCACTGCGGGCTGCCGTTGTTGATGGCGCGAGCGCCGTAGCTCAGGCGCTTGCCGCCTTCCAGGTGCTGGCGGATGGCGGGGTGCGTCTTCCAGCGCTGCATCTCTTCGAAGGGGCTGAGCCAGGGGTTCTGGTAGTCGAGACCGACGACGAGACCCAGCGTGACCTTGTTGTCCTCCAGGTGGTAGAGGAAGCCGCCGCCGAAAGTGTCGTTGTCCATGGGCCAGCCGGCGGTGTGCACCACGAGACCGGGCTTGGCCTTCTTCGGATCGATCTCCCACAGCTCCTTCACGCCGATGGACCAGCTCGGCGGGTCGCGGCCTTCGTCGAGCTTGAAGTTCTTGATGAGCTGCTTGCCGAGGTGGCCGCGTGCGCCTTCGGCAAAGATCGTGTACTTGGCGTGCAGCTCCATGCCGAGCTGGAAGTTCTCGGTCGGCTCGCCGTCCTTGCCCACGCCGAGGTTGCCGGTGGCCACGCCCTTGACGGAGCCGTCGTCGTTGTAGAGCACTTCGGCGGCCGCGAAGCCGGGGAAGATTTCCACGCCCAGGCCTTCGGCCTGCTGCGCCATCCAGCGCACGACGTTGCCCAGGCTGATGACGTAGTTGCCCTTGTTGTGGAAGGGCACGGGCACGAGCCAGTCGGGCGTGCGCTTCGAGCCTGTCTCGCTGAGGAAGAGGATGTCGTCGGCCGTGACCGGCTGGTTCAGCGGCGCACCCAGCTCCTTCCAGTTCGGAAAGAGTTCGGTGATGGCGCGCGGGTCCATCACCGCGCCGGAGAGGATGTGCGCGCCGGGCTCCGAACCCTTCTCGAGCACGACGACTGAAACGTCCTTGCCTTGTTCGGCTGCGAGCTGCTTGATGCGGATGGCGGTGGCCAGGCCGCCGGGGCCGGCGCCGATGACCATCACGTCGTACTCCATCGCCTCGCGCGGGCCGTATTGTTCGAGGATCGCTTGCGGTGTCATCGGGCTTCCTTGGACTTGGACTGGGCGGCATTCTAAGGCGGAGGTTTGGGAAATCGAACGGTCGTTCTATTTTTAGTGAGACGACTCGCAGCGCCGCAACGACCGAGCGTGCCGAAGGTGACAGACCGTCGGCGATGCGTTCGTGCGTGCTATCGTTTCCTCAACACGAATTCGAGGAGTTGTCGCATGGGTTACAGCATCGATCTGTCTGGGCGCGTCGCGCTCGTCACCGGAGCGTCCAGCGGTCTTGGCACGCAGTTCGCGAAGACCCTGGCCGCTGCCGGCTGCGGCGTCGTGCTGGCGGGCCGTCGCATCGAGCGGCTCAAGACGCTGCGCGCCGAGATCGAAGCCTCGGGCGGCGATGCGCACGTGGTGACGGTCGACGTGACGGATGTGCACAGCATCCGCGCCGCCGTCGCGCATGCCGAGACCGAGATGGGCACGCTGGACATCCTCATCAACAATTCCGGCGTCAGCACCACGCAAAAGATCACCGACGTGACCGAGGACGACTACGACTACGTCTTCGACACCAACACCAAGGGCGCCTTCTTCGTGGCGCAGGAAGTCGGCAAGCGCATGCTGGCGCGCGCCAAGGGTTCGGCGCCGGGCACCTTCACCGGCGGACGCATCGTGAACATCGCGTCCATGGCCGGCATGCGTGTGTTGAGCCAGATCGGCGTGTACTGCATGAGCAAGGCGGCGGTCATCCACATGACGAAGGCGATGGCACTGGAGTGGGGCCGCTACGGCATCAATGTGAATGCCATCTGCCCGGGCTACATCGACACCGAGATCAACCACCACCACTGGCAGACGGAGCAGGGCAAGAAGCTCATCGACATGCTGCCGCGCAAGCGCGTGGGCCAGCCGGCCGACCTGGATTCGACGCTGATGATGCTGGTGGCCAACGAGAGCCACTTCATCAATGGCGCGGTCATCCAGGCCGATGACGGGTTCGCAGTCTGATGGACTCGCCCACCGATGCGTGAACTCTCCCTGCTGGAAGCCCGCGTGCTCGGCGTGCTGGTCGAGAAGGCGCACACCGTGCCCGACAGCTACCCGCTGTCGCTGAACTACCTCGTGTCCGGCTGCAACCAGAAGACGGCGCGCGACCCGGTGCTCAACGCCACCGAGGCCGAGGTGCAGGTGGCCATCGATGCGCTCAAGTCGCTGAGCCTGGCCTTCGAATCCAGCGGTTCACGCGTGAGCCGCTACGAGCACAACTTCGGCCGCGCGATGGGCTTGCCTTCGCAGGCGGTGGCACTGCTGTCGGTGCTGATGCTGCGCGGGCCGCAGACCAGCGCTGAGTTGCGCATGAACTGCGAGCGGCTGCATCGATTCGCGGATGTGTCGTCGGTCGATGGGTTCTTGATCGAGCTGGCCGAGCGGGCGCCCGAAAAGGGTGGCCCGCTGGTCGTGAAGCTGCCGCGCGCGCCGGGCGCACGCGAGGCGCGCTGGGCCCACACGATGTGCGGCGCGGTCGACATCTCGCGCATGCCGGCCTCGGCCGATTCTGAAGACTTCGTCGCCGCGAGCGAGCTGGCCGCGCTCAAGTCGCGGCAATCGGCAATGGAGTCCGAGATCAGCGAGCTGCGCGGGCTCATCGATCGTCTCTATGCCGAGCTCGGCGTGAACAAGCCCGCGGCCTGAACCATGCGCATCGACATCCCCGAGGACAAGAAGCTCGTCCACGAGATGACCATCCCCATCCGCTGGGGTGACATGGATGCAATGGGCCACGTGAACAACACGCTGTACTTCCGCTACCTCGAGATCATTCGCATCGAGTGGTTGCACCAGGTGGGCGGCGCCCCGGACCCGACGGGCCAGGGGCCAGTGATCGTCAACGCGTTCTGCAACTTCATCCGCCAGCTCGAATACCCGGGCACCATCCTCGCGAAACATTACGTGGCCAACCCGGGCCGAACCAGCTTCGACACCTTCATCACGCTCGAGCGCACCGACGAGCCGGGCGTGATCTATGCGAGCGGCGGCGCGACCACGGTGTGGATCGATTTCCCGCAGGGCAAGTCCGTGCCGCTGCCGCAGTGGTTGTTGCCGCACCTGCAATGAGGCATGCGGCTGCCGCGGGGGCAGGCAGTCAGGCGCTCAGCAGTTTCTGAACAAGCAGCGGCGTCGTCGCCGCCTCGTACTTGCGCATGAGTCTCGCGCGATAGACGTCCACCGTCCGCGGGCTGATGTCCAGCCGCTTGCCGATCTGCTTGCTCGTCAGCCCCTCGATGAGCAGCGCCGCGATCTCGCGTTCACGCGGCGTGAGGTCCGCCTTCACCTGTCGTGTCGCCGAGAGGTCCTCGAAGCTCCAGATGCCCGCGGCATGCGGCTGCCTCGGGTTGAGCGCGCGGCCTGACACATGACACCAGAAGAGCTCCCCGCGCCGCGCGCCGCCGGTGCGCTTCATCACGCGCTCATCCGCATAGAAGCCTTTCGCATTGAGGCTCGCCACGATGCGCGCTCCCGTGCGCTCGAACTCGTCGTGCGTCGGATACAGCACCTCGAAGGACTGGCCGACGAGCTGCTCGCGCGTCGCGCCGAACATGTCGAGCACGTGCTGGTTGCAATCGACCATGAGGCGGTTGCGGGAAATGACGAGGCCGATGGGCGCGAGGTCGAACGCGGTTCGATAGTCCAGCGGGGGCGGGGCGTTCATCGGGTTGTCACTGGGTGGGTTTAGTCAATTCTACGTAACGACTACGTAATGGGTTACGTAGTACGCTTCGTGACTCCGTGTGGGCGCCCGAGCCCACCCCACGATGTCAGATCTCTGGAGACGGCGAATGAACAAGGTCTATCCGAGCGCGGCCGAAGCGCTCAAGGGGCTGGTCAAGGACGGCCAGCTGATGGCGGTCGGCGGCTTCGGCCTGTGCGGCATCCCCGAGGCGCTCATTGCGGCGCTGCGCGATTCGGGGGTGAAGAACCTCACGGTCATCTCCAACAACGCGGGTGTGGATGGCTTCGGTCTTGGCCAACTGCTGGAGACGCGGCAGATCAAGAAGATGATCTCCAGTTACGTCGGCGAGAACAAGGAGTTCGAGCGCCAGTACCTCGCCGGTGAACTCGAGCTCGAGTTAACGCCGCCAGGCACGCTGGCCGAGAAGCTGCGCGCCGGCGGCGCGGGCATACCCGCCATCTTCACC
>CBIHOF010000018.1:0-121949 GCA_966211955.1 uncultured Comamonadaceae bacterium | reverse complement strand
CTCAACGCGCTCAAGTCGGCCATCGACCAGGGGGTGCGCTACATCATCCAGGGCAACGGCTCGTCCGTCGCGCTCGCACTGGTGGATGCGATCAACAAGCACAACGAGCGCAACCCCGGCAAGGAGGTGATCTACCTCAACGACGCCGCGGTGGACCCGGACCTCACCAACAGCAAGTGCAGCTACTGGCACTTCCGCTTCGACGCCGACACGTCGATGAAGATGGAAGCGATGACGAGCTTCATCAAGGACCAGAAGGACGTGCAGAAGGTCTACCTGCTCAACCAGAACTACTCGCACGGCCAGCAGGTCGCGAAGTTCGCCAAGGAGATGCTGCACCGCAAGCGCCCGGACATCCAGGTCGTGGGCGAAGACCTGCACCCGCTCGCCCAGGTGCGTGACTTCGCGCCCTACATCGCGAAGATCAAGGCCTCGGGCGCCGACACGGTGATCACCGGCAACTGGGGCTCGGACCTCTCGCTGCTCGTGAAGGCGGCCAACGAAGGCGGCTACACCGGCAAGTTCTACACCTACTACACCGGCGTGTCGGGCACCCCGACGGCGCTGGGCACCGGCCCCGCCGGACGCGTGTTCCAGGTGGCGTACAGCCACTACAACATGGGCGGCCAGACGGACGCGTGGATGAAGGAGTTCAACCAGAAGTTCAACGACGACTTCTACACCGGCTCGGTGATCCACATCTTCACCGGCCTGTCGCAGGCGATGGCCAATGCCAAGTCCACCGACCCGGTGAAGGTGGCCGCGGCGCTCGAAGGCCTGAAGTGGAAGAGCTTCAACGGCGAAGTCGAGATGCGCAAGACCGACCACCAGCTGCAGCAGCCGCTGTACATCACGGTGTGGCAGAAGGCCGACGCGAAGTACCCGTACAGCCCGGAGCACACGGGCATGACGCTCGCGCCGGTGAAGGAGTTCCCGTCGTACATCTCCAGCACGCCCACGAGCTGCCAGATGAAGAGGCCTTCGGCCGGCTGAACGCCGCCAACCGGCCACCCGTCACCCCGGCGTTCGTCGGGGTGACGTGATCACGTTTCATATTTCACCTCTCACGTTTCACGCGAAGCGAAGCGAAGCCACACATGGAGTTCTTCACCATCTCGATGCTCAACGGCCTGAGCTACGGGCTGCTGCTGTTCATGCTGAGCTCGGGACTCACGCTGATCTTCAGCATGATGGGCGTGCTGAACTTCGCGCATGCGAGCTTCTACATGGTGGGCGCCTACGTGGGCTACACCGTCTCGCGCCTCACCGGCTTCTGGCCCTCGCTCGTGCTCGCGCCGCTGATCGTCGGCGCGCTCGGTGCGCTGTTCGAGCGCTTCGCGCTGCGCCGCGTGCACAAGTTCGGCCATGTGCCGGAGCTCTTGATCACCTTCGGCCTGTCCTTCGTCATCCTCGAGCTCGTGCAGCTGGTGTGGGGCCGCACGGCGCTCGATTTCCAGCCGCCCGACGTGCTGCGCGGGCCGGCCTTCACGCTCGTCAATTCGTCGGCCGACGGCCTGCACGTCGTGTGGGGCGCGGCGCCGGCGGCCATGTGCAGTGCGGCCGATGCCGCGGCGCGGGTGGTGTGTTCCCCGTTTCCGGCGACACGTGGCTTCATGATGCTGGTCGCCCTGCTGATGCTGCTCGCGTTGTGGCTCATGCTCACACGCACGCGCATCGGCCTCGTCATCCAGAGCGCGCTCACGCACCCCGAGATGGTCGAGTCGCTCGGCCACAACGTGCCGCTCGTGTTCATGCTGGTGTTCGGCGCCGGTGCGGCGCTGGCGGGGCTGGCCGGTGTGATCGGCGGCACGACCTTCGTCACCGAGCCCGCGATGGCCGCGACGGTGGGCTCGGTCATCTTCGTGGTGGTGGTGGTCGGCGGCATGGGGTCGCTCGCCGGGGCCTTCCTCGCCTCGGTGCTGATCGGCGTCATCCAGACCTTTGCAGTCGCGCTCGACTATTCGGTGCTGAGCATGCTGCGGCTCGTGATGCCGCACTTCGAGGCGTCCAACACCTTCGTCAACCTCACGATCTCGCAAGTCGCGCCGATCCTGCCTTATCTCTTCCTCGTGCTCATCCTCATCTTCCGGCCCAAGGGCCTGCTTGGAACTCGGGAGGGCTGACGCGATGGCTGCCGTGATGTCTTCATCCTCTTCGTCCCTGCCTTCGACGCCACCGTCATCGAAGCCCGATCGGCCGCGCAAGCCGACCCAGGTCTACAGCTTCCGGCCACACAACATCGGCCGCGTGGTGGTGTGGTCGCTGTTCGCGCTGGTGCTGTTCGTCGCGCCCATGGTGTTCACGAGCAGCCTGTCGGTGAGCATGCTGTCGCAGATGGGAATCGCGATCGTCGCCTGCCTGTCGTACAACATGCTGCTGGGGCAGGGCGGCATGCTCACCTTCGGGCATGCGGTGTACACGGGCCTGGCGAGCTTCGTTTCCATCCACGTGCTCAACGCCATCGGCGCGGGCTTTCCGCTGCCGGTGAGCCTGGTGCCGCTGGCGGGCGGCCTGGCCGGCATGTTCTTCGCGGTCATCTTCGGCTTCGTCACCACCAAGAAGGCCGGCACCACCTTCGCGATGATCACGCTGGGCATCGGCGAGCTTGTCTTCGCGATGTCGCTGATGGTGCCGGAGTTCTTCGGCGGCGAAGGCGGCATCAACACCAACCGCGTGGTCGGCAAGGCCGTGTGGGGGATCACCTTCGGGCCGCAAAACCAGGTCTACTACCTGCTCGCGATCTACACCTTCGTCTGCACCGCCGCGATGTTCGCCTTCACGCGCACGCCGCTCGGCCGCATGCTCAATGCCGTGCGCGACAACCCCGAGCGGGTGGAGTTCATCGGCTACAGCACGCAGCGCGTGCGCTACATGGCCTTCATCATCTCCGGCTTCTTTGCGGGGGTGGCGGGCGGCATGTACGCGCTGAACTTCGAGATCGCCACCGCCGAGGTGGTGGGCGCCTTCCGCTCGGGCTCGTACCTCTTCTTCACCTTCCTCGGCGGCGCGACCTTCTTCTTCGGCCCGATCATCGGCGGCGTGCTCATGGTGCTGGCCTTCGTGCTGTTCTCGGAGTTCACCAAGGCGTGGCTGCTGTACCTCGGCTTCATCTTCCTCTTCATGGTGATGTATGCGCCGGGCGGCATCGCGAGCCTGATCATGATGAACCTGCGCGTGGCCGCCTTCGGCAAGCTGCGGCGCCTGTGGACGGCCTATCTCGCGCTCGGTGGCTCGGCGCTGGTCGCGCTCTTCGGCTTTGCGGCCATGGTGGAGATGATCTATCACCTGCAGCTGAACCAGGCGCTGGGCACCACGCTCAAGTACCTGTGGGTCACGATCGACGCGGCGCGCGTGGACAGCTGGTTCGGCGCGGTATTCGTGACGCTCGTGGGCGTCGCCTTGTTCGAGCTGTCGCGGCGGCAGTTCTCGCGGCAGTGGGGCGAGATCCAGGGCGAGATCGAGAAGGAAATTCGCAGGAGGGAGACGCTATGAAGCGAAGGGCGAGGGGCCCCGTCGGGGGATCGACCAGCGCAATGGCGTCTCGTCGCCGACAGACCGAAGTTGCAAACCCTCTTGGCCGCGAGGAGGAGACGCTGTGAGCGCCGTCTTGTCACCCAAGCAAAGCATGGCCGAGTACGCCGTCGAGCTCAAGGACCTGCGCAAGTCCTTCGGCAAGACCGAGATCATCCGCGGCTCCAACCTTGCTGTTCGGCCCGGCGAGCGCGTGGCCATCATCGGGCCCAACGGCGCGGGCAAGTCCACGCTGTTCAACCTCATCAGCGGCCGCTTCGGGCCGACGTCGGGCGAGATCCTGCTCAACGGCCGGCGCATCGACGGCAAGAAGCCCTTCGAGATCAGCCGCATGGGCCTGGCGCGCAGCTTCCAGATCACCAACATCTTCGGCCGCCTGAGCGTGTTCGAGAACCTGCGCTGCGGCGTGCTCTGGTCGCTCGGCTACAAGTATTCGTTCTGGAACCGGCTGTCGCGCCTGCGGGACGCGAACGAGCGCGCCGAGCAGCTGATGGAGATGATCAAGCTCGAGAAGAAGCGCGAGACGCTCGCGATGAACCTCACCTATGCCGAGCAGCGGGCCCTGGAGATCGGCATCACCATCGCCGGTGGCGCGGACGTGATCCTGCTGGACGAACCCACCGCCGGCATGAGCAAGAGCGAGACCAAGCGCTTCATCGACCTCATCCGCGAGGTGACGGTGGGCAAGACCTTGCTGACGGTGGAGCACGACATGGGCGTGGTGTTCGGCCTGGCCGACAAGATCGCGGTGCTGGTGTATGGCGAGGTCATCGCCTTCGATGTGCCCGACAAGGTGCGCGCCAACGCGGCGGTGCAAGAGGCCTACCTCGGCTCGGTGCTGGCCGACCAGCAGGCGGCGGAGGCCGCGCGGACATGAGCCTGCTGAACCTGCACAACCTGCACGCCTACTACGGCAAGAGCCACATCCTGCACGGCGTGGACATGCACGTCGGCGAAGGCGAGATCGTGAGCCTGCTCGGGCGCAACGGCTCGGGTCGCTCCACCACGGTGAAGACCATCATGGGCCTGGTCGAAGGCGATGGCTCGGTCAAGTTCCGCGACCAGGAGCTGCTGGGCAAGAAGGCCTTCGAGATCGCGCACCACGGCATCGGCTACGTGCCGGAGAACCGCGAGATCTTCCCCAAGCTCACGGTGCACCAGAACCTCTTGCTCGGCGAGAAGCGCGGCAAGAAGAAGCCGCGCTGGACCTTCGAGGACATGTACAAGATGTTCCCTCGGCTGAAAGAGCGCCAGCACACCGAGGCCGGCGTGATGAGCGGCGGCGAGCAACAGATGCTCACGCTGTGCCGAACGCTGATGGGCGACCCCGATCTCATCATGATCGACGAGCCCACCGAAGGCCTCGCGCCCAAGATCGTGGAGCTGGTGGCGCAGTACCTCAAGACGCTGAAGGACCGCGGCGTGTCGGTGCTGCTGGTGGAGCAGAAGCTCACGATTGCGCTTGAGATTTCCGAGCGCTGCTACGTGATGGGCCACGGCCGCATCGTGTTCGAGGGCACGCCCGCGGACCTGCGGGCGAATGCCTACGTGCGCAAGGAGTGGCTGGAGGTGTGATCCAGGCGTCCTCAGTTGAGGATGCGCCCGCGATCGCCGACCACGCTCACTTCAACGTAGTTCGAGCCCGAATTGCTGCCCGGCGCGTAGTTGACCTTGTAGCCGCCCAGGTTGAAGGGCCCGCTGCGCAGGGCGCTCACCAGCTTTTCTCGCGTCGGGTTGGCGCCGGCGCGCTCCAGCGCTGCCACCACGAGCCTCGCATTGATGTAGCCCTCGAGGCCGTAGTAGGAGAAGTCGGCGTTCTGGGCGTGGATCTTCATTGCCTGCTTGTAGTCGCGCACGACCTCGAGGCGGTCGCTCCAGGGGAAGGGGATGACCTGCGCGACCTGGATGCCGCGTGCCTGCACCGGCCCGAGGTCTTCGATGAGCTGGTCGGTGCCGACCGGCGACAGTGCGACGAAGAAGGGGTGTGAGCCGGCCTGCCGGGTCTGGCGGATGAATTCCGCGGTTGGCTTGTACAGCGTCACCATGACCACCGCCTGCGCACCCGACTTGGAGATGCTCGCCACCGCGGCGGCGACGTCGACGGAGTTGCGCGCAACGGGCGCCGCGGCGACGGGCTCCAGGTGATGCATCGCGAGCGCATCCTTCACGCCCTTCAGGCCGGCCTGGCCGAAGCCGTCGTCCTGGTACACCACCGCGATGCGCGTCAGGCCCACCGTCATGAGGTTCTTCACGATGGCGGCCGTCTCGTCGCCGTAGCTTGCGCGCAGGTGGAACATCTGCGGATGCGCCGGCTTGCGCAGCGCCTCCGCGCCGCTGATGGTGCCGATGAGCGGCACGCCACTGGTGGCCAGCACCGGCAGCACGGCGGCCGTCGGCGAGGAGCCGTAGAAGCCCATCAGCGCGAACACCTTCTCCTTCTCGATCAGCTGCTTTGCGTTCGCCACGGCCGGCTCGACGCTATAGCCATCGTCCAGCGCGAGCAGCTGCAGGCGCTTGCCATGAACGCCGCCGGCGGCATTCACCTTCGCGAAGCAGGCCTCGATGCCCTCGCGCATCTGCCGGCCGTAGGCGCCAGCCTGGCCGGAGAAGGGCGAGGACATGCCGAAGACGAGGACGTCGCCCGTCGCCCCGACGTTGCTGGACGCCGCGGCGAGCGAGGCCGCCGCACACAGCACGAGTGAAAGGGCAAGGCGCACGAGGCCCATGATTCCCAAGTACATCGCGACACTCCTGGAGAAGTTGAGTGATGCTCCTTCGCAGCTCGCGTGCCATGCCGGTCACTACCCGCAACTTGTTGATTCTTTGGTGCTTTTCGTTGAGATTGTTCAGCGTCGTCTTGCAGTAGTGCGTGACGGAGCGGCCGCGGACCTTTCACGAGTGAAAGAATCGGCCTCGGCGCCGAGACAAGGCGCATCCGTGCAAACCCTGGGTTGGGGTCACGCCTTCTCAAGCGGGCGCCAAGGGAGTAGCGTTGCCCTCCCGCCTGCCGGTCGTTTCCTGTCGCCGCAGAGACAGGCCGTTCGCCCGACAGACTCCTAGAATCGCACGGTCGTTCTATTTCCAGGAAGAGTTCGCTCTTTCCCCCGCACTCGCATCACCTCACGAGGTCCTCATGAGCGCCAATTACGAAGTCCGCGGCAACGTCGCCGTCATCACCCTCGACAACCCACCGGTGAACGGCCTCGGCCACGCCACGCGGCTGGGCATCACGCAAGGCCTGGACAAGGCCAACGCGGATGCGAACGTCAAGGCCATCGTCATCACCGGCGCCGGCAAGGCCTTCTCGGGCGGCGCCGACATCAAGGAATTTGGCTCGCCCAAGGCGCTGGCCGAGCCGAACCTGCTGAGCGTGATCCTCGCGGTCGAGAACTCGGCCAAGCCGGTGGTGGCCGCCATCCACACGGTGTGCATGGGAGGCGGCCTCGAGCTCGCCCTCGGCTGCCACTACCGCGTCGCGCAAGTGGGCACGCAGGTGGCGCTGCCCGAAGTGAAGCTGGGGCTCATCCCTGGCGCCGGGGGCACGCAGCGCCTGCCGCGCGTGCTGGGCGCGGAGAACGCCGTCAACATCATCGTGAGCGGCGAGCCGGTGCCCGCTGAAATGCTGGCCCGTTCGCCCGGCCAGAAGCTGTTCGACAAGATCGTCGATGCCAACGTGCTCGACTCGGCCATCGCCTATGCGCAAGAGAAGGCCGACGTTCGCCCGCTGCCGCTGGTGCGCAACCTGAAGGCCGAGCATCCGCAGCGCGAGGCCTACTTCCAGTTCGCCCGCAACATGGTGGGCGGCATGAGCAAGAATTTCCCCGCGCCGCTCAAGTGCGTCGATGCGGTGGAAGCGGCGTACACCAAGAAGTTCGACGAAGGCATGCGCTTCGAGCGCGAGATCTTCACCGCGCTGATGTTCACGCCCGAATCGAAGGCACTGCGCCATGTGTTCGTGGCCGAGCGCGCCACCACCAAGATCCCCGATGTCCCGGCCGACACGCCGGTGCGAGAAATCAAGCGGGTCGGCGTCATCGGTGCCGGCACCATGGGCGGCGGCATCTCGATGAACTTCCTGAACGCCGGCATCCCGGTCACCATCCTCGAGATGAAGCAGGAGGCGCTGGACCGCGGCGTGGCCACCATCCGCAAGAACTACGAGGCGCAGGTCAAGAAGGGCAAGCTCAAGCAGGACAAGTACGACCAGCGCATGGCGCTCCTGTCGACCACCGTGAACTACGCGGATCTCAAGGACGTGGACCTCGTGATCGAGGCGGTGTTCGAGGAGATCGGCGTCAAGGAGCAGGTCTTCAAGACGCTCGATGAAGTCGTCAAGCAAGGCGCCATCCTCGCGTCCAACACCTCGACGCTTGACGTGAACAAGATCGCGTCCTTCACCAAGCGTCCGCAGGACGTGATCGGGATGCACTTCTTCAGCCCCGCCAACGTGATGAAGCTGCTGGAAGTCGTGCGCGGCGAGAAGACGGCCAAGGACGTGCTGGCCACCGTCATGCAGATCGGCAAGAAGATCAAGAAGACCTGCGTGGTCTCGGGCGTGTGCGACGGCTTCATCGGCAACCGCATGATCGAGCAGTACAGCCGCCAGGCCGGCTTCCTGCTGGACGAAGGCGCGTCGCCGCAGCAGGTGGACAAGGCGGTCGAGAAGTTCGGCTTCGCGATGGGCCCGTTCCGCATGGGCGACCTGGCCGGCAACGACATCGGCTGGGCGATCCGCAAGCGCCGCGCGCAGGAGAAGCCGGACATGCGCTACTCCAAGACCGCCGACCTGCTGTGCGAGCTGGGCCGCTTTGGCCAGAAGACGGGCGCCGGCTGGTACGACTACGTGCCGGGCAAGCGCGATGCGATTCCTTCGGCCGTGGTGGACGAGATGATCGCCAAGCACCGCACGGCGCTGGGCATCACGCCGCGCAAGATCAGCGATGAAGAGATCGTGCAGCGCCTGGTGTTCGCGCTGGTCAACGAGGGCGCGAAGATCGTCGAGGAAGGCATCGCATCGCGCGCCTCCGACGTGGACATGGTGTACCTCACCGGCTACGGATTCCCGCTGCACCGCGGCGGCCCGATGCAGTACGCCGACGAGGTGGGTCTGTTCAACGTCGTGCAGGCGATGCAGCGCTTCGCGAAGAACCCGAACGACGATGCGTCGTTCTGGCAGCCCGCGCCGCTGCTCGCCAAGCTCGCCGCCGAAGGCAAGACCTTCAGCTGATCACACATCAAGGACCCGAATCATGACCAATGCAGTCATCGTCTCCACCGCCCGTACCCCGCTCGCCAAGAGCTGGAAGGGCGCCTTCAACATGACCCATGGCGCGACGCTTGGCGGGCTGGCCGTCAAGGCCGCCGTCGAGCGCGCGGGCATCGACGGCGCGCTCGTCGATGACGTGATCATGGGCTGCGCCACGCCCGAGGGCGCGACCGGCAGCAACATCGCGCGCCAGATCGCCCTGCGCGCGGGCTTGCCGATCACCACGAGCGGCATGACCATCAACCGCTTCTGCTCCAGCGGCCTGCAGACGATCGCCACCGCGGCGCAGCGCGTCATCGCCGGCGAAGGCGAGGTGTACGTGGCCGGCGGCGTGGAGAGCATCTCCTGCGTGCAGAACGAAGCCAACAAGCACATGCTGGCCGACCCGTGGCTCGTCGAGCACAAGCCCGAGATCTACTGGAACATGCTGCAGACGGCTGAGCAGGTGGCCAAGCGCTACAACATCGCCCGCGAGCGCATGGACCAGTACGGCGCGCAGAGCCAGCAGCGCGCCACCGCGGCACTCGAAGCCGGCAAGTTCAAGGACGAGATCGTCTCGGTGACGACGACCATGGGCTATGCCGACCCGGTGCTGGGCCTGCGCACCAAGGAAGTCACCATCAGCAACGACGAAGGCATCCGCCCGGGCACGACCTATGAAGCGGTGTCGGGCATTCGCCCGGCCATTCCTGGTGGCGTGATCGCCGCGGGCAATGCCAGCCAGTTCAGCGACGGCGCCGGTGCCGTCGTGGTGGTGGACGAGAAGTTCGCGCAGCAAAAGGGCCTGAAGCCGATCGGCCGCTTCCTCGGTTTTGCCGTGGCAGGTTGCGAGCCTGACGAGATGGGCATCGGCCCGGTGTTCGCAATCCCGAAGGTGCTCAAGCGCCTGGGTCTCACCGTGCAGGACATCGACCTGTGGGAGCTGAACGAAGCTTTCGCGGTGCAGGTGCTGTACTGCGCCGACAAGCTGGGCATCCCGATGGACAAGCTCAACGTCAACGGCGGCGCGATCGCAGTGGGCCACCCGTATGGCGTGAGCGGCCAGCGGCTGACGGGGCATGCGCTCATCGAAGGCAAGCGCCGTGGCGCCAAGCGTGTCGTGGTGACGATGTGCATTGGCGGCGGCATGGGCGCGGCCGGGGTGTTCGAGGTTATTTGAGCCCCCCAGTCGCTGCGCTCCTGCCCCCGAGGGGCGCCACCCTGCGGGCCGGCGGAGCCGGTCCCGCGGGCGTGGCTTGATGGGGCGCTTGCTCGCCGCTTCGAGGCTGAGTTGCCGCAGCGCTCCGTGAGCCGGCGGGACAGTAGCCTCCTCACTCAAGGTGTACCGTCCCGACATGACCTACCGCCACACCACCGACTTCTTCCTCTACGACTGGCTCGACGTCGAGTCGCTGCGCTCGCGTTCGCGGTTTTCCGACCATTCGCGAGAGACCTTCGATTCGGTGCTCGACACCTGCGAGAAGATCGCCCGCGACAAGTTCGCGCCTTTCAATCGGGCGGCCGATACCGAAGAACCATGGTTCGATGGCGAGAAGGTGCACCTGCCGGAAAGCAGCCACGCCGCCTCGCGCGCCTACGCCGAGAGCGGCATGCTCGCTGCGGCGCAGGACTACGAGATCGGCGGCATGCAGTTGCCTTGCGTGGTGGAGATGGCGGCCAACAGCTTCTTCTCCAAGGCTGGCATCGGCATCGGCGGCGGCGGCATGCTCACAAGCGGCAATGCCAACCTGCTGATGGCGCACGGCACCGAGATGCAGAAGGAGGTCTTCGCGAAGAACGAATTTGCGGGCCGCTTCTTCGGCACCATGTGCCTGAGCGAGCCGCAGGCGGGCTCCAGCCTGTCGGACGTGGCCACGCGCGCCACGCCGGACGGCGCTGATTTCGAGAGCGATGCGCTCGGCCCGCGCTATCGCCTGCGTGGCAACAAGATGTGGATATCGAACGGCGAGCATGAGCTCACCGAGAACATCATCCACCTCGTGCTTGCGAAGATTCCGGATGCCGATGGCAAGCTGGTTCCAGGCACGAAGGGGATATCGCTTTTCATCGTGCCGAAGTTCTTGGTGGGGTTTGACGGCCCACGCCCTCACCCCAGCCCTCTCCCAGGGGGAGAGGGAGCAAGCGCTTCGGATGTTCGCTTGATGGAGCGGAATGATGTGGCGCTGGCGGGGCTGAATCACAAGCTCGGCTACCGCGGCATCCCGAACACGTTGCTTAACTTCGGCGAAGGCAAGTACCCGGTGCGAGGAAGTTCCGGCGCCATCGGCTACCTCGTCGGCAAGCCGGGCGACGGCCTGCGCTGCATGTTCCACATGATGAACGAGGCCCGCATCGCCGTGGGCCTGGGCGCCGCCATGCTCGGCTACGCCGGCTACGAGGCGAGCCTCGACTACGCGAAGAACCGTCCGCAAGGCCGGCCGATGGGCCCGCAAGGCAAGGACGCGAAGCAGCCGCAGGTGCCCATCATCCAGCACGCGGATGTGAAGCGCATGCTGCTCGCGCAGAAGAGCTATTGCGAAGGCGCGGTGGCGCTGGAGCTGTATTGCGCGCGGCTGGTCGATGAGCTGCACACCGGCGACGAAGCAGCCGCGAAGGAGGCAGGCCTGCTGCTGGAAATGCTCACGCCCATCGCCAAGAGCTGGCCCAGCGAGTGGTGCCTGGAGGCCAACAGCCTCGCCATCCAGGTGCTGGGTGGCTACGGCTACACCCGCGACTTCCCGGTGGAGCAGTACTGGCGCGACAACCGCCTCAACATGATCCACGAGGGCACGCACGGCATCCAGGCGCTGGACCTGCTGGGCCGCAAGGTGGTGATGGATGGCGGCAAGGGTCTTGCGCTGCTGGCGTCGCACATCAACGCCACCATCGAGCGGGCGATGGCCACGCCTGAGCTCTCGGCGCATGCCAACGCCCTGGCCGGCGCGCTCAAGGCCATCGGCAACGCGACCAAGGCGGCCTGGGCCACCGGCAACCCGGAAGAGGCGCTGGCCAACGCCACGCCCTACCTGCAAGCCTTCGGCCACACGGTGCTCGCATGGATCTGGCTGGACGTGGCGCTGTGCGCACGCCAGCGCCCGGCCGGCGACGACCTGGCGCAGGGCAAGCTGGCCGCGGCCCGCTATTTCTTCCACTACGAGCTGCCCCGCGTGCCCGCGTGGTTGAAAGTGGTGGAGACACGCGACGATACTTGCCGCTCCATGAACGACGCCTGGTTCTGAACACATGAAACCGTCCACCCTCGACACGCTCATCTGGGTCTTCATCTACGGCGGCCTGCTGGGCGTGGGGCTCGGGCTGTCCGTCGCGCGCAGCGACGATGCAGTGGGCTACACCATCGTTGTCGTGGGTGGCATCGCGACGGCGGTGGGGGCGGTGTTGGTGTACCTGCGCTCTCGCATGGCCGACAAGGCCTGAGCACCATGCTGCGCCACATCGTGATGTGGAAGTTGAGGAACGCCGCCGACGCGCCGCGCTTCAAGGCGCTGCTGGACAGCTGCAGGTCGCTCGTCCCCGGCATGCATGAATTCGACGTGGGCATCCGCCGAGACGATCTCGAGGCGAATGTCGACGTGGTTCTCGTGTCCAGCTTCGCCGACGCGGCGGCGCTGGACGCCTACCAGCAGCACCCGCACCACAAGGCGGTTGCTGCGCAACTCGGTCCGCTGCGCGACACGCGCGGCGTGCTCGACTATTTCTCGGAGCAGCCTTGAAGAAGCAAGTCCTCGCCCTGGTGGCCGCCGCGGCAACGCTGGCGAGCCTGGCCGCATCGGCCGGACAGCCCGCGCCCTACGCCATGCCGGTCTACAAGAACGCCGACGAAGTCACCGCGGCCTGCGATCGCATGATGTCCGATCTCAAGTCAGCGCAGACCGCGCTGGAGGAGATGCCCAACACCAGCGGCGCCACGCTCTTGCAGCAGCTGGATGCGATGTATCGCACCTACGAGGACACCGACGGCCCGATGTCGCTGCTCACCGCCGTCCACCCCGACAAGGCGATCCGCGACGCGACCGAGGCCTGCGACCTGCGCTACCAGGCCTTCAGCGCGAGCTTCCTGCAAAGCACCAAGGTGCTGGCGCTGCTCAAGCAGGTGCAGCCGGCCGACGACATCGACCGCCGCTTCGTCAAGGACACGATGGATGCCTTCGAGGACGCCGGCGCCGCCTTGCCCGACGACAAGCGCCACCGCGCCGAAGAGCTGAACAACCAGATCAGCAAGCTCGCGCAAGAGTTCGAGCGCCGCGTGCGCGAGGACAAGACGCAGGTGGCCTTCACAGAGGCCGAGCTCAAGGGCGTGCCCCCCGAAGCGTGGAAGAGCGCCCGCCGGGACGAGCAGGGCCGCTACCTGCTGGGCATGGCCTACCCGGTGTCAGGGCCCGTCATCGAGCGCGCGGTCAACCCGAAGACGCGCGAGCGCATGTGGCGTGCCTTCCAGAGCCGCGGCGGGCAGGACAACCTGAATACCTTGTCTCAGCTCGTGGCCTTGCGCCATGAATACGCCGGGCTCTTCGGCTTCGATTCCTACGCCAACTTTGCCGAGCGCCGCCGCATGGCCGAGACGGAGGCCGAGGTCGAGAAATTCCTTGGCACGGTGAAGGGCGCGGTGGAACAGCGCGAGAAGGCCGACGTGGAGCTGCTGCGCGGCTTCAAGGCGCGCGAGACGAAACGCAAGCTCGCCGACACCAAGCTGGAACGCTGGGACGTCGCCTACTACTCCGAGCGCGCACGCCGCGCCAGGTTCTCCATCGACGAAGAGCAGTTCCGCCAGTACTTCCCGTCGGATGCGAGCGTGAAGTTCGTGTTCCGCGTCGCGACGAAGCTCTTCAATGTCGACTTCGTGCCGGTAGAGCAGCCGCTGTGGCATGCCGATGCACAAGCCTTCGAAGTGGTGGACCTCTCGAGCAAGCAGCCGATCGCGATGCTCTACGTGGACCTCTACCCCCGCGAGGACAAGTTCTCGCATGCGGCGATGTGGGGCTTTCGCAATCCGTCAACTGCGATCGGTCGGCTGCCGGCCGGCGGGCTCGTGGCCAACCTCGATCGCAAGGGCCTGACCATCGACGAGTTGAAGACGCTGCTGCATGAGTTCGGCCATGCGCTGCACCAGACGCTCTCGCACACCCGCTACGCGAGCCAAGGGGGCACCAACGTGCAGCTTGATTTCGTCGAGGCGCCGTCGCAGATGCTCGAAGACTGGGTCTACGACCCGAAAGTGCTTGGCATCTTCAAGGAGGTGTGCGCGAGCTGCAAGCCCGTGCCGGCCGCGCTGGTGGCCCGTGCCGACAAGGCGCGTCACTTCGGCAAGGGCATCCAGGTCTCGCGCCAGCACCTGTACGCAAGCTATGACCTCGCGATGTACGGCCGCGAGCCGCAGGACCCGCTCAAGCTGTGGTCGCGCATGGAAGGCGCCACGCCGCTCGGCCACGTCGAGGGCTCGATGCTGCCTGCCAGCTTCGGGCACATCGCAAGCGGCTACCCGGCCGGCTACTACGGCTACCTCTGGAGCCTGGTGGTGGCCGAAGACCTGCGCACGGCCTTCGAGGGCAAGCGCCTGTCGGCCGACGTGGGCAAGCGTTACCGCGACACGGTGCTTTCCAACGGCTCCCAGGTCGCGCCCAAGGAGCTGGTGCGTGAGTTCCTCGGCCGCCCCACCGACAGCCGCGCCTTCTTCAAGTCACTCAACAAGTAGCACACCCACCATGAGTACACCCATCCAGCAGTTGTTCGACCTTTCCGGCAAGACCGCGCTCGTCACCGGCGGCTCGCGCGGGCTTGGCCTGCAGATCGCCGAGTCGCTGGGCGAGGCGGGCGCGAAGATCCTGCTCACCTCGCGCAAGGAGGGCGACCTGGAAGAAGCCGCGGCGCACCTGCAGGACAAGGGCATCGACACCCGCTGGATCGCGGCCGACGCGAGCGAGCCACTGGAGATCGAGCGCGTGGCCAGCGAGGCCATGCAGCGCTTGGGCCAGGTGGACATCCTCGTGAACAACGCGGGCGCCACCTGGGGCTCGCCGGCCGAGGATCATCCGCTGGACGGCTGGGACAAGGTCATGGACCTCAACATCCGCAGCATCTTCCTCATGAGCCAGGCCATCGGCCGCGCCAGCATGATCCCGCGCGGATCGGGCCGCATCATCAACATCGCGTCCATCGCCGGGCTGTCGGGCTCGATGGCGTTGAAGGCGCTGGCGTACCACACGAGCAAGGGTGCGGTGGTGAACTTCACGCGGGCGCTGGCCGGCGAATGGGGGCCGTACGGCATCACCGTGAATGCGCTCGCGCCCGGCATGTTCCCGAGCAAGATGACGCGTGGCACCTTGCAGGCGGTGGGCGTGGACAACCTCGCCAAGGGTGCGCCGCTCGGCCGAATCGGCGACGACGACGACCTCAAGGGCGCGGCGCTGCTCTTCGCGTCGGCGGCGGGCAAGCACATCACCGGGCAGATTCTCGCGGTGGACGGCGGCGTGAGCGCTGTTCATTCGCACTGAACATTCACCACCACGGCACACGCATGAAGTTCCAGGTCCACATTCCCTTCGTCGAGGCGCTGGGCTTCGAGCTGCTTCGCTTCGAGAACGGCGAGGCCGAGATCGCCATGCAGCCGCGCGAGGAGCACATGAACTCCTGGAGCGTGGTGCACGGCGGCGTGTCCATGACCTTGCTCGACGTGGCCATGGCCCACGCGGCGCGCAGCCCCAAGGACGGCGCGCCGCCCGACCCGCGCGGCGTGGTCACGATTGAGATGAAGACGAGCTTCATGCGGCCGGGCCTCGGCCGGCTGCTCGCCAAAGCGAAGGTGCTGCACCAGACCAGCAGCTTCGCCTTCTGCGAAGGCAGCATCCTCGCTGACGACGGCACGCTCATCGCGCATGCCACCGGCACCTTCAAATATCTCAAGGCGCTGCCAGCCGGCGGCCGCCAACTCAAGAGGCTCAACGCCTCCGACTGAAAGGACCCACCATGACTACCAACCAGCAGATCCACCTCGTGTCGCGCCCGCAAGGCGAGGCCACGGCCGACAACTTCAAGCTGGTCGAGTCGCCGGTGCCCACGCTCGCTGACGGCCAGGTACTCGTGCGCAACCACTACCTCTCGCTGGACCCGTACATGCGCGGCCGCATGAACGACGCGAAGAGCTATGCGCAGCCGCAGCCGCTGAACACCGTGATGATCGGCGGCACGGTGGGCGAGGTGGTCGAATCGAAGAACGCCAGCTACAGGCCCGGCGACAAGGTCGTGGGCATGGGCGGCTGGCAGCAGTACGCGGTGGCCGATGGCAACCAGCCGGGCATGCTGCGCAAGGTGGACACGACGCACATCCCGCTGTCGGCCTACCTTGGCGCGGTGGGCATGCCGGGCGTGACAGCCTGGTATGGCCTCGTGAAGATCTGCACGCCCAAGGCCGGCGAGACCATCGTCGTCAGTGCTGCCAGCGGCGCAGTCGGCAGCGTGGTGGGCCAGCTCGCCAAGTCGCGCGGCTGCCGCGCCGTGGGCATCGCCGGTGGGCCGGACAAGTGCCGCTACGTGGTGGAAGAACTCGGCTTCGATGCCTGCGTGGACTACAAGCTGCACTCGGACTTGAAGGCGCTCTCCACGGCATTGAAGGACGCCTGCCCGGGCGGCATCGACGGGTACTTCGAGAACGTGGGCGGCGTGATCCTCGACGCGGTGATGCTGCGCATGAACGCCTTCGGCCGCATGGCCTTCTGCGGAATGATTTCCGGCTACAACGGCCAGCCGATCCCGATGACGTACCCGCAGCTCATCCTGCAATCGCGCCTGAAGGTGGAAGGCTTCATCGTGAGCGAGCACATGGAGGTGTGGCCCGAGGCTCTGAAGGAGCTGGGCGGCATGGTGGCCACGGGCAAGATGAAGTTCCGCGAGAGCGTGGCGCAAGGCATCGAGTCGGCGCCGGAGGCTTTCCTTGGCTTGCTGAAGGGGAAGAACTTCGGCAAGCAGTTGGTGAAGCTGGTCTGACGATTGCCGATGTCAGTCGGACCTGCTCCCTCTCCCCCTGGGAGAGGGTTGGGGTGAGGGCGACGGCCGCTGAATGTGGCGCGGCTTGATACGGAGGCCAAACATGACGATGACACACGAAGTCTTCAACCAGGTCGAGCCGCTCGCGAACTACAACCTCTTCGCAAGCAACCTGCCGCTGCGTGACGCGCTTCGCTTCAATGCACCATCGCTCGGCACCGACCACCTCGACGAACTCGGCGCCGTCGTCGGTACCGAAGAGTTCCAGACCCACGCCCGCCTCGCCAACATCCACACCCCCGTGCTGCACACGCACGACCGCTTCGGGCGACGCGTGGACACGGTGGAGTTCCACCCGAGCTACCACGCGCTGATGTCGCTTGCCATAGGCTCAGGCCTGCACGGCACGCCGTGGGCGGGCGGCGGCCACGCGCACGTCAAGCGTGCGGCCGGTTTCATGATGTTCACCGAGACCGAGTCGTCCACGCTCTGCCCGATCTCGATGACCTACGCGGTCACGCCCGCCTTGCAAGGGAACCCGGCCATCGCCGCCGAATGGGGGCCCAAGCTCACCAGCCGCATCTACGACCCGCGCTTCGTGCCCGCCTCGAAGAAAGAAGGCGTGACCATGGGCATGGGCATGACGGAGAAGCAGGGCGGCTCCGACGTGCGCGCCAACACCACGCAGGCAGTGCACGACGGCCGCGATGCCTGGGGCGAGCGCTACGCCATCACCGGCCACAAGTGGTTCTTCAGCGCGCCGATGTGCGATGCCTTCCTCGTGCTCGCGCAAGCACCTGCCGGGTTGAGCTGCTTCTTCCTGCCGCGCTGGCGGCCCGACGGCACGGCGAACGAGATCCGCGTGCAGCGGCTCAAGGACAAGTTGGGCAACAAGGCCAACGCGAGCTCCGAAGTGGAGTTCGAAGGCGCGCATGCCTGGCTCGTCGGTGAAGAAGGACGAGGCGTGCCGCAGATCCTCGAGATGGGCAACCTCACGAGGCTCGATTGCTCGCTCGGTACCGCCGGGCTGATGCGCCAGGCCTTGTCGCTCGCGCTCAACCACACCGCCCAGCGCAGCGCCTTCGGCAAGCCGCTGATCGACCAGCCTGCGATGCGCAACGTCCTGGCCGACCTCGCACTGGAAAGCGAAGCCTCGATGGCGCTCGCCCTGCGCCTGGCGCGCGCCTTCGACTCGACCACCGATGAACACGAAGCCCTGATGCGCCGCCTTCTCACGCCCGTCGCGAAGTTCTGGATCTGCAAGCGGGGCAGCCACTTCGCGCAAGAGGCGATGGAGTGCCTGGGCGGCAACGGCTACGTCGAGTCGGCGGGCGAGGGCGTGATGGCGCGCATCTACCGCGAGATGCCGCTCAATTCCATCTGGGAGGGGGCCGGCAACATCATGGCGCTGGACCTGCTGCGCGCGGTGCGCAAGGGCGCCATGGCCGATGCCATCGCCGCAGAGCTCGCGCCCGCACGCGGCTCGAATGCGGCGTTCGATCGCTTTGCCGATGCATTGCCCGGCCGCATCGACGACGCGACGAGCGAGACCGATGCACGCCGCCTCGCGCAGGACGTGGCACTCGCGACGCAGGCCGCGTTGCTCACGCAGCACGCGAGCGCACCCGTGGCCGATGCATTCATCCGGTCGCGTCTCGCAGGTGACTGGGGACATGCCTTCGGCACGCTACCCTCGAACGTCGATGTCGACAGCATCATCCGGCGTGCGATGCCGGTGCCCGCCTGAGCCGAACAAACATGACCGACCTCATCCTTCACCACTACGCCAGCTCGCCCTTCTCGGAGAAGGTCCGCCTCATCCTCGGCATGAAAGGCATCCAGTGGAAATCGGTGATCGTGCCGACCATGCTGCCCAAGCCCGACGTGATGGCGCTGACCGGTGGCTACCGCCGCACGCCCTTCATGCAGATCGGCGCGGACATCTACTGCGACACGGCACTCATGTGCCGCGTGATCGACAAGCTGTACCCGACGCCGGCGCTGTACCCGGCCGAGGCCGGTGGCGCACAGCACATGGTGGCGCATTGGGCCGACACGGCGCTGTTCTGGTCGGCCATTCCGTACACGATGCAGCCGGCGGGTGCGGCGCACGTCTTCGCGAACCTGCCGCCTGAGGCGGTCAAGGCCTTCGCCGTCGACCGCGCCGCGATGACCGGCACGATGCGCCGCTCGACCCCGGGGGATGCGACCGCGAACGTGAAGACGCAGCTCGGCTGGCTCGAACAGCAGCTCGCTGACGGCCGGCCCTTCGTCTGTGGCCAGGTCGCCTCCATCGCCGACTTCGCCATTGCGCAGTCCATCTGGTACATCGAGCGCGTGCCGCCGGTGAACGGCGTGCTCGCGCCGTTCACGAAGACCATGGCGTGGTTCGCCCGCATGCAGGCCTTCGGCCATGGCGAGAAGCTGAAGTTCACGAGTGAAGAGGCGATTGCCGCTGCGCGTTCGGCGACCAGCACCGCGGCCATGAAGGTGGAAGAGGGCCAGCCCTTCGCTGCGGGCGACGCGGTCACCGTCACGCCCACCGACTACGCGCAGGACGCCGTCACCGGGCTCATCGTCGGCCTTACCAACGATGAAGTTGCCATCGAGCGCCACGACGAACGCGCCGGCCGTGTGGTCGTGCACTTCCCGCGCCTGGGCTACCAGGTGAAGAAGGCCGAAGCCGCCCTCTAGAGCGTTCGAATCCCAAGCGGCACCGAATCCAAAGAGCAGTCACAAGGACACCGACATGAAGACATTCCAGGGCAAGACGGCCGTCATCACCGGCGCCGCATCCGGCTTCGGGCTGGAGACCTCGCGCCTGTGCGCGCAGGCCGGCATGAACGTGGTGATGGCCGACGTGCAGCAGGACGCGCTCGACAAGGCAGCGGCCGAGATCGAGTCGCTGGGCGTGAAGGTGCTGCCGTTCCGGCTCGACGTGTCGAAGGCCGAGCAGGTGGAGGCCTTGGGCCGTGCCACGCTCGAGCGCTTCGGCGCACCGCACTTCGTCTTCAACAACGCCGGCGTGAGCTCGGGCGGCCTCATCTGGGAACACTCGGTCAAGGACTGGGAGTGGGTGGTCGGCGTGAACCTCATGGGCGTCGCGCATGGCGTGCGTGTCTTCACGCCGATGATGCTGGAGGCCGCGAAGAAGGACCCGGCGTACGAAGGCCACATCGTCAACACCGCGTCCATGGCCGGCATGGTGAACATGCCCAACATGGGTTCGTACAACGTCACCAAGCAAGCCGTGGTGTCGATGAGCGAGACGCTGTACCAGGACCTGGCCCTCGTCACCGACCAGATCCATTGCTCGGTCCTGTGCCCGTACTTCGTGCCCACCGGCATCCACAAGAGCGACCGCAACCGCCCGAACGACCTGGCCGATGAAGCCAAGCCCACCAAGAGCCAGCTGATCGCGCAGGCCCTGGGCGAAAAGGCCGTGACCTCCGGCAAGCTCAGCGCGGCCGACATCGCGCGCATGGTGATGGACGCCGTGGCCCACGACAAGTTCTACATCTTCAGCCACCCGCATGCACTGAGCCCGGTGCAGACGCGCCTGGAAGACATCATGCTGGTGCGCAACCCGAGCGACCCGTTCAAGGACAGGCCGCACATCGGGCAGAGCCTGAGGGATGCGATTCGGGCGGTGGATTGAATTGGCTCGGCTCCTTGCGCAGCAGTTCGGAGAGGACGTTGGTGTCGAGCAGCAGCCGCATCACTTGCGCTTGACCGCTGGCTGCTTTTTCGCCGGGCGCTTCTTTTTGCCCGGCGTCACCTCGTAGGTCGCAGCGGGCTCGCGCACCGCTTCGCGAGCGGGGAGCTTGAGATCGACGCCGCCCAGCGCAGCGATGACTGCACTGCTGTCATTGACAGCGTTGACCGCAGGAAAGGAGGGCGACCGAATCTGCGTCGGAATGGAGCCCGCGAGCGAATCGAGCGTGCGCACGCAGTCGATTGAGGTAATTTTCCCTGTAGCTGTCCGGCCGTCGGCTTCGTATGTTGCGGGGTATGCAATCCGCATCCCGCACCATGCTGCTGCCGTCGCTCATGCCTCAACGTTTTCAGCCGATCGAGAGCCTGGCCTTCGAACTCGAGTGGTCGTTCGTGGGCGAGGCGGACGAGCGGGTGATGTTGTCATCAGTGGATCGCTACCGGCGCCTGGTCCTCGACGCAGGTGGCTCGGTGCAGCGCTGCGACGTGGACACTGGCAGCCGCAGGGGCGGGCCGGCCACGGCCCGCATGTCGGTGCGCTGTGATCGGCCGGCGATTGCGCAGGTGCAGTCTCGGATGCTGGCGGATGAAGCCATCGCCTTGCACCTGGTGCGCCGGCTGGACACGGCTGCGCAGGCGCCGCACGGTGATGACTTCAACGGCATGGCGCTCGCGGCGCCCGCAGTGCAGGCCTTGAACGCGCTCATCCAGCGACGCGTGGCCGAGCACATCCGCGCGCAGCCGGGCGGCGACGGCACCGCCAGCTTGATGCGCATGCTGGGCGCGCGCGAGGTGGGCGTGCGCCTGGGCAACCTGAGCGACCAGACGGTGCGCATCCGCGAGAAGGAGAGAAAGCTCTTCTCGCTGCTGCGGCCCAACCGCCAGCGAGGCCGCGAATACCCGGAGTACCAGCTGGACAGTGGCGTGCACGGCCGGCCTCTCAATGCGGTGCTGCGCGTCTTCGGTGATGCGTCCGGCGAGCAGGTGCATGCCTTCTTCACCACGCCGCTGGCGACGCTGGGCGAGCTCACGCCTGTCGAAGTGCTCAAGGGTTCGGCCCTTGGCGGCGGTGGTGTGGACCAGCTGCTCGTGCAACCGCCGGAGCAGCGGCTCGCCGCCGTGCTCCAGGCGGCGCGCGACTGTCTGCGCGACTCAGCCTAGTTGTCGAGCGAGATACGGCGCGGTGCGGCTGTCGGCCGATCGGCTGACGTCCATTGGCGGTCCGCTCGCAACCACGCGCCCACCTTCTGCCCCGGGACCCGGTCCCATGTCGATCACCCAGTCGCTCCCGGCGATGACGCGCATCTCGTGCTCGACCACCACCACCGTGTTCCCGGCAGCCACGAGCCCGTCGAGTTGTGCCATCAGCTTGTCCACGTCGGATGGATGCAGCCCGGTGGTCGGCTCGTCCAGCACGTAGAGCGAGTCGCCGCGTTGCATGCGCTGCAGTTCCGTGGCGAGCTTGATGCGCTGCGCCTCACCGCCGGACAGCTCGGTGGCGGGCTGCCCCAGGCGCAGGTAGCCCAGGCCGATGTCCTGCAACAGCTTCAAGGGCCGAAGCGTCGCGGGCTCATCGGCGAAGAATCCGCAAGCTTCATCCACGGTCATGCGCAGCACCTCGGCGATGTTCTTGCCATGCCAGGTGATCTTGAGCGTCTGCTCGTTGTAGCGCGCGCCGTGGCAGGTGGGGCAGGGCGCATACACGCTGGGCATGAAAAGCAGCTCCACGCTCACGAAGCCCTCGCCTTCGCAGGTCTCGCAGCGCCCCTTCGCGACGTTGAACGAGAAGCGCCCCGCGTCATAGTGCTTGGCGCGTGCGGCCTTGGTGGCTGCGAAGAGCTTGCGCACGTTGTCGAAGAGGCCGGTGTAGGTTGCGAGGTTGGATCGCGGCGTGCGGCCGATGGGCTTCTGGTCCACGCGCACGAGGCGCTTGATGGCGTCCATGCCGGCGGCAATGTGGCCGCTGGTCATCACCATCGGCGCGCTGTCCAATGCCTCGGCGTCCTCGTCGTCCACCGGCGGCTCGTGGCCGAGCTGTGCGCAGACGAGTTCCACCAGCGCCTGGCTGATGAGGCTGGACTTGCCCGAGCCCGACACACCAGTCACCGCAGTGAAGACGCCGAGCGGGATGTCCACGTCCAGGCGGTGCAGGTTGTTGCGGCTGATGGCTTCGAGCCGAAGCCATCGCTGCGGTGTGCGTGGTGTGCGCCGCGGTCCGGCTTCTTTCGCGAAGAGATAGCGCGCCGTGCGGGACGCCTCGACATCCTTCAAGCCGGCCGGCGGCCCGCTGTAGAGCACGTGGCCACCCAGCTCGCCGGCATCCGGCCCCACATCCACCAGCCAGTCGGCGCGCCGCATCATCTCCAGGTCGTGCTCGACCACGAAGATGGAGTTTCCCGATTGCTTGAGCTGGTCGAGAGCCGTGAACAAGGCTTCGCTGTCGGCGGGGTGCAGCCCGGCCGAGGGTTCATCCAGCACGTAGACCACGCCGAAGAGATTCGAGCGGATCTGCGTGGCGAGACGCAGGCGCTGCAACTCGCCGGGCGACAGCGTCGGCGTGCTGCGGTCGAGCGACAGGTAGCCGAGGCCCAGCTCGGTGAGCGTGGTCACGCGCTCCAGCAAGTCGCAGGCGATGCGTTGCGCGGCGATGCGTTTTTCCGCCGACAGGTTGGGCGTGCGCCGAACATCCGGCGCGGCCGCATGCGACGAGCCGCCGGCCGCCACTCGGCGCGCGGTATCGGCTCGTGCAACGCTTCGGCTGAGCGTGGCCGTTTCATCGCCACCCGCGTGGTCGAAGCGTCCCTGCGCCACGGGCGCCAGCACCTGCGCAAGCCGGGACAGGCTCATGCGCGAAATCTCCCCGATGTCGTAACCCGCGAAGCGCACCGACAGCGCCTCGCGCTTGAGCCGCTTGCCGTCGCACTCGGGGCAGGGCGTGCCCACCATGAATCGCGAGACTCGCTTCTTCATCAGCGTGCTCTGCGTGGTGGCGAAGGTGTGCAGCACATAGCGCCGCGCACCGGTGAAAGTGCCCTGGTAGCTCGGCTCCATCTTCGATCGCAGCGCAGCCTTGGTCTCTGCCGGCGTGAAGCCGGCATACACCGGCACCGTCGGCTGCTCTTCGGTGAACAAGATCCAGTCGCGCGTCTTCTTCGGCAGGTCGCGCCAGGGCCTGTCCACGTCGATGCCCATGGACACGAGGATGTCGCGCAGGTTCTGCCCCTGCCACGCGGGTGGCCACGAAGCGATGGCGCGCTCGCGGATGGTGAGTGAATCGTCGGGCACCATCGTCGCCTCGGTCACCTCGTAGATGCGGCCCAGGCCATGGCAGGTGGGGCAGGCGCCTTGCACGGTGTTGGGCGAGAAGTCTTCCGCATAGAGCATGGGCTGCTTCGGCGGGTACTCGCCGGCGCGCGAATACAGCATGCGCAAGAGGCTGGACAGGGTGGTCACGCTGCCCACTGACGAGCGCGTGCTGGGCGTGCCGCGCTGCTGCTGCAAGGCGACGGCCGGTGGCAGGCCGTCGATGGCATCCACGTCGGGCACGCCCACCTGGTCGATCAGCCGCCGTGCATACGGCGCCACCGATTCGAAGTAGCGGCGCTGCGCCTCCGCGTAGATCGTGCCGAAGGCGAGAGACGACTTGCCCGAGCCGGAGACGCCGGAGAACACCACCAGCGCATCGCGCGGGATGTCGACGTCCACCTCCTTCAGGTTGTGCTCGCGCGCGCCACGCACGCGCACGAAGCCGTCGAGGCGCTGGTCCTTGTCGTGGTCGAGGCGATGCGGGGGGTGGCGTTTCAAGGCGAGAGCGTGACGTTGTTTGCGTTCGACGAGGCAAGCGATGTGCCTTCGCGCCGCTCGGCGGCAAGTTGAAACCGATCGTCGGAAACTGCTACCGAAGGTAAGCGAGTCGGCCCTAAGCTGCGCCTGCACAGTTGGCAAACCCGTCGAAAGGCGGGGACGCAAAGCCTCCGGTCTTCCTGCAGTGATGCAGAAGATAGCGGGGTTGCGCAAAGGCAGAACGGACGCGTTCTGCGTGAGTAGCGTCCCGATGGTTTCCGCTTGCAGACCTCGTGAAAACCGGAGTCCGGGGGGACTCCTTCTTAAGGACGCAAGATGAAATCCAAAGTTCTGTTCGTGATCTCGGCGCTGGCCGCAGCCGCCTCTTCCTACGGCGTGGAAACCGCCAAGCCTGCGGTCCCTGCTGCCGTGACCGGGCCGCAGGTGACGGGGCTGTTCCGCTTCGTCAAGCCCGACGGCATGACTGTCATCACGCAAGGCGCGATCACCACCGGCACGAGCGGCATCGTCACGCTCACGATGGCGGGCTCGGACGCGATCAGCTCGGGCAGCGGGCGCTGCGCCTTCAACGTGAAGTACGACGAACAGTCAGCCACCGCGATTGCGAACACCACCAACCGTCTGTATGCCAACGACACGCTGATTGCGCAGAACACGAGGCTCGATCTCGAGGCCAACAAGCTCAAGACCGTGTGGACGCAGCCCTACCTCTTCGCAGGCGTGAACAACGTGCGCATCGTCATCAACGCGGATGGTGACAAGCCGAGCACGGGGTGGATCCGTGTGAACGTGACGGGCAGCTGCGGTGGTGTGACGGCACCGGCCCCTGCACCTGCACCTGCACCTGCACCTGCCCCCGCGCCGAAGGCACCTGAGCCGCCGAAGACGACCACGCCACCGGCTCCTGCTCCGGCGCCTGCGCCGGCACCCAAGCCGCCTGAGCCGCCGAAGACGACGGCGCCGGCACCAGCCCCTGCGCCAAAGGCTCCGGAACCCCCGAAGACAAATCCGCCCGCACCAGCGCCGACGCCGGCTCCCGCACCGGCGCCAAAAGCACCGGAACCTCCGCATCCCGCACCTGCCCCGGCGCCGGCTCCCGCGCCTGCTCCGGCCCCGAAGCCGCCAGTCGTGACCGAGGTGAAGTACGCACCGGGTTCGTCGCAGTGGAACCAGCTCTACACCGCCTTCGGCTACAGCAACTATGGCGTCACGCAGCTCAAGGGCAAGGGCTACAAGCGCTATGACGACCTCGTCTACCTGAACGCGGCCATCACCAAGGTCGTGAACGCGAAGGTGGTGACGCAGGGGACCTTCAACGATCTGATGACGAAGTGGAGCGGCTTCCTCAACGACCCGGCCTTCGTGGCGGCGATGAAGGGCGCGGTGGCCGGCGGCGACGGCAAGAAGTAGTCGGCTAGAGACTCGGACGAGGCAACTCGGAATGCCGCGCGATGCGCGGCATTTTTCTGCCTTCTTCCAAAGCGGCTTCGAAGGCTGGCACCGTCGTGCGCGGCTCATCACCCAGCCCGCGCACGATGCACACGCCATCCGCGCCACAACGCGCCGCGTCGCGCACCTGGTCCGCACCCAGCACGCCGCCGATGGCCACCACCGGGGCGGGCGACACGTCGCACCACCAACCCAGGTTGTGCAACCCTTGCGGCCGCCACGGCATCGTCTTGGTGAGCGTCGGCCACACCGGCCCGCAAGCGATGTAGCGCGGCGACATCGATGCGGCGCGGCACAGCTCCCACAGGCTGTGCGAACTGATGCCGAGCGACAGGCCGCCGGCGCGCAGCCGCGCTCGTTCGGTATCGGGCAGCGCGGCCAGGTCTTCCTGCCCGAGGTGAAGCCCCGTGGCACCCAGCTCCAGCGCGAGCTGCCAGTGGTCGTTGATGAACAGCTCTGCGCCGGCCGACTCGCAGGCGGCGATGGCTTGCCCGATCTCCTGGCGAAGCGCGGCACGCCATGCGGCGTCGGCGTGTGCGGGCGTCTTCATGCGCAACTGCACGCTGCGCACGCCGGCATCGAGCACCGCCTTCACGCGCTCGGCGCGGTCGACGATGGCGTAGAGCCCAAGCTTTGCGCGCACTGCGGGCGCAGCAGGCCGCTCGAAGTCCGGTGACTGCGACCACGACATCCACGGCAGCCGCGACGGCTCGATCGCGAAGCCCGCTCGCGCCCGCACCGGCCCCGCACCGTGACCTGCGGCCCCGCCATTCGCAATCGCATGCGTGGTCGCCATCTTGGCCAGCACCACCGCATCCGCGCTCACGAACCCCAGGGCCATGGCCGACGCCACGGCCGTCGCAAAGCTGCAGCCTGTGCCATGCGTGTGCGGCGTGGCGATGCGTTCGTTGGCAAGCCAACCTTTGGCATGCGCACTGTCCAGCCAGTCGAGAGACAGCCCGCTCACGTCGATGTGGTCGCCACCCTTGATGCACACCGTGCCCGCGCCCATGGCCTTGAGCTCTCGCGCCATGGCTGGCACGTCGCTGCGTGCACCCAGCAAGCGCTCGGCTTCGCGGCGGTTTGGCGTGAGCACGGTGGTGCGTGGCAGCAGCAGGTCGCGGTAGGCCCGAAGCGCATCGCCGGTCGCGAATGCCGCGCCCGTGCTGGACGAGAGCACCGGGTCCACCACCAGCGCCACGTCGGCACGCGCACGCAGCCGGTCGATCCAGTGGGCCACGCGCTCGATCTGCTCGGGAGTGCCGAGAAGCCCCGTCTTCACCACCCGCGGCGGCATGTCCTCGTCAAGCGCGGCGAGCTGCATGTCCAGCCGTTGCACGCCCACGGGCGCGATGTGCGTGACGCGCATCGAGTTCTGCGCCGTGATGGCCGCAACCACGGCGCACAGGTGCACGCCAAAAGCATCGGCCATGCGGTAATCGGCCGCGAGGCCCGCGCCTCCGCCGCTGTCGGTGCCGGCAATGCTCCACACGATGGGGCGCGGCTCGGTCATCTCACGAGCCAAGGACAAACGGTTGGCCCGTGACTGGCGTGCTCGGCACGGCGAAGGACTGGCTCGCCATCACGCCCGCTCGACACGCCGCGCGGCCGGCGCGAATGGCGTCGCGAAAGGCTCCTGCCATCGCGACCGGGTCGTGCGCCTGCGACACGGCGGAGTTCAGCAGCACGGCATCGAAACCCATCTCCATCGCCTGCGCCGCATGCGACGGCGCGCCGATGCCGGCATCGATGATGAGCGTGGCGTCGGGCAGCCGCTCGCGCAGCGTGCGCAGCGCCTGCGGATTGATGAGGCCCTGCCCGGAGCCGATGGGCGCGGCCCAGGGCATCAGCACCGGGCAGCCTGCATCGAGCAGGCGGCGGCAGGTCACGAGGTCGTCGGTGCAGTAGGGCAGCACGGTGAAGCCATCGCGCACGAGTTGCCGCGCGGCGTCGACGAGTTCGAAGGGGTCGGGCTGCAAGGTGTGGTCGTCGCCGATGACCTCGAGCTTGATCCACGACGTGTCGTACAACTCGCGTGCCATGTGTGCGAGCTCGACGGCCTCGCGCGCCTGGCGGCAGCCGGCGGTGTTGGGCAGCAGCCGCGCGCCTTGCGTGCGCACGGCGTCGCGGATCATGCCGATGAAGCCGTTGTCGCCCGCGGCGGCCAGGCTTCGCTTGAGCCCGACGGTGACGACCTGCGTGCCCGATGCGGCGATCGCGTCGCGCAGGATTTGCGGTGACGGGTAGCCGGCGGTGCCGAGCAGGAAGCGGCTTGCGAGTTCAGTGCTGCCGACCTTCCAGGCGTCGGCGATTGTGCTTTCAGTCAATGGGTCAACCTCCAACGATGGCGCGAAACAGCAGCACCGAATCGCCGGGCTGCAAACGATGGTCGGCGCGCGCCGCGCGCGGCACGAACTGGCCGTTCACCGCGGTTGCCGCATCCTCGGGCTGAAGGCCGAGTTCTTCCATCAGCTGCTGCAGGCTGCAGCCTTGGTTCACGCGGCGCGGCAGGCCGTCCAGCAGGATCTCGATGGTGGTTTCGGTTTGAGCCTCGGCCTTCATGCCACCGCCTCCGCGAATTCGGGCAGCGACTTGTTCACGAGGCCGCAGGCCGTCAGCGCGTCCTGCACCATCGCCGGCGCGATGAGCCAGCCGTGGCGGAACAGTCCGTTGATGCGCACGCGCCCCGGCTGTGCATCCATGCGCGGTTCGTTGTCGGGCAGGGCGGGGCGCAGGTTGCTGTCCATGCGCAGGATGCGTGCTTCGGCCAGCGTCGGCATGACGCTGTGCGCAGCCGCCATCAGCTCGACGGCACTGCGCAGGGAGACCGGCG
Organism: uncultured Comamonadaceae bacterium; assembly: GCA_966211955.1. Taxonomy (GTDB): domain Bacteria; phylum Pseudomonadota; class Gammaproteobacteria; order Burkholderiales; family Burkholderiaceae_C; genus Albitalea. Next base: position 93,375 of record CBIHOF010000018.1, on the reverse strand, counting down.
AACGGTCCTCGCTCTCGATCTCGCTCGCGCCCACCACCACGATGTCGCCCGGACGCGGCACGATGTACACGCGGTGCCGCGGATGCAGCAGGCGCACCGGCCGCGAGAGCCCATGCCCCGGCACATGCAGCCAGATGATTTCGCCTCGCACACCGCGCACCTGCAGGCTGTCGGGTGCAGGCGTCTTCGCACCGACACCACGCACATCGAACACGAGATCGAAGCGTTGAGACGGACCGTCGGCGCAGTGAACCGAATGCGGCAACACGTCGGCCACCGGCCGGTTCCAGTGCCAGCGCACACCCGCCTCGCATGCTTGCGCATGCAGGGCCGCGAGCATCTGCAGGGGATCGAGCTGGCCTTCGTCCGGCAGCAGCCACGCATGCGCGACGCCATGCACCGCCGGTTCGAGCCGGCTCAGCTGGTCGTGATCGAGCAGTTCCGGCGGCCGCAGCGGCGCGGGCGCGGACTTCAGGCGCGACAGCATGCGCAACGCCGTACCGAGATCGCCACCATGTGCGAGCAGCAGGCTCCCATGCTGCGAGAGAAAGGGCTCGCGCGGCAGCTGCGACGCGATGGACGGCCACATCGCGAGCGAGCGCACGCCGAGCGCCGACACGCCGTGGCCCGCGTTCTCGAACTCCGCCAACGGGCTGAGCATGCCTGCCGCGCTGAAGGCGGCGGCCTGCCGAGCACCGAAGCGCGGGGCGGCATCCGCGGCCGCGTCGAACACATCCACTTCGTGACCCAACCGCGCGAGCCGCCACGCCAGCAGCCGCCCGAGCAGGCCGGCGCCGGCAATGCCGATCTGCATGCGATCCGCCTTCATGCCCGCAACCATCGCTCAGTTGCCGGATGCGATCGGGATGTAGAGCTCGCCGCCGGCCGCCTTGAATTGCGCCGACTTCTCCTGCATGCCTTGCTGCACGGCCGCGAACTCGCGCACCTCCTGCGTGATCTTCATCGAGCAGAACTTCGGCCCGCACATGGAGCAGAAGTGCGCCACCTTGCTGGCCTCCTTGGGCAGCGTCTCGTCGTGGAAGTTGCGCGCGGTGTCGGGGTCGAGCGAGAGGTTGAACTGGTCGTGCCAGCGGAACTCGAAGCGCGCCTTGGACAGCGCGTCGTCGCGCGCCCGAGTGCCCGGGTGGCCCTTCGCAACGTCGGCCGCATGCGCCGCGATCTTGTACGCGATGATCCCCTGCTTCACGTCCTCGCGGTCGGGCAGGCCGAGGTGCTCCTTCGGCGTCACGTAGCAGAGCATCGCCGTGCCCATCCAGCCGATCATGGCCGCGCCGATGGCCGAGGCGATGTGGTCGTAGCCCGGGGCGATGTCGATGGTCAGGGGCCCAAGCGTGTAGAAGGGCGCTTCGTGGCAGTGCTTCAACTGCTCATCCATGTTGGCCTGGATGAGGTGCATGGGCACGTGGCCGGGCCCTTCGATCATGGTCTGCACATCGTGCTTCCAGGCGAGCTGCGTCAACTCGCCGAGCGTGCGCAGCTCGGCGAATTGCGCCTCGTCGTTCGCATCCGCTGCGCTGCCGGGGCGCAGGCCGTCGCCGAGCGAGAAGCTCACGTCGTACGACTTCATGATGTCGCAGATGTCCTCGAAGTGCTCGTACAGGAAGCTCTCGCGGTGGTGCGCGATGCACCACTTGGCCATGATCGAGCCGCCGCGCGACACGATGCCCGTGCGGCGGTTGGCGGTGAGGTGGATGAAGGGCAGGCGCAGGCCGGCGTGGATGGTGAAGTAGTCGACGCCTTGCTCGGCCTGCTCGATGAGCGTGTCGCGGTAGATCTCCCAGGTGAGGTCTTCGGCCACGCCGCCCACCTTCTCCAGCGCCTGGTAGATGGGCACCGTGCCGATGGGCACCGGCGAGTTGCGCACGATCCAGTCGCGCGTCGTGTGGATGTTGCGGCCCGTCGAGAGGTCCATCACGTTGTCCGCGCCCCAGCGGATGGCCCACACCAGTTTCTCGACTTCTTCCTCGATGCTCGACGTGACGGCCGAGTTGCCGATGTTGGCATTGATCTTCACGAGGAAGTTGCGGCCGATCGCCATCGGCTCGAGCTCGGTGTGGTTGATGTTGGCGGGGATGATGGCGCGGCCGCGCGCCACCTCGTCGCGCACGAATTCGGGCGTGATGACGTCGGGGATGCGCGCGCCCATCGGGTTGCCGCGCAGGCGCCTTTCGCGGTCGGCATCGGCGAGGTATTCCTGCATCCACTCGCGGCGGCCGTTCTCGCGGATCGCCACGTATTCCATCTCCGGCGTGACGATGCCGCGGCGGGCGTAGTGCATCTGCGTGACGTTGCCGCCTTGTTTCGCACGGCGAGGCGTGCGCTGCAGCGCAGCTGCGTCGACTCGCAACTGCGCGATGCGCGCGGCGTCGCGGTCCTCGTGCGTGGCGCCATCGTCAATCGGCAGGCGGGTGCGCGCTGCGTAGGTCTCGGTGTCCGCACGCGCAGCCAGCCACGCGCTGCGCACATCTGGCAGGCCGCGCTTCACGTCGATGTCGGCCGTCGGGTCGCTGTACGGCCCCGAGGTGTCGTACACCGAGACGATCTCGCCATTGCTCAGCCGCACTTCGCGGTTTGGTACGCGAAGCGGCGCTGCGAGGCCGGCGTGCGAGGCCTCGACGTAGCTCTTGCGTGAAGCCGGGAAGGGCTCGCGGGCGAGATCGAGTGCGGACGCGGTGACGTCGGGGGTGGCGAGCTTGTCGGGTGCATTCATGGCGGTGTCCTGGGGTCACGATGAGTGCTCCGGAGGCCGCCCGGCACGCTTCGAGCCCACGAGGGGATCGAGAACGACAGGACTGACAGCTCTTCTTACGCCGGTACTAGCCGGTTCAAGTTCGCGGGTTCGGATTCACCATCTCAGCATGAGTTTCCTGGCGGAAGGCATGCACCCCGGAGCGGGGCGGATTGTGGCGGTGGAGGGGAATCCGTGTCAACACGATTTGTTTGTCGCGGGTTCGCCGAAGGCTTTGCGGCTCGGCTTCGATCGGGGCCACTCGGAGCACGCACATGATTGAAATGCCGCAAGTGGTGCAGTTGCCAGCCGAATTGGCCGCCGTCGTCCACATCGAGACGCCTCGCTCGCAGATCCAGCATGTCATGGGGCCCGCATCGGCGAGACCATGGCCATTGATGGAGTGAGGGCTCAGAACACCCCGCCCAGCGCCGCGTGCACCCGATCGCGCATCTGCACCAGCCGCGGGCCGATTTCGGTGATGAGCCGCTTGCGCGTCATCTCGTGAACCGGGCCGCTGCAGCTGAAAGCGAGGATCTTGGAGCGGTCGTTGGAGATCATCGGCACGCCGGCGGCGAAGACATCGTCGCTCCAGTCGCCGAGCGAGAAGCAGAAGCCGTATTTCTCGTAATCGTGGATCGCCTGCTGCGTCAGCTCCTCGATGCGGGGCCAATCGGCGGGCTTCACGCGCTTCCTGTAGTCGCGGGAGAAGGCCTCGCGCTCGTCCACGCTCAGGGCAGCGATGTAGGCGCGGCCGAGTGCGGTCATGCCATGCGGCACGCGCTGGCCGACGGCCACACGCATCATGAAGACCTGGTTGCCGTGCGTGATGTCCAGGAACACCATGTCCTGCCCGTGGTGCGCGCCGAGGGCGACGGTGGCGCCCGCGTCGTCAGCGAGTTGCTGCATCAACGGTCGCGCCACTTCGCGCACGTCGAGGCCCGCGAGGTAGGTCTGGCCCAGCGTGAGCGCGCCGATGCCCAGCGAGTACTTCTCGATCGAAGGCAGGAACTCGAGATAGCCGAGCTTGGTGAGCGTGTAGGTGAGTCGCGCGACGGTGGACTTGGGCAGCCCGGTCAGCTCCGCGAGCTCCTTGTTGCCGAGGATCTTGGTCGTGCGCTTGAAGCAGCGCAGGATGGCGAAGCCGCGGCCGATGGCACTGACGAAGTCGGGGTCGTCGTCATCGATCTCTGTGACGACATGCGAGGTGTGCGCGGTGTCGCCGGCGAGGCGGGTCTTCTTGACTTTGACGGGGCGCTCGGTGGCCATGGCGTCGCTGAGCCTTTTTCTTGATTCCGATAATCGGAAATGTATTCCATTATCGGAGCGACGCAAGAGAGGGCTTACTCGAACAACCAGAACGACGAGCGGATGGACTTGCTCCCTCTCCCAGAGGGAGAGGGGACTCGTCGGTGTCTCGCGTAGAGAGCGACTACTGCCGCTTCGCCGCCTCCTCCGCGTACAGCTCCTTCTTCGACAGCTTGCCCACCGGCGTCTTGGGCAGCTCCGCGCGGATCTCCATCGCCTGCACCATCTCGTGCTTGCCGAGCCGGTCGGCGAGGAAGGTCTTCAAGGCCTCCAGCGTGAGCGGCGCGGCACCTTCCTTGAGCTTGATGAAGGCCTTCGGGCTCTGCCCGCGGTAAGCATCCGGAATGCCGATCACGCTCACCTCCGCCACCGAAGGATGCTGGTAGATCGCCTCCTCGATGTTGCGCGGGTACACGTTGTACCCACCGCACAGGATCATGTCCTTCGTGCGGTCCACGATGAAGACGAAGCCGTCCTCGTCCATGATCGCCACATCACCCGTGCGGAAGTAGCCGTCTTCGGTCATCGACGCACGCGTCGCATCCGGATTCTTCCAGTAGCCCTTCATCACGTTGGGCCCCTTGATGCACATCTCTCCACGTTCGCCCAACGGCACCTCGCGTGATGGGTCGTTCACGTCGACCATCTTGATGAGCGACTGCGGCACGGGCAGCCCGCAAGAGCCGGCCTTGCGTTTGCCGAATGTCGGCGTGAAGGTGCCGGTGGGTGACGTCTCGGTCATGCCCCAGCCTTCGTTGAGCGGGCAGCCGGTGACTTGCTGGAAGCGCTGCTGCACCTCCAGCGGCAAGGGCGCGCCGCCTGAGTTGCAGTGGCGCAGCGCGCTCAGGTCGAACTTCGCGATGTCGGGGTGCGAGAGGATGGCGGTGAACATCGTGGGCACGCCGGGGAAGCAGGTGATGCGCTTCTCGGCCAGGTCGCGCATGGCGGCGTCGAGCTCGAAGCGGATGTGCAGCACCAGCTCCGCGCCGATCTGCAGGCCGAAAAGCATGTCGGCCGTGAGCGCGTAGATGTGAAAGAGCGGCAGCACGACCAGCAGCTTTTCCTTGGCCACCTCCAGCACCTTGGGCTCGCCTTGCGTCAGCACCCAGACTTGGGCGCAGGCGGTGGTGAGGTTGCCGTGGGTGAGCATCGCGCCCTTGGGTTGGCCGGTAGTGCCTCCGGTGTACTGCAGCGCTGCGAGCGCCTGGTTCGGGTCGCCGATGTCGTGGGGTTCGTACCGGCCGTCGTTGGCGATGAGCGTCGCGAAGGGCACGATGCGCTCGCTCGACGGGATGTCCGCGAGTTGCCCCGCGGCCTTCATCTTGTCGTTGACCGGGCCGGGTGCCGCGCTCATCTCGGCGACGTTGCCGATGACAAGCTTCTTCAGGCGCGTCCTGTCGAGCAGCAGCAGCATCTGCGGCGCCATCGCCAGCAGGTCCAGCGTGACCATGATGTCGGTCTCGCTGTCCTCGACCTTGTGCTCCAGCACCTTCTCGGCATCGAGCGGCGAGTAGTTCACCACCACGCCGCCCGCCTTCAGGACGCCGAAGAAGGCAATGATGTAGTGCGGCGTGTTGGGCAGGTACAGGCCCACGTGCACGCCGGGTTTCACACCCAGCTTCTGGAATCCCTCGGCCGCGCGGTCGGTCAGCTGCTTGAGCTCGGCATAGCTCGTCTTGCGGCCCATGAAGTCGATCGCGTTCAGCGTGGGCCACTGCGCGGCGGAGGCATCGATGATGTCTTGCACCGGCCGCACGGGCAGCTCCACGTCCCAGCGCAGCCCTTCGGGGTAGGACTTGATCCACGGATGGTCTTGCATGCGTCATCTCCTTGGGTGCGGTTTCGAGGAATGCTAGGTTCCGGGTCACGGCCGGCAAGTCACGAAGGTGTCAGTGGTGACTGGTGGGAACCCTGAGCCTTGAGAATTCCTTTCAACCACGGAGCGCACAGAGGACACGGAGAAGAAGACTGCTCTGTGTCCTCTGTGGTTGAAAGCGACTGTCGCGTCAACCGATCCGATGTGGGCAGGGGTTTACCGATACCGAGCCAGCTCCAGCTTCGCGATCTGGTTGCGATGCACCTCGTCCGGCCCGTCCGCAAATCGCAAGGTGCGCACCTGCGCATAGTTGTAGGCGATCGGGAAGTCGCCGGACATGCCCGCAGCGCCATGCACCTGCATCGCCCAGTCGATCACCTTCAGCGCCATCGCCGGCGCGGCCACCTTGATCATCGCGATCTCCTTGGCCGCAAGCTTGTTGCCCACGGTGTCCATCATGTGCGCGGCTTTCAACACGAGCAGCCGCGCCTGGTCGATGAGGATGCGCGATTCGGCGATGCGCTCCAGCGTCACCGACTGCTCGGCCAGCTTCTTGCCGAAGGCCACGCGCGACAGCGAACGTCGGCACATCAGTTCCAGCGCCCGCTCGGCCATGCCGATGGTGCGCATGCAGTGGTGGATGCGCCCCGGCCCGAGCCGGCCCTGCGCGATCTCGAAGCCGCGGCCTTCGCCCAGCAGCAGGTTGCTCGCGGGAACGCGCACGTCCTCGAACACGATCTCGGCGTGGCCGTGCGGCGCGTCGTCGTAGCCGAAGACGTCCAGCGCGCGCACGATGCGCACCCCGGGCGTGTCGCGCGGCACAAGGATCATCGACTGCTGGCGATGCCTGTCGGTGTTCGACGGGTCCGTCTTGCCCATCACGATGAACAGGGCGCAGCGCGAATCCTTCGCGCCCGACGACCACCACTTGCGGCCGTTGATGACGTACTCATCACCCTCGCGCACGATGGCGCATTCGATGTTGGTCGCATCACTGGACGCCACGCCAGGCTCCGTCATCGCGAAGCAGGAGCGGATCTTCCCGTCGAGCAGCGGCTGCAGCCAGCGCGCCTTGTGCTCGGGCGTGCCGTAGCGCTCCAGCACTTCCATGTTGCCCGTGTCCGGCGCCGAGCAATTGAACGCCTCGGCTGCCCACAACACCCGCCCCATCACCTCGCACAGCGGCGCGTATTCGAGGTTGGTGAGGCCGGCCCCTGCCTTCGACTCGGGCAGGAAGAGGTTCCACAGGCCTTGCGCGCGAGCCTTCTCCTTCAGCTCCTCCATCAGCGGCAGCGGCGCCCAGCGATCGCCCTCGGCCACTTCGCGCGCATGGCGGCGCTCGTTGGGGTAGACGTGTTCGTCCATGAACGCAGACACGCGTGCGATCAGGGCCAGGGTCTTTTGCGAGTACTCGAAATTCATCGTCGGCTCCGGTGCGTCTTTCGTGGGTATTTCAGTGGGGTGTTGGTGGCGGCTGATGTCACAGCCAGGCATCGTCGAGTTCGACGAGCGCCGGGTCGAGGCTGCGAAGCACCGCATGCGATGCGAGTGCCGTGGGCAGCTCGGCATGGAAGAAGTGATGCGCCGCGGCGAGCTTGCCGCGGTAGAAGTCGGCGTCCTCGCCTTGGGCATCGACGCTGGCGGCCAGGGCCTGCTTGAGCCACATCCACGCGATGACGGTGTGGCCGAAAGTGTTCAGGTAGAGGCTCGCATGGGCAAGCGCCCGCTGGGGGTCGCGTGGCAGCAGCTCGATCAGGACCTGCGTCGTCAGGTCGAGCTGCGACCAGGCGTGGGCGAGTTGGTCCGGCCAGCTGCGAGCGTGCAGGTCCGCCGTCTGCGTCCGAGGTGCCTGCTTCGCCTGCGCGATCGTCGCCGCCATTTCGCGGCCAAGCGTCCGCATGCCCGCGCCACCGGCCGCCGCCACCTTGCGGCCGAGCAGGTCGATGGCCTGGATGCCGTCCGTGCCCTCGTGGATGGAGTTGAGCCGGTTGTCACGCAGGAACTGCTCCACCAGATGGTCTCGGGTGTAGCCGTAGCCGCCGTGCACCTGCACCGCGAGCGAATTCGCGGCCGTGCCGTGGAACGAGCACCAGGCCTTGATGACCGGCGTGAGCAGGTCCAGGAGGTGATGCGCATCGTCACGCTCGGCTGGGCTCGCTGCGACATCTGCCAGGTCCGACAGCATCGAGCTGTACAGGCACAGCAGCAACCCGCCCTCTGCAATGCACTTCTGCGCGAGCAGCATGCGCCGCACGTCGGCATGCCTGGCAATCGGCACGCGCGGCGAGCGCGCATCGTGTGCGGCGCGGCCCTGCACGCGCTCTCGCGCGTAGGCCAGTGCATGCCGGTAACCGGTGTAGGCAAGCATCGATGCGCTCAGGCCCACATTGATGCGCGCTTCGTTCATCATCTGGAACATGCAGGCCAGGCCCTCGTGGGGCTTGCCGAGCAGTTCGCCGATGCAGTCGCCGCGCTCCCCGAAATTCAGCATCGCCGAGGTGGTTCCCCGGTTGCCCATCTTGTGGATGAGGCCGGCGAGCATGACGTCATTGGGTTCCAGGCCGTCCGGGCCCCGCCGCAGCTTGGGCACGATGAACAGGGAGATGCCTTTCACACCCGCCGGCGCATCGGGCAGCCGCGCAAGCACGAGGTGCACGATGTTCTCGCCAAGCTCGTGGTCGCCGGCGGTGATGAAGATCTTGCTGCCCCTGATCGCATGGCGGCCATCACCTGACTCGAGGGGCGTCGCACTGCTCGTGATGTCCGCGAGCGACGAGCCGGCCTGCGGCTCGGTGAGCACCATGGTGCCGAAGACACGGCCGCTCAACAGCGGCTTCAGCCACGCATCGCGTTGTGCCGGAGTGCCGAAAGCATTGATCATGTTCGCCACGCCGACGGACAGGCTGGCATAGGTGTCGGTTGCGATGTTGGCGGCCTTGAACAGCGCCCAGCAGGCATTGGCCAACACGCGCGGCAACTGCATCCCGCCTTGCTCGAAGGGGAAGGTTGCGGCCAGGAAGCCTGCATCGGCGAATGCCGCGAGCGCCTCGGCCACGGGTTCGATGAGCTGCACCTTGCCGTCGACCAGCCGCGGCTCATGCAGGTCGCCGTCGCGGTTGTGAGGTGCGTACTTGTCGCTCGCAAGCCGCAGGGCCGCGTCGATGCTCGCGTCGAAGGTCTCGCGCGAATGCTCGGCGAAGCGCACGCTGTTCGTCAGCGACTCGACCTGCAGCACTTCATGCAGCAGGAAGTCGAGGTCGCGTCGATGAATGATCTGGCTTGTCATGGTCGTCGGCGCCGGTGTGATCCGTAGAACGGAACATAATTCCGAATTAATAAAACAAGCCTAGAGGATTTCCCACAGCGCTGCAAGCGCACAGGCGACATGTCCGATCGGCCGGGCGGGGCACGTATGTCCAGGTGGGCTCCGCGGATCTCTCTCCCGTGGGCCCGACCACCGGGAGAACGCCATGAACGTCATCAAGGTCAAGCACCACCACCGCCAGCACCAACGCGGCCGTTCGCGCCGCTTCGCCATGGGCCTGCTCGCCAGCGCAGCCATGGCGATCGTGCTGCTCGCCGCGCTGTACCTGTCGGCGCCGCATGCCCACACCGGCACGCTCGACCACGTGTCGCCCACGGGCGCGGGATCGACCAGCGCAGCGCTGTCCAGCGGCACGGGCACTGGCAGCGAATCGCGCGCCGCGGCGGTGAGCGGCAGTGCAACCTTCCACGAGGATGCGGACCTGCGCCACCTCGCGCCGGAGCCCGACCCCTCGCCGGCCGCGGTCGCGGCGTACTGAATCGACCGCGAACAGGGGAGCCCAGGCAACGGGTATCCCGCTTGCTCATCTGGTTCATCGCTTCTTGACAGGGGAGTCACGATGAACGAGCGATTCGAGCCGTCCGCGGCACTTTCACATTGCATCGGCGGCTGGCGGCAAGGCTGCCGGTGCGCGCTGCATTCACGCCGCCTGTTTGGCGCGGCGATGGCTGGTACCGGTGCGATGCTGGCCTTTCCGGCATTGCCGGCCTGGGCTGACGGCATCGAGCTCAACGATCGCTCGGCGATCGGGCAACTCGTGTCCGCCGACGAAATCGAGACCGCCGCGGCGCAGCAATACCAGCAACTCTTGCAGGAAGCCCGTAGTCAGGGCGCGCTCGCCTCGGCCGACCATCCGCAGGTGCATCGGCTGCGCTACATCGCCAACCGGCTGATCCCACACGCCACCGCGGGCAACCTGCACGGCACGCCGCGCGCCGCGCAGTGGAACTGGGAAGTCAACCTGATCGGCAGCAAGCAGATCAACGCCTTCTGCATGCCGGGCGGCAAGATCGCCTTCTTCAGCGGCCTGCTCACGCAGCTGCAGCTCAATGACGATGAGGTCGCGATGGTGATGGGGCATGAGATGACCCACGCCCTGCGCGAGCATTCGCGGGAGCAGCTGGGCAAGACGACGGCCACCAACGGGCTGATCGAGCTCGGCGCCGCGCTGTTCGGCCTCGGCAACGGCGGGCGCTATCTCGCGAGCCTGGGCGGCCAGCTGCTGGGCCTGCGCTTCAGCCGCGACGATGAATCCGAAGCCGACCGCGGTGGGCTCGACTTGGCGGCGCGCGCCGGCTACGACCCGCGCGCCGGCCTGTCGCTGTGGAACAAGATGGAATCGGCCAACAACGGCGCGCCGCCGCAGTGGTTGTCCAGCCACCCGGCCGGCGCCTCGCGCATCGCGCAGATCCAGCAGCTCATCCCGATGGTGGACCCGGTCTTCGCTCGCGCGCCGAAACCGAAGGAGCGCTTCGACCGCGGGTGAACGGCAAGTGTCGGGGACAATGCGCGGGATGAGCCAAGACCCGCCGATGATCCTGCTCGCCCCGATGGAGGGCTTGCTCGACTTCACGCTGCGCGACATCCTCACGCGCGTGGGGGGCGTGGACCGCTGCGTGTCGGAATTCATCCGCGTGTCGGGCACCTTGCTGCCTGATCGCGCGTTCATCCGCACCATTCCCGAGTTGCTCAACGGTGGGCGCACGCCGGCCGGCGTGCCGGTGCGGGCGCAACTGATGGGCTCGGACGCCGTGTGCCTGGCCGAGAACGCCGCGCGGCTTGCGGCGCTGGGGCCGCATGGCATCGACCTGAACTTCGGCTGCCCGGCCAAGGTCGTCAACCGCCACGGCGGCGGTGCGGCGCTGCTGGACGAGCCCGAGACCATTGCACGCATCGTGGGCGCTGTGCGGCGCGCGGTGCCGCCGCAGGTGCCGGTGTCGGCCAAGATGCGGCTGGGCGTGAACTGCGACACCCGGGCCATCGAATGCGCGCAGGCCATGGCCGACAACGGGGCGGATGAGATCGTCGTGCATGCCCGCACCAAGGCGCATGGCTACAAGCCGCCGGCCTACTGGGATCGCATCGCAGACATTCGTGCGGCCGTGGCCGTGCGCGTGGTCGCCAACGGCGAGATCTGGACCGGGCACGATGCGCTTCGATGCATGGAGGTGACAGGCTGCGACGCGGTGATGATCGGCCGCGGCATGGTGAGCGACCCGGGCCTCGCGCTGGCCATCCGTCATCCGCGGCACGAGGGCCTGAGCTGGGAGCAGATGCAGCCTTTGCTGCGCGCCTTCTGGGAACTCGTCCGCATGAAGATCGAGCCTCGTGCGCGTGCCGGCCGACTCAAGCAGTGGCTCAACCACCTGCGCCGCCGCTACCCGCAAGCCGCTGAGGCCTACGCCACCGTGCGAACGATCAACGACCCGGTGCTGCTGTACAGCCACCTCTTCGGCGACGGCGCCACCTCCGAGGGCCACGCGTCTGAGCAGCGCGATCAGCCCGCGATGGCCACCGCCGGCTGAGCAACCTCCGCCACTGGCGCCGAAGCGCGCGCATCGGCGCGGATCATGTCCGCCGCCTTCTCGCCGATCGCCATGACCGGTGCGTTGGTGTTGCCCGAGATGACGCGCGGCATGATGGACGCATCCACCACGCGCAGGCCGTGCAGGCCGTGAACCTTGAGCCGCGCATCGACCACGTCCATCAGTCCCGAGCCCATGCGGCATGAGCCGACGGGGTGGTAGATGGTGTCGGCGTGGTCGCGGATGAAGTGCTCGATCTCCATGTCGGTCTTGGCCTTGGCCGACGCCGCCGATTCCTTGCCACCGAAGGCGGCGAGCGCCGGTTGGGACAGCACTTGGCGCATCAGCTTGAAGCCGCGCACCAGCCGGTCCGCATCGTCGCGATCACCGAGGAAGTTCGGGTCGATCAAGGGCGCGTCCATCGGGTCCTTGCTGGCGAGCTTGATGCTGCCGCGCGCGTTGGGCCGCAGCAGGCACACGTGGCAGGAGTAGCCATGGCCGAACACCGTCTTGCGGCCGTGGTCCACCAGCTTGCCGATGACGAAGTGGAACTGCAGGTCGGGCGTGGCCTCTTCGGGCTGGCTCTTGATGAAGCCGCCGGCCTCGGCGAAGTTGGTGGTGAGCATGCCGCTGCGCTGGCGCCGCCATTCGGAAATGCCGCGCAGCGCGTTGACGATGCCCCGGGCGCTCAGGCCGAAGAGGTCGGTCACGCCGGGTGCGTTCACCACCTGCACCACGTCCACATGGTCATGGAAGTTCTGGCCCACGCCGGGCAGGTCGTGCAGCGTCGGGATGCCCACAGACTGCAGGTGCGCCTTGGGGCCGATGCCCGAGAGCATGAGGATCTGCGGCGACTGGATGGCGCCCGCGCACAGCAGCACTTCCTTGTCCGCATCGATGCGCTGGAGCTTGCCGCCCTGCATGTATTCGACGCCCACCGCCCGCTTGCCCTGAAGCACGATGCGCGTGGTGTGCGCGCCGGTGATCACATGCAGGTTGGGCCGCGACAGGTTCGGCGTGAGGTAGGCCTTGGCCGCGCTGAAGCGCTCGCCGTTCTTGTGCGTGACCTGGTACATGCCCACGCCTTCCTGCGTCGGGCCGTTGAAGTCGGTGTTGACGGGGAAGCCCGCCTGCCGGCCGGCTTCGACGAAGATCGGGCCGAAGCGGTTGGGGCTGCGCAGGTCCATCACATTGAGCGGCCCGCCGGTGCCGTGGAGGGCATCGGCGCCGCGCTCGTTGTGCTCGGAGCGCTTGAAGTAGGGCAGCAGGTCGTCGTAGCTCCAGCCCTTGTTGCCGAGTTCGGCCCAGTGGTCGTAGTCCTCGCGCTGGCCGCGCATGTAGATCATCGCGTTCACCGAGCTCGAGCCACCCAGCACCTTGCCGCGCGGCATGTAGCCGCGGCGGCCGTTGAGGCCGGGTTGCGGCACGGTCGCGAACTTCCAGTTGGCCTGGCCGTTCTTGGCCAGCAGTGCGAGGCCCGCAGGGCAGTGGATGAGCACGCTCTTGTCGGGCTCGCCTGCTTCCAGCAGGCAGACCGAGACTGCCGGGTCTTCACTCAGGCGCGCGGCAAGCACGCTGCCGGCGGACCCGCCGCCGATGACGATGTAGTCGACCATGTCGAGACCTCCTTGAACGGGGGTCTACCGAGCGAGACCCTCCAGCACCTTGAGCACCTGCTCGTCGCCCATGCGGCGCGCGTCGGCGAGTTCCCCGCCGGCGGTGGCTTTCACGAGGGTACCGTCCGCGCGCAGCACGGCCACGGCGGGAATACCCTTGCGAATCGGGTTGCCCATCTGCTGGGCAAGGTCGGTGTTCTTGTCGAAGCGGGCGACGTCCACCTTGGTCACGACGTAGCGCTTGGCGACGTGCGAGGCGAGCGGGCCGCCCTTCATCTTCTGCGCGAGCTCGCGGCAGTCCGGGCACCAGTTGGCGCCGAAGACCACCAGCACCTGCTTGTTCCGTGTCCGGGCGTCCTGCAGTGCGCGGTTGAGGTCGACACGTGCATCGGCTGCTTCGTCATAGGGCAGGGTTGGGGATGCGGTGCCGGCAACCGATGTGCCTGCCATGAGCGTGGCGACGAGTGGCGCGGCGAGTGCCGAGACGAAGAGTCTGCGCATGGCGTTCATGACGGCGAAACCGGAGGTTGAAAGTCTCGACTCTACCGAACACAATCGCGCCCACATCAACCACGGGGAGTCTCCATGGCCTCAGCCTCGGAAGCGGGTTCCAGCGATATCGCGAAGCTCATTCTTCGGGTCACGCTGGGCGTGCTCATCCTCCTGCACGGCATCGCCAAGATCAAGGGCGGCCCGGGCTTCATCCTCGATGTGGTGGGCAAGGCTGGCCTGCCTGCACCCATCGCCTACCTCGTCTACATCGGCGAGGTGGTGGCGCCGGTGCTGCTGATCATCGGACTCTTCACCCGCGTCGCCGCGCTCATCGTGGCGGTCAACATGCTCTTTGCACTCGCGCTGGTGCATGCATCGCAGCTGTTCTCTCTGAACCAGCAGGGCGGCTGGCAGCTGGAACTGCAGGGCATGTACCTGTTCACCGCGGTCGCGATCGCGCTGATGGGGGCGGGGCGCTTGAGCGTGGGTGGGGTGGCCGGGCGCTGGAACTGACGGTGGTGGTCCTCCCTCCCCCGGCGGGGGAGGGGGCAGAGCGTCACCTCTCTCATGAGCAGTCCACCGCCAACGCCTGCACCGGCTTGCCGTTCGCCGCGTCGACGACGACGAGGTTCACGCGGCGGGCATGGGCCGCATCGGAGGCCAGGCCGATCGAGTGAGTGAATCCCTGCACGTGGTCGTGTGACGGCGTCCACGCCGGCACTGCCTCGAATTCGCGCACCACGAAATCGTGCTGCAAAGTGGCGCCGTCGTTCTCGCCGGCCTTGACCACCGTGCGGTGGCCGGATTCGGTGACCGCCCAGTAAGCCGCAAGCCGCGCGGGGGTCTGGCCAACCACGCTCACGTGGGCGGACACCTTGTTCGCGCCATCTCGCATGAGCTCGATCACCACCGGCGACATGCCGCGGTCCGCCGCCGGCCGCGTGCGACTCCAGTCGTGCGTGTCCTGTCCGTCGATGACGACCTGCGGCGTGTACGCGAAGCGCGATCCGTTGACGCGAAGCTGTTCCGACTGCCGCTGCGTGAAGGCGGGGCTTGCGAAGCGATCCTTCCAGCCCAGCCGGTCCCAGTAGTCGACGTGGTAGGCCAACGCCACCACGTCGGGCCGGCCCTTGAGCGAGCTGAGCCAGCGGTCGGCCGGCGGGCAGCTGTTGCAGCCTTCGGAGGTGTAGAGCTCGATCAGCGGCACGCTCGCGGCCGGGCTTTTCGCGCTGCACAGTTCCGCCGCCTGCGCATGCAAGCTCGTGGCCGCCATCGCGGCGGCTAGCCATCGTGAGGTCATGGGTGATCCTGGGTTGAATGGTGTCGGGAGGTCGTTCGATACGGGCCACTTCTTACAGCCGCCGCCGGTCAGCCGCTACCATCCGCCCCCAAACCGGCCCTTGCCTTCACATCCTGCCTCGCATGACGCCTCCCATGCCCTTTCGCATTTCACGCCATCTTCGCCCCTGGCTCGCTGGCCTCGGCATGGCGACCACGGGGCTGGCATGGGCACAGTCGTCCACCGATCCGCTGGTCACGGCGCCCGCGCAGATCAAGCTGGGCATCGAGCGCGTGAAGCTGCCGGGCGACGAGCGCATGGGTCTGGTGGGCACGAGCTACCTGATCGACATCGGCCGTGGCTTCTCGGCCGGGCCGGCGGCCTATGGTGCGATCAGCGGCCGGCGCGGTGGGCTGTTCACCGTGGGCGTTGAAGCCGCTTGGCAGCACCGCCTGGCCGGCCCGCTGACTGTCGACGCGGGCTTCTATGCTGGCGGCGGTGGTGGTGGCTCAGCGCCGGTGGGTGGCGGCCTCATGCTGCGGCCGCACTTCGATCTGCTGTGGGATTTCGGGCCCTTCCTTGCGGGCCTGTCGGCATCGCAGGTGCGCTTTGCCAACGGCGACATCAACAGCCGGCAGCTCGGCCTGGTGTGGAGTGCGAAGAGCGACTTCCGCTACGTGCCCGGCGACCGCCTCCCGCAACGCTCGGAGATCAGCGGCCGATCGGGCATGGGCTTCGACCGGGTGCAGGCGGTGTTCGGCGCCTACTCGCCGCGGGCCAGCGCGCACCGCAACAGCGGCCTGCCATATGAAGGAAAGATCGGCTTCGTCGGTGTGCGCATGGAGCGTGCGGTAAGCGACCACGCGTACTGGGGCCTGGAAGCAGCAGGGGCGGCGAGTGGCGGCGTGGCCGGCTATGCGGAATACCTGGGCACGTTCGGCACCGAAACCGCGCTGTGGTCGAACTCGCTGGTCGTTGGCGTGCGGGGTGCGCTCGGCATGGGCGGCGGCGGGGACGTGGGCGTGGGCGGCGGACTGCTGCTCAAGGGCGGCGTGTACGGCACGGTGCGGCTCACGCGCGAGCTGGGCCTGTCGGTCGAAGGCGGGCTCACGCGTGCACCGCAGGGCAGCTTCAAGGCCGTGCATGGCGCCGTGTCGCTCAACTGGATCCTCGATGACCCGACCGACGTGACTGCGCCGCTTCGCAACACGCGCACCGAATGGATTGGTGGCGTGGAGCGGTACAGCGCGCGGCGCAAGGCGGGTGGCGAGCGCGAGATCCAGAACGTCACGCTCAAGGCCAACCGCTTCGTGAGCGAGCACATCTACCTCACCGGACAGGCGCACAGCGGCTACGGCGGCGGCGCGGGCGGCTACACCGCCGGCCTCTTCGGCCTGGGCGTGCAGGCGCCACTGTGGGGGCCGGTGCATGCCGGCGCGGAGATGCTGATCGGCGCGGCGGGCGGCGGCGGTGTCGAGACCAAAGGCGGCGCGATCATGCAGCCCAATGCCTACCTTGGTGTGAAGGTGTCGCCTTCGCTGTCCGTGCGGCTGGGCGCCGGCAAGATCAAGTCGCTGCGACAGGGGGGGGTGGATGCTCCGGCGCTGGACCTGTCCCTGGCGTTCACCTTTGGCGTGGCAGGCCATGGCTACCGCTGAGCGCGCGCGGCGCGTGGCCGTGGTCGGCGGTGGTCCGGCCGGGTTGATGGCGGCGCAGGTGCTCTCTCAAGCCGGCGTGCAGGTGGACGTGTACGACGCGATGCCTTCCGTCGGCCGCAAGTTCCTGCTCGCGGGCAAGGGCGGCCTCAACCTCACGCATTCCGAACCGCATGACGCCTTCGTCGCGCGCTACTGCGACCGGCGTGCATTCATCGAGCCGATGCTCACGGGCTTCGGCGCACCGCAGTTGCGCGAGTGGGCACGCGACCTGGGCATCGAGACCTTCGTCGGCACCTCCGGCCGTGTGTTTCCGACCGACATGAAGGCCGCGCCCTTGCTGCGCGCCTGGCTGGCCCGCTTGCGCGCGGCCGGTGTGCGCTTCCACATGCGGCATCGCTGGGTGGGCTGGGCCGGCGATGGCATCGGCTTGCGCTTCTCATCGCCTTCGGGCGAGCTCGTCGCGAGCGAACACGACGCCGTCGTGCTCGCGCTCGGCGGCGCCAGCTGGTCGCGCCTTGGCTCCGACGGCGCCTGGGTGCCGCTGCTCGAATCGCGCGGTGTGGCGATTCGGTCCTTGATGCCTTCCAACTGCGGCTTCGACGTTGCCGGCTGGAGCGACTTCTTCAAGATGAAGTTCGCCGGTGCTCCGATGAAGAATGTCGCCCTGGCCTTCGACGCGCTCGACGGCCACCGCTTCTCGCAGCAGGGCGAGTTCGTCATCACCGAAGGCGGCGTCGAAGGCAGCCTCGTCTACGCAGCATCGGGCCCGATCCGCGATCGCATTGCGAACGATGGCGATGCCGTGGTGCACATCGACCTGCTGCCTCAACGAAGTGCCGATTTCGTGGCCGCCGAAGTCGCCCGGCCGCGCGGCTCGCGCTCGTTGTCCACGCACCTCAAGAGCCGGCTCGGCCTCGATGGCGTGAAGGCGGCCCTGCTGCATGAGCTGCTGACCAAGGACGACATTCACGATGCAGCGAAGCTTGCCCTGGCGATCAAGTCGCTCCCGCTTCGTGTCGTGAGGCCGCGGCCCGTCGATGAAGCCATCAGCACCGCCGGCGGCGTGAGCGTCGATGCGCTGACCGACGGCTTGATGTTGCGCGCCATCCCGCACGTCTACTGCGCCGGCGAGATGCTCGACTGGGAGGCGCCCACTGGCGGGTATCTGCTCACCGCGTCTTTCGCAAGCGGCGTGGTGGCAGGGCGAAGCGCCGCGGTGTTCCCCGGCTGACCGGGCGCAGCCCGGGAATCGAAAACCACGAACCCGCCCGCGCCCACACCGCCCGTGACAAATTCCCCGCTGCCCCTATGGCAAACTGCGCGGCTTCATTGCAGTCTGACCTGATTCCCCTTGGACAAGATCCTGTTGCAACTCGCCGCCGAACTGAAGGTTCGGCCGGCCCAAGTGAATGCCGCTGTCGAACTGCTGGATGGAGGCGCCACGGTGCCCTTCATCGCGCGATACCGCAAGGAGGCCACCGACGGACTCGACGACACGCAGCTGCGTGACCTCGAGGCGCGGCTGGGCTACCTGCGCGAGCTCGAGGAGCGCCGCGCCGCGGTGCTCAAGAGCATCGACGAGCAGGGCAAGCTGACGCCCGAGCTGCGCGCTGCCGTTGAGGCAGCGCCCACCAAGCAGGAGCTGGAAGACCTCTACCTGCCCTACAAGCCGCGCCGCCGCACCAAGGGCATGATCGCCCGCGAAGCCGGCATCGAGCCGCTGGCCGACAAGCTCTTCGCTGACCCGTCGCTTGACCCGACCACCGAAGCGGCTGCGTTCATCAACGCCGAGGGTGGTTTTGCCGATGCCTTCGCCGTGCTTGACGGCGTGCGCGACATCCTCTCCGAGCGCTGGGCCGAAGACGCCGTGCTCGTGCGCAAGCTGCGCGAGTGGTTGTGGGAGGAAGGTCTCTTCCGCTCCAAGCTCATGGACGGCAAGGACGAGAACAACGCCGAGATCGCGAAGTTTCGCGATTACTTCGACTACGACGAACCCATCCGCACCGTGCCGTCGCACCGCGCGCTCGCCGTCTTTCGCGGCCGCACGCAAGAGGTGCTGGACGCCAAGCTCGTGCTCGACGAAGAGCTCCAGCCCGGGCAGCCGAGCATGGCCGAAGGCCGCATCGCGATTCACCTGGGTTGGAGCCATGCCAAGCGCCCCGCCGACGACCTCATCCGCAAGACGGTTTCCTGGACCTGGAAGGTCAAGCTCTCGCTGAGCCTCGAGCGGGATCTCTTCTCGCGGCTTCGCGAAGAGGCCGAGCGCGTGGCCATCAAGGTCTTCGCCGAAAACCTGCGCGACCTGCTGCTCGCCGCGCCGGCCGGCAAGCGCGTGGTGATGGGCCTGGACCCGGGCATCCGCACCGGCGTGAAGGTGGCTGTGGTGAGCGACACCGGCAAGGTCCTGGACACATCCACCGTCTACCCGCACGAGCCGCGCCGTGATTGGGAAGGTTCCATCCACACGCTGGGCCGCCTGTGCGCGACCCATGGCGTGAACCTGATCGCCATCGGCAACGGCACCGCGAGCCGCGAGACCGACAAGCTCGCCGCCGATCTCATCAAGCGCATCCAGCAACTCGCGCCGGGCACGCACATCGAGAAGGTGGTGGTGAGCGAGGCGGGTGCATCGGTGTATTCCGCGTCCGAATTCGCGAGCAAGGAACTGCCGGATCTCGATGTGAGCCTGCGCGGCGCGGTGTCGATTGCGCGGCGCCTGCAAGATCCGCTGGCCGAGCTCGTGAAGATCGAGCCCAAGAGCATCGGTGTCGGCCAGTACCAGCACGATGTGAACCAGAGCGAGCTCGCCAAGAGCCTGGACGCTGTGGTCGAGGATTGCGTGAACTCCGTGGGCGTGGACCTGAACACCGCATCAGCGCCGCTGCTGTCGCGCGTGTCGGGCCTGAGCAGCGCGGTGGCGGCAAGCATCGTGCGCTGGCGCGATGCGAACGGTGCCTTTCGCAATCGCCAGCAGCTGCTGGACGTGAGCGGCCTGGGCGCGAAGACCTTCGAGCAGAGCGCGGGCTTCCTGCGCATCCGCGGCGGTGACAACCCGCTGGACCAGTCGGGCGTGCACCCTGAAACCTATCCGGTGGTCGAGAAGATCCTGAGCACGGTGAAGAAGCCGGCGGCCGAGGTGATGGGCCGCAGCGACGTCATCCGCACGCTCAAGCCCGAGGCGTTCGCCGACGAGAAGTTCGGTGCAATCACGGTGAAGGACATCTTCACCGAACTCGAGAAGCCCGGCCGCGACCCGCGCCCGGACTTCAAGGTCGCGCGCTTCAACGACGGCGTGGAAGACATCAAGGATCTGCAGCCGGGCATGACGCTCGAAGGCACGGTGAGCAACGTCGCGCAGTTCGGCGCCTTCGTGGACCTGGGCGTCCACCAGGACGGGCTCGTGCATGTGAGCCAGCTGAGCAACAAGTTCGTCACCGATGCACGTGAGGTGGTGAAGACCGGCGACATCGTCAAGGTGAAGGTGCTGGAAGTCGACCTCGCCCGCAAGCGCATTTCGCTCACGATGAAGCTCGATGCCAAGCCGGTGCCCAAGGGCGAGGGTGGGGCGAACCAGTTCCGCCATGCCGGGCGCAACGAACGCATGCCGGCGCAGGGCGCGCGTCAGCCGGCGGGTGGTGGCGGTGGCGGCGCGTCGCAAGGCCAGTCGGCCATGGCAGCCGCCTTCGCCAAGCTGCAGGGCAAGGGTTGATGGCGCGATGAAGGCGCTCGCCGTCCATGCCGGGCCGCGGGCGCTGGCGCGGCTGCGCGAGCGGGGTTTGTCGCCGCAGGACGTGCGCGTCGTTCCCGCGGCGGCCGGCGGGCCGAAGGGCCTGGTGCTCGGGCCGTTGGACCAGTTCATCTTCGGCGAGTGGCTGGCCGGCACGTCGCACACGGTGCATCTGCTGGGCGCCTCCATCGGCGCGTGGCGCATGGCCACCGCCTGCCTCGATGACCCTGCCAGCGCCTTCGCGCAGATGGCGCACGACTACATCCACCAGGAATACGAGCACGAGCCGGGCAAGCAGCCGAAGGCGCAGCACGTGAGCGAGGTGTTCGGCGCGAAGCTGGATGAACGCTTCTCGGATCAATCAGCCAAGGTGCTGAACCATCCGCGCTATCGCCTGCATGTGTTCACGAGCCGCGGCCGGCACATCATGCGGCGCGAAGGGCGCATCACCACGCCGCTGGGTTACCTGGGCGCGTTCGCCACCAATGCGATCAGCCGCAAGGCGATGGGCGGGTGGCTGGAGCGCGTCATCTTCTCCGACATCCGTGACCAGATGCCGCTGCACCTGCACGACTATCGGACACACACAGTGGCGCTGGACGCGGCCAACCTGCAGCCCAGCATCCTCGCGAGCTGCTCGATCCCGTTCTGGCTGCAGGCGGTGCACGACATTCCCGGCGCGCCGCGTGGCGCCTACTGGGATGGCGGCATCACCGACTATCACCTGCACCTGAACTACGCCTCCATGGCGGACGGGCTGGTGCTGTACCCGCACTTCCAGAAGACGGTCATCCCCGGCTGGCTGGACAAGGCCTTCAGGCATCGCCACCGCGCGACCGAGCGGCTGGACAACGTGGTGGTGGTGTCACCCGACCCGGAGTGGATCAAGACGCTGCCCAATGGCAAGCTGCCTGATCGGAACGACTTCAAGCACTACGGCGACGACGTGGCTTCGCGCGTGAAGGCGTGGACATCGGCGGTGGCGCAGAGCCAGCAGCTGCGCGATGAATTCGCGGCGTGGGTGGGTGGGGCGCTGCAGGTCGACGTCCGGCCGCTCGCCTGAGTGTCAAAGCCCGTCATCCCGGCGAACCCCGGGATCCGTTGCCGCGCCATGTGACGCCATTGATGACCCGGCATGCGCCTGGGTGACACGCTTGTGAAGCCAATGTGCGCCCGGGCATGCGTCCGACCGCCGCCACACTCCGTAGATCCCACAGCGCAATCCCCGTCACCAGCTCATCCATCCGACCTACCATCCACGCCGGGGCGCCCCATGAACCACCAGGAGATTCAATGAAAGCACGCATCACCCTCGCCGTTCTTGCATCCGCCACCCTGCTTGCCGCCTGCGGCACCATGGGCAGCGCCGGTCCGAAGGCAGTGGCCACGCTGGAGCCCACCAAGGGCAACACGGCAGCCGGCACCGTCACCTTCCAGCAGAAGGGCGACAAGGTCCTGGTCACGGCCGACATCACCGGCTTGAAGCCCAACGCCGAGCACGGCTTCCACGCGCATGAAAAGGGCGACTGCTCCAGCGGCGACGGCCTGAGCACTGCCGGCCACTTCAACCCGAACGGCAAGCCACACGGTCCGCAGGACGCAGACCATCACGCCGGCGACTTCCCGGGCCTGAAGTCGGACGCCTCCGGCCACGCGACCGCGAGCTTCGAGCTGAGTGGCGTGAGCATCGGCTCTGGCACGGCTGACCTCGTTGGCCGCGGCCTCATCGTTCACGGCGGCGCGGACGACTACAAGACGCAGCCCACCGGCAATTCAGGCGCGCGCATCGCTTGTGGCGTCATCAAGGCGGTCTGAGGCCTGAGAAAAATACGTCCCACGCGGCGGCCGATCGTGCCGCCGCCCCTGCCACCCCCGCAAGAGCACCGATGACCCCTCCGAACCACGAACTCAGCATGACGGTGCTCATGACGCCGGACATGGCCAACTTCACCGGCAACGTCCACGGCGGCACCATCCTCAAGCTGCTCGACCAGGTGGCCTATGCGTGCGCCAGCCGCTACTGCGGTCAATACGTGGTGACCTTGTCGGTGGACCAGGTGATGTTCCGCCAGCCCATCCACGTGGGCGAGCTCGTCACCTTCCTCGCCAGCGTCAACTACACCGGCAACACCTCGATGGAGGTGGGCATCAAGGTGATGGCCGAGAACATCCAGACGCAAACCCTGCGCCACGCCAACAGCTGCTTCTTCACCATGGTGGCGATGGATGCGAATCGCAAGGCGACGGCCGTGCCGCCGCTCGCGCCCGTGACCGACGACCAGAAGCGGCGCCACGCCGCGGCCATGACCCGGCGACAGCTGCGCCAGGAGTTCGAGCAGCGCATGAAGTCGACCTGAGCCTGGGCCTCCGGTCGGCCGGGCAAGCGAGCCGATCCCCCTCGACGAAAAAAGTCTGCATCCGATCTTCCGGGCCCTGCGTAGAGCCAGCACAGGCACTGCACCGAAGCGTGCCCCACCTGTGTTTGAACTACAGCCGGAAGGAAGACAGACCATGACTCATCGAGTTCTCCCGGGGCGCATGCTGCCCCTCGCGGCCGCCTTGTGCGCCGCCCTTGCGGGCCTGATCGTGCTGCCCGCACAAGCCTCCAGCCACCGCGAGGCGCCATCCATCACCACGACGCCGAAGGTCGATGCCACCGACCTCTACATGTTCTCGAGCTACGAGCCCGGGCGCGAGGGCTTCGTGACGCTGATCGCCAACTACCTGCCGCTGCAGGCCCCGTACGGCGGTCCCAACTATTTCACGATGGACCAGAACGCGCTGTACGAGATCCACATCGACAACAACGGCGACGCGAAGGAAGACATCAGCTTCCAGTTCCGCTTCAAGAACAAGCTCAACTCGGTGACGCTGCCCATCGGCGGCAAGAACATCGCGATCCCGCTGATCCAGGCGGGGCAGGTGACCGACGTGAAGTCGCCCTCACTGAATGTCTCGGAGAGCTACACCGTCGACGTGGTGCGCGGCGATCGCCGAGGCGGTACCAAGACGTCGATCACCAATGCCAACGGCGGCAGCGCAACCTTCGACAAGCCGGTGGACAACATCGGCACGAAGACGATCCCCGACTACCCGGGCTACGCGGCCAAGCACATCTACACGGTGAACATCCCCGGCTGCAGCACACCGGCCAAGCTCTTCGTCGGCCAGCGCAAGGACCCGTTCGCGGTCAACCTCGGCACCATCTTCGACTTGGTGAACGCGCCCGTGTCGGTCATCACCGACCCTGCGCTCATCAACGCCGTGCCGAACGTCATCGACGATGCGAACGTCACCACGATGGCAATGGAAGTGCACAAGAGCTGCCTGACTTCCGGCAGCGAGCCGGTGATCGGCGCGTGGACCACCGCCAGCCTGCGCCAAGGCAGCCTGCTCAACCCGAAGCCCAAGAGCGGCTACCAGACGACGGCCATTCCGGGTGGCGCCTGGACGCAGGTGTCGCGCCTGGGCATGCCGCTGGTCAACGAGGTGGTGATCGGCCTGCCCGACAAGGACAAGTTCAACGGCTCCAAGCCCAAGGATGACGCGCAGTTCGCCGACTACGTGACCAACCCGACGCTGCCCGCGCTCATCGAGATCGCGCTGGCGTTGCCCAACACCGCGCCCAAGAACATCCCGCGCACCGACCTCGTCACGACCTTCCTCACGGGCATCACCGGCGTCAACAAGCCGGCCAACGTGGTCGCCTCCGAGATGCTGCGCCTGAACACGAGCATCGCGGCGACGGCAGAGGCGTCGCAGAACCGTCTCGGCCTGGCCGGCGGCGATGCGGCAGGCTTCCCCAACGGGCGGCGCCCGAAGGATGACGTGGTGGACATCTCGCTCGTGGCAGTGATGGGCGGTTTGTGCATGCTCAATGGCGACGCGAACTCGCTGGGCCTGGGCACCGACTGCAAGCCGGCCAACGTGCCCCTGGGCGCGACCTCGCTCAAGCTGCATGACGCGGTCGACCAGGCGGTGGTGCCGCTGCTGTCGAGCTTCCCGTACCTGTACACGCCGCTGCCGGGCGCGAAGTAAGGAGACGCCATGAACAAGCAAGCAACCCTCGCGATGCTGTTCTCATCCGTCGCGCTGCTCAGCGGCTGCGGCGGGGGCGGTGGTGATGCACCCGTGCCACCCCCGCCCACCGCGGCGACCGATGCGATCCCGCCGACGGCGACGGCCACCACGGCCGGTTTCACGATGTACCTGGTGGACCTGAACAAGGACCAGCCGGACAACAAGGAAGCCTTGGACGTGGCGAGCTTTGCGCCGGTGCTCGATGACTCAGGCGAGGCGCAGGTGGTGGACTGACGCAGTCCTTCGGGCGGGCCTGGGGAACCGTTCACCCGGCGACCGTCGAGCATGACGGTCACTTGGTTGGACACCTCGGGTCCGCCTGTCAACAAAGGGTTCGACATGAAGCTTCTTCGCCTTTGCGCCGCCGTCCTCACCTTGCTTTCGAGCATTGCAGCCCACGCCGAACCGGTGGTGCCGACAAGCGACGAGCAGGTCGTCGAGGTGCTGCCGGCGCTCAATGGCAACCGTGCCGAAGAGCGACGGCTGCGTCGGGAGTGGTCGGCGAATCCAGCGGACGTGGGCAAGTCGGTGGCGCTTGCGCGTCGCTACCTCGACCAGGCACGCAGCGAAGGCGATCCGCGCCGTGCAGGCTTGGCACTCGCGGCACTGCAGACGTGGCCCGACGTGGAGAGGGCACCTGACGAAGTGCTGCTCATGGCCGCGACCATCGAGCAGTACCTGCATGATTTCGATCGCGCCGCGTCTCACCTTGAACATCTCGTGAAGCGACGACCCGAGCAGGCGCAGGCGTGGCTCACGCTTGCGACCGTGCGGCGCGTGCAGGGCCGCTATGCGCAGTCCGATGCGGCCTGCGATGCGCTCGCGCCGCTGGTGTCGCTGTATGCACAAGCCTGCCGCGCGGAAAACCAAGCCCTTCGCGGCGACTTCGACGGCGCACGCGACACGCTCATGCAGCTGGTGCGCCAAGTGCGCGGCGATGCCGATGCGCGCAACTGGCTGCTGACGACCCTGGCGGAAACGCAGTCGCGCGCGGCTCGCTTCAGTGAAGCCGAAGCCGCCTACCGCATGGCGCTCGCGGCGCGGCGAGATGCCTACACGATCATGTCCTACGCCGATTTCCTCATCCTTCAGCAGCGGCCGGCCGATGCGCTCGAACTGCTGAAGGACGAGCCCCGGAACGACGCGATGCTGCTGCGCGTGGCGATTGCCGGGACGCTCGCGAAGACGCCGAATGCCGCACGCGACGCACGCGAGATGCGCGAGCGAATGCGCCTGGCCAGCGAACGACCTGACGCCAAGGACACCCATGCACGCGAGCAAGCCATGTTCGCGTTGTGGGTCGATGCGTCGCCCGAGCGCGCACTGAAGCTGGCGCGCATCAATGTGAAACACCAGCGCGAGCCGCTGGACCTGATGGTGTTGGCCGTGGCCGCGCGCGCAACGGGCGACCCCCGTGCGATCGCGCAAGCCGATGCACTTCGACAGGAGATGGACCTCCATGACCGCCGCCTCGATGCGTCTTTGTAGAGCTGCCGCGCTGATGCTGGCGCTGGCCTCGCCATCCGCCTTCGGCCACAAGGCGAGCGATGCCTATCTGCAATTGCAGCTGGCATCGGATGCTGCCAGCCTGCGGGTGGACGTGGCCTTGCGCGACCTCGACGTGGCGCTCGATCTGGACGGCGACGGCGATGGACGCCTGAGCTGGCGCGAGGTGCGCTCGGCGTGGCCGGCGATCGAGGCTTACCTGCGGGCCAACGTGGCCGTCGAAGGCTGCGAGCTGCCGCGATCGTTGCATGCATTGGAACGCCGCGTGGATGGCGTCTATGCGGCCTTGACGATGCAAGGTGAATGCACGTCGGCGACGTCACCTGCGGTTCGCTACACCGTGCTGCACGAGGTGGACCCGACACATCGCGGCTTGCTCAAGGTGATGGCCCCGGGCATCGTGCCGCAACTGCAGGTGCTCGACCCGCGCAAGCCTGCCGAGATGCGCGAGCGTGTCGCGCCTGCCGACCTCATCACGCCTCGCAACGAAACACCGGCTGACACCGTGCCGCACGTTGATGCGCCACCTCCAGCCGCCGGCTTCCTCAGCGAAGGCATCCGCCACATCGTGACCGGCTACGACCACGTGCTGTTCCTGCTGTGCCTGATGCTGCCCGCCGTCATGCGCCGCTCGCCGCGCGGCTGGGAGCCGGTGGAGCGTCTCGGGCAGGCACTGATGCCCGTGCTGGGCATCGTCACCGCCTTCACGCTGGCCCACTCCATCACGCTCGGGGTGGCGGCAATGAAGTGGGTCTCGCTGTCGCCGCGCTTCATCGAGCCGGCGATCGCGGTGACCATCGTGCTCGCAGCCATCGACAACATACGGCCCATCTTCCGCGGACGTCGTGCGCTCGTGACTTTCCTCTTCGGTCTCATCCACGGCTTCGGCTTTGCGGGCGTGCTGTCGGAGCTCAACCTGCCGGCGGCCGATTTCGCCTGGGCGCTGCTGCAGTTCAACGCCGGCATCGAGCTCGGGCAGCTCGCCATCGTCGCAGTCGCCGTCGCGGTGCTCTTCGGGCTTCGGTCACGTCCTCGCTATCGGTCATGGGTGATCGACGGCGGGTCCCTCGCCGCCATCACGGTCGGGGTGCTGTGGTTCATCGAGCGCACCGCGAATGTCTCGCTGTTGCCGATGTAAACCGTATTGCTGGATGCAAAGTTCGCGCATGCCGTCGGCCGGCGCGCCGCGCTCGGGCGTTGTGACTGCAGCCCCCTCGGTGGGGGACGACAGGAGACCGTCCATGAAGAAAACCACCCTCGCCGCCGTCGGCATTGCCATCTTCGCCACGCTCGCCAGCGGTTGCGCCACCCGCCAGCCGGCCCCGCCGCCGCAGTATTCGCAGGGCGGCCACTACCAGGGCACCCAGTACGGCGTCGTGCAGAACATCGAAACCGTGCGCGCCCAGAGCCAGACCAGCGGCGGCGGTGCGGTAGTGGGCGGCATCGTCGGCGGCCTGCTCGGCCATCAGGTCGACCACGGCGCACGCAAGGACCTCGCCACCGGCGTGGGCGTTGTCGCGGGTGCACTCATCGGCAACGAAATCGAGAAGAACAACCGCGGCGCGCACGACATCTACCGTGTGACCGTGCAGACGGAGCGCGGCGGCATGCGCAGCTTCGACTACGCCTCGCTCAATGACCTGCGCGTCGGCGACCGGGTGCGAATCGAGAACAACCAGCTCTACCGCTGGTGAATGCGGGACGGGCTTGTGCCCGGCACCCTTGTCCCGGCTGCCTTACAATCGCGGCTTCTCAAGAAACAAGGGCGAGAAAGGCATCATGGTTATGACACCGCGAACTACCACCAGCAGCACCTCGCTGTAGCTGGCCGCGGCTCGTCTCGACTTTCATCCTTTCCCCTCGAACAAAGCGCGGCTCACCCCCGCGCTTTTTTGTTTTTCTCCGGAGCTTTCCCCCATGATCTCGATTCAATTGCCCGACGGTTCCAAACGTGAATTCGAAGGCCCCGTGACGGTGGCCGAGGTGGCGCAATCGATCGGAACCGGCCTGGCCAAGGCAGCTCTTGCCGGGCGCATCGGGCACGGTGATTCGGCCCGCGTCGTCGACACGGGCTTCACGATCGACCGTGATACGGCCCTTGCCATCGTGACGGAAAAGGACGCAGACGGCCTGGACGTCATCCGCCATTCGACGGCCCACTTGCTGGCCTATGCCGTGAAAGAACTCTTCCCGGAAGCGCAGGTGACGATCGGTCCGGTCATCGAGAACGGTTTCTTCTACGACTTCTCGTACAAGCGCCCCTTCACGCCGGAAGACCTGGCCGCCATCGAGGCCAAGATGACGGAGCTCGCCAAGAAGGACGAGAAGGTCGAGCGCCGCGTGCTGCCGCGCGACGAGGCCGTCGCCTACTTCAAGAGCATCGGCGAGGCCTACAAGGCCGAGATCATCGCGAGCATCCCCGCGAACGAAGACGTCTCGCTCTACCGCGAAGGCAAGTTCGAAGACCTCTGCCGTGGCCCGCACGTGCCCAGCACGGGCAAGCTCAAGCACTTCAAGCTCATGAAGGTGGCCGGTGCCTATTGGCGCGGCGACCACCGCAACGAGATGCTGCAGCGCATCTACGGCACGGCCTGGGCCACAAAGGACGAGCTGCAGAAGTACCTCACGATGCTCGAGGAAGCCGAGAAGCGCGACCACCGCAAGCTCGGCCGCGAGCTCGACCTCTTCCACATCGACGAGCATTCGCCCGGCACGGTGTTCTGGCACCCCAAGGGCTGGACGATCTGGCAGGGCGTGGAGCAGTACATGCGCGCCGTGTACCGCGACAACGGCTACAACGAGGTCAAGGGGCCGCAGCTGCTCGACCAGGGCCTGTGGGAGAAGACGGGCCACTGGGGCAAGTACCGCGAGAACATGTTCACGACGGAGTCGGAGAAGCGCGACTACGCGCTCAAGCCGATGAACTGCCCGGGGCACATCCTCATCTTCAAGCAGGGCATCAAGAGCTACCGCGACCTGCCGCTGCGCTACGGCGAGTTCGGCCAGTGCCACCGCAATGAGCCCACGGGCGGTCTGCACGGCATCATGCGGGTGCGAGGCTTCACGCAGGACGACGGCCACATCTTCTGCACGGAAGACCAGATCCTCGACGAATGCGCCGCCTTCACGCAGCTGCTGCAGAAGGTCTACGCGGACTTCGGCTTCACGGAGATCATCTACAAGGTGGCGACGCGCCCGGACGCGCGCATCGGCACGGATGAATCGTGGGACAAGGCCGAGCACGCGCTCATGGAGAGCCTGCGCCGCTCAGGCTGCGAGTTCGAGATCGCGAAAGGCGAGGGCGCTTTCTACGGCCCGAAGATCGAATACACACTCAAGGACGCGCTCGGCCGCCAGTGGCAATGCGGCACCATGCAGGTCGATCCGAACATGACGGAGCGCCTGGATGCCGAGTTCGTCGGCGAAGACGGCGCCCGCCATCGGCCGATCATGCTGCACCGCGCCATCGTGGGCAGCCTGGAGCGTTTCATCGGTATCCTGATCGAGCAGCACGCCGGTGCGATGCCCGTCTGGCTGGCCCCGTTTCAGGTCTCGGTCATGAATATCACGGAAGCGCAAGCGGATTACGCCCGAGAAGTCGTGAAAACGCTTCAAAAACAAGGGCTTAGAGTACAAATCGATTTGCGCAACGAGAAAATCAACTATAAAATCCGCGAGCACTCAATGCAGAAGGTCCCGTTTCTCCTCGTCGTCGGCGACAAGGAGAAGGCAAATGGGACCGTTGCCGTGCGCGCCCGGGGCAATCAAGACCTCGGTGTGATGCCCCTGGCAGACTTCCAAGCGAAGATCGCCAGCGACATCGCCCTCAAAGTGTGATCACTCCTCAAGAGCCACGCGACGAGAGCTCCGGACGCGCAGTCATCGTTATTGGATTCCAAAGGCCTTGGAGTCCGCTGAAAGGTTAGACCATCGCTACTTTTGCTGACCGCCGTACTCCCAACGCCGAGCGCAAGCACCGGCTGAACCGGGAGATCATGGCACCGGAAGTCCGCCTGAACGGCGTCGAGAACGAAGCCCTCGGGATCGTTCCCATCCAGGAAGCCCTGCGCATGGCGGGTGAACTGGATGTCGATCTGGTGGAAATCGCCGCCACGGCCGATCCCCCGGTGTGCCGCCTGATGGACTACGGCAAGTTCAAGTACCAAGAGCAAAAGCGCGCAGCGGAAGCCAAGTCCAAGCAAAAGGTCATCGAGGTCAAGGAAGTCAAGTTCCGTCCGGGCACGGACGAAGGCGACTACCAGATCAAGATGCGCAATCTGCGCCGCTTCATCGAAGAAGACGGCGACAAGGGCAAGGTGACCCTGCGGTACAGAGGCCGCGAAATCACCCACCAGGACATCGGCATGCGCCTCCTGGAACGCATCCGAGACGAGTTGGCGGATGTGGCAGTGGTTGAGAACATGCCCAAGCTTGAAGGCCGCCAGATGATCATGGTGCTGGCGCCCAAGCGGAAGCAGTAAGCTTCTGAAGCAGTAGGGTTTCGAGACAGAGTTCAGCGGCACGGTTTGGTCACCGTGCCGCTGCCAGAAGCGACTGAAGGCTTACAAGACGGCAAGAGTTTTGCCGGCGCCTGCAGCGCAAATCAGAAGGAGCAGTCATGCCCAAAATGAAGACCAAGAGCGGCGCGAAGAAGCGTTTTCGCGTTCGTCCGGGTGGCACCGTCAAGCGCGGCCAGGCGTTCAAGCGCCACATCCTCACCAAGAAGTCCACGAAGAACAAGCGCCACCTGCGTGGCTCTGTGACCGTGCACGAGACCAACATGGGCCACATCGCACAGATGCTGCCCTTCGCTGGCCTCTGACCCACTGCTGAAGGAGAAGATCTATGCCTCGCGTCAAACGTGGCGTCACCGCCCGCGCTCGTCACAAGAAAGTTCTCGCACTCGCCAAGGGTTACCGCGGCCGTCGCAAGAATGTTTTCCGTATTGCCAAGGAAGCGGTCATGCGCGCCGGGCAATATGCCTACCGTGACCGCCGTACCAAGAAGCGTGTTTTCCGCCAACTCTGGATCGCCCGTATCAACGCGGCGAGCCGGGGTCTGGGACTGACCTACAGCAAGTTCATGGCTGGCTTGAAGAAGGCGTCGATCGACATCGACCGCAAGGTTCTCGCCGACATGGCTGTCAACGATCCTGCCGCTTTTGGCAGCATCGTGGAGAAGGTGAAGGCCCAGCTCGCTTGATGACCGTCGCGTCCGGTGCCGCAAGGCGCCGGGCGTCGCGGCAGGCTTCGAAGGCGGCAACGCCGACGGAGCCAAGCTCCTCAAAGGCCGACGTTCTGTTCGGCCTTTTTTTATGTTTTCGAATCGATGAACGACCTCGATCAACTGGTGCAAGACGCGCAGGCCGATTTCTCGGCCGCGGCCACGCCCGCCGAGCTGGAAAACGCCAAGGCACGCTTCCTCGGCAAGTCCGGCCGCCTCACCGAGCTTCTGAAGGCGCTGGGCGCCTTGCCGCCGGAGGAGAAGAAGACCCGCGGCGCGTCCATCAACGCCGCCAAGCAGCAGGTCGAGGCCGCGCTCAACGCGCGCCGCCAGGCCCTGGCAGACGCGGAGCTCGAGGCGCAGCTCAAGGCCGAAGCGCTCGACGTCACGCTACCAGGCCGCCAGCGCGGCACGGGCGCGGTGCACCCGATCACCCGCACGATGGAGCGCATCGAGCAGATCTTCGGCTCCATGGGTTTCGACGTGGCTGACGGCCCCGAGATCGAAACCGACTGGATGAGCTTCACCTCGCTGAACAACCCGGAAAACCATCCGGCGCGTTCGATGCAGGACACCTTCTACGTCGACATGAAGGACGCTGAAGGCCGCTGGCTCAACCTGCGTCCGCACACCTCGCCGATGCAGATCCGCTACGCCCAGGCGCACGCGAAGAAGTATGCCGGTCAGGATCACATGCCCGACATCCGCGTGATCGCGCCGGGCCGCACCTACCGGGTGGACAGCGACGCGACTCACTCGCCGATGTTCCACCAGGTCGAGGGCCTGTGGGTTGGCGAGAACGTGAGCTTCAAGGACTTGAAGTCGATGTACCTGAATTTCATTCAGGCCTTCTTCGAGACCACCGACCTCAAGCTGCGCTTTCGTCCGAGCTACTTTCCCTTCACCGAGCCGAGCGCCGAGATCGACATCATGTTCGAGAGCGGCCCGCTCACCGGCCGCTGGCTCGAAGTGTCCGGCTCGGGCCAGGTGCATCCGCAGGTCATCCGCAACATGGGCCTCGACCCCGAGCGCTACATCGGCTTCGCATTCGGCTCGGGCATCGATCGCCTCGCGATGCTTCGATACGGCATCAGCGACCTGCGCCTGTTCTTCGACGGCGACCTGCGGTTCCTGACGCAGTTCAAGTAAATCCAGTTCAAGTCATCCAGTCCAGCCAAGCGGATCGATCACGAGATGCAATTTCCGGAATCCTGGTTGCGAGAGTTCTGCAACCCGCCCCTGACCACCGCCGAGCTGGCGGACTTGCTCACCATGTCCGGCATGGAGGTGGAAGAGCTGCGCCCGGTCGCGCCGCCATTCAGCAAGATCGTTGTCGGCGAGGTGTTGTCGGTCGAGCGTCATCCGAATGCGGACAGGCTCAACGTGTGCCAGGTGAATGCCGGCACCGGGCAGACGCTGAACATCGTGTGCGGCGCGCCGAACGTGAAAGTCGGCATCAAGGTGCCTTGCGCGCTCGTGGGCGCCGAGCTGCCGCCAGCAGACGATGCCGACGGCAAGCCCTTCGTCATCAAGCTGGGCAAGCTTCGCGGCGTGGAAAGCCAGGGCATGCTGTGCTCGGCGCGCGAACTCAAGCTGACGGAAGATCACAGCGGTCTGCTCATCCTCGACGACAGTGCCAAGATCGGCGAAGACATCCGCCGTCACCTGTCGCTCGACGACACACTGTTCACGCTCAAGCTCACGCCCAACCTCGGGCATTGCCTGAGCGTGTACAGCATTGCGCGAGAGGTCTCTGCGCTCACGGGCTCGCCGCTCAAGCAGCCGATCTTCCCGCCTGCAGCGGTGAAGAACGACGCCAGGCTGCGCGTGAAGGTGGAGGCGCCCGACCTGTGCGGACGCTTCTCCGGCCGCGTGGTGCGCAACGTCAACACGAAGGCGCTGACGCCAGCTTGGATGGTCGATCGCCTTGCCCGCTGCGGCCAGCGCTCGGTCACCGCGCTCGTGGACATCTCGAACTACGTGATGTTCGAATACGGCCGTCCGTCGCACATCTTCGACCTGGACAAGATCCACGGTGGCCTCACGGTGCGCTGGGGCCGCAAGGGCGAGTCCCTCAAGCTGCTGAATGGCAACACCATCAAGGTCGACGAGGCGGTGGGCGTGATCGCTGACGACGAGGCGGTCGAGTCGCTCGCCGGCATCATGGGCGGCGACAAGACGGCAGTGTCCGACGACACGAAGCATGTCTACGTCGAGGCGGCCTTCTGGTGGCCGGAGGCAGTCGCAGGGCGCTCGCGCCGCTTCAACTTCTCGACCGACGCGGGCTACCGTTTCGAGCGCGGCGTGGACCCGGCCTTGACCGTCGAACACATCGAGCGCATCACGCAGCTCATCATCGACGTCTGCGGTGGTGAAGCCGGCCCGATGGACGACCATGTGGTTTCCCTGCCGGAGCGCAAGCCCGTCACGCTGCGTGTGGCACGAGCGGCCAAGGTGATCGGCATGCCCGTCACGCAGGCGCAAGCAGCCGAAGTGCTCAAGCGCCTCGGATTGCGGTTCAGCGAAGGCGAGGGCGTGCTGCATGTGACGCCACCGAGCTGGCGCTTCGATCTGCAGATCGAGGAAGACCTGATCGAGGAAGTCATCCGCGTGCTGGGCTACGACAAGCTGCCGAGCACAGCACCGGTCGCGCCCATCACGGCTCGCGTGCGCAGCGAGTCGCAGCGTAGCGTGCATGCGCTGCGTCGCCTCGTGGCCGAGCGCGATTACGTCGAGACCATCAATTTCAGCTTCGTCGAGGAGCGCTGGGAGCGCGAGCTCGCCGGCAACGCCGATCCGATCAAGCTGCTGAACCCGATCGCGAGTCCGCTGTCGGTGATGCGCTCAAGCCTCATGGGCAGCCTCGTGAACGTGCTGCGCTACAACCTCGCCCGCAAGGCGACACGTGTGCGCGTGTTCGAAATTGGCCGGGTGTTCAAGCGCGATGCGTCGGTGGCCAACGGCGAACTCAGCGTCGCAGGCATTGACCAGCCGATGCGCCTGGGTGGCCTCGCCTACGGCAACGCCGATGCGCTGCAGTGGGGCGTGAAGGAGCGCCACGTCGACTTCTACGACGTGAAGGGTGACGTCGAGGCGCTGTTCACGCCAAAGGCGGTGAGCTTTGTCCCGGCAGAACATCCTGCGCTTCACCCTGGACGCGCGGCGCGAATCGAAGTCGATGGCCAGCCCGTCGGCTTCATCGGCGAGTTGCACCCGCGCTGGCGCCAGGGCTACGAGCTGCCCACCGCGCCCGTGTTGTTCGAGATCGCATTGCCGGCGCTGCTGGCGCGCGACCTTCGGGTGTTCTCTTCGATCCCGCGTCACCAATCGGTATGGCGCGACATCGCGGTCATCGCGCGCGATAGCGTGAGCCACGAAGCGCTGATGCAGGCCATCCGCTCGGCGCCGTCGCCACTCGTGCGGTCGGCCCAGCTCTTCGACATCTACAAGCCCGCCGCGCCCGCCGCCGATATTGCGGCCGGTGAGCGCAGCATGGCCGTGCGGCTGGAGTTGCTGGACGACGAGAACACGCTGACCGACGAGCGCATCGATGCTGCGGTGACGCAGGTGCTGGACACCCTGGGCAGCAGCCTGGGCGTGCGCCTGAGGAGCTAGCGCATGGCCGACGACCAGGACCAACCCACCTCGCGAGTGATGCTGCCCAGCCTGGAGACGCCCACGCTGACCAAGGCGGAGCTGGCCGAACTCCTTTTCGAGCGGCTGGGGCTCAACAAGCGCGAATCCAAGGACATGGTGGAAGCCTTTTTCGACATCATTCACCAGACCCTGGTCTCGGGCCAGGACGTCAAGATGTCGGGCTTCGGAAACTTCAACATCCGCCGCAAGGCGCCGCGGCCGGGACGGAATCCACGCACCGGCGAGGCGATTCCCATCAAGGCGCGCAACGTTGTCACATTCCACGCAAGTCACAAATTAAAGGGAGTCGTGCAAGGCGACATACCTTCGGGAGAAGAGTTCGAGTAAAGTCTTAGCTTTCTCTCCGGAACTTATTGATTTCAATGGAGAAAGCGCTTCCCGCCATTCCAGCCAAACGTTACTTCACGATCGGTGAAGTGAGCGATTTGTGCGGCGTGAAGCCGTACGTGCTGCGCTATTGGGAGCAGGAGTTCACGCAGCTCAAGCCCATGAAGCGGCGTGGAAACCGCCGTTACTACCAGCACCATGAGGTCTTGCTGATCCGCCGGA
This sequence comes from uncultured Comamonadaceae bacterium, assembly GCA_966211955.1. Classification (GTDB taxonomy): domain Bacteria; phylum Pseudomonadota; class Gammaproteobacteria; order Burkholderiales; family Burkholderiaceae_C; genus Albitalea. The sequence continues at coordinate 57,865 of CBIHOF010000018.1, read as the reverse complement.
TCCGCGAACTGCTGTATGAGCAGGGCTTCACCATCAGCGGCGCCCGCAACCGCCTGTCCGAAACCCCTCAGCCCCGCCATCTCGAGCCGTCGCCCATCGATGGCCTGGACGTGGAAGTGACCGAGCTCGCGGACTTCGCCGATGGCATCGAATCGCTGTCCATCGACGTGCCGGCGGGGCCCGAACCCGAGCCTGACTCTGCCGACACGACGGAGGTGTCCTTGACACAGATGCGCCAGGAGCTTCTGTCCATCCGGGGCCTTTTGACTGTTTGATGCGGGCGGCTTCGGGAGCCTGTCTTTTTCAACATATAATTCGAAATTCGTCGGGGTGTAGCGCAGCCTGGTAGCGCACTTGCATGGGGTGCAAGGGGTCGCGAGTTCGAATCCCGCCACCCCGACCATTGTTTGAAAAGAGAAGCCCCCGGATGGCATCGCCGTCCGGGGGCTTTTTCTTGTCTTCTTCTCTTGGTCCTCGACTCTTTGCCGCGATTCAGTGCATTGAAGGTCAGAGCCAATCTTCCGGCACGAACACCGACATCAGGAAGAGCTTGAAGCGCAGCCAGCGGTCCATCTCGGGTTCGTCTTCCATGAGCTTCGATCCCTTGTCGCCGTGCAGTGCAATCCAGCGCAGCGCCTTGCCGTCCGCGGCGAGCTTGAGCTTGTAGACGCCGCGCGCGTCCTCCGGGTTGACCGAATTGAACCAGCTGAGCGTGCGCAGGGCCAGCTCGGGGCTGCGGATCACCACCGCAAGCTCGGTGTTGGTCGTGATCGAGCGCTGGTCGAGGTTGGTCGATCCGATGATCAGCGTGCGTCGGTCGATGATGCCGAGCTTCGCATGCAGCTGCGCACGCGAACTGCCAAAGAAGTGGCTCATCGCCTCTTCCTTGCGGAATTCCACCTCGCTCAATTCGTACAGCTCGACCCCCATGCGCAGCATCCCCACGCGATAGCGCTCATAGGCGAGCGCCGCCAGCGGCTCGTCGGTCGACGCCATCGAGTTCGTCACGACCCGCACGGTGATGTTGTTGTCGCGCGCGAACTGGAGCCGCTTGAGGCCCTGCTCACCGGGCACGAAGTAGGGCGTGAAGAGCATCACCTCGGAGCGCGCCTCCCTGAAGGTCTCGAGGTTGTGGTAGGCCGCGCTCTGCAGGATGCGGCCCTTCATCTCGGCATCCAGGGCCTTGCCCGGGGAATCGGAAAAGGCGCTGGCCTTGCCCCAGATGAGGTGGGGCAAGCCGGCGTCGACCTCATTTCCGACCATGGCCACGCCATAGGCGTCCGCGTCCGGCGGAGGCGCCATCGGCCGGCGTGCATAGACGGCGGTTTCAGCTTCGAAGGCTTCTCGCAGGTCCTGCTTCGACTCCCTGGCTTGCGCCACCGTCTCGATGTCGCGCACCAACGGGCTGTTCCAGTACTGGTCAAAGATCTCAGCCAGTTCCGGCACGACCGGTCCCACCCCCAGCACGTCGTAGTCGATGAAGTTGGCGCCGTGGTCGCGCAGGAAGTAGCCGTCGGCCAGGTTGCGCCCCCCGGCGATGACCACTGCACCATCGGCCACGAAGAGCTTGTTGTGCATGCGGTGGTTCAGGCGTCGGAAGTCTGACGCCAGGCTGATCAAGCGCCCGCCGGAGCTCACACGCCCTGCGCCGAACGGGTTGAAGAGCCGCACCTCCACGTTCGGATAGGCCGCCAGTCCCAGCAGCAGGCGGTCCATGCCGGTGGTGTAGAAATCGTCGATCAGGAGACGAACGCGGACGCCGCGCTCGGCCGCATCCCTCAGCTCACGCACCACGAGGTGGCCGACTTCGTCGTTGCCCAGCAAGTAGTACTGCAAGTCCAGCGATGTTTGCGCGCGACGAATGAGCGTGAGCCGCGCATCGAGGGCCACGCTCGCTTGCGGCAGGGCACGAAAACCCGAATGACCTGCTGGCGCCGAGGCGGCAGCGGCCAGCGCAGCGCGGCCGAGCGCCGTGTCGGCAGCCAAGGGGATCGCCTGGGAGGGCGCCTGGACGGTTGCCGGCGGCAGCCCGGCGCAACCCGCAAGCAGCACGAGAGGAAGGCACAGCAGCAGCGCCAGGCGCCGCGTGGTCGTGAGTGTGTAAGAGAACGGGCCCATCATCGACTTCTACGGAAGATCGCCGATTTTCGTCTCATTGGCAGAGCGTGTACGCTCACGACGCCATTCGCCCTCTGACATGACGCCAACGCTTCCCAATTCTTCACGGCCAGCGCTCACGCCGGCGCTTCACGGCGCCTTGTTCTGGCTGGTCGCGGCCTGCATGCTCCTGCTCACCGGCTGCGGCTCCTTGCCCAAGGTGGATCGCGAAGCCATCGCGAGCGAGGCGATCGGCCTGTCGCCCAACACGACGCTCGGCCGCATCGCGCAGGCGTCCACGCCGGCGCCCGACCAGTCCGGCTTTCGCCTGATGCCGCTGGGCACCTTTTCGTACGACACGCGCTTGCAGCTCGCGCGCCGGGCCGAGGTGTCGCTGGACGTCCAGTACTACCACTTCGAGGACGACGCTTCCGGCCGCTATCTCCTGCGTGCCTTGAGCGATGCAGCCGACCGCGGCGTGCGCGTGCGTCTGCTCATCGACGACCTCTATACCGGCGGGCACGACCCGCTCTTCCTCGCCTTCGCCGCGCACAAGAACGTGCAGGTGCGCCTGTTCAACCCATTCTGCTGCGCGCGCGACCGCGGGCAGGCCGGCCGCTTCATTGCGTCGGTGGGCGACTGGTCGCGCGTGAACCACCGCATGCACAACAAGATGTTCATCGCCGATGGCGCGATGGCGGTGTTCGGTGGGCGCAACGTGGCCAACGAATACTTCCTGCGCAACGAGAAGGCCGAGAACTTCATCGACGTGGACGCGTTCGCGGCCGGCTTCATCATCGCGCCGATGCAGGCGCTGTTCGACCGCTACTGGAACAGCGACCCCGTGTATCCGTTGGAGGCCGTGGCCCACACCGACCTGAGCCGCGAGCAGTTGCTGGCTCGCTTTGACGAATGGACAGGCCCGGCCAACACCATGCCGCCCGAGGCGCTGCCGCCCAACGACATCCTCGGCTACGGCCCGATCGCCGACGACCTCGACGGCGGACGACTCGGGCTGATCTGGGGCAGCGCCTACGTCTTCGCGGACTATCCGGACAAGCCCTTCGAAAGCGGTGATGAGCTGCTCGAAACCAGCGCCACCTACAACGCGGTGGAGGCCATCCGCATGGCGAAGTCGGAGGTGGTGGCGACATCGCCCTACCTCGTGCCGGGCGAACGGGGCATGGCCTTGCTGCGCGCGTTGCGGGCCCGCGGCGTGAAGATCACGCTGATGACCAACTCGCTGGGTTCCACCGACGAGCCCGTGGTGCACCTGGGCTACAGCCGCTACCGCGAGGACATGCTGCGCCTGGGCGTGGACCTGTACGAGCTCAGCGCCGTGCGCGTGAAGAAGAACAAGCGCAACTTCCTCTTCGGCGCGTCGCTCGGCCGCCTGCACGCCAAGCTGGTGGTCATCGACCGCAAGACGTCCTTCATCGGCTCGATGAACCTCGACCCGCGTTCAGCCACCACCAACACCGAGTTTGGTGCGGTGATCGACAGCCCTGAGTTGGCACGGGAACTCATCCGAGTCATCGACATCGACCGCCTGCAAAGCGCCTACCGCCTGCACCTGACGCCGTCGGGCGGCCTGCAGTGGCTGAGCATCGAGGACGATGAAGAAGTGATCCATTCCAGCGAGCCGGAGTCATCCGGCCTGCTGCGGCTGAAGCTGTGGCTGCTCACGCATTTCGTGCCCGAGAGCTTGCTGTAGCCACTGTTGCAAAATCGAACGATCCGAAGGAGTTGCCATGAAGCGTTCGACCATCACACGTTCGTTCATCTTCGCGCTGGCCTTGGGCGCCAATTGCTGTGCGCAGGCCGCCCTGGACATCGGGGAAACCGCGCCCGCCTTCGTCACGCCGGCGGCCCAGGGCGGCAAGGTCTATCAGTTCTCGCTGGCCGACGCGCTCGCCAAGGGACCGGTGGTCGTGTACTTCTTTCCCGCGGCGTTCTCCGTCGGATGCTCCATCGAGGCGCACACCTTCGCCGAGTCCATCGACAAGTTCGCTGCCCTGCACACCAGCGTCATCGGCGTGTCGGGCGACGACATCGACACGCTCACCAAGTTTTCGGTGCAGGAGTGCCAGAGCAAGTTTCCGGTCGGCTCCGACGGCACCAAGAAGATCATGGGCTCGTATGACGCCGTGATGGCGCTGCGCCCGGAGTACGCCAACCGCATCTCCTACCTGATCGCGCCGGACGGAAAAATCATCTACCAGTACAAGAGCCTGAATCCCATGAGCCATGTCACCAAGGTGCTCGCGGCCTTGCAAGACTGGTCAAAAGCCCAGTCTGGGAAATGACTTGTCAACGCATACGTTGCGCGGGAGTTGAAGACATGTCCAAAGGTGGAGGCTGAGCGGCCAGAGCCGGCAAACTCCGCGTGGATCGCTGCTACAGTGCCGCAGGCGACTGTGTCCAGCGCCAAGCCACTCATCACAAACGGAGATTCATTTCCATGAACATTCGCCAAATCGTCCTCTCGATCGCTGCTGTCATTTCCGGCGCAGTTGCCTTCGGCTCCGCCGTCGCCGCTGAAGCCGTCGCTGAAAAGCCCGCTGCCAACGCGTCGGGCACCACCCACGAGAGCCGTTCGGCTGAGCGCAAGAAGGTCCGCGCTGCCAACAAGGAAGCCGTCAAGAAGGGCGAGATCGCCAAGACCGGCGAAGCTTCTGCCGAACCCGCAGCGCCCGCCGCTTCCGGTACCCATGCCACCCGTTCGGCCGAGCGCAAGAAGATCCGCGCCGCCAACAAGGATGCGAACAAGAAGGGCGAACTGCCGGGCACGAACGAAGCCGGCGAAACCAAGAAGTGATTCTTGCCGGGCCCCCCGCCCGGAAACGCTAGAGCAAGAAGGGCTGGTGCCATGCACCGGCCCTTTTTCATTGGGCCGCTTCTTGTGCGGGTTCGCTAATCGCCCGCCGCCTGCCGTCCAGTCCGGGACACCTTCAGTTTGCCGAGGGCTGGCCGACAAACCGTGAAGCGCTCGCCACGCGGCGCCCGCCATGACCATGCACGACTTGCCCGTTACCTCCCAGCCTGCGCCGTTCGCGAACGGCAAGGGGAGCGGGCGCGAGGGCATTCGGCGCGAACCCTGCTCGATACGGCTCAAGCACCTCCTTCTCACCCGCGACGTGCGCCAGCAGGTGCGGCTCGGGCAATCGGGCCTGGCCAACCTTCTGATGCTCGCGTGTGTCGGCATGCTGCACTGGCTGGACGCCGCCGGCATCACCAACCACGCCTATGTGTGGCCCTGGACGCTGTCTTCAGTGGGCGGCATGGTGGCGGTGTTCGCGCTCATCCGAAGCGGGCGCGTCATGCACTGGCGCGACCCGTCGCTCACCTTGCAGCAGATGCTCTACGCGATCCTCTGCTCCGCGGCAGGCTACTGCATCACCGGCTCGGCCCGCGCCGTGGTGATCCCGATCCTCGGCGTGGTGCTGATGTTCGGCATGTTCGGCATGACCCTGCGGCAGGTCACGGTCGTCGGCATCTACACGCTCGCCGCGTTCGGCGCAGCCAGCGTTTACTGGATGCGGCATCCCGCACCCGGCGACCCGCCCGGCGTCGAGGTGGCCCATCTGATGATCGTGAGCATCATGGTTGCAGGCGTCGTGCTGCTCACCGGCCGCCTGCATGGCATGCGCGAGCGTTCGCGCAAGCAACGCACGGCGCTCTCGACGGCGCTCGAACGCATCCGTGAATTGGCCACCCGCGACGACCTCACCGGCTGCTTCAACCGCCGCGCGATGCTCGAGCGCATGGCCGAGGAATCGCTTCGATGCGTGCGCAACGGCAAGACCATGTGCCTCGTCCTGCTCGACCTGGACCACTTCAAGCGGATCAACGATGTGCACGGCCATGCGGCAGGCGACATCGTGCTGCGCGGCTTTGCCGAGCTCACACGCACGCAGCTGCGCGCCACTGATGTGCTCGGGCGCTGGGGTGGCGAGGAGTTCCTGTTGATGCTGGGTTCGACCGACCTGGAGCAGGCCCGCCAGTGCGTGACCCGGGTGCTCAACAAGCTCGCGTCCAGCCGCTTCGAGCTCGGCAGTGCCGTGATCGCCGCGACCAGCTCGGCCGGGCTCACGCAATGCAGCGGCGGCGAGAGCATCGTTGCGGCCATCGAGCGTGCGGACAAGGCGCTCTACCAGGCCAAGGCCGCGGGACGCAATCGCCTCGTCTGCGCCTGAGCCACCAAGCCGCGACACAATGCGGTCCATGACCGCAGCCTCGAACTTCTTCAATCTCTACAACCACGGCTTCGCACGCGTGGCGGTGGCCGTGCCGGCCAACCGCGTGGCGGACCCGCTGTTCAACGGCGACCAGACGGCGCGAATGATGGCCGACGCGGCCCGAAGCGGTGCGGCGGTGGTGCTCTTCCCGGAGCTCGGCCTGTCGGGCTACACCTGCGACGATCTCTTCCACCAGCACGCCTTGCTCGACGGTTGCGAAGCGGCGCTTGCGACCGTGCTCGAGGCCTCGGCAGCGCTGTCGATCGCCGCGGTCGTGGGGTTGCCCCTGCGGGTGGACGACCGGCTCTTCAACTGCGCGGCGGTCGTGCAGCGCGGGCGGCTGCTGGGCATCGTGCCCAAGACCTACCTGCCCAACTACGCCGAGTTTTATGAAGCGCGCCAGTTCAACCCCGCCGCCGACAGCGGACGCACCGAACTCGAGCTCCTCGGCCAGCGCGTGCCCTTCGGCGGGGAGGTGGTCTTCGAGGCCACGGACTGCCCGCTGCTGCGCTTTCATGTGGAGATCTGCGAGGACGTGTGGGTGCCGATCCCGCCCTCGTCCTATGCTGCGTTGGCGGGTGCGACGGTGCTTCTCAACCTGTCGGCGTCCAACATCACGGTGGGCAAGTCAGACTACCGCCATCGGTTGGTGAACATACAGTCGGCACGCTGCCTGTCGGCCTACCTGTATTCGTCCGCGGGCATCGGCGAATCGACGACCGACCTCGCGTGGGACGGGCAGGCGCTCATCTACGAAAACGGTGACCTGCTGGCGGAGTCCGCCCGCTTCAGTGATGAGTCGCACATCATCACCGCGGACGTTGACCTCGAGCGGCTCTCACACGAGCGCATGCGCCAGACGAGCTTCGGCCATTCGGTGAGCCAGCATTCATCGCGTGTGCAGCGCTTTCGCCGCGTCGGCTTCGAGCTGGGCCTGGACCGCACGGCACGCCTGACGCTGCAGCGCGAGGTCGAGCGCTTCCCGTACGTCCCGGCGGACAACCGGCGCCGCGACGAGCGATGCAACGAGGTCTACAACATCCAGGTGCAGGCGCTGTTGCAGCGGCTGTCGGCGGCCAACATCAAGAAACTGGTGATCGGCGTGTCCGGCGGCCTCGACTCGACGCATGCGCTGCTCGTCTGTGCCAAGGCCATGGATCGCCTGGGCCTGCCGCGAAGCAACATCCTCGGCTTCACGATGCCCGGGTTCGCTACCAGTGGTCGCACGCTCGACCAGGCGCTGCGACTGATGCAGTCGGTGGGCTGCAGCGCGCAGCAGATCGACATCCGGCCGAGCTGCGAGCAGATGCTGAAGGACCTCGGCCATCCGTTCGCCAACGGCCAGCCGGTGTATGACGTGACCTTCGAGAACGTGCAGGCCGGCGAGCGCACAAGCCACCTCTTCAGGCTCGCCAACTTCCACAACGCCATCGTCGTGGGCACGGGCGACCTGAGCGAGCTGGCACTTGGTTGGTGTACCTACGGTGTCGGCGACCACATGTCGCACTACAACGTGAACGCGAGCGTACCCAAGACGCTGATCAAGCACCTGGTGCGCTGGGTCGCGCAGACGCGGCAGGTGGGCGAGCAGGGCAGCGACGTGCTCATCGACATCCTCGACACCGAGATCAGCCCCGAGCTCGTGCCAGGCACCTCCGACAAGGAGCCCTCGCAGAGCACCGAGGCCTCCATCGGCCCTTACGAGCTGCAGGACTTCAACCTCTTCCACATCCTGCGATATGGCTTCTCGCCGACCAAGGTGGCCTTCCTCGCGCACCAGGCGTGGCATGACGCGTCTCAAGGCCGCTGGCCCGTCGGCGCGGGCGGGTCTCGCAACCAGTACGGCATTACCGACATCAAGAAGAATCTGCGCATCTTTTTGCAGCGATTCTTTGCCAGCCAGTTCAAGCGCAGCTGCGTGCCGAATTCGCCGAAGGTGGGTTCCGGGGGGTCCCTGTCGCCGCGCGGTGATTGGCGCGCGCCGAGCGACGCGAGCGCCGCGGTCTGGCTGGGCGAACTCGAGCGCATCCCTGACGTCGACTGAACGTCACTGATCGTCAGGGCGCGTCACCAGGCGTCACTCAAGGGCCGCCAGCCTCGGGGCGTCCCGGGAGGGAATGCGCCTTGCATGGCATGTTGTCCGCAAGCACCGGCGCGTGCCGTCGAGGCGATCCTTTCCGAGTCGGCTCTCGCATGTGCCGTAGCTTTTACTTGTCGACGCAGGGCATTTGTTTTCGCCGCAGGGGTGACCATGAGTTCGACCCACTCGTCCGCCGCCGGTCCGTCCAACGGGGCCAACCCGGACGCGCAGGTGCGCGAGGCGCTGCCGGGCGGCACGCGGCTCGGTGACTTCGAGGTCCTCCGCACGATCGGCAGCGGGGGCTTCGGCACCGTGTACCTCGCCATCGACCGCAGCCTTGACCGCGAGGTGGCGATCAAGGAATTCCTGCCCGTGCAGCTCGCCAGCCGGCGACTCAACAGCCAGCAGGTGACGCTGCGTTCGCTGTCCTATGAAGCCAACTACAACGCCGGCCTGCGCTCCTTCGTGAACGAGGCGAAGATCCTCGCGCACTTCAACCATCCGGGCATCGTCAAGGTCCATCGTTTCTGGGAAGGCAATGGCACCGCCTACATGGTGATGCCGTACCTGCGCGGCCCGACGCTGCGCGACGTGCGCCGCTCGATGAAGGAGCCGCCCACTGAAGCGTGGCTGCGGGGCGTGCTCGACCCGCTGCTCGATGCGCTTGCGGCGCTGCATGGCGAGGGCATCTACCACCGCGACATTGCTCCCGACAATATCCTGCTGCCGGGCCCGCGCGAGCCGGTGTTGCTCGATTTCGGCGCAGCGCGTCGGGTCATCGGCGAATGCACGCAGACGCTCACCGCGGTGCTCAAGCCAAGCTACGCGCCCATCGAGCAATACGCCGAGGCGACGCAACTGCGACAGGGTCCGTGGACCGACCTCTACGCGCTCGGTGCGGTGGTGGTGTACATGCTGAACTCGGTGCCGCCGCCGCCATCCACCGTGCGCTCCATGCACGACGAGATTCCGCGCCTGCTGGCTGAGCCTCCGGCGGGCGTGTCTGCGAGCTTCCTCGCAGCCGTGCAATGGGCGTTGTCAGTGCGGCCGCAGGACCGGCCGCAAAGCGTGCAGCAGTTTCGCAATGCGCTGGACGGCCGCATCGTCGTGCCGGTGGTGCCGCCCCGGCCCAACCTGGTGGCCAACGAGGAGTCGGCCTTCAAGCAGGCGGGCAATGGATCGTCGATCGATCAGCATCCGTGGCCTGATCTGCTGGACACGCAACCCACGACCGTGGCAGTGGCAATGCATGCGGACCAGCCGAGCTTCGAGAAGCCCGACGCGGTGACCTGGGACACCACGATCCAGCTCGCCTCCGACGAGCCGCCCGCGCATTCGGCACCCACGGCTGCATCGCCTTGCGTCGCTGATGAACCGCAGAGGGTGTCGGCCTTGTCCCCGTCGCTCCAGGCGCGGCTGGCGAGCCTGCGAGAGAACGCCGTCACCTGGCCGCGCTCGGCGCTCGTCGCGGCGGGCCTCGCTGTCGCGGTCGTGTCGGGTGCTGCGTTCACCGTGCTGCACAACCGCCTGCCCGAGCCAAGTGCCGCGACCTGGCATGAGATCGGCAAGCATGCAAAGAACGAAGTGATCATCGAAGAGCGCGAAAGCGATTCACGCCCGGTGCCCCCGCTCACGCCCGAACCGGTGCCACAGCAGACCGTGCAAACCATCGTCGTTGCGAAGGACATGTCCCGGCAGGCGGCGGCCGCCGCTCTTGCCGCCACCCCGATCTCTGCCGCCGCCGCCGACATCAAGCCAGTGGCCGTGTCAGTGAACCTGCCGTCGTCGATGCGCAACGACATGGCATCGTCAGAACGGCCGCGTGACCGACGCCCGGCCACGAGGAAGACTTCGAAACCGTCCCTCGCGGCCAAGCAGCTTCACGCCGCCCCGAGCCCACGCGACGCTTGCGGAGACCGCAACTTCCTAAGCATGGCCATTTGCGTCAACCGCAAGTGCGACGAGCCCGCATACCGGCGGCATCCGCAATGCGTCGCGCTCGTCCAGCAGCGCGAGGACAACGCACGCCGCTGGCAGCACTGAAGGGCACGCCCCTTGCCGATGGGTTGGTCGATGCCAACCTGTCGTCTCCCATTGCTTTGGCTGCTCTTCGGCGCCGTTTTCATGGCGCCGCTGGCACGCGCTGCTGATGAGCTGGCGCCCCCGGGCGTGCCGCCTGTGGTCGCCAAGCGCCTGTCGGCCGCCGGGGTTCCGCTGAAGAGCCTGGGTCTGTACGCGAGGCCGCTCGAAGGCGAAGCCGCGCCTGCGATCGCCGCCTTGAATGCGGAGCAGCCGTTTCTCATGGCATCGACGACCAAGGTGGTGACATCGCTTGCTGCCTTGGACTTGCTCGGGCCTTCGTACCGTTGGCGTACCCGCGCCTTTGCAACGGCACCGGTCAGGACCGGCAGGCTCGCAGGCGATCTCGTCATCGTGGGCAGCAGCGCCGGCATCACGCCGGGGGAGCTGCAACGATGGTTCAAGCAGATGCGCAGCGAAGGCCTGACCGAGATCGCAGGCAACATCGTGATGGAGCGCGTCGCCTTCCTGCACGAATCGAACGAGTGGCGTGAATCGGTGGAGGTGCGCAGCGTGCCTGTACCGCCTCCGGTGCAAGACGGCCCCGCGCCGATGACGGCGTACATCCGCCGCGGCGCACCGGGCACGCTGACGGTGTCGGTCGCGCCGTCCAAAGGCCCGCGTGCCATCGTCACCGTGAACCCGCGGCCGGCCGGTGCGACCGTGGTGAACGACGTGGCGATGGGCGACGGTTGCGTCGCCTATGCGGTGTGGGAGACGCCCGACGACGGCGGCACGCCGCAGCTCACGGTGCGCGGCTCGTGGGACGCGAGCTGCGGCCGGCGCGACGTGGCATCGGTGCGCGCGCCAGCGTCTGTGCGCCTCGTCACCGACGCGCCGCAAGCCATGCCGAGCCTTCGCCTGCCAGACATGGCGCCGCCCGCGCCGCCACTGCCCGCGACGCCGCAGATCGTCGCCGGCCTGTGGCGCAATGCCGGTGGCCGCATCACGGGGCGCGTTGTCGAGACCGAGCGCTGGAGTGGCAGCGATGCCCTGCGCGCGCAGGCTCCGTGGGCCAGCCAGGTATCCACTCCTCTCGCGGAAATGCTGCGCGAGATGAACAAGACCAGCAACAACCTCGCGGCGCGCGGGCTGCTGCTGTCGCTGGCCGATGGCTCGGCAGTGAAGAAGGTGCGCCTGGCCGGCGATGCCTCCCGCTTGCGCGATGCGCAGTCGCGCATGCAGGCGTGGCTTCTGGGGCAGGGCCTGGCCGATGGCGACATCCACGTGGACCTGGGCTCCGGCCAGTCGCGCGCCGAGCGCGGCAAGCCACGCGCCATGGTGCAACTGCTGGCGAACGCGTGGCGCGGTGCGAACGGCAAGGCGCTGCTTGATTCGCTGCCCATCGCCGGGGTGGACGGCACGCTCGCGCATCGCATGCTCAAGGGCGCGGCCACGGGGCAGGCTTTCCTCAAGACCGGCACGCTCTCGGACACGCGAGCGCTGGCCGGCTACGTGCGCGGCAAGAGCGGCAAGGTCTACGCCGTGGCGGCGATGGTGAATCACCCCAAGGCGGCCATGGCGACACCCGCGCTCGATGCCTTCATCGAGTGGCTCGCGCAGAACGGTTGAGCACGAACGGTTGAGCTCGCCACGACTGGCTTCGCGAGCCAATCTCTGGGCCTGAGAGGCCTTCCCAAACGTTGCGCTGAAGAAGCGCGCCGCATTGCGGGTTAGCCCGCTGCGTGGTGTCACGCGCCACTTCGATACTTTCGTTCCCACGACCCGTGCCACCCGCATGCGTGCCGTGCATCTGGACTCTGAACGTAGGTCGATTTTGGAGGCGTTGATGAGGCAAGGATTGCGTACAGCCATGAAGTGGGCGGCGGGCTTCGTCGCGCTGGCGGCACTGTCGTCGCAGGCGACGAACTATTCGCTGTGGATCAACGGCCGCACGGGCGGCGGGCAGATCGGCAACTACGCCGACTTCACGTATTGGGGGCCGTCAGGCACGGCGGCCGGCGTGAACAAGAAGGCCGTGAACTGGGACGGCTACAACCACATCTCGTCGCAGAACTATCTGATCCGCGATGCACTCGATTGCTACTGCACCGGCGCCAACTGGTGCTACATCGCGGCGCACAGTGCAGGCAACCTGATGATCGGCTATGCGCTCGACCTGTACGGCGGCACGGCCCGCTACAAGAAGACGCCGTCACCCAATTCCTCGGGGCAGTGCACCAACAGCGACGGCACGACGCAGACCGGCTGGAACATCAAGTGGGTGGACATTGCGGGCGGTGCGGCCGGCGGTTCGGAGCTCGCGGATGCGGGCAGCTGGGCGTTGTCGGAGCCGCTGGTGGGTGACCTGAAGACCTCGACATCGCGCGCCATGTACAACCACAACAACACGCGCGGAAAGATGTTCTACATGTACGCCGGCGCCAAGGGCACGCTGTACTCCGGCATCCTGCCGGGGCAAGACGACGAGGTCGTGGCGTATCACTCGAGCGGCGGCGTGTCGGGCAGCTCTGGTGGTTCGTACTGCAATCCGTCGGACTGGTTCTGCAACGACCTCACGCTGGGCACCGGCGCCAACGAGGGCGGCCGCGCGAAGTGGACCAACCACTCCGTGGCCTTCCGTGACGACGGCGAAACGGTCAACCACTACGCGAGCGGCAACTGGGCCGGCATCATCTCCAAGGTGCGTGCCGACATGGTGAACAACGCGCAGTAGCCAGGCTCTTCGCGAACTCCACGCCATGCGGCGCGATGTCATGCGCAGGCAGCCTCGCGGCATGCGATGCCGCGGGCACTGGCTGTGGTGGCTCGCACCGACCGTGCTGATCGCGGCGTGGATTCTCTGGGCATCGATGGACTCGCCGCAGGCGGCGGTGGCGCCACAAGCGCTTCCCGCGCCTGCGGCGGCGCCACCTCGTGCCTCGGCTGCGATGGCCGTCGCGGCGCCCTTCAGCGCGAGCGGCGTGCAGGCGCGGCAGGCACAGCGCGCCTTGTGGCAACAGCGTCTCGAGCGCGCGAAGAACACGCTCGATGCCTTCAACCGCTCGACGCGCTACCCCGTCGAATCGCAACCCGCGGCCGAGCACGCGGACCAGCTGCGGCCCAACGATCCGGTCACTGAGGACCATGCCTTGCGCATGCCCGACGGTCGCGCGAGCGAAGGCGTGCGGCTGCGCACCTCGCAAGAGCGCATCTTCTTGCAGGGCAACGAGTCGGTGAAGTTCACGGTGTCGGTGGTGGACAAGGACGGCGTCGCGCAGCCGCTTCGCGTCGTGCGCGCCTCGGCGCATGAGGTGCCCGCGCCGAATACCGCGTCGCTGTACCCGGATGTGCCGATGAATTTCAACGACGAAGGCGCGGCAGATGACACGACGCCCGGCGACAAGATCTACAGCGCACAGCTGCAACCCGCGACGCAGGGCTTCGCCGGCCTCTTCGGTCAGATTCGTGTAGAGCTGATGCTGCAGTACAGCGGTCAGCAGGGCTTCACCTACTTCGACGTGATGGTCACGTCCGAGCCGCCGGCCACCTGGGTGGGCGGCGTGCGCGAGGCATTGGAAGAGGGTTCGCTGAACTTCTACCTCAAGGCCAATGTGCGCGATGTCGGCCGCTACGTGGTGACGGGCCGCGTGGACGATGCGAACGGCAAGCCCTTCGCCTTGCTCACCTTCAATGAGGAACTGACCGCGGGCACGCAGGAGATCAAGCTCACCGTCTTCGGCAAGCTGGTGCGCGACGCGAAGCCGGCGTTTCCGCTCACGCTGCGTGATGTGGAGGCCTTCCTGCTGCGGCCCGATGCCTTTCCCGACCGGCGACTCATGCCGCGGCTCGCAGGCAGCGTGCATGCGAGCAAATCGTATGCGCTGACGAGCTTTGCCGATGCGCCGTGGACCAGCGAGGAACGCTCGCGCTATCTCACCGAGCTCACGAAGGACCTGACCGACGCGCAGGCCCACGTCGATCAGCTTGCCAAAGGCCCCTGAACTCGCACGCCGGGCGCGATGCTTGCCGGATACTGGCGTCTCCGGCTACGCAACCGAACCTGGCTTGAACAATCCGCGCCTTGCTCGCATGAAACTCATCGCCCTCGCGCTGCTGTGCGCGGCGGCGGTGGCGTATGCCGTGGCGTCGGCGCTGCGTGCACGGCACCCGGCCTGGGGCTACCTGGCTGCGTTCAGTGAAGCGGCGATGGTCGGCGCGATCGCCGACTGGTTCGCAGTGGTGGCGCTGTTCCGGCATCCGCTCGGGCTGCCGATTCCGCACACGGCCATCATCCCGAGCAACAAGGACCGCATCGGCGAGAACCTCGCGACCTTCATCTGCAACAACTTCCTGAGCACCGAGCAGGTGCTGGAGAAGCTCAAGAGTTTCGATGCCGCGGGCAAGCTCGCCCGATGGCTCGCGGATGAGCGCCATGCGCAGCAGCTCACGCTGCACCTAAGCGCGCTCATTCGCTACGCGGTGTCGGCGCTGGACGACGCCCGCGTGCGGGAGTTTTTCAAGACGACGGTGCTGGAGCAGGTCGACCGGCTGGATGCGGCCACCTTGTCGGGCCAGGTCATCGAGGTGCTGACCACCGACGGGCGACACCAGGCGGTGTTCGATGCGCTGCTGCGTCGCCTGGCGAACGTGCTGGACAACGACGAGCTGAAGACACGCGTGGCCGAGGTGATCGCGAGCGAGGTGAAGTACCTGCGCTTCGTGGGACTGGACAACGTCGCCGGCCGCTACGCGACGACCAAGCTGATTGCAGGACTCATCCGACTGGTTGCCGAGATGGCCGACGAACCGGGTCATCCGCTGCGATTGCAGTTCGATGAATTCGTCGTGGACTTCGCCGCACGCTTGAAGCACGACGGGGACTTGCGCGAGCGCGTGGAAGGCATCAAGCGCGAGCTACTGGCGAGCCCCGCGCTCGCCACCTACCTGCAGGGCGTGTGGAGCGAGGTGATCGAGTGGGTGCGCGATGACCTCACTCGCGAGGACTCCAGCCTGCGCGCTCGTGCCACGATGGCGGTGCGCATGTTCGGTGAACGCCTGCAGTCGGACACGGCGATGCAGACGTGGATCAACGAGCAGCTGATGCTGCAGTCCCCGCGGCTCATCGACCGATACCGCGAGGACATCCGCCAATACATCATCGCGCGCGTGGCGCAGTGGAACGCGCAGGAGATGACCGACGAGCTCGAGCGCAACATCGGCCGCGACCTGCAGTTCATCCGCATCAACGGCACGCTGGTGGGCGGCTTGGTGGGCCTGCTCATCCACACGGTGACGCAGGTGTTGTCCTAGCTAGAAGACGCGGCCTTCCTTCTTCAGATCGGCGATCCAGGCGGCGTCAACGGCCTCGCGATCGTCCATCGAGCGAAGAGGGCGCCGACGAGTGCAGGCTCACGCAGCAAGGAAAGAGCCCGCCGAAGCGGGCTCTTTCGCGAAGCATTGACGGATTACTTCGATGCGGCAGACGCGGCCGCAGAAGCTGCATCCGGCGACGACGGGGCGGCGGTTGCAGCCGGCAGCGATGCCGGCGCACTCGCGGCTTCCGTCGCCACCGGTGCTGATGCCGTCACCGCCGGCGGCATTGCATGCGACTGCGCCGCATTGGTCGCCGACGCGATCGGCAGCAGCGGCACGATCAGCAGCGCCACGATGTTGATGATCTTGATGAGCGGGTTGACCGCCGGGCCGGCCGTGTCCTTGTACGGATCGCCCACGGTGTCGCCGGTCACGGCCGCCTTGTGGGCTTCCGAGCCTTTGCCGCCGTGATGGCCGTCCTCGATGTACTTCTTGGCGTTGTCCCAGGCACCGCCGCCCGTGCACATGGAGATCGCGACGAACAGGCCCGTCACGATCGTGCCCATCAGCAGGCCGCCGAGCGCGGCCGGCCCGAGCAGCAGGCCCACGAGGATGGGCACCACCACCGGCAAGAGGCTGGGGATCACCATCTCCTTGATGGCGGCGGTGGTCAGCATGTCCACGGCCTTGCCGTATTCCGGCTTGCCGCTGCCGTCCATGATGCCCTTGATGTCGCGGAACTGGCGGCGCACTTCCTCCACCACCGAGCCCGCGGCACGGCCCACTGCTTCCATCGCCATCGCGCCGAAGAGGTAGGGGATGAGGCCGCCGATGAACAGGCCCACGATCACCATGTGGTTCGACAGGTCGAAGCTCACGCTCATGCCACGCGCTTCGAGTGCATGGGTGTAGTCGGCGAAGAGCACCAGCGCCGCGAGGCCGGCCGAGCCGATGGCGTAGCCCTTGGTCACCGCCTTGGTGGTGTTGCCCACGGCGTCCAGCGGGTCGGTGATGTCGCGCACGCTCTCGGGCAGGTCGGCCATCTCGGCGATGCCACCCGCGTTGTCGGTGATCGGCCCGTACGCGTCGAGTGCCACCACGATGCCCGCCATGCTGAGCATGGCCGTGGCCGCGATCGCGATGCCGTAGAGGCCCGCGAGCTTGAACGACACGAGGATCGCGATGCACACGAAGATCACCGGCCAGGCGGTGGAGCGCATGGACACGCCCAGGCCCGCGATGATGTTGGTGCCGTGCCCGGTGGTGGACGCCTGCGCCACGTGCTGCACCGGCTTGTAGTCGGTGCCGGTGTAGTACTCGGTGATCCACACCATGGCCGCGGTGAGCACGAGGCCCACCACGCAGGCACCGAACAACCGCATCTGCGTGCCGGCGCCCAGCGCATCGTCGGGCATCAGGCCTCGGGTGATGAAGAAGAAACCGATGAGCGAGATCACGCCCGCGACGATGAGGCCGCGGTAGAGCGCGGGCATCACGTTCTTCATGCCCGGCGAGGCCTTGACCGCACTGCAGCCGATGATGGACGCGATGATGGAGAAGCCGCCCAGCACGAGCGGGTACACCACCGCCGACATTGGTGCCGACGCGACCATGATCGCGCCCAGCGCCATCGTGGCGATGAGCGTGACGGCGTAGGTCTCGAACAGGTCGGCCGCCATGCCGGCGCAGTCGCCGACGTTGTCGCCCACGTTGTCGGCGATCACCGCCGGGTTGCGCGGATCATCCTCTGGGATGCCGGCCTCCACCTTGCCCACGAGGTCGGCGCCCACGTCGGCGCCCTTGGTGAAGATGCCACCGCCCAGCCGCGCGAAGATGGAGATGAGCGAGGAGCCGAAGGCCAGCCCGAGAAGCGGCTTGAGCACCGCCGACAGGCTCTTGTCGGGCGTGAGGTTGCCGTTGCCGGTGATGAACATGAAGAAGATCGTCACGCCCAGGAGGCCCAGGCCCACCACCAGCATGCCGGTGATGGCACCGCCCTTGAACGCGACGGCCAGCGCCGGTGCGATGCCCTTCGTGGCGGCTTGCGCCGTGCGCACGTTGGCGCGCACCGAGATGTTCATGCCGATGAAGCCACAGGCGCCCGAGAGCACGGCGCCGACGACGAAGCCCACTGCACTGGTGCCGTCAAGAAAGACGGCGATGAGTATGGCGAGCACCACGCCGACGATGGCGATCGTCCGGTATTGCCGCGCGAGGTAGGCCGCCGCTCCTTGCTGGATGGCCCCCGCGATTTCCTGCATGCGGGCGTTGCCCGCATCCTGACCCAAGATCCAGCTTCGCTGCACGAAGCCATAGACGACTGCGGCGACGCCGCAAGCGAGCGCGAAGTACAGCGCTGCGGAAGTTGATATCAACGGAATCTCCTTCTTCTGTCCGGGGATGATTGGAGGAACGCGCCCCCGATGGAGCGAAGCAGGGCGCTCGGATCAGCCCGGTGGACTCTAAGGGAAGCCCCATGACATGGCAACGACGCAGGCATGGTGGTTTTCCAGTGGGCCCATCGTGGCGCGTCGCATGGATCGCACAGTCAGGGCTTTGCAAGTCGGGCGCTTAAAATTCGGGTTTTCCCCGAAAACCTGCCTTTCGCGAGAACACCATGAGCCTGCACAACGTCACCCCCGGCGCCAAGGCGCCCGAACAGTTCAACGTGATCATCGAGATCCCGATGAACGCCGACCCGATCAAGTACGAGGTCGACAAGGAGTCCGGCGCGATGTTCGTCGACCGCTTCATGACGACGGCGATGCATTACCCCTGCAACTACGGCTACGTGCCACAGACGCTGTCCGATGACGGCGACCCGGTCGACGTGCTCGTGATCACGCCGTTCCCGCTCTCGCCGGGCGTGGTCGTGACCTGCCGCCCCATCGGCGTGCTGCAGATGGAAGACGAGGCCGGCGGCGACGCCAAGCTGCTCGCCGTGCCCATCGACAAGGTGCTGCCCATCTACACGCACTGGCAAAAGCCCGAGGACATCAACCAGATGCGCCTGAAGGCCATCCAGCATTTCTTCGAGCACTACAAGGACCTGGAAGCCGGCAAGTGGGTGAAGGTCAAGGGCTGGGAAGGCCCGGAGGCGGCGAAGGCGGAGATCACTGCCGGCATCGCGGCCTATGCGAAGAACAAGAAGTAAGGCGCTGGTCAGGGCCTGAACATGGGCCTGAACAATGCAAGGGAGCTTCGGCTCCCTTTTTCGTGGGTACGCGCTGTCTGTGCGTCCGGTCGGGTATCAAGGTGTTGAACGAAATTCGGATTGGTGCGCTCTAAACTCGCCCGCTCATCTGTTGACCGAATCCCACCATGCACCATCGCCTTGCCTGCGCGTTGTTCGTCGCCATCGTGTCCACCTCCGTGCCCGTGTTGGCGCAGCCGCTGCCGGCGGGCGTGACGAAGGTGATGTCGGTGGAAGGCATTGACGAATACCGCCTGCCCAACGGCCTGCAGGTGCTGCTCGTGCCCGATGAATCCAAGCCCACGACGACAGTGAACCTCACGGTGCGTGTCGGCTCGCGCATGGAGAACTACGGCGAGACGGGCATGGCCCACCTGCTCGAGCACATGATGTTCAAGGGCACGCCCAAGCATCCCAAGGTGTGGGCCGAGTTCGAGAAGCGCGGCTTTCGCGCCAACGGCACCACCGCCTTCGACCGCACCAACTACACCGCGAGCTTCTCGACCAACGAGGACAACCTCAACTGGTACATCGGCTGGCTGTCCGACGCGCTCGTCAACAGCTACGTTGCGCGCAAGGACCTGGACACCGAGATGACGGTGGTGCGCAACGAGATGGAGATGGGCGAGAACAACCCCGGCCGCACGCTGTTCAAGAAGACGC
Organism: uncultured Comamonadaceae bacterium; assembly: GCA_966211955.1. GTDB lineage: Bacteria > Pseudomonadota > Gammaproteobacteria > Burkholderiales > Burkholderiaceae_C > Albitalea. Next base: position 38,259 of record CBIHOF010000018.1, on the reverse strand, counting down.
TGGGCGTGATGTTCGACTGGCACAACTACGCGCACGACACCATCGGCGCGCGGGCGGACGTGGAGAACGTCGACATCCCGCGCCTGCAAAACTTCTATCACCTCTACTACCAGCCGGACAACGCGGCGCTCATCGTGTCGGGCCGCTTCGCGCCGGCCAAGGTGCTGGCCACGGTGTCGCAGACCTTCGGCAAGCTGAAGAAGCCGACGCGCAAGCTGCCCACGCTGTATACGCTCGACCCGTCGCAGGACGGTGAGCGCAGCGTGACCTTGCGGCGAGTAGGCGGCTCGGCGCTGATGTTCTCGGCGTACCACGTGAGCGCGGGCGCCGACCCGGACTTCGCGCCGATGGAGGTTCTGACCATCGTCATGGGCGACACGCCCTCGGGCCGCCTGCACAAGCGCCTGACCGAGAAGCAGCTGGCCGCCGGCACCTTTTCCTTCGCGCAAGCCCTGCATGACCCGGGCTTCGCCGTGTTCGGCGCGGAGTTCGCGCCGGGCCAGGATGTGGACAAGGCTCGCAACGAGCTGATCGCGACTGTCGAGACCGTGGCCGCGGAGCCGGTGACCGATGCCGAGGTCGAGCGGGCGAAGTCCAAGTGGCTGAAGAACTGGGAGCAGTCCTTCACCAACCCTGAAGCCATCGGCCTCGCGCTCAGCGACTACGTCTCGCAAGGCGACTGGCGTCTCTTCTTCCTGCTGCGCGACCGCGTGCGGGACGTGAAGACGGCCGACGTGCAGCGCGTGGCCACGCAGTACATCGTCGGCTCCAACCGCACCGTGGGCACCTACCTGCCGTCCGAGAAGCCACTGCGCGCACCCGAGCCGCGCGCGGTCGACCTGGCCCGGCAGATGAAGGACTTCAAGCCGCAAGACGCGGCCAAGACTGCCGAGGCCTTCGAGGCCACGCCCGAGAACATCGACAAGCGCACGCAGATCGTGCAGATCGGTGGCATCAAGGCAGCGCTCCTGCCCAAGGGCACGCGCGGCAATGCGGTGTACACCCAGCTCGTGCTGCGCTTCGGCGACGAGAAGAGCCTCTTCGGCACGAACGAACTGCCCGACTTCGTGGCGGCGATGCTCAACAAGGGCACTCGCAGCATGACGCGCGAGCAACTGCAGGACAAGCTCGACCAGCTCAAGACGGAGATGTCCGTCAACTCCGGCCCGGGGCAGGTGAGCATCGGCCTGCTGTCGCGCCGCGACACGCTACCGCAGGCGATCGCGCTGGTCGGCGAGATGCTGCGCGCGCCCAGCTTCCCGGCCGATGCACTGGAAGAGACGCGCCGCGGCGCGCTCGCCGGCATCGAGCAGCAACGCAAGCAGCCCGAGGCGGTGGCAGAGGTGGCGGTGGCCCGCGCCGGCAACCCGTACCCGCGCGGAGACGTGCGCTATGCCCGCACCTTCGACGAGATGGTGGCGGACACGAACGCGGTGACGCTGGATCAGATCAAGGACTTCCATTCGCGCTTCTACGGCGCAAGCAAGGGCGAGTTCGCCGCCGTCGGCGATTTCGATGCGGAAGCGGTGAAGAAGGCGCTGCAGGCGGCCCTCGGCGATTGGAGCTCTGGCATGCCCTTCACACGGATTCCTCAACCCATCGTGCCGGTCAAGCCTGAGCGCTTCATGCTGAGCGTGCCGGACAACCAGAACGCGACGATGGTGCTGCGACAGGACGTCGCGCTCAACGACCAGAGCGAGGACTACCCCGCACTGATGATGGCCAACTACCTGCTCGGCAGCGGCGGCAACTCGCGGATGTGGAAGCGCATCCGCGAAGGCGAGGGCCTGTCGTACGACGTGCGCACGCAGATGGACTGGGGCACGATCGACGTGCACTCCGAATGGAACGCGTCGGCCATCTTTGCGCCGCAGAACCAGGCCAAGGTCGAGAAGGCGTTCAAGGAAGAACTGGCCCGCGCGCTAAAAGACGGCTTCACGGCGCAGGAGCTCGCCGAAGGGCAGCGTGGCCTCTTGAATTACCGGCGCCTCGGCCGCGCGCAGGACGCAAGCATCGTCGGCGGCTGGGTGCGCAACCTCTACATCGGCCAGACCTTCAAGCGCAGCGCCGAGGTCGATGCCAAGCTTGGTAGCCTCACGCTCGACCAGGTGAACGCCGCGCTTCGCAAGTACGTGAAGCCCGATGCCTACGTCGCCGCGTTCGCGGGCGACTTCAAGCCTTGAACGGCCGGCGCTCGTTGAGCTCGTCGAGGTAGCTCTCGACGCCGGCGCCTTCGCGCTCGAGAAAGTCCGCCACGGCGCGCGCGAACTGCGGATGCGCGAGCCAGTGGGCGGACCAGGTCTGCACCGGCAACAATCCGCGTGCCATCTTGTGCTCGCCTTGCGCGCCGCCCTCGAAGCGGCGCATGCCGTGCTCGATGCACCACTGCAACGGCTGGTAGTAGCAGGCCTCGAAGTGCAGGAAGGGGATGTGCTCCGTCGCACCCCAGTAGCGGCCGAAGGCAACGCCGCTCGGCATGTCCACGGCGATCAGCGATGAGCCGACGCGGCGGTCGTCCTGCCACGCGATGAACATCACCCAGTTGTCGGCCATGGTCGCGGCCATGCGGCGGAAGAAGTCGCGCGTGAGGTAGGGCGTGGAGTGGTGCGCGCGGTACGTGAGGGTGTAGCAGCGGTAGAAGAAATCCCACTCCTCGCTGGTGATTTCGGCCCCGGCGTGGACGGTGAAGGCGATGCCCGCGTCCTGCACGCGCCGTCGTTCCTGCTGGATCTTCTTGCGCTTCTCGCGCTGCATCGAGGCGAGGAAGTCGGCGAAGTCGGCATAGGGCGCGGGCTCGCGGTTGGTCCAGTGGAACTGCACGGTGCTGCGCATCATCCAGCCGGCACTCATGGCAGCGGCCCGGTCCTCATCGCTCAGGAAGAGCACGTGCGCCGACGAGAGCTTCGCGTCGCGAGCGATCTGCGACATTGCGGTGAGCATCAGTTCGCGAGAATGGGCGTCGCGTGCGAGCAGGCGGGCGCCCGGCACTGGCGTGAAAGGCACGGCGCTCAGCAGCTTGGGGTAGTAGCGCAGGCCGTGCCGTTCGTAGGCATCGGCCCAGGCCCAGTCGAAGACGTACTCGCCGTAGGAATGGTCCTTGAGGTAGAGCGGGCAGGCGGCCAGCAGCTCGCCACCGCGTTCGACAACGAGGAATTGCGGCAGCCAGCCGGTGCTGCCGACAGCGCTCTCGGACTCATGAAGCGCGTCGAGGTACTCGTGGCGCATGAACGGCGTTGCGTCGGCCTGCGCCTGCAGCAAGCCGTTCCAGCGCGCTGCTTCGATGGCCGAAGGGCGGTCGAGCACCCGAATGACATAATCGTTCGAGGCTGTTTTCTCTCGCATCAGGCGATGTTAGGTCCTCGACACAAGTCCCTGGATTTCCGCGCTTAAACTCACCCGATTGAGGAGCCTTCAATGAAACAGATCACCGCCATCGTCAAGCCGTTCAAGCTTGAGGAAGTCCGCGAAGCACTCGCCGAAGTCGGCGTCACCGGCCTCACGGTCACTGAAGTCAAGGGTTTCGGCCGCCAGAAGGGCCACACCGAGCTGTACCGCGGTGCCGAATACGTCGTCGACTTCCTGCCCAAGGTGAAGGTCGAAGTCGTCGTGAAGGATGGCGACACCGACCGCTGCGTCGATGCCATCGTCAAGGCCGCGAAAACCGGCAAGATTGGCGACGGCAAGATCTTCGTGACGGCCGTCGAGCAGGTGGTGCGCATCCGCACCGGCGAGACGGACGAAGACGCGGTCTGACCGCGTTGCCGTGAGGCGGCGTCAGATCCGCCGATAGTCGTCGGGCGAGGTGGCGGCCTTCGCCGCCTCGGCGATGCGCGCGAAAAGCCGCGGCGCATCGCTGTCCACCAGCAGCAGCTCGCGCTGTGCGGCGTAGACAAAGCCGCGATGCTGGGTCTGGTCGAGGAACTCGATCAGCTTGTCGTAGTAGCCGTCGACGTTGAGCAAGGCGACCGGCTTGTCGTGGTAGCCGAGCTGGCGCCACGTCCACACCTCGAACAGCTCCTCGAACGTCCCAATACCGCCGGGCAGGGCCAGGAAGGCGTCGGCACGCTCGGCCATCGATCGCTTGCGTTCATGCATGGTCTCGACGACGTGCAGTTCATCGAGGCCCTGGTGGCCCAGCTCGCGCTGCATCAGCGACTGTGGGATGACGCCAACGGTTCGTGCGCCGTGAGCGATGGCGGCGTCTGCCACTCGGCCCATGAGTCCGGCGCGTCCGCCACCGTAAACGAGTTGCCAGCCGGAGCGGCCGATGAGCTCACCCGCTTGTGCAGCCGCATTTGCGTAGGCCGGCTCGCTGCCGTCACGCGACCCGCAATACACGCAAAGCGACAATTTGGTCGGTGTGCTCATGTGCCTGTCGATACGCGTTGCCAGATCGCAGCGACCCAGATCGACCCGCACAGCATGAGCGTGAGGAAGACTGCGGCGCTTCCGAGGTCCTTCGCGCGTTTGGACAAGTCATGCAGCTCGAAGGAGACGCGGTCCACCACGGCCTCGATGCCGGAGTTGAGCAGCTCCACGATCATCACAAGCACGACTGAGCCTGCGAGCAATGCGATCTCGACCCAGGTGCGTCCGACCCAGAAGGACAGTGGAACGAGGAAGATGGCAAGCCAGGTTTCCTGGCGGAAGGCGCTCTCGCCGATGTAGGCGCTCTTGAGGCCGGTCAGGGAGTAGCCGGTGGCGCGAACAACCCGGTCGAGTCCGCTGCGGCCTTTGAATTCGTTGGTCATCATCGGCCGTGATTGTGCCGCGCGGCGCACGCGTGCCTGCCGGTCACGACTTCGGGGGAGCGTCGACGAGCCGGGTTCCGCACATCACGTCGTGCAGGAACTGGCGCGAAGGATGCAACATGGCCATGAGCGCGTAGACCACCACGCCTGCCAGCATCACGCCGAAGGCCATCGGCGCACTGCGCACGCCCCAGAGGTAGAGCACGACGCACGCGGGAACGAACCACATCCAGCTCAACAGGTAGCGGGCGAGCGAGCGCCATGGTGTCATGGCACTACCGTCGCGCTGCACAAGGCGGATGCGCCATGACTTCATCGCCAGCGTCTGGCCGCCGTGCGACCAGAACCAGATGAAGTAGAGGCCGAGGATGACGAAGAGCGCGGCCATCAAGCCGCTGCGCCCGACCATGGCGTTTCGCTGCTGGAAGAGCCCGGCGTAGAGCAGGCCGGTGGTCATCACGACGCCGAAGAGCAGCACGCCTTCATACACGAAAGCCGCCAGACGGCGGCGGAGGTTGGGGGCGCGGATGTCGTTGATGCCCGCTGTCTCGCCACTCATGGGCGAGGCGTCGGCGCAGACGCCGAGGCGGATCGCGTGGCGGCCGCCTGCGGGCCGCGCTGCGGCAGGAGCGTTGCCTTGTCGACGAACTCCGGCGTGGCAGCGATCTTGGGCAAGCCGGTCTGCTGGTGCGCCGGCGGCGACGGGCGGCGGGAGATCAGCGAGGTCGTGGCACCGGGTTGGGCTTGCACCACGGTCGGTCCGACCGACTTCGGTGGGGCCGCTTCGCTGCTGGGCACGATGTTGGACTTGCGCTGCAACCGATCATTGCGCTGGGCGGTGCGCGAGGTGGCCGAAGCCGCCGGCGGGGCCGCCTTGGCCTGCAACTGCCGCTTCTGCTCAGCGGTCAGCGCCTGGTAAGCCTCCCACTGCGCCTGGCGATCCTTCGGCGCGACCTGCTTGGCCTGTTGGTAGCCGATGCGAGCCTGGCCGCGCTCCGTTGGCGACAGGCGTGCCCATTCGGTCATTCGCGCCTGGATGCGCTCGCGCTCGGTCGGGTTCATGCTCGGGATGCGCTGGGCGATCTCGATCCACTTTTCTTTGCGATCGGCGTCGATGGTGGACCAGTCCCTCTCAAGCGGGCGAAGGGAATTGCGTTGGGTGGTTGAGAGTTCGGACCACTTGGGGCCGGATTCCGGCGCCTGCGCCGTGAGCGGTCGGGCAGCCTGCTGCGACCATGCCATCGGCGAGACCACCCCGAGCGTCAGCGCCGCCGTACCGACAGTCAGTGCGACGATAAGTCTTGCAGAGGGGGTGGAGGCGGAACGCCGCATGGCGAGCCGCCGTCAGTCGCGGGGGACTTTGAGGAATTCGACGAAGCCCGGGTCGCTGTACGCGGTGGGCGGCACGTCGTCGGCAAGCAGGGCGGCATCGACTTCGGCGGCCGCTGCAATCTGCTGTCGGGTGTGGACGCGTTCAATGAACATGAAGCCGGCGATGAGCGCGACGATCGGCAGGGCCGACGCCAGCTTGAGCCACCAGTTGGACCCGGCGCCGCCGCCGAAGGTGAGGCTGGCGGCGCCGCCGCCGCCGGACGTCTGGACGCTGGTGGCGGCTTCGGCGCGGCGGGCGAGGCGCGCACGCTCGAGCGCGAGTTCGCGCGAGGCTTTGAGGCGCTCGGTCACGTCGTGCGGAAGTTCACGCGAGGCCTCGCTCAAGCGCGAGGCGACACGCAAGCCAAAGCGCGTCTGGAGGGCTTCCAGACCGCCGGTCGACAGATGAATGTTCTGGTTCTTCATAGCTCTATTCCCTTGGCCTTGAGGGCTTTGGCCAAGGCGTGCACTGCTCGGGAGCAGTGGGTCTTGACGCTTCCCTCGGAACAGCCCATCGCGGCGGCTGTCTCGGCAACATCGAGTTCTTCCCAGTAACGCAGCAGGAATGCCTCACGTTGACGGGTGGGAAGCTGCTCGATCTGTCCTTCGATGGCAAGCAGGATCTGCGCCCGAGACACGTTCTCTGCCGCGCTCTCCGTAGCTGTAGAGCCATCTTGCGCCTCCAAAGTTTCCAGGATGTCGAAGTCGCCGTCTTCCCCGGCGGACTCGAAATCCGAGAAATTCTTCATGATGGCGCCGCGCACCTTCTGGCGGCGGAACCAATCCATCGTGGCGTTGGACAGGATGCGCTGGAAGATCAGCGGCAGTTCCGCCGCAGGGCGATCGGCGTACTTTTCGGCGAGACGGATCATCGCGTCCTGGACGATGTCCAGCGCGGCTTCGTCGTCGCGAACGGCGTACAGGGTACGTTTGAAGGCCCGCTTTTCGACGTTCTTGAGGAAGTCTGAGAGTTCTTTTTCGGAAGCCAAGAGAGAGGTGCCCTCGGAAGGCGGGCGAAAAGGCGGGCGCGATTATCTCACCGCGCCGGGATCGCACAGCGAGCGTGCCGGATTGGGGTAAACCAATGCCATAATGCTGCCTCGCACAACGCAGTAACTGGTCACAGCTGGCCGTCCGACCCGGACGGCTCGTTTTTTGATCGCGCAGGTACCACACCCGCTTCACGAGAGCGAGGAAAGGTGCACCGATGGTTTTTCGTCAGAGAAATACTCAAAGGTTCAACATGGACATGTCTGCCGCGGAAGTCAAGCGTGCCGCTTCGGCACAACCGCACCCCTCCCAATCTCCCGAGCCCAACGGCTCCGAAATCCTCGTCCGCTGTCTTCAGGCCGAAGGCGTGAAGTACCTCTGGGGCTACCCAGGCGGCGCGGTCCTCTACATCTACGACGCGCTGTACAAGCAGGACAGCATCGAGCACGTGCTCGTCCGCCACGAACAGGCGGCCGTCCACGCAGCCGACGGCTACGCCCGGGCGACCGGCGACGTCGGCGTCGCGCTCGTCACCTCGGGTCCTGGCGTGACCAATGCCGTCACCGGCATTGCCACCGCGTACATGGACTCCATCCCGATGGTGATCATCACGGGCCAGGTCCCCACGCCAGCGATTGGCCTTGATGCCTTCCAGGAATGCGACACCGTCGGCATCACCCGCCCGATCGTCAAGCACAACTTCCTCGTGAAGGACGTGCGCGACCTGGCGACGACGCTCAAGAAGGCCTTCCACATCGCCCGCACCGGCCGCCCCGGTCCGGTGGTGGTCGACATCCCGAAGGACGTTTCCCTCAAGACGGCGCCGTTCCACTACCCGCAAACAGTGGAAATGCGCTCGTACAACCCGGTGCGCAAGGGCCATGGCGGTCAGATCCGCAAGGCCGTGCAGCTGCTGCTGACGGCCAAGCGCCCGTACATCTACACGGGTGGTGGCGTCATCCTCGGCAACGCCGCGCCCGAGCTGCGCGAGCTGGTCGACCTGCTGGGCGTGCCCTGCACCAACACGTTGATGGGCCTGGGCGCCTTCCCGGCGAGCGACCCGAAGTTCCTCGGCATGCTCGGCATGCACGGCACCTACGAAGCCAACATGACGATGCAGAACTGCGACGTCCTGCTGGCGGTGGGCGCGCGATTCGACGACCGCGTGATCGGCAACCCGAAGCACTTCGCTTCGGTCGAACGCAAGATCGTCCACATCGACATCGACCCGTCGTCGATCTCCAAGCGCGTGAAGGTCGACATCCCGATCGTCGGCGACGTGAAGGACGTGCTGCAGGAGCTGATCTCGCAGATCAAGGAATCGCAGCAGCGCCCCGACGTTCAGGTGCTGTCGCAGTGGTGGGGCCAGATCAACGAGTGGCGCAAGCGCGAGTGCCTGAAGTACAAGAACAGCACTGAGGTCATCAAGCCGCAGTACGTGGTGGAAAAGCTCTGGGAGCTCACCAAGAACCGCGACGCCTACATCACTTCCGACGTCGGCCAGCACCAGATGTGGGCGGCGCAGTACTACCCCTTCAACGAGCCGCGCCGCTGGATCAACTCCGGTGGCCTGGGCACGATGGGCGTGGGCCTGCCTTACGCCATGGGCATCAAGCTGGCCAAGCCCGATTCGGACGTCTTCTGCATCACCGGCGAAGGCTCGATCCAGATGTGCATCCAGGAGCTGTCGACCTGCTTGCAGTACAAGACGCCGGTCAAGATCGTCTCGCTGAACAACCGCTACCTGGGCATGGTGCGGCAGTGGCAGCAGTTGGATTACGGTGGCCGCTATTCGCACAGCTACATGGACGCGCTGCCTGACTTCGTCAAGCTCGCCGAGGCCTACGGCCACGTCGGCCTGCTGGTTGAAAAGCCCAGCGATGTCGAAGGCGCCCTGCGCGAAGCCATCAAGCTCAAGGATCGCACTGTGTTCCTGGACGTGCGCACCGACCCGACGGAAAACGTCTGGCCGATGGTGCAGGCAGGCAAGGGCATTTCGGAGATGCTGCTGGGGTCCGAAGACCTGTGACGCGCGCAACGGCGGCGAGGGGCAGGGCGTTACCGCGCCCGTCCAGGAGCCACTGAAGTCCGCGACACCGCTTCGGCGACAACGACTTTTCACTTCATCGAACAGCGTGGCCAAGGGCCGTCGGTTACCGCCGCCGGTCTGAAGAGCGCGCTCCAGGACCATGAAACACATCATCGCTTTGCTGCTCGAGAACGAGCCCGGCGCGCTGTCGCGCGTGGTGGCCTTGTTCTCGGCCCGTGGCTACAACATCGAGAGCCTGACGGTCGCCCCGACCGAGGATTCATCGCTCTCTCGCATGACCATCGTCACCACCGGTTCAGACGACGTCATCGAACAGATCACCAAGCACCTGAACCGCCTCATCGAGGTGGTGAAGGTCGTCGACCTCACCGAGGGCGCGTTCACCGAGCGCGAGCTCATGCTCATCAAGGTTCGCGCCGTCGGCAAGGAGCGCGAGGAGATGAAACGCATGGCGGACATCTTCCGCGGGCGCATCATCGACGTGACCGAGAAGAGCTACACCATTGAACTGACCGGCGATGCGAGCAAACTCGATGCTTTCCTGGAAGCCATCGACCGCGCCGCCATTCTGGAAACCGTGCGCACCGGCACCAGCGGGATCGGTCGCGGCGAGCGCATCCTGCGCGTTTGATCAACTGGCCCGCGTTTTAGAGATTCGAAGGAGAAAGCAATGAAGGTTTATTACGACAAGGATGCGGACCTGAGCCTGATCAAGGGCAAGACCGTCGCCATCATCGGCTACGGCTCGCAAGGTCATGCGCACGCACAGAACCTGAACGACAGCGGCGTGAAGGTCGTGGTCGGTCTGCGCAAGAACGGCGCGTCGTGGCCCAAGGTCGAGAAGGCTGGCCTCAAGGTCGCGGAAGTGGCCGATGCAGTGAAGAGCGCCGACGTCGTCATGATCCTGCTGCCCGACGAGCAGATCGCGCAGGTCTACAAGAACGACGTCGAGCCGAACATCAAGCAAGGCGCTTCGCTCGCCTTCGCCCACGGCTTCAACGTTCACTACGGCCAGGTCGTGCCCCGTGACGACCTCGACGTGTGGATGGTCGCCCCCAAGGCCCCCGGCCACACCGTGCGCAACACCTACACGCAAGGCGGCGGCGTGCCCCACCTGATCGCCGTCCACGCGGACAAGACCGGCAAGGCGCGCGACCTGGCGTTGAGCTACGCGGCGGCCAATGGCGGCGGCAAGGCCGGCATCATCGAGACGAACTTCCGCGAAGAGACCGAGACCGACCTCTTCGGCGAACAGGCCGTGCTGTGCGGCGGCACCGTCGAGCTGATCAAGGCTGGTTTCGAGACGCTGGTGGAAGCCGGCTACGCGCCCGAAATGGCCTACTTCGAGTGCCTGCACGAGCTCAAGCTCATCGTGGACCTGATCTACGAAGGCGGCATCGCCAACATGAACTACTCGATCTCCAACAACGCGGAGTACGGTGAGTACGTCACCGGCCCGAAGGTGGTGACCGAGGACACGAAGAATGCGATGCGCCAGTGCCTGAAGGACATCCAGACGGGCGAGTACGCGAAGAGCTTCATCCTCGAGAACCGCGCCGGAGCGCCGACGCTGCTGTCGCGTCGTCGTCTCACGTCCGAGCATCAGATCGAGCAGGTCGGCGAAAAGCTGCGCGCGATGATGCCCTGGATCAAGGCGAACAAGCTGGTGGACAAGAGCCGTAACTGATCGCTGCCCTTGCCATGAAAGACGCCGCCCTCGGGCGGCGTTTTTCATGGTGCTGCTTGCTTGCGCTTCAGTGGGCGATGACTGCTTCGCCCGAGACTCCACCCGCGGCATGCGCGTGCAGTTGGAAGCGCGACACCGTGTCCTTGAGCTTGTGCGCCTGAGATTTCAGGCTCGTCGCCGCTGCCGAGTTCTGTTCCACCAGCGCCGCGTTCTGCTGCGTCGACGCATCGAGGTCATGCACCGAATGGCCGATCTCGCCGATGCCTGCTTCCTGCTCGACGGATGCGTGTGTGATCTCGCCGATGAGCGTGGACACCTGCTGCACGCGTTCCACAATGTCCTTCATCGTGGAGCCAGCCTGCTGCACCAGGCGACTGCCGCCGTCCACACGCTCGACGCTGTCGGAGATCAAGGCCTTGATCTCCTTCGCGGCTTCAGCGCTGCGCTGCGCAAGCGAGCGCACTTCGCCGGCCACCACCGCGAAGCCGCGACCTTGCTCACCGGCACGCGCCGCTTCCACCGCGGCGTTCAGCGCGAGGATGTTCGTCTGGAACGCAATGCCGTCGATCACCGAGATGATCTCCGTGATGCGCTGGCTGGCGCTCTGGATCTCGGACATCCGCTCGACAACTTCACCCACTGCGACACTGCCGCGGCCCGCAGCCTGCGATGCCGACGCCGCGAGCTCGCTCGCCTGCCTGGCCGACGATGTGTTGTGTCGCACGGTCTCGGTGAGCTGCGTCATCGAGCTGCTGGTTCGCTGCAGGCTGCCGGCCTGTTGCTCGGTGCGCGTGCTCAAGTCCAAGTTTCCCTGCGCGATCTCGGCGCTGGCCGTGGCCACGGCATCGGCAGACATCTGGATATCCGACACCGTCATTCGCAGCGCGGCCTGCATGCTGTTCATGGCGGCGAGCAGGCTGTGTTCGTCGCCCCTGTGCAGCTGGATGGTTTCGCCGAGATCGCCCGATGCAATGCGCCGCGCCACGTCGGCCGCGTAGCGGGGTTCGCCGCCGAGCTGCCTGATCAGCGAGCGCGTGAGCGCCACACCGAGCCCCACGCTCAGCATCAAGGCGACGGCCGCACTCAACGCGAGCCCGCCGACAGCGGTGTTGTGGTCGCGGGACATCTGCGCCACCCGAGCCTGCGTGCGCTTCGCCTGCAGGTCGATCAGCGCCTGCATCGCGTCGATCCACTGCGTCTGCGGCGCCTGCACTTTCTCGATCAGCGTCTCACTGGCGACTTCTTTCATCCCGCGCAGCGCCTGATCCATGGATTCATCGAGCAGCGGCAAAACGACGCCCCGAAGTTGGCCAATGGTGGCGTAGAGCTTGCGCTCGTCGTCGGAGACGAGCAGCGGCGAGAGCGCGGCGTAGGTCTGGTCGAACCGGGCGCGGGACGCTTGCTGCGTCTCCTTCTGCCTGGCCTGCACGCCGGTGTCGCGCGTCACGATCACATTGCGCACCGAGCGCGCGATTTCCTCGAGGTCCGAGCGCATGTGCCAGGCAAGATCGCTCTTGCGGTTGTTCTCCGCCACGATCACGTCGACACCTCGCTTGAGCGATGACATGACCCACCACGCCGCCGCGGCGTTGAGCACCAGCAAGGCAGTGCACACGAAGAAGGCCCAGCCCAGACGAGCGCCCACCGTCATCTGTCGAAATCGATTCATTTGCTGTCTCCTGCCGGGCGCGTCGAAGCGGCCCTGATCGTGAAATGGAAGGTGGCGCCCTCGCCGGGCTGGCTGCGGGCCCAGACGCGCCCGCCATGCCGCTCGACAATGCGCTTGACCAGGCTCAAGCCGACGCCAGTGCCGGGGAACCTGGTGCCGTGAAGGCGATGAAATGGCTCGAAGAGGGTCGGAGCTGCCTCGGACTCGAACCCCACTCCGTTGTCCTTGACGAACACCGTCACCATGTCTGCATTCGTCCAGCAGCCGACCTCCACACGGGGATCGGCGGACTGGGAGGAAAACTTGAGCGCGTTGCCGATCAGGTTGACAAAGACCTGGCAGATCAGGCCGGGCTTTCCTACGGCGAAGGGCAATGACTGGAGCTGGATGCAGGACAGGGCTGGGCGGTCAGGGTCTGCGCTGAGCGCCAGTTGGCCCAAGGCTTCGTACAAGGCGCTGTTCAGGTCCACCAGTTCCTCGGCCGACTCGTCCGCTTCGGCCATGGCGAGCAGGTCGTTCACCAGCCGGGCCAGTGATTCGGCCTGGCGCGCGGTGGCCGACAGCAGCCGCAAGGCGCGCGGCGTGTCGCTGCGCGCGATCGCATCAATCGCCAGGCGGGTTGCGCCGCCCATCGCCCCAAGCGGTCCGCGCAGATCGTGCGAGACGCTGCGGTTGAAGCTGCGCAGCCGCTGCACGGTGGCGTGCAGGTCGGCGGTGTTCGCTCCGCAGTCCCAGGGTGCTCGGCCTGCCGGACAGTGTTGCATCTCGTCCGTCAATGCCCATGCGTCGCTCATCTGAACCTCCAGAGCCGGTTGTTGGCCACCCCCTGTTTTCGCTTTCGTTCGTTTTAGTTCGTTTGCGCGCGGGTTTATATTCGTCGAAACCCTATGTCGGTTCCTGTTCGTTCGTTTGTCGCGGAGGATTGCCGCCGACGGCAGGTGGCAGGGACGAGGTCGGACAAGTGGCCTGATGTATCCTCCCGCCCCATGAATTCCCTCCCGCACCTGCTGGGCCAATGAGCGACTCGAACGACGACGCGCCGCCTTTGCGCGAACCCTCACCGGTGCTGGTGCGGCCTCGCCGCAAGGGCATCTACATCCTTCCAAACCTCTTCACCCTGGCGGCGCTCTTCGGCGGCTTCTATGCCATCGTGATGGCGATGAACGGCCAGTTCGAACAGGCCGCCTACGGCATCTTCATTGCCGCGGTGCTCGACAGCCTGGACGGTCGCGTGGCCCGCATGACCAACACCCAAAGCGCGTTCGGCGAGCAGATGGACAGCCTGTCGGACATGGTGAGCTTTGGCGCGGCGCCGGCGCTCATCGTCTACGAATGGGCCTTGAAAGGCCTGGGAAAACTGGGCTGGATCGCCGCCTTCGTCTACTGCTCCGGCGCTGCGTTGCGCCTTGCGCGCTTCAACACCAACATCGCGGTGGTCGACAAGCGCTTCTTCCAGGGTTTGCCGAGCCCGGCCGCCGCTGCGGTGCTGATCGGCTTCATCTGGGTGATGGACGATGCGGGCTTCAAGGGCGTGTCGCACATCGACTGGCTGTCGTGGGTCGCATTCGGGGTCACGCTGTACGCGGGCCTGACCATGGTCACCAACGTGCCGTTCTACAGCTTCAAGGACGTGAGTTTCAAGCGCACCGTGCCCTTCATCGTGATCGTGGCGATTGCGCTGGGCTTTGCAGTCATCACCATCCACCCGCCGATCGTGCTGTTCAGCCTCTTCCTCGTGTATGGCCTGTCGGGCTACGCGGTGTACGTGTACAAGCGCATGAAGGGCAAGCCGGTGAGCGTCATTGCCACGTCCACCGACGAGCCCGACGAAGAAGGCTTGCATCGCTGAATCGCGTGCTATATTTCGCCGCTATGACGTTCCGCCCCGCGACCACGCTACTGCTTCTAGGAGAGCCACGGGTTCGCTGATCGTCCACGTCCACACGTTTTCGTCTCAACGGCCCGTATGCAACCAGCAGCGGGCCGTTTTGTTTTGTCTTCACGAATGCTGGTTGCGAACTTCACCCACAAGGATCTTTCCATGTTGAAGCAACCGCACACCAAGTACCGAGCATTCAAGCCGGTCGGGCTCTCCGACCGGACCTGGCCCGACGCGCAGCTGACACGCGCGCCGCTGTGGTGCAGCGTGGACCTGCGCGACGGCAACCAGGCGCTCATCGAGCCGATGGACGCCGCCCGCAAGCTGCGCATGTTCGAGATGCTGGTGCGCATCGGCTTCAAGGAGATCGAGGTCGGTTTCCCCTCGTCGTCGCAGACCGAGTTCGATTTCATCCGCCAGCTGATCGAGGAAGACCTCATTCCTCAGGACGTGACGATCCAGGTGCTCACCCAGGCGAGGGCTGAGTTGATCTACCGGACCTTCGAAGCGTTGAAGGGCGCCCGCCGCGCGGTGGTGCATGTGTACAACGCGACAGCGCCGGTGATGCGGCGAGTGGTGCTCGGCACCGACGAGGACGGCATCGTCGAGTTGGCCAGCTCGCATGCACGCCTGATCCGTGCCTTGGCGGCCAAGCAGCCCGAAACGGACTTCATCTTCGAGTATTCGCCCGAGACCTTCTCGGGCACGGAACTCGCGTTCTCCAAGCGCGTCGTCGACGCCGTCACCGCTGCGTGGGAGCCGACGCCAGAGCGCAAATGCATCATCAACCTGCCCTCGACGATCGAGCATTCCACGCCGAACATCTTCGCGGACATGATCGAGTGGATGCACCGGAACATCGAGCGACGCGACAGCATCATTCTCTCGGTTCACCCGCACAACGACCGCGGCACGGGCACGGCCGCCGGGGAGTTCGCCTTGATGGCCGGCGCCGACCGCATCGAGGGCTGCCTCTTCGGCAACGGCGAGCGCACCGGCAACGTCGATCTCGTCAACATCGCTTTGAATCTCTACACGCAAGGTGTGTCGCCCGGCCTCGACTTCTGCGATATCGATGAAGTGCGCCGCTGCGTCGAGCACTGCAACCAGTTGCCTGTGCACCCGCGCCATCCGTATGCGGGCGATCTCGTCTACACCTCGTTCTCGGGCTCGCATCAGGACGCGATCAAGAAGGCCTTCGCCGCGCGGCAGGATGGGGATGTCTGGGATGTGCCCTATCTGCCCGTCGACCCGAAGGACCTTGGCCGAAACTACGACGCAGTGATCCGCGTGAACAGCCAGTCGGGCAAGGGCGGCATCTCCTATCTCCTCGAGACGGAGTACGGGATCGAGCTGCCGCGCCGGTTGCAAATCGAGTTCAGCCAGGTGGTGCAAGGCGTCATGGACGACACCGGCCGAGAGCTTTCGGCCAATGACATCTGGGCCATCTTCCAGCGGGAGTACGGCATTGGCGAGCATGCGCGCACGGGCGTGACTCACACGGCGTTTGCGGGTGAGACCATCCGTCTGTCTGCGCTCGTGCGCATCGGTGCGCGAGAGTTCAGCATCGACGGCGCCGGAGCGGGCCCGATCGACGCCTTCGTCAATGGCATCAACAGCCACATGGGCGCATCGCCGGTGCGCGTGCTGGACTATCACGAGCACGCCATCGGCAGCGGAGCCGACGCGCAAGCCGTGGCGTATCTCGAGCTGCGCATCGGCGACGGCTTGACGCTGTTCGGCGTGGGCATCGATTCGAACATCGTGTCGGCCTCGCTGAAGGCCATCACCTCGGGACTGCACCGGGCCATGCAGCGCGGTTCACTGCGCTTCGAGCAAGCCTTGCTGGCCTAAGATCGCATCCAAGAGACACTGGGAAAGACGCTGAGGAATCACCATGAGCGACAAGCTGATCATTTTCGACACCACCCTTCGTGACGGCGAGCAGTCTCCCGGCGCATCGATGACCCGCGACGAGAAGCTGCGCATCGCTCGGCAACTCGAGCGGCTTCGCGTGGACGTGATCGAAGCGGGTTTCGCCGCGTCGAGCAATGGTGATTTCGAAGCGGTGAAATCGATCGCCGACCACATCAAGGAGTCGACGGTGTGCTCGCTGGCCCGAGCCAACGACCGCGACATCTCACGCGCCGCCGAGGCCTTGAAGAGCGCGGCCCGCTCGCGCATCCACACCTTCATCGCCACCAGTGCGTTGCACATGGAGAAGAAGCTGCGGATGACACCCGACCAGGTGTTCGAGCAGGCGAGGTTGTCGGTGCGCTTCGCCCGCAACCTCACTGATGACATCGAGTTCTCTCCCGAAGACGGCTACCGATCCGACCCGGATTTCTTGTGCCGCGTTCTCGAAGCGGTCATTGCCGAAGGCGCGACGACCATCAACATCCCCGACACCGTCGGCTATGCGATCCCCGAGTTGTATGGTCACTTCATTCGTGACTTGCGCGAGCGCATACCGAATGCCGACAAGGCGGTCTGGTCGGTGCATTGCCACAACGACCTGGGCATGGCGGTGGCCAACTCGCTCGCCGGCGTGAAGATCGGCGGTGCGCGCCAGATCGAATGCACGATCAACGGCCTGGGGGAACGCGCCGGCAACTGCTCGCTCGAGGAAGTGGTGATGGCGGTGAAGACGCGCCGCGACTATTTCGGGCTGGACATCGGCGTCGATGCATCGCAGATCGTGCCGGCATCGCGTCTCGTGTCGCAGACCACCGGCTTCGTCGTGCAGCCGAACAAGGCTGTCGTCGGCGCCAATGCTTTTGCGCATGCTTCAGGCATCCACCAGGATGGCGTGCTCAAGGCGCGCGACACCTACGAGATCATGCGGGCCGAAGACGTGGGCTGGACGGCCAACAAGATCGTGCTGGGCAAGCTCTCGGGGCGAAACGCCTTCAAGCAGCGACTGCAAGAACTTGGCATCCAGCTCGAGTCCGAAGCGGAGATCAACGCCGCCTTCGCGAAGTTCAAGGAATTGGCCGACCGCAAGAGCGACATCTTCGACGAGGACATCCTCGCGCTCGTGATGGACGAGGCCGTGACGCACGAGCATGAGCACTATCGGTTGCTCGCCTTGTCGCAGCGCTCGGAGATGGGTGAGCGTCCGCATGCCAAGGTGGCGTTCGCGGCGGGCGATCAAGAGCACCATGCCGAGAGCGACGGGAACGGACCGGTGGATGCGAGTCTTCGGGCCATCGAGTCCCGTGTGCAAAGTGGCGCCGAAATGCTGCTCTATTCGGTCAATGCCATCACCTCCGGAAGCACAGAATCGCAAGGCGAAGTGACGGTTCGTCTGCAACACGGGGGGCGAGTCGTCAACGGCGTCGGAGCCGATCCAGACATCGTCGTGGCATCTGCCAAGGCGTATCTCTCGGCGCTGAACAAGCTGCACAGCAAGACGGAACGCGTGGCTGCTCAAGGGTAAGTGTGACAATTGTCACAAATCTGACCCGACTCAGGATGAACTTGAGAAGAGACGCGTAAGTTATTGATCTTGTGCGATGTTTTCCTTTCGCCTACACTGGCGCCACCGTGTGAGCAAAGGTTCACGTGTTGTACTTGTCAAAACTCGCGTCCACAGCATTGATCGCCGTCTCGGTGACGCTGTGTCTCGCGTCGCCCTCCGACGCCTTTGCCGCCAAGAAGAAGTCCAAGGCGGTCAGCTCGGTTCGCGCTTCCAAGAGCGTCAAGCCGCGCCAGGTGGCCGAGGTCGAACCGGCACATCCGTCCTTCGGCGAACTCGCCGGTCTTCATTCCACGCACGACGAACTCAACCTCAAGTCCGGCGTCGCCCTCGTGCTCGACCAGGACACCAACGAAGTCCTGTTCAGCAAGAACCCTGAAGCGGTGCTGCCCATCGCATCGCTCACCAAGCTGATGACGGCGGTGGTCGTCACGGAGGCCAAGCTCCCGCTCGATGAGGTGCTGACCGTCACGCAAGACGATGTCGATACCGAGAAGCACAGCCGCTCGCGCCTGAAAGTCGGCACGCAGCTCACCCGCGGCGAAATGCTGCACCTCGCGCTGATGTCGTCCGAGAACCGCGCCGCGCATGCGTTGGGCCGGCAATACCCGGGCGGCCTCGATGCGTTCGTGGTTGCCATGAACGCCAAGGCGCATGAGCTGGGCATGGCCGATACGAAGTACGTCGAGCCGACGGGCCTGTCGAGCAAGAACCAGTCGAGCGCGCGTGACTTGGCGACCCTCGTCAAGGCGGCTCACCAGCACCAGATCATCCGCGAGCTGTCGACGTCGCCGGAATACCAGGTGGCCATCAACAACCGTCCCATGCAGTTCCGCAACACGAACATGCTGGTGCGCAACCCCAGCTGGGACATCGGCCTGCAGAAGACGGGCTACATCACTGAAGCGGGCCGCTGCCTTGTCATGCAAGCGCAGATGGCAGGCCGCAAGTTGATCATGGTGTTCCTCGATTCCGCTGGTTCCCGCTCACGCATCGGCGACGCCGAGCGGGTGCGCAAGTGGATCAACGAGACCAACCCGACGGCGCATGTCTCCGCGCCAAAGGTCACGTCCTGACGAACGTCGTTTCTTCGTGCAAGGAGCCCGGCAATGCCGGGCTCTTTGCTTTGTGCGCCGACGGCTCCGTCGATCGTCGGCAGTACCACCCGACCGATTCAGGACGCCGAAGGTCGATGTCCCAGCGCCGCCGAGATCTGCGCAGCCGTGGCCTTGAGACGCTCCAGCCACGCCTCTTCCAACCGATCGGCTGGCGCCGAGATCGACAGGCCGGCCACCAGCTTGCCCTGGTCATCGAGGATGCCCGCGGCCATGCAACGCACGCCGAGCTCCAGTTCCTCGTCGTCGCGGGCCGTGCCGTCGTGCAGCACCTTGGACAGCGCCCGCTCCAGCGTCGGGAGGTTGGTGATGCTGTTGCGGGTATGGCCCGCCAATCCGGTGCGGGTCGCATACGCCCGCACGCGCTGCGGGTCGTCGTGGGCCAGGAAGAGCTTGCCGACCGAGGTGAGGTGCAAGGGCGCCCGCCCGCCAATGGCGCGGACCACCTGCATGCCCGATCGCTCGCTGTAGGTGCGCTCGATGTACACGATCTCGTCGCCCTGGCGCATGGACAGGTTCACCGGCTGGTGCGTGAGCTTGTGCAGCTCGCGCATCGGCCCAAGCGCCGCGTCGCGAACGTCAAGCCTGGCCTTCACGAGGTTGCCGAGTTCAAGCAGCCGCATGCCGAGCCGGTAGCTGCCAGCTTCGGGGCGGTCGACGTAGCGGCCGATGGCCAGATCGTTGAGGATGCGGTGGGCGGTTGAGGGGTGCAAGCCGGTCTGTTCGCTGATCAACTTCAGTGACACAGGGTCCTGGTACGACGCCAGAACATCCAGCAGCGAAAACATGCGCTCCAGCACCTGTATCGTCGGGGCCTTGGATTCGGTGGTTTTCATGGCGCCGATTCTCACCCAAAAAACTCGAATTTTGCATGGCGAAACGAACGACTGCATGCTGGGATTGGGTTTTCTCTCTCCTGCATCGAGGGCTCATCGTGGCGTTGCTGGGCTGCGCTGCGCAATCGGCCACGGCGCTGACCAGCCGGGACATCGGCGTGGTCATCAACACGGCGGACCCGTATTCGGTCGAGGTGGGTGAGTTCTATATCCAGGCCCGCAAGCTCGCTCCTGAGCAAGTGCTGCGCGTGGAGCTGCCGACCAAGGCGACGCTGTCGCCGGAGGAATTCGAGCATCTGCGCGCGGCCATCGATGCGCACTTCAACGGCTCGACGCAGGCGCTGGCACTGGCGTGGAAGGAGCCCTATGCGGTGTCATGCAACTCCATCACTGCCGCCGTGACCATGGGGTTCGACCCGGCGCCCTGTGCCGAGACAACACGCACGTGCTTTCCCACCAAGCCGTCGCGCTACTTCGATGCTCACGCCGCGCGACCTTACAGCGCCCTGGGGATGCGGCTGTCCATGCTGCTTGCCGCGCGAGATGTGGCCGATGCCCGCCACATGATCGAGCGCGGGGTCGCCGCTGACCGCAGTCTCCTGCGGCGAGGCGCGCCGCCCACCAACGCCTACTTCCTCATCACGCGCGACAAGGACCGCAGCTCCCGTGCGCCGTTGTTCCCGCCATCGGGGCCGATTCCGGGCACCGGCATCGTCATCCACACCGAGCGGGCGCAGTCCATCGAGAGCGTGGAGCACCTCGTGCTCTACGAGACCGGCGCCGTCCATGTGGACAAGCTCGACACGCTGAGCTGGGTGCCGGGCGCTCTGGCCGATCACCTCACGTCCTTTGGCGGGCAACTGGACGGCAAGAGCGGCCAGATGAGCATCCTCGACTGGATTTCGTCGGGTGCGACCGCGAGCTACGGCACCGTGTCGGAGCCCTGTGCCTTTCCGCAGAAATTCCCGCATCCCAAGGTGCTGCTTCTGCACTATGCGCAGGGCAGCACGGCCATCGAGGCTTATTGGCGCAGTGTGGCCTGGCCGCTTCAGGGCTTGTTCATTGGCGAGCCACTGGCCGCGCCGTTTGCCCGCCACTGACAGCCGCGCGGGCTGCCGCAATGCCGCTGCGCACGGCGCCTTCGATGGTGGCCGGGTAGGGACCATCGATGTAGTCCCCGGCAGCAAAGAGCCCTTCGGCGATCACGCTGCTCGGCCGGGCCAGCCCCGGCGTGCAACGGAAGGTGGCGCGCTTTTCCGTCAGGCTGCGCACCTCCGACAAGGGCGAACACAGATGGGCACCGAGGAGGGTCCGCGCCTGAGACAGCACGGCATCGCAGGTCGCCGTGGCGCCGCGATCCAGCCAGGGTGCAGCACCGCTGATCACGAAGGCGAGCAGTCCATCCCGGCCGCCCAGTTGCCCATGGTCGAAGACGAACTGCGCGGGCTGTGAGAGTTCGTCCGATGGCAAGGCCAGCATGGGCTCGGGCAGGCGCGTGCCATCGGATTGGGCGTAGACCGTGACGATGGGTTCATAGCCAAGCGCGCCAGTCTTGGCGGACCACGCCGCATCGATCGGGGCCGTCAAGCGGGAAGCTTCGGCCGCGGAGCTTGCGATGATCGCTGCGTCGAAGGCCTCGCCATCGACGCGCCACACGGCTCGATCGGCGTCGATGCGCGCGACGCGGCGTCCAAGCGACACCGATGCACCCGCTGACTGCAGCCACCGCCCCGCCGGCGCGGGCAGCAACTCGCCCAATCGTTGTCGCGGCAGCAACAAATCTGCCGAGCCACGCCCGCTGAAGAGCGCATCACGGACCACCCGAAGGAACACCGCCGCGCTGGCCGAGTGCGCTGGCGTGTTCAAAGCAGCCACGCACAAAGGGTCGATGAGTTCGTTGCGGACGCTCGATGGCAGCCGCTGCACGAGGTCTCCAACCGTCAGCGCTTCATCGCAGTGAAAGCCATTCAGCATCCATCGCGACGCCGCGGTCAGCAGCGAGAGCCGGTCCTTCAAGCGCCAACTCCGCAAGCCAAGCACGCCCCGCACGAAAGCGATCATCGGCGGCCCCGACGGCAAGACGAGCCCGTGGCCTGACGCATCGACGAGCCGCAGAGGTGTGCGCAGGAAAGCGGCATCGATGTCCACGCCCACGATCCGCATCATCCGCAACGTCTCGACGTAGGCGCCGATCATGATGTGCTGCCCGTTGTCCAGCGTGAGGTCGTCCGACGCCACACTTCGCGCTCGGCCGCCGAGTTGCGGCGCCATCTCGAACAAGCTCACGCAGGCACCGAGCGATGTCGCCTCGACGGCCGCCGCTAGCCCCGCCCAGCCGCCGCCGATGACGGCGACGCGGCGCGCCGTCACTAGCGGCCTCTCCAGTTGGTCTTCATCGCGATCCACAGCTTTCGCAGCGGCGTGAGCGAGGTGCGCTGATGCAGCACCTGGAAGTTGTCCGCTTCGATCTCGCGCAGCAGGGTGCGGTAGATGTTGGCCATCATCAGCCCCGGCTTCTGGGCCAAGCGGTCTTCTTCGGGCAGCAGCGCCAGCGCCTCGTCGTAGAACTTGTGTGCACGCTGCGCCTGGAATTTCATCAGCGCGGTGAAGCGCTCGCTGTAGCCGAAGGGTGGCTTGCGGTTGAGGATCTCGTGCGCCTTCACGTCGAATTGCTGCAGCTCCGACACCGGCAGGTAGATGCGCCCGCGCCGGGCGTCGTCGCCCACGTCGCGGATGATGTTGGTGAGCTGCATCGCGAGGCCCAGCGTGTGGGCGTACTGAACCGTCTGCGCGTTGGTGCGGCCGAACACGTTGGCTGCGACCTCGCCGACGACGCCTGCCACCAGGTGGCAGTAACGGCGCAGCCCGGCGAAGTCGAGGTATCGCGTCTGCTCGAGGTCCATGCGACAGCCTTCGATGACGGCCAGCAAGTGCGCCGCCTCGATGGCGTGGTCATTCACATGCGGCATCAGCGCCTTCATCGCAGGGTGGCTGGGCTGGCCGGCGAAGCTCGACGCCACTTCCTTGGTCCACCAGGCGAGCTTGGTCGCCGCCACGCCTGGGTCGCTCACCTCGTCGACCACGTCATCGACCTCGCGGCAGAAGGCGTAGAACGCGGTGATGGCCGCGCGCTGGGGCGGCGGCAAGAAGAGAAAGGCGTAGTAGAAGCTCGAGCCGCTCTTGGCGGCCTTCTCCTGCACGTATTGTTCTGGGGTCATGTGGGCTTGCTTGCCATGGGGGCGGCGGCCGGGCGCATGCACAAGGCGCGCCAGGCCAGAAGCGGCGCATCATGCCAGCGCAATCGTGGGCGCGTCACGAGACTTGCGAAGTCCATCGCCTCGATCTTGTCGAGGATGCGCAGGCCGCCCTGGGCGACAAGCCGCAGCTCCCAGCCTGCGCGGCCTGGCACCCGATGCACGAGCGGGGCGCCCGTCAGCATCATCGAGCGGCTCCAGGCGGCAAGCTCGGCCACGAGCGTGCGCGTCGCCGGCGTGTCCTCGCGATCCAGCAGTGCTGTCGGCTCGACTCGGTGCCGGGCGGCGTCCGTGCGTGGCACGTACAGGCGTGCGCGACGTGTGTCGATGCTCAGGTCCTGCCAGAAGTTGATGAGCTGCAAGGCGGTGCAGATGGCATCGGATTGCATGGCCGAGACCTCATCATCGACGCCATACAGGTGCAGCAGCAATCGGCCGACCGGGTTGGCCGAGCGTCGGCAGTAGTCCAGCAGCTCGGCGCGGTCGGCGTAGTCCTGCTTGACCACATCCTGTTCAAAAGCACTGAGCAGATCGCGCAGCAGGGAAGCCGGCAGGCGGTGTTCGCGCAGCGTAGCGGCGAGCGCCATGAAGACCTCTTGCCAGCGGGTGCTCGGTGCTTGGCCCGCTACAACTGCGTCCAGGTCAGCCCGATACGCGGCCAAGTCTGCCAATCGCTGCGCCGGCAGAGCATCACCCTCGTCGGCGATGTCATCCGCCGTGCGGGCGAACCAGTAGATCGCGGCCACCGCCGGCCGCAGCCGGGGAGGGCACAGCACGGAAGCCACTGGGAAGTTCTCGTAGTGATCGACGCTCACGGGCGCATTGTCTTCTCGATGTTTGACGGCTACTTTGTTCGCAGGAATCCGCGCGAACGGATTTGACACTCCGGGTTCCCACGAATATATTACTGACCAGTCAGTCAGTTGCAGCCTTCGCTCGCGCCGTCCAGCAGTACAGACCGCCAGCCATCAGCTTGCCCCGCTGTTGTCCCTACCCGCGTTTTTCTGCATTGCCGAGGATCGTCATGCGTCATCTCGTCCTGCTTTCCACCCTCGCCAGCGCCGCCATTCTCGCGGCGTGTGCCAAGACGGAAACTGCACCCGAACCCATACGCGCCGTGCGCACGGTGACCGTGTCGGCCGACTCTGCCGGCGGAGTCTATGAATACGCCGCGGAGGTGCGTGCGAGAACCGAATCCCGCCTGGGCTTTCGCGTGGGCGGCAAGCTCATCCGCCGCAACGTCGATGCTGGCGCTGTCGTCAAGGCCGGGCAGGTGCTGGCGCAGCTCGACCCGCAAGACCTGCGCCTCGGCCAGGATGCCGCTCGCGCCGCGCTGGTCGCGGCCCAAGCCAACTATGACCTGAGCGCCGCCGACTTCAAGCGCTACAAGGACTTGCGTGACCAGGGCTTCATCAGCTCTGCCGAACTCGAGCGCCGCGACGCCGCACTGAAATCCGCCAAAGCCCAGCTGGACCAGGCGAAGGCGCAATCCACCGTCCAGGGCAACCAGACGGCGTATTCCACCCTCGTGGCCGATTCGAACGGCGTCATCACAGGCGTCGATGCCGAGCCCGGTACGGTGGTTGCGGCAGGTTCGCCGGTGGTGCGCCTCGCGCAAGACGGTCCGCGCGACATCGTGTTCTCTGTGCCTGAAGACAAGGTCGGCCTCGTGAAGGCCATGGCCGGCCAGCCCGGCCGCTTCAAGGTGCGCCTGTGGGGTGCGGGCGAGCAGGCGATGCCCGCCACCATCCGCGAGATCGGCGCCGCCGCCGACCCGGTGACGCGCACCTTCACCGTCAAGGCCGACATCGGCGCGGACGGATCGAAGAACGTGCGCCTGGGCCAGACCGCCACGATGCTCGTCGAGATGCCCAAGACCGTCGGCGTGAACAAGCTGCCCCTGTCGGCGCTGAAGGAAGAGCAGGGCCACACCATCGTCTGGGTGGTGGACAAGAACACCATGACGGTGAAGCCGCAGACCGTGCAAGTGGCCGGCGCCGATGGCAACGAGGCGGTGATCGCGGGCGGTCTCACGCCCGGACAGATCATCGTGACGGCCGGCGTGCACGTGCTGAACCCGGGGCAGAAGGTGAAGTTCTACGCTGATCCCGCCGTCGCGTCCGCCAAGGCCGCGGCCACTGCGGCTGCCAATGCCACTGCCGTGAGCATCAAGTGAGCGAGGCCAGCGTGAGCACGACATCCGCCGACCTGCCTGTTCCTGCTTCGCCTTCGCTGTCTTCCGGCGAGAAGAAGAACTTCAACATCTCCAAGTGGGCGCTCGACCATCCGGCCCTCACGCGCTACCTGCTTGTGGTGCTGATGGTGCTGGGCATGGCCGCCTACTTCCAGCTCGGACAGGACGAAGACCCGCCGTTCACCTTCCGGGCCATGGTGGTCCGCGCCTATTGGCCGGGCGCGACGGCGCAGCAGATTGCCGACCAGGTCACCGACAAGCTCGAGAAGACGCTGCAGGAGGTGCCGTACTCCGACAAGATCCGCAGCTATTCCAAGCCGGGTGAGACGCTCATCATCTTCCAGGTGAAGGATTCGTCGCCGCCCAAGGAGATGGCGCAGATCTGGTACACGGTGCGCAAGAAGATCAGCGATATGCGCGGCACCTTGCCGGGTGGTGTGGTCGGGCCATTCTTCAATGACGAGTTCGGCGATGTGTACGGCTCGATCTATTCGCTTTCGAGCGACGGCTTCACCTACGAAGAGCTCAAGGAGGAGGCCGACCAGGTCCGCCAACGCCTGCTCAAGGTGAAGGACGTCAACAAGGTCGAGATCTTCGGCGCGCAAGACGAGAAGATCTTCATCGAGATCTCGCAGAAGCGGCTCGCGCAGCTCGGGCTGGATTTCAACACCGTGATCTCGCAGCTCGGCCAGCAGAACGCGGTCGAGTCGGCAGGCATCATCGATTCGCCGACCGATTTCCTGCAGGTGCGCGTGGGCGGGCAGTTCGCGTCGGTGGACCAGCTCAAGGCGTTCTCGATCCGCGCCGGCGGCAACAGCTTCCGCCTGGGCGACATCGCGACCGTCAAGCGGGCGTACGTCGACCCGCCGCAAGTCAAGGTGCGCGACCGCGGGCATGAGGTGATCGGCCTGGGCATCTCCATGGCCCGGGGCGGCGACATCATCGAGATGGGCAAGGCTCTGAAGACGGCCACCGAGCAGATCCGCGCCGACCTGCCCATCGGCATCGAGATGCAGCAGTTCCAGAACCAGTCCACCGTGGTGGCGCGTTCGGTGAACGAGTTCGTCGGCACGCTGATGGAGGCGGTGGTCATCGTGCTGGTGGTGAGCTTCATCAGCCTCGGCTTGCACTTCAAGCCGGGCAGCTGGAAGTTCACGCTGGACTGGCGCCCGGGCGCGGTCGTGGGCATCACGATCCCGCTGGTGCTGGCCATCACCTTCGTCACCATGTACTACTGGGGCGTGGGCCTGCACAAGATCTCGCTCGGCTCGCTGATCATCGCGCTCGGTCTCTTGGTGGACGACGCGATCATCGCGGTCGAGATGATGGTGCGAAAGCTCGAAGAGGGCTACGACAAGGTGCGCGCCGCGACCTTCGCGTATGAGGCCACGGCGATGCCAATGCTCACGGGCACGCTCATCACCGCCGTCGGCTTTTTGCCCATCGGCATGGCGAAGTCGACCGTGGGTGAATACACCTTTGCGATCTTCGCGGTGACGGCGGCAGCACTGCTGATCTCGTGGTTCGTGTCGGTGTATTTCGTGCCCTACCTCGGCACGCTGCTGCTCAAGGCGAAGCCGCATGCGGCCGGCGACCAGCCGCACGAGCTCTTCGACACGCCGTTCTATACGCGATTCCGCGGCGTGGTGAACTGGTGCGTGCAGCATCGCTGGATCACGATTGCGCTCACAGTGGGCACGCTGGGGCTTGGCATCGTCGGCATGGGCAAGGTGCAGAACCAGTTCTTTCCCGATTCCAGCCGCCTCGAAGTGCTGGTGGATCTCTGGTACCCCGAAGGCACCTCGTTCAGCGCGAACGAAGAGGTCACCAAGCGCGTCGAGGCGCGAATCGCCAAGCTCGATGGCGTGGACCACGTGACCACCTGGATCGGCAGCGGCCTGCCGCGCTTTGCGCTCGTGCTCGACCAGATCTTCCCGCAGAGCAACGTGAGCCAGCTCGTCGTGCTGCCCAAGGATCAGAAGTCGCGCGAACGCATCCGCAAGGAGCTGCCCGAGATCCTCGCCACCGAGTTCCCGGAGGCGCGAGGCCGCGCCAAGCTGCTGCCCAACGGGCCGCCGGTACCGTACCCGGTGCAGTTCCGCGTGGTCGGGCCCGATCCGACCAAGGTGCGTGCCTACGCCGACGAGGTGAAGGCCATCATGCGCGAGAACCCGAACATGCGCGGCGTGAACGACAACTGGAACGAATCGGTCAAGACGCTGCGCCTGGACGTGGACCAGGACAAGGCGCGTGCGTTGGGTGTGTCCAGCCAGGCGATCGCCCAGGCGGCGCGCACCATCAACAGCGGCTCAACCATCGGCCAGTACCGTGACGGCGACCGGCTGATCGACATCGTGCTACGGCAGCCGCTGGAGGAGCGCAACGCGATCACCGATCTCGCGAGCGCATATGTGCCCACGACGACCGGCCGCAGCATCCCGCTGTCGCAGATCGCCAAGGCCAACTTCGTGTGGGAGCCGGGCGTGCTGTGGCGCGAAGGGCGCGACTATGCCGCGACCGTGCAGGGTGACATCGTCGAAGGCCTGCAGGGCGCGACCGTGACGGCGCAGCTCGATCCGCTGTTCAAGCCCATCCGCCAGAAGATGCTTCCCGGCTATCACATCGACGTGGCCGGCGCGGTGGAGGAAAGCAGCAAGGGGCAGGGCTCGATCGCGGTGGGTGCGCCGCTGATGCTGTTCATCATGTTCACGCTGCTCATGCTGCAACTGCACAGCTTCAGCCGCGCGGTGCTGGTGTTCCTGACAGGGCCGATGGGCATTGCTGGCGTCGCTGGGGCCTTGCTGCTGCTCGGTCGCCCGTTCGGCTTCGTGGCGCTCTTGGGCGTGATCGCGCTGATGGGCATGATCATGCGCAACTCGGTCATCCTGATCGACCAGATCGAGCATGACCGCGGGCGCGGCGTGCCGACCTGGAACGCGATCGTCGAGGCGGCCGTGCGGCGCTTCCGGCCGATCATCCTGACGGCGGCAGCCGCGGTGCTCGCGATGATCCCGCTGTCGCGCAGCGTGTTCTGGGGGCCGATGGCAGTGGCCATCATGGGCGGGCTGATCGTCGCGACCGTGCTGACACTGCTGGCGCTGCCCGCGATGTACGCCGCGTGGTTCCGTGTCAAACCGGCGGATCAGGAGAAGTCCTTGGCTGCCGGCCACGATAACGCGCTCGCGCCGGGCTAAAATACGCGGTTTACCGGATCGCCTTGAAAGGGAGCCTCGGCTCCCTTTCTCGTCTTGTAACTTGGCAGGCCCAGCGCGGGTGGCGAAATTGGTAGACGCACCAGGTTTAGGTCCTGACGCCAGCAATGGTGTGCGGGTTCGAGTCCCGCCCCGCGCACCACAACGATATTTGAAAGCCCTTTGAACATGGCCGTGACTGTTGAAACCCTCGAAAAGCTCGAACGCCGCATCACGCTGACGCTCGCCGCCGACACCATCAACAACGAGGTGCAGTCGCGCCTGAAGCGCCTGTCGCGCACCGTCAAGGCCGATGGCTTCCGTCCCGGGAAGGTGCCGATGTCGGTCGTGGCCCAGCGCTATGGCTACTCGGTGCAGTACGAGGTGATGAACGACAAGGTCGGCCAGGCCTTCCAGGAAGCCGCCACCGAAGCCAAGGTCCGCGTGGCCGGTGCCCCGCGCATCACCGAAAAGGACGGCGCACCCGAAGGCCAGATCACCTTCGACGCCACCTTCGAGGTGTACCCCGAGGTGAAGATCGGCGACCTGGCCACCGCCGAGATCGAGAAGATCACCACCGAGGTGAGCGAAGCCGCGATCGACAAGACCATCGACATCCTTCGCAAGCAGCGCCGCACCTTCGCGCAGCGTCCGGCCGCCGAAGGCGCGCAAGAGGGTGACCGCATCACCATCGACTTCGAAGGCAAGATCGACGGGGTGCCCTTCGAGGGCGGCCGTGCCGAGAACTTCCAGTTCATGATCGGCGAAGGCCAGATGCTCGAGACCTTCGACAAGGCCGTGCGCGGCATGAAGGCCGGCGAGTCGAAGACCTTCCCCCTCGCTTTCCCGGCCGACTACCACGGCAAGGACGTGGCCGGCAAGGAAGCCGACTTCCTCGTCACCGTGAAGAAGATCGAAGCCCAGAACCTGCCCGAGGTGAACGAAGCCTTCGCCAAGTCGCTGGGCATCAAGGACGGCACCGTCGAAGGCCTGCGCGCCGACGTGAAGAAGAACCTCGAGCGTGAAGTGAAGTTCCGCGTGCTGGCCCGCAACAAGGGCGCCGTGATGGACGCGCTCGTGAAGGTGTCCGAACTCGACGTGCCCAATGCGCTCGTGCAGCAGGAAACCGAACGCATGATCGGCGACGCCCGTGCGGACCTGAAGAAGCGTGGCATCAAGGACGCCGAGAACGCGCCGATCCCCGCGGAGATCTTCCAGCCGCAAGCCGAAAAGCGCGTGCGCCTGGGCCTGGTCGTGGCCGAGCTCGTGCGCTCGAACAATCTGAACGCCAAGCCCGAGCAACTGCAAGCGCACATCGAAGAGATGGCGCAGAGCTACGAGAAGCCGGCCGAAGTGGTTCGTTGGTACCTGGGCGACCGCCAGCGCATGGCCGAAGTCGAGGCGGTGGTCATCGAAAACAACGTGGCCGATTTCGTGCTCGGCCGCGCAAAGGTCACCGAAAAGGCCGTGCCTTTCGACGAACTGATGGCCGGTTGAGCCAGCATCGCGACGCCGGTTCTTCGCCCTTCGCGACAAGGCACCCCGCTGTCAGCGGGGTGCCTTTTTCGTTTCTGCGATGCTGCCCTTGTCGCGACATAATCGAACCCAACATTCCATCGATCCGTTCTCACTTCCAAGGACTCACATGAGCGCGCTGGAGACACAAGGTCTGGGCATGGTGCCCGTCGTCATCGAACAGTCGGGCCGCGGCGAGCGCGCGTACGACATTTATTCGCGCCTGCTGCGCGAGCGCATCATCTTCCTGGTCGGCCCGGTGAACGACCAGACGGCCAACCTCGTCGTCGCCCAGATGCTCTTTCTGGAAAGCGAAAACCCCGACAAGGACATGTTCCTGTACATCAACAGCCCTGGCGGCAGCGTGAGCGCTGGCATGTCCATCTACGACACGATGCAGTTCGTGAAACCGGACGTGTCCACGATGTGCATGGGCATGGCCGCGAGCATGGGTGCCTTCTTGCTGGCGGCCGGCGCCAAGGGCAAGCGAATTGCGCTGCCGAACTCGCGCATCATGATTCACCAGCCGTCGGGCGGTGCGCAGGGGCAGGCCTCGGACATCGAGATCCAGGCGCGAGAAATTTTGAAACTTCGCGAGAGCCTCAACAAGATCCTCGCCGACCGCACCGGCCAGCCTTTGGAGAAGATTCGTAACGATTCGGAACGCGATTACTTCATGTCCGGCCAAGAGGCAAAGGAATACGGATTGATCGACCAAGTTCTCGAAAAACGATCCTGACCGGGCATTTTCAGCCGGAATTTGGGGAGTAAACGGGGTCTTTCTTTACACCAAGGCCCCGTTTTCTTTTCCACTATCATTGAACCAGCTTTACCCCGCATAGCACTGCTCACCCATGGCCGACAAAAAAGGCTCCTCCAGCGAGAAAGTTCTCTACTGCTCCTTCTGCGGTAAGAGCCAGCACGAGGTCAAGAAACTGATCGCCGGTCCGTCCGTCTTCATCTGCGACGAATGCATCGAGCTGTGCAACGACATCATTCGTGACGAGGTGCCTGCCGAAGGCGCCGACCCGAAGGCTGCACGCTCAGACCTGCCCATCCCGACAGAAATCAAGGGCATCCTTGATCAGTACGTCATCGGGCAGGACCCAGCCAAGCGCACGCTGTCGGTGGCGGTGTACAACCACTACAAGCGGCTCAAGCACATGAGCCGCAACAAGGAAGACGTCGAGCTGTCGAAGAGCAACATCCTGCTCATCGGCCCGACGGGTTCCGGCAAGACGCTGCTCGCGCAGACGCTGGCTCGCTTGCTCAACGTGCCATTCGTGATTGCCGATGCGACGACGCTGACTGAAGCCGGCTACGTCGGCGAGGACGTCGAGAACATCATCCAGAAGCTGCTGCAGAACTGCAACTACGACGTCGAGAAGGCACAGCGCGGCATCGTCTACATCGACGAGATCGACAAGATCTCGCGCAAGGCCGACAACCCGTCCATCACCCGCGACGTGTCGGGCGAGGGCGTGCAGCAAGCGCTGCTGAAGCTGGTCGAAGGCACGATGGCATCGGTGCCTCCGCAAGGCGGCCGCAAGCACCCGAACCAGGATTTCCTGCAGATCGACACGACGAACATCCTGTTCATCTGCGGCGGCGCGTTCGACGGCTTGGAGAAGGTCATCCAGAACCGGTCCGAGAAGTCGGGCATCGGCTTCGCGGCGACGGTTCATGGCAAGTCGGAGAAGCGGGTGTCCGAGGTGTTCCGCGAGGTCGAACCGGAAGACCTGATCAAGTTCGGACTCATCCCCGAGCTGGTCGGCCGCTTGCCGGTGGTGGCCACGCTCGGCGAGCTGACCGAGGATGCGCTGGTGCAGATCCTGACCGAGCCGAAGAACGCCCTCGTCAAGCAGTACCAGAAGCTCTTCGGGATGGATGGCGTGGACCTCGAGATCCGGCCTTCCGCACTCGCCGCCATCGCCCGCAAGGCGCTCGCTCGCAAGACCGGCGCCCGCGGCCTGCGGTCCATCATGGAGCAGTCGCTGATCGACACGATGTTCGACCTGCCGACGCTCGACGGTGTCGCCAAGGTCGTGCTGGACGAACACACGATCGAAGATGACGCGAAGCCGCTGCTCGTTTATCGCGAGCAGTCCAAGGCCAGCGCCTGAAGTCCGGTGCCGGACCCTGCCATGAGAGCGGGCCGGCTTCTTGCAATCCACCGCTCGGGCCCTAGATAGGCCAGAGAAAGAGAGGTCTCAATGTCCGGACATCCCATCCTGCCCGCTGAACAGATCACGCTGCCGCTGCTGCCGCTGCGCGATGTGGTGGTTTTCCCCCACATGGTCATTCCGCTGTTCGTGGGTCGTCCCAAGTCCATCAAGGCGCTCGAGGCGGCCATGGAAGCCGGCCGACAGATCATGCTGGTCGCGCAGAAGGCGGCCGGCAAGGACGAGCCCAAACCCGACGACATGTTCGAGGTGGGCTGCGTTTCCAGCATCCTGCAGATGTTGAAGCTGCCCGACGGAACGGTGAAGGTGCTGGTCGAAGGCATCCAGCGCGCCAACACCCACAGCATTTCGGACAACGGCGAACACTTCGTCGCCGACGTGACGCCCGTGCCGCCCGAGGCTGAAACCAAGCCCGAGATCGAGGCACTGCGCCGTGCCGTGACGCAGCAGTTCGACCAGTACGTCAAGCTGAACAAGAAGATCCCGCCGGAAATCCTCACGAGCATCGCGGGCATCGACGATGCCGGCCGGCTGGCCGACACCATCGCCGCGCACCTGCCGCTCAAGCTCGAGAACAAGCAGTCGGTGCTCGACCTCTTCGCCGTCGACAAGCGGCTTGAAAAACTGCTCGAGCAGCTCGAGCATGAAGTCGACATCCTCCAGGTCGAAAAGCGCATCCGTGGCCGCGTCAAGCGCCAGATGGAGAAGAGCCAGCGCGAGTACTACCTGAACGAGCAGGTCAAGGCCATCCAGAAGGAACTCGGTGACGGCGAAGAAGGCGCCGACATGGAGGAACTGGAAAAGAAGATCACGGCCGCCAAGATGCCCAAGGAGGCCCGCAAGAAGGTCGATGCCGAGCTCAAGAAGTTGAAGCTCATGTCGCCCATGTCGGCCGAAGCGACGGTGGTTCGCAACTACATCGACACCCTGGTCAACCTGCCCTGGAGCAAGAAGACCAAGATCAAGCACGACCTGCTGCATGCGGAAGAAGTGCTGAACGAAGACCACTACGGCCTCGAGAAGGTCAAGGACCGCATCCTTGAATATCTCGCGGTGCAGCAACGCGTGGACAAGGTGAAGGCGCCGATCCTGTGCCTGGTCGGCCCCCCGGGGGTTGGCAAGACCTCGCTCGGGCAGTCGGTGGCGCGGGCCACTGGTCGCAAGTTCGTTCGCATGGCGCTGGGCGGCGTGCGCGACGAAGCCGAGATCCGTGGCCACCGCCGCACCTACATCGGCTCCATGCCGGGCAAGGTGCTGCAGAGCCTGTCGAAGGTCGGTACGCGCAATCCGCTGTTCCTGCTCGACGAGATCGACAAGTTGGGCATGGATTTCCGTGGTGACCCGTCGTCGGCGCTGCTCGAGGTGCTCGACCCGGAGCAGAACCACACCTTCAGCGACCACTACGTCGAGGTCGACTTCGACCTGTCGGACACGATGTTCATCGCGACGTCGAACTCGATGAACATCCCGCCGGCGCTGCTGGACCGGATGGAAGTCATCCGCCTGTCGGGCTACACGGAAGACGAGAAGCTCAACATCGCTCAACGCTACTTGCTGCCCAAGCAGAGCAAGAACAACGGCGTGCGTGATGAGGAGATGGAAGTCACCGAGTCAGCCGTGCGCGGGATCATCCGCTACTACACGCGTGAAGCGGGGGTGCGTTCGCTCGAGCGCGAGATCTCCAAGATCTGCCGCAAGGTGGTCAAGGGCATCCAGCTCAAGAAGTACGAAGGCAAAGTCATCGTCACCGATGAAAACCTGAACGACTTCCTCGGCGTGCGCAAGTACGACTACGGCCAGGCCGAGAAGAAGAACCAGGTCGGCCAGGTGGTTGGTCTTGCGTGGACGGAAGTGGGCGGCGATCTGTTGACCATCGAGTCTGCCGTGATGAACGGCAAGGGCAACATCATCCGCACCGGTTCGCTGGGTGACGTGATGAAGGAGTCCGTCGAGGCGGCTCGCTCGGTGGTGCGTTCGCGCGCTCGCCGGCTGGGCATCAAGGACGAGCTCTTCGAGAAGCGCGATATTCACATCCACGTACCGGATGGCGCGACGCCCAAGGATGGTCCGAGCGCGGGCATCGCGATGACGACGGCCTTCGTGTCGGCACTCACGGGAATTCCCGTGCGTGCGGACGTTGCGATGACCGGCGAGATCACGCTGCGCGGCGAGGTGACTGCGATCGGCGGCTTGAAGGAAAAGCTGCTCGCGGCACACCGCGGTGGCATCAAGACGGTGCTCATTCCCGAAGAGAACGTGAAGGACCTTCAGGACATCCCCGAGAACGTCAAGAACCACCTCGAGATCATTCCGGTGAAGTGGATTGATCGCGTGCTTGAAGTGGCCCTTGAGGCCGTGCCGCAACCTCTGCCCGATGAAGAGCCGGCGAAGGTCGAAGCGAAGCCCGAGGCTGCGCCCGCTGTCGTCGACTCGCTGAAGCACTGATCGAAAAAAATCAAAGGCCGGCTTTACAGCCGGCCTTTTTTCACTATAGAATGCGAGACTTCGTTGGGTAGCAAGGCTCTTGCAAAACAAGAAAATTGCCAAACAGCGAAGCGACG
Organism: uncultured Comamonadaceae bacterium; assembly: GCA_966211955.1. Lineage (GTDB taxonomy): Bacteria > Pseudomonadota > Gammaproteobacteria > Burkholderiales > Burkholderiaceae_C > Albitalea. Next base: position 3,535 of record CBIHOF010000018.1, on the reverse strand, counting down.
CGGGAGTAGCTCAGTTGGTAGAGCGCAACCTTGCCAAGGTTGAGGTCGCGAGTTCGAGCCTCGTCTCCCGCTCCAAATTCGAAAAGGGAAGCTTCTGCTTCCCTTTTTCATGTCAGCCGCAGATTCGCTGATCACGTGAAGGGCTTTCGGGCACTTGTGTGAGAATGCGGATCCGCAGGAAATGCGGCATCGGCGCGATAGCAAAGCGGTTATGCACCGGATTGCAAATCCGTGTAGGTCGGTTCGACTCCGGCTCGCGCCTCCAGTCAAGCAGGCCCCGTGATCACCCGATCACGGGGCTTTGTTCTTGGTGCTCACCGCGCAGTGATGCGCAGGGGCCCTCGCATACACTGCGCCCCGTGCCCCGGTGGCGAAATTGGTAGACGCATCGGACTTAAAATCCGCCGCTTGCCGAATGGCGGCATACCGGTTCGACTCCGGTCCGGGGCACCAGCTCAGCGTCGCACCCGAAGGCAGCGCCAGGTTTCCTGCGCGAAGGGCAACCAGACCAGCAAGACCGAGCCGATGAAGACGCCCGCGATGTATGCGATGGACAGCGGCGGCTCCTTCCAATGCCAGTGCCAATCGGGTGCCTGCGCCCCCCAGCCGATGAGTGCCAGTGCCTGCTCGTGGTGCAGCACCATCAGCGAGATGAGGCCCGTCCAGGGCAACACCATCTGCAGGCTGTGCACCCATTGCTCGATCACCGGAATGCGGCGTCGCGTCATCGCATAGCTCAGGTCCCACCAGGTGGTGATCTCATGCGCCACGCAACACACGAGCAGCAGCATCAGCACGGCCGCGTTGATCTCGAGGAACAGCACGGCACACACGCCGAGCCCCATCTCCGCGAGCAGCAGCAGATGCATCAGCGATTCCTTGAGGCCGGTCGTCTCTTCGATGCGCTGTACGCGATGGCACAACCAGTCCCCCAGGCCCGCCAACAGCCACACCGGCAGCAGCACGTACATGAGCAAGCTCTGGACGATGGCTGCGGTGAGGTCGGGCGGGTTCACGTGGGTTGGACGGTCGGCGTTGGTGTTGAGGGAGGCATCGCCTCGACGGTACACAAGAACGGAAGCCATGCCGCGGCAATGGTGCGCAGCCTCTCGACGTCGCCGGTCGTCTGCAAGCGAACGAAGGCGTCCGCTTGCGTTGGCAGCAAGCGAGCCAGCGTGTTGCGGGCGTGCCGCGCAACCGCGTCGGCGGTGTCGATGATGAGCACATCCGGGCGCATCGCCTCGGCGATGAGGTGATGCACGAACGGGTAGTGGGTGCATCCGAGCACCACGGTGTCGACGTTCGCTGCCCGCAAGGTGGCCGTGTGTTCCATCACCGCGTCGCGCAGGCGCGCAGAGTGCAGGTCGCCTTCCTCGATCAGGCGCGCGAGACCGGGGCAAGGCTGGGCGATCACCTCGACATCCGCGGCTTGCGCGGCCATCAACGCTTGGAACTTCGCACTGGCGATGGTGCCTGGTGTGGCCATGACGCCCACGCGGCCGTTGCGCGTGGCGGCCACCGCCGGCTTGATGCCCGGCTCGACGCCGATGATCGGAAAGCCGGGCCGGCTGGCGCGCATTTCCTTCACCGCAATGGCCGTCGCCGTATTGCAGGCGATGACAAGGCCAATCGCCCCCTGCGCGATCAAATGGTCCATGATGTGCCGCGAACGCTCGAGCACGTAAGCGTCGCTGCGCTCGCCATAGGGGGCGTGCGCCGAATCGGCCACGTAGAGCAAGGGCGCGTCGGGCATCTCGACACGCAAGGAGCGAAGCACCGACAGCCCGCCCACGCCGGAGTCGAACACGCCGATGCAAGGCGAGGGCGTGGGTGAATCCGATCCGCGGAAATGGAGAGCTGAGTCCATTGCGCGACAAGTCTAGCCGCGAGGCCTGGATAAAATAGTACGATCGTTCGTTTTTTGACGAAGTGTCATCCGGCGGACAGGCTGGGGGCACCCCCGCCGCTAGAATTTCGTGTTTACGTAAACGTCAATTCCTCAGGAGAACGTCGAATGAAGGTGCTGGTACCGGTCAAACGCGTCGTCGACTACAACGTGAAGGTTCGCGTGAAGTCAGATGGCACGGGCGTGGACATCGCGAACGTGAAGATGAGCATGAACCCGTTCGACGAAATCGCGGTGGAAGAAGCGGTCCGCCTGAAAGAAAAGGGCGTGGTCACCGAGGTGATCGCCGTCTCGTGCGGCGTGACGCAATGCCAGGAGACGCTGCGCACGGCGATGGCCATCGGCGCCGACCGCGCCATCCTCGTCGAGACCACCGAAGAGCTGCAGCCGCTGGCTGTCGCCAAGATCCTCAAGGCACTGGTCGACAAGGAACAGCCCGGCCTCGTGATCCTCGGCAAGCAGGCCATCGACGACGACTGCAACCAGACCGGCCAGATGCTGGCCGCGCTCGCCAAGCTGCCGCAAGCGACGTTCGCCTCGAAGGTGGAAGTGTCGGGCGACAGCGCCAACGTCACGCGTGAAGTGGATGGCGGCCTCGAGACGCTCAAGATCAAGTTGCCCGCGGTGGTCACCACCGACCTGCGCCTGAACGAGCCGCGCTACGTGACGCTGCCCAACATCATGAAGGCGAAGAAGAAGCCGATGGAGACGATCAAGCCTGCCGACCTCGGCGTGGACGTCACCTCGCGAATCAAGACGCTCAAGGTCAGCGAGCCGCCCAAGCGCAGCGCCGGCATCAAGGTGCCTGATGTCGCGACCCTTGTTTCCAAACTGAAGAACGACGCGAAGGTGATCTGACCATGACCGCACTCGTCATTGCCGAACACGACAACGCCTCCGTCAAGGGCGCGACCCTGAACACCATCACCGCGGCCGCTGCTGCAGGTGGCGACGTGCACGTGCTCATCGCCGGCCACAACGCCGGCGGTGCCGCCGAAGCCGCGTCGAAGATCGCGGGCGTCGCCAAGGTGCTGCTCGCCGAAGCGCCGGGCCTGGAGCATGGCCTGGCCGAGAACGTCGCGGCGCAAGTCGTTGCCATCGCCGGCAGCTACAGCCACATCGTGTTCCCCGCCACCGCGGCGGGCAAGAACGTCGCGCCGCGTGTTGCCGCATTGCTGGACGTGGCCCAGGTGTCGGACGTCACCAAGGTGATCAGCGCCGACACCTTCGAGCGCCCGATCTACGCCGGCAACGCCATCGCTACCGTGCAAAGCTTGGACAAGATCAAGGTCCTGACCGTGCGCACGACGGGCTTCGACCCGGCGGCTGCCACCGGTGGCAGCGCCGCCGTCGAGAAGGTGGCCGCCACGGCCGATGATGGCAGCTCGACTTTCGTGGGTTCCGAGATCGCCAAGAACGACCGCCCCGAACTCACTGCCGCGAAAATCATCGTCTCCGGCGGCCGTGCGCTCGGCTCGAGCGACAAGTTCACCGAAGTGCTCACCCCGCTGGCCGACAAGCTCGGCGCTGCACTCGGCGCGAGCCGCGCCGCGGTGGACGCGGGCTACGCGCCCAACGACTGGCAGGTCGGCCAGACCGGCAAGATCGTCGCGCCGCAGCTGTACATCG
>CBIHOF010000017.1:0-123217 GCA_966211955.1 uncultured Comamonadaceae bacterium | reverse complement strand
TGCAGTTGGTGGAGAGGAGGAGGATCGAACTCCCGACCTCCGCATTGCGAACGCGGCGCTCTCCCAGCTGAGCTACCCCCCCACTGCGGCCGCGAGTTTAGCAAATCCGCGGCCGGGGTGATCGCCCTTGGCGCAATACCGACTTGCGGTTAGAAAGCGGGCTCATCTGGCCCACACCGAGGATGCCCATGCCGATCAAAGACGCCGCCTGGTACCAGGCGCAATACGACAACCGCGCCCGCGTACCGGAGCATCCGCAGATCTTCGAGCGCTGGGCGCGGGCCTCGGCGCTGTCGCGCGACGGCCTGTCGCGGCGGCTGGACGTGGCCTATGGGCCGGGTCCGAGCGAGACGCTGGACATCTTCCCGACCACCGACGGCGATGCGCCGGTGCTCGTGTTCATCCATGGCGGCTGGTGGCGCGCATTCGACAAGCGTGACCATTCCTTCGTCGCGCCGGCCTTCGTCAATGCGGGCGCGATGGTCGTCGTGCCGAACTACGCGCTGTGTCCCGCGACCACGATCGAGGGCATCACCATGCAGATGGTTCGCGCGCTTGCATGGACATGGCGACATGCGCACCTCTACGGCGGCGACCCGAAGCGCATCGTCGTGGCGGGCCACTCGGCGGGGGGACACCTGGCGGCCATGCTGTTGAGCTGCGACTGGAAGGCCGTTGGCGCCGATTTGCCGCGCGACCTCGTCAAGAAGGCGTTGGCCATCTCCGGCCTGTTCGACCTCGACGCCATCCGTCGCACACCTTTCCTGCAGTCTGACTTGAAGCTCACGCCGGCCTCCGTGCGCAAGCTGAGCCCTGCCGGCTTTCCGGCGCCGCGCGGGACGCTGGTGGCAGTGGCCGGGGGCGACGAGAGCGAAGAGTTCCTGCGCCAGACGCAACTCATCCAGAAGCGGTGGGGCCGCAAGACCGTGCCGGTGGGCGAGGCCTTGCCCGGGCTCAACCACTTCAGCGTCTTGCATGATCTCGTCGACCCCGACACGCGCCTCAACGAACTCGCGCGGCAGCTCCTCGGGCTTGCATGACACAGGCATATGGGCTAAATGCGAACTGCTATCGTTTAATAACACTTCATTGGTGCACTCAATAACCCACATTGAAGCTTTGTATTGGAAACGCACCCCTGCGTGAGATAGGGTTCGCACGTGCCGTTGCTTCGCAGCGGCCGTCATCTCTGCCTCACAACACTAGGAGAGCGACATGGGTTTGAAGGGTTCAAAGACCGAGCAGAACCTGAAGGACGCCTTTGCGGGCGAATCCCAGGCCAACCGCCGGTACCTGTATTTCGCAAACAAGGCTGACATCGAAGGCCAGAACGACGTGGCAGCGCTGTTCCGCTCCACCGCCGAAGGCGAAACCGGCCATGCGCACGGCCACCTCGAGTTCCTCGAGATTGTGGGCGACCCGGCCACCGGCCTGCCCATCGGCCCGACCCGCGACAACCTGAAGGCCGCCGTCGCCGGCGAAACGCACGAGTACACCGACATGTACCCGGGCATGGCCAAGCAGGCGCGCGAAGAAGGCTTCGACGAGATCGCCGACTGGTTCGAGACGCTGGCCAAGGCCGAGCGCTCGCACGCCAACCGCTACCAGAAGGCGCTGGACGCCCTGGTGGACTGAACGTCGCGCTGACGCTCATGCAACGAGGGGCTTTTGGGCCCCTCGTTCGTTGAGTGGGTCGCACACGAAGAATGCAACGACAAGAGGACACCGCATGACCCGCGAAGGCAACCTCGACGCCCCGACACGCCACGCCATCGACTGGAAGAACCCGGCTTTCTACGATGAAGCCGCGTGCGAGAAGGAGCTCGAGCGGGTGTTCGACATCTGCCATGGCTGCCGCCGGTGCGTGTCCTTGTGCCATTCCTTCCCGACCTTGTTCGACCTGGTGGATGCCACCGCGGACGGCGAGGTCCACGGCGTGGACAAGAAGGAGTTCTGGAAGGTCGTTGACCAGTGCTACCTGTGCGACCTCTGCTACATGACCAAGTGCCCCTACGTGCCACCGCACCCGTGGAACCTGGACTTCCCGCACACCATGCTGCGCGCCAAGGCCATCAAGTTCAAGAAGGGCGGCGTGGGCGGCGGCGAGCAGTTCCTCGCGTCCACCGACAAGCATGGGCAGTTCGCAGGCATCCCGGTGGTCGTTCAGGTAGCCAATGCACTGAACAAGACCAAGCCGATGCGCAAGCTGCTCGACAGCACGCTGCACGTTCACCCGGATGCGTGGCTGCCGGACCTTGCAACGAGCCGCTTCCGTTGGAGCGCGAAGAAGCAGGGATCTGCCACGGATGTGAAGAATGGTGAGCGCACGCCGGGCAAGGTTGCCATCTTCTCCACCTGCTACGTCAACTACAACGAGCCGGGGATCGGGCACGACCTCATCAAGCTGCTCGAGCACAACGAGATCCCGTACACCATCGTCGAGAAGGAAAAGTGCTGCGGTATGCCCAAGCTGGAGCTCGGCGACCTGGACGAGGTGGCCCAGCACAAGGAAGCCAACATCCCCATGCTCGCGCGCTACGCCAAGGACGGCTACGCCATCCTCTCGGCGATTCCCAGCTGCACGCTGATGTTCAAGCAGGAACTGCCGCTGATGTTCCCGGAATGCGCGGACACGCAGGCGGTGAAGGAGGCGATGTTCGACCCCTTCGAGTACTTCATCGGCCGCAACAAGGACGGGCTGCTCAAGACCGATTTCAAGAAGGACCTGGGCAAGGTCAGCTACCACATCCCCTGCCACGGCCGCGTGCAGAACATCGGCCGCAAGACGGAAGAGATGTTGAAGCTCATCGGCCAGAAGGTGACGGTGCAGCTGAACACCGTGGAGCGCTGCTCCGGCCACGCGGGCACCTACGGCGTGAAGACGCCCACGCACCCGATCGCGATGAAGATCGGCAAGCCGGTGTTCAAGGCGATGGCGAAGGACCAGCCGGATTTCATCAGTTCGGACTGCCAGCTGGCAGGCCACCACATCAAGCAGGGCCTGCAGGTCAATTCGCTGCCCGATGCGCAGCTGCAGCACCCCTTGAGCCTCGTGCGCATCGCGTACGGGCTTTGATACGAGCGGAGTTCCACCATGACGACCATTTCCCCCGGCAGCCTCATGACGCTCGAGGCGTATTCCAAGATCCGCAAGACGGCGCGTGCGGAGGCCATTGCGCACCGCAAGCTGCGCACGGTGCACCTGGGCGAGCACATCAGCGTGCAGTTCGAGGACGAGCAGACCATCCGCCGGCAGATCCAGGAGATGCTGCACATCGAGAAGATCTTCGACGAGGACGGCATCCAGGGCGAGATCGACGCGTATGCACCGCTCGTGCCGGATGGCTCCAACTGGAAGGCGACCATGCTCATCGAGTACCCCGACGTGCATGAGCGCAAGCGCGAGCTGGCGCGGCTCATCGGCGTGGAGGACCGCATGTTCGTGGAGGTCGAAGGGCATGCGCGCGTCTACGCGATTGCCGACGAAGACCTTGAGCGCGAGAACGAGGAGAAGACCTCGTCGGTGCATTTCGTGCGCTTCGAATTTCCTCAGGCCGCGCGCGAGGCCGTGAGGGCGGGTGCGAGCGTCAAGCTCGGGTGTGACCACACCAACTATCCGGCGCATGTGGTGATCGCGCCTGAGACGCTCGCGAGCCTGGCCGGCGACCTGAAGTAGCCCGCGTCTTCGCGGGCGCCGAGCGCCCCGGCGCAGGCCCTTCCGGGCTAGGATCGTGCCCATGCCTCGCCTGGAGTTCACGCCGCAGCTGCGGCGCTTCACCGACACGCCGGTGGTCGACACCGGCGCGAGCACGCTGCGCGAAGGGCTTGAGGCCGCGTTCGCGATCAACCCTCGACTGCGTGGCTACGTGCTGGACGACCAGGGGCATCTGCGGCCCAATGTCGTCGTGTTCATCGACGGCCGCCGCAGCACCGATCGTGTCGCGTTGACTGAAGCCTTGCTGCCCGACAGCCGGGTCTTCGTCCTTCAAGCGCTCGCCGGCGGCTGAGGCGCTCGTCCGAATGCATCCGACCATGGGAGACAACACATGAGCGATCGTGCCTGGGTGGCCACTCGCAAGGGCCTGTTCGAACTGCGGCGCACGGCGGCCGGCTGGACGGTGGCGAACGTCAGTTTTCTTGGCGAGCCGGTGTCGATGGTTCTGCCGCCGACCGAATCAGGCGTGATGTTCGCAGCGCTCAACCTCGGGCATTTCGGCGTCAAGGTGCATGCCTCGAAAGACGCCGGCAAGAACTGGCAGGAAGTGGCCGCGCCCAGCTACCCGCAACAACCGGCGGAGGCCACCGGCCCGGCGTGGAAGCTGGTGCAGATCTGGTCGATGGAGTCGCGCGGCGACACGGTCTTCGCGGGAACCTTGCCCGGCGGGCTCTTCCGCTCCGACGATGCCGGCGCGAGCTGGCAGCTCAACGAAGCGATGTGGCATCGGCCGGAGCGCCTCGGGTGGTTCGGCGGCGGCTACGACGTGCCGGGCATCCATTCCATCTGCATCCACCCGACGCACCCCGGCGAGATGCTGCTGGGCATCAGTTGCGGCGGCGCCTGGGTGACCAAGGACGACGGCCAGAGCTGGAAGCTGCAGGCCGACGGCATGCGTGCCGCCTACATGCCGCCCGAGCAGGCCGGGGAGCCCAACACGCAGGACCCGCACCGCATCGTGCGCTGCGCAGCGAAGCCCGATGTGCTGTGGACGCAGCATCACAACGGCATCTGGAAGAGCGTGGACAACGCGGTGTCGTGGCAGGAGGTGCAGGCGCCGCTGTCGAGCTTTGGGTTCGCTGTGGTGGTGCATCCGTCGGATGCGGACACGGCGTGGTTCGTGCCCGGTGTGGCCGACCAGCAGCGCGTGCCGGTGGCGGCGGCGCTGGTCGTCAACCGCACGCGGGATGGCGGCAAGACCTTCGACACCTTGCGCCAGGGCTTGCCGCAGACTGCCTGCTACGACCTGGTGTACCGCCACGGCTTGGCCATCGCACCGGAAGGGCGGCACTTGCTGATGGGCTCGACCACGGGCAACCTGTGGTCGACATCGGACTCGGGCGATTCGTGGACGATGGTGTCCGGCCACCTGCCACCCATCCACGCGGTGCGCTTCGGCTGAGACGCTCTCTTTCGGCGCTCTTGCAGCCTATTCCGGCTCCATCGCCGGCGCCCGTGGTGCCGCGCCGCCCTGCATCAGGCTCTCGATGCTGTAGACCGCCAGTGCTGTCCAGATCAGCAAGAACCCGACGATGCGCGAGCCGCTGAACGGTTCGTTGTACAGCCACACGCCCAGACCGAACTGGATGGTCGGGCCGATGTATTGCAGCAGGCCCAGCGTGCTCATGCGAATGCGCCGCGCGCCCGCGGCGAACAACAGCAGCGGAATCGCCGTGACCGGCCCGATGCCCACGAGCATGAGGTTCACCAGCGAGCTCTCTGCCGGGAACTGCGTCGTGCCTCGCGACAACGCCCACGCGAGGAACAGCACGGCCGGCGGTGCGAGCAGGATGGTCTCCATCGCGAGGCCCTCGAGCGCGCCGAGCGGCGCCATCTTGCGCATCAGGCCATAGCCGCCGAAGGTGCAGGCCAGCACCAGCGCGATCCACGGGAACTGCCCGCCCTGGATCGCCAGCCACAGCACGCCCGCCGCGGCCAGCCCGACAGCCGTCCACTGCGCCGGCCGCAGCCGCTCCTTGAGCACCGTGTAGCCCAGCAGCACGTTCACCAGCGGCGTGATGAAGTAGCCGAGGCTCGCATCCACCACATGGTCATGCGTGACCGACCAGATGTAGGTGAGCCAGTTGGCCGACAGCAGCAGCGCGCTCGCGGTGAAGGCGCCCAGCACCTTGGGCTGCCGGATGGCCGGGCGCAGCCAGCCCCAGTGCTGCTTGACCGTGAGGATGAGCAGCACGAAGAGCAGCGACCACACGATGCGGTGCGCCAGCACGTCCGTCGGCGAGACGCTCGCGAGTTGCTTGAAGTAGAGCGGGAAGAGGCCCCAGCACACATAGGCGAGGGCGGCGCTGAGGATGCCGGGGTTCATGGAGGACGACAAGGCGCCGGGGGGCGGAGACGCATTCTCTCCAAGCTGGGGAAAGCCTGCACCGCAAGGGTCTCGTCGGGCCATGCGCTGACCACTCATCGCATGCATCGCGGGCTCGTGGTCGCCGGTCGTGAAATCCGGCCGCGCGGTGTGGTGCCGAGTGGACAGCAGCCTCCCAAGAACAAGGGGGGAGCCCCCAAGCGAGGGAATGCCTTGGTCGGACGCGGCCGCGAAAATCCGCTAGCGCTGCGACGGCCAAAAGCCCTGTGGATGCCGCGCCAAGGAGCAGTTCATGCCGCACACCATCAACGTCGGAGCCCGTTCGCTGTTCGTCACGGCCACGGCCTGGGTCTTCATCATCCTCGGCTTGCTGGCAAGCGTTTCGACGCTCATCCAGAACGCGCATGTCATGTCGCTGCTGCCGGGCATGCAGGCCGCGGCACCTGAATCGACGCCGCTTCCCTTCATGACCGGCCTGTTGATGGCCTACCTGCCGGGCGTACTGGCCGCGGGCCTCGCGCTGTCGCTCGCCACGCTGGCGTCGGCCATCGGTCTCTTGCTTCGCCTCGATTGGGCGCGCCGGGTGTTCATCGGCGTGCTGGCCACCACGATCGTCGTGAACCTCGCCGGGCTGTGGCTGCAGCACGAGCTGGTGCAGTCGGTGGTGGCCTCCACGCTCACGCGCACGACCTTGCCGGCCCAGGTGCTGGACGTCTTCGGCCACTTCGTCACCGCGGCACGCGTGATGGCGGTGCTGGTGACGCTGGGTGCGTGCTTCGTGCTCGCCTGGATCATCCGCTCGCTGATGTCGCCGGTGATCCGCCAGGAATTCGCCTGATCCTCGGGCTTCAGCCGACGTCGCCGTCCACATAGAACCACCGGCCGCCCTCGCGCACGAAGCGGCTGACTTCATGCAGCCGGTTCGCGCGGCCGCCCAGCTTGCTTCGCGCGACGAACTCCACCGTCGCATGGTCGGCGTCCTGCAGCGCTGATCGCTTCACGTCCAGCCCCAGCCACTTCATGCCGGGCGGGTCCGGCTCCATCGATTGCGGCCGGGTGCTTTCGTGCCAGGTGGCGAGCAGATAGTCGGGCAACCCCAGCACATAGGCGCTGTACCGCGAGCGCATCAGCGACTGTGCATCGGGCGCGAGCAAGTGCCGTAGGCCCGCGTGATAGCGGCCACAGCAGGCGTCGTACAGACGCGAGGAGCCGCAAGGGCAGGGCAGGGGTGAAACCATTCGGTGGGGTCAGCTCAGATGAGCTCCCGAGTCTCGCCGATCAGGTCCTGCATGTCCCAGTGGTATTCGCGGGCGTACAGCGCGCCGTGCCTGGAGATGACAGCCAATGTTGCCCGGCCGGTGCGGCCGCAAGGTGAAATTGCCTTGCCTGATGACGGCCTGCAGTCGGAGCTGTATATTCATACAGTGTTCAATCTCGCGAGAAGTTGTGCGCGGATTGCGCCTCCCCACCCATGCCCATCCCCCTCTACGCCGAGCTGCATTGCCGCAGCAACTTCAGCTTCCTGACCGGCGCCTCGCACCCGGAGGAACTGGTGCAGCGCGCGCACGACCTGGGCTACACCGCCCTGGCCATCACCGACGAATGCTCGCTCGCGGGCGTCGTGCGGGCGCATGGCGAGGCGAAGCGGCTGAGCCTGCACCTGCTCATCGGCGCGGAGATGCGGCTCACCACGCCGGAAGACGGCTCGGCTCATGCGCGGCTGGTGGTGCTGGCGCAGACGCGTCGCGGCTACGGCAACCTCTCGCACTGGATCACCGTCGCCCGGCGCCGCGCGCCCAAGGGCAGCTACCAGGCGCATCCGGGCGATGTCGAAGGCAAGGTGCCCAACGCGCCCACGCTCACCGGCCTGCCCGATTGCCTTGCCTTGCTGGTGCCGCGCCCCTTGCAGAGCTTCGAGGAGGTCTACGCCCATGCGATGTGGCTCAAGACATGGTTCCAGGATCGCGCGGCCATCGCGATCGAGCTGCTGCACCGCCCGGGCGACGACGAATTGCTCGAGGTGGTGCGCCGCGTGGCCGATTTCACCGGCCTGCCCATCGTCGCCGCGGGCGACGTGCTGATGCACCTTCGCTCGCGCAAGCCGCTGCAGGACACGCTCACGGCGACGCGGCTGTCCATGCGGGTGGCGCAGTGCGGGTTGCAGCTGGAATCGAACGCCGAACAACACCTGCGCTCGCGCGGACGGCTCGCCGCGCTGTACGAGGCCGAATGGCTGGAGAACAGCGTCCGCCTGGCCAGCCGCTGCAGTTTCTCGCTGTCGGAGCTGCGTTATGAATACCCCGAGGAGATCGTCCCCAAGGGCGAGACGCCGACGAGCTGGCTGCGCAAGCTGACCTACCAAGGCGTGCCCCACCGGTTTCCCGACGGCTTGTCACCGGACATCGAGAAGACCATCGAGCACGAACTTGCGCTCATCAAGCAGCTCGCGTACGAACCGTACTTCCTCACCGTCGCCGACATCGTGCGCTGGGCGCGCGATCAGAAGATTCTTTGCCAGGGCCGCGGCAGCGCGGCGAACTCAGTGGTCTGCTATTGCCTGGGCGTGACCGAGGTGGACCCGGGCCGCGCGTCGCTGCTCTTCGAGCGTTTCATCAGCGCCGAGCGCAACGAGCCGCCGGACATCGACATCGACTTCGAGCACCAGCGGCGCGAGGAGGTCATCCAGTACATCTACGGCAAGTACGGCCGGCACCGCGCGGCACTGACGGCGGTGGTCATCAGCTACCGGCCGCGTTCGGCGGTGCGCGACGTGGGCCGGGCGCTGGGCATCGACCTGCAGCGCATCGACGCGGTGGCCAAGGGCCAGCAGTGGTACGACGGCCGCAGCATCAGCGCCGATCGATTGCGCGAGAACGGCTTCGACCCCGAAGCGCCCGTGACGCGGCTGTGGGTGGAACTCACCCACCAGCTCATCGGCTTTCCGCGGCACCTGTCGCAGCACCCGGGCGGCTTCGTCATTGCGCGCGACCAGATCGAGCAGCTGGTGCCGGTGGAGAACGCCGCGATGGAAAACCGCAGCGTCGTGCAGTGGGACAAGGACGACCTCGATGAGCTGGGACTCATCAAGGTGGACATCCTCGCCTTGGGCATGCTGAGCGCGCTGCGCCGTTCGCTGGAGTTCGTGGGGCACAAGCTGGGCCGGCCCGGCTACCGCCTGCAGGACATTCCGAGCGAAGACAGCGTCACCTACGACATGATCTGCCGGGCCGACACGGTGGGCGTGTTCCAGATCGAGAGCCGTGCGCAGATGAGCATGCTGCCGCGGCTCAAGCCCCGCAGGTACTACGACCTGGTGGTCGAAGTCGCCATCGTGCGGCCCGGGCCCATCCAGGGCGGCATGGTGCATCCGTACCTGCGCAACCGCGAGATTCCCGATGAACTCGTGGACTGCCCGCAGGAGATCCGCCCCGCGCTCATCCGCACGAAGGGCGTGCCCATCTTCCAGGAGCAGGTGATGCAGATCGCCATGCTCGCCGCCGATTTCACCGCCGGCGAGGCCGATCGGCTGCGTCGCGCGATGGCGGCATGGAAGCGCAAGGGCGGGCTCGAGCCCTTCTACGACCGCCTGGTCGGCCGAATGGTCGAGAAGGGCTACGACCGCGACTATGCCGAGAGCATCTTCAAGCAGATCCAGGGCTTCGGTGAGTACGGTTTTCCCGAGAGCCATGCGGCTGGTTTTGCGCTGCTGGCCTACGACAGCAGCTGGATCAAATGTCACCATCCCGATGCATTTCTCTGCGGCCTCTTGAACAGCCAGCCCATGGGCTTCTATGCGCCGGCGCAGCTCGTGCGCGATGCGCGCGAGCACGGCGTGACGGTGTTGCCGGTGGACGTGCGCGTGAGCGTGTGGGATTGCGTGCTCGAAGGCGTGGCGCCGCCGGCCGCGGTTTCTGATCACGCGCCGCTGGTGCCGGTGCGGCTGGGGCTGAACCGCATCAGCGGGCTGTCGGCTGAGGCAGGCAAGCGCATCGTCGAGGCGCGCGACGAGGCGCCCTTCGCGAGCACCGAAGACCTTGCGCGCCGCGCCAGCCTGAACGCGCACGAGCTGCGCGTGATGGCCGAGGCCGATGCCTTGCTCGGACTCGCCGGCAACCGCCACCAGGCGGCGTGGAGCGTGGCCGGCATCGACACCCGGCCTCCAGAGATGCTTCGCGACACACGGGTGCAGGAAGCCGCCGCCGAGCTCGAAGCGCCCAACGAAGTGGAGACGACGTTGGCCGATTACCGATCGCTGGGCCTCACCTTGAAGCGGCACCCGCTGTCGCTGTTGCGCGAGGAGCTGTCGAGATTCAAGGTGCAGCCGGCCGAGGTGCTGCGCACCTACCCTTCCGGCCGTCTCGCACGCGCGAGCGGCCTCGTCACGCACCGGCAGCGGCCCGAGACGGCCAAGGGCACGATCTTCGTCACGTTGGAAGATGAGACCGGCGCGGTCAACGTCATCGTCTGGCCTGCGGTGGCCGAAGCACAGCGCCGGCCCTTGCTCGCGTCGACGCTGCTCACGGTCTACGGCCGCTGGCAATGCGAGGAAGGCGTGATGCACCTCGTCGCCTTGAAGCTTGTTGATCACTCGTCGCTGCTGCAGGGGTTGGACAGCAAGAGCCGCAATTTCAGGTGAGCGGGCGCACAGATAATCCGCGCCATGCTTTATCTGCTCTCCCCCGCCAAGTCGCTCGACTACGACACGCCTGCCTCCAACAAGAAAGCCACGACGCCGCAGTTCATCGATCGCTCTGTCGAGCTCATCGACGTGCTCAAGACAAAGACCACCGCACAGATCGCGCAGCTGATGGACTTGTCCGAGCCGCTCGCGGTGCTGAACGTCGGCCGCTATGCGGCGTGGTCGCCGAAGTTCACGGCCAAGAACAGCAAACCGGCAGTGCTGGCGTTCAACGGCGATGTGTACGACGGACTGCAGGCCAAGACCTTGGGCGAGGACGACCTCGCCTGGGCGCAGCAGCACGTGGCCATCCTCTCGGGCTTGCATGGCGTGCTGCGGCCGATGGACAAGCTGCAGCCGTATCGGCTGGAAATGGGCACGGCGCTCGCAACCGCGCATGGCAAGAACCTCTACGACTTCTGGGGCGACACCATCGCCGAACACCTCAACCAGCGGCTCGCGGCCGATGCGTCGCCTGTCATCGTCAACCTCGCGTCGCAGGAGTACTTCCGCGCGGCGGACCGTCGGGCACTGAAGGCGCGTGTCGTCGAATGCGTGTTCGAGGACTGGAAGAACGGGCAGTACAAGATCATCAGCTTCTTCGCGAAGAAGGCGCGCGGGTTGATGGCGCGCTACGCCATCACGCACCGCATCGCCACGCCCAAGCGGCTGGAGAAGTTCGACCTCGAAGGCTATGCCTACGACGCGGCTGCGTCCCAGCCCGATCGGCTTGTCTTCCGGCGCAGGCTCGCCGACTGATGCGTTGCCGCTTCGGACACGGGCACGGCGGCGTACTGCGCCACGTCGCGCGGCATGACGTGCAGGTCATCGATCTTGGCGAGGTGGTCGAGCAACGCATCGACCACGACCCGCACTCGCGGCGCAAGGTACTGCCGGTGCGGGTAATGCAGGACGGTCTCTCGATCGCCGCTGTCGTGCTGGTCGAGCATCACGAGCTTCAAGCGGCCTGAGCGCAGGAAGGGCAGGGTGTGGTGCAGGCCGGTCTGGGCGATGCCGGCATGCACCAGGGCCACGTCCAGCAGCGCCTCCGGGTCGCTCACCGAGATGGCTGCATCGGGCAGGTACTCGATGCGCTTGCCGCCCGCGCTGCGGCGGAAATACCAGGCCGAAGGCGTGTTGCCGGAGTAGCGCAGCGCCGCGCACTGGTGTCGAGACAGCTCGTCGATGCTCGTGGGCACGCCATGCTCGCGCAGGTAGGCGGGGCTCGCGACCAGCACCAGTGGCAGCTTGCACACGCGCCGCGCCACGAGGCTGCTGTCTTCGATGATGCCGCCGCGGATGCCGATGTCGAAGCCCTCGGCGACGAGATCGACCGGTCGGTTGTCGAGGTCGAGCTCGATCGCCAGCTGCGGGTGCCGGGTCGTGAGCGTGGGCAAGAAGGGCAGGACGAAGCGCCGCCCGAACGCCACGCCCACCGAGATGCGCACGCGCCCGGCCGGCGTGCGGGCGGACTGCGACACGTCCGCCACGGCTTCGTCCAGCGCACGCAGCGCGAGACGGGCCTTCTCCAGAAAACTTGCACCTTCCTCGGTGAGCGCGAGGCGCCGCGTGCTGCGGTGAAGCAGTCGCACGCCCAACTGCTCCTCCAACCGCGCGAGGCTCTTGCTGACGGCAGCAGGCGTCACCTCCAGCCGATCGGCCGCGGCGGTCAGGCTGCCGGTGGTGGCGGCCTCGACAAAGGCAAGAAGTCCCTGCAGTTGCTTCATGCCATGAATTCTTAACCAGAAGTCATGAATGCATCAACCAGGGATGACTTCCAGTGAGGAGACTCGCTGCCTAAAGTCATGCCATCGCAACCACTTTCTCGGTCAAAGGAGATCAGCATGAAGATCGGCATCCTCGGTTCCGGCGTCGTCGCCCAGTCGCTCGGCGCGGGCTTTCTGAAGAACGGCCACGAGGTCACGCTCGGCACCAGCTCGCCGGCCAAGCTCGCGGACTGGCAAGGCAAGAATCCGAAGGCGCGCGTCGCCAGTTTCGCGGACGCCGCCGCCTTCGGCGAGCTCCTCGTGCTCACCGTCAAGGGCCATGCCGCTATCGCCGCGGTGAAGGCCGCCGGCGTGAAGAACTTCGACGGCAAGACCGTCATCGACACCACCAACCCCATCGCCGACAAGCCGCCGGTGGACGGCGTGCTGCAGTTCTTCACGAGCGGCAGCGACTCGCTCCTCGAACAGTTGCAACGGGAGTATCCGAACGCGAAGTTCGTCAAGGCCTTCAACTCGGTCGGCAGCGCCTTCATGGTCGATCCGAAGTTCGCGAGCGGGCCGCCCACCATGTTCATTTGCGGTAACGACGCGGCGGCGCGCAAAACGGTGGCCGGTATCGTCGAATCCTTCGGCTGGGAGGTGGCGGACATGGGAGCGGCGACGGCAGCCCGCGCAATCGAGCCGCTGTGCATGCTGTGGTGCATCCCCGGTATCGCCCGCAACGAGTGGTCGCACGCCTTCAAGCTTCTGAAACCAGCCTGATACCGAACGCACCATATCCGGGGCAATCCAGGTTGACCGCGGACGGGAGTCATCCGGCAAAATCGGCGGATGACTCAGACGACACAGCAGGTCACTCCGGAACTCAGGCAATGGATCGTCGCGCAGGCGTCGGCGGGCCAGCCGCCAGACGTCGTGCTCAAGTCGATGATCGACAGCGGCTGGCAGGAGGAGGTGGCCGTCGTGGCGCTCGAGGAGACGCTGCGCGGCTACCTCGCCGACCACGCCAAGGCCAACGGCTTGCCGATGCCGGTGGTGGTGCCCGAGCCGCTGATGATGGCCGGCGAGGTGGTGGTACAGGCCGGCGACCGCGAGGTGCAGGTGCTGAGCAGCATGCGCAGCCCACGGGTCGTCGTCTTCGGCGGCCTGCTGTCGCAGCAGGAGTGCGACGATCTCGTCACCGTGGCGGCCAAGCGGCTGACGCGCTCCGAGACCGTGCAGCTCGACACCGGTGCGAGCGAAGTGAATGCCGCGCGCACCAGCGAAGGCATGTTCTTCACCCGCGGCGAGAACGAGCTGTGCGGCCGCATCGAGAAGCGCATCGCGGCCTTGCTGCAATGGCCGCTGGAAAACGGCGAAGGCCTGCAGATCCTGCGCTACCGGCCGGGCGCCGAGTACAAGCCGCACTACGACTACTTCGATCCGGCCCAGCCGGGCACGCCCAGCATCCTCAAGCGCGGCGGCCAGCGCGTGGCCTCGCTGGTGATGTACCTGAACACGCCCACGCGCGGCGGCGCGACCACCTTTCCTGACGTGAACTTCGAGGTCGGACCGGTCAAGGGCAACGCGGTCTTCTTCAGCTACGACCGGCCGCATCCGATGACGCGCTCGCTGCACGGCGGCGCGCCGGTGCTCGAAGGCGAGAAGTGGGTCGCGACGAAGTGGCTGCGTGAAGGCCGCTTCGAGTGAGCGAGCAGGCGCTGCCGCTCACAGGGGTTCGCGTCATCGACCTCACCCGGCTGTTGCCGGGGCCGCTGGCCACGCTGCGGCTGGCGCAGTGGGGTGCGGAAGTCATCAAGATCGAAGGGCCGGCCGAGCAGGGGCAAGACGACCCGACGCGCCACATGGGGCGCACGCGAGGTGACATCGCCGCCGGCGAGCCCAGCCTGGCGTTTCGCATGCTCAACGACGGCAAGCAACTGCGCACGCTCGACCTGCGCGATGCAGCCGGCCGCGAGGCGCTGCTCGAAGCCGTGCTCGACGCCGACGTCCTGATCGAAGGCTTCCGGCCTGGCGTGATGGATCGCCTCGGTCTGGGCTGGAACGTGCTGCACGACGCCAACCCACGCCTCGTGATGTGCGCCATCAGCGGGTATGGCCAGCAGAGCGCCTGGTCGCAGCGGGCGGGGCACGACATCAACTACATCGCGATGGCGGGCGTGCTTGACCAGATCGGCACGCCCGATGGCGAGCTCGCGGTGCCCAACTTCCAGATCGGCGACCTGCTCGGCGGCTCGCAGGCGGCACTGTCGGGCGTGCTCGCGGCGCTGGTGGCCGCCCAGCGCACCGGGCTGGGGCGCTTCGTCGACATCTCGATGGCGCATGAAGTGCTGCGCCACAACGTGCTCGCCACGGCCACGCTCGCCGCCACGGGCCGGGTCGTGCCCGCGGGCCGTGACCTCCTCTCGGGCGGTGCGCCCTGTTACGGGGTTTACCGGACGTCCGATGGCCGGCACCTGGCCGTCGGCGCACTGGAGCTCAAGTTCTGGCAGCGACTGTGCGAGGCGATCGGCAAGCCGCAATGGGCCTCACGCCATTGGACCCGCGGCGAAGCGCCCGGCTCCGATGCCGCGATGGCGCTCAAGCAGGAACTGGCCGAACTCTTTGGCGCCGAGCCCCTGGCGCACTGGACGGCGCTCTTCGACGACGTCGATTGCTGCGTCACGCCAGTGCTTCGGCTCGACGAGACTCGGGTCCATCCTTTGTTCGCCACCTGATCGCAAGCTGACCAAACGGTGTCGATTCGAGCGCATTGCGCGAAGTCAAAGCCGCGCGGCGAAGAAGCGGAAAAAAGGTGTCAACCGGCCCGAACAAGGTGGCGTTGTGCCTCCGAGCTTCAGCTCTTCCCACCTTCGCAACCAAATTCAAAGGAGATCCACCATGAACAAACTCATCGCTGCCCTGATCGCTGCCACCTTCTCGTTCGGCGCTTTCGCGCAAGCTGCTTCGGCCCCGGCCGCTTCGGCTTCCGCCGCTGCTGAAAAGCCGGCCAAGAAGGCCAAGGCTGCCAAGAAGCATCACGCCAAGGCCCCCAAGAAGGCTGCCAGCGCTCCGGCCGCCTAATCAGCGTCCAGCAGCAACAAAACCCGGCTTCGGCCGGGTTTTGTCTTTTCTGGCGTGGCAATTGACGCGGCAGCGTCTCAGGCGCGCCGCTGGCGATGATCCGGGTCGTCGTGCTTCGAATCGTTGCCGGCGTCGTTGCGGCCGAAGGGCCGGCTGCGCTCGATGCGCCGCCACTTGCGCTGGTCCCAGGTCTGCGGGCCTTCGAGCGGCCAGTGGTCCATGAGGGGTGCGATTTCCGAGCGCGGCAGCCGTGCGAATGCCGGGCCCGATGACAAGCGCAACCACCAGCGGCCGCGACGCAGGCGCATCGGCAGCGGGGCCCGCGAATGGTGGACCCAGTAGACACAACCGCGCCCGGCCCAGTAGTCCACCCGCTCGAAATTGACGCGGCCGGCGAACCCGGTTTCCGCCGGAAAGATCATGCAGTCCTCGGCCGTCTCGACGATGGCGTAGCGCAGGTCACCGGGCGAATCGCCGGTTCCCTCGTGCACAAACACCACCTTCTCGATTTGCGAGGCCTGCACCCGGTCGACCTCGACCTCGTCTCGGTAGACGACGATCTCCTGCCCATGCCAGGCCGTGCGCCATGTATTGCTCATTGGACGAACCTCCAGGGTCGCGACCCTAGTCGCCCAGAAAGCCCTCGCTGTTTCCAGACGCGTCTGAATGCAAGAAAACGCTAGTACCTGCCGAGCACGCTCACGCCCGCCCCGGGTGCGGCGCTCACGTAGCCGATGGCCCCGGGCGTGGCCTTCACGAAGCCGATGACCTCCGCATCGCTGCCCTTGGTGGGCGGTGCGTTCAGCCCGTCGCGAAACGCCTTCTTGGTCCAGGCTGCGGTGTACTTGGCTGGCGCCATCTTGAGCACCCGGGCCTGGAAGTCGGCCTGCACGGCGGCGTTGTCCACCGGTTGCAGCTTGAGACTGGCCGCGAACTGGACTTCGCCAAGAAAGACTTCCTTGACCTCTTCGGGCGACATCGTCGGCACGCCGTTGGCAATGATGAACACCTCCCCCGCGTGCGCGCATGCGGTGCCCAGGGCCAGGCCCAGCGCCAGCAGGCATCGTGCAAGAGGGAGGGGCGTCCGCCGCATGGTCGTCGCGTCCGTCAGAACCCGACCGCGTACTGGAAGCGCCACTGGTCGGTGGCGAGTTGCAGGCCGCCCTCGTCGCGCGTGCGGTTCCACTCGAACTTGAGCGCGGCACGCGGATCGGTGTCGTAGCGCAGCCCCAGCACCTGCCGGGTGTAGGAGCGGCCGTTGGCATTGAGCGCAAAGTAGTTGTCTGCCTGGTCGAGCGATGCACGTTCGAGCCGCAGGTAGGGCGTCCAGCGGTCGGCGATGTTGCGGCTGAGATGCAGGTAGCCGGCCGAGCTGTCGTGCGAGCCGGTGGTGCCGCTGAGGTCGGTGTTGCGCAGCCGGTAGCCTTCGGCGATCAGCTCCCAGCCCTCGTTGTCGTAGACGGCGTGGGCACCGACCATGGCAAGCCTGGTGCGTGCGAGCAGCGCATCGGTGGCGTCATAGGCGCTCACCGACTGGCGCAGGCCGTTGATGCCGACGGTCAAGCCGTCCAGCGCGCCGCTGAAGCGGTTTTGCAATGCGAAGCCCACGACGCGGTTGCCGTTGTCATCGCCGGAGGGGTTCGGGTCGAGCGCGCCGTCGTGCAGCCGCGTGCCGTTGCCGGTGTACAGGTGGTAGCTCAGGCGGCCGGTGGGCAGGCGCAAGCTGCCCGTTCCCCAGAGCCCCGTGGTGTGCACCGGCAGGATGCCGCCGTCGTCCTCGAAGTCGAGCAGGCGGGGGCGCGACACCGATGGCTGGATCTGCGCGCCGTGATGGAAGGCCATGTTCCAGTAGCCAAAGGGCGTGTGAAAGCGGCCCAGCCACAGCGTGAGCTGGTCGCTGAAGGCGTAGCCGAGCTGCGCGCGCTCCAGGTCGATCTCGGTTTCTCCTTCGGACTCGACGCCGACGTTCAGCTCGACGAGCGTGCGCACCTTGCCGAGCTCTGGCGTGAGGTAGAAGTCCAGCGAGCCGACGGCGAAGGCGCTCTTCTGGCCGGGCGCGGGGTGGCGCACTTGCGACCAACCGACATCTGCGAAGCCGTGCAGCGGCAGGCCGGTGTCGCGGGTGTCGCGGCCTTGAGCGCTCGTGAGCTGGCTCACGGTGCGTTCGAGCTCCTCGACGCGCGCCGCGGTGCTGGCGTTCGTGGTGCCGCCCGTGCTCCCGTTCGTGCCGGCGGCCGATGCCGCGGCCACCGGAGCTCGGGCCTGCGCCGGGGCAGCCGCAGTCGTCCCGCGCGACTCCTGCAACTGCTTCTCCAGCGCTTCCACCCGTCTGGACAAGGCGTCGATCAGCTTGAGGCTTTGCTCCAGCCGCTGTTCGAGTTGCGTGGTGCCGGCCGGCGCAGGCTGCGCCTGTGCGAGCGCCGCGCCCGCAGCCACCCACAGGCCCACGGCGAGCGGCAGCAGGCGAGGACGGGCCATGCGGGCAAGGCTCATGAAGTTCTCCGGGACAGGTCGGCCATGAAGTCGCGCATTAAAACTCAGGCGGCATTTTTCCCGCATCAAGACCGCTTCGATGGTCCGACAAACCCGCACTCCAACGCCCAATTCGCATGCCCTGTGGACACGGCCGGGCAACAAGCGTGCAAAACGCCATCAATTTCGGACATGGACCATGCCTGCGAGCAAGCACCATTCAGCATCCCTCACTGCGCCCGTGCGCGCTGGAACCTGTTCTGCGATGAAGTCCCTGCACGTGCAGTCCCTCAAGCTGCGCCTGATCTTGCAAATGCTCGTGATCCTGTTGCCGGTCACGGCGTTGCTTGCCTACCAGGCGTGGGCCGATCTGCGCCGCGCGGAAACGGTGGACCTCGCCTTCCAGCTCGATGCAAAGGCCAAGGACCTGCACGACGAATACCACCGCTTCGTGCTCGGCGTGAGCGATGCGGTGGACACGGGTCGCGTCTCGCGCCCGGCGATGGCATCGCTGCATTCCGCGCGCGGGAAAGTGGACGAGCTCGCCGCACTCGAAGACACGAACCAGCTGCACGGCATCACTGGCATGCTCGACCCGCTCATCCGCGCGCTGGACAGCGACGCGTCGGTCGGCCATGCGCTGGCCGAGCGTGCGTCCATCAACGGCATCGACCGCGAGTTGGAGCAGATGCAGGCCGGCTTCGATCGCTCGGCGGAGTCGGCCATCCTCCTGTCCATCGCCGCGGCGCGGCATCAACACACCATCGTGATGGCGGCGTCGCTCTTCACGCTGGCCGCGGCCGTGTACTTCCTCTACGGGATGATCAAGGGCGTCACGCAGCCCCTGGCGCGCGCAGTCGCGACGGCGCAGCGCGTGGCCCGCGGCGATCTCGCGCCCCAGCCCGTGCCCGACACCAGCGAAGACCTCGACGGCCTGCTCGGCTCGCTCGCCGCGATGGAGCGCAGCCTGCTCGAATACCGCCGACAGGTGGAGCAGCGCACGCAGGAGCTGGGCGACGTGACCGCGCGCGCCCAGGGCCTGGCGCAAGACGCCGAGGCGGCGAACCGCGCGAAGTCGCAGTTCCTCGCGAACATGAGCCACGAGATCCGCACGCCGATGAACGGCATCCTCGGGATGACCGAGCTGCTGCTCGGCACGCGGCTGGACCCTCGTCAGCGCCGCTACACCGAGACGGTGTACCGCTCGGGCGAATCGCTGCTGGACATCATCAACGACATCCTCGATTTCTCGAAGATCGAAGCGGGCAAGTTCGAGCTCGATCACATCGACTTCGAGTTGCGCACCGTGCTCGAAGACGCCTTCGAGCTGCTCGCGCCGCGCGCCCACCAGAAGCGGCTGGAACTGATCTGCCAGATCGACAACGAGGTGCCCGAGGCGATCGTCGGCGACCCCGGCCGTCTGCGCCAGATCGTCACCAACCTCGTGGGCAATGCCATCAAGTTCACGACGCACGGCGAAGTCGCGATGCGCGTGGCGCTGGTGCATGGCGAGGACGGCGCATGCATCGAGTTCAGAGTGCGCGACACCGGCATCGGCATGGACGCCGCCACGCAGGCCAAGCTCTTCAGCGCCTTCACGCAGGCCAACGGCTCGATGGCCAGGCGCTACGGCGGCACCGGCCTCGGCCTCGCGATCTCGCGCCAGCTGGTGGAGATGATGGGCGGGGAACTGTCGGTGGACAGCAAGCCCGGCATGGGCTCCACCTTCCGCTTCCGCCTGCCTTGCAAGGTGGGCCGCGTCAGCGCGCAGCCGGTGCAGCGCGTGGACGTGGCGCTGCTGGCGGGGCTGCATGCGCTGGTGATCGATGACAACCCCACCAATGCGACGGTGGTGGAAGCGCATCTGCGCGGCTGGGACATGCGTGTCTCGCTCGCGGCCAACGGCGAGGAAGGCCTGGCCGTTCTGCGCGCCGCGCTGGCCGCGGACGACAAGATCGAGCTCGTGCTCGTGGACATGAAGATGCCGGTGATGGACGGCGTGGCGTTCGCGGAGCATCTGCGCGACGAACCCGTGCTTGCCCCGACGCGGCTCGTGATGCTCACCTCGGTCGCCACTGACGAAGACGCGCGCCGGGCGCGTGCCGCCGGTGTGGACCTGTACGTCGCGAAGCCGGTGCGCCAGCAGGAGTTGCTGCGCGCGATTCAACACGTTGCCGAGGCGCCGACGCCTGCGGCCGGGCAGGCCTCGATGCTCGGTGCACGGGTGCTCGTGGCCGAGGACAACGTCGTCAACCAGGAAGTGATCAAGGCGATGCTCGAATCGCTGGGCTGTGAGATCTCGCTCGCGTCCAGCGGCGGCGACGCGCTCAATGCGCTGTGCCGCGCCGAGTTCGACATGGTGCTGATGGACTGCCAGATGCCGGGCATGGACGGGTTCGAGGCGGTCGCGCATTTCCGCACCGGCGGCGGCGGGCATTTCGCCTTCGTCAATGCGCCGCAGCTGCCGATCGTCGCGCTCACGGCCAATGCGCTCGTGGGCGATGCGGAACGCTGTCTGGCCGCGGGCTTCGACGACTACGTCAGCAAGCCGTTCACGCAACGCCAGATCGAGTCGCTGGTGCGCAAGTGGGCGCTGGGGGAGGCGACCGAATCGGCGGTCAGCCGCAACACCCGTCCGGCCGAGCTCCCGCATGACACGCACGTCGTGCTCGATCCGGAATCCGTGCTGGAGCTGCGCCGCATCGGCGCGGAGACCGACGGCGGCTGGGTGGACAAGGTGCTGGAGATGTACGCCGGCTCGGCCACGCTGCTGGTCTCGACCATCGTCGCGGCCATCGATTCGAACGATGCGGACGGCGCGGCGATGGCTGCTCACTCGCTCAAGTCGAGCAGTGCGAACGTCGGTGCGCTGGCACTGTCGTCGCTGTGCGAAACCATCGAGCTGCTGGCCGCGGAGCGCCGCCTCGTGGAGGCGCGCCAGTGGATCGACGAGCTGCAGCGCCAGCATCTGCTGGTGGATGCGGCGATCGGCGAATTGAGGAATTCTTAGCCGGGGTGACCCGGCACGAAGGGCCCGGGGCTTCCGGGGCCTCCATGGCCCGAGGGCTTGGCCGCCCTCGAGCCTTTCCGATCAGGAATCGCTGCGCTTGGGCTGCGTGAGCCGTGGCGCGGGCTTGGAATCCCGCCGCGTATCGATGCGCTGGCCTTGCGGCGCCGGCTTGGCCGGGGCACGGTTGGCGTCGCGACGCGGTTCCTGGGCCGGACGTGCGGGCGCATTGCCGCCACGCGAGGGTTGCGCTGGTGCACCACCGTTTCGCGCCGGCTGCGCCGGCGAGCCGCCGGCTCGTGCCGGCTGGTTCGTGCCCTGGCGAGCGCCATTGCCGCCGCCTGAGCCGGTACGCGCGCCCGAAGAGCCGCCCCCGTTGCGCGAGCCACCGCCCGATCCGCCACGGCCCGAGCGGTCACCTCCCCGGCCGCCACCACCGCCGCCAGTGCTACCACCAGCATGCCGATGGCCGCCGCGGCCGGCGCCTGCGCCGATCACCATGCGGCCCAGCACGATGGGCTCGGCCTTCTCGTTCGGATTGGGCGCGAAGCCCGACACGATTTCCTTCGGGATCTCGCGCTTGATCAGCTTCTCGATGTCGCGCAGGAAGCCGTCTTCATCCACGCACACGAGCGACACGGCAACACCGTCGGCACCCGCGCGGCCGGTGCGGCCGATGCGGTGCACGTAGTCTTCCGGAACGTTCGGCAGTTCGTAGTTCACGACGTGCGGCAGCTGGTCGATGTCGATGCCGCGCGCGGCGATGTCGGTGGCCACGAGCACGCGCAGGTCACCGCTCTTGAAGTCGGCCAGCGCCTTGGTGCGCGCGCTCTGGCTCTTGTTGCCGTGGATGGCCATCGC
Organism: uncultured Comamonadaceae bacterium; assembly: GCA_966211955.1. Lineage (GTDB taxonomy): Bacteria > Pseudomonadota > Gammaproteobacteria > Burkholderiales > Burkholderiaceae_C > Albitalea. The sequence continues at coordinate 101,368 of CBIHOF010000017.1, read as the reverse complement.
GGTGATGTCGGCCTTCAGCAGGTGCTCGACCAGCCGGTTGGCGCCGTGCTTCATGCGCGTGAACACCAGCACCTGGTGCCAGTCGTTGCTCTTGATGAGATGGATCAGCAGGTCCTTCTTCATCTCGCGGCCCACGGGGTGGACCTTTTGCTCGATGAGTTCGGCCGTCTGGTTGCGGCGTGCGACTTCGATGAGCGCCGGCTTGTTCAGCAGGCGGTCAGCAAGGTTCTTGATCTCATCGCTGAAGGTGGCCGAAAAGAGCAGGCTCTGCTTCTTGGCGGGCACCAGCGCGAGCACCTTCTTGATGTCGTGCACGAAGCCCATGTCGAGCATGCGATCGGCTTCGTCAAGCACGAAGATCTCGATGTGGCTCAGGTCCAGCGTCTTCTGCTGGGCGTGGTCGAGCAATCGGCCGGGCGTGGCGACGACGATGTCCACGCCTTTGCGCAGCTTGTCGATCTGCGGCTGCATGCCCACGCCACCGAACATCACCATCGAGGTGAGCTTGAGGTACTTGCCGTAGTTGCGAACGCTCTCTTCGACCTGGGCCGCGAGTTCGCGGGTGGGCGTGAGCACGAGGGCGCGGATGGGAAGCCGGCCGCGCGCATCGCGCACGGCCGGCGTGGCGGCCAGTCGTTGCAGCATGGGCAGCGTGAAGCCGGCGGTCTTGCCGGTGCCGGTCTGGGCGCCTGCGAGCAGGTCGCCGCCCGAGAGGACGGCAGGGATGGCTTGCGCCTGGATGGGGGTGGGGACGGTGTAACCCTGTTCGTGCACGGCACGCAGGATCGGCTCGGCGAGGCCGAGAGAGTCAAAAGACATTGGGGGTTCTACAGAGATCGGCCTGTCGCTCTTGTGTCGAGCGCCAGTCGCAGGCAGAAGGTGCGGGGAGCGCCGCGCGTCGGATGTGACGGCAGGCAAGCTCGTGTCAGAACTGACAGCAGCGGAAGTGACTGAGTCTCTCGCTGGTGGGCGGATTGTAGCGGGCGCTTCTTCGCGGCTTCCTCAAAGAAGCCATATGAATCGCACGTTCATCGGGTGGGCGCGGCGATAATGCACGCCTTCCTCGTGGGACGCCCAGCCTCGCAGCACGCGCTGCGGCCCTCGCCGGCAACACCCACCTCCGTTTCAGCAGCTCAGGACCAGCATGGCTCAATACGTCTTTACGATGAACCGCGTGGGCAAGATCGTCCCGCCCAAGCGCCAGATTCTCAAGAACATCTCGCTCAGCTTCTTCCCCGGCGCCAAGATCGGCGTGCTGGGCCTGAACGGCTCGGGCAAGTCCACGCTGCTCAAGATCATGGCGGGCATCGACAAGGACATCGAAGGCGAAGCCGTGCCCATGCCGGGCCTTAAGGTGGGTTATCTGCCGCAGGAGCCGCAGCTCGACCCCGACCAGACCGTGCGCCATGCGGTGGAGCAGGGCATCGGCGGCGTGCTGGCCGCCAAGGCCAGGCTCGATGAGGTCTACGCCGAATACGCCGAGCCCGATGCCGACTTCGACAAGCTCGCCGCCGAGCAGGCCGAGCTCGAAGCCATCATCGCCGCCGCCGGCTCCGAGAACACCGACCTGCAACTCGAACTCGCCGCCGACGCGCTGCGCCTGCCGCCGTGGGACGCGCAGATCGGCGTGCTGTCGGGCGGTGAAAAGCGCCGCGTCGCGCTGTGCCGCCTGCTGCTGAGCAAGCCCGACATGCTGCTGCTCGACGAGCCGACCAACCACTTGGACGCCGAATCGGTGGACTGGCTGGAGCAGTTCCTGCAGCGCTACCCGGGCACCGTGGTGGCCATCACCCACGATCGCTACTTCCTCGACAACGCGGCGGAGTGGATCCTTGAACTCGACCGCGGATCGGGCATCCCCTGGAAGGGCAACTACAGCGACTGGCTGGAGCAGAAGGAAGCGCGCCTCGAGCAGGAGCAGAAGGCCGAGGACGCGCACACCAAGGCGATGAAGGAGGAACTGAAGTGGGTTCGCTCCAACGCCAAGGGCCGCCAGACCAAGAGCAAGGCCCGTCTCGCCCGCTTCGAGGAGCTGTCGGACATCGAATACCAGAAGCGCAACGAGACCAACGAAATCTTCATCCCGGTGGCCGATCGCCTCGGCCATGAGGTGATCGAGTTCGAAGGCGTCACCAAGAGCTTCGGCGACCGGGTGCTCATCGACAACCTCAGCTTCAAGGTGCCCGCGGGCGCCATCGTCGGCATCATCGGCCCGAACGGCGCCGGCAAGTCGACGCTCTTCCGCATGGTGTCGGGCAAGGAAAAGCCCGACAGCGGCAACGTGAAGGTCGGCCCGACGGTGAAGATGGCCTTCGTCGACCAGAGCCGCGAGAGCCTGGAAGGCGACAAGACGGTGTGGCAGGACGTCTCCGGCGGCCTGGACAACATCATCGTCGGCAAGTTCGTGATGCCCTCGCGCGCCTACCTCGGCCGCTTCAACTTCAAGGGCAACGACCAGCAAAAGCTCGTCGGCAACCTCTCGGGCGGCGAACGCGGCCGCCTGCACCTGGCGAAGACGCTGGCCAGCGGCGGCAACGTGCTGATGCTCGACGAACCGTCGAACGACCTCGACGTGGAAACCTTGCGCGCACTCGAAGACGCACTGCTGGAGTTCGCCGGCACCGTGATGGTGATCAGCCATGACCGCTGGTTCCTGGACCGCATCGCCACGCACATCCTCGCTTGCGAAGGCGACTCGAAGTGGTTCTTCTTCGACGGCAACTACCAGGAGTACGAGGCCGACAAGAAGAAGCGCCTGGGCGAAGAAGGTGCACGTCCGAAGCGCGTGCGCTTCAAGGCATTGAAGTAGGGCCCCCAGTCGCTGCGCTCCTACCCCCGAGGGGCGCCGCCTGGCGGGACCGGCGTAGCCGGAGCTTGGGGGGGCTTCGCTGCGCTTGCCTGGGTGATTCTGGGAGTGTGAAGAAAGTTCACGGTGACGCGGAGGGACTTGTACGGATGACGCGTCCCGTCACAGACTGCAAAATCTGGTCACGGATTGGCGCCTGAGTCGGGCGCTGTTGGACGGCACGAACGATGCTTCGAGCTGTCCCGTTGTACTTTTGCGGTCACCATGAAGCACTCTAGTCCCCCGCGCGGCATGGCCGTGCTGCTCGCTTCCCCTCTCTTGGCCGCCTTGCTCGCCGGTTGCGCGAGCATGCCGAACACGCAAGTGGCGGCTGCCGGCTCTGCCGCAGCACCCTCCGGTACCGGCGCCGCAGCCGCGCCCGCTGGCCCCTCGGCCCCGGGCACCACGCCTTCCAGCGCCCTGTTGGCCGCCAAGGACGCCGACCCCACCAACTCCGCCGCCCCCGCCGCTGCCGCCTCCGCAGCCAAGTCGGCCGCCGCCATGGCTGCCGCCGCTGCATCCAGCGGCCTGCGCCCGTTTGCCGACGTCATCAAGGACGCCCGCCGCATCGACGGCCTGTTCACTCTTTGGCAGAAGGACGACAAGGTCTGGATCGAGCTCAAGCCGAGCGACCTGGACACGCCGTTCTTCCTGAGCCCCAAGGCCAAGACCGGCATCGGCGAGAACTCCTTCTTCGGTGGCTTGATGGGCGACGAGTCCGTCATCGAGTTCCGCCGCGTGCACAACAACCTGCAGATGCTGGCGAAGAACACCGAGTTCGTCGCGAAGGCCAACACGCCCACCGGCCACGCCGTGGACGCCGCCTTCTCGCCCAGCCTGCTTGCCAGCACCTCGGTGCTCAGCCAGCCGCACCCTGAACGCAAATCCATCCTCGTCGAGGCCAACGCGCTCTTCGTCAACGACATGCTGGGCACCGGCGCTCAGCTGCAGCGCCGCTACCACCAGGGCTATTCGCTGGACACGCGCAACTCGGCCATCACCGCCGTGCGCGGCAGCCCCGATTTCGTCGTGCTGGAGACGCTCAACCATTTCGCCACCGGCTCGATCCAGCAGGGCATGGGCGGTTTGGGCGGCGCGGGCCCCTCGGTGCCGCGCTCGCTGCCGGACCCGCGCAGCATGTTCATGACCTTCGCCTACTCGATCGCGAAGCTGCCCGACGAGCCGATGAAGCCGCGCAAGGCTGACGCCCGCGTGGGCTACTTCACGAGCGCCGTCATGGACTTCAGCGACGACCTGGCCCGCACGCCGCGCCAGCGCTTCGTCAACCGCTGGCGCCTCGAGAAGAAGGACCCGGCCGCCGCGCTCTCGGAGCCGGTCAAGCCGATCACCTACTGGCTCGACAGGACCATCCCCGAGAAGTACCGCGCGCCCATCACCGCCGGCGTGCTGGAGTGGAACAAGGCCTTCGAGAAGATCGGCTTCAAGAACGCCATCCATGTCGAGGTTCAGCCTGATGACGCCTCGTGGGACACGCTGGACTTCGGTCGCGCATCCATCCGCTGGATGACCAACTCCGGCCCGACCTTCGGCGCCATCGGCCCGAGTCACGTGGACCCTCGCACGGGCGAGATCCTCGACGCCGACATCGGCGTGGAGAGCCTGTCCTCGCGCAACCAGCGCGCATTGCGCGCCCAGGTGCTGACGAGCCATGCGGCCGGCGCCGATGGCTCGGCCGAGGGCACGCGCGAACTGACGCCCACCGGCCTGCGTGGCCGCCTGGAGGCCAATTGCGATTTCGCTGATCAAGCCGCCGAGCAGCTGAGCTACGCCATGGACGTGCTCGAATCGCGCGGCGACATCGACCCGAACAGCCCCGAGGCCGAGAAGTTCGTCTACGACTATCTGAAGGACGTGACCATGCACGAGGTGGGTCACACCCTCGGCCTGCGCCACAACTTCCGCGCCTCGCGTGTCTACAACGACAAGCAGCTGTCCGACCCCGACTTCACCGCGAAGCACGGCATCACCGGCTCGGTGATGGAGTACGCGGCCGTGAACCTCGCCGCGCCGGGCACGCCCCGGGACAAGCAGCCTGCGCCCTTCAACACCACCCTTGGGCCCTACGACTACTGGGCGATCGAATACGCCTACAAGGCCGTGAGCACCGACAAGGAAGACGCCGAACTGCACAAGATCGCAGCGCGCAGCGCCGAGCCGCTGCTCGCCTACGGCACCGACGAGGACAACTTCCTCGGCGTCGATCCTGAGTCGCTGCAATTCGACCTCGGCTCCGACGTGATCTCCTTCGCGAAGAAGCGCGTGGCCATTGCTCGCGACGTGCTGGCCCGCCAGGAAAACCGCCAGCTCGCAGTCGACGACGACTACTCGGTGCTTCGCCGATCGGTCGCGTTTGCCTTGCGCGACATGTCGCGTGCCGCCAGCGCGCTCACCCGCCAGATCGGCGGCGTGCGCACCCTGCGTGACCACGTCGGCAGCGGACGCGACCCGCTCGCGCCTGTGCCGGGCAACGACCAGCGCGCCGCGCTCGACATTCTGACCAGCGGATTCCTGTCGTCCGACAGCTTCAAGCTCTCGGCCGGCCTGCAGCGCAAGATGGCCACCGACTACCAGGAGCGCACTGAGGCGGTGTTCCGCGGCGAGGCGGCGGCGTCCACCGACTTCTCGCTGACGGCGCAGGTCATCGAGCTGCAGCGCGCCGTCATCGGGCAGCTGATGAGCGATGCGGTCGCCTCGCGCATGCTCGACAGCGAGCAGAAGTCGCCCAAGGACGCGCTGCACCTGTCCGAGCTGTATTCGCGCATGGACAAATCGGTGTGGAGCGAGTTGTCGAGTGGCGGTGACATCCCGCCGCTGCGCCGCGAGCTGCAGCGCGAGCACGTCAACCGTGTCGCCAACAACCTGCTGCACCCAGCCTCGCTCAGTCGCGCCGACGCGCGCAGCCTGATGCGCGCGCAAGCGCAGACACTTCTCTCGCGGATCAACTCCGCATCCAAACGCAGTGGCCTGAGCGCGGAAGCGCGCGCCCATCTGCAGGACAGCGCCGACACCTTGCAGCAAGCGCTGGCTGCCAAGCTTCAAAGGGCGGGGGCCTGAAGCAGTCGCTGGGGATTCGATCCGGCTGACTCAGTAGAAGAGACGAAGGCCGCTGCGTGTGCAGCGGCCTTTTTCCGTCATGGAGAGCGCTGTGACGAATTCACTTCACTTCCACACCTTCTCTTGATGAGCTGCCGGATGACCGGGCCTATTCGGGTTCGGCGCCTCCGCATCGCTGGCGTTCAGGGTGGCAGCAAAGACACCCAACTGGAATCGAAAACGAAGTCCAGCGAGCCATTGCCATCGGTATCACCGCTGACGGTGGCTCTCACGCCGCTGACGGTTGGAGCTGGCAAGGTTCTCGTCGGTGTTTGGTGGCGATGACGCCAGAGGTGGCAACGAATGTGCCCATGTCGCTATCGTGCCCTTCGCAGCATCGTGACTAGCGCTGGGTGCCTCGCCTGTGGCATCCAAGTACAAGAAATCCTGCAAGGCGGCGATTTCGCCACGGAATCGACTACTGGGCTTCTATCGCGAAACTCAGGGCGTGGATTTCAGACCAAACTGATTTCAGACCATCGAATGTAGTCCCATCTAAAAAATACTTCTCACCGACCTGCGCCAGCCTCTCGCCAAACCATTCAGAAACCGGTTCACCCCAGACAACTTGACCAGTAGCAGATTTTGTAAACGGTGTCTCGCGCCACTGAAAATGAGAAACGCCACCGAAAACTAATGTGCACTGACCTACACCAGAACCGCCGTCAGACCGCACGTGCCTCTGAAGTCGTTCTGCCCATACGTCGAGCCCGCGCTCAACGAACACGCGAAGTTCATCTCCGTTCAGGGCGTGTCCGCTGAAGATGCAATTGCCAGCGGAAATCTCGTTCCAGCAATCTCTATAAATCATGTCTGGCTTTCTGTTTAATGCTTTTTCTTGAAGATGACAGATCGCATCGTTGTTGGGTCGATTGGAGAACCATCTGTTCGAAAATAATTGATTTCGCGGAACTCGGGAAGCAACTCGCCTTGATACGCGACTTCAAGGCCCATCTGTGCGAGTTGGTCGTTCGACGGGATCGTAGTGAAGTACTTGTTAGCCGCGTTGCCGTTAATGACGATTTGACCTCCGGGTGCTGTCACGCGTGCTGCCTCGGGCAAGTAGTCCATCATTTGACCGGTACCGCCTGCTGATGGAGGAATGAACGGGTTGCTCGCTACCACCCGAGATTGACTTCCCGAAGGGATGTTTGGCATGTTGCGGGCATCGGCGGCCACGGCCGCGGGGTCGGTCGGGCCTACGCCGGCGGCGCCAGGTATTTGGGCTCCACGTTCTCCTGTAAACAGCTCGAGCTGGATTGGCGCAGTATTACCGCCCCAGCCTTCAGGAATGTAGGCGGGTTCAATGATCTGCGCGCGGAATCCCCCGCCTGCTGCAAGCATGCCGAAGGCAACGGTCGTTTCCGTCACTGCCTCGACGACAGGTTCTGGTGCGCCCAATCCACGGGCTGCGAAGCCAGGAATCCCCAACACGCCTCCTGCGAGCAGGCCGATGGTGTTGGTCTGCTGCCTTCTCTGCGCATCTGCCGCTTCCGCCTCTTGTGGGTCGTACGCGGACATACTTGGCGCATCTCGCCACTTTGCGTTGAAATAGTCACGTGCCGCTTGGTCGTCACGCGCCTTCTGCGCTGCGATGCTTGCGGCGCTCGCGTCTCGCATGTTCCAGGCGGGGCCTTCAGCAGCAGACCTGGCTGACAGACGCAGGGTCTCGTTGGCCGCGTCGGCGACGTTCGAACTCGCCGCCTGCGCATTCATTTGCTCGATCTCCATGCGCCGGAAGTCCTGCTGAGCTGCCGCTGCTTCATCGGAGAGCTGTGGTGCGGAGCTCGTGGAAGCCCCAGAAACGCCGAAGGTGTAATAGAACTCAGTGCGCCCGTCGCCGTGCATCACCATCCCAGCGCCGGTGGCGTTCGCCTTGAGGTACTCGTTCCTGTCGGCATTCACGCGAGCGAGCGCCTGGTCGAGCGATTCATTGCCCGTCGGCACGTAGCCCGTCTCACCCGCTTCCGCAAGCAGTACTCCCCGACCAACACTGCCATCAGGAATGGACGCGTCGCCCATGTCTGAACGAATGTCGTTCATTCGAGCCAACAAGTCGGGCTGCGTCGACCAGCCGACTCGACTGTCCAATGTCGACCAAGGTTCGGCCGCAGGCATCGAAGGCTCACCGGTCGGCGCGCTCGCCTGCGACGCAAACGTCAGCTGATCGGTAAAGCCGCTGGACCCCTGCGTTCCCAAGACGCCATAGTTGGTTGCGTCGAACAGGTGTCCTTCGCGACTGTTGACCTTTGTCCAATAGTTGGAGAGGTGGTCACTGGCCAGTTGATCCAGCTCGGTCGTCGAGTAGGTGGTCGATGCACTTCCTCCATCGACGGTGCTGGTGACGGTCACGGTCCCGTTCGAATTCGTGGTCACCGTCTGCTCCGGGAACATCCGGGCATACCGGTCGTCCGTGCTGGCTGGCAACGCTTGTTGGCTGCGGTTGTCCACGGTGGCCGCGGGCAGTGTCTCAAGCGTGCTCTCCAACGGAGTGGAGTCGACGGCGAGCTGGCTGGGTACATCTGCCATCTGGCCCCGATTCTGCAAGCCCTGCACGCCATCGCCGAGCAGCGTGCTGAGGTAGTCCGAGGCCATCGCAGCGCCCGGATCACCCGGATTCCCGAGTGCCCGAATGGCGCTGCCGGTGGCCTGCGCGAAGGTGCGCATCACACTCGCCTCCACCGGGCTCAGAGTGCCCTGCGCCACCCGCGCATCGATGTTCGCGCGCATGCTGCCGGTGATCTCGTTGGCCAGCCCCGCGGCGATGCCCGCGCTCAGCCCGTGGATGAAGCCGTCCTTGAAGCTGCCGCCCGAGAGCTTGGTCAGCGCCCCTTGCAAGGTGGCTTGGCCGGTGATGGCCAACGCGCGCTCGGTGTAGCTCACCACCTCGCCCGCTGCGTTCAGGCCCATCGTGTCCAGGCCCGTGGCCTTCAGGACGCCGCCGGTGATCGCGCCCGTGAGGGCCGCGGTGAACACGCTCTTGAACGTCAGGTTGCCGGTGACCATGCCACTGGCGGTGGCGGCCACTGCGCCGGTGACCGCGGCGCCTCCCGCCGCGGCGAGCGTGGTGCTGCCCGTGGCTTGCGTGATGGAAGTGGCAACGCTGCTCGCGGCGCCCGCCGTGAGCCAGCATGCGCCCACCGCCACGAGCATCGGCATCGCCTTCTCGAGAATGTCCTGATGGACCACCAAGTTCTCGCGCGGGGTCACGAAGCCCATCGCGGGGTCGAAGAAGACCATCGCGTTGCTGTACAGCTCGGGCGGGTTCCCCAGATCGATCTGCGCGAGCGCGCCATCGGCAGACAGTGAACTCGCACAGTACGAGTCCTGGCTGCCGTAGTGGACGTGATCCCCGAGGGTCAGGGTGAACATGCCGCCTTGGCCGATGAGGATGTCGGTGCGCGCTTCTTGGCCGTGAGGCGGCGAGGTACCGGGGGTCGTGCCGTACAGCGCCGCAAAGGCGCGAGCGCCCAGGCTGTCCTGGCTCGCATACCAGGCGGTGAACTGTGCGGGGCTGAAGTTGGCGTAGCGCGGGCCGCTTTGAAGGTTGCTCGTGATGCTCCAGCCCACCGGGGCCGTGCCGCCCATGCGGGGCACGCCCGTGGGCATCTTGGCCGCGGCGTCGAGGGCCTTCAGGTACTCCTGGCGCACGGCCCCGCCGGCTTGGGCGAGTTGCTGCATCTGCGCCGCTCGCTCGGCACCGTAGTGCTTGACCATCTCGCTGGTCACCGCCGACGGGGGCAAGACGGCCGAGCTCGCGTACTTGGCCACGATCTCGCGGTTGAGCGAGTCAGCCAGCATCAGGTCGATGGTGGCGAGTTCTTGCGGCGATGCGCTCGGGCCGGCGGGTGGAGTTGCCGCCACGCGCTGCGTGGCAGCTTGTGCGGCAGCTTGCGCTGCGACCAGTGGTGAGGGCGATGGCGCTGCAGGCGTCGCCACAGGGGGCGGCACAGACACAAGGGGTGGGGCCGACGGAGCCTCGAACGACACATTCGCGGCAGCGGCCCGCGCGATGGGGATCGGCGTCTGCGCCCGCGCCTGTGACGACGTGTCGGGCAGCGGCTGCAGCCGCGCAGCCGCAGCCGCGCCCGCGGCCACTGCTGCGGCCAACAGCGATGGATTGGGCGCCGGCGCGGCTTGAACGCTTGGCGCTGCCGCCGCCAGCAGTTCATGCAGCGCAGGCACACCCGGCGGGGCGCGGTTGGCCGCTCGGCACGCCTCAAGGACCGACTCGAATCTCATGCTTCCTCCTGATGTGCTTGTTGTCCCCGTCTTGCTCGCGACGGAGTGAATGGAAATCTCACAGAAGTGGCATCGGCCCCGCTTCAGTCGGCAACCGTCTGCACATTCACGGCCGACACCGCGCCGAACTGTGCGAATTGCGGGCAGTCTAGGTTTTTATTCGCACAAGGCCACCCTCCGATGGGTGGTTCGGCGAATGCGTGTGCAACTTCCGTAAGGGTCAGCAAAAGCCGACATTCCCGCTTGACGCCGCACGATGACTACCTGGGTTGATTTCGTTCAAAAGCTTGATTCGAAAATGCCGCGAAGTCATTTCGACTGAACCTCACGTGCCAGCCGCGGACCACACCCCGAATTCCGTCTTCCGTCGCGCGATGCACGGTGTCGGTGCGACAGTGCCGAGGGCAAGCGCTATCGTGCAGCCCATGACTTCCGCATCCCCTGCCGCGCCCCCGGACGGCTCGATCCTCGCCGCGCTCACCCTGCGCCGCGTGATGGTCGCCATCGTGCTCGCCGTGAGCGTGGCCGCGGCGCTCAACCCGTTGTTCATTACGCCGTTCGTCGTCCTGCTGGGCCGCACGCTCGTGATCGCGATGGTGCTGCTCGTGGTGTTCATCGCCGCCGGCCTGTGGCGGCAGACGTGGATGCCGATGTGGCTGGTGCGCGTGCTGGCGGTGGCCATCGCGGCGCCGGTGGCGACCTTCCTCGTGTACCTGCCGGCAGTGGGCGGCGACGTTTCGGCGGTGCTGGCGCACGAGGGACGGGTGTCGGGCTTCATCCTCATCGCAGGCTGCAGCCTGGTGATCGGGCCCTTGCTCGCGCTGGGCGCGATGTACCGCGAGCGCGACCTGCAGGCTCAGCGGCAGATGCTGCAGTTCGCGCTCGAGCGCAGTACGCTGGAGAAGCAGGCGCTGGACGCGCGCATCCAGCTCTTGCATGCGCAGATCGAGCCGCACTTCCTGTTCAACACGCTGGCCAATGTGCAGGCGTTGGTGGAGTCCGGCTCACCGCAGGCCGCTGTGGTGCTGCAGAGCCTGATCGCCTACCTGCGAGCCGCCATGCCTCGCCTGAACGACGAGCAGGCGACGCTTGGCCAGGAGATCGGGCTTGTGCGCGCCTACCTCGAGCTCATGCACATGCGCATGCCCGATCGCCTCTCATTCGAGGTGGGCGTGCCGCAGGACCTGATGAACCTTCGATTCCCGGCGATGGCGCTGCTCACGCTGGTGGAGAACGCGATCCGCCACGGCATCGACCCGAGCGAGCAGGGCGGGCGCATCGAGGTGGGCGCCGCGCGCGAAGGCTCGATGATGGTGCGGCTGTGGGTGGCCGACACGGGCGTGGGCATGAGCGACAAGGCGATTCCCGGCACGGGCCTGAAGAACCTGCGGGCGCGCATCAAGGCCTTCCATGGCGATGGCGCGCGGCTCGAGTTGCAGGAACAATCGCCGCACGGGCTTCGCGCCGAGATCGTGTTGCCGATGCCCCAGTCCTGACGTCAACGCCAAGCCATGAACCGCATCACCGCACTCATCGCCGACGACGAACCGCTGCTGCGCGAGCGCCTGCGATCGCACCTCGCGCGGTTGTGGCCGGAGCTGGAGGTGGTGGCCGAGGCGCGCAACGGCCGCGAAGCGGTGGAGATGTTCGACGTGCACCTGCCGCAGGTCGCCTTCCTCGACGTGCACATGCCCGGCCTCAACGGCATCGATGCCGCGCGGTCCATCGATCGCCGTGCACTGGTCGTGTTCGTCACGGCCTTCGAGCAGTACGCGGTCAAGGCCTTCGAGCAGGGCGCGCTCGACTATCTGGTGAAGCCCTTCGACGAGCAGCGCCTGGCCGACACCATCGCGCGACTGCGCGAGCGGCTGCAGGCGTCATCGTTGCCAGTGGCCGGCGAGATGCCGTCGATGGCGCAGGTGATCGAGCACCTGTCGGGTGAGCTGCGCCAGCGCGGCGGCCAGCGGCAGTTTCTTCAGTGGATCAAGGCGTCGGTGGGATCGAGCGTGAAGCTGATTCCCGTCGAGCAGGTCGTCTACCTGCGGGCCGACGAGAAGTACACGCTGGTGGTGTGGGAAGGCGGCGAGGCGCTCATTCGCAAGACCATCCGCGAGCTCGCCGACGAACTCGACCCGGAACGATTCGCGCAGGTCCATCGATCGGTGATCGTGAACCTGCACGAGGTGTCACAGGTGAACCGCGGGCCCAATGAAACGGCGGAAATCCAGCTCAAGGGCCGTCGCGAAATGCTTCCTGTCAGCCGCAGCTTCGTGCACGTCTTCCGGCAGATGTGACATTGGGCCCCCCAGTCGCTGCGCTCCTGCCCCCGAGGGGCGCCGCCTGGCGGACCGGCAGAGCCGGATCCGCGGGCGTTGCTTGGTGGGCGCGGCCTGCTTGCGCGGGCACGCTTTATTGCACGCGGTGGGTGTCGCTCGTGGTTTCGGCTTGGGCGACTTGCGTGGCGCGTTTGCCGTTCACCTCCACCTTGGGCAGGTAGACGATGCGGGCTTCGGCCTGGGGTTGCTCGAACAGGGCCGATCCCACGGCCAGCGTTCCGCCTGCGAGTACGCAGAAGGTGAGGGCGGCGGAAAAGACACGGTCAAACATGATGGCTCCTGGGTGGTCAACGCGAATGTTTGCGTTGAATGAACTCTAGGTCGGGGGCGGGCCGGATCAAACCGATCTGCGATGGACGGTGGAAACACCAGGTTGAAGTGCGGGGTTCCACGATGATCGGCCACTCGCTGCACTTCAGTCGGCGCCCGAGCCGCCGATAAGTCCGATGAACCGCGTGAAAGCCTGCGCATCCCGACGCCGGCTGCCACGCCCAAGGACTGCCCCCATGAAGATTCCGTTCCTGTCCGCCCGCGGCGCGTCGCTGTCGCTCAGCAAGCGCTTCGCCTTCAGCTTCGCCACCATCCTCGCGCTGCTCATCCTCGTGGGCGGCGTGAGCCAGGTGCTGATGTCCACCATCTCCGGCCGCATGCGCGGCATCGTCGAGGTGAACAACCGCCAGATGGCCCTGGCCAACACGATGATCGGCCAGGTCAACGACATGGCGATCACGCTGCGCACGCTCACGCTGCTCACCGAGGTGAAGGAAGTCGACAAGCAGGTGAAGTTGCTGGAGGTGGCCACCGACGCCTACCTCGGCACGGAGAAAGAGTTGGCCCAGTTGCTGGCCGCCAACGGCGGCACGGCCGAGCGTGACCTGCTCAAGAAGATCGAAGGCGTGCGTGGCACGACACTGCCGCTCATCGCCAAGGCCGCCAAGATGGGTGCTGACGGTGCGACGCCCGAAGCAACGCTCGTGCTGATGCGCGAGGTGCGGCCGGTCGAGCATGAATGGCGCACGCTGGTCGGCCAGCTCATCTCGCTCGAAGCACAGCTGAATGCCGCGGCCTACGCCGATGCGCGCCGCATCGAAGGCACCGCGAGTGTGGTGCTCGTGGTCGTGGGCCTCGTGGCCGTGGCCGTGGGCAGCCTGCTCGCATGGCGCCTGAGCCGCAGCGTGCTGCAGCCGGTGGCGCAGGCCATTCGCGTGACGGAGCGAATCGCCGAGGGAGACTTGTCCACGCCGGTGGATTCGAGCCGCAGCGATGAGCTCGGACGCCTGTTGGCCGCGGTGGCCGGCATGCAGGACCGCTTGCGCACGCTGGTTGGCGACATCCGGCAATCGGCCGAATCGATCTCGACGGCATCGACCGAGATCGCCTCGGGCAACCACGACCTGAGCCATCGCACCGAGCAGCAGGCGGCCAGCCTGCAGAAGACGGCGTCGAGCATGGAGCAACTCACGGGCACGGTGCGGCACAACGCGGACTCCGCGCGCCAGGCCGATCAGCTCGCGAGCTCCGCCTCCGAGATCGCGGCACGCGGCGGCGCCGTGGTGGACCAGGTGGTGACGACCATGGCCGACATCTCGGCCAGCTCGAAGAAGATCGCCGACATCATCGGCGTGATCGACGGCATCGCCTTCCAGACCAACATCCTCGCGCTGAACGCGGCGGTCGAGGCCGCACGGGCAGGGGAGCAGGGCCGCGGTTTTGCTGTGGTGGCCGGCGAAGTGAGATCGCTCGCACAACGCAGCGCTGAAGCCGCCAAGGAAATCAAGGCACTGATCGGCGCGTCGGGCGAACGGGTCGATTCAGGCGCGAAGCTCGTGACCGATGCAGGCTCGACGATGCGCGAGATCGTCGCGTCGATCCAGCGCGTGACGGACATCATGTCGGAGATCACCGCCAGCACCAGCGAGCAGAGCAACGGCATCGGCCACGTCAGCGGCGAAGTGCACCAGCTCGACCAGATGACCCAGCAGAACGCGGCGCTGGTGGAGCAGAGCGCGGCGGCGACGGAAAGCCTGAAGGATCAGGCGGGGCGGTTGGCGCAGGCTGTGCGGGCGTTCACGCTGCGTGGGGAACATGTGGCGGGGTGATCGTTCGGAGAGGGCTTCTACTTTCGCAGCGTTTGGGTGGCGGGTGCCGCCTGCCGCCTGAAGTAGCAGTGGTGTGCTCGGTTCGGTCTTGCTCCCTCCCCCACTGGGGAAGGGCTGCGGCAGGGGCGTGGGCCGCGGCGACACGAAGGCCTGGGCGCAGGCGCTAACCAGCCTCGTCAACTCCACCGCCGTCGCCCTCACCCCAACCCTCTCCCAGGGGGAGAGGGAGCCATTCACGCCGCGCTGGGGCGCTATTCAAACCAATCCCCCGCGCCTTTGCCTCCCCCGACCGACGCGTCAGCCGAAGTGACAAACGTAGTGCAGCGTCTTCGACACCTCAATGTCGAACGAGGCATTGCCCGGCACATCGAATGACTGGCCGCCCACATAAGTAGCCCAGCCGTCCGATCCCGCCAGCCGAACGCGGCATTCGCCCTCGACCAGCTCCATCACCTCCGGCGCCCCCGTGTTGAACTTCAAGGACGACGGAAGGATCACCCCCACGCTCTTCTTCGAACCATCAGGCAGCTCGATGCTGTGGGACACGCACTTGCCGTCGAAGTAGACGTTGGCCCGGGTGTTGACGGTGGCTTGAATCTTGTCGGTGCTCATGCGGTTCACTTGTCGTTCTTGATGCGGGGAAGGTCGGTGCCGCTGGCGGACAGCAGGCCGGCTTGCGTGTAGGTGGCGAGCTTGGCGCGCGTGTCCTCGATGTCGAGGTTGCGCATGGTGAGCTGGCCGATGCGGTCTTGCGGCGAGAAGCTCGACGCACCCTTTTCCATGGTCAGGCGCTCGGGCTTGTAGCTCAGGTTGGGCGACTCGGTGTTCATCAGCGAGTAGTCGTTGCCGCGGCGCAGCTCGATCGTCACCTCGCCGGTGATCGCGCGCGCCACCCAGCGCTGCGCCGTCTCGCGCAGCATGATGGCCTGCGGGTCGAACCAGCGGCCCTGGTACAGCAGGCGGCCCAGGCGCCGGCCGTTGTCGCGGTACTGCTCGATGGTGTCTTCGTTGTGGATGCCGGTGATCAGCCGCTCATACGCAATGAACAGCAGCGCCAGGCCCGGGGCCTCGTAGATGCCGCGGCTCTTGGCTTCGATGATGCGGTTCTCGATCTGGTCGCTCATGCCCAGGCCGTGGCGGCCGCCGATGCGGTTGGCTTCGAGGATCAGCTCCACCGGGTCGGCGAACTCGCGGCCGTTCAGGGCGACAGGCTGGCCTTCTTCGAAGCGCACCGTCACCGTCTCGCGCTTGACCTCGACCTCGTCCCGCCAGAAGGCCACGCCCATGATGGGCTGCACGATCATCACGCCGCTGTTCAGGTGCTCGAGGTCTTTCGCCTCGTGCGTCGCGCCCAGCATGTTCGAGTCGGTCGAGTAGGCCTTCTCGGCCGACATCTTGTAGCCGAAGCCTGCCTTCGTCATGAAGGCCGACATCTCGGCGCGCCCGCCCAGCTCGTCGATGAAGGCCTGGTCCAGCCAGGGCTTGTAGATGCGCAGGGCCGGGTTGGTGAGCAGGCCATAGCGGTAGAAGCGCTCGATGTCGTTGCCCTTGAAGGTCGAGCCGTCGCCCCAGATGTCGACGCTGTCTTCCTTCATCGCGGCCACGAGCATGGTGCCCGTCACCGCGCGGCCAAGCGGCGTGGTGTTGAAGTAGGTCACGCCGGCGGTGGAGATGTGGAAGGCGCCGCACTGCAAGGCGGCGATGCCTTCGGAAGCGAGCTGGGCGCGGCAGTCGATCAGGCGGGCTTTCTCCGCGCCGTACTGCATCGCGCGGCGCGGGATGTCGTCGTAGTCCGGCTCGTCGGGCTGCCCCAGGTTGGCGGTGTAGGCGTAGGGCACGGCGCCCTTCTGGCGCATCCAGTGCAGCGCGGCGCTGGTGTCCAGGCCGCCGGAGAAGGCGATGCCGACCTTCTGGCCGGTGGGAAGGTGTTGGAGGATGGTTGTCATGTCGGGGAGGAAGTCACCAGGAAAAACGCGGGAAAGCCGGACCGGCCGCGTATTTTCGGTGCATTCCGGAACAAGGCCCAGTTTTTCGGTGTTTGTTGACTGACGATTCATCCAGTCCGGGGCTGCAATGCCGAAAGAACGGGCTGTAGTCGCAGTCCCCCCTCGGATGATGAACGCCCGTGTTTCCGTGCTGAGCGAGCTGGCAGTGCCGCACTCCGAGGCCGTGCTCGCGCGGCTGTTCGAGGTGAGCAACGAGCCGATGACGCTCACCGAGCTGGACTCCTCGACGCTCATCAGCGTGAACCCGGCCTTCGCCCAGCTCACCGGCTGGGAAGTGCATGAGCTGGTGGGCCGCCGCGCGGTAGACCTGAACCTGTGGGCCGACCCGCGCCTGCGCGAGCGCTACGTGCAGCGCATCCGCAGCGAGGGACGCGTCGACGACTTCGCCGTGACATTCGTCGCCCGAGATGGCGCCAAGCTCGCACTGCAGCTGTCGGCGGCGATCTTCGAGCAGGACGGCGTGGCCTACCTGATCACGGTCATGCGCGACATGAGCGCGCGCGAGCGGCGGCGCCTGCGCTACGAGGCCATTCTCGACAACGCGATGGTGGGCATTGCCTTCACCCGCGACCGCGTCTTCCAGCATGCCAACCCGCGCTTTGAAGAAATGTTTGGCTGGCCGGTGGGCGGCATCGCCGGGCAAGCCGGCCGCGTCGTCTGGGAAAGCGACGAGGCGTATGCGGCCATCGGCCGCCAGGCCGCGCCTCTGCTGGCCGCCAACCTGGCCTTCGAGGGCGAATTCCAGATGGCACGGCGCGACGGCAGCCTCTTCTGGGCCAGCATCCGCGCCCGCGCCATCGACCCCGAGGAGCCGATCAGCGGCGGCTCGATCTGGATCATCGACGACATCAGCGAGCGCCGGCGTGCCGAGCAGGCGCTGGCCGCCGCGCGCGACCAGGCCGAGGCCGCCAGCCGCGCCAAGAGCGAGTTCCTCGCCAACACCAGCCACGAGATACGCACGCCGCTGAACGGCCTGCTGGGCCTGGTGCGGCTGGCGCTGGTGCCCGACGTGACGCCGGCGAAGCAGCGGGAGTACCTCGAGCGCATCCAGGACAGCGCCCAGGCGCTCGCGGGCACCATTTCCGACATCCTCGACCTGTCCAAGATCGAGGCTGGCCGGCTCTCGCTCGAGCATGTGGTGTTCGACCTGCATGCGCTCCTGAACACGCAGCGCAGCGCGTACTCGGAGCTCGCGCGTGCCAAGGGCCTGGCGTTCCGATTCGAGATCGATGGGCGCGTGCCGCGATGGGTCAACAGCGACCCGGTGCGCGTGCGGCAGATCTTCGCCAACTTCGCGAACAACGCGCTGAAGTTCACTGCGCGCGGCATGATCGACGTGCGGGTGCTGGCGCTCGATGGCACGCGGGTGCGCATCGAGGTGACCGACACCGGGCCCGGCGTGCCGGAGCGCCTGCTGCCGCGGCTGTTCCAGCCGTTCTCGCAGGCCGACAGCTCCACCACGCGCCAGTACGGTGGCACGGGCCTGGGCCTGAGCATCTGCCGCCAGCTGGCCGAGTTGATGGGCGGGCAGGTGGGCGTGGACAGCCGTGAAGGCGAGGGCACCTGTTTCTGGGCAGAGCTGCCGATGGATGCCGCCGGCCCGCTGCGTGAGCGGCAGCATCACCGCGACACGGCACTCGAGACGCTGCGCGGTGCGCGTGTCCTGCTGGCGGAGGACAACGTGGTGAACACGCTCGTGGCCGAAGCGATCCTGCGGCAATGGGGCGCCAAGGTCACCACGGTGGTCAACGGCGCCGATGCGATCGAGGCCGTCGAGCGCGCCCAAGGCGGCTTCGACGCTGTCCTCATGGACCTGCAGATGCCGGTGATGGGCGGCATCGACGCGGCCCGCGCCATCCGCCGGCAGCATGGCGCGACGCAGTTGCCCATCATCGCCCTCACGGCCGACGTGCTCGTGTCGGAACGCGAGGCGGCATTGCGCCACGGCATGAACGATTTCCTGTCCAAGCCCATCGACCCCGACCGGCTGGCCTCGGCACTCGCGCGCTGGGTGCGGCGGGCACGCCGTGCGAGGCGCTTGCCCAGTGCGCAATGACCCGGGGAGAAGGGCAACATTCGTAACGTGTGAGCACTCCTTCACATGAGGCAGCGCATCCCCTGAAGCAGTGGTCGCGCCACGCCGGCAAACGCGACGTCGCGGGTTAAGCTCCCGAGCTACGTTTCGATACCGGCGCGAGCGCGCCCCGAGGCGGTCAGGGAACGTGACTGAGCCACTTTTCCTTGAGAGACCGGAGCAGAGTTTTTTCATGTCCACGACCGCATCCAATCCGCCCCTGGCCGAGCATGACGCCCTGCCGGCGGGCACGCGCTTCGGCGAGCTGGAGCTGTTGCGGGTGCTGGGTGTCGGTGGCTTCGGCATCGTCTACCTCGCGCAAGACCATGCGCTCGAGCGCCAGGTCGCGCTCAAGGAGTACATGCCCGGCTCGCTGGCCGGTCGCGCCAAGGGCGGCTATGCGGTGTCCATCCGCTCCGGCGCGCACAGCGAGACCTACGCGCTCGGCCTGCGCTCCTTCGTGAACGAAGCGCGGCTCCTGGCGCGCTTCAACCATCCGTCGCTCGTCAAGGTCTACCGCTTCTGGGAGCAGAACGGTACCGCCTACATGGTGATGCCCTACCTCGAAGGCCGCACGCTGCGCGACGTGCGCCGCTCGATGAACGTGCCGCCCACCGAGCCCTGGATCCGCTCGGTCATCGACCCGCTGCTTGACGCGCTGGAGCTGCTGCACGGCGAGGACGTCTTCCACCGCGACATCGCACCCGACAACATCCTGCTGCCGCCCGGCGAGGTGCCGGTGCTGCTCGATTTCGGCGCCGCGCGCCGGGCCATCGGCGACCGCACGCAGACCTTCACCGCCATCCTCAAGCCCAGCTACGCGCCCATCGAGCAGTACGCCGAGGCGCTGCAGCTGCGCCAGGGCCCATGGACCGACCTGTACGCATTGGGCGCAGTGGTCTATTACCTGCTGCGCGGCACGCCGCCCCCGCCGGCCACCGCGCGTGCGGTGCAGGACGACGTGCGGCTGCTGACGCAGGAAGAGAACCCCGACATCTCGCCGGCCTTTCTCGACGCCATCGAGTGGGCCATGGCCGTGCGCCCCGTCGAGCGGCCGCAGAGCATCGCTGCCTTGCGTGAAGTGATCGAAGGCCGCGCCAAGGTGCCGCCACGCGGCCGCGCCGACACCACCACGCCGCAACGCACGGTGGCGATGCCGCGCCCGCACCCGGCGACCAGCTTCTCGCCAACGATGCCGGGCGACCAGGTGGAGGCCGCGGAGATGGCGATGGAGGCTACGCGCCCCATGACCGTGCCGCCCGGCGCCGCATGGCAGGACGAGAAGCACACCACCTACCCGCCGGTCGGCGCCCGCACCGCGCCGCCCGCCGTGCCGATTCCGGCCGAACCCAAGACCACGCGTCCACCTGCACCGGACCGCTCGCGTCCTGACGACACCACCGTGATGCCCGCCACCGCGACACGCGAGGCGCGACCGCTGCGGCGCCGTGGCGCTTGGATGCTGGCCGGGGCCGCGGCCCTGGTCGGCGCGGGCGCCATGGCCGCCTGGGTGGCCGGTGGCCGTCCTTCGTCCGCGCCGGACGCCACCGGCTCCGGCGCAGCGGCGGCGATCGAGCAGCCCGCGGCGCTTGCCAACCCTGCGGCAGCGCTAGGCGCCGCTTCCGCCGCCTCGGCGATCGACCCGATCGAGGCCTTGATCAACAGCAAGGCGAAGGCGGCCGCGCACGCCGCTGCGGCCCGACCCTCGGCGAGCCGGGACCTCGCACCACACCCCGCCGAGACGTCGGCTGCGGTGCATCGCGCCGGCGCCCGCCGCGAAGAATCGGGTCGCGAGGCCACGGCCGACAGGTCATCGGCCGCCGAGACATCCTCCCCGGCCCAGATGCAGTTGGCCGCCACCCCGCGCGAAGCCTGCGGTGCCCGTGTCTTCCTCTCGCTGGCCGTCTGCATGGAAGAGCAATGTGAGCGCCCGCGTTTCAAGACCCACCCGCAGTGCGACAAGGTCCGCGCGATCGTGGAACGTCGCCGCCACGGCGAGGGCGGCGGCTGAATCCGACCCCCTAACCGCGGGTGTCCACGGGCATCCGCTGTTGCCACGACTGGTTTCATACCGTCTACTGGCCTTGTCACCGAGGGGTGACGTGGACCGGGGAGAGCATGCGGCTGTTGTTGATCGATTCGCACGGGGGATCGGGTGAGATCGTGCGTGGGCTGTTGAGCCGCATCGGACATGAGGTCGCATGGGTGAGCGACGTCCGCTCGCTCGATTGCGAACTGTCCGACCAACCCTTCGACTGCGCCATCGCCGATGCCGATTCGCTCGCCGAAGGCTGCGCCGAGGTGGTTCGCCAGGTTCGCGGCAACCACCTGGCGCTGGGCGTCATCGTCATCGGTTCGGCGCGGGTCAAGCCGCGGCGCATCGAGATGCTCGACGCCGGCGCCGATGACGTGCTCGGCAAGCCCTTCGACCTGGACGAGCTTGCCGCGCGCATCCGCAGCGTCAACCGGCGCCGCCATGACACGGGCGTGGCCGAGGCGGTGCTCTGGCACGGCCCGCTCACGCTGCGTTTGCGCGCGCGCGTCGCCACGTGGTTCGGCCGGCGCATCGCGCTTTCTGGCAAGGAATTCTCCTTGCTGGAGATGCTCCTCGCCGGCAAGAACAGCGTGCTGTCGCGCGCGCAGGTGCACGAGCGGCTGTGCGGCGAACACGCGGCCTTCGACGGCAACCTGGTGGACGTGCACATCCACCACCTGCGCCGCAAGACGAGCCCCGGGCTGATCCGCACGGTGCGCGACGTGGGCTACGAGCTCGCGCCCGTCTCGCAGCTGCCGCCCATCGACGAGTCCGAGGCGGGCGACGATGCACCGCCCGCACCGCGCTGAGCGCACCTAGACCACGCAGCCGCCCTGGGTCTCGGCCACGAGGTGATCGACGACCTCGGGCCGCTCGATCAGGCCCATCTCCAGCGCCACCATGATGAGCTCGGCGGCATTGCGCAGCCCGAGCTTGCGCATCAGCGTCGCTCGGTGCTTCTCCACCGTCTTGGTGCTCAGGCTCAGGAATTCCGCGGCGCGGCGGTTGGTGCGGCCTTCGGCCACGAGCTGCAGCACGCTGCGCTCGCGCGTGGTGAGCCGCTCCAGCCGCGACACCCGCGCCGTGGCGTTCTCGGGGTGCAGGAAGCTGTCGACCACGTGCACCGACACGTCCGGGCTCAGGAACTTCTTGCCCTGCACCACGCTTCGCATGGCCATCAGCAGCTCCTCGAACGATGCCGTCTTCAAGACGAAGCCGTCGGCGCCCATGCGCAGCGTCTCGCGCACGTAGTCCTGCGTCTTGTGCAGCGTGAGCATCACCACGCGCACCTGCGGCTGGCGGCGCTTGATCTGCGAGACGATCTCCAGGCCGTTGATGCCGCTGAGCATGATGTCCATCACGACCACGTCCGGCTGGCTGGCAAGCGACGCCTGCACCGCCTCTCGACCGCCTCGCTCCTCGCCCACGACGGTGAAGTCCGTCTCGCTCGCGAGCAGGGCGCGCAGGCCGCGGCGGAAGAGATCGTTGCTTTCGATGAGAAGAACTCGGATCGTCATGATGGTTGTCGTGCGGCTGAGGATGAGGATTGCGGCGTGCGGCCATCGGTCGCGCCGGGTGTGACTGGCGTCGCGGGCGCCCGGGGGAGCATGCCGCGCTGCAACTGGACGGCGAAGACCCAGTCGCGGTAGGTGAGGGCGTCGGCGAAGAGCGCGGTGGTGTTCGGGCCGGTGAAGCCGGCCTTCTTCAGCGGCGCCTGCTCGGACAGGCTGTAGACGCCCACCACGCGGTCGGCCACGCGCAGCTCGCCCCATTCGGCGTTGCCGGTCATCGGATCTGCATAGAGGCGGCGCAGGTGGTGCACCGGCACCGGAAAGCGTGTGTCGTCGAGCAGGTCGGCCAGGGTATTCGGGAAGACGCGCGGCGTGCCGGGCGGCGCGCCGAAGTAGTAGTGGCGCAGGGCCAGGCGGTACTGCTCGCCGACGTAGAGAAGCTGCTGCTCGCGCTCGCGCTGCCGGGTCACCGCCCACACGTCCACCGCCGCGAGCGCCGCGATGCCGCCCAGGGCCAGCGCAAGCAGCAGCGCAAGCAGCACGATGCCGCGAGGGCGCCGTGTTGTGGATGATGTGGTCGGGCGCGGCTTCATGTCACTGCGCCTGCTCGGCCGCGGTCGCGGTGGCTGAAGTCGCCTCGGCCTTGATGACGACCGCCGGCTGCACGTCGTACACCTTGCCCAGCGTCGGGTCGGGCGGTGCCACCACCACCCATTGCGTGGACGCCGCGATCGGGTCCACCGGCAGCTGGCGCAGGTAGCGCTTGGCCACCAGCTCGTCCAGCGTGTCGGGGTAGCGGCCCTGGTCGCCGAAGAACTTGTCGATCGCGTCGCGCAGCGTGGCCATGTTCTGCCGCTGCACATGTTCGCGGCCGTAGTCCATCGAGCGGAAGTAGCGCGGCACCGCCAGCGTGAGCAGGAGGGCGATGATGGTCATCACGACCAGCATCTCGATCAGCGTGAAGCCGCGGCTCAAAGGAGTGCGTGTGGTGCGTGCCATGTCGTTCACCAGGCGGCGTAGGGCGTACCGTCCAGCCCGTTGCGTTGCGATTTGGACGAGACGTCGTACACGTCCGGCCCAGGTTGCGGGTCGTCGCTGCGGCTCGCGTAGGCGCGCACGTTCCAGGTCTGCGCGGCAGGCACGGAGGGGTCGGCGAAGAAGGGGTCGCGCGGCAATTGCCGCAGGATCTGGATGCGCTTCGGCGGGTCGGCGCTGACCACGATGGAGTCGCTGCGCGCGCCCACGTCGATCACTTCGGTGAGCTTGTCCAGCGACGGCGGATAGCCTGACTCACCCGCCTCCTTGTGGATGTCGCCGGTGTCCGCCGCGGCCTTGTAGGCGTCCAGCGCGGTCCGGATGGTGCGCAACGCCTGGCGCAGCTCGGCCTCGCGCACGCGGGTGGACGTGACCTCGAAGAGCGGCAGCGACACGGAGGCCACCAGCCCCACCAGGCCGAGCGTGACGAGCAGCTCGATCAGCGTGAAGCCGCGCGCCGAGGTTCTGGCCTTCACTGCGTGCTCCTCGACGGGGCCGACGCCGCGCTCGGTGCGGCCGTGCCGCTGCCGGCGCCGCGGTTCTGGTTCATCCGCTGCAGCAGGTTGCGGATGGCGGGGTTGCCTTGCGCCTGCTGTGCGTCGCCGGTGGTCAGGGCCGCAGGCGCTGGTGCGGACGCCGCCGCGGCGGGCGCAACCGGCACACCGGCGGAGGGCACCGGCGCGCCTGTGCCCGGTGAAGGCGTCTGACCCGACGGAGCAGTTGAGGTCGACGGCGTCACCGCAGGCGCGGCACCACCCGGCCCGCGCACCGACCCGATCGGCTCCAGCTGCAATGCCCGTTCACGCAGGCTCGCCTCGGTGCCGGAGAACACGCTGCGCACGCTCGAATCGAGCAGTGCAGGCGGGCGCAGGATGCGTGGCGTGATCGACAGCACCACCTCGGTCTTCACGTTGGTGCCGCTGTTGTTGCCGAACAGCTTGCCGATGACGGGCAGGTGGCCGAGCCCCGGCACCTTGGCCGCGGTGTTGCGGTCTTCGGCGGAGATGAGCCCGCCCAGCACCTGCGTCTCGCCATCTCGCAGCCGGATGACGGTCTGCGCATTGCGCGTGCCGATCTGGTAGGCCAGCGACCCATTGGGCCCGGAAATCTCCTTCACGATGCTGCTCACCTCGAGGTTGATGCGGATGCCCACCTCCTTGTCCGAATACACCTGCGGTTCGAACTCGAGCTTCAGGCCCACGTCCTGGTACTGCACTGAGCCCGTCACCACGCCGCCTCCGGTCTGCACCGGGGTGACTGTGTTGGTGATGATGGGCACGCGGTCGCCGATGAGGATGCGTGCCTTCTCCTTGTTGCGCGCACGGATGCGAGGGCTCGCGAGCAGGTTGGCGTCGGTGTCCTGCAGCTTGAGGTTGAGCGTGGCCGACAGGCCGCTCACCAGCAGGTCGTTGCGTGTCAACGCCTTCAGGTCCCCGACGGTGGTGGCGCTGGTGGGCGTGGAGATGGAGATCGAATCAGGCAGTTGCAGGCCGAGGTTGGTGAGCCGGTCGTGCGAGATCTCCATCACCTCGACTTCGAGCATCACCTCGGGCTCGGGCACGTCGTGCGCGGCGATGACCTTGGCCGCCACCGCCACCGCGTCGGGCGTGTCGCGGATGACGAGCGTGCCGGTCTTCTCGTCGGCGGAAATCTCCTTGACCTTCACCACCGACTTGAGCACCGACATCATGTACTTCACGTCGATGTTGTTGACCTGGAAGGTGCGCACCTGCAGGTCCTGGTATTCCTTCTGCTTGGCGGCCGTGGCCGGGTAGATGAAGAGCGTGGTGCCGTTGAGCGTGCGGCGCTCGAGCTGGTTCTGCAGCAGGATCAGGTCGACGGTGTCCTCCACCGACGCGTCCTTCACGAAGATGGTGGTCTTGAGATCCGAGCGCACGTCGCGGTCGAAGATGACGTTCAGCCCGGTGGTGCGCGACAGCGCCTCGAACACCATGCGAACGTTCGCATCGCGGAACTGCAGCGTGACGGGCGTGGTCATCACCGAGCGCGCGGCGATCTGCGCGGCGCGCGCCTGGCGCTGCTTTTCCATGACCTCGCGGATGGCCACCAACTGGCGTTGCGCGCCGACGTTGGAGGGGTTGTCGGCAAGCGCGGCATTCACGCGGTCTTGCGCGGCGTCCACGTGTCCTTCGCGCAAGAGCTTGTCCGACTCACCAAGCAGCTTCTGGCTGCGTGCGTCCAGCTCCACCGCCACGAGACCGCGGCGGGCGAGGTCGTTGGCGGGCTCTTCGCGCAGCACGCGGGTGTAGAGGTCGGCGGCTTCGGCGAGATTGCCGGCCAGCCGCGCATCGTCGGCTCGTTTGAGCAGGGCGCGCGAATAGGCGGCCGTCTCGCGCAGCACGTCGATGCGGAACTGCGCATTGGTCGGGTCGAGCCGGCTCGCTTCCTTCAGCTTGGGCAGGCCGGCTTCGGTGTTGCCCGCGTTGACCAGGCGCAGGCCTTCGTCGTGCATCTGCGTGGAGGCGCAGGCGCCCAGCAGCAGCGCCGCGGCCACGGTGGCCAGCCGCATGCGGCGTTTGATGCGTGTGATGTTCACTTCGCCCCCCAGGACACGTTGATGGTGTGCTGCTGGTTCGTGGCCAGCTGCGTGAGCACCACTTCGTTCGGCGTGAGCGAATCGACGCGGTAGCTGCGGTTCTCGATCAGGTCACCCGCCGACACCACGAGCAGCGCCTCGCCGTGCGACAGGAAGGCCGAGGGCTTGCCCTTGCCGCCTTGTTCGAGCATGCCGACGAAGGTGAAGGGAAACACCGGCGGCGGTGGGGGCGGCGGTGGCGGCAGCTTCACCGGCGGTGGCGGCGGCGGCGGTGGCGGCTGCCAGCTCAGGCTCGCGAAGGCATCGCCGTGCGATTCAGGCACGCTGCGCTTGCGGCCGGCCAGCGACAGCTCATCGGTCGCGGCGGTGTCCTGGGCAACGACCGTGGCCGAGGTGTTCGCGGGCACCGCACTCGTGGGCGCGAAGGCAAGCATCGGGCTCGCGGGCTTGGGTGCGGGCTGGACCACGCTGTTGTCGTCAGCGTGGCCGTCACGTTGCGAGCGCGACCACTGCGCGGCCGCGTAGAAGGTGCCGACGCCCGCGCAGACCAGCACGATCGCGCGTGGCAGCATGGATTGCTTGGCCATCTCAGGTCCCCCGGTAGACGAAGGTGAAGCGCACCGTCGCGTCCAGCACGCTCGACGATGCATCGGGGCGGCTCATGCGCAGCTCGTCCAGCGACGCATGCGGCAGCGTCTTGAGCACGTCGCTCGTGAAGTCCTTGAGCGACGCGTAGTCGTGGCGCACCGGGAAGGTGGCCGTGTAGACGACCAGCGGCGTGCCGTTCTCGGCCTTCAGCTGGTACTCGCCGCGGTTCAGGTTCAGGTTGTGGCGCTTGGCGGTGCTGAACACCTCGTCGAGGTCGGCCGCGTTTTGTGCGAGCGGCGGGAAGCCGGCCATGAAGGCAGCAACCTGCTGGCCGGGCGGCAGCTCGCGGCGAGCCGGCTTGGCCACGGGCGGTGCGGAGGCGCGGCTCGCGAGCGCGGCGCGCAGGCCGTCGGCCTCGCGATCGAGCCGCATCGTCCAGGCCGCGGCCACGGCCAGCGGCACGACGAGCAGCAGCGCCGCGATGCCCGCGACACCGATGCGGCGGCGCAGCCGCAACCACAGGAGCAAGGCGGCGTGCTTCATGGCGTGGTCCCCCAGCTGGCCTGCAGCTGAAACCGGATCGGCTGGCCCGGCGTCTGTGCCTGCAATTGATGCGACGTGAGCACGACACCCGACAGGCGCGCATCGTGCTGCAGGGCGTGCAGGTACTCGAGCATGTCCTGCGGCGTGCGGGCCTCGGCGGTGAGGCGCAGCGTGCGCTTGGTCACCGACGGTTCCACCGACAGCAGCGCGACGTTCTGCTTCGGGCTCGTCTCCAGCGATTCGAGCAGGTCGGCCCAGGGCGTGACCAGGTTCTGCGCGACCTGGCGGGCGACGCGTGTGCGGGTCACTTCACCGGCGTCGGCAGGCTTGGCCGGTTGCGCGGCAGGCGTGGCCTTGGCGCGGCGTGCATCCACCGCTGCCAGCGCCTCGCTTTGCATCGTGTGCGTGCGCAGGCGGTCGAACAGGAGGGCGGCCTGGGTGCCCAGCAGCGCGAGGACCACGGCAAGGAAGGCCAGCGCCGGCCGCCCGATGCGCGGGCGGTCGGCGGCAAAGTCGAGGTGCAGCGTGCGCGGTCTCATGCGGCACCTGCTTCGCGGTCGATGATGTTCCAGCGCGATGACAGCGCATTGGCGGCGATGTCGGGTGCCACCAGCACGAAGGCGGACTGCGCCGCGGCGTCTCGGCCAAGGCTTGCGAGCAGCCGGTCGGCTCGGTTGTCCAGCATGCCGGCGGTGGCCTGGCGGTCCATGCCCAGGCTGCACAGCAGGCGCTCGACCTGCGGGCGTGTCGTGCCATCGGCGTCGGCGTCCAGCCACTGGCCGCGGCTCACGCAGCAGACCACGCCGTCCTCCACGCAGGCGATGACGGCATCGTCCTCCGAAGCAACGGCGAACACTCCCGCACCGCGGCCGAGTGCGCTCGCGTGGCGGTTCCATTGCACGGAGAAGTCCGCCTGCAGGCTGTCCAGCCGCAGGCTGTGTTCGTCGGCCGTGCGGCGCAACACCTCGAGCTGCTCACGCGTGACCGCGCAGATGAAGAGATGCCGCTCGTCAGACTGCAGCTGCCAGCGCAGCTCGCGCGCCGAGGCGTCGTCGCCCAGCATCTCGGCCACGCAGGCGGCGGCGACGGCGCTGAGCTGGCTGTCGCGGTGGTCGGCGAAGTCACCTTCGGCCACGTCCAGGTGCACCAGCGAGTCGGCCAGCTCGACACGCAGCCGTGCGCCATCGATCGGTGCCTTGGCCGCGAGGTCCTGCATCACGGTCGCGATGGTGCGAGCCTGGGCGGCGAGGTCCGGAGCCGGCGGCGAATCGGACGCGCCCGCCGCGGGGTTCACGAGGCGGCTCGTCTCCGCCAGCACCTGCTGCCGCGGCCAGCCCGCGAGCAGGAAGCCGCACACGCGGTGCGGTTCCAGGCGAAGTCGCAGCGTTCTATTCCACGGGTGTGACACGGTTGATCTCCTCGAGGGTCGTCTCGCCGGCGAGTGCGAGGGCCACGGCGGCATCGCGCAGGCTGGTGAAGCCGCCTTCACGCGCCGAATGGCGGATCTGCGACAGCGGCGCGCGGCTCACCAGCTGCTCGCGCAGCGTGTCGCTCATGGGCAGCGTCTCTGCAATGGCGCGGCGGCCCTTGTAGCCGGTGCCGCGGCACTGCGCACAGCCCAGGCCGCGCTTGAAAGTGGCGCGTTGCAGGTGCTGCGCGCAAAGCCCGCTGCGGCGAAGCATCTCGTCGCCGGCTTCGCAGGCCGAGGCGCAGTGCGGGCAATTCATGCGCAAGAGCCGCTGCGCCACGATGCCGTTCAGCGCCGCGACGAGGCTGTAGCTGTCCACGCCCATGTTCGAGAAGCGGCCGATCACGTCGAACACGTTGTTGGCGTGCACGGTGGTGAACACCTGGTGGCCGGTGAGCGCGGCCTGCACCGCGATCTGCGCCGTCTCGGCATCGCGGATCTCGCCCACCATGATCTTGTCCGGGTCGTGGCGCAAGATGGACCGCAGCCCGCGCGCGAAGGTGAGGCCCTTCTTCTCGTTGACCGGGATCTGAAGCACACCAGGAAGCTGGTATTCGATCGGGTCCTCGATGGTCACGATCTTGTCGAGGCCGGTGTTGATCTCCGACAGCGCCGCATACAGCGTGGTCGTCTTGCCGCTGCCGGTGGGGCCGGTCACGAGCAGCAGGCCGTAGGGCCACAGCGCGGCATTGCGGATGAACTGCATGACGCCGGGGTCGAAGCCCAGCGTGTCCAGCGTCAGCGCCTTGAACTGGCCGGTGAGGTGCTTGCGGTCGAGCACGCGCAGGACCGCGTCTTCGCCGAAGAGGTTGGGCATGATCGACACGCGGAAGTCGATCTCGCGGCCGTCGGCCACCACCTGGAAGCGGCCGTCCTGCGGTACGCGCCGCTCGGCGATGTCCAGCTCCGACACCACCTTGATGCGCGAGATCGCCTGGTGCGCAATCTCCAGCCCCTCGATCTGCTTGACCACCTCCAGCACACCGTCGAGCCGGTACTTGATGACCATGCCCGCGGGCTGCGTCTCGAGGTGGATGTCGCTCGCGCCGAAGCGCAGCGCGTCGTAGAGCGTGGAATCGACGAGGCGCACCACCGGGCTTTCAGTGGCGTCGATGTTCGAGATGGAAATCGTGAGGCCTTGCTGCACGCCGGCTGCGGCCGTGCCGTCGGCGGCGCGCTCGGGCTGCTGCAGCTTGAGCGCGTCCATCGCCTTGAGCGATTTTTCCGCCGTGACGAGCAGGGCCTGCAGGTCGGCACCGATGGCGATGGCGAAATGCGTGGCGCGCGCGCCCACTCGCGCTTCCAGCCACTGGCGCAGCCGCGTGTCGGTCGGGTCGGTGATGACGACCGTGAGGCTGCGCTCGTTGGCCAGGCGCCCCACCAGGCAGCCGCGGCGCTGACATTCGGCGAAGGGCACGAGCTCGAAGTCCGGCTTGAGCTGGCGCAGGTTGGCCATGTTGAAGGCGCGCATGCCGAAGTGGCGTGCAGCGCCAGGCAGCATGGTTTCTTCGCTCTTGCCCAATTGCTCGGCAATCCAGGCGAGCCGCGCGCGAGGCGCCGCCGTGATGGCTCGGCGCACCAGCTCGGCGTCGATGCCGCGTGGTGCGGTGGGGGCTGCTGCGGCGGCGGTCATGCTGTGCGTCCTTTCGGCCATGGCGTCATTGCAGGCGTCATTGCAGGCTCGAGGCGAGGTCGAAGATCGGCAGGTACATCAGCACCACGATGGCGCCGATGACGAGGCCGATGACGATCATCAGCAGCGGTTCGAACAGGCGGCTCGTGAGTTCCACCGAACGCTGCAGGCGTGATTCATGGAAGAGCGCGACGCGCTCGAGGATCTCGGCCAGCGCGCCGGTGCGCTCGGCCACGGTGAGCATGCTGGCGGCGACCGGGTCGGCAAGTTGCACCTCTTGCAGCGCGTCGCTCAGGCTGCGGCCTTCGTGCACCATCGTCACGGCGCGTTCCAGCCGCGCGCGGTCGTCGTTGCCAAGCAGGTTGGCCGCCAGCTGCAAGGCGCGCGGCGCGGTGATGCCGCCCTTCACCAGCATGCCGGTGGTTCGATAGAGCTGCGCGTGGCGGAAGAGCCGCACCGTCGCGCCGATCACCGGCACCGATTCGACCCACGCCGCACGCGCACCGTCGCGCCACAGGCGGCGCACGGCGATGACGAGGAGTACCGCACTGACCGCCGCGCCGATGCCGATGGCCGACGCGTTGTTCGCCACCATCTGCCCCCAGGACATCAGCAGCTGCGAGCTCCAGGGCAGCTCGCGGTGGGCGCTCTCGATCAGCGTTGCGAACTTGGGCACCACCACGCCCAGCAGGAAGAGCACCACCAGGCTGCCCACGCCCAGCAGCAGCAGCGGGTAGATGCAGGCGCCCACCACCTTGTCGCGCAAGGCGCGGATGCCGGCCTGGTGCTCGGCGTAGCGGCGCAGGGCGGTGCTCAGGTCGCCGGTCTGCTCGCTCGCGCTCACGGTGGCGATGAGCAGCATCGGGAAATGGTCCGCATGGCGCGACAGCGCGGCCGACAGCGGCAGGCCTTCGCACACCGCGTCCACCACCGACGCCAGCAGTGCGCGCTGTGGGCCGGCGTGTTCGTTGGCGGCGAGCGTGCGAAGCGAATCGACCACCGACAAGCCGGCTGCGAGCAACGAGGCGAGTTCTTGTGACCAGGTGGTGATGTCGAGCCGGCGCGTGCGCAGCGATCGCCCGGATGACACCTTCGATGTTCCCTTCGCGGCGGCCGCATGCGGGCTGCAGCCCAGCACCTGCAGGCCGTCGCGCGCGGCCGCGGCGCGGGCGCTTGCCGCATCAGCCGCGTTCAGCTGCATGCTGCGCAAGGCCCCCTGGGGCGTGCGCACGACGAGGTCGAAGGCGAGCAGCATCAGGAGCCCCAGGACTGCACGTCGGCCGCTTCGCCCGTGCCGCCGGCCTGGTGATCGGCACCGAGAGAGGAAAGGTCATAGTCGCCGTGTTCCCCCGGCGAGCGGTAGACGTAGCCTGCGCCCCACGGGTCCAGCGGCACGTTTTTCTTGAGGTAGGGTCCTGCCCACTTCTCGGTGTTCTGCGGGCGGGTGTTCAGCGCCGCCAGGCCTTGTTCGGTGGTGGGGTAGACCCCCACGTCCAGCCGGTACTGATCGAGCGCCTTTTCCAGCGAATCGATCTGTGCCTTGGCGATCTTGCTGTTGGACTTGCCGACCTGGTCGAAGTAGCGCGGTGCCACCAGGCCAGCCAGCATGCCGATGATGACGATCACCACCAGCAGTTCCAGCAGGGTGAAGCCGGGTGACGCATCGCGCGGATGCCGGCGGTTTTCGAAGCGAATGGTTCCCGACACTCTGCCCCCCTCATTCATTCGTTCGGCGTCGCGTCCACTGGGTCAGATCGATCGCGCGATGCGTCAGACCCTCAGTCTGCGCAGGCGGGTTAACCGGAACTTAAGCCGGGTGCGTTCGACCCCCCTGAGGCGAGGGGAGGATCGACCAGAGATGGGGAGGGGAGTCACCCTACCTGCGGGGGTGGGGGCACCCTCGGGCGAGGCTTGGTCGGCGTGAGAGACGAGCGCGAAAGCGAGGCGTCAGCGCAGGAGATAGTCGACCACGCGGCGATCGAAGAGGGCGAACTCGGTGCTGCCTTGCGGCATGTTCATCGGCTCCTGCGAGGCGATGAGCTGGTCGACGGTGAAGGCGTCCCAGCTCTTGAGCTCGCCGGTGCGCGGGCTGCCGTCGTCAATGGCATAGACCACTTGGGCGCCTTGTTCCCAGCGCCAGATCATTTGCTGCAGCAGGCTCGGCGGAAACCGCGGTTGCGGGTTGAGCAGCACCACTGCATCGCCGCGCGCGGCTTCAAGTCCGATCACAAGGTGCGCCGACCTGCCAAGATGCGGGGCCACCGTGACCGACCAGAAGCCGGGCAGCTCGCCCCAGCCGGTCAAGAGGCGGTTGGTGCCGTCGTCGCTGCCGGCATCGACCACGATCACTTCCCACGGAAAACCGCTTTCGGTGAGCGAATCGGACAGGCGCGGCAACAGCTTGGCCAGCTTGTTGACCTCGTTGTGCGACGGGATCACGCACGATACCGTGCGCATGGAGCCGGAAAGCTGACTCCAGCCGGAGACATGAGCCCAAAGAGGCTCCTTGTCCGGCAGTCGCTCGCCGTCGGATTCGTTGTGGCCGATGTTCGGCATCAGTGCCCCCGCTCACTCGCTTGTGAACGAAGTCTGCTGTGCTCTTCTTTAGTGCACCTTAAAAGGCAGTAAACGACAGTAATGAAGGGAAAGTGCTCACGGGGTTTCCCTGTGACCTATTGACGTAACGACCGCTTACTTATATCAAGCAGTCTAGGAACGGGGAAAGAAAAAATATGCGCGTACTCGTGGTCGAAGACGACGAGCTGTTCGGCTCTGCCGTGCACAAAGCTCTCGTGCGGGAAGGTTATGCCGTCGACTGGATTCGCAAGGGTCGTGACCTGACCATTGCGATGCACACCCACAAGTACGACTGCGTGCTGATGGACCTCGGCCTGCCCGACCTGAGCGGCGAAAGCCTGCTCACGGTGGTGCGACAGCGCGACCCGAGCATCTCGGTGGTGGTGACCACCGCGCGCGGCGGCATCCAGGATCGCGTGCGCCTGCTCGACATCGGCGCCGACGACTACATGATCAAGCCCATCGACCTCGACGAGCTGTGCGCGCGCGTGCGCGCGGTGTCGCGACGCGCGCCGGCATCGCAAGGCGGCGGCGAGGCCGAATACGGCCCGCTCAAGCTCTTCCCCGCGCGCCACGCGGTGACGTGGCATGGCGCGCCGGTGGTGGTGACGCGCAAGGAATACTGGCTGCTCGAAACCTTCGTGCGCAAGAAGAACCAGGTGCTCACGCGCGCCCAGCTGGAAGAAGCGCTGTACGGCTGGGGCGAGGAAGTGGGCAGCAACGCCGTGGAGGTCTACATCCATTACCTTCGGCGCAAGTTCGGCGCGACCATCATCCAGACGGTGCGCGGGGTGGGGTATCAGTTGGGGCCGGAAGATACTTTGGGGTAGCCAACACACACCTCACCGCGACCCGAACTTCGTCTCGAACTCGATCCCGACTTTCTGCAGCAAGGGCGTTGGCAGCAGCCCGCCCGCGCAGACGATGACCGCATCGTTGCGGTACTCGTGAGGCTTGCCGTCGTGCTCGATGTGCACGGTGTTCTGCTCGATGGATGCCACCGTCGAATTCAGCAGCACCTTCACGCGACCGGCCTTTTCCTGCTGTTCGAGCAGCATGCGGTTCTTCTGCTTCACGCGACCGAAGGCGCCGCTGCGGTACGAAAGGATCACATCCGTGCCGTCTTGCTGCGACACAGCGATGGCAGCTTCGAGCGCGCTGTCGCCGCCACCGACCACCAGCACCGCCTGGCCGGCGTACTGCGCAGGGTCCACCAGGCGGTAGACCACCTTCGATGTCTCCTCGCCCGGCACGTCCAGCTTGCGCGGCGTGCCGCGGCGGCCCATGGCCAGCAGCACCGAGCGGGTCGTGTAGGTGCCGCGATCGGTCTGGACGATGAAGCCCTCGCCCGAGCGTTCGATGCCTTCCATGCGCTCGCGGAAGGTGATCTGCAGCCCGGTGGTGTCCACCACGCCGTGCCAGAAGTCGAGCAGCTTCTCCTTCTGAACTTCGCCGAACTTCACCTTGCCGACGATCGCCAGATGCACCGGCGCCGTCATCGCGATTTTCTGGCGCGGGTAGTGGTAGACCGTGCCGCCGAGGGAATCTTCTTGCTCGACGATCTTGTAGCGCAGCTTGTAGTGAATGGCGGCCAGCCCTGCCGACAAGCCGGCCGGGCCACTTCCGACGATGACCACGTCGTGGTCGAAGTTGTTGCCGGTGGCCGCGCGTTTGCGAATGGACTCCATCGCCTGGCGGCCTTGTTCGGCGGCCTTGCGGATGAGCCCCATGCCGCCCAGCTCGCCGGCAATGAAGATGCCCGGCACGTTGGTCTCGAATTGGGGTGTGATGTTGGGGATGTCGATGCCGCGCTTCTCGGTGCCGAACACCAGGGTGATGGCTTCCACCGGGCAGGCGCTCAGGCATGCGCCGTGGCCGATGCAGGCTGCCGCGTTGGTGAGCACGGCCTTGCCGCGGACGATGCCCAGCGCCTCCTCCGGGCAGGCCTTCACGCAGGCGCCTGAGCCGATGCAGGCGTTCAGGTTCACTTCCGGATGCAGCGACGGCGGCTCCCCGAGGCCTGCCTCCAGCGACTCCTTCAACTGCGCCGCATGCCCACGCTGAATGCGCTGCCGACGGCGGGCGTACAGCAGCACGATGAGCGCGATCACGCCCAGGTAGACGTACAGGTAATTCATCGCCACTTGCTACTTCGTGACCTCCTGGTCGATCTCGATGCGCAGCGTGCTGCTGCCCACGCTCACCGGCGCCGACAGGCCCTGCAAGTCGCCGGGCTGGGGCATCGCGTTGCCGCTTCGCGAGATGCGCGCGCCCACCACCACGTTCTGCACCGACGACAGCTTCATGTCGGGCGACATGGCGAGGGTGTCATCGAGCGCGAATTTCAGCGGCAGGTCCTTCACCTGCTTGCGCAGGATGGCCAGCGGCATGCGCGAGCCCTCGACGGCCCGCGCGAAGATGAACACGGTGTCGTTCGGCGAGACGCGTGAGGCAAGCGCTGCCGGCAGGCTGACCGTGCCGGAGACGCTCGCGCCGCCCGTGATCGCGGGCGCGGCATCGGCCGCGAGCAGCGTGCCGGCCGGCATGCCGCCGAGCTGGCGGGCTTCGGCGATGCCCGAGTTCAGCTGCTGCGAGAACGCGCTGCCGGGCGGCTCGAGGCCGACGGCCTGCTCCCAGTACGACACGGCACGCGCGTAGTCCTTGTTGTCGAAGGCGTTGGTGCCGGCGAGGGACAAGGCCTTCACGTTCTTCGCATCGAGCTTGAGCGCCCGCTCCACCAGCGCCATCGGCTCGCCTTGCAGGCCGCGCTCCTGCGACATCGCCAATGCATCGGCGAAATCGGCCAGCAGGGCGGAATCGTTGGGCACGAGGCGCGTGGCCTGGCGGAAGGCGGTGACGGCTTGCGCGTGCTGGCCGAGCGCCACATGCGAGCGGGCAAGCATGATCCAGCCGTCGGCGTCATCGGGGCGAGTTTTCAGCCGCTGCGCAAGCTGGTCCACCATCTGCTGGATCTGCGCCTGCGTGACCGGGTGCGCGCTCTCCTGCTGCGCCGAGGCGGTGGCGGTGGCGGGGGCGGTGGCGGTGGCGGTGGCGGTGTCGCCGGGTGCGGAAGCGAGCCGATCGGGCGTGCCGACGAAGCGATAGCCCGCGACGGCCACCACCAGCACGAAGCCGAGGACGATGCCCGCGAGCTGCCGCGAAGGCTGCGCGGCGGACGATGCCGCGGCAGGCGCGCTGACGGCATCGACCAGCCGGTCTTCCAGCGCCTGGCGGCTTTGCGCGAACTGCTCGTCGTTCAGCACGCCGCTTGCATGCAGCTCGCGAAGCTGCTTCATCTGCTGGGCGACCTGGCGTACCGCGTGCTCGCCGCCCGCGCGGCCGAAGGGCCACCACAGCGGACGTGTGAGCAGTGCCGCGGCCAGAAGGAAGAGCGCCGCGCTCGCGCCAAGGAAGGCAGCGTTCATGACGTGGCTCCCGCAGCCGCCGTGGCGGTCTGCGTCTCGCGTTGCCGCACGCGGTAGCGGCGGTCGCTGGCGGCGAGCGCGCCACCCAGCGCCATCATCAGGCAACCCCCCCAGATCCAGTCGACGAAAGGCTTGACGTAGATGCGCACGATCCAGGCGCGGCCGTCCACCGCTTCGCCGAGCGACACGTACAGGTCGCGCGTCGGGCCGGGGTCGATCGCGGCTTCGGTCATGGGGTTGCGCTGTACGCGGTAGACACGTTTCTCGGGATGCAGGGTGACCACCGCACTTCCCTTGCGCGTGACGTCGATTTCGCCGATGGCCGCGTCGTAGTTCGGTCCGGCCGCTTCATGCACGCCGCGGAAAGTGAACTCGTAGCCGGCCACGGTGGTGGTGTCGCCCACGTCCATGCGAACGTCGCTCTCCACCTCGCTGCTGCGCACCATGCTCACGCCGAAGGCAAAGGCGGCGACGCCCAGGTGCGCGACCAGCATGCCCACCATCGCGCGAGGAAGCAGCCGGGCACGCGCGAACAGGCCGGACCATTTCGCGCCCGGCGAGTGCAGGCGCTCCCACAGGTCGGCCGCCACCGAAGCGACGATCCACGCGCTCATGAGGAAGCCGAGCAGCGCCCCAAAACTGAACTGCCCCGCCATCCACGCGGTGAGCAAGGCGACCAGCACCGACGCGAGCGCAGCCCAGCGAAGCCGATGGGCCAGATCGGGCACCTGCGCCTGCTTCCAGCGCGCGAGCGGCCCGATGCCGACCAGGAAGACCACCGGCACCATCAAGGGCACGAACACCGTGTCGAAATAGGGCGGGCCGACAGATATCTTGCCCATGCCCAGGGCGTCCAGCGCGAGCGGATAGAGCGTGCCCAGCAGCACCGAGAGCATCGCGACGACGAAGAGCACGTTGTTGGCGAGCAGCATGGTCTCGCGCGACACGAGCGCGAAGCGCGCGCCCAGGCCAACCTTTGGCGCCCGCCAGGCGTACAAGGCGAGCGAGCCGCCCACCACCACCATGAGGAAGATGAGGATGAACAGGCCGCGACGCGGGTCGGTGGCAAACGCATGCACCGACGACAGCACACCCGAGCGGACGAGGAAAGTGCCCAGCAGCGACAGCGAGAACGCGATGATCGCGAGCAGCACGGTCCACGACTTGAAGGCACCGCGCTTCTCGGTCACGGCCAACGAATGGATCAGCGCCGTGCCCGCGAGCCAAGGCATGAAGGACGCGTTTTCCACCGGGTCCCAGAACCACCAGCCGCCCCAGCCGAGCACGTAGTACGCCCACATCGAGCCCAGCATGATGCCCACCGTGAGGAAGCACCAGGCCGCGGTGGTCCATGGCCGCGTCCAGCGTGCCCAGGTGGCATCGAGGTTGCCTCCCAGCAGCGCGGCGAGCGCGAAGGCGAAGGCGACCGAGAAGCCCACGTACCCCATGTACAGCATGGGCGGGTGCGCCACCATGCCCGGGTCTTGCAGCAGCGGGTTCAGGTCGTTGCCGTCCGGCGGCACCGGGAAGAGCCGCTCGAAGGGGTTGGAGGTGGTGAGCATGAACAGCAGGAAGCCCACGCTCACGAGCCCCATCACCGCGAGGATGCGGGAGACCACGGGCAGTGGCAGGTGTCGGCTGAACTGCGCCACGGCCAACATCCACACGCTGAGCATCATCAGCCACAGCAGCAGCGAGCCTTCATGGCCGCCCCAGACGCCCGCAATGCGGTAGGCCAGCGGCAGCGCGCTGTTGGAGTTGGATGCCACGTACAGCACCGAGAAATCGTTGCGCACGAAGCTGGCCGCAAGGCAGACGAAGGCCACCGCCACGAGCACGAAGTGCGCCTGCGCGCAAGGTCGGGCGAAGGACATCCAATCGGGCCGATGGCGTGCGGCGCCTGCCAGGGGCAGGCTGCCTTGGACCACGGCCACGGCCAGCGCCAAAAGCAGGGCCACCTGGCCCAACTCGGGAATCATGTAGCGCTTCTCCTGTGTGGCGCGAAACGGTCGGGGGGCGAGAGTGAGCACGCAGCGTACGCCGAAAGCCTCACGCGCATCAAGGCAACGCGTGGCGGAATGTGAGGGAGCGTACCCAGCCTTAACCGGTTCTTAAGAATGCGATGCTAGACCCGACCCATGTTTGTGGAGGGTTTGCTCATGGGGGCTTCCAGCCGTCGCGTTGCCTGCGGACCGGTACTGGCACGCATCACGTCTTCGCTCTTGCTGGCGATGGCGTGCACCTTGGCCCTTGCGCAAACAGCGCCTGCCTGGAACACGCTGGGGCCGCCGGGCGGCAGCATCAGCGCATTGCTCACGCACCCTGGCGTGGCCTCGACCCTCTTCGCCGCGACGCCCGAGAACGGCGTCTTCGAGAGCACCGATGCCGGACAGACCTGGAGCGCCTCGAACAATGGTCTCGTCGGCTCAACCGCGATCGGGCGGCAGACGCTGCTGAACGTGTATTCGCTGGCAAGCGATGGCAACCTCTTGTTCGCCGCCACGGGTTCCGGCCTGTTCTTCCGCGCACTGGCCGCGGGGTCGCCGTGGACGGCCTTGGGCGGCACGGCATCGTCCACGCCCATCGCGTTGCTGGCTTTCGACCCCGCCACCAAGCGCCTGTTCGCCGCCAGCAATTCGACCGATGGGCTGAGCGCGCCGGGTGTCTACGTCACTGCCCTGGATTCGAGCGCCGGCCCCCCGGCGCCGGCGTGGACCTTCTACGCCTTGCCGCTGCCTGCCAGTGCGTTGCCCATCAGCGCGATGGCCCTCGTTCCGTCGCCCGCCGGCCTGCTCGTTGGCGCGGGCAATGCCGCCTTCTCCGCGCCGATTCTTCCCGGTTCGGCAACGCTCACCTGGAGCAGTGCCGACCCCTCGGGCACGCTCGCCACCGACGTGGTGAGTGCGCTGGCCTTCAGCAGCGATTTCGCGCTCGCCTATGCGTGCAGCGGCGGTGCCGTCTACACCTCGGGCAACCCGATGGACACCAACGCGCTGTGGTCCATCGCGAGCGTGCCGCCCAACACTGGCGTCGCGTTCAACTGCGCGGGCATCACGCCGATCCCCTTCCTTCAGGGCGGCGTGCCGCAGGTCGCGCTCGCCACCGACCAGGGCGCCTTCGTGAGCCTGGACGGCACGAGTTTCCTCGGCACCAACTCGCTGGGTTCGACCAGCGCGGCCAACTCGTTCGCCATCGGCACGGCCCCGGGCGCGATGGGCGCGACCGTCTTTGCCGGCACGGGCTTCGGTGTGCAGACGGAATCCGCGCCGCTCTTCGTGGGTGGGGCCAACTGGGTGGCGAGCAACGGGCCGGCCTCGGTGTCGGCGGGCGGCGCGAATGCGCGGCTGAACAACACCAACGTGGTCGACTCCGCTGTGCTCGGCGCCACGCTTTATGCGGCCGCAACGGCGCCGCAATACGCCGAGGTGTTCGCGAGCGCTGACGGAGGCGCGAACTGGTCGGCGACCCATGTGGCGACAGCGCTTCAGCCCTTCGAGGACCTGCTGTCCCTCGCGCCCGACGTGGTGCACGGCATGCTCTTCGCCGGGTCGACGCAAGGCTTGCTGGTCTATGCCACTTCCAACGGCGCCTGGTCAACGGTCAGTGCCTTCAGCGCGGGTTCGGTGCGATCGCTCGCGGTGGGTTCGTCATCGGCCTTCGCAGGCACGGACAACGGCATGTTCGCCGTGCCGCTGAGTGCGACGCCGGCCACCGCGATGCCGGTGGCCGCGGGCTTGAGTGGCAAGGCCGTCACTGCGCTGCTCGTGACGGGCGGCAATGTCTACGCAGGCGTCATCGATGCCTTGGGCAACAGCCTGGTCTACACCGCGTCGGAAGCGAGCGTCGCCGCAGGCACCGCCAACTGGCAGGCCTTCGGCACCGGCGACCTGGGCCTGCGGCGCATCACGGGATTGCTTCTGGTGGGCAACCAGCTGCTGGCATCCACGGCTGGAAACCTGGTGCTCGTCGCCACCTCCGGCTCGGCCTGGACCTCGGCCAACACCGGGTCCACGCAACTCATCGCCGACCACTTCGGCGTGGTCAACGGCCTGTACAGCGACGGCACGTCGATCTACGCGGCCACCGCCAACAACGGCATGTTCGTGTCGCCCATCGCATCGCCCTTCGCGTGGACGGCCTTCAGCGGCAGCGGCGCGACCATGCTGC
The DNA here is from genome assembly GCA_966211955.1 of uncultured Comamonadaceae bacterium. Classification (GTDB taxonomy): domain Bacteria; phylum Pseudomonadota; class Gammaproteobacteria; order Burkholderiales; family Burkholderiaceae_C; genus Albitalea. The sequence continues at coordinate 61,113 of CBIHOF010000017.1, read as the reverse complement.
CGAGCGTGGAGCTGCACACGCTGCGCGCGAGCGGCACGACGCTCTACGCATCGACCCGCGCAGGCATTGCTTCTTATGCGGGGCTGGCCACGCCGGTGGTCCCGCCGCCATCCAACCCGCCACCTGCATCGGGCGGAGGCGGAGGCGGAGGCGGAGGAGGTGTTGTCGGCTGGCAGTTCGCGGCGCTGCTGGTGGCGGCGATCGTCGCACTGCGGCGATGCCGTCGAGACACTCAGAAGGCATTCCAGGGGCCGTTGGGCGAGAGCGCCTGACCCCAGATCGAGGTGAACACCGGCCGCCCGAAGAAGAAGGGCAGGCCGCCCACGAAGGTTGCGCTGCCCTGGCCCACCGCGCCGCCGAGGTCGGCGAAGGCATTGCTCGTGGTGTTGAAGAGGGCATCCGCGTTCGCGATGGCGAAGTCGGCGGTGGTGCTGTTGCCCAGCACGTCGCTGAAAGTGGCGGTGCGCCGCACCACGCTCGCCGGGCAGTACCAGCCGCCCGTGGTCGAGCCGGCCGAGCTCTGGCAGCCCTTGGTGAGCGACGCGTCGTCGAAGAAGTAGGCGTTGGAGCCGCTGTCGAGGTAGCTGCCAGGGTAGGCCGTGCCGTTCACGGTGACGGTGAAGTAGAGGTAGGTGTCGATGTGCGTCGGGTCCGGATCCACGAAGATCATCTGCGCGCTCGGCGGGATCTGGTTGTTCGCCTGCGTGCCGATGCCGAATACGAGCCGCCCCTTCGCGACGCCGGCGCCCAGGTCGGGCACGGCGGGCAGGTGAATGACGGTGCCGTTGTTGTTCACCGCGAACTTGGCGACCGGGTTCTGCATCTGCGAGGCGACGGGAATCGCGCCGGCCGCGCAGCTCGTCGCGCCGCTGCAGGCGTAGTAGAGGATGTGGCCGCTTGTGTAGTTGCCGCTTGCACAAACGGAGCCGCAGTCGTAGCTCACCATGCCCACGCCCAGGATGCCGTTGGCCTGCAGGGAAGCCACCGAGTTGAGCAAGCCGCCGTTGGATGACGAGATGCAATCCGCCGGAGCGGTGTACGCCGCCGGGCTGCCGTCGTCGATGAGCTGCATCGGCAGGTTGCTTGCCAGTTCGCCGGCGACGCGCAGGTCGGCCTTGGCGAGCGGCCCCCACACGCCGCCCAGCACGAAGGGGTAGCACTCCACTGCGGTGCCACCGGGGATGGTGACCGCCGGCAAGCTCAGCTTGGCCACTGCGCTCTTGAGCACACGCAGGCCGATGGAGCCCGTGTCGAGGAAGACGTGGTCGATGGTCACGCAGTCGGTGGCCGAGCCCGGCGTGCACACGGTGACGGTGACGTACGGCACGTTGGCCACGCCAAGCGAGAAGCCGGTGGCCGGCCCTCCATCAACCACGATCTCGGTCGTGTTGTCGCCGGTGGGGGTGTCCAGCGTGACTGTGCTGCCGCCACCGCCGCCATTGATGCCGCCGCCGGTGGTGGTCGTCACGCTTGAATTGCCGCCGCCGCAGGCCGCCAGCGTCGTGGCGAGTACCGCTGCGAGGAACAGCCTGAGCACGTCAGCGCAGCGCATCGCCAGCCAGGCCGCCTGGCGTGAGCGAAGGCACCCACGCGCGGCCGGAGAAGTGGTTGAGGTGGCCGCTCGTTTCCAGCACGAGGTCGGCATGCTTGAACGACAGCTGCCGCCGGATGCCGGGCCGACGCAGCGCCTCGCGCGCTTCGGCGTCGTATTCGGCGTGGTACGTGCCGAGCAGCGCCTGCAGGTCAGGCTTGAAGCGGGTGTCCCACGACACCGCGAAGACGACGCCCGAGGGCGAGACGAACTCGCGGATGCGCGAGCCGTCGGCCATCACGATGTCGTGCACCTGGTGGTAGGCGTGAACGCTTTGCGTGCGGGTGCCGGCGAGGCGCAACTGGTCTTCTTGCACGCTGGCGACAGCGGCGCCAAGCACCGCGCGGGCAGAACCGGTCGACGCGGTGAGCGCGACGAAAACGAGCGAGGCGGCAAGGCGACGACTGGTCTTCATCTCAGTTCTCCAAGTGCGCCCGGACCATCAAGCGGCCACCGCGGAGCCGGCTTCGCCGGTCCGCCGGTGGCGCCCCCTGGGGGGAGGCGCCGAAGGCGCTTCGGGGGGGTCATTTCAGAACCTCGCTGATTTCCAGATGGATGCCGGTCGCGCCGACGTTCACCGGCGCCGAGAAGCCCTGCATGTCGCCGGCCTGCGGCATCACGTCGCCACGCATGGACACGCGCGCGCCGATGATGACGCGCGGCGTTTGCGACAGCTTGGCCTCCTTCACCATCGACATCGAATCGTCGAGCGAGAAATCCAGCGGCAGGTCTCGCACCTGCTTGCGCAGGATGGCCACCGGCATGCGCGAGCCCTGCACCGGCCGGGCGAAGACGAACACCGTGGCGTCAGGCGGCGCCTTGCCGGCGAGGTCGTCGGCCAGGCTCACGCGGCCGGACACCACGGCTGGCCCGGAGGCCGCCGCCACCGGCGCGGGTGGTGCGTCGCCCTTGGCCAAGGCCCGTGCCTCGGCGATGCCACCATCGATCTGCTGTGTGAAGCGTGGGTCCTTGGATGCGGCCTTGGCGCGTTCCCACAGCGCCACCGCCTGCTCATACTGCTTGTGCTCGAAAGCGGCGGTGCCGGCGAGCGACAAGGCCTTCACGTTGACCGGGTCCAGCTCAAGCGCGCGGCGCACCAGTGCTTCGGGCTCGCCGTCCAGTGAGCGGCCGTGAGCCACGGCCAGCGCATCGGCATAGTCGGCCAGCACCTGCGCATCCTTCGGTGCCAGCTTCACCAACTTCTCATAGGCCTTGGTCGATTCGGCGAACTTGCCGAGCATGTCGTAGGAGTGTGCGAGCAGGGCCCAGGCCGTCACGTCCTTCGGGTCGCGCTTTGTCTGCTCGCTGGCCTCGTTCACCATGCGCTGCAGCTGTTCATCGGTGAGGGCGTGCGCAGGCTTGGCCGCCTCGCCCGGCGCTTGCACGGCGGCAGGCACGGGGCTCTCGTTGCGCTGCGTCACGAAGAGCACCGCGCCGCCTGCAGCCACGATCAGCACCAACGCCGCGGCCGGCGTCCAGCGCCGCCAGCCGGTGGCGCGAGGGGCCGACGTCGCCTGCGGTTCGGCCGCACCCATCAGGTCGGCCATCAGCCGGCTGCGTTCTTCCCGATACGCCTCGGGGGTGATGCGACCGTCGGCAAGTTCCGTATCGATTTGCACGAGCCGCTCGCGCGACTGCTGCATCCGCGCGGCGAGCCCGTCCGCGCTCACTGCATGGCTCCTTCAGAACAGCTCGTAGCGATAACCGAAGTAGAAAAACACCGAATCGGTCGTGTCATGGTTCGTGGGCCCGCTGGTCTTCGAATGTTCGAGGATGCCTTCACCGAGGATGCTCGCCCGGGTGGACAGCCGGTATGAAGCTCGCAAACCCGGGGTGATGCGCCAGATGCGCACGTCCTGCTTGTCGCTTTGTGTGTAGAAGCGGATCGAGGGTTCCAGCGTCAGGTCGTTGTTGCGCAGGCCGGTGAGGTTGCTGTAGGACAGCTGCGTGCCCTTGAAGAAGGGCGTGGTCAGCAGGCTGATGTTGAAGTTGTTGATGTCGCGCTTGGAGTACAGGTTGGAGCCGGTGAGCTGCAGCGTGAGGCCGTATTGCGAGCCGGTGGCGGGCGTGGCCTCGAAATCTCCGACGGCCGGCAGCGCACCGATGGCGCTGTAGCGCAGGTCGGCCGAGACCTGCCACTTCTCGGACCACGGCCGCGAAATGCTGATCAGGCCCTGCTTGGCCTGCGCGGTGGTCTTGCGTGCGGCGTCGCGCACTTCATCGAGCGACATCATCTGCAGCATCGTGTTGAGGGACGCAAAGCCGCTGCTGATGAGCGCATTGGTCATCTGCAGCGACGGCGCCTTGCGCGAATCGACGAGCACGGTGACGGTGGTCTGCCCCGGCGCCTGCACCGAGCCTTGCAGCGACACCGCGTTCACCGCGCGGAAGAGCGTGTCGTAGTCCACCAGCGCATAGCCCGAACCACGTTCACCCGAATAGCGCAGCTCGCCGCCGAGCGACCGGCGGTTGGCGATGCCCTCGGTGGTCTGGTTGACGATGTAGATGTCGCCGCCCCAGTGGTCGCCGATGCCGTCGGCTTCGAGCATGGCAGCGAGCAGCCGCTGCGACGGTGCGTCCACCAGCAGGTTGGCCGGCGCGCCGCCCATCACGTCCACCTTCAGCCCCTGGCGAATGGGGTAGCTCATCGACACGCCGTCGAAGAGCCCGAGCAGCCCGCCGCTGATGGCCGATTGCCGGCCGATGCGAATCGCGAGACCGCTCTCGTTGCGCTTGTAATCGACGTAGGCGGCGTTGAGCAGGCTGGTGTTGTGCGAGCTCGACGAGAGGTTGGACGAGCCCGTGCCGCGCAGCACGACGCGGGTCTCGCTGTCTTTGCTCGCGAAGCGGCCGCTCAGGTCCACGCTCGTCACGATGGCCGACTCGGTGGTCTTGGTCAGCGTCGATTGGTCGATGCCCGCCGGCAGGTTCACGAGCGACTGGCTGCGTGCCTTGCCGCCGTAGTAGTACTGCGCGATGTTGCCGGTGAACTTGCGCGGCTCCGTGCGCGTGGGCGCGCCGGCTTCGGCCAGCGGCTGGGTGCCCGTGGCCGGTGCGCCTTCGAGCGATGCGAGCCGCTGCGCGACGCGCTGCGAGCCTTCGCCCTCGGGGTAGAGCTTGAGGTACAGCTCGTACTCCACACGCGCGCGGCGCTGGTCGCCGGCGCGCTCCCAGGCCAGGCCGATCAGCTCCTGTGCTTCCTGCGATTGCGAGTTGGGCGGCAGCAGCAGCAATTGGTTGAGCGCGTCGATGGCCTCCTCCAGCTTGCGGTCCGCGAGGGCGGTGCGTGCGCGGTTCATCAATTCGGCGGCGCGCGCCTCGATGTCGGGCGTTGCCGTCACCGAGGGGCGGGGGGCGACGGGGGCGGGCGGGGCGGGCGCGGCCACTGGTTCAGCGGGGGGTGGAGAGGACGCTGGCGCGGCCGGTGCAGGGACTGCAGGGGCGACTGCCACGGCAGGCGCCGGCGGCACCGGCACCACGGTATCCGCCGATCGCGGCGCCGGCACGGGCGACGCCAGCGCCGTCGCCTGCAAATTGCGCTGCAGCAGGTCGACCACCTTCGCTTGCGGGAAGCGGTCCAGGGCGGCCTTGCGCACGGCTTCGGCTTCTTCGGCGGTGCGGAACCATCCGATGCTCACCTCGATGCTCGGCGTGCCGTCGATGACGCGATTGGTGGTGAACACTTCGAAGGTCTGCAGGCGATTGGGCACCGGCAGCAGCTTGTCCGGCTGCGCGCTCGGCACCTGCTGCAGCACGACGATGTAGGGCCGTTGCGAGAACACGAGGTCGATGCTTCTCGACGACGGCCCCTGCCGCGCCTGCATCACCGCCGCGGCGCCCAGTTGCACCGTCAGCTGCTTGGTGCTTTTGCCGGGCGATGCGTTGTAGGTGATGCTCACCTCCGGCAGGCTGCCGCCGGCCGCGACGCGCCGCTGCTCGTCCGTCGACTGGCGCAGCAGCGCCTCGGCAGCACCCACCACCTCGAAGCTCACCTGGTACAGCTGCGCCGGCGAGGTGGGCGATTGCTGCAGGAATCGAACGGTGCCGTTGAAGGCGACGCGCACCAGCGTGTCGCTGCCCTGCGCCTGCACCGACACGTCGTCGATCAGCTGGGCGCGTACGCCCAGCGCCACGGCCGCGAGCAAGATGCCAAGCAGCCAGCGAAGGAGGGCGCGTGCGCGATGCATTGGAGTGCCTTGTCGCGTCAACCGGGCGGCGTCGGCCGTGGACGCGGGCCGCCGCGCAGCGCCCGCGGGATGATCTCGCCGTTGGTGAGGTGGCAGCTCACGCACAAAGGCTTGTCGGGCTGCGGATGGAACTGCGGCGAGAGGTGCGAATAGCTGGCCGGCACCCAGCCGATCGTCCGGTGGCAGGCATCGCACGAACGCGCGGTGATGAAGTGCGACGACGACTTGCCCGTGGCCGACGAGCCGTTGTGGCAGGTCTGGCATTGGCCGAAGAGAACGCCCTGGTGGTTGAACTGCGCCGGCAGCCAGGCAGTGTTGCGGTGGCAGCTGTCGCACGACAGGCGCGTCACCAGGTGCTTGACCGGCTTGCCCTTGGCGGCTTGGCCGTTGTGGCAGGTCATGCACTGGCCGGGCAGCACGCCCTGGTGGTTGAAGCCCGCCTGGCCGGCCTCGGAGCCTGGCATCGGCGTGCCATCGGGCAGCAGCCGCGGGCCGCCGGGAATGACGGCCGCGCGAATGGCCGGGCGGACGCGCGCCTCGGTCGAGAACGAGGAGTAGCGCAGCGTGTGGCAGCCTGAGCCCACGCAGTCCTGTCCGGCCTTGCGGCCTTCGTGGCCGACGTTTCGCGTCACGATGGTCACGCCGAACCAGGTGTAGCCGCCCTCGTGGCACTTGATGCACGGCGTGCCCACGGCCGTGTGGGCCGGTGTGTTGCCCTTCATGTTCATGCCGGCGAAGGAGGTGAATACGGTGGCCGAGTGGCACTTCTCGCAAGTGATGCCGACCGTGGGCACGTGCGTCTGCGAGGACGGTGCGGTGGGCGAGCCGCCGGCCGCCAGCGGCGTCACCTTGGGCTGGTAGGTCAGCGGCGGCGTGGCAGGACAAGACGCCTGCGTCGTGCAACCCGCGAATGGCCCGAAGCCCGTGCCCGCGGAGTGGCAGGCGATGCAGTTGCTCGTGATGCCGGTGTGCATCGTCGCCTTGTTGGTGGTGAGCCCGGCCACCGAGAAGTCGCCCGGCACCACGTGACAGGTCGAGCAGGTCGACAGCGAGGTCGGGATGTGCCCGGCCGGCTTGGCCTGGCCGGTGAAGAAGTTGGTGCCGCTGTGGCAGCTGCCGCAATCGCCGGTGGCCGGGTGCGCCGCGTCGGCCACGCTGAAGGTGCTGGGCGCCGCCACCGGCCGGGTGTTGAAGCCGGTGTAGTTGGCACCCGGTGTGAGCACGGTCGGCGAGATGGGGTAGTTGCTCATGCCCATCCACACGTAGTTCGTCTCGTGGCAGCTGGAGCAGCCACTCGTGATGCCGCTGTGGATCTGCGCGGTGGTGGGTACCGGCGTGGCGAAGTCCGAGCCCGGCACCGACTTGGTGGCCACCGCCGGCACGCTGCCGCTCGGCGTCGAGCCGAGGTGGCAGGCTTCGCAGGTGGTGGACGACGGGATGTGCGAGCTCGCGCCCACCGGCGTGGTCTTGGGCATGACGATGATCTTCGTCACGCCGATGAAGCTCGTGTTGGTGATGCTCGGGCCGTGGCAGGACGCGCAGTTGCTCGTGATGCCGCTGTGGCTCATGCGCGAGCCCGAGAACTTCGCGCCGTTGGGCACCGGCGTGGTGGTGACGCTCGAGCCCGCGCCGACGTGGCAGACCTCGCAGGACGCGGCGGTCGGGATGTGGTTGCTCGGCAGGCCGACGATGCTGAAGCCCGCCGACGGAATCGCGAAGCTCGCGGCGGCCGTGCCGTGACATTGCGCGCAGTTGCTCGTCGTGCTCGGCGCGTTCGCGTGGATGTTCGCGAGCGTGGGCATCACCGCGAAGTCGCTGGAGGTGTGGCAGTCGCTGCAGGTGGCGCTGGCCGAAGTCGGGATGTGGTTGGCCGGCTTGTCCGTGCCCACCCAGACGTTCGTGCCGCTGTGGCAGGTGGAGCAGTCGCCGGCCGTCGGGTGCGCGGCGTCGGCGATGCTGAAGGTGCTGCCCGCGGCCACCGGCCGCGAATGGAAGCCGGTGTACGACGCGCCCGTCGTCTTGGTGGCCGGCGAGATCGGGTAGCTGCTCATGTCCATCCACACCATGCCGGTGTCGTGGCAGCTCGAGCAGCTGCCGGTGATGCCGGTGTGGATCTGCGCCGTGGTGGGCACGGGCGTGAGGAAGGCCGTGCCTGGCGCGGTCTTGGTGGCCGATGCCGGAATGAGGCCCGACGGCGTGGTGCCGAGGTGGCATGTCTCGCAGGTGGTGGACGACGGGATGTGCGAGGTGGCGCCGGCCGGCGTGGTCTTGGGCATCACCACGATCTTGGTCACGCCGGTGAAGCTCGTGCCGGTGATGGTCGGCCCGTGGCAGGCCACGCAGTTGTTGGTGATGCCGCTGTGGCTGAAGCGCGAGTTCGCGAACGTCGCGCCGTTGGGCACCGGCGTGGCGGTGATGCTCGAGCCCGTGCCGACGTGGCACAGCTCGCACGACGCGGTGGTGGGCACGTGCTTGGCCGGCAGGCCGACGATGCTGAAGCCCGCCGACGGAATTGCAAAAGTCGGTGCCGCCGTGCCGTGGCATTGCGCGCAATTGGTGGTGGTGCTCGGCGCGTTGGCGTGGATGTTGGCCAGCGTGGGCATCACCGCGAAATCGCTCGAGGTGTGGCAGGCCGCGCAGGTGGCGGCGGCGGCCGTCGGGATGTGATTGGCCGGCTTGTCGGTGGCGGTGAAGAAGTTGGTGCCGCTGTGGCAGGCCGAGCAGTCGCCCGAGGTCGGGTGGGCCGCGTCGGCCACGTTGAAGGTGCCGGCGGTGGCGCGCGGCCGCGTCTGGAAGCCGGTGTAGTTCGCGCCCGCGGTGAGCACGGTCGGCGAGATGGGGTAGTTGCTCATGCCCATCCACACGTAGTTGCTCTCGTGGCAGCCCGAGCAGCCGCTGGTCACACCGGTGTGGATCTGCGCGGTGTTGGGCACCGGCGTCGCGAAGGCCGTGCCCGGCGCGCTCTTGGTGGCCGATGCCGGCACGTTGCCCGCCGGCGTGGAGCCGAGGTGGCAGGTCTCGCAGGTGGTGGACGACGGGATGTGCGAGCTCGCGCCCACCGGCGTCACCGGCGGCATCACGATGATGTTGGCGATGCCCGCGAACGAGCCGCTGCCGATGCTCGGCCCGTGGCACGACACACAGTTGGTGCTGATGCCCGAGTGGCTCATCAGCGAGCCCGAGAACTTCGCGCCGTTGCCCACCGGCAGCACGGAGATGCTGGAGCCCGCGCCCACGTGGCACAGCTCGCACGACGCGCTGGTCGGGATGTGGTTGCTCGGCAGGCCGACGATGCTGAAGCCCGCGGAGGGAATCGCGAAGCTTGGCGCCGCCGCGCCGTGGCATTGCGCGCAGTTGGTGGTGGTGCTCGGCGCGTTCGCGTGGATGTTGGCGAGCGTGGGCATCACCGCGAAATCGGTCGAGGTGTGGCAGGCGGTGCAGGTGGCCGCCGCGGCAGTCGGGATGTGGTTGGCCGGCTTGTCGGTGGCGCTGAAGAAGTTGGTGCCGCTGTGGCACACCGAGCAGTCGCCGGTGGCCGGGTGGGCCGCGTCGGCCACGTTGAAGGTGCCCGCCGCCGTTCGCGGCCGTGTCTGGAAGCCGGTGTAGTTGGCGCCCGGCGTGAGCACGGTCGGCGAGATCGGGTAGGCGCTCATGCCCATCCAGGTGAAGCTGGATTCGTGGCATGCGGAGCAGCCGCTCGTGATGCCGGTGTGGATCTGCGCGGTGGTGGGCGCGGGCGTTGCGAAGGCGGTGCCCGGCGCGGTCTTGGTCGCGTTGGCTGGAATGAGCCCCGCCGGATTCGAGCCGAGGTGGCAGGTCTCGCAGGTGGTGGACGACGGGATGTGCGAGCTCGGGCCCATCGGCGACACGCGCGGCATCACCACGATGCTCGTCACCCCCGCGAAGCTCGCGCCGGTGATGCTCGGCCCGTGGCAGGCCACGCAGTTGCTCGTGATGCCGCTGTGGCTCATGCGCGAGCCCGAGAACTTCGCGCCGTTGGGCACCGGCGTGGTGGTGACGCTGGAGCCCGCGCCGACGTGGCAGACCTCGCACGAGGCGGTGGTCGGCATGTGGTTGCTCGGCAGCCCGACGATGCTGAAGTTGGCCGCCGGAATCGCGAAGCTCGCCGCCGCCGCGCCGTGGCATTGCGCGCAGTTGCTCGTCGTGCTCGGCGCATTGGCGTGGATGTTCAGAAGTGTCGGCATCACCGAGAAATCGGTGCTGGTGTGGCAGGCGTTGCAGGTCGCGGCCGCCGCGGTCGGGATGTGGTTGGCCGGCTTGTCCTGCGAGGTGAAGAAGTTGGTGCCGCTGTGGCACAGCGAGCAGTCGCCGGTGGTCGGGTGCGAGGCGTCGGCCACGTTGAATGTGCCCGCTGCCGTCCGCGGCCGCGTCTGGAAGCCGGTGTATTGCGCGCCCGATGTCTTCACTGTGGGCGCGATGGGGTAGGCGCTCATGCCCATCCACTGGTAGCTGGCTTCATGGCAGGCCGAGCAGCCTCCGGTGATGCCGCTGTGGATCTGCGCGGTGGTGGGCGCCGGTGTTGCGAAGGCGGTGCCGGGGGCGCTCTTGGTGGCGCTCGCCGCGATCAAGCCGCCCGGCGTCGTGCCGAGGTGGCAGGTCTCGCAGACGGTGGATGACGGGATGTGCGATGTGACGCCGACCGGGCTGACCCTGGGCATTACCACGATGCGCGTCACTCCGGTGAATGTGGTGCCGGTGATGGACGGTCCGTGGCAATCGGCGCAGTTGCTTGCGATGCCGGCGTGGCTCATCAGCGAGCCGGAGAACTTCGCGCCGTTGCCCACCGGCAGCACCGAGATGCTGGAGCCCGCGCCCACGTGGCAGACCTCGCAGGATGCGGTGGTCGGGATGTGCTTGGCCGGCAAGCCGACGATGCTGAAGTTGGCCGACGGGATCGCGAAGCTCGCGGCCGCCGAGCCGTGGCACACCGCGCAGTCGCTGGTCGTGCTCGGCGCGTTGGCGTGGATGTTGGCGAGCGTGGGCATCGCCGCGAAATCGCTGGACGTGTGGCAGGCGTTGCAGGCGGCGCTCGCCGATGTCGGGATGTGGTTGGCCGGCTTGTCGGTGGCGGTGAAGAAGTTGGTGCCGCTGTGGCAGACCGAGCAGTCGCCCGTGGCGGGGTGGGACGCATCCGCGACGTTGAACGTGCCGCCCGCCGCCCGCGGCCGCGTCTGGAAGCCGGTGTACTGCGCGCCGGTGACGAGCGTGGTGGGGGCGATCGGGTAGTTCGCCATGCCCATCCACGTGAAGTTGCTGTCGTGGCAGGCGGAGCAGCCGCTGGTCACGCCGCTGTGGATCTGCGCGGTGGTGGGCACGGGCGTGGCGAAGTCGCTGCCCGGCGCGGACTTCACTGCATTGGCCGGCACCGAGCCGCCCGGCGTGCTGCCGAGATGGCAGGTCTCGCAGGTGGTGGACGACGGGATGTGCGAGGTCGGCCCCATCGGCGAGGTGGGCGGCATCACCACGATGCGCGTGATCCCGGTGAAGGTCGCGGCGCCGATGCCCGGGCCGTGGCAGGCGGCGCAGTTGCTCGCGATGCCGCTGTGGTTCATCAGCGAGCCCGAGAACTTCGCGCCGTCGGTCACCGGCGTCGCGGCGATGCTGGAGCCGGCGCCCACGTGGCAGACCTCGCAGGAGGCGCTCGTGGGCACGTGCTTGGCCGGCAACCCGACGATGCTGAAGTTGGCCGATGGAATCGCAAAGCTCGCCGCCGCCGAGCCGTGGCATTGCGCGCAGTTGGTGCTCGGGCTCGGCGCGTTCGCGTGGATGTTGGTGATGGTCGGGATCACCGCGAAATCGGTCGAGGTGTGGCAGGCGTTGCAGGCGGCCGTGGCGGAGATCGGGATGTGGTTGGCGGGGCGGTCGGTGGCGCTGAAGAAGTTGGTGTTGCCGTGGCACACCGAGCAGTCGCCTGTCGCGGGGTGGGCGGCGTCGGCGACGTTGAAGGTGCCGCCCGCCGCGCGCGGCCGGGTGTTGAAGCCGGTGTACTGCGCCCCCGGCGTGAGCACGGTCGGCGAGATGGGGTAGGCCGTCATGCCCATCCACACCATGCTGGTGTCGTGGCAGCTGGAGCAGCCGCTCGTGATGCCGGCGTGGATCTGCGTCGTGGTGGGTGCCGGCGTGGCGAAATCGGATCCCGGCGCGGTCTTGGTGGCGGCCGCCGGAATGAAGCCCGCCGGCGTCGAGGCCAGGTGGCAGCTCTCGCAGGCGGTGGACGACGGGATGTGCGCCGACGGCCCGGCCGGCGTGGTCGGCGGCATCACGATGATCTTCGGCACGCCGATGAAGCTCGCGCCGGTGATGCCTGGCCCGTGGCAGGCCGCGCAGTTGCTCGTGATGCCCGCATGGCTCATCAGCGAGCCCGAGAACTTCGCGCCGTTGCCCACCGGCAGGCTCGCGATGCTGGACCCCGCGCCGACGTGGCAGACCTCGCAGGAGTCGCTGGTCGGAATGTGGGTGGACGGCAGGCCGACGATGCTGAAGTTGGCCGCCGGAATCGCGAAGCTCGCCGCCGCCGCGCCGTGGCATTGCGCGCAGTTGCCGGTGGTGCTGGGCGCGTAGAGGTGGATGTTGGCCAGCGTCGGCATCACCGAGAAATCGCTCGAGGTGTGGCACAGGTTGCACTGCACGCCGGCGGCGGTGGGGATGTGGTTGGCCGGCTTGTCGGTCGCGGTGAAGGCGCTGGTGCTGAAGTGGCAGGCCGAGCAGTCGCCGCTGAGTGGGTGGGCCGGGTCGGCCACGTTGAACGTGCCGCCGGCCGCGCGCGGCCGCGTCTGGAAGCCGACGTAGGACGCATCGGGCACGAGGGTGCTCGGGCTGATGGGGTAGGCGCTCATGCCCATCCACACGAAGTTGCTGTCGTGGCAGTTGGAACAGCCGCCCGTCACGCCGGCGTGGATCTGCGCGCCGGTGGGCGGCGGCATGCCGAAGGCCGAGCCTGGAGCAGGCCGCAACGCGTTTGCTGGCACGAGGCCACCGGGCACGTTGGCCAGGTGGCAGGCCTCGCAGGCGGTGGACGACGGGATGTGCGCGTTCGGCCCCATCGGCGAGGTCGGCGGCATCACCACGATGCTCGCGATGCCGGCGAAGGTGCCCGCCCCGATGCCCGGGCCGTGGCAGTCCACGCATCGGCCGGTGAGCCCGGTGTGATCCATCTGTCCGCCGGCGAAGGTGTTGAAGCCGTTGAGCGTGGACGCGATGTGGCAGGTGCCGCACATCGTGAGGTCGACCACCGGGATGTGGTTGGCCGGCCGGCCCGTGGCCTGCCCGCCGTCGTGGCAGGTCGCGCAGGTGCTGTAGTCGCCGTTGAGGGTGCTGTGGTCAAAGCTGCGCACCGGCAGGAAGGCGCTCGTCACGTGGCACACGTCGCAAGACTGCGTGGTCGGAATGTGCCCGGCTGGCTTGCCGAAGGAGCGGCGGCCGTCGTGGCAGGTCGCGCAGGTGCCAGGCACCACCGCGACGTGCGAGAAATGCACCGCGCCGAAGCTGGACACGTTGTGGCAGGTGTCGCAAGCCTGCTGGGTCGGGATGTGCCGGTTCGGCTTGGCCAGCGCACCACGCTCGTTGTTCTGCACGTGGCACAGCGCGCACTCGCGCGGCGTGCCCTTGAAGATGCCCTTGATGTGGCAGGTCTCGCAGCGCACCTGCTCGTGCGCGCCTTGCAGCGGGAAGAGCGTGGTGTCGTGGTCGAAGCCGCTCGTGCCCGATTGGGCATTGGCGTGGCCGGCGAGCAGCGTCGCCAGCAGCATCAGCATGCCGACGATAAAGCGCCGTGCCCAGGCCATCATGACGCGAGCCTTCGGTTGCCCGGAGCGCGAACCGCATCCGCGCCGGGTTCGATGGCCGGGCCGTTCATCGACGTCGCCGGCTTGCCCGCCCGCTGCCGGATGGTCTTGAAGGTCGAGGTGATGTGGCAGGTCTGGCACTGCCGGCCGTAGCTGCCTTCGTGGACGTCGTCCTTCTGGTGGCAGCTCACGCACTGCGCCGACGCGAGCACCTTGCCTTCCACCGGCTTGGTGTGGCAGCTGCTGCACACGAGGCCCTTGTGCTTGCCGTCCAGCGCGAAGCGCGTGCGCTTGTCGTGGTCGAAATCCCAGGCCTTCCAGCTGCGCGCGTTGTGGCACTGCTCGCAGGCGGGGCCGAGCGTCTTCTTGTGCTTGTCGTCCTTCAGGTGGCACGCGACGCAGTCGATCTTCGCGTCCTTGAAGCGCGCGCCGGTGGTGTGGCAGGCGTCGCACTTCACGGGGGTGTGCTTGGCCAGCAGCGGGAAGCGCGTCAGCCCGTGGTCGAAGCGCGGCGCGGGCTTCCAGGCGCGCGCGTCGTGGCACTTGCCGCAGTCACGTCCTTCCTGGCCCTCGTGCTTGTCCTCCTTCTCGTGGCAGGAGAAGCAGTCCTTGGGCGCTTCCTTGTAGCGCGTGGACTTGTGGCACTTCGCGCACTCGGCGGTGGCGTGCTTGCCCAAGAGCGGGAACGCGGTCTTCGAGTGGTCGAAGCTCGTCTTCTTCCAGTCGCGCTCGTTGTGGCAATCGGCGCAGGCTTCGCCGAGCGAGCCCTTGTGGTGGTCGTCCTTCTTGTGGCAGCCGATGCAGGCCTTCGGCGCCTCCTTGAACATCGTGCTCTTGTGGCAGTCCTTGCACTGCACGCTCGAATGCTTGCCCTTGAGCGGGAAGTCGGTCTTGTCGTGGTTGAAGCGTGCCTGCTCCTTCCAGTCACGCTCGGTGTGGCAGCGCTGGCAGTCGTTGCCCAGCGTCCCCTTGTGCTTGTCGTCCTTCTTGTGGCAATCGATGCACGCGGACTGCAGCTTGTCGCGGTAGACGAAGCCGGTGGTGTGGCAGGCGTCGCACTTGACCGTGCGGTGCTTGCCGAGGAGGGGGTAGTGCGTGTCGGTGTCGTGATTGAAGGTGAGCGACTTCCACGACTTGGCGTGGTGGCAGGACTCGCACTTGTCGCCGTACTGCGTCTTGTGCTTGTCGTCCTTCTTGTGGCAGGCGATGCAGGCGTGCGGCGTCTCGCGGTAGTTGGTGTCCTTGTGGCAGTCGGCGCACTTCACATCGACGTGCTTGCCCGTGAGCGGGTAGCGCGTCTTGTCGTGGTCGAACTTCGCTTCCTTCCAGCGCGTCTCGACGTGGCAGTCGGCGCACTTGGGGCCGAGCGAGCCCTTGTGGACGTCGTCCTTCTTGTGGCAGGCCACGCACTCTTGCGGCGCGAGGAAGTACTTCTTGCCCGCTTCGTGGCACTTCTCGCAGGCAGTCTCGCGGTGCTTGCCGCGCAAGGCGAAATCGGTGGCGCTGTGGTCGAACTGCTCCTTGTCGAGCAGCACGATGCGGGCCGCGCGGCCCTTGTGCTCGGTATGGCAGGCGCGGCAAGCCTGGGGCTTCAGCCGGCCATGGAACCCCGTCTTTTGCCCGACATCGCGCCCGATGTTCTTATGGCAGTCCATACACAGCCGATCCTGTGCGGCGCGGTCGAAGCGGACATGGCACTGCTTGCAGTCGTCCTGCCACTTCGCATGACCCTGGATCAGCTCGCCGGGCGAGAGCACCGATTCCATGGTCTGCGCCATGGCCGCCGACGGCCACAGCCCGATGAGCGCCGCGAGCAGGCAAAGCCCGAGCGCAAGCGTGAGAACCACCGGTCTTCCGAGGCCAGTCTGTGGTGTGCAGAGCGTCCATCGGTTCACCTGGGTTCTCGTTTCGCGCTAGTAGGCGTGCACTGCGATGACGTGCGCGATGGCGCTGACCACGAGGATGTAGACGAAGGGCACATGCGCCATGTGCCACAACGCGAACAGCCGCTCGTAGGCCGTGAACTGGGCGACGCGAACCACGCCGCTCAGGTAGCGCCTCACCAGCTTTCTTGCCAGGCGACGACGCTTGGCGTGTTCCTCCTCGTTCCAGCCACGCTTGCGGGCCACTGCGGAGAGCGGCTCGCGAAGTTCCATGATGCAGCCCAGGTAGCAGATCTGTTGTTGCAGCGGCAAGAGGACCAACTGCCGGCCCATCGCACGCCAGCCCAGGTCGGTGCTCAGGTGCGCCTGCTCGAAGGCCTGCAGCCTCTCCTCGACCTTGGGTGCGAACTGCAGCCGCGAGCGGGCCTCGGTCTGCATGAAGCCCGCACGCACCTGCAGCTGGCGCAAGGTGGTGCGCTCGCCGTGCAGGCCGCGGTGGACGCGCTGGTACACGAAGCGCCCGATCACGCCGCTCACCGCCACCACCACCATGCTGTACAGCGCCACGCCCGCATTGAGCGAGCCGACATGGAAGGTGGAGTGCAGCAGGATCAGCAAGGGCCCGGCGACGCCCAGCACCATGTGCACCCAGAACCACCACTTGGTCGCGCCCCAGTTGCGCATGAAGGCCAGGTGCTTGCGCAAGGGATAGGTGAAAAGCAGCAGCATGGTCACGCCGCCAGCCACGCCCAGCCAGTAGCCGACGTCGTCGCCGGCCTTGAACAGGCCCAGCTGGGTGAATCGCCACGCGGCCAGCACGAGTGCGCCGAGCGCCACGTACAGGACCATGTCTCCCGCGAGAATCCGCGTCGTTTCGCGCACGACATTCGTCTGATCGCTCGGACGCTGAGCGGTTGTTGTTGTCATTGGAGACTTGAGGGCGTGATCGGTTCGCATGACGCTAACCATCCTTTCTTAGAAGTGGCTTAAGAACGGCGTGTCCGGGCGTAACGCAAGCCAGCAGCGGGGGCCGGTTTTCGTCGACAAAATCCGGCAGTTCCCGACGCGGCATGGCACGCCGTTCCCAACGAGGGTGAACACTTGTGGCGACGCGCTGGAAATGGACACAGCCCGACACCTTCCAGCCCCTGGGCGAGCATGGATCGGGCCCGCGGGCGGCGCTTGCTGCCTCCCCCGGCAGGAGGGGGAATTCAGTCAGGCTCGGGGGGCGAGGCGCCGGGTCAGAACTTGGCCAGCAGCTTCACGCTCTTGGGCGCCGTGCCGCTGATGTAGCCAATCGCCCCGGGCGTTGCCCGCACGTAGGCGATGACCTCCGCGTCGCTGCCCTTGACGGCGGGGATGGCCAGGCCTTCGCGGAAGGATTTCTTGGTCCAGCGGGCCGCGTACTTGCGAGCATCGGTCTGCAGCACCTTCTCGAGGAAATCGTTCTGCAGTGCGCTGTTGTCCACCGGCAGGAGCTTGAGGTGCCCGGCCAGCTGCTTCTCGCCCAGGTAGACGTCGCGGATCTCCTCGGCGTTCAGCTCCAGCTGCGGATGCGCGATGACCTCGCCCGCGCTCACCGCCACCGGCGCCACGGGCGCCAGCAAGGCGACGCTCACGGCGAGGATTCGAGCCCGTCTCATGGCCTGCCGGTCAGAAGGCGATGGAGTACTGCAGCCCCAGGCGCCTGTAGTTGCCGCCCAGGAAGGGAACGAAGAGGCCGTTCTCGTCGATCTGCGTCATGGCCGGCTCGCTGGTGCGGCTCCATTCGAGCTTCAGCGACGAGCGCGCGTCCAGGGCGTATCGCGCGCCCAGCACCGTGCGGTCGTAGGAGCGGCCCACCCCCTGCGCCGCGAAGTAGAGGTCGCCCGGGTCGAGCGAGGAGCGCTCGAAGCGCAGGTAGGGTGTGAGGGAGCCGTAGGTGCGCCCGGCGTGCACGAACCAGGCCTTGCTCGTGCGCCGGATGCCGTCGTCCGCGTTGGTGTTGGCGAAGCGGTAGAGCTCCGCGAAGACTTCCCAATCGCCCTCGTCGTAGCCGACGTAGCCGCCCGCCATGCGCAGCCGGCTGCGGCCGACGGTCGCGCCGCTCTCGGTGAAGGCATTGACCAGCGAGGTGAACCCGTGCACGCCCACGCTCAGCCCGCTCACCTCGCCGTGTGGCTGGTAGCCGAGGTTGCCGCCGACCATCTTGCCGGCGTCGTCGTCGGTGAACGGGTTGAAGTCGAGCTCGCGGTGGCGGATGCTTGGTCCGTTGCTCAGGTAGGCGTCGTAGGTGAGCTTGCCGTCGCCGAAGGCGTGCTTGCCGCTGGCCCACAGCCCCACCGAATGCGCGGGGATGATGCCGCCCTTGTCCTCGAAGTCGATGAAGCGCGGCCGCGAGATCGACGTCTGCAAGTTGGCGCCGTGGTGGAACGCGGTGTTCCACAGGCCGAAGGGGGTATGGAATCGGCCCAGCCACATGGTGAGCGCGTCGCTCGCGATGTAGCCGACTTGCAGCCGCTCCATGTCGATGACGCCTTCGCCGGTCGGCTCGTATTCCACCGCCACCTCGATGAGCGAACGCACCCGCTCGCCGAACTGCGGCGTGAGGTACAGGTCCAGCGTGCCGGCGTTGAAGCCGCGCAGCCGCTTCGGGTCTCGCTTGCTGGACCAGCCCGCCTGCACGTCGGCGAAGCCGTGCATCGGCAGCCCGGTTTCGCCGATGCTGCTGCGCTTGCTCAGGCCTTCGGAAATCTGCGCGACGCTTTGCTGCAGTTCGGCGATGGCTGGGCCGTGGTCTGGCGCAGGCGCGGCGGCGGTGGCCGCGGAAGGCGCCGCAGTGGCTGCCTTCGCACCCGCCTCATCTGCAGGCCTGGCCGCGCGCTCCAGCTCCGCCACGCGCGCCGCGAGGGACTGGATCAGCTTCGCGTTCTCGGCCTGCACACGGGCGCTCTCCTCGAGCCGCTTCTCCAGCGCCTGGATGCGGTCTGACTGTTCGTCCGCTTGCGCGAACGGTGCTGCAAGGCATGCCAGCATGACCAGGACAACAGCCAACGGCCTCGCAGCCTGCCGAGCGTGATTCATCGTGCGTCCCCGCCTTCCATGGGTGGCGGCCAGTCTAAGGGCAGGACGTGGGGAGTCTTCCTCGGTGAAAGTGCTCGGTTCCCCGCGTTTGGAGGGGCTTGCCCGATTCCCGCTGCGAGCGCGCTGAGATAGCCTGTCGAACCATGTGGACGCACGACATCGGCCTCTCGCGGCGCACCGCCTTGGCTTGGCTGTCCGGCCTCTTGCCTGTCTTGTGCGCAGCCGCCACGGGCGCCACCCGCGCGGCGTCGATGGACGTGTACCAGGCGCCGGGACACTGGGTGGACGATCGCGGCCAGCCCTTCCGGCTCGACTCGCTGCACGGCCGCCCAGGCATCGTCACCATGGCCTACGGCGCCTGCCGCCGCGTGTGCTCCACCAGCCTGCGCGTGATGGAGCATCTCCAGGCCCTGTGCGATGCGCAGCACCTGCCGATGAACTTCGTGGTGTTCGGCCTCGACCCGATGGAAGACACGCCGCGCGACTGGGCCGACTTCCGCGCCTTTCGCAAGCTCGATCGCGCCAACTGGCAGTTCCTGAGCGCCGACGACCATGCAGTGAGCGAGATCGCGCAGCGCCTGGGCGTGCACTACTGGCGCTACGGCGAGCACGTGATGCACGACTTCCGCATCCTGCGCATCTCCGCCGACGGCCGTGTTCTGCACGCGATGACGGCCTTCGACGAGGACGCGGCGGCGATGCTGCCCGCGCCCTGAAGCGAGCAGGGGCAGGGCAGGGTCATCCGCGGCTGGCGAGGCTCACGCACGCCGGCGAACGGGCTCCTCGTCCTCTTCACGCTCCTTGCGCGGCAGGTCCGACACGATGTGCGGGCCGCGAACCTTTGCCTTGACGAGCGGCAGCATGGCGCTCAGCACCCCGTCGCGCCGCGCGAGGTGGTGCCAGAGGGCGGCCGCGATGTGCATGGTCACGAGCCCCAGCAGCGCCCATGCCACCCACACGTGCCAGTCGGTGAGCGTGTCGGCGAGGTCGGAGTCTTCCTGCGCGAGGTTCGGCAGCGGCAGGATGCCGAACAGCGAGAGGCCCACGCCGTGCGCGTTGCTGACTGCCCAGCCGAGGAGCGGCAGCGCGAGCAGAGTCGCATAGAGCGCGACGTGGGCGGACTTGGCAGCCAGCCTCATGATGAGCGGCAGGCCGACCGAGAAATCCTTCATGCCGAAGCTGAAGCGCGCGAGCAGCCGCAGGCCGAGCGCGACCAGCACCACGAGGCCGGCCTGGCGGTGCAAGGTCATCAGCAGGGTGCGTGCGGGCTGGTCTTCAGTGAGCTCGCGCGAGAGCGCGGCGCCGGCGGCGATCACGATGGCCAGTACGCTCAGCCAGTGCAAGGCGATGGTCCAGCTCGAATGCCGCGTGCGCGCATGCATGGCGCGCTGCTGTTCGGCATGCTGCTCGGTGGTCGTGTCGGGCCAGACGGCGGAGAACTTGTCGACGAGGGCACCGAACCAGCTGGGTGGCTGCTGCTCGATGGGCCCTGCGGTTTGCCGGACTTGTTTCATTTGGTCCTCCGTCATGTGGCCGGCGTACCGGCTCGTTCCCTTAAGGCCGCCCTTAAGAAGCTCAACCCCTGGCGCCGATCATAGGAAGGGGCCTTGAGCGAGTCATCGAAGCTTCTAGGGAAGGAGGGGCCCCCAGGCGACATCAGAAATTTCCGAGTGCGAGCGCAGCATGACGCGTACCGCACACAGGTGCGCCACCTCGCAGCGAGTTAAGAATTCTGATGCCGGCCTCAGTTCCTGACCCGCGCGGGCATGTGCGCTCCCCAGGTGGGCCGCGGGCGCTTCCGTCCTTCGAGCGGGGAATGACTTTGCGAGCCCCGATTCTTAAGATCGGCTCGACCACGCGACATGAGCGGTACGAAGAACTTGGCGATACGCAGCGCCGAAGTGCGTGGTCACCGTCCGGGCCAGGCCCCGGCCGGATACCAAAGAACGCCGAGCCACGGGAAGGGGAACACGATGCAGTCGAGAGCGCCGATTCTTAAGAGCTGGCCGCGTGCGGCCGCCGTGCCGGCGATGTCGCTGGCCTTCTCTCTGGCTCTCGGGCTGGCCTTGGCATTGGGCTTCGCGCCGGCAGCGCACGCGCAGGACGCGAACGCCGCGGAGCAGCTCGTCAAGGACAACAAGTGCACCAAGTGCCACGCGGTGGACCGCAAGAAGGACGGCCCTGCCTTCCGTGACGTGGCCGCCAAGTTCAAGCCCGAGGCGGACGCCAAGACCAAGATCACCCACCACGTCACCTCCGGCGAGAAGGTGAAGTTCCCTGATGGCCACGAAGAGAAGCACAAGCAGATCAAGGTGAAGGACCAGGCTGAACTGGACAACCTCGTGCTGTGGATCCTGTCGCTCGAAGGCGGCACCAAATACTGAACGGGAGAACCACGATGCCTCTTGCCCTCACCTCGTCGTGGCCCGCACGGATGCTGGCGGCGATGCGCCTGCTGCTCGCGGGCGTTGTCCTCCTCGGCGCATCCACGCTCGCGCACTCGGCGGCGCCGGATTCAACGCCCGCAGACCGCACGCTCGCGGGCGACGCGGCCTGCACGCGCTGCCACGACCAGGGCGAAGGCAAGCCGGTGCTGTCGATCTACAAGACGCGCCACGGCGTGAAGGCCGACGGACGCACGCCAGGCTGCCAGAGCTGCCACGGCGCGAGCATCGACCACGTCAAGAACGAGAAGGGCACCGACCCGCGCCCGCCGGTGGACATGGCCTTCGCCAAGTCGGATGCGGGTGGCGCGCGCGCACAGGTCGAGACCTGCATCGCCTGCCACAAGAACGGCCAGCGCGGCCACTGGGACGGCAGCCAGCACGAGACCGCGGGGATGTCGTGCACGACCTGCCACTCGGTGCACGTGGAGCATGACAAGGTGCTGGCCAAGCAGACGCAGCCCGATGTCTGCTTCACCTGCCACAAGAGCGAGCGGGCGCAGACCCACCGCATCTCCACGCACCCGCTGCTGGCCGGCAAGATGGCCTGCTCCGATTGCCACAACCCGCACGGCTCCACCGGCCCGGTGCTGATGCGCACCGGCTCGATCAACGAGACCTGCTTCCAGTGCCACGCCGAGAAGCGCGGCCCCTTCCTGTGGGAGCACCAGCCGGTGACGGAAGCCTGCGTGACCTGCCACACGCCGCACGGCTCGAACATCACGCCCTTGCTGAAGCAGCGCACGCCCTTCCTGTGCCAGGCCTGCCATACCGGCGACCACGCGGCACAGGTCAACAGCGGCGCGAACCTGCAGAACGGTGCTGTCACCACGGCCCGCGGGCAGCTGCCACTGGCCAGTGCCGCGGGCCGCGCGCAGATGGCGGGCCGCAATTGCCTGTCGTGCCACTTCCTGGTCCACGGCTCGAACCACCCGGCCGGCGACAAGTTCACCCGCTGATCCGCCAACGACCCCGCTGGAGGTTGCCTTGAAGAATCATCGACATATCCTGCAGTTGCGCGCTTCGGTTCTCGCAGTGCATGGCGCGCTCGGCTTCTTTGCCGCCGCGCATGCGCAAACCCAGGCGCCGGACCCGGCCCTGGTGGAGCTCACCCAGCCCAAGAACACCGTCGAGGTCGGCGTGGGCACGACGAGTGCCTACTCCGCCAAGGCCGACGAGTTCAACGGCATCAGCCGCAAGGGCGGCTACCTGATCGGCAACGTCGAGCTGCGCGGCGGCGGCGCCTACGACAGCGCCGACCCGACACGCTGGCTCATCAACGGCTCGGACCTCGGGCTCAAGTCGCCGTCGCTCGAGGCCGAGTACGGCCAGCAAGGGCGCTTTCGCGTGAAGTTCGGCTATGAGCAGCTGCTGCGCAACCAGTCGGACACGTTCCAGACGCCGTACCAGGGCGTGGGCACGAACTCGATGTCGCTGCCCTCGAACTGGATGACGGTGGTGATCCCGCGGCTGAGTGCCACCACGCCCAGCGCACGCGGCCTGTCGCCCGATGTGACGGCGTCCAGCGCCATCATCGGCGGCGTGCTCACGCCGCCCACCGCCGCGCAGGCCACTGCCGCCGCGGCAATGCAGGCGGCCGACCTGCCGGCCTTCCACAACGTCGACCTCTTCACCAAGCGCACGCGCTTCTCGCTCGGCTACGAGCAGATCCTCGACACGCGCTGGCTGCTGTCTCTGTCGCTGTCCGACGAGCACAAGGGCGGCCTCAGGGCCCAGGGCGCGCATTCGCACATGACCGGTGGCGATGCGTCATCCATCCTGCCCGTGCCCATCGACCAGAACGACCGCCAGGCGTCGCTCGGCGTGAGCTACACCGGCGACAAGTTCCAGGTGCAGGCGGCCTACGACGTCTCGTCCTTCAACAACAACATCGATTCGGTGAGCTGGAACATGTGGTCGGGGCCGACCATCGTCCAGACCATGTCCACCGCGCCGAGCAACCTGTTCCAGAAGTTCTCGCTCTCGGGCAGCCTGCAGGCAACGCCCGGCACGCGCGTGACCGGTGCCGCGGCCTATTCGCGCAGCTCGCAGAACGAGGCCTTCCTGAGCGACACGACCGCGCCCATCGTGCCGGTGGCCTCGGCGCAGGCGATGGTGGTCAATGAGTCGGTGAGCCTGAAGGTGTCCAACCGCACCACGAAGGACCTGACGCTGAGCGGCGGCTACAAGTACGACCTGCGTGAGAACCGCACGCCGGTGAACACCTACGTGTTCTACGACAACGGCGAGGCGCCGGCCGGCGTGTCGCCCTTCCGCTACCTGTTCCCGACGCTGCCCACGATGGGCACGGACGTCAACATCGCGGCGAACACGCCGTACAGCCGGCGTGTGCATGCGCTGAACCTCGATGCCGACTACCAGCTCAAGGCGGGCAGCCACATCAAGGGCGGCGTCGATGCAACGAACACCGACCGCTACTGCCTGAACAGCTGGTACCAGTGCGTGAACGCGGCGTCGAGCGACGAGACCACGGTGCATGCCGACTGGTTCGGCAACGTGACGCCGGAGATCAACACGCGGCTCGGGCTCGCCAGCTCGCACCGCAAGGTCACGTACGACGAGAACTCCTTCCTCTCGCGCGTGCCCATGGCCAACCAGACGCCCACCGGCGCGCCCGCGGGCAGCACCGCCTACAGTGCGCTCACCTCGCTCGGCCTGAACGGCTGGGGACCGGCGCTCGGCCTCGCGCCCGCAGCGCCGGCGGGCAGCCTGCTGGCCTTCTACTTCCCGCTCAACAACCCGCTGTCCAACACGCTGTACGCCTTCCGCAACCGCATCAGCGAGCTGCAAGGCATGCGCCGCTACGACCAGGCTGATCGCGACCGCAACAAGCTGCGCTCCAGCGTGTCGTGGCAGGCCACCGAGAAGTTCGAGCTGCAAGGCGCGCTCGACTACAGCCAGGACCGCTACAACCACTCGGTGTACGGCCTGCAGAAGGCGAGCACCGGCGCGCTCAACCTGGACGCCAACTACGCTGCCAACGACGATTTCAGCGTCGGCGTGTTCGCCTCCTTCGAGCAGATGACCACGCGTCAGGCCGGCAACACCTACACCGCCAACAGCGCGGCGACGAACGTGAACGGCGCCACCGCCATCGACGGCGGCTGCTTCGCGACGATCGCCTTGCGCAACGCGAGCAACAAGATCGATCCGTGCCTGGACTGGACCTCCACCACGAAGGACAAGACCACCACCTTTGGCGCGAGCTTCAACAAGTCCAGGCTCATGGGCGGCAAGCTGTCGCTGCAAGGCAGCTTTGCCTACAGCGCCGGCCGAACCGACATCGACGTGACCGGCGGCAACTACGTGAACAACCCGTACGCGGGGATCGCTGCCAACCCGACTGGCACCATCGCGGCCTACTACATCCCGGCGACGCCGCTGCCCACCGTCAAGGCGACCTCCTGGGACTTCCGCCTGACGGGCACCTGGCAGCTCAAGCCGGACGTGGCCGTGCGCGTGGGCTACGGCTACCAGCGCCTGCGCAGCGAGGACTGGGCCTACGAAGGCTCGCAGGACGGCGCGCTGACGCAGGTCATCCCCACCCGCGAGCAGTCGCCGGTCTACAACATCCACACCCTGGGCATCGCCTACATCGCCAGCTTCCGCTGAACGGACAAATCGTTTAAGTTCCGCCCCAGGGCCCTGCTTGGGGGGCGGAGTGCTTCTCTTGGAAGCTTGCGGCGGGTATGCCTGAGCGGATGTCGCGGTGGTCCTTGCGCGGGCGGTTCCTCTGGATCGCCAGCTTTGCGCTGGCGACCTCGCTCGCCGCAGGCGGCCTGGCCATGTACTGGGCCGCCAACATCGAGGACAACCAGATGCTCGACGCGCGGCTCGAGCACCTCGGCGCGACCGTGCTGTCGTTCGTGGAAGACGAGTTCGCCGAGGAGGCCCGCGACACGACGCGCATGCTGCACCTGAAGACGCGGCCGACCGCCGCCTTGCTGTACCGCTACCAGGTGTGGTCCCAGCAGGGCGCATTGCTCATGCGCAGCCATGAGGCGCCTGAGTCGCGGCCCCTGATGAGCCTGAACCGCTTCGGCTTCGACACGGTGCAGATCAACGGCGAGGAGTACCGGACCTTCTCACTGCCGTCCAAGGACAGGACGCTGATCGTGCAGGTGGCCGAGAACGTGGAGGAACGCTGGGCGCAGGTGGGCGTGGTCACGGGCTACTACGTCGGCTTCCTCGTGATTCCCTTCTCGCTGGTGTTCGCTGCCACCTGGTTCCTGCTGCGGCGCTCGCTGCATTCCATCGACACGCTGGCCGAGCAACTGGAAGGGCGCAACCCGCTGGACGTGAAGCCGCTCGAGGTGGATGAGCCGCCCAAGGAGATCCTGCCCATCCTGCAGTCGCTGGACACGCTCCTCGCGCGGTACGGGCATGCCTTCACCGAGGAGCGCAAGTTCACCTCCGTGGCGGCGCACGAGTTGCGCACGCCGCTGGCCGGGCTGCGGGCTCACGCGCAGCTCGCCGTGAGTTCACAGTCGGACGAGGACCGGCGCGAGGGCCTGGGCGAGGTGATCCGCGGCGTGGACCGCGCCTCGCACCTGCTCGACCAGCTGCTCGACCTGGCGCGCATCGAGAGCATTCCGCAAGAGGCCCGGCATCCCCTGGACGATGTGAGCGTGTCCGACACCTACCAGGGCGTGATGAGCGACGTCGGCCCGCGCGGCAAGCGCAAGAACATCACCTTCGCTGCACGCTTTCCGGCGACGCGGCTGCGCTGCCATGGCTTTGCCTTCTACGTGCTGCTGCGCAACCTCGTGGCCAACGCCATCAACTACACGCCTGCGGGTGGGCGTGTCGAGGTGAGCAGCACGCACGAGGGCGATGCGGTGGTGCTGACGGTGGACGACTCGGGCCCGGGCATCCCGGCCGAGCAGCGCGAGCATGCCTTCGAGCGCTTCAACCGGCTGCAGCAGTCGCAGATCGAAGGCGTGGGCCTTGGGCTGTCGATCGTGCTGTCGGTGGTGGAGCTGCACCACGGCAAGATCCAGCTGCTCTCGTCGCCGCTGGGTGGGCTGCGGGTGCAGGTGAATTTCGGGCCGGCGTCGGCGGTGACACCGGAAGCCGCGTCGGACACTCAGGTCACCTTGCAGGACTTCGGCGGCGTGCAGCGCAGGTACGACAGCACGCGCGGCACGTAGGCCTGCGTCTCGGCGTAGGGCGGCACCTGGCGGCCGGCCTTCATCACCGCCTGCTCCCCGGCGTTGTAGGCCGCGAGCACGAGCGTGAGGTCGCTGTCGAAGAGCGTCATCAGCCACTTGAGGTAGCTCGCGCCACCCATGACGTTGTCGCGCGGTGCATAGGGGTCGCGAACGCCGAAGCGGCGCGCGGTGGCCGGCAGCAGCTGCATGAGCCCCATCGCACCGCGCGGCGAGAGCGCACGCACGTCGTAGGCCGACTCCGCCGCGATGACCGCATGCAGCAGCTCGGGCGCAATGGCCAGCTCGCGGGCGACCTCGTCGATCACCCGACGCAGCTCGGGCGGCGCCTTGGGGGGCGCCTGGGTCAGCGCTGCGCCCGGCTTGCGCGCCGGCATTCGAGCGGGTGCCGAAGCCGGCGGCGCCTGGGGCATCGCCACGAGCAGCTCCGGCGCATCGGCACTCTCGAAGTTGGAGAGCACCACGCTGCCCGAGCCGCGCGTGTGCCCCGCAAAGATCTGCGCTTGCGCGTCGCTGGCCGCGCCCCAGGACATCAGGGCGAGCCAGGCGATGAATGCGGTGACCCGCATGAGAGATCGGCCGTCAGGCCGCTTGGGGCGCGCCCTGGTGCGAGCGGAATTCGACGACGCCGTCGCCCACCGCGCGCAGCCGCACTTCCTTGGAGACTTCCGGGCGCTCGATGAGCCCGAGGTCCACTGCCAGCAGCGTGAGCTCGACGGCGCTGCGCAGCTCGAGCTTGCGCATGAGGCTCGCACGATGCTTTTCCACCGTCTTGGGGCTGAGCGTGAGGTAGTCCGCCGCGGCGCGGTTGGTCTTGCCTTGCGCCACCAGCTTGAACACCGAGCGCTCGCGCAGCGTGAGGCGGTTCCAGGCGCGGCGGCCGGGTGGCGTGCCGCCGCCGTTCATCAGGTCGCCCACCAGCTCATGCGCGAGCTCCTGGCTGATGAAGCGGCGCCCGAGCGCCACGGTCTTCATCGCGAGCAGCACCTCTTCGGGCGAGGTGTCCTTGAGCAGGTAGCCATTGCAGCCTGCGCGGATGGCTTCGCTGGCCTGGATGTCGCCGTGCGAATCGCTGAGCGCGATGAACATCTGCTGCGGTGCTCGTCGTCGTACTGCCGCCACCACGTCCAACCCGTTGATGTCGGGCAGGCTCAAGTCGAGCAGCACGAGATCGGGCTGAAGCGACAGGACTTTCTGGATGGCCTCTCGGCCGCGGGTGGCTTCATCGATCACGAGGAACTCCGCATTCGTCTGCACCATGGCCCGCAGGCCGTGGCGAAGCAGGGGGTGGTCCTCGACGATCAGAACGCGATAGCGCATGACGTTTTCTCCCGACTCTTGTTCACCCGTCACGGGTGTCTTTGCTCGAGCCCCACCCGGTCTGAGAGAAAACCGAGGTGCCTGGGGCGGCTGGCAACGTTTTGACACTGCCCGCTTAAGTCTTGCTTAATTTTCAACGCTCCCCCTTGATCTTGGGGGGTGCGGCGTTGCCGATGGGCTGCGATGTCGGGCCGTCAACGGTAAGAGGCTGCTTAAGTCCCGTTATGGAATCTGATGCGCAAATCAGAGACGCGCGATGCCTGCGCGGGTCCTTGCGGCCTATCGTTGCCACCATGTCGCCGCACCTCGACCGCCCATCGCGCACACCATGAACCGACTCCTGGACACGATCGCCAACGGGGCCGACACCACGGTGCGCGATGCGGCGCGCGACAGGCAACCGATTCCCCTGGCGCCCGTGGCGGCGGTCACGCCCGCAGCGACGCGCGCTGGCTGGACGCCGAGGCCTTCCATGCAACGACACCGACTGCTGCGGGTGCTTGCCGACAGCGCCTACACCGGCAGCTTGCGCGACATCCAGCGCCAGCAGCGCCGCATCTTTGCGCGGGCCCACGAGTACCAGACGCTCGCGATGCGCGAGCACGACAGCGCACACCTGCTGCCGATGTTCGAGCAGGTGGCCGACGACGTGGCGCAGAACTTCGAGAGCGAAGAGCAGGTCCTGTCGCTGCTCGACCCCTCGACGCTCACGCGGCTTCGCGTGCTGCACCGCCGCGTGATGGGTGACCTGCGCGCGAGCCTGGCGCAATGGCGCGTCGCGGCGACCGCCGCGGCCGCCGCGAGGCCCGATCCGTCGCACCTGATGGACGCGCTGCTCGTGTACTACTTCGTCGACGACATCTTCGTCGACCTTTAAGACTCGGGGCGCCGGCGGCCCTGCCGGCATGGGGACAGCACCCCACTGCAACCTCAGAGTCGTCTGAGACGAGCACCACGACTCCTAAATGTGAATCAGCGTTCGGCCATATCCGCCGCAGACCCCGACACGTACAAACGACACATCGCGGTGGGGGATGCCGCGGTGAAGAACGAGGGGCAGGACATGTGGACACAGGAACGGGGGGAGCAATGGGTCGTGCGATTGATCGCAATCTTGCTGTGGATGATCGGACTGTTGATCTTCACGACGCTCACGCAAGCGCATGAAGTCGTCGAGGCCGCCGATCCGCACGCGCACCACCATCACCAGGTGAGCGCCGAGACCACGCGCTCGAGCGCGAACTACACGTTGCCCGACCTCAAGCTCGTGCGCGACGACGGACGCACGGTGCGCCTGGCCGACGAGATGAACGACGGCCGCGCGGTGGTGCTCACCTTCATCTACACCAGCTGCACCACGGTGTGCCCGATGACAAGCCACACACTCGCGCAGCTCGAGAAGAAGCTCGGTGCGGCGCGCGACCTGGTGCACGTCATGTCGATCAGCATCGACCCGGAGCAGGACACGCCGCAGCGGCTGCGCGAATACGCCAAGAGCTACTCGGCCGGCCCCGACTGGCAGCACTACACCGGCAGCCTCGCGGCGAGCCAGACCGCGCAGCGTGCGTTCGACGTCTATCGCGGCAACAAGATGAACCACCAGCCGGCCATGTTCGTGCGCGTCGCACCGGATGCGCCTTGGGTTCGGCTGGATGGTTTTGCGACTGCCGACCAACTGTTTTCAGAACTCGCCACCACGGTGCATGCGGCGAGATGAGCACCTGCCTGGACGTTTTCATCGACGGTCGAATCGCGGCCGGACCTGGGATGGAGGAATCGACATGCTGAACGTTTCGCGCTTCATTCGACTGCTGCCTTTGGTGGCGCTCATGCTGATGGCATGGGATGCCCAGGCGCAGAGCTTCAAGGTGCAGTGCCCGTTTGGAACGGTCTTGCACCCGGCCATCATCGCCAACGACCCGTCGGTGGCCGTGGCTGACCGGCCCAAGTACTCGACGGTCACCGACCTGAACCGAACCGACAACCTGCGCAACCCGACCGCCGCGATGGCGAACCCGGGCATCAAGTGCCAGCAGCTCTCGGGCGGCGACGGCTTCGCGACCATGGCCGACGGCACTCAGACCTACATGTTCTCGTTCGGCCCGCTGTCGGGGCTGAAGAACATCGTCAATGGCCTGCCGGGCACCACGGGTGCCGCTGAGTTCATGCAGAACAACCTCGACGGCCTCGGTTCGGTGATGGATGTCGTCAAGATCGGTGCGCCCGACGGCGCAAGCTACGGCTTCAATGGCGCGATCGGCCTGGTGCCTGATGTCGAGGCCAACAACGGCACCGGAACGGCGAACGCCGCGCTCACCGGCCACGTCGATGCACGGTTGATCATGGACGTCGGTGTGCTCAACGGCAACATCCCGGCGCCGATGATCGCAATCGACGAGGGCGACGAGCTCTTCCTCACGCTGACCAACGTCGGGCAGGTGATGCGCCCCGACCTGTTCGAGCAGCACACGGTCCACTTCCACGGGTACCCGAACGCTTCGGCCTTCTTCGACGGCGTGCCCGATGCCTCGGTGGCCATCAACGTCGGCGGCAGCTTCACCTACTACTACCTCGCACCCGAGGCCGGCACCTACATGTGGCACTGCCACATCTCGCCGCCCGAGCACTTGCAGATGGGCATGGTGGGGCAACTTTATGTGAGGCCTCGCCAGAACACAGTCGGCACCGGAGCGAGCCTGCGGGCCGCCTTGGTCGCGGACCAAAGCGATCTTTCGAAGAAGTGCTCGTCGAGCGACATCCTGTGCTCGACCCAGGTTCCACCGCCCAACAGCGTCACGGCAGCGGCAGGAAAGAAGTACGCCTACAACGACGGCGACGGCACGACGGCCTACGACGTCGAGTACCCGATGCAGCTGATGGGGTTCGATCCGAACTTCCACTTCGTCGGCATGACCTTCAACCCGGAATCGTTCGCCGACAACAAGGACAAGTTCTTCCTGCTCAACGGGCGCAGCTACCCCGACACGATCAATCCGAACCCGCTGAGCACGCAGGCCTCGGACGGCACGCCGCACTTCTCGCAGCCGCTCAATTCGATCGTGAACATCCCCGTCAACGGGCGAGCCCTGCTGCGCTTCAGCGACCTCAACGTGATGGAGTACCACACGCTCGCGTCGCTCGGCATTCCGATGCACGTGGTCGGCCTGAATGGCCGCTTGCTGCGTGACCAGGACGGCAACAACCTGGACTACTTCACCAACTCCATCTCGCTCGCCGGCGGTGAGTCCATCGACGTGATTCTCGATGCGACGGGGCTGAGCAAGGGTCAGAAGTTCTATCTGTACACGACGCAGTTGGACCACCTGTCCAACGACGCGGAGAACTTCGGCGGAATGATGACCGAAGTGAACATCTGCACGACGGTCGATGCCTCGACCAAAGCCTGCAATTGAGGAGACGAGCGATGCGCGCCATTGATTCGAACACGACATTCGGGCGGCTCGCGAAGCGGGCGGCATGCATGTTGGCTGTGCTCTGGGCTTCCGCCGCGCAGGCCGCGGCGCCCGGGATCACGGGCCCCAGCTTCGACCTCGTTGCCACCCCGGGCTACATCACGCAGCCCGACGGAGCGACCATCTATTCCTGGGGCTACGGCTGCAATACCGCGCCCACCGGCTTCGCGCCGGCGGCGATCGGCAATGCGAAGTGCCCCGGCACGATGCAATTGCCCGGACCGACGCTCATCGTCACACAAGGCGATACCGTCACGGTGAAGCTGACCAACAAGCTGCCTGCCGCGGCCGGCAACACGTCGATCCTCTTCCCCGGCTTCAACGTCACCACGACGGCGGGAGACCCCGGTCAACCAGGTCTCCTGACGCAGGAGGCGGCGAACAACGGCACGGTGACCTACACGTTCACCGCGACGACGGCCGGGACGCATTCGTACTACAGCGGCACCCAGGGCGACCTGCAGGTCGAGATGGGTCTCTTCGGCGCGCTCATCGTGCTGCCCAGCACCACCCCGCCGGAATGCGTGGGGTCCTCCAATGCCGCGAAGCTGCGCATGGAGCAGGCGCAGTCCTTCGCGCGTGACCCGAGCGCACCGGCGCCGCAGGACTACAGGCTTGCCAAGGCTGCGTTCAATCATCCGTCGGCCTGCTACGACCGCGAGTACCTGTTCCAGTTCTCTGAGCTGGACCCGCGCATTCACACCCAGGCGGCCGAGCAATCAGCGGCCCAGGCCAGCTGCAACAAGCCCACCGGCTGCCTGCAGATCGACACCGAGCCCTATCACGCGGTGTACTTCCTGATCAACGGCCGCTCGATGCCGGACCTCGCGGACACCAACTACGCGCCGCAATACCCGGTGCAGCCATACAACGGCAACCCGCACATGCACCCGGGTGAGCTGGTTCTCTTGCGTGTGATCGGCCAGGGCCGCATGCAGCACCCGTTCCACGAGCACGCCAACCACGTCCGGCTGCTGGCGCGCGACGGCAACATGCTCGTGAACACGAACAACAAGCTGGCCGGCCCGCTGCTGTTCACGACGACGACGAATCCCGGCCAGACGATGGACGGCATCTTCCAGTGGACCGCGAAGGGATTGAACTGGGACGTCTACGCCCACTTCGACGGCACGACCGACACGTGCACGCCGGACGCCGACGGCTATCACAACGTTCCGACGGACAGCAACTTCTTCGAATGGTGCGGGGACCACAAGAAGCCGCTCGAATCGAAGCCCTTCGGCAGCGTGGGTGCCTCCGGCCCCGTGACGTTGCCCGACCCGAACATCTTCGCGCTCGGCGCCTGGTACAGCGGCACGCCGTATTTCGGCCCCGATGCGACCGCCCGAGCGGGTGGCCCCACGCCCATACCGCCGTTCGGCACGATCGCCAACGACCCGGGCAGCGAGGCTGGATTCGCCTTCATGTGGCACTCGCATAACGAGCGAGAGATCACGACGAACAACATCTTCCCCGGGGGAATGATGATGATGATGCTGGTCGACCCATGGGTCTTCCCCATCAATGAATCGAACTAGGGGTGAGGAGAAGCGCAATGGGTTCCATCAAGTCCAAATCGACTCTGATCAGAGCTGGCCTCGCTGCATGTGCCCTGGCGTTCACCGCCCTGGCGCAAGGCGCCGCGGTGCAACTGACGGCGTTGCCGCAAACGACCACGCTGCCTGACGGGCAAGTGGTGAAGATGTGGGGGTACCGGTGCGGCAGTTCGCCCACTGCTGCGACCTGCACGGCCATGAACGGCGCGCCCCAGGCGGGCGGCACGGCCTGGCAGCCGCCATTGATCACGGTGCCTGCGGGTACACCGCTGACCATCTCGCTCACCAACCAGTTGAGCTTCGGTGGCGAGGCCGGCCAGCAGATCCCGACCTCGATCGTGATCGACGGACAGGTCGGTGGCGGCCTGGGCACGGAGCGCGCGACGATGCCGAGCCCGACCCACGCACCGCAAGGCACGACCTGGCCCGGCACGCTGGGCACGACCGACCCTGCGACCCTGGCGATCAACTTGAGTGGCGGCGGCAAGGGCTACGTCACGCCACCTGCGGTGAGCATCACAGGGGGTGGCGGAAGCGGCGCGACCGCGGTCGCGACCATTGCCAACGGCATGGTGACGGGCGTCGTCGTGTCGAGCCCGGGCAGCGGCTACACCAGCACGCCGACGGTGGCCATCGCCCCGCCGCCATGCACGATCAATGGAACGACCTGCGTCCTCGCCACGGCGACGATGGACCTGTCGATCCTCAATTCGACCGACGGCAGTGCCACGTTCGTCCCACCTGCCCAGGCTGACCGCGTGCGTTCGTTTGCCAAGGAAGTGCAGACCGGCACCACCGTCGACCTGACCTGGGCGACGCTGCGTCCCGGCACCTACTTGCTGCACTCCGGCACGCAGCCGTCGATCCAGCACCCGATGGGCCTGTACGGCGTGCTTGTCGTCACCGACCCGGCATCGACCGTGTCGGTGCCGAGCGCCTACGGCACCACCTTCGACAAGGACATCGCGCTGCTGCTGAGCGAAATCGACCCGGTGCAGAACGCTGCCGTCGACACGGCGGTGCGCACCAGCGGCTTCAGCGACGGCCTCGTGTACGACGCGCAGACGGGCAAGTGCGGTGACCCCTCGGTACACAACTGCTACCCGCCAGCGGTGAACTACTCGCCGACGTACTACCTCATCAACGGCGTCTCCTTCGACCGCACGAGCATGGGCGCATCGTCGATCGCCGTGCCCACTGCAGGTGCGCAGAAGAACCTGCTGCTGCGCATCGTCAATGCCGGCTTGAGGCTGCACGTGCCCACGGTCATCGGCTCGAACATGACGCTGGTTGCAGAGGACGGCAACAAGCTGCCGCCCAGCGGCCCGCGCGTGCAGTCGTCCTTGTCGATGCCTGCCGGCAAGACCCAGGATGTGGTCATCAAGCCAAAGCAGACGACAGCGGGCACCTACGACTCGGCCACCTATGCCGTGTTCGACCGCCAGCTGAGCCTGTCCACGAGCAACCAGCGTGACGGTGGCATGCAGGCCTACCTCGTGGTGGGCACGGGTGCGGCCAGCGGCACGGCGGGCTCATCTTCATCGGCCACGACGGCGTCCGCCGCCAGCCTGACCTACTACTGCATCGGCGGCAGTGCGCTGTCGGTCACCGACCCCGGCAAGGGCGTGCTCGCCGGTGCCGTGGGAGCGAACGGCGTCAGTGCGCCGACCGCCTACGGTGGCGCCGTGAACGCCGGCAACCTCACCTTGCAGTCCAACGGCACGTTCGTCTACAACGCGCCGGCGGGCGCCTGCGGCGGCTCGTTCGCCTACATGGTCAACGGCACGCTGCCACGCACGGCCACCATCGCGCAGTGCGATGCGACCACGCAGGATGCCGGCTGCGTGCTGGCAACGGCTGCGACGGTGTCCAACATCACCTTCACGAGCAACGTCTCTTCGCGCTTCATCTCCTCCACGCCGGGCGTGCTCGCAAGCGTCACCAACTACGGCGGCGGACTCGCGCTGTCGGCCGTGGCCGGCACGCAAACGGGAGGCACGGTAACCCTCAATGCCGACGGCTCCTTCGTCGCGATGCCCGGAGCCGGCGTGGCGTGTCCTGCCGGCAGCGTGGCAGGCGCCAAGTGCATGACCTTCGACTTCCAGGCCAAGAACACGCAGGGCAGGACGAGCAACACCGCCACGGCGACGGTGGTGTTCAATCCGGCGTCGAACCTCGCGGTCAATGTCTGGGATGCGCCAAGCATGGAGCCCGGCAGCGCGAATCCGCGCGTGCAGGTGACCGACTATCGGTGGATCATCGAAGAGGACCGCACGTTCTGGATGGATCCGAAGTGCCAGGTGAACAGCACCGGCACGCGGCTTGACTCTCGCGGCATGGCCTGTCCGCCGCTGCCCGTCGAAAGCCTCGGCTACAGCTTCCACACCGCGAACATGCCGGTGGTGGCCCAGGGCTGCGTCGGGCCGATCTCGTGCGAGGCGGGTCAGACCCAGGGCGGCACGCCTGTGGCGTGCGACGTCGGCAACGGCATCTGCCGCATCGATGCAGCGCAGAAGACACAGCTCTTGCCAGGCACCGTCTATCTCGATCCGAACAAGCGCTACTTCATCTCGGTATTGCCAGGCGACGGCGTGAACCCGACCATCGGCGGCGCCGGCGGCCCGGACGAGAACGGCAAGCCCTTCAGCATCGCCACGGCCTGCGGACCCTTCACGGGACCCACAGGCGCCTGGGAGCCGGGTGGCCCTGCGGCCTTGTGCGGCCACGCCATGGGCGGCTCGTCGATCGCCTATGCACCGGGTGCCGGAACGCGCCCACAGGTCGACATCGCCTTGCAGCAGACCCCGCTGCCGACAGCGCGGATCGCCGTCTTCGTGTTCCAGGACGACAACCCGCTGAACGGCGAGAACGACGCCGGTGGTGGTGTGGACATCCTGGCGCCCAACGAGCCCGGGCTCGGCGGCTTCGAGATCAAGCTGTTCGACCAGGCCGGCGGCCTGGGCGATGCGACGGGCCAGATCACCTACGACATGTTCAACCAGCCTGTGTCCAACGCGCTGGCGAACAAGCTGGATCCGATCACGGGGCTTGACGCCTGCCCGATCACCGCTCGAGGCGACGGCCTGGTGGGCATGATCCCGACCTGCCCGAAGTACGAGTCCGACGGCGTGACCGTGTCGCCGCTCGCCGGCCAGGTGGTGATCGCCAACCTGTACCCGGGGCTCTATGAGGTCGTGGCCACGCCGGCCGCCGACCGCATCGCCCGCGGCGAGGAATGGCTGCAGACGAACACCCTGGACGGCGGCAAGCCGCACGAGGCATTCATCAAGCCCAACGAGCCTGGCTACTTCCAGGAGTTCGGCCCAGGCAACTTCCACGTGTCGGTGGGCTTCGCCAACCCGGCGATCATCAATGCACGCAAGGATGGCTTCTGCAATTCGGCCATGAACACCACGGCGTGCAACAACACGCTGACGGTGCAGGTGACGAACAACCACATGAGCCGCACGCCGGACCAGCGGACCTTCAGCAGCGAGACCTACGACCACTTCGGCTTCACGCAGTGCTACGTCTCGATCGGCCCGGCCGATGCTGAAGACTTCGCCTTCCAGAAGTGCAACCCGGACGGCACGGTCACCTTCAACAACATGCCGGGCGGCGTGTTCAAGATGACGGTGTTCGACCAGTGGAATGACATCATGCTCGACGGCCTCGTCGGCACGGTGGTGGTCGACTCCGGCACGGCGAGCGCAGGCAAGACGACCACGAAGACCTTCCCGGTCACGCAGTGGCGCACGAACCTGTTCACGCGGACCTTCATCGACCAGAACGGTGACGGCGTGTCGCAGCCTGACGAGCCCGGCCTCGCGCTGGTCAACACCAACATCCACTACCGCGACGGCAGCATCGGCTTCTTCAACAACACCGACCTGGCGGGCTATGCCGGCTTCAACGAGGTGTTCCCGTTCATGAACTGGCTGGTGGTGGAGACCTCGTCCACGCGGTTCAAGCCGACGGGCGTGCACACGGTGTACGACGCGGGCGGCCCGGTGGACTGCTCGGTGCAGGGTGGTGGCTTCAACACCCAGTGCGCCGCCGGCACGATCTCGGCGTTCATGGCCAACACGGACGTTCGCGTTCCGCTGCCGACCGACCTGCGCGTGCCCGGTGCGAAGTACTGCGACCAGGCCGACTGCCTGGCGAGCGACGCCGGCAACGGCCTGTCCACGGGCTCGGTGTTCCCGCCGCAAGCCTGGGGCACGACGCAAGGCTGGCAGGGCCTGCTGGGCCAGGACAGCTTCATCGAGTTCGGTGTCAAGCCGTTCAAGCCGGCCAGCGGTGGCCAACCCGCGGAAAACGGCGGCATCAGCGGCATGGTGATCTATGCCTCGACCCGTCCGTTCGACGACCCGGCGCTCTCGCTGCAACTGAGCTGGGAGCCGGGCGTTCCGCGAGTCAAGATCAACCTGTACAGCAAGACTGTCGATGCCAATGGCAACGACGTGCTGAGCCTGGTGGACACCACCACCTCCGCGAGCTGGGATGACTGGGCGCAGGGCTTCCGTCGCGATGCGAGCGGCAACCTGATCCCGGCGGCCAGCGGCGGCTTCGTTCCGAACATGAACTGCCCGGGGCAGACCAACGACAGCCCGTTCTTCGCCACGCTGCAAAACAGCAAGCAGTGGCTCGACCCGGACCGCAAGGCCCTGGCCTACAAGTCGCAGTTCAAGTGCTACGACGGCTGGTCACAGCTCAATCAGATTCAGCCGGCACCGTACGACGGCCTGTACAAGTTCCCGAGCATCGTCACGGTGGCTGCCAACGGCAAGCCTGCCCAGACGAACTGCACGACTTGCATCACCAATCCGGATGACGGCAACCCGATGCTGCCGGCCGGCAAGTACGTGGTTGAAGTGATCCTGCCGCAGGGCTATGAACTGGTGAAGGAGGAAGACAAGAACATCCTGCTGGGCGACGTCTACGTGGCGCCTGTCTCGCAGCAGTTCGCTGGCTTCGGCAACATCTTCATCATGCCGGACCAGGCGGCGGTCAACGCCTACTACAACCCGAGCAACCCCGGTGGCTTGAACAAGACCACCAACCTCGGCGCATCGCCGCGCCATGAAGGCGACACCGGCAGCGTCGAACAGTTCTGGCCTTGCGTCGGTGCGGAACGCGTCGTGCCTGACCTGAACAGCCTGTTCCCGGGTGCCGGCCAGGCAGCCCCGTTCGCCGGTGCCAAGCGGCGCCTGTGCGATCGCAAGGAAGTGACCCTGACCGATGAAAGCGCGGCGCTTGCCAAGTTCTTCATCTTCAGCTCCACGCACATCGCCGGCCACTTCGCAGGCACGATCACCAACGACTTCGCGTCGGAGTTCGATCCGTTCTCGCCGCAGTTCGGCGAGAAGTTCGGCCCGCCGAACCTGCCGGTCGGCATGCGTGACTACAACGGCGCGGAAGTGACCCGTGTCTACTCTGACCAATGGGGCATCTACAACGGCCTGTACTTCTCGAGCTACAGCGTCAACCCGCCCAACCCGACGGGCTACGTGCCGCAGATGTCCATCAGCTGCATGAACGACCCGGGCCCGATCCCGAAGACCAATGCACAAGGGCAGTACGTGGATGCGAACGGTTCCGTGGTGGCAAGCCGCTACGACGCCGCGAAGATCACCGACCCTGCCTACAACCCGGCGTACAGCAACTTCTGCTACGAGATGCCCTTCATGCCTGGCTTCACCGCCTACATGGACACGCCGGTCATCCCGACCATGTCGTTCGCCGACGGCTACAACCTGCCTGACAGCGAGTACCCGGACGGAACGCCGGCGATCCTGAAGGTCGTGAACAGCAGTGCTTCCGAGCCGCAAGGTCCGTGGGTGCATGCTGCGGTGTCTGCGCAGAGCGCGACCGCCTCCTTCACGATCTCGGGTGTGAACAGTGGTGACAGCATCAGCTCCATCACGGTGAATGCGGTGAACATCACGGGCGTCGGCGCCATCATCTGCAACCCGGCGTGCGCCAGCAGCATCCTGCAGGCGACGCGCAACAACAACCTGGCTCAGCTGGTCGTCACCCGCATCAATGGTTCGGGCAGCGGCTACACGGCAACCCGCGTCAATGCGACGGTGACGATCACCGCGCCCGCGACGGGCTCCGCACCCAACGGTTATGCCGTTGTCGTGAACACGACGAACGTAGCCATCGCGCCTGCTTCGATCGCGCTCGCAGGCGGACAGGATCCGAGCTCCGGTTCGATGAACATCACCATCACCGCCATGGGCGACAAGGTCGTGCAGAACCCGAACTTCTCGGGCCCGAACTCGACCACGGCGCCTTACAACCAGAAGACCATCACGCGTCACTACGGCTTTGGCAACACAGTCGGCACCGTGGCGCTGGTGGGAGCTGACGGCGTGGCCCGCAACCTCACGGGGGTCACCTGGTCCGACATGCAGATCACGGGCACGGTGCCTGGCACGCTGCCGAACTGCACGGTTCAGCAACGCAACCAGCCCAGCACGCAATGCGGTCAGCTCGTCATCACGCGTGGCGACAACGGCAAGCAATCGATCGACGCCATCACGGTGACGGTCGGTGGCCGGGCGCCGTGGGTGGTGGCCGAGTCTGGCGTCACGGCACCCGCCGGCCAGTCGGTCAGTGACTACGGTGCAGGCTTCGGTCGCATGGGCCCGAGCCCGATCCAGGTGGCCATCGACAGCGCCGACCCGGGTGACCTCATCCTCGTGACACCGGGCACCTATCGGGAGAACCTGATCTTCTGGAAGCCGGTGCGCCTGCAAGGCGTGGGCGCTGCCGCGGTGACCATCAATGCGGACGCGCACCCGGCAGGCAAGATGGACCAATGGCGCCGCCAGATGAATTGCGCCTTCGGCCTGGACCTGGACGGCGTTCCCAACCTTGGCAACGCGACCTATGACCAGAGCGGCAAGTACAGCTGCCCGAACGCGATGCACATGCGCGTCGACCGCATTCCGTTCGAAGCGATCGTCGGCTGGGATGCATCGGGCAACGGCAACCTGGCGCAGGTGCTGCAAGAGCCCACGCTGATGGGCGCCTACGAAGGCGCGGGCATCACGGTGCTCGGCCGCGGCGTGGCCATCCCGGCAGGCAGCGTGGACTTCTGGGGGCAGGCAGCCACCGGTGGTGCAGGCGCCTTCGCGGACGGAAGCGTCTACATCGGCGGCACGAATGCGTACTGCAACAGCGCGAGCACGACACAGACCAATGGTCGTGACTACGGAACCAGCAACTTCAACTGCAACCCGTCGCGCATCGATGGCATGTCCATCCTCAACAGCTCGCAAGGCGGCGGCGGTGTGTTCATCCACGGCTGGGCACACAACCTCGATGTGGGCAACACCCGCATCTCCGGCAACCACGGCACCCTCGCGGGCGCCATCAACCTGGGCAATGGCGAAATCCCGGATGCGTTCATCAACGACGGTGTCTCGTGCAACGTGACGCCGGCCGTCCTGACGTGTCCGCCCACGACCTGGAACGGCTTCACGCCGGCCACGAATGGCGCCATCCCGTTCCAGTTCAACACGAAGGTGCGCGTCCACCACAACATGCTCTACAACAACGCGTCCATCGGTGATGCACTGTTCTCCGGCACACCTGCCGGTGCCGGTGGCATCACGGTGAGCTCGGGTGCGGACGGCTACCAGATCGACCACAACTGGATTGCAGGCAACCTGAGCACGGGCGACGGCGGCGGTGTGCAACACCTCGGCCTGAGCTTCCAGGGCAAGATCGACCACAACTTCGTGCTGTACAACCAGAGCACCAACCCGACCCTGCCCACCAACGGTGGTGGCGTGGTCATCGAAGGCGCCAACCTCGACCGGCAACTCAACGGCAACGAGTGCGGCAGCACCAACGACCAGGACTGCCCACCGGGGCTTGGCGAAGGCACGGGCTTCGGCCTCGTGATCGATGCCAACCTGATCCTGGGCAACAGCGCTGAAAGCGGCAGCGGTGGTGGCTTGCGCATCCAGCAAGTCAATGCATCGGAGCTGGTGGCCTTCCCGCGCACGTCGAACCAGTGGTACGACGTGACCATCACCAACAACATCATCGCCAACAACGTGGCGGGCTGGGACGGTGGCGGCGTGTCGATCCAGGATGCGATGCGTGTCACGATGGTCAACAACACCATCGCCTCGAACGACACCACGGCATCTGCCGGCGTGCTGTTCAAGACGCTGGGTGCGGTGACCTCGGCCACGCCGCCCCCGGGCTGCACACCGACGACCGACCCGTCCTTGCCGCAGAACCCGAACTGCACGGGAGCGGATGCTCCGCACGCTCCGCAGCCGGCTGGCCTGGTGGTGCAGGCGCACACGCCGAACCTGCTGGATGCGATTGCGGCTGTCGTGCCGGCCGGTGGAACCCGCTTGACCTGCCCGGCGAACTTCGGCTACTCCGCCACGAACAACGGTGACTGCATGGCGCTGTCCAAGCCGCGCATGATCAACGACCTGTTCTGGCAGAACCGTGCCTTCCGCGTTGACGTCGTCAGCGTGGGCACCGGGCTGCAATCGCAGCAGAACCTGGTGGCACTCTCGCCGGCCCTCGTCCAGACGACCACAGGCCAGTGCGCGGCCGGTGCCAACTACTGGGATGTGGGCCTTCGCACCGACGACCTGGCGGCAGGCACGATCGCGGCGGGCACCAAGGTGACGATGAGCAACTCGCTGTACACGTCTGACACGCAGGGCGTGATCACCGGCAGCGCGAACATCGTCGGCGGCAGTTCGCCGGTGGTGGCGCAGTTCTGCAACGGCGCGCGCATGCCGCCTGAGCACTGCACCGATGCCGGCATCGATGCCAACAGCCCGAGCTGCAAGGGCTTCAACGCGCCCCCGGGAGCGTCGGAGACCACCAGCACGCCGACCCTGTTCGTGTTCAATGGCATCCAGCCGACGGCAACCGTGGACGAAGGCCACAACTGGTTGAACCTCAGCTTCGGTCCGCTGCAACTTGGGCGTCCGAACGCTGCGACCGCAACTGGTGGTGAACTGATGCTGATGCGCAATGGCACGGGTTCCGCCAACGCGGCTTACTCGATCCCCGGTGGCTCGTCAGCCGTCTTCCACGGCAGCACGACCTCGGGTGTTGCGCTGGTCGCCACGGACTTCTTCGGAACTCCGCGCGTCGGCCGCAACGACATCGGCGCAGCGCAGTTTGCAGGTGCCTTGCCGGCAAGGGCGGCAACCTTGATCCCGAACCCGGTGGCCTTCGGAAACTGGGCGACGGGCACGAACGCGACGATGGACGTGCTGGTGACGAACACGGGTTCTGGCCCGCTCACCACCATGACGTTCACGGGCCTCGCTGCTCCGTTCACCAGGATCACGGCCGGCGTTGCGAACAGCTGCGGCACGACACTGAACTCCGGTTCCAGCTGTACGTACCGGGTCCAGTTCGCACCCGCCGCAACGGGCAACTTCTCGCAGACGCTGACGCTCAACGCAGCTGGCGGCCCGCCGCTGGCAGTGGCTTCGACGAGCGTGACGGGTACCGGGGTGGCCGCCCGTGCAACGGTGACGGCGACGCCGAACCCGCTGACCATCACGGTGCCGAGGGGTCAGATCACGGGACTGGGAACGGTGACGGTGACCAACACCGCGCCGGCAGGGACGGGGGCGCAGATGTCGATCAGCAGCATCACGGCATCTCCCACCAACCTGCAGTTCAGCTTCGTGGCCGGCGGAGGATTGGGCGGCTTCGACAACTGCACCGGGACGATCCTTGCTCCGGGAGCATCGTGCACGGTGAGTGTCAGGTTCACCACCCTGGTGTCGCCTCGCGGCGTGACCCGCAACGGAACGCTGACGATCAACGACAACGGCGCGGGAACGCCGCAAACCGTGGTGTTGCATGGGTTCGCAACGCCCTGACGAGAAGCGAAGTTGATGTAGTACCCAAAGACGCCCGCGACCATGTCGCGTGCGTCTTTGCACTGAAGGGGGCAACGGATGAATCAGATGGGCAAGGCCGCGATCGGCGGTTTGGTGCTGATGCTCTTGGTGAGTTCAGCGGTGCGTGCCGAAGTGGAAGCCACCACACCCTCCGAGGGCGAGCAGGCTCCGCAGGCAAGCGTCGCGCCATCGCAAGCCGAGGTGGACAAGCCGGGCGAGCCCAGCATTCGGCACAAGGGCATGTCGCCGCTCGACAAGCGCGTGGCGCTCCTGACCAAGGAGCTCAAGCTCGATGCGAGCCAGCAGGTGCGTGTGAAGAAGATCCTGCAGGACCAGCAGGTGCAGATCAGCCGCTTGTGGAGCGACACGGCGATGGCGCCGGCGCTGCGCATCAACGCGACGCAGACGATCGGTGACCACACCGCGGACCAGATCCGAGCGCTTCTCAACGAGGAGCAACGCAAGAAGTACATCCAGCAGCACAAGCGCGAGGCGAAGGTTGGGGCGCCAGGCGCTGACGTGCAGACCTGGATGACTTCGAACAAGGTCAAGAAATAGCATGGTCAAGAAATAACGCGGTCGAGGGCCAGGTACGAAGGGGAGTCGGGCGATGTGGAAGTTGTGCAGTCAGGTGGGTGCTCGTCGCGTTGCGGGGATCGCGGCAGCCATGGGTTTGATGTGTGCGGCGGTGCACGCGCCGCTGGCACAGGCAGGGAAGGTGACGGTCATGCCTTTGGCCAGCGCAGCGTCTGCCGCCAGTGCGCCGGCCTACAAGCC
Organism: uncultured Comamonadaceae bacterium; assembly: GCA_966211955.1. Lineage (GTDB taxonomy): Bacteria > Pseudomonadota > Gammaproteobacteria > Burkholderiales > Burkholderiaceae_C > Albitalea. The sequence goes on along the minus strand of CBIHOF010000017.1, from coordinate 17,917 downwards.
TTCGCCGTATGCGGTCGCGGCACGACAGCATGCGCAAGCGGCCAGCGCGACGCCGTTGACCGCGTCGATGCAAAGCTTGCGTCACCAGCACAGGCCGGCGGGGCCCGGGCATCAATGAGGCCGTCGGACCCCTTGAAACCGGGGTGTCGAGCCGCGTCGTGCAGTGGCACAGTTGCTCCAGGAAAAAGCATGAATCTTCAGCTTCCCTCCACCAGCGCCTGCAGGGTTGCCAGCGCCGTCGCGCGGACGATGCTTTCGTCGGTGCTGGCCGTGTGCCTGGCGGGCACGGCGTTCGGGCAGGCCGCGAAGGCCCGCCCGCCGGCGTCGGCGCCTGTCGCAGTGCCGTCGGCGGCTGCGTCCGCGCCGGCGCGCAAGTTGTCTCGGTTCCGGCAGCAGGATTCGAGCCCCCAGGAGCGCGCCTACTACGTGGCCGCCTGGGGCATCGACAAGATGAAGGTGAGCTACACCGCCTCCGGCAACTTGATCCGCTTCAGCTACCGCGTGTCGGAGCCCGAGCGTGCCAAGTTGCTTGGCGACAAGAAGTTCACGCCGTACATGATCGGCCAGCGCAGCCGCGTGGTGCTGCAGGTTCCGGTGATGGACAAGGTGGGCACGCTTCGGCAGGCCACCGTGCCCCAGGCGGGGCAAGAGTACTGGATGGTGTTTTCCAACAAGGGCAACTACGTTCGACCCGGCGATCGGGTCAACGTGGTGATCGGCGCATTCCATGCCGACGGACTGATGGTCGACTGAGAAGGGGTGGAGTCATGAAGCGATCTTTCGTACTGGCCTTGTGCGTCGCTGCTGCGGCGACGTCGGGCGCGTTCGCGGCAACCACGAGCGCATCGAGCTTGAGCGCATCGAACATGAGCGCCGACCAGGTGCTCGAGCGCAATGCGGCGGCGCGTGGCGGACTGCAGGCCTGGCGCTCGGTCAACAGCATCAGTTTGTCGGGTGAACTGGGCGCCGGTGGCACCCGCGAAGCCAAGCTGCCCTTCACGCTCAACATGAAGCGCCCGCACAAGAGCCGCCTCGAGATCCGCGTGCAGGACCGTCCGGCCGTTCAGGTCTATGACGGCAAGCAAGGCTGGAAGCAGCGGCCCTTCCTGAATCGCGACGACGTCGAGCCCTTCAGCGCCGTCGAGTTGAAGTCCGCCGCGGCTGCCGCCGAGCTGGACGGCCCGCTGATCGACGCCGCACGAAAGGGCACGAAGGTCGAGATGGTGGGCATGGAGCCTGTCGAAGGCAAGAGCGCCTACAAGCTCAAAGTCACGCCCAGCAACGCACCGTCGATGAACGTGTGGATCGATGCGTCGAGCTTCCTCGAGGTGAAGATGGACGGCGAGCCGCGCAAGCTCGATGGCCGCATGCACAAGGTGGCGGTCTTTACCCGCGACTACAAGGCCGAGGGGGGCCTCATGATTCCCCACACGCTGGAAACCGTGGTCGAGGGCGTCAAGCAATCGCACAAGATGTCCATCCAGACCGTGAAGGTCAATCCATCGCTCGAAGACACGCTCTTCGGCAAGCCGTCGGCGGGTGCCGCCAAGGTGGTCGCGTCGAGATGATCGGCCGTGTGCCGGCCCTTCGGATGTGTTTGGATGTGAGGTGGCAGTGATGATCAAAGAGATCACGGTGGCGGCCTTCGCCGTGTGCATCGCTACGGCCGCGATCGCGGTGGCCAGGGACACGGCGGCTAAGGAAACCGCAGCCGCGCCGAGCGACACGATGACCGCCAGCGCGATCGTCGAGCGCAATGCCGCGGCGCGGGGCGGTGCGCAGGCGTGGCAGAACATCAAGTCCCTGGCGGCGGCCGGGCGCATCGAGAGCAAGGGCGCCGCGGATCGCGAGATCCCGTTCACGCTTGAACAGAAGCGGCCGTCCAGCACGCGCTTCCTCATCACGGCGCAAAGCCAGAAGTCTCTGCGCGTGTTCAACGGCGTCGAGGGCTGGAAGGTCAAGCCCGACAGCGCCGGGCGGCCTGACCTGCAGCCGTACACACCGGAAGAGCTTCGTTTCGCGCGCGATTCGCAGGTCATCGATGGTCCCTTGATGGACGACACGGCTCGCAAGGGAATCATCTCGGTGCTGGGCGTCGATGTGTTCGAGGGGCGCCGGAACTATGTGCTTGGCGTCAAGCTGCCATCGGGCGCGAGCCACCGGGTGTGGGTCGATGCCCAGACGTTCCTGGAGTCGAGGTTCGAGCGCGACGTCCAGACTCCGAGTGGACGTGTCGCGGTGTCGACCATGGTGTTTCGCGACTATCGGCGCATCGAAGGTCTGGTCATGCCCATGACCATCGAGACCGGCGGCGACGCCGCGCGTGCAGGCGACAAGCTCGTGATCGAGCGCGTGGCGATCAACCCGGAGCTGGACGATCGCCTGTTCGAGCGGCCGCCGATGCCCACCCACCGACGCAAGTCCGTCACGGTTGACGCGCGTGCGGTCGGCGCGGCGACACCCGCGGCGCAGCCGACCGCGCCGTGACACCCGGCATGGCGAGGTCCATGGCGTCGCTGGCGCGTTGGGTGCGCCTCGTTGCAGCGCTGGCCTTCTCAACGTTGTCGGTCTGCGCGCACGCCACTCCAGCGGCGGATGCCGGAGAGTCGATCTACCTGCATGGCATGACGTCGAAGGGCGCCCCGCTGCGCGGCCAGCGAGACGCCGACGTGGGGGTCAAGGGCATGGCGGCTGCCTGCGTGAACTGTCACCAGCGCAGCGGCCTGGGCGCCAAGGAAGGCCGAAGCAGCGTGCCGCCGATCACGGCACGCTATCTGTTTCGCCAGGGCGGCCAGGCCGACGTCGATCGCGCGATTCCCTACGTGCCGACCATGCGTGGCGAGCGCGAGCCCTACACCGAGGCGACGCTCGCAAAGGTGATTCGCCAGGGCATCGACTCGCAAGGACGCAGACTCACCGGCCTGATGCCGCGCTACGAGATCAGCGATGCCGACATGGCGTCCCTGATCGCCTACCTGAAGCGCCTGGACATGCGCCGGGTGCCCGGCGTCACCGAAAGCACGCTGCACTTTGCAACCATCATCACGCCCGATGCGGACCCTCGCAAGCGCCAGGGGATGCTCGACGTGATGAACCGCTTCTTCGCAGACAAGAACGTCCGCCAGATGACGCCGGTTCCTCCCATGCTGGCATCGGGCAAGACGGCGTATGGCAAGAGCATGTTCATGGTCCACCGGCGCTGGGAGCTGCATGTCTGGGAGCTCTCCGGCGAGCCGTCGACCTGGCAGCAGCAGCTGAACCAGCATCTGGCGGCCGAGCCGGTCTTCGCCGTGATCTCGGGGCTCGCCGGCAAGACGTGGGCACCCATCCATGAGTTTTGCGAGCAGGCCCACGTGCCGTGCCTGTTGCCGAACGTTGAGAGTCCTGTCGATAGCCAGCGTGACTTCTATTCGATCTATTTTTCTCGCGGTGTGCTGCTCGAAGCCGACTTGATCGCCCAACGAGTGCGGCAGTCAGTGCCGGGCGCCGCACGCAGCGTCCAGCAGGTCTTTCGCGCGGGCGACGTCGGCGAAGACGCGGCCAAGGCACTGGCCGCCGCGCTGCAGCGCGATGGCATCAGGCTGACCAGCCGAATCATCCCGCGCGAGGCGCCGGCAAGCGGGGCGGCCGATGCAGTCGCGCAGGCTGCCGGGTCCGATGCGCTCGTGCTGTGGCTTCGCCCGGACGATCTCGGTGCCATCGGAAGCGGCGCGCAGGCGCCCGGTGAGGTGTACGTCTCAGGGCTCATGGGCGGACTTGAACGCGCACCATTGCCCAGCGATTGGCGCGACAAGACGAGGCTCGCCTATCCGTTCGATTTGCCTGACAAGCGTCGTGTTCGCGTCGATTTCGCACTCGGCTGGTTCAGGATGCGGCACATCCCGCTGGTGGCTGAACAGGTGCAGACCGACACCTATCTCGCGCTGAGCTTGCTGTCGGAGACGGTGAACCACATGGTCGACACTTTCGTGCGCGACTATCTGGTAGAGCGCATGGAGGGCCAGCTGGAGCACCGCATCGTGACGGGCTTCTACCCGCGCCTGGCGCTGGCAACGGGCCAGCGCTTTGCGTCCAAGGGTGGGTATGTGGTTCGCTGGACCGACGTCACCGGGACGCGAATCGTCCCGGATGGCGAGTGGACTAGCCCTGGGCCCTGACGCGGCGCTGGCGCATCAAGCCAAAGGCCCCGATGCCAAGCAGCATCAACGCGTAGGTCGAAGGCTCCGGCACGGCCGTCACGCCTGTGGTGATGACGCCCTGGTAGGTGACGTAGCCAAGGCCTGCAGGGTCGTCGTCGCCGTGGTCGTCATCACCCGCGTATGCAGCGACGATCCATGAGATCGAGCCCGGCGCGGTGATGCTGTCGGTGTGCAAGGTGAAGCCGCTGAAGCTGGTTCCCGGGTCAAGGTGCGCACCGTCGTCGGAGTCCAGGCCGATGTCGATCCAGCCGAAGGAGTAGTCGGCGGACGGGCTGCCGTCGGAGGGCAGTGCCGTGATCGGGCCAACGGGCAGGAAGGTGAACGGGGCGCCGGTCATGTCGCCGACCCCGCCGTATTCGACGGCGAAGAGGAAGACCTGGGCATCCTCGGGCGAGAAGATGTTGTTGGCGACGGTGAAGTCGAAGGTCCAGTCACCGGCGGCGCCGGTGGTGGCGACGCTCACGTCGACGGGCGCGGCACTGGCCCAGGACAGCGCAACGGACATCGCGCCGGCCAGGGCTGTCTTCGTCAGATGCTTGGAGATGTTCATCAGGCTCTTCCTCCGAATGCCATTGGTGGGTGTATGAAGGTGCGCCATGCTGGCTGCTGCCGTCCACGACGTGGACGCATCGCGTCCCCTGTAAAGGCATGGTCGACCCCGTCATATGGGGGCACAACCCCCCGGGTACGGGGGCGGGTAGCGAGGACCCACCCCCTGTTTCGAGGTGGGACATGCCCGCCTGCGTATGGCGGGTCGCACCCCCTGTGCGGTCGTGCGGCGAGCGCGTACCCTGCGCCCTGTCAACGCCATGCGTGTGTTTGCCTCACGGCGGAATGACCGAATAAGAATCGATCACTGGGAAGGGGCCGGAGGATGGTCAACCTGATGATTGCGGATGATCACCAGATCTTCCGCCAGGGTGTGAAGCGCCTGCTGTCGGATCACGAGGACTTCGCGGTCGTCGCCGATGCGGGCAACTACGCGGAGGTGCTGCGCGGGTTTCACGACCACCGCATCGACGTCGCCATCCTCGACCTCAGCATGCCGGGGCGCGACGGCATCGAGCTGATCGCGCACGTCAAATCGCTGCAGCCCAACGCACGCACGCTGGTCCTCACCATGCACGGGGAGGACCCATACGTGAGCCAGGCGCTGCGTGCCGGCACCGACGGCTACATGACCAAGGAACATGCCGCCGAAGACCTGGTGGTGGTGATTCGCCGCCTCATGGCGGGCGGGCGCTACGTGAGCCCGGCGATTGCCGAGCGGCTCGCGCTGGAGCTCGTGTGCCACACCGGCGAGGGCTCGGACCATACCCGCCTGTCACGGCGCGAGTACCGCGTGTTCGAGCTGCTCGTGGTCGGCAAGCGCGGCTCGGAGATCGCGCGTGAACTGTCGTTGAGCGAGAAGACCGTGAGCACGCACAAGGCGCATGTGCTGCGCAAGTTGAAAGCAGAGAACAGCAGCGATCTCGTGCGCTACGCGGTGCGGCACCACCTGGTACCGCCTTGATGCGTTGCCCAACTCGCGAAAGAGTCCGGCGACCGCGTCGAGATCCGCGAGCTGCTGGACAACGCGCTCTTGCAGGAGATGAGGTTCAAGGAGGTCTGGCTTCGCCGTGAAGGACGCGAACGCCGTGGGTTCGGGCTGAGAACCAGCCCGGCTCGACGGCCGGCTTGCGTTCGCGCGTTGGGCGACTACTCTTGAACGGCGGGCACCTTGCCCGTCGTTTGAGGAGACTTTGCATCATGGCCACCTACGTCATTCTCAGCACCTTCACCGAAAAGGGCATTGCTTCCGTCAAGCAGACCACCAAGCGCGCCGATGCCGCCCGAGCCGCCGCCAAGGAGGTCGGCGTCAACATGCGCGAAATCTTGTGGACGCAGGGGCAGTACGACGTGGTGTCGATCATCGAAGCGCCGGACGAAGCCGCCGTGGCGGCTTTCGGGCTCAGCCTGGCAGGCGGCGGCAACGTGCGTTCGCAGACCCTGCGAGCCTTCACGAAGGAAGAGATGGAGAAGATCCTCGCGAAGGTTGCCTGATCAACGTCGGGGCACCTCCGCGCCCTCCAACCGGCCGTGGACGTTGGGTGGCCGGCGCATTGAAGCAATGGAGGAGGACTTGGCCGCAGGCCAAGTCCCCCCAGCGGCAATCACAGCAGCTCCATTTCGACGACGCCACGACCGTCTAGTTCGCCCCCGCCGCATCCGCAGGACCAACCGGCAAGGTAATGCCGACACGCGTCCCGCCGCCTTCGACCGCGTCGATGCGCACCTCGCCACCGAGCAATTCCGCGCGCTCGCGCATGCTCTCGAGGCCAAGGCCCGAGTCGTCGGTCGATAGATCGCGCGACGCGTCGATGCCGATGCCGTCGTCCTGCACCGTCAGCAACACCGCATCACCGGTCATCGCCAGGCCGATCTCCGCATGTGTGGCTTGCGAATGCTTGACGCAGTTCGTGAGGCACTCCAGCGCGCCGCGGTAGAGCGTGGCTTCGGTTTCCGCGGGCAGGTGGACGGCGGTCGGCATGTCCAGGAAATCGCAGCTCACCGCCAAGCCCTGCGCATCGAAGCGCCGTGCGGCGGCTTCCAGCGCCGCGAGCAGGCCGTGACGCTCCAGCACCGCAGGCCGCCATTGGGAGCCGAGGTTGCGCACATCGGCCACGATCTCGCGCAGCTGCGCGATCGTTTCGCGCAGTGTTCGCCGTGCGGCGTCTGACACCTCCGCCCCGCCGCGCTGCAGCAGCGTGTCCACGCGGCCCAGGTCGAGTTGCAGCGCGGCAAGGCTTGGCCCGATGTCGTCATGCACCTGCGTGGCGAGGCGGCGGCGCTCCTCGTCCTGCACCTGCACGATGCGCCGCGACAGGGCGGCGATGCGCGCCTGTGCCTCATTCCATCGGTCGTCGGACTTCGCATCGTCCATCTCGTCCCCCTGGCGTCTCTCTTGTTGGACGCTCGATGGTCGCACGCCGCGTCATGAAGCTGCAACCACGCATCGCCACACTGCGCGGCATCTCATCGGGTTGGAGCACGCCATGGATCGCCGCGATTTCGTACGCAACAGCTTGTGGTTCGCCGGCGCTGCCGCGGCGTATCCGACGCATGCGTGGTCGCAGTCGCCGGCCATCGTCACGCGCGACGACATGCGCCCTCAATTTCCGTCGGGCGTGCAGTCGGGCGACGCCACCGAGAACAGCGCGATCGTGTGGACGCGTTCGGACCGGCCGGCGCGCATGTGGGTGGAGTGGTCCACCACCGCGAGCTTCACGCAGGTGAACCGCGTGCGCGGCCCGCACCTGCTGGACGACAGTGACTTCACCGGTCGCATCGACCTCACCGGCCTGCCCGCCGGCCAGGAGGTTTTCTACCGCGTCACGCTGCAAGACCTGCACAACGAACGCACGCTGTCCGAGCCCATGTCCGGGCACCTGCGCCTGCCGCAGTCCGAGCACGAGAAGGCCCTTCGCAACGTGCGATTCACCTGGAGCGGCGACACGGCAGGGCAGGGCTTCGGCATCAACGAAGCCTGGGGCGGCATGAAGATCTACGAAGCCATCCGTCGCACTCAGCCGGACTTCTTCCTGCACAGCGGCGACAACATCTACGCCGACGGGCCGATTGCCGCGGAGACGAAGCTGGCCGATGGTTCGCTGTGGACCAACCTGGTCACAGAGGAAGTGAGCAAGGTCGCCGAGACGCTCAACGAGTTCCGCGGCCGCTACCGCTACAACCTGATGGACGCCAACATCCGCCGCATGGCGAGCGAGGTGCCGCAGATCTGGCAGTGGGACGACCACGAGGTGTGCAACAACTGGTCGGACTCCAAGGACGTGAGCGGCGACGCCCGCTACACCGAGAAGAACGTGCCCTTGCTCGTGGCCCGCGCATCACACGCCTTCCACGAGTACGCGCCGATGCGCCGTGCGAGCGACGTGGAGGTCGAGCGCGTCTACCGCCACTTGCCGCAAGGCCCGCTGCTCGATGTGTTCGTCGTCGACATGCGCAGCTACCGCGGCGCGAACGGCACCAACCTGCAGACCGAGGAAACGCCGCAGAGCGCCTTCTTGGGCCGCCCGCAGGTGGCGTGGCTGCTCGAAGGGCTGAAGCGCTCGAAGGCGACGTGGAAGGTGATCGCCGCCGACATGCCCATCGGCCTGGGCGTGCCGGACGGCAAGGACGCGCAAGGCCGTGACAGGTGGGAAGCGATCGCCAATGCGGACGACGGCGCGCCCTTGGGCCGCGAGCTCGAGATCGCGCGGCTCTTGCGCGAAATCAAGCGCGCCGACATCCGCAACGTCGTGTGGCTCACGGCAGATGTGCATTACACCGCTGCCCACTACTACGACCCGGCGCACGCCAAGTTCACCGACTTCCTGCCTTTCTGGGAGTTCGTGAGCGGCCCCTTGAACGCCGGTAGCTTCGGCCCCAACAAGCTCGACGCGACCTTCGGCCCGCAGCTGATGTACGTGAAGGCGCCCGAGGCCCAGAACGCACCGCCGAGCGCAGGCCTTCAGTTCTTCGGCCAGGTGGACATCGATGCGAAGTCGCGCGCGATGACGGTCACCTTGAAGGACTTGACTGGCGCGTCGCTCTACACGAAGACGCTCGCGCCGCATCGGGCGTGAATCAGGCTCAGGGCGACGAGATCCGCGTGATCGAGCCGCCGTGCGAGAGCACGTAGAGCGCGCCGTCTTGCCCGACGAGCAAATCCACCGGGTTGCCCGCAATGTTGGCGAAGGCGTAGGCCGCATTGCCGTTGGCGGCGTCGAGTCGGCCGACCCACTGGCTGATGTAATCGGCGAAAAAGTAGTTGCCCCGGTATGGAGCAGGGAAAGGCCCCGAGGCCGGATAGAACGCACCGCCGGAGATGGCGAACCCGGTGAAGAAGCCACCCGGCCCCGAGCCCGCCGGCGTGGCGGCGCTGTGCTTGTACGTGAACAGCGGCCCCGTGAAGGCGGACGTGAGGTTGTCCGGTCCTTCGGAGCTGGGCCAGCCGTAGTTCAGGCCCGCACCGCCGACGTCGATCTCTTCCCAGGTGCTCTGCCCGACGTCGTTGATGTGCAGCTTGCCCGTGCCCGGCTGGAAGGCGAAGGTGTAGGGGTTGCGCAGGCCATAGGCCCAGATGGCGCACTTGAGGGTCTGCGTCTGGCAGAAGGGGTTGTCTGACGGGATGCTGCCGTCGTCGTTGAAGCGCAGGAGCTTGCCGAACGGGTCATTCAAGTCCTGGGGCTTGCTGCTGTCGGCGTTGTCGCCAACGCCTGCATACAGCTTTCCATCCGACCCGAAGTGGATGGCGCCGCCGTTGTGGTTGGTGGCGCTGGACAGCAGGGGCAGGGCGGCGATGAGCGGCGCCGTGCCGTCCGACACATCGGCGTTGCCGGCGCTTGCCGTGAGCCGTGTGATGCGGTTGTGGCTGCCGCCGCTCGTGCTCGTGTGATAGACGTAGACGTAGCCGTTGTTGGCGAAGTCCGGATGAAATGCCACGCCGAGCAAGCCGCGCTCGCCGGATGAATCGACGGTGAAGGTGTGGAAGGCGGTGGGCAGCAGCACGCCATTCTTGATGACCCGCAGCTTGCCCGTCTGCTCGGCCACGAAGATACGCCCATCCGGCGCCTGCGCGAAGGCCGTGGGAGAGGCGAGGCCCGTGACCCAGGCCTCGTCCTTCGTGAAGCCCTGGTCCACGCTGCCCGTGCCCGCCAGATTCACGGTGATCGCCTTCCATGCACTCACGTTGTTCGCAGCGTCCACGGCGCGTGCGCGAATGACGTGCTGGCCGGGGGCGTAGGCATCGGCGCTGATGCTCGCGGTGTAGGGCGAACTGGTGTCCGTGGCGACCGTGACGCCGTCGACCTGGAACTCCATCGATGCCACGCCCACATCGTCGATGGCCGTGCCGCTGATGGCGACCGTGCCTGAGAGTCCGGTGGCGAGGTCGGCTGGCGAAAGAATGCCGGCGGTGGGAGCGGTGGTGTCGGGGCCGGGGGGAGGCGGTGGAGGCGGCGTGGGCACCGGCGTCGGTGCGGGCGTGGGCGTTGGTGCGGGTGAATCACTGCCACCGCCGCAACTTACCAACAAGGACGCCGCGAAGGCACTCACGAACATTGCACGAATCGGCCCGGCTGCTGTCGTCATGCTCCACCTCTGCTTGTTCTCGCGCCTGACGGTTCGCGCGTCCGCGGCGCCCGGACGCGTTCATTGTGTGCAGTCTCATAGGCCAAGTCGGGTAAGCGGTTGTTCGGCCGCGGTGGAGTTGACGAGGCCTGTTGGCGATTGCGCCCACCTTCATGCCGCAGCGGCCCACGCCCTCACCCCAACCCTCTCCCAGTGGGAGAGGGAGTAGTCCGCGGAGTGCATCACTGCGATTCAACTCTTCCCAACGCGGGAGGAAGTAACTCGTCGTGTGCACCGCCTGCCGCGGCCCACGCGCCCGTCAACTACGCCCCATCCAAACCCGGCCCACCAATCACAGCCCGACACCAACCCCTCAGGCAACAACCACCCTAGGGTTTGCCCTCGCCCCACACGTCACCCAGGCGCCACCCCCTGCGCGATGCTTGGGATATATCGGAAGGCTTCGCCAACAGGAGCAGCACCTTGTCCCACGTTCCCGCGGACCGCCCTCATTTCAAGCATTGGCCCAAGCGCTTGCCGCGCGAGGTCGTCGTGCCCGAAACCTCGTTGTGGGAGAACCTGAACATCGCGGCCAGGCGCTATCCGGACAAGCCGATGTACGTCTTCTTCGGCCGGCCGCTCAGCTTCTCCCAGGCGCGCGATCAATCCGAAGCCATCGCGGGCTGGTTGCAAGAAAAAGGCGTGAAGAAGGGCGACCGCGTGCTGCTCTACATGCAGAACTGCCCGCAGTACGCCGTGGCCTACTACGGCATCCTGCGCGCCGATGCGGTGGTGGTGCCGGTGAACCCGATGAACCGGGCTGACGAGTTCACCCACTACATCACCGATGCGCAGGCGCGATTTGCCGTCTGTAGCGCCGACCTCGCGGCCATCGTCGAGCAGGCCAACCAGATGGTGCCGGCCGCCGAGCGCCTGAAGGATGTCGTCGTCACCCGCTACACCGACCTCATGCCCGAAGGCGACATCGACCCCGAGGTGGCGCCGCCGCCCGCGATGGACGCATGGCTGCGCGGCGACCCGCCGCTGCCCGCCGGCTTCACGCGCTGGAACGACGTGATCGCCGCTCGCATCGAGCCGGGGCCCCACACCGCAGGCATCGACGACATGGCCTTGCTGCCCTACACCTCGGGCACCACCGGCAACCCCAAGGGCTGCATGCACACCCACCGCACGCTGATGCACAACGTGGTGGGCGGCGGGCTGTGGGGCTATGCCGCGGCCGAGGCGGTGAGCCTGGGCGTGGTGCCCATGTTCCACATCACCGGGATGATGTACGGCCTGCTGTCGCCGGCGTATTCGGGCAGCACCGTGGTGCTCATGCCGCGATGGGAACGCGAGCTCGCCGGCCGCCTGATCTCGCGCTACCAGACGACGCACTGGACCTGCATTCCGACGATGATCATCGACCTCTTCGCGAGCCCCAACTACGCGAGCTTCAACTTGAAGAGCCTGCGCTACCTGAGCGGCGGCGGCGCGGCCATGCCGCAGGCGGTGGCCGAGCGGCTGCGCGATGAGTTCGGGCTGATGTTCGCCGAAGGCTACGGGCTCACCGAGACGGCCGCGCCCAGCCATGCGAACCCGCCGGAATACCCGAAGCTGCAGTGCCTGGGCATGCCCATCTTCGGCGTCGATTCACGCGTAGTGGACCCGGTGACCATGACCGAGCTGCCACCCGGCGAGATCGGAGAAATCATCACGCACGGGCCGATGGTGTTCAAGGGCTACTGGCGCCACCCGGAGGCGACGAAGGCGGCCTTCGTCGAGTTCGAGGGCAAGTCGTTCTTCCGCACCGGCGACCTCGGCCGCATGGACGAGGACGGCTACTTCTTCATCACCGATCGCCTCAAGCGCATGATCAACGCGAGCGGCTTCAAGGTCTGGCCGGCCGAGGTGGAACTGCTGCTGTACAAGCACCCGGCCGTGCAGGAGGCCTGCATCATCGCGGCCAAGGACGCCTACCGCGGCGAGACGGTGAAGGCGGTGGTGGTGCTGCGCGCCGAAGCCCGCGGCAAGACCACGGCGGACGACATCGTCAACTGGTCACGCGAGCACATGGCGGCCTACAAGGTGCCCAAGCTCGTGGAGTTCGTCGACACGCTGCCCAAGTCCGGCTCGGGCAAGGTGATGTGGCGGCTGCTGCAGGACGAGCAGGCGAAGGCGGACGCGCGCTGACGGCGACCGCCAGCGGCTCTCAGGCCCGGTACACATAGATCCGCGTCCGGTACAGGTCCTGCAGTTGCGTCACCTCGTCCGGCTCGAATGAGGGCAGGGCGAAGGTGTTGCTGACGACCATGGGGTGGGCGGCTTCGCCGCGCAGCTTGTGCGCCAGCTCCTGCATGCCGCGCGGGAAGAGGTCGCAAAGCAGCACGCCGGCGCGGCCGAGGTCCGCCTGCAGGAAGTCTTCTCGGCGCAACTGCAGGTTGTGCAGGCGCAGCAGGTGCTTGAACAGCATCGACCCACACGATGGATGCCACCACCATCATGACGAGGATGAGGACAGCGAGGTCGGCCGACGGCATATCGGCGCAACTCTGTGTGGATCGTCAACGCCCCGTCGGCGAATTCCAGTCCTGCTCCACGGCGCGGAAATCCGAGGGCGTGCCTTCGCTCACCTGCACCTTCGTGGTGGTGAAGAAATCGGACAAGCGACCATTGGCCGGCTGCTGCGCGCGAAGCTCTTCTTCCTTCGCCGCGATCAGGATGGACAAGCGCGAACGCAGCTCCGCGATGCCCGGCTGGTGCCAATCGGTGACGAGGCTCTTGAGCTGCGCGAGGGCCTTGGTCAGCACCTCCAGCGGAATGTCGTCCATCGTGCGCGGCCCGCCCAGGCGCAAGGCGCGTTCGACGTAGCTCAGATGGCGCATCAACTCGCGCGTCTGGCTGTGCTGGCGCAGCAACCGGTGCAGGTCGGCATGCATGCCTTGCGTCACGCTGTCGACCCGCGTCGACTGGGTGGACGGCGTCGAGGTCGCGGGCAGCGAAGTCAGGCGGCTCTCGTCCCCCGGACGCTCGACGACGATGCGCAGCCGGCGGCCTTCGCGCCGCAGCTTGAAGTCGCTGTCCAGCAGCGCCTGCGCCGCGGACAGGGGCCGCATCAAAGCGGCAAGAAGGGATCGTTCACGACTCATGGTTCATCAGGGGCCACGGTCAAGCGTGGCCTTGGGTGAATCATGCAATGGACGGGCGCGGGACAGCGTCATCCCAAAAGCGACAAATTTCGAAGAAATGCCCAATCGGCACGGCTTTGCGCACTACGATGCTCCCGCCCGTGGTGGACGCACGGGCAGCGGAACGGCGTCAGCGTTATCTCTAACGAGCGGGGTGTTGGGAAGCGCTTATCGTGCGCCGGCGACAAACATCAAAACACCATCACAAGAGGTGTGCCAGTGCATCGTTCAAGAAGCCTTCAGGTCACGGCCCTCGGCCTCGGCCTGGTCCTGTGCCACGCGGCCCTTGCCCAGGCGAGTGGCGCGGAAGATGAAGACGTGGCGCTCCTGTATGGCGACAAGTCCACGGTGAGCATCGCCACCGGCAGCCCGCAAGCGCTTCGTCGCGCGCCGGCGGTCGCCACGGTCATCACTGCCCAGGACATCGCCGCGATGGGCGCAACCGATCTCGATGAAGTGCTCGAGAGCGTGCCCGGACTGCATGTGAGCCGCAGCCACAACGGCTACGGGCCGCTCTACTTCATTCGCGGCATCCAGAGCGAATTCAACCCGCAGACTCTGGTGCTCGAGAACGGCGTGCCGATGACGACGCTTTTCGTCGGCAACCGGGGCAACGTCTGGGCGGGCCTTCCGATCGAGCACATTGCACGCATCGAGGTCATTCGCGGCCCGGGTTCCGCGCTGTACGGTGCGGACGCGTTCTCGGGCGTCATCAACATCATCACCAAGACCGCCGACGATGCGCCGGGCAACGAGGTGGGCGTGCGCGCAGGATCGTTCGCAAGCCGCGATGCATGGTGGCAGCACGGCGGCGCCCTGGGCCCGGTGAGTGTCGCCGCCTACCTGCGGTTCGGCCGCACCGATGGCCAGAAGGAGCCCGTCCGCGCCGATGCACAGACCTTCCTGGATTCCATTTTCGGGACATCGGCGAGCCTCGCCCCGGGGCCCATGAACACCGGCTACGACGCCGTCGACGCGCACCTCGACCTCGGCTGGCAGAAGCTGCGGCTTCATGCCGGCTACAAGCTGCGAACCGATGTCGGTCCGGGCGTTGGCGTGGCCGCGGCGCTCGACCCGGTGGGCAGTCTCGGCAGCCAGCGCTTCAACGCCGACATCACCTGGCACGACATCGAGCTCGCGCCGTCCCTGAAGGCGACGTTGGCGGGGAGCACGCTCTTCTATTCGCAGAAGATCCCGATGCTGCAGATCTTCCCGCCGGGTGCTTTCGGCGGCTCGTTCCCGAACGGCATGCTCGGCGCGCCCAACACCTGGGAGCGGCAAGTCCGCTTGTCGGCGGTGGCCGACTACACCGGCTTCGACGGGCACACCTTGCGCGTGGGCGCCGGCCACGACGACCTCGACCTCTATCGCACGCAGGAGTGGAAGAACTTCAGCATCGTGCCGTCAGGTCCGCTCGTGGGCCTCCCGGTGCCGACGCCGAGCGGGCAGGTGGAGGAGTTTCCGGTCGATGAGTCCTTCATGAAGCCGCAGCGGCGCAAGGTCGACTACGTGTACCTGCAGGACGAGTGGCGCGTGGCGCAGGACTGGACGCTCACCGCGGGCGTTCGTCGCGACCAGTATTCCGACTTCGGCGGAACGGCCAACCCAAGGCTTGCCCTCGTGTGGGACGCCAACCTCGACTTCACCGTGAAGCTGCTGCAAGGCCGCGCCTTTCGCGCGCCAGCCTTCACCGAGCAGTACAGCATCAACAACCCGGTGATCCGAGGCAACCCCGGCCTGTTGCCCGAAACCATCAACACGACGGAGGCGGCGTTCGCATGGCAGGCCTCGCCGCGCCTGCATGTGAACCTGAGTCTGTTCCGCTACACGATGCACGACATCATCCGCACCTCCGATGCGGGTGGCGGCACGGCGATGTTCAACAACGTCGGCTCGCAGACCGGGCGCGGCTTCGAGCTGGAGGCCGCGTGGGAGGTCACCCGGCGCCTGCGGCTCGCGGGCAACCTCGCGCACCAGCGCAGCGTGGACGAATCGACCGGGCAGGACGCGGGCTATGCACCGCACGAACACCTCAACGGGCGCGCGGATTGGACCTTCGGCAGCGGATGGCTTCTGAGCGGGCAGGCGAACATCGTCGGCAAGCGCAAGCGTGCGGCCGGTGACGCCCGCGCGGACCTCGGCGGGTACGCCACGCTGGACCTGGCCCTGCGCACCGGCCGGCTGAAGTCGGGCTGGGAGTTCAGCGGCGCCGTCCGCAACCTCTTCAACGCCGATGCGCGCGAGCCGAGCCTTGCGCCCGGCACTGCGCTGCCGGACGACATCCCGCTCGCCCGACGCACGTTCTACCTGCAGGCGAGCTACCGCCTCTGATCAGTGCTCCAGGGCCGTGATGCTGTCGGCGGTCAAGCGCACGGGCAAGCGGCTCCAGCCGAAGAGCACCACCGACTGCAGCGGTGTCGGCGCGTTGTCGTCCAGGGCGATCTGCGGGAATCGGGCCAGCAGCGACTCGATGGCGATGCGGGCTTCCAGTCGACCCAGGCCCGCACCGAGGCAATAGTGGATGCCGTGGCCGAAGCTGAGATGCCGATTCGGCGTGCGACGGATGTCGAACTCGGCGGCGCGCTCGAACGCTGACTCGTCGCGGTTGCCCGAGGCGTTCATGGTGAGCACGAGCTGGCCTTGCGCGATGGCCTGCCCGCCGATCGTGACGTCGCGGGTCGCCCGGCGCATGAAGAACTGGAAAGGCGTGTGAAAGCGCAGCGCCTCTTCGATCGCCGATGGGATGAGCGCCGGTTCCTGGCGCAAGGTGGCGAGGCTTTGCGGATGCGCGAGCAGCAACTGCACGGTGTTGCCGATGAGGTTGGCCGTCGTCTCGAAACCGGCGATGAGCAACAGCCGGCAGGTGCTCGTGATCTCCTGCATGGTCAGGCGCTCGCCGTCGACCTCCGCCGTGGCGAGCCCGCTCACCAGGTCTTCGCGAGGCGCCTGCTTGCGCTCCAGGACGAGCGCCTCGAGGTATTGCTCGAGTTTCGCGACCGCCTCCACCTGCTCGGGCTCGGGCGTCATCCCCTGCAGCTCCAGCTCCGCCGCCTTGATGGCCGGGATGGACCACTGCTTGAACATCGCCCGGTCTTCAGCAGGCAGGCCCAGGAGCTCCGCGATGACCGTGATCGGCAGAGGGAAGGCGAGGTCGGCGATGAGGTCCATGCGACCTTCGGAGGCGACGCGATCCAGCAAGCCGGCCGTGATGGTGCGCACGCCGGGCTCGAGTGCGGCGATCAGCTTGCTCGTGAAGGCCCGGGCCACGAGGCGGCGAAGCTGCGTGTGACGCGGCGGATCCATGGTCGCCATGGTCTGCAGCGCGGAGATGTCCGACGAGAAGGTGGCAGGGTCGGCCAGCACCGCCTGGATGTCGTCGTAGCGGTACACCTCCCACAGCTGCAGCGCGGGGTTGAAATGGACCGGCGCCGTGGCGCGCATGTGGGCGTAGTGGGCGTACGGGTCGGCGGGTGCGGTGCTGTTCATGAGTGTCATCGGTGAAGTCGGTTGCAGGACAGGCTCAGCGGCGTCGCTCGGGCCATGAGCGTTTGGGCGCGCCTTCGTAGGCGATGTCTTCCATGGACAGCGCAAAGGCGTTGCCGGCCGGCTTTTCCAGAGCGTCGATGTAGCAAGGCTGCATGCCGCCGAGGAAGGACGGGAACATGAAGGCGTAGAACTCCGAAGTCGACAGCCCGAGGTCCGCGCCGAAGGCCGACACGAGGCAGCCGTAGTTCATCTTCAGGTTCTTGCCGCCGTCGAGCAGAAAGCGCTCGACCTCGAAGGCAAGCGCCAGGTGCGGCCCTGCGGCCAGTCCGAGTCGACGCGCCAGGGCCATCGTCGGTGCAATCCGCTCGTCCGCATTCACAAGCGGCCGGCCGTAGCCTGCGATGCGCCCGTAGGTCTTCATCTCGCGGGCGATGCAATCGGCAAGCGACTGTCCGCCTTCGATGGCGCGGCGCGTGTTGGCAAAGAAGGTGATGGCCTGCACTTCGTTGCCGCGGCCGTAGATGTGGGCCTCCGAGACGGCCAGCGCCGCCGACACGCCCAGGTTGCCGGTGCTGCGTGCGCTGCCTGCGAGCGCCGCGACGCGGTTGTTCCAGATCCGAGAATCCGGGTAGCTGGTGTTGACCCACAAGGCGTGCATCAGCTCGAGCTGCTCGGCACTGAATCGCCGGCCCGTGATGCCGAAGGCGTACAGCTCGATCCAGTCCATCCCGTTCAGGTCGGTGTGCAGGTCGTGACCACGGTAGGCCACGCGCTCACCCGGAAAGAAGGCGCCCATTCGGGTGCGATGAGGTTTCACGGCGTCTCCTTGCGCGGGTCGTCCTCGAGTTCCACCTCGAAGAATGGAAAGCTCTTGTGGCCGAGGGCCTGCTGTTCGAGCGCATGCGCGGCAGCGCCCGGCAGGCGCAGCAGCAG
>CBIHOF010000016.1:0-134613 GCA_966211955.1 uncultured Comamonadaceae bacterium | reverse complement strand
GCCTTGCCGAGCTCGTCGAGCATCGTGGTGCCGCGCGCCACGTCGCCGCTCTTGACGAGCGCGACGCCGAGGTTGAAGCGGATGTAGCGGTTGGCGTCCTTGGCCGTGGCGTAGGTGTTGAGCGCCGTCACGGCATCGGCGTAGTCTTCACGCGCCATCAGCAGGTTGGACAACAGCAGCGCGCGATCTTCCTCCAGCTCGCCGGGCAGCTTGCCTTCGATGCGCGCCAACGCCTGTTCGGCCTCGGTGTTGAAGCCGCGCTGGTAGCGGATCTTGGCGAGGTAGAACCAGGCGCGGTCACGCACCGCGGGCTTCACGCCGTTCTTCTCGATCAGCTTCGCAAAGATGTCGCCAGCCTCGCGGTGCAGCCCGAACGACAGCATCAGCCCGCCGCGCAGGATCTCCGCATCGTCCTCGTGGTGCGGCAGCCGTTCGAAGTGCTGCGAGACCATGAGGCTCGTGATGGAGGTGAAGTAGCGTTCCTCGTAGAAGTAGAAGAGGCCGTCGCCGTAGTGCGGCGCCTGCACGATGTGCGGCGGCTCGGCGGGCGGCGCTGCCATGCCGCCGGCGACTGCGCCGAACGACATCGCGACCGCGGCCACGAGCCGCAGTGTGTTGACGATCATGGGCCGGGACTGCATCGACGCTTACTGCCAGACCTTGACTTCGAACTCGGGCTGCAGCTTCTTCTGCGAATCCTTGATCTGCAGCTCGATGTACTTGGGCTCGGTGCCCTTGTCGAACTTGATGGTCGTGCCGCGCTTGTAGTCGCGCGTGTGCGGGCCCTGCCCCGTGAAGAAGGCGACGATCTCGTGCGTGCCCGCGCGCAGGTTGCCGAGGTACACGCGCTGCACGCCGCCGCGGTGCAGGGCCTGCACTTCCTGCGGCGTGTAGAGGTAGTTGGTGACGAGCTTGTCGTCCAGCTTCACCTGCACGGAGTCGAGCGAGAACATCACGCCCACGTCCATCGAGACGAAGAGCGCCACCTGCGTGTTGGCGGGGAAGAGCAGTTCCTCTTCGAGCACCAGCAGGTCGCGGTTGAGCTTGATGACGTCGGACTTCACGTCCTGCACGCGGTTGTCCAGGCTCGCGGGTGCGGCGGCCGGGGCGGCTTGCGCCGGCGCGCTCGCGGCATCCGCAGGTGCGGCAGGCGCGAGCAGAGAAGGCGCGGACGCCGCCGGCGCGGCAGGTGCGGCATCGGCCGCCAGCGCGCCGGCCGAACCCACGGCCATCAGGAACGACAGGGCACAAATCCCCAACAGACGATTCAACATGGGCACCGACTCTCTTCGTTAGAACGTGGCCGACAAATACAGCTGCAGCACGTTCGCGTTGAACGAATACGGGCTGTTGGTGCGGATGTCGGTGAAATCCTTGTACTTGAACTGCACGAGCTCATAGGCGCCGTTGGCCTTGATCTCGTACCGCCCCGGGACCTTCTTCCAGGTGTAGCTGAGCTTGGCGCCCAGCGACACGCTGTCGAAGGTGCCCAGCTGGCGGTTGCGCGTGAGGTACAGCGTCTCGCTTTGCGCGTCGTCGCTGTAGAACAGCGCCTTGCTCTGCTTGTAGTAGCGCAGGGTGGCGTCGGCCAGCCACAGCTCGCCGAAGTAGCGGCTGTAGCCGCCTTCCAGCGTGTGTGCCTTGATCGCCCAGTTGTCCCAGAAGTAGCGGTACTCGGCATGCATCGCATTGCGCGCGCCGAGGTCGCCGTTGACGCGGAACTTCAGCGCCCGGCTCGACCGCGTGCGCGGGTTGCGCTCGGGGATCAAGGTGCCGAAGGCGCGCGCCGCGCGGTAGGGGCTGCCGAGGAAGCCGTCGTCGGAGATGGCCTCGAAGTTCGCGCTCGCGATCCATTTCGGCGTGAGCACCTGCGTGAGGCCGAAGCGGTACTGCCAGTGCGTCACGTGGTCGAGGAACTCCGGCGAGTCGTGCTTGAGCACCGTGTCGGACCCGCGCGTGTAGCCCATGCTCACCGTGGTCATGCCGCCAAAGACTTCTTGCGACACGTCCACGCCGACCGTGTTGGCGGTGTAGTCCGGCTCCTTGCTGTGCGACATCGACAGCGAGATCATCGCGTCGCGGTACACGTAGTCCGCGCCGAAGTCGTAGGACGTGCGGCGCTCGCGGTAGGGGCTCGCGGTGGTCACCACGTCGATGGACGCGTTGCTCACCTGGTCGATGTAGTAGCCCGCCGACAGCGAGACCTTGTCGGCGATGTTCTTGCGCACGAGCAGCGCGGGGCCTGATGCCGTGACACCGCCGCCGCTGTAGACGTGGATCATGCCCTCGGCCTTGTCCTCGGGCAGGTCGACCGCGTGCGCTGCATGCGCGGCCAGCAGCCCGCCGCCGAGCACCACCGCCACGCGGCGCAGCGCTTCGCGCGAGCGCAGCGTGCGGCGCACCGGCGCCGACCACGCGAGCCAGCGTTGGAGCCTAGTTGCAGCCACAGCCGCCTCCTTGCACGCCGGTCGCGCCGCGCGCGCCTTCGCGCACGTCGTGCCAGTGCTCACGATGCTTGTCGGGCAGGCTGTCGCGCGAGAACTTCATGATCGGGTCGGCCAGGCGCTCGCGTTCGTACGGCTTCACCCAGGGCTCGATGTTGCGCACGCTGGCGCAGCCCGAAAGCAGCAGCGACGCGGCCGCAAGGCCCATCAGCGCCGAAAGTCTGTGCGTCTTCATTCCTTGACCAGCTCCCGGATCTGCTTGTCGTAGTTGTCTTCGTAGCCGTCACGGTAGCCGCGGTGCACGTAGCGCACGCGGCCGTCGCGGTCGATCACGACCGTGCTCGGCATGGTGTTCAGGTCGTACATGCGGCTGACCTTCTTGTCGCTGTCGAGCAGCACCGGGAAGTGCAGCCCCAGCTTGGTCGCCACGCCGATGGCCTTCTCAGGCTCGTCGTCGATGTTCACGCCCAGCATCACGAAGCCCGAGCCCTTGTACTTGTCGTACAGACGGTTCAGGTGCGGCATCTCCTGCCGGCAGGGGCCGCACCAGGTGGCCCAGAAGTTCACGAGCACGACGCGGCCGCGCAGCTCCTGCAGGCGCAGGTTCTTGCCGTCCATGGTGCGCAAGGTGAAGTCGGGCGCCGACTGCGAAGGCGCGACGGGCGCGGCCTGCACGAGCGGGGCGGCGAGCAGCGCAGCGGCCGAAGCCAGCACCAGACACGCGCGATGAAGCCTGGCGTGAAGCATCGTGAACATCCTTTGCGAACCCATCAGAAGAAATACGTGAAGCCGCCGGTCAACTCCAGGTTTTGCGTGTTCTTGCGCTTGCCCAGGAGATCCAGCGAGAAGATGTGGTCGCGCAGGTCGATCTGCAGCGCGGCGCGGTCAGTGAGGAAGAGGCGGTTGCCCATGCCGACGTTGAAGGTCTGGCGGCGCTGCTCGACGAAGCGCGTGCTGCCGACGCCGGCGATGAGGTACAGCGCCGAGGCCTTGGCGCGCTTGGCGCCGATGAAGGTCTCGCCCGGCAGGATGTTGTAGCCCACCGAGAGGTTGTAGTAGCTCAGCTTCTGCTTCGGCGTGGTGAAGATGCCCGAGGGCAGCACCTGGCGGAAGTCCTCGTCGCTCACCTTGGTCTGGGCCAGCACGCCCTCGACGAAGATGTCTTCGGTGATGTGGTAGCCCGCGCGCAGGCCGGCGACGGCGCTCGTGCCGAAGTTCTGCGTGCTGTAGGTGCCGGCGAACACGCCGATCTCGAAATCATTGGAAGGAAAGCGCGGCATCTTGATGTCGCGGCGATCCACCTCGGGGGTGATGACCTGCTCGTTGGGCGTCTTCTGCTCTGGCGCGGTGGATTGCGCGAGCGCCATTGACGGAGCGAGCGATGCGGCAAGGCTGGCGACGAAGCCAGCAGCGAGTGCGAGTTTGCGGATGTTCATGTTGTTGTGTCTCGAATATCAGAAGAAGAACGACAGGCCCGCCGTGACGGCCCGGTATTCACCCGAGCGCGTGTCGGCGATGTAGGCGGTGTAGATGCTGTAGTCGGCGCGGATGATGAAGCGCTCGGTCAGGTAGTAGCGCAGGCCCACGCTCGCGTTGGCGAGCTTCGCGTTGGTGTCCACCGCGCTCACGAGGCTGATGTTCGGGTAGTTCTTGAACTTGCCGAAGCCCACGCCGAAGAAGGGCGACAGTCGCTTGTCGGACCACGGCTCCATCGTCAGGTTGACGTGCCAGAAGTCGGTGCCCGAGTACAGGCCCTGCACCTGGCCGACCGTGCCTTCGACGCTGATCGTGTCTGACAGTCGGTAGCTCGTCCACAGCTTGAGCATGGGCTCGGACTTGAAGCGCCCGATGGCCGCGCCCAGTTGCACGCGGCGGTTCAGGTAGTCGTCCAGCACCACGTCGCGGAAGGTCTTGGCGCCGCCGGCCGCGGTGAGCGTGGTCTCCAGCTGCTTGCGGTTGACCCAGCCCACCTTGCCGCCCGCGGTGTGCACGCGGTACCAATCGGTGTGGCGCATCTCGATGGTGATCCACTCATCGCGCGCCGCCACGAAAAACACCGGGTAGCCGCGGCCCGGGCCGGTGTGCAGCTCGATGAAGGGGTCGGTGATCTGCACCTGCTCGGTGGTGGGCGTGGGCAGCGAGGCGGTGTCTTCCGCCATCGCGGCCTGCCCGATGCCGAGGCTCGTCAGAGCAGCAAGCAGCAGCCGAAGACAACAAGCACGAACATTCATGAGAGAGCTTTGCGAAAAGACAGTCGTTGTTATTGGGGGCTAGCAGGGACTCTTGGCGACTATTGCGTGTTGCAGCTACCGGTGGCGGCGTCGGGTGGCGTGAACATCACGTTGGCCGCGCTGCTGAACTCGTCCTGCCCGGTCGGCACGGGGTGAGTGATCCAGTACGACAGCAGTTTCACGTTCGGGTCGCTCGCGCTCGTGAAGATGAGGCCGCCGCCGTGCAGCACGTTGAGCAGCTGCGGCTTGGCGAGCAGGCGGCTTTGCGTGAGCGAGCCGTTCACCACCTCGCCCTGGGCGGAGTAGAAGTTCTTGTACATGTCGCTCACGCGAACGACGTCGGGCGTGTTGGCCGGGTCGGCCAGGTCCACCGGCTGCGCGCCCTGGACGATGCGGAACGCGCCGCCGGTGCCGGTCACGGTGTCATGGCAGCCCGATCCGGCGCAGGTGTTGTTGGCGATGGTGCCGTTGATGTTGGTCTGCAGCTGCGCCAGGAAGATCGGGTTGATGCACTTCTGGAAGTAGATGAAGGACAGCTTCTGCCCGCCTTGTCCCGGCGGGTTCTGGATGGTGTCCGGATTGCCCAGCGGGTTGCCCCCGCCGCCGCAGCTGGCAAGCCCGAAGGCTGCGGCCACCGCCAGGCCGCAGGCAGCGGCCAGGTGGCGGGAGCGTCCGGTACGTCGTGAAATCGGCTCGTACTTCTTCATCGTTCTTGTGAGTCGTCAGCAGCCTGCCTGGATCCAGGCAAGGATGGTGTTGTAGTTGGTACTGCCCACCGGAAGGACGGCCTGCGCCTGCGAGGCGGCGCCCGCCGGGTGCGGGATGGTAGACGGCCGCTTCAGCAGGAAGCTCTGCGCCGGCTTGCAGACGTCCGAGATCATCGTGAGCGTGACGTTCAAGTCACCCTCGACGTCGCCCGTCAGCACGTAGCGGTTCTGGCGGAAGGTGGTGCCCGTCGTCTTCCCGTCGCTGCCGATCGCCTGGTGGCAGCTG
This sequence comes from uncultured Comamonadaceae bacterium, assembly GCA_966211955.1. Classification (GTDB taxonomy): domain Bacteria; phylum Pseudomonadota; class Gammaproteobacteria; order Burkholderiales; family Burkholderiaceae_C; genus Albitalea. The sequence continues at coordinate 128,945 of CBIHOF010000016.1, read as the reverse complement.
GTCGCGCAGGTGTTCTTGATGATCGGGTACACCGTCGACTCAAAGGTGGCCTGGCTCAGCGGGTTGACCATGCGCACGCCGCTCGCGCCGTTGAACGGGTCGTTGTAGTACTTGCCGCCGGTGTCTATCCACTCCGCGACGAGCCGCTTCTCGGCCGCGTTGAGCAGCTTCGAATGGTCGGGCGCGGTGCCAGGGGGCGCAGGGTAAGTCGTGGATGCGTCGGCGCCGGCCTTGAGCGTCTGGCCCCAGAGGATTTCCACGAGGCGGCTTTGGCGCGCGAGGCCGTCGGCATTGCCTTCGCTGGCCATGGTGCTCACGAGCGCCGGCTGGCGGTCGATGACCGGCACGCCTTCCTCGATGTGCGTCTTGGGCAGGCCGGTCGCTGAATCGATCACCGGGTCACCCACCATCAGGCGTTCATAGGACGCGAGGCGGCCGGTGCCCGACATGGAGGACGAGAGGTCCAGCTTGGCCGGGTCGCTGTGGCAGTTGGTGCAGGTGTTGACGCCGGCGGCGCCGCGGCTCACCGTCCACAGGGGCGCGATGTGCTCGGGGTAGTTGATGACGCCGTTCACCGGCACGGCCGTCTGCAAGTCTTGCGTCGAATCGGTGTTGCCCTTGTAGCGCATCTCGATCGATGCGCGCTTGGCGACGCCGGTCTTGGTGGTGTCGGCCCAGACGTCGTCGTAGATCATTTCCGGCGACAGCGCCAGCAGCGCCGGATTCAGGCGCGTGCGGGTGCCGGCCATGGTCTCGCCAGACTGGTGGGCAGCGTTGAGCGCATCCATCGCGCCCGCGGGCACGCTGTTGGCGACGTTGCCCGAGTTCAGCGCGCCGCCGCGGCGCGGGCTGTGGCAGCCGTCGCAGGTGCGGCGCTCGCCCGGGCGCACTTGAATCCAGTTGGTGTGCGTCTGGAAGGCGCGGCCTTGCGAATCGACGACCGCAAGCGCGATCGGAGTGTCAGCCGGCACCTGCAGCTTGAACGAACCGTCCGGCTCGATCGGTGCGTAGCCCAGCACCTGCTGCATCTCGAAGTCGGTTTCGCCGATGGCGCTGCGCAGGCCCATGGAGCTCTGCACCGGCGGCACGGCGCGCACCGCGCGGATGAAGCGTGCCGGCGCGCAGCCGTAGGCCTTGTCCGCCGGGTCCTTGATCTTGGCGATGTCGGCGACTTGCGCACGCGTGTCGTTCGGATCGGTCGGCGTGGTCTTGGCGATGGCGGTGGTGCAGCCGGCCGGCAGGTCGGCGGCGGTGAGCACGTTGTCGCCCATGCGGCCGAGTTCGTCGGTGTCATAGACGCTGCGCACTTCGAGCAGGCCCATGTTGGCCGCGGCCAGCGCCGGGTCCAGGCTGATGGGGTCGACCACGTTCGGCTCGGGTCGCTCCATGATGGCCACCGGGTCGGTGTACATGAAGCCGGCCGGGGGCGCGGCGACGATGCGCATCTCCTGCGTGGCCGGGTCGAACATGTGGATCGCGTAGTTCGGGCGGACGTTGTCCTTGAGCGTGTCGGCGGCGATTTCCGCATCCGTGCGCTCCATCTCGGTCAGGCGGGCGAGGTCGGCGGCCGGCACATTGGCGCACAGCGTCTCGACGCCGTCCTTGGTCACCTCGCAGGGCTTGTAGGCGACGAGCACGCGATCGGTGCCGTCCCACAGCGGGTACGGGGTGGTGATGCGGCCGTACTGCGACAGCCCGCCGCCAATGCTCAGCGCCTTGGCCGTCACCTGCTGCTGGCCGCTCGTGGCCGTGACCTTCGGGTTGATCGGGCGGTCCTGCTCGGAGAAGTTGGCCGCGTCGACGAAGACGAGCGCGCCGCCTTCATGCGTGCGTGACAGCGGCATCAGGTCGGAGGTGAGGTAGCCGTTGTACTTGCCCTTGGGGTCCATGTCCCGCGGGTGCAGGAAGCTGTTGCCGTCGCTGTGCGCGCCGTACAGCACGAACATGTCGGTGCCGTCGGGCTTGGCGCGGAACACCTTGAAGTGGTTGCGGCCGCCGACGTGGTCCCAGCGCGAGAACATGATGTCGCCGTTCGGGCGCACCACCGGGTTGCGGTCGTGGCTCTGGTTGAACGAGATCTGCGTGATGTTCTTGCCCTCGGCGTCCATCGTGTGCAGGTTGAACACGCGCTCGCGCTCGTACTCGTCGAGCGCGTAGTAGCTTTGGCCCAGTGCCTGGTTGATGTGCGACTTGGTCTGGCGGTTGGAGCTGAACACGAAGCCGCGGCCGGCCGGCAGGTAGGCCGGGTCGACGTCGTCGTCGTTGGCGGAGCTCGTGAGCCGCTTGAAGGTGCCGCCGGTCAGGCCGCCCTTCGTCATGTCGTATTCCCAGATGTTCCAGTGGCCCGTGCAGGCAGGGCCGCCGTCGATCGTGGAGGTGTTGGACGCCGGGCACTTCATCGAGAAGATGATCTTCTTGCCGTCGTAGGACACCTCGGGGTCGGACGCATCGCCCTTGCCCTGCGTGATCGACGCGGTGATGTTGTGCTCGGGTGCGGTGGGCGAAGACTTCTCGCGGATCAGCAGGTCGCCGCCGGCGGCCGAGGGCGCGCCGTTGGTCGGGTTCATGCTGATCGTGTTGGCGCGCATCACGTAGGCAATGGGCACATCGCCCTGCACCGTGACCGTGGCCGCATCCGTGCCGTTGCTGCCGGCGCCGCAGGCGACGAGGCCCGCGGTCGTGGCAGCCATCAAGAGCGCGAGCGCGCCCAATCCTCCGAGATGTTTCATGTGTGCTCCTGTCGAGTTCCCGTGAACGAGCGACTTGTGGTTATTGCCTGGTTTGAGGGCGAGCGCCCTGCAACCCGGTCGAGTAATGAAGTTGTCCCGCGGCATCGATGACCACGGCGTCCACGCCGGGCAGCGATTCCACGAGTTGCATTCCTTGGGTCACGCCCAGCACGAACACCGACTTGGACAGCGCCTCGGTGGTGAGGCCGTCTTCCGCGAGGATGGTCACGCTGTGGACGCTGGCCGGCGAACGGCCGGTGCGCGGGTCGATCAGGTGGTGGCAGCGAACGCCGTTCTTCTCGAAGAAGCGTTCGTAGTCGCCGGAGGTGGAGATGGCGACGTCTTCAAGGGGCAGCACCGCGACCACGCCGTCTTCGCGGCGCGGGTCGCGGATGCCGATGGTCCAGGGACGTCCGCGGCGGTCGCCGACGACGCGGCTGTCGCCGCCCGCGCTCACGAAGGCATGGCGGATGCCGCGGCGCCTGAGGATGGCCGTGCTCGTGTCCACCACATGGCCCTTGGCGAAGCCGCCGAGGTCGATGCGCATGCCTTCACGGCCGAAACGCAAGCTGCGCTCGCGCGGGTCCAACTGCAGTTGCCGGTAACCGATGGCCTGGCGGGCGACGGCGATGTCATCGTCGCTCGGGGCGACGCCCGCCCGATAGTCGTAGAGCTGGCCGACGCTCGCATACGTGATGTCGAAGGCGCCGGCGGACAGGTTGGAGAACTCGATGGAGCGCTCGACGAGGCGGTACATCTCGTCGGTGAGCGGCACGGCTCTGGAGCCAGCCTCGCGGTTGATGCGCGAGAGCTCGGAGTCGGGCTTGTGCGGGCTCATCGCGGCATCGATGCGGTGCATCTCGGCCATCACCGCATCGATCGCGGCCTCGCCTTCGTCGCGGCTCGTGGCCCAGAGCTCCACCTTGATGGCGGTGCCCATGATCGCTTCCTCGCGGCTGAACCAGTCACCATGGGCGGCGGATGCAGCAGTGCGCGAACGGCCGGTGCCGTAGACGCGCGTGCCGAACCTCGTGGCCTTGGCGGTGCCGATCATGACGAAGGAGTCCCCCGAATGTTGGTGGTCTGACGGTTGGTGTACTGCCCGTGCTCTCGGGGTTCTCCCGCATGGCCCGTCTTGGCGGACGCATGGAACCCCTGGCAACCAACACGCAGTTCACGTGCCGGGCCGGTTGACGCATGTTCGTTGCTCGCCGGCTGGGAAAGGCGTCAATAGTTGGCAGTCCAGACATCACTTGCAATGTGTAACGCTCGTCCGGGTGACGGTTTTTGTGCTGCGCCGCATGCAGTTGCGTCATTTGTAACAGCGGGTGTGTTTGGGTTCGTGACAGGGGTTTGGCGCCTTTGGGAAATCGATCCCAAATCTCCTCGGAAGCGACGCCAGGAAGCAGCCGTCACCCCGCCACGTGCCGGGACGACGGCTCCCCCTTCCGATGACCCACATCAGCCTCCGGCGACATCCCTATGCTTGTGGCCCGTCGCTTGCAACGACAATCGCCGTTTCGCTTGTCCACCGCCTGCTTTTGTCCACCTCTCCAGTCGCCACCGCCGCACCGCATCTCCACGCCGCCTCGCTGGCCTGCCGGCGCGGCACGCGGCTTCTCTTCCAGGACCTGAACCTCGAACTGCCGCCCGGGCGCATCGTCTGGCTGCGTGGGCACAACGGCCGCGGCAAGACGAGCCTGCTGCGCCTGGCCGCGGGGCTGTCGACGCCCGAGCATGGCGAGGTGACGGCCGACGGCGCACCCGTGCGCCGCTCCAGCGACTTCCGAGACCGGCTCGTTTTCATCGGCCACGCCAACGCACTCAAGGACGACCTCACCGTGACCGAGGCGCTGCAGTTCCTGCTGCGCATCCACGGCCGCCCGAGCGACGCCGCCATCGCCCACGCAGCACTCGCCCGGCTCGAGATGGGCACCCGCCGCAACGCCTTCGTGCGCACCTTGTCGCAAGGCCAGCGCCGACGCGTCGCGCTGGCGCGCCTGGCGGTGGAGCCCGGCCCGTCGCTGTGGGTGCTGGACGAGCCTTTCGATGCGCTGGACGTGGACGGCATCGCCCGGCTGAACGACCTGCTCGAAGGCCACGTCGCCCGCGGCGGCAGCGTGCTGCTGACCAGCCACCTGCCGCTGGACAGCGCCCGCCTCGCGCCCGTCGAGATCGACCTCGACGCCTACGCGCCGAGCCGCTGACGCCCGCATGCGATCGCTCTTCCTCGCCCTCTTCCTGCGCGACATCCGGCTCGCGATGCGCCGGCGCATCGAGGCCTTGCTGCCGGTGGTGTTCTTCGTGGTGGCAGTCAGCCTCTTCCCGCTGGGCGTGGGCCCGGAACACGACACGCTGAGGCTCATCGCGCCGGGCGTCGTCTGGGTCTGCGCGCTGCTGGCGGCCATGCTGTCGCTCACCAGCCTTTTCGCGCAAGACCATGCCGACGGCTCGCTCGAGCAGATGCTGCTCACCGGCGAAAGCGCGGTGGTGGTGGCCGTCGCCAAGTCGGCCGCGCACTGGACGCTCACCGGATTGCCGCTGACCGTCGCCGCGCCGCTCTTCGGCCTGCTGTTCGACATGCACCCCGCGTCGATCGCCGCGCTGACCGTCTCGCTGCTGCTGGGCACGCCCACGCTCAGCCTGCTGGGCGCGGTAGGGGCCGCCCTCACGCTGGGCTTGCGCAGCGCGGGCGTGTTGATCATTCTTCTCGTGTTGCCGCTGTCGATTCCCGCCCTCATCTTCGGCACGGGCGCCGTGGGTGCTGTCGAGGCCGGGCAATCGAGCATGGCGCACTATTCGATACTTGGCGCCTTGCTGATCTTCACCGCGCTGACCGCGCCGCCCGCTGCGGCCGCGGCCTTGCGCATTTCCGCAGAATGATCCGCTGAATGAGCAGACCCATGACCGCCCCAGCATCCACTGCCAACGCAGCGCCCCTGCGGTTCTTCACCTTCGCCGCGCCTTCGCGCTTCTACGGGCTGGCCGGCGCGCTCATCCCGTGGCTGTGGGCCGCGACCATCGTGCTGAGCATCGCCGGGCTCTACATCGGCTTCTTCGTCGCCCCAACCGATGCGCAGCAGGGCGAGTCCTACCGAATCATCTTCATCCACGTCCCTGCCGCCTGGATGTCGATGGTGATCTACCTGGCCATGGCCTTCTGGGCCGCCATCGGCTGGGCCTTCAACGCCCGCATGGCGTCGATGCTCTCGCATGCGCTCGCGCCCACCGGCGCCCTCTTCACCTTCATCGCGCTGTGGACCGGCGCCTTCTGGGGCAAACCGGCCTGGGGGGCCTGGTGGGTGTGGGACGCGCGGCTCACGTCCGAGCTGATCCTGCTCTTCCTGTACGTGGGCTACATCGCGCTCACCGAGGCCATCGACGACGTGCGACGCGCCGACAAGGCCGGTGCGCTCTTGGCCATCATCGGAGCGGTCAACGTGCCCATCATCTATTTCTCGGTGCGCTGGTGGAACACGCTCCACCAGGGCGCCACCATCAGCATGACGGCCGCGCCCAAGATGGCCCACACCATGCTCACCGCCATGCTCATCATGACCTTCGCCTTCTGGGCCTACGCCTTCGCGGTGGTGTTCATGCGGGCGCGGGCCATCGTCATCGAGCGCGAATCGCATGCCGATTGGGTGCAGCAGCTGATCTCGCGCAAGGAGCGCCACGCATGAACTGGCACAGTGCCTCCGAGTTCTTCGACATGGGCGGCTACGGGCTGTACGTGTGGGGCGCCTACGCCGTCAGCGCCGTGCTGATGCTGGCCGAACCCTGGTTCGTTGCACGCCGCAGGGAACGCGCCGCCTCGCAAGCCGTCGAAGCATCCGAAACCCAGGACAACGACTCATGAAACCCCGCCAGAAACGCCTCGCCATCATCGGCGGCATCGTGGCCGCTGTCGGCGTGGCCACCGCCCTCGTGCTCAACGCCTTCCAGAGCAACCTCGTGTTCTTCTATTCGCCCTCCCAGGTGGCGTCGAAAGAGGCGCCGGTGGGCCGCACTTTCCGGCTCGGCGGGCTCGTCGAGCAAGGCAGCCTCAAGCGCGATGGCGTCACGGTGAGCTTTCTCGTCACCGACACGGTGAAGACGATTCCCGTGCGCTACCAGGGCATCCTTCCCGACCTCTTCAAGGAGGGCAAGGGCGTCGTGGCGCAAGGCCAGGTCGGCACCGACGGCGTGTTCGTCGCGCGCGAAGTGCTCGCCAAGCACGATGAGAACTATATGCCGCCCGAAGCCGGCGAAGCGCTCAAGCGCGCCGGCCAGCAGCCCATGAAGATGTCCGGCACCGTCATGAAGGAGGCCGGCAAGTGATTCCCGAGCTCGGACAACTCTCGCTGCTGCTGGCGCTGGCCGTGGCGGCCATCCTCGGCACGCTGCCCATCATCGGCGCGGCGCAGGGCAAGCCGCAGTGGACCTCGCTCGCACGGCCCGCCGCGCAGACGCTCTTCCTGCTCGTGGGCTTCGCCTTCGTCTGCCTGGCTGCGAGCTTCGTGCGCAACGACTTCTCGGTGCTGTACGTCGCGACCAACTCCAACAGCGCACTGCCTTTGCAGTACCGCATCGCGGGCGTGTGGGGCGGCCATGAAGGCTCGCTGCTGCTGTGGCTGATGATGCTGTGCGTGTGGATGCTGGCGGTGAGCCAGTTCAGCCGGCACCTGCCGGCGCCGGTGGTGGCTCGCATCCTGGGCGTGATGGGCCTGATCGGCGCGGGCTTCCTGTTGTTCATGCTCACCACGTCCAACCCCTTCGAGCGCCTGTTCCCCGTGCCCATGGACGGCAATGACCTGAACCCGCTGCTGCAGGACCCGGGCATGGTGGTGCACCCGCCCATGCTCTACATGGGCTACGTCGGCTTCTCGGTGGCCTTCTCGTTCGCCGTGGCGGCGCTTCTGGGCGGCAACCTCGACGCCACCTGGGCGCGCTGGACGCGGCCGTGGACCACCGCCGCCTGGTGCTTCCTCACCGTGGGCATCATGCTGGGCTCGATGTGGGCCTACTACGTGCTGGGCTGGGGCGGCTGGTGGTTCTGGGACCCGGTGGAAAACGCGTCCTTCATGCCTTGGCTCGCAGGCACGGCGCTGATCCACTCGCTGGCCGTCACCGAGAAGCGCGGTGCCTTCAAGTCGTGGACCGTGCTGCTCGCGATCATCGCCTTCTCGCTCTCGCTGCTGGGCACCTTCCTCGTCCGCTCGGGCGTGCTGTCGTCGGTCCACGCGTTTGCGACCGACCCGCGCCGCGGCCTGTTCATCCTCGCCTTCCTCGTCGTGGTGATCGGCGGCTCGCTGCTGCTCTACGCATGGCGTGCGCCCTCGGTCGGGCTCGGTTCACGCTTTGGCCTCGTCTCGCGCGAGACCGTGCTGCTGATGAACAACGTGCTCTTCGTGGTGGCGATGCTGTCGGTGCTGCTGGGCACCCTCTACCCACTCGCGCTCGACGCGATGGACATGGGCAAGATCTCGGTCGGCCCGCCCTACTTCGCCACCGTGTTCGTGCCGCTGATGGTGCCGGTGGTGTTCCTCGTGGGCATCGGCCCGCTCGCGCGCTGGAAGCAGGCAGAGCTGCCTGACCTTGCGAAGCGCCTGCGCTGGGCTTTTGGTGCCACGGTCGTCGCCGCGCTCCTCACCGGCTGGCTGATGGGCCATGTGACTGCCGGCGCGACGATGGGCTTCCTCATGGCGTATTGGATCGTCGCGTCCATCGCCACCGACATCTGGGAACGCGTGCGCCCGAGCGGCGGCATCAAGGGCGGCATCCTCGCGCGTTTCGCGCTGCTGCCGCGCGCGATGCTCGGCATGTTCGTCGCGCACCTGGGCGTGGCCGCGTTCGCTTTCGGCGTGAGCATGGTCAACACCTACGAGGTCGAGCGCGACGTGAAGATGGCCATCGGCGACAGCACCGAAGTGGCGGGCTACACCTTCTTCTTCGCGGGTTTGAAGAACGTCGACGGCCCCAACTACGACGCCGTGCGCGGCCTGGTGGAAGTCAGCCGCAACGGCAAGAAGGTGGAAGAGCTGCACCCCGAGAAGCGCATCTACCGCGTGCAGCGCAACCCCATGACCGAGGCCGCCATCGACCCCGGCTTCACGCGCGACCTCTACGTCTCGCTGGGCGAGCCCGTGGAAGGCGGCGCGTGGATCGTGCGTGTCTACGTGAAGCCCTTCGTCGACTGGATCTGGGGCGGCTGCCTGCTCATGGCGCTGGGCGGCGCGCTGGCCGCGAGCGACCGCCGCTACCGCGTGAAGCAAAGACAGGAAAACGCATCCACCCTTGCATCGGGAGCCCAGGCATGAAGAGCCTGCGATTCATCATTCCGCTGGGGCTCTTCGCCCTGCTCGTGTTCTTCCTGTGGCGCGGCCTGCGGCTCGACCCGCACGAGGTGCCTTCGCCGCTGATCAACAAGCCCGCGCCCTCCTTTGCGCTGACGCGGCTGGATGACCCCAGCACCACGGTGCGCCGCGATGACATGCTGGGCAAGGTGTGGATGCTGAACGTCTGGGCGTCGTGGTGCGTGGCCTGCCGCGAAGAGCATCCGCTGCTGGTGGCGTACTCGAAGAGCAAGGCCGTGCCCATCATCGGCCTGAACTACAAGGACCAGCGCGCCGACGGCATGGGCTGGCTGCAGCAGTTCGGCAATCCCTACGACCTGTCCATCTTCGACCAGAACGGCCGCGTGGGTATCGACTTCGGCGTGTACGGCGTGCCCGAGACCTTCGTCATCGACAAGCGCGGCGTGATCCGCATGAAGCACATCGGGCCGCTGACGCCGGAGGTGATCGACAAGCGCATCAGCCCGCTCCTCAAGGAACTCAATGCATAAGCTGATCACGCTGATACTCGCGGCGCTCATCGCCAGCGGCGCGCTCGGCAAAGACGCCGCCCCGGCCTCGGCCGACCCCGCCCTTGAAGCCCGCATGATGGCCATCGCGACCGAGCTGCGCTGCCTCGTCTGCCAGAACCAGACCATCGCCGATTCGCATGCCGACCTCGCCATCGATTTGCGCCAGCAGATCCGCGAGATGCTGCAGAAGGGCCAGACCAACCAGCAGGTGCTGCAGTACATGACCGACCGCTACGGCGATTTCGTGCTGTACCGCCCGCCCGTGAAGGCCACCACCTGGTTCCTGTGGTTCGGGCCCGGCGTGCTGCTGGTGGGGGGCCTCATCGGCCTCATCGTGATCCTGCGTCGTCGCACCCGCATGAGCGACGACCGCTTCGAGCCTGACGAACTGGACGGCGCTGAACAAGAGGCAGAGGTACGTCCATGACGGTTTTCGTGTTGGTGGCGGCGCTCCTGTGCGTCGCTGCCGTGGTGCTGCTCACGCGCACGCTGTGGTGGCGCGGCAAGGCTGTGGTTTCGTCATCAGAGTCTTCGCAGGCATCGGCAGCCACCGGTGGGTCGACCAGCCTCGTCGCGCTGATCGCCATATTCGTGGCCGTGATCGCCACCGGCGGCTACGCCTTGGTCGGCGCACCCGACCGCCTCGCGCTTGGGCCCGGCTCGTCGAACCGCGGCGCAGAGGGCGGCGATGCGGCGGAAAGCCCCGCTGCAGCCGCCTCGCGCGCCGAAGCCATGGCAAAGATCGAGACGATGGTCAATCGCCTCGTCGATCGCTTGAAGTCCAACCCCGACGATGCAGACGGCTGGCAGATGCTCGCGCGCACCTACGCCGCGCTCGGCAAGCAGCAGCAATCGGTCGATGCGTTCAAGCAGGCTGAGAAGCTGCGTCCCACCGATCCCACCTTGCTGTCGGACTATGCGGTGGCCGTCGCGCTGAACAACAACAAGGACCTCGAAGGCGAGCCGCGCGCACTCATCGAGCGCGCGCTCAAGGCCAACCCGAAGCATCCGAAGGCCCTGGCGCTGGCCGGCACTGCCGCCTTCGGCCGCAAGGACTACAAGCTCGCGGTCGACTACTGGGAACAGCTGGCCAAGGTCGAGCCGCCCGACAGCCCGATGGCCCAGCAGGTCCGCGACAGCATCGCCGAAGCGCGGCAGATGGCGGGCATGCCAGCGGCCCCAGCCAGCACGACTGCGAATGCAAGCACAGCGGGCGAAGCGTCTACGCCGGCTGCCAACAACGCGGCCACCGCCCAGGTCAGCGGCACCGTCAGTCTGTCCGACAAGCTCAAGGGCCGCGTGTCGCCCGACGACACCGTCTTCGTCTTCGCCCGCGCCGCAGAAGGCCCGCGCATGCCGCTGGCGATCATCCGCAAGCAGGTGAAGGACCTGCCCTTCGAGTTCAAGCTGGACGACAGCATGGCGATGTCACCGGCCGCCAAGCTGTCCGGCGCGAGCAAGATCATCGTCGGCGCTCGGGTGTCCAAGAGCGGGAATGCGATGCCGCAAAGTGGCGACTTGCAGGGGCTGACCCCCTCCATTGCCATCGGAACCAACGCATTGAAAGTCGAGATCGATTCGATCGTCGGGCAGTGACCTCACAATCGATGGAACGGGTTACGGACCCTTTGCGGCCTGCGGAGGAGTGCCACCTGTTCGAAGAGCCCCTTGAATACGCGCCATCTCAGCGATCGCGGCGTCGTATTCCACGTAGTCCTGCGGACAGGAGCTAAACGCAGAAGAAATCAACGGCAGGGCCGCCGAGGCTTCGTCATGAATCAAGTAGTGCTCGGCGACGTACACCGCTGCCTCGCACGACTGCTCGAGAGTCTTGCGACGGTCCGCGGCACTCGAAGCGTCTAGCGCCGCCTTTGCATCGATGGATCCCAGATAGAAGTCGATCACTGCTGCCGGCCACTGATCCTTCGGCAGCAAGGCCCTGGCTTCGCGCAAGCGAGCCCTCGCGGCGTCGGGGTTCCCTGATCGGGCAGTGGCGAGGAACAGCCACAGCTGATCGTATGACGACGATGGATCCTTCTTGACGACGTTGTCCAGGTGTTCTGCGCTTGCGGCAAACTGGCCCGCAAAGTACAGGGACACGCCGGACATCCTGGTCTTCGAGCGCATCGCGAAAATGTCGGCAGCCCCCTTGAGTTCGTCTCGCCCGGCGGGACCATCGCCCTCCCACATTCGAAGGGCGGCTCGCCTGAAGTGCGCCCTCGCGTATTCGGGTTGCAGACGGATGGCTTCGTCGTAGCTGGCTGCAGCACGTGCCTTGTCACCTTTGCGCAGCCAGACCTCGCCCCGGTAGTAGTGCGCCTCTTCATCGTCGGGACTGAGCTTGATCCAGTAGTCGAAGTCAGCGCCAGCGCCATCCCAGTCATTCATCCTCAGCCGCATCTTGCCGCGCCTGCTGACCAGGCTCGGTGCGCGAGGAGCCTTCAACAAGGCCTGATCCAGCACGGCAACAGCGCGTTCGAACTCCCCTCGCTGTCCGAGCACCCGGACCTTGTTCTCAAGTGGCGCAGCGGCATCTGGCTGCGCGACAAGCGCCGCTTCGAAGTCCGCCATTGCCTTGTCCAGCTCGCCCTTGACCATGTACAACCGACCGCGGTTGTTGAGCGAGCCCGAGCCCGGTGGCGGAATATCGATGGCGCGGGTGTAGTCAGCGATGGCACCGTCGTCATCATCTGAACTCTCGCGCGCCCTCGCTCGCAAGTGATAGGCCTCCGAATTGCCAGGCTCGTCACGAAGCACGCTCGTGCAATCTTCGATGGCGTGCTGATACTCCTTGAGGTCGAACCATCCCTGGGCACGCAGAAGCACCAGGTCCGACGAATCCGTTTCCTGAGGCACCACCTCCTTGTGCGCCAGCGCCCACGCATCGGCGCGCCGCACACCTTCTTCCTTCTGCTCGGCGGACATGCCGGCTTCGATTGCCCGCCGCATCGCCATGGCCTCGGGTCGCCCGGTCGGGCCACGTTCGGCCAAGAGGAGCAAGCTGTAGGACTCGACCAACGAGGACTTTCCCTCGGTGGCCATGAGCAACATTCCCAGGCCAGCCTGCGCACGCGTGATGCCTTGTTCGGACAGCTTCCGCAGCCACGCCATCAGCTGCTTTTGGTCAGGCTTGGGCTTCTTGGACTCCATCTCGATCAACTGGAGCTGGGCCCGGACATGATCCTGCTCGGCCGCCTTCTGCAACCACTGCTGCGCCAGTGCCTCATCCTTGGCACCCACCTGCCCGAACTTGTAGTACACGCCGACGGCGTACTGACCCGCAGCCAGGCCGCTCTTGGCCGCCTTCATGTACCAGTCGAAGGCGGCCTTCTTGTCCGTGGCGACGCCCAGGCCCGTTTCGTATGCGGCACCCAGCTCGAATTGCGCTTGGTCGTAGCCCTGCTCGGCGGCCAGCCGAAACAGCTGCACCGCCTTCGAAGGATCTCGATCGACAAGATCGCCGCTGGCGTACTTGCTCGCAAGGTTGTACTGCGCCATGGCATAGCCTTGCTCGGCCGACTGCCGCCACAGGGTCAGAGCCTTGACGCGATCCTTGGGCGAATCCGTGCGAGCGTCGTAGAGCGCGGCGAGGTTGTTCTGCGCGCCGGCGTGTCCTTGCTTCGCTGCGTTCGAAAGCCACAGTTCGGCCTTGGCCATGTCCTTCGGAACGCCGACCCCAAACTTGTAGGCGAGACCGAGTCGATGTTGCGCCTTCGGATGATCGCGCTCAGCGGCCAACTGGAACCAGGCTGCGGCCTGCGCCTGGTCCAGCGGCACGCCTTCGCCGTCGCTGTGCATGAGTCCGAGAAGATATTGCGCGTGGGCGACGCCCTGCTCAGCGGCCTGACGCAGGTACTTCGCCGCGAGTGCGGCATCCTCGGGCACATCGTCTGAACCGAGGTACAGCATGCCCAGCTGGAGTTGGGCGTCTTCGTTGCCGCTCTCCGCGGCCTTCAGGTACCACTGCAGGGCCTGCGGCACGTCCCGCTTCACCACGGAACCGTCCAGACATGCATCGGCAAGTGCAACCATGGCCTCCACCCGCCCGGATGCCGCCGCCTTTCGCAACCAGACGAGGCCGGAGGGCGCGTCCTGGACGACACCCAGCCCGGCCATGTACCGATTGCCGACGTAGAACTGTGCCAAAGGCAGTCCCATGCCGGCCGCCACGAAATAGTGTGCGAACGCCTTCTCTTCGTGGCGCTCGACGCCTTCTCCGCGGGAATGCATGTAGCCCAGGAGAAGATGCGCCCTAGCATCGCCATGCTCGGCCGATACCGTCAACGATTGGGCAGCCTGTGGAAAGTCTCCAGCTTCGTAGGCCTCGGCGCCATCGTCGTAGTCGTCTGCAAGGCAAGAGCCACTTGCGATACTGAGAGCAAAGGCGATTGCACAGCCGAGGATCGTCGCGGACTTGCGCCGCGTTTTGCCAATAGTCATGAGTCCCCCTGGAGAAGAGGGAATTATCCAAGGATCAGCAAGGCACTTCGCCCCTCGATCGCGGGGCCAGGCAAGACAGTGCGATCACCGCCGCGCCAGTTCCCCCACCTTGCTCATCGCGAGATTCGCCGCCGCCGTGCGCGTCTCCACGCCAAGCTTCTCGTAGACGTGCTCGAGGTGCTTCTTCACCGTCGCGGGGCTGGAGCCGAGGATGTCGCCGATGTCGCGGTTGGTCTTGCCTTTGACCACCCAGTACAGCACCTCGGCCTCGCGCAGCGTGAGGCGAAAGGACTGCATCATGGCTTCGACCACGGCCGTGTCCGACACCTCGCGCATGACGATCATCCAATCCTCATCGCTCGTGCGCTCCTGCAGGTTGAGCACCAGTTGGCGGGAGCCGTTGACGAGCGCGAGGGGCTTGGGCGCCTGGCCTTGCGCTGCGAGCACGGACTGTGCCTGCAGCCAGTTCAGCAGTTGCGGCGGCACTTCGGTTGAAGCGGCGCCGCCATCCATCGCCCCGAAGTAGGACTGCAGCAGCTTGCGCGCAAGCGGCGTCTGCCACACCGCGCGGCCGCTGCCAATATGGATCGCCATGGTCGCGTGGCCGAAGGCATCGAGCGCATTGCGGGCCTGGCGTGCCTGGCGGGCGCCCTGCATGTGGACGGCGATGCGCGCGATGACTTCCCGAGGGCGGATGGGCTTGGTCACATAGTCGACGCCGCCGGCCTGGAAGGCGGCCACGACATGCTCGGTCTCGGTGAGCCCGGTCATGAAGACGATGGGGATGTGCGCTGTGTCCGGCTGCGACTTCAATCGCCGCGCCACCTCGAAGCCGTCCATGCCAGGCATCACGGCATCGAGCAGCACGATGTCGGGCAAGGCCTGCGATGCGCGCAGCAGCGCGGCCTCGCCGCTGGTGGCCACGAGCACGGCGTAGCCCGCCTCGTCGAGCGCGTCGTGCAGCAGCGAGAGGTTGTCGGGCACGTCGTCCACGATGAGCACGATGTCCGCGGTCGGACGGTCCATGTCGTCGCGGCCGGGCAGCCGCGACCCGGATGCCGGGTCATTCAGCAATGCGTGCATCGCGTGCCTTTCGGAGAACGCCGGTCATGGCGTCGAGTTGGAATTGCCGCGCCAGCTCGCGCAGGTGGGCGACGAAGCTCGTGCATTCAGGCGACTCGGCTTCGATCTCGTCGAGCAGGCGCACGATGCCGCGCAGATAGCCGAGCTGGACGGTGTCATGCAGCGCTTGCAGGCGTGTCTCGCTTGGATAGACGAACGCTGCTGGCAGTGGAGGCGCCTGCGCAACCGGCAACGCCGCCGCCGGCGCATTGAGCCACTCGAGCGCGAGCGCACGCCCGAGCCAAGCGAGCAGCTCGCTCTTGCGCACCGGCTTGAGGACGAAGTCACCGGGCACGATGCCGACGTCGTTGTCCAGCCCGCGGTCGAAGGCATTGGCGGACACGATGGCCACCGGTGCGTGGCTCAAGCCTTCGGCGCGCAGGCGACGGATGGTTTCCCACCCGTCGATTCCCGGCATCGCAAGGTCCATGAGGATCGCATCGGGCTGGATGCTGCGCAGCATGTCCATGCATTCCAAGCCAGACGCCGCACGCCGCACGTCGAAGCCGAGCGGCGCCAGCACGTTGACGAGAAGGTCGCGATCGATCTCCTCGTTGTCCACCACCAGCACCATGCGGCGCGGGCCGGCATAGCCGATGCGCGTGACCCGCGGCAGCTCGCGCTCGGCCACCGCGGCACGCACCTCGGGCAGGAAGAGGCGGATGCGGAACAGCGTGCCCGATGCAGCGTCGTCGGCCGATGCCACCTTGCTGTGCACCGTCATCTCGCCACCCATCAGGTCGGTGAGCATCTTGCTGATCGTGAGGCCGAGTCCCGTGCCGCCACCCGCCGCGCTGCTCACCGCACTGCCGCGCGCGAAGGGCTCGAAGACCTGGTCGATTTCATGCCGTGCGATACCCGGCCCCGTGTCCTCGATCTCGAACACCGCCATCTCGCGCGCATAGCTCAGGCGGAACACCACCTGCCCGTCGCTCGTGAACTTGACCGCGTTGCCGAGCACGTTGATGAGCACCTGCCGCATGCGCTTCTCGTCGGTGCGCACGACCTCAGGAATGCTGCCGTTGAACTCATGCCGGAAGGCGAGCCCCTTGCCCGCCGCTTGCAGCTCGAACATGCGCACGATCTGCTGCACGCATTCCTGGAAGCGCATCGGCTTCACGTCCAGCGTGAGCTTGCCGCCCTCGATGCGCGCGATGTCCAGCGTGCCTTCGATGAGCGACAGCAAATGGTCGCCCCCGCGGCGGATCACGCTCACCGCCTGCTTGCGATGCGGCGGCACGCTGTCGTCCTCGTCGAGCAGCTGCGCGTAGCCGATGATGCTGTTCAGCGGGGTGCGCAGCTCGTGGCTGATGGACGAGATGTAGCGGCTCTTGGCCTGGTTGGCGAGGTCGGCGGTGCGCTTGGCCTGCTGCAGCGCTTCATCGGTGCGCTGGTGCGATTCGATCTCGCGGCGCAGCGCCATCGCCTGCTCGTTGAGTGCCTGCGTCTGGCGGTTGCTTTCTTCCTGCGCCACCTGCCGGCTCTTGTGCGTGAGCACGATCCACCACGTGATGATGGCGGTGACGACGACGAGCGCCGCATACACCTTGATGAAGCCCAGGCCGATGCCTTGCGCCAGGGCTTCGCGCACGCCGCCGGACAGCTCGGGCATCTGCCGCAGCTCGTGCTGGTAGATCATGTAGAAGAGCATGCCCAGCAGCGGCACGACGGCGCACATCGACAGCAGGTAGCGGCCGAGCTCAGTGTCCAGCTTGTGCCACATCACGCTTGGCAGCAGCTTGCGCGCCGCGGCCTGCCACTGGGCCGACCAGCTCGCTTCGGGCTTGCACATGTCGTTGCAGCGGGCGTCGAGCGAGCAGCACAGCGAGCAGATGTGGCCCAGGTAGGCGGGGCAGTACGCCATGTCGTCGGGTTCGTACTCGCGTTCGCAGATGGTGCAGGATGTGAGCCCCCCAGTCGCTTCGCTCCTGCCCCCAAGGGGCGCCGCCCGGTGGACCGGCGAAGCCGGATCCACGGGCGTTGCTTGATTCGGCGCTGCAGCAGCCGGGTCCCGCGCGAGGTAGTACTTCCCCTTCGTCCACCAGGCAATCACCGGCGACGCCACAAACGCCGTCGCGAGTGCAATCAAGGCCGAGAACGCCTGCGCCATCGGGCCGAGCCACCCGAGGTACGCCGCGATCGACACCGCCGACGCCAGCCCCATCGCCCCCACGCCCACCGGGTTGATGTCGTACAGATGCGCCCGCTTGAACTCGATGCCCTTCGGCGACCAGCCCATCGGCTTGTTGATCACGAGGTCGGCCACCACCGCCATCATCCAGCTGATCGCGATGTTCGAGTACAGCCCGAGCACCCGGCCGAGCGCCGAGAACACGTTCAGCTCCATCAGCATCAAGGCGATGACGGTGTTGAAGATGACCCACACCACCCGCCCCGGGTGGCTGTGCGTGAGGCGCGCGAAGAAGTTCGACCAGGCGAGCGACCCGGCATACGCATTCGTGACATTGATCTTCAGCTGCGACACCAGCACCAGCAGCGCGGTCGCGGCGATGGCCCAGGTGGTGCGCGGAAAGACGTACTCGTAGGCCGCGAGGTACATCTGGTTCGGGTCCACCGCGCGGTCCACCGGCACGGCATGGCTGATCGCGAGGTAGGCGAGCAGCGCGCCGCCCAGCATCTTCAGCACGCCCGGCACCACCCAGCCCGGGCCGCCGATCAAGACGCCCGCCCACCACTTCACGCGGGTCTTCTTCGTGAGCGCCGGCATGAAGCGCAGGTAGTCCACCTGCTCCCCCATCTGCGTGATGAGCGCGATGCCCACCGTCATCGCCGCACCGAACATCGCCACGTTGAACTGTCCGCCACGCCCGTTCGCACCCGCATAGCCGACCAACTCCTTCAGCACGCCCGGGTTCTTCTGGAACACGAACACATAGGGCACGACGAGCAGGAAGATCCACAGCGGCTGCGTCCACACCTGCAGCCGGCTGATCACCGTCACGCCGTGCGTCACCAGCGGCACCACCACCAGCGCGCAGATCAGGTAGCCCCAGGCGGGCGGGATGTCGAAGGCGAGGTCCAGCGCATAGGCCATCACCGCTGCCTCGAGCGCGAAGAAGATGAAGGTGAAGCTCGCGTAGATCAGCGAGGTGACTGTGGAGCCGATGTAGCCGAAGCCCGCGCCTCGGGTGAGCAGGTCCATGTCCACGCCGTGCCGCGCGGCATAGCGGCTGATGGGCAGGCCCGCGAGGAAGATGACGAGGCCGGTGGCGATGATCGCCCAGAAGGCATTGACGAAGCCGTACTCCACCAGCAGCGTCGCGCCCACCGCTTCGAGCACCAGGAAGGACGCGGCGCCGAACGCGGTGTTGGCCACCCGCAGCTCCGACCACTTGCGAAAGCTGTGCGGCGTGAAGCGCAGCGCGTAGTCCTCCATGGTCTCGCGCGCGACCCACTCGTTGTAGTCCCGACGCACCTTGACGACGCGCTGCACCGCCTCGGTGCGCACCGAAGTGGACGAAGCGGGTCCGACGCGGGGGCTGTCGGACGCAGCGGAGGGGACGGCGGCCATGGTGGCGAACTCTTCCGCAAGCCCCATGCCGCCGCTGCGTGCGCAGCGAGTAAAGTGGCACACCTCCTGCTAACTTGCGCCCCCATGGAACTCACGCCCCGCGAGAAGGACAAGCTGCTGATCTTCACAGCCGCATTGCTCGCCGAACGGCGCCGCGCACGCGGGCTCAAGCTCAACTACCCCGAGGCCGTCGCCCTCATCAGCGCGGCCATCATGGAAGGCGCACGCGACGGCAAGTCAGTGGCCGAGCTCATGAGCGACGGCAAGACCGTGCTCACCCGCGCCGACGTGATGGAAGGCGTCGCCGAGATGATTCCCGAGATCCAGATGGAAGCCACCTTCCCCGATGGCACCAAGCTGGTCACCGTGCACCAGCCGATCGTGTGACACGGCTTCAAGGCCAACCAGCTCAAGGAGACAGCGCTTGAACATCTCGCGACATGCATCGCTTCGCGTCGATCCCATCCGCCTTGCCGGCCCTGCCGTCATCGCCCTCGCCTGTGCCTTCCCGGCCGTGTGTGCGGCCCACGTCGGCACCGACCATGCCGCGCATCACGACGCGATGTCTGCGCTGGCCGCGGGCTTCGTGCACCCCTTCACCGGCATCGACCATTGGGCCGCAATGCTGGCTCTCGGCCTGTGGAGCGCCATGACCGCCAAGCGCGCCGCGCTCGCACCGATCGTCTTCGCGAGCTTCATGGTGGTGGGCGCGATGCTCGGGGTCATGAATGCGCCCGTCACGGTCGTCGAGCCGATGATCGCCTGCTCGCTCTTCGTGCTCGGCTTGCTGGTCGCGATGCGCTGGCGGATGCCGGCGTGGTCGGCGGCGCTCATGGCCGGCATGTTCGCGCTCTTCCATGGTGCTGCACATGGCATGGAGCTCGCCGGGCCCATGCAGGCCTTCTCGCTGGCCGGCATGGTGGCCGCCACGCTGCTGCTGCAAGCGGCCGGCGTCGGGCTCGGCCGCTGGCTGCCGCGCCGCGCGCCCTGGCTGCCGCGCCTGGGCGGCGCGGCGCTGGCGCTGTTCGGCGTGGTGCTGCTCGGGCCTTTCGCGTGACTGGCGTGACGGCGGGCCTCATCCCCGGCGAGCTGTTCACCGAAGACGGTGAACTCGTTCTCAACGACGGCGGACGCACCGTGACGCTGGTGGTGGAGAACACCGGCGACCGGCCGATCCAGGTCGGCTCGCACTACCACTTCGCCGAGACCAATGCGGCCTTGCGTTTCGATCGCGCTGCGGCGCGCGGCATGCGGCTGAACATCGCGTCGGGCACTGCCGTGCGCTTCGAGCCGGGGCAGCAGCGCACGGTCGAACTGGTGGACTACGCGGGGGACCGCAAGGTGTATGGATTCAGAGGGCTGGTGCAAGGCGCGCTCTGAGCGCCCGGCCACTCACACACGACAAGCACATGGCAACCATTCCCCGACGCGCCTATGCCGAGATGTTCGGCCCCACCACCGGCGACCGCGTGCGCCTGGCCGACACCGAACTCGTCATCGAGGTCGAGCATGACTTCACCCGCTACGGCGAGGAGGTGAAGTTCGGCGGCGGCAAGACCATTCGGGACGGCATGGGCCAGTCGCAGCAGGTCAACGGCCCCGGCGCGCACGAGGCGGTGGACTGCGTGCTCACCAACGCGCTCATCGTGGACCATGCCGGCATCGTCAAGGCCGACATCGGCCTGCGCGGCTCGCGCATCGCGAAGATCGGCAAGGCCGGTAACCCGGACGTGCAATCCGGCGTGGACATCGTCATCGGCCCGGGCACCGAGATCATCGCGGCCGAGGGCATGATCGTCACGGCCGGCGGCATCGACAGCCACATCCATTTCATCTGCCCGCAGCAGATCGAAGAAGCGCTGATGAGCGGCGTCACCACCATGCTCGGCGGCGGCACGGGCCCGGCCACCGGCACCTTCGCCACCACCTGCACGCCGGGGCCTGAGAACATCGCGCGCATGCTCCAGGCGGCGGATGCGTTCCCGATGAACCTCGGCTTCCTCGGCAAGGGCAACGCCAGCCAGCCGCAGGCGCTGCGCCAGCAGATCGAGGCGGGCGTCATCGGCCTGAAGCTGCACGAGGACTGGGGCACCACGCCGTCTGCCATCGACTGCTGCCTGGGCGTGGCGGACGAGACCGACACGCAGGTCAGCATCCACAGCGACACGCTCAACGAATCGGGTTTCGTCGAAGACACCATCGCCGCCACCAAAGGCCGCACGCTGTGCGCCTTCCACACCGAAGGCGCGGGCGGCGGCCATGCGCCCGACATCCTGCGCGTGGTGGGCGAGCAGAACTTCCTGCCGTCCTCCACCAACCCCACGATGCCCTACACCGTGAACACGGTGGACGAGCACCTGGACATGCTGATGGTGTGCCACCACCTCGATGCGAGCATCGCCGAGGACCTGGCCTTCGCCGAGAGCCGCATCCGCCGCGAGACGATTGCCGCCGAAGACGTGCTGCACGACCTGGGCGCGATCAGCATGATGAGCTCCGACTCGCAGGCCATGGGCCGCGTGGGCGAGGTGATCGTGCGCACCTGGCAGACGGCGCACAAGATGAAGGTGCAGCGTGGCTGGCTGGCGCCGGATCCCGCCAGCGCGTCGCCGGTCGAGGCCAACGCGCGCAACGACAACGCCCGCGTCAAGCGCTACATCGCCAAGTACACCATCAACCCGGCGATCGCCAACGGCATCTCCCACGAGGTGGGCAGCATCGAGGAAGGCAAGTGGGCCGACCTCGTGCTGTGGAAGCCGGCCTTCTTCGGCGTGAAGCCTTCGCTGATCCTCAAGGGCGGCTTCATCGCCGCGGCGGCGATGGGCGACCCGAACGCATCCATTCCGACGCCGCAGCCGGTGCACTACCGGCCGATGTTCGGCAGCTTCGGCGGCGCGCTGCACCAGGGCTCGCTCACCTTCATGAGCCAGGCCGCCATCGCAGGCGGCGTGCATGAGGTGCTGAACCTGCACAAGCGCGTGTCGGCGGTGAAGGGCTGCCGCACTGCGAAGAAGCAGCACATGCGCTTGAACGGCTATGCGCCGCGCATGGAGATCGACGCGCAGACTTATGAGGTCCGCGCCGACGGCGTGCTGCTGACCTGCGAGCCGGCCAAGAGCCTGCCGATGGCGCAGCGCTACTTCCTCTTCTAGCCGCCTGCCGCCCGCCGGGCGGCCCTCCTCGTTCCTCGGCCTCGCGCCTGCCGCCCATGGCAAGGCGCAGTCGCGCCGTCGGCGCATTTCAGCGGAAACACCGTGTTGACACCTCCGTGGCGGAGGTCTACATTGAAATCAATTTCGGAACTTGATTCCGTTATACAGAATATAAAACACGATCCAACGGACGAAGGAGACTCGATGCACCGCCCCCCGAAGCATTCGCAGCGCCTGAACTACGTCACCCGTGCCTGCGTCGCCGGCCTCTTGTGGGGAGCGTTTGGCGCCGTTCCCGCGCAGACGGCGGACCCCGCGCCTGCGGTCATGGCTGCGCCCGTCGCCGCACCGGCGAAGGCCGCGGCAGCCAAGGACACCCCGTCCTCGCCCGAACAACTCGACCGCGTCGTCATCACCGCCGAAAAGCGCGAGACGGTGCTCGAGATGACACCCGACGCCATCTCCGTGCTGAACGGCGCACGGCTGAAGGAGCGCGGGCAAACGGGCCTGGCCGACGTGGTCGACGCCGTGCCCAACGTGAGCTTCACGAGCAATCGCGACACCACGCAGCTCTTCGTGCGCGGCATCGGCAACGTGTTCATCACCGCCGGCGGTGACCCGGGCGTGGCGCTGTACACCGACGGCGCCTACATCTCGGACATGACCGGCGCCAACACCAGCCTCTTCGACGTCCAGCGCGTCGAGGTGCTGCGCGGCCCGCAAGGCGCGCTGTACGGACGCAATGCCACCGGCGGCGCGATGAACATCATCTCCGCGACGCCCACCGACACCTTCCGCGGCGAGGTCGGCGTGCTGTTCGGCGACTACGGCCGCAAGGAGACCGAGGGCTTCCTTTCCGGCCCGTTGGGCGGCGGCGGCACGCGGGCGCGGCTGTCGTTCCAGGTCAAGAAGCTGGATGGATTCACCGAGAACCAGCTCGCCGGCCAGAGCTTCGGGCCGGTGCTGCCGGGCGGGCCGAACACCGTGGGCCCGAAGGCGCTGGACGACCTCGACTCGAAGGCGCTGCGCCTGCAGACCATGACCGACCTGGGCAACGGCGGCTCGTTGCGATTGATCGCGGGCGTCTACCGACAGAACGACAACGGCGCGGCCAACACCGTATTGCTGGAGCCGACGCCGATGATTCCGCAGTTGCTCTTCGGCGTGACGCCCACCGGCGACCCGCGCTCGGTCAAGAGCCAAGGCAACAGCCGCCGCATCGACGTCGACACGCTGCAGGCGATCTACGACCAACCCATCGGTGCCAATGGCGAGAAGCAGCTGACGGTGGTGGCGAGCTATCGCAAGACGAAGGCCGATGTGTTCTCCGAAGGCGACATGACGGAAGCGTCGGTCGCGACATCGCACTTCGTCACGAGCAGCCGCGACGCAAGCATCGATGCGCACCTCGCGTCCGACGACAGCGCCGCGCTGCGCTGGCTGGTCGGTGCGACCTGGCTGCAGTTCGACCAGAAGCAGGACATCGACGTGGCGAGCGTGATCCCGCTCGGCTTCGTGGTGCCGGGCCAGCCGCTGGACGTGCCCTTCCCGCTCGAGTTCCTGCTGGGCGGCAACGTGCACACCAAGTCGACGGCCGCGTATGTCGACCTGCGTTACGCGCTCAGCCCCAAGCTTGCCCTGCTCGGTGGCCTGCGCGTGAACCACGACAGCAAGTCCGCCGACGAATACCTCAACGTTGCCTCGATCGGCTTGGCCGCCACCGGCGCGCCGAGCGCGAGCTGGTCGAGCGTGCCGGGCAGCATCGGCATCGAATACCAGGCGACGCCAGACTTCCTCACCTACGCCAAGGTCGCGCACGGCTTCAAGTCGGGCGCCATCAACCTCGGCGCCGTGCAGCCGACGCCGGTCGAGCCCGAGACGGTGACCAGCATCGAGCTGGGCGGCAAGCTGAGCTTCCTGAACAAGCGCGGCTCGCTCGCCGCGGCGCTGTTCACGAGCCGCTACAAGAACATGCAGGTGGTGCAGATCGGCCAGGCCTCTCCCATCCTCGCCAACGCCGCGGGCGCGCGCATCAGCGGGCTGGAGCTCGAGGCGATGTTCAAGCCGGTGTCGGCGCTGACACTGGGCGCGAGCATCGGCCTGATGGACCCGAAGTACACCGAGTTCGTCAACATCGACCAGCGGCACAACCCCGCGGGGCCGGCGGTGGACACGAAAGGCAACCAGCTCGCCTTCGTGTCCAAGGCGCAGGCCAACCTGAGCGCCGAGTGGGCGCAGACCGTCGGCGACTACCGCGCCACCTTCCGCGCCGACTATGCGTGGCGCGGCAAGGTCTACTTCACCGAGTTCAACACCGAGGACGCATCGCAGAACTCGTACGGCATGCTGAACCTCGCGGCCTCGGTGCGGCCCACCAAGGGCCCGTGGAAGCTGTATGGTTACGTGCGCAACGCCGGCAACACGACGGCTCTCACGAGCATGAGCATCGCCTCGACCATCCTCGGCGCGGCGCGCACGGTCAACTACACGCCGCCGCGCCACGTCGGCATTGGCTTCACCTACGACTTCTGAGTCGCTTCTGGAGGACAGCCGCATGAACCTCGACCACGTCCACTCTGCCGGTTTCGATGCCGAGCGCCTCGCCCGTGTCGGCCAGGCGATCACGCGCGACATCGGCGCGCAGCGCTACGACGGCGCGGTGCTCGCGCTCTCGCGGCGCGGCAGGCCGGTGCTGACCGAAGCCTTCGGCTGGGCGCACCGCGACAGTGAGCGGCGCATGAAGGCCGATGATGTCTTCCTGACCTTCTCGGTGGCCAAGCAGTTCACCCACACGCTGGTTCTCGAATGCATCGAACGCGGTGAACTGGCGCTGACCACGCGCGTGGCGGATGTGATCCCCGAGTTCGCCAACCGCGGCAAGGAGAACATCACCCTCTTCCACGTGCTCACGCACACCGCGGGCCTCACGCTGAAGCTGCCGCAGATGGACCCGATGCAGATGGGCCATCTCGAAGCGACCGTGGCCGCGGCCTGCATGAGCGCCGTGGAGAACGTACCGGGCGAGCGCGTCTGGTACAGCGGGATCATCGGCACGGCCATCCTGGCCGAGGTGCTGCGGCGCCTCGATGGCGGCGAGCGGCCCTACCGCGACATCCTGGCGCAGCGGCTCTTCACGCCGCTGCGCATGAAGGACAGCGCCCTCGGTGCCCGCGCGGACCTTGCATCGCGGCTGTGCCCCGTCGTCGCGCGCGACCGCCTGCCCGGCCTGTCTTTCGCCGAGGAGTACGAGATGTTCGGTGCGATGGTCACCGCCGACGCGGAGATCCCGTCGCTTGGCTGCGTGACCACCGCGCCCGACCTGCTGCGCTTTGCCGAAATGCTGCGCCAAGGCGGCGAGCTCGACGGCACGCGCATCCTCTCGCCGGCGATGGTGGACCTGGCTACCCGCAACCACACCGGCCAGATGCCCAACGACACCTGGTCCTTCGCGTCGGGTGTGCGCGGCTGGAAGCCCTTCCCTGCATCGCTCGGGCTCGGCTTCTACCTGCGCGGCGACCAGGTGGCGCCCAGCTTCCTCGGCACGCTCACCAGCCCGCGAACCTTCGGCGGCATGGGTGCCGGATCGACCATGTTCTGGATCGACCCGGCGCGCGAGCTGAGCTGCGTGTTCCTGTCCTCGGGGCTCATCACCTGCGAGCTGCGCAACACCGAGCGCATGCAGCGGGTGTCGGACATGGTGGTGGCTGCGCTGGTGGAGTGATCCGTTCGAACGCTAGTGCAGCAAGAACGCGCGCTCGGTCAGCTCGCGCTGCCCGATGCGCGGTGCGTCGTTCTTCATGATGGTCTCCCGCTCGATGTGGCGCGTCAGGCACCGTCGCGGGCGCGCTTGAGCTCGGCGATGTCGAGCTTGACCATCTTCATGACAGCGGCCATCACGCGATTGACCTTGGCTGAATCACCGCCGCCCAGCAGCTCAGGCAGGATGGACGGCACCACCTGCCACGACAGGCCGTACTTGTCCTTGAGCCAGCCGCACTGCGAGGGCGCACCGCCGCCGGCGATGAGCTTGTCCCAGGTCTGGTCGAGCTCGGCCTGGGTCTGGCAGCTGACCATCAGCGAGATGGCTTCGTTGAACTTGAAGACCGGGCCGCCGTTGAGCGCCATGAACTGCTGGCCCTCGAGCTCGAAGAACACGGTGAGGACCGTGCCCGTTTCGCCGGGCGTCACCTCGGTGTTGCGCACGATTTCGAGGATGCGCGAATTCTGGAAGATGCCGGTGTAGAACCGGACGGCTTCCTCGGCCTGGTTGTCGAACCACAGGCAGTTGGCGATCTTCTGCATGACAGGCTTCCTTTCGAAGTGGACAGTGCATTGGCGCACGAGACACGACGAACGAGCCTGCTCCGAATCGACAAGCCGGGGGTATCAGCTTGTGTCGAGTGGGGGACGGTCCGGCTGGCCGTCCACCTCCTCAGCAGCTCATCAACTCAAGCCGCGCGACGGCGGCGCGCGATCAAGCCCAGCACGCCCAGCCCCGCCAGCATCAGCGCATAGGTCTCGGGCTCGGGCACGGCAGCAATGTCACCGTCATGCACCGCCCAGGCGTAGTCGGAGAAGCTCTCCACCGCGATGATTTCCGTGCCGGGCACGTAGCTGATGCTCGCCGACGAGAACGACGGGGACATCTGCGCGCCGTCGTAAATGCTCTCCGTGACGTATTCGGTCTCGGTGAGCCAGGCATTGAGGAAGCCTCCGGTGTTCAGCGGCAGCCCGGCGTCATTGCCGAGCGTGATGGCGAACAGGTCATGCAGCTCGTTCACCCCGGCGCCGGGCGTGAAGGTGCAGTAGGTGCCCGCGCCGATGCCTGGAAACGACGCGCAGCCGTCGGGCGCGTAGTTCAACGCGCGCGGCAGGCGCCACCCGGTCACGCCGTGCACGTCGAGGTTGGATGCCCAGGTCACGGCATCCCAGGGGTTCATGGCGCCGACAACGCCCGGCGGGTAGGTGCCCGTGCCATCGGCGTAGCCAGTGGTGCCGGCGTAGTTCGCGTCCGCCAGCCAGGTGATGTTCTTCGCCGTGTCGTAGTAGGCGTCGACGACGCCGTCGTGGTCGATGTCGCGTGCCTGCAGCGTGGTTTCCCAGGTGCCTTGACCTGACACCGGAACCGCATGGGCGCTCATGGCACCCAGGCAAAGCATTGCGGCGAAGACGCGCATGTATTTCCTCCTGTTTGTTGGAGCGCGAAGCGTAAGTCCGCACCGACTTCGCGCGGCCCCTCGTTCGGGGGGCGACTACCCGGGAAATGGTGACCTGATGTGAGCGCGGCCCCACGAGATGAAATATCACGGGAGTCAAGGGAGCCGAACCCTGACCGTCGCGTCATCGTCTGCCGATGCCGCGGCCCTTAGACTTCCCGACCATCGCGCAAAGCGCCAAGGGAGGACAGCCATGTGGAACTGGCTCAGGGATCGCTTTTCCAGCAAACCATCGATCGAGTCGGTCGCCCGCGAGGCCATCGCGCTGCTGCGGGCCAACGGCGCGCAGTCCGCCGAGTTCGACCCGAAGATGAACGAGGTGCGCAGCGAGCGCGATGGCACCAAGTCCAACATCTACCTGGGCAATCTTTTCCACGAATACACCCGAGCACCGCGCGCCGAGCGGCCGGCGGTGCTGCGCAAGTTCGTGCTCGGCAACGCCATCGAGGCAGCGGAGATGCCCGACACCTACGAGGCCGCGAAATCGCGCCTGCTGCCCATCGTGCGCACGGCCGCCGACGAGGCCATGGGGCTGCTGAGCGCGCAGCGCTTGTCCAGTACGCGCGACGACAACCCGGCGCGGCTGGCATCGCGGCCGCTGGCCGGGCCCCTCATCGTGGGCCTGGCCTTCGACACGCCCAACGCCATCCGCCGCATCGACACGCGGCAACTCGAGAGCTGGCAGGTGGACTTCGAGCGTGTGCTCGATGACGCGCTCCAGAACCTGCGTGGCCTGCCGGAGCACGGCGGGTGGCAGCAGATCGCGGCCGGCGTGTGGCGCGGCGCCTGGGGCGACAGCTACGAGCCGTCGCGCATCCTGCTGCCCGACCTGATCCGCCGGCTCGACGTGGCCGACCCGGTCGCGCTGATGCCCGTGCGCAATGCCTTGCTCGTGTGCAGTGCACGCAACGAAGAGGGCCTGGCCGTGATGGCGGCGCTGGCCAAGGCCGCCATCGAATCCGAGCCCCGGTGGCTGTCACTCACGCCGCTCGCGCTGGTGGGCGAGCGTTGGGAGGTCTTCACGCCGCCGGCGTCTTGCGCGAGGGCCTTCGCCGAACTTGCGCTGCATGACCTCGCCCAGAGCTATGCCGGCCAGAAGGACCTGCTCGACGACCTGCACCAGCGACGCGGCGCCGACATCTTCGTCGCCTCGGCCACCGGGGTGGAAAAGGACGGCCAGCTGATGACGTATTCGGTCTGGACCGAAGGCGTGGACACGCTGCTGCCACGCACCGACCTTGTAGTGCTCAGCCGCCTCAAGGATGGCCAGCTCGGGCAGACCATCTTCGTGCCCTGGGACGCAGCGGTGGCGATGCTGTCGGAGCTGATGGAGCCGACCGACCATGTCCCCGCGCGTTTTCGCGCGAGGCAGTTCCCGGATGCGCAGCAATGGTCGGCACTGGCGGCGGTGCACGGCGTGGCTTGAGCCCGCCGCCGCACGCGCGCGTGATCAGTCGCAGGACGAGGGCACAGCGGGTTCTTCGAGCGCCGGCAGGTCCGTCGCGTCCTTTGCCTTCAGGCCGTAGCCCTCCGCGAAGAGCGGTTGGTAGAGCGCATCGCCACGGTTGAGCGGTGTCTGGCAGGCGCTCTTCGGCCAGGAGTAGGAAAGACGGCCGGTGAAGTCGTGCGCCAACGAGCCATCGGCCGCGCGAAACAGCAGGTCGGCCACGCCCTGGCCTTCGGTGCCCGGCAGCCACGCGGCGATGAAGGCATCCGAGCGATTGAGCTCCGGGTTCACGTACAGCGGCCGGCCCGAGATCAACACCGTGACCACCGGCACGCCTTTGCCGGACACGCGCTTGAGCACCGACAGGTCCATCTCGTCCGGGCTCGCCAAGGTGGCGACGTCGCCCTTGCCTTCTGCGTAAGGACTCTCGCCGATCACCGCGATGACGGCGTCGAACTTCGTCACGTCGATGCCTCGCCCGGACAGGTCGTACACCACGCGGTCCTCGCCGAGCGCCTGGCGAATGCCGGCGAGCACGGAGGTCGCGTTGGGGAAGTCGGCGTTGGTGTTCTCGTTGCCCTGCCAGGTGATGGACCATCCGCCCGTCTGGTTGGCGATGTTGTCGGCGCTGCGCCCGACCACCAGCACCTTCTTGCCGCGTGCGAGCGGCAGCAGCTGATGGTTGTTCTTCAGGAGCACCAGCGACCGGCGCACCGCCTCGCGAGCGAGCGCCTTATCCTGCAGTTGATCCACACGGCCGGCGCCCGCGCGCTGCGATGGCTTGGGCTCATCGAAGAGCCCGGCTCGCATCTTCACCCGCAGGATGCGCGTCACTGCATCGTCGATGCGTGACATCGGCACCTCGCCCTTCTCCACCTGCGCCACCGTGTTCTCGATGAACTCGCGCCACTTCTCGGGAACCATGAACACGTCGATGCCGGCGTTCACCGCCGCGGCGCAGCTCGAATCGCTGCAGCCGGGCACCTGGCCGTGGCCGTTCCAGTCGGACACGACGAGGCCATCGAATCCGAGGCGCCCCTTGAGCACGGCGTTGATGAGCGCCTTGTTGCCATGCATCTTCAGCGGCTTGCCATCGGGCAGCGGCTGCCAGCTGCTGTAGGACACCATCACGCTTTGCACGCCCGCCCGCACCGCCGCGATGTGGCCGGGCGCATGGATGCTCGCGAGCTCGGCCAGCGTCGAGCGGGTAATGCCCTGGTCGACGCCGCGCTCGGTACCGCCATCGCCGAGAAAGTGCTTGGCGGTTGCGATGAGCCCGTGCGCCTGCAACCCTTGAACCATCTCGCGCGCATACGCCCGCGTGATGGCCGGCTGCTCCGCATAGCCCTCGTAACTGCGGCCCCAGCGGTCGTCGCGCACGACTGCGAGCGTGGGCGCGAAGGTCCAGTCCTGGCCGGTCACGCGCACCTGCCGTGCGGTGGCCTCGCCGATGCGTCGCATGAGGCAGGCATCGTGCGCCGCGCCCAGGCCGATGTTGTGCGGGAAGAGCGTGGCGCCGCGCACGTTGTTGTTGCCGTGCACAGCGTCGATGCCCCACATCACCGGGATCTTCACCTTCGCGTTGGCGGACATGGATGCATCCCAGAACGCATCGGCAAGCGCCAACCAGTCCGCCGGCGTCGCCTGCTTGTCGCGGCGCGGCCACGAGCCGCCGCCGTTGAGCACCGAGCCGATGTGGAACTGCCTCACCTCGGCCGGCGTGATCGACTGGATCTCGGGCTGCGTCATCTGGCCGACCTTCTGCCGCAGCGTCATGCCGGCGAGGATGGCTGCGATGCGCGCTTCAATCGCGTCGTCACGACGGTGAGAAGGCGCAAGCGTCGGGAAGTCGGCGAGCGCTGGCGACGGGTCGATGCGGGTGCAGTCGTCGGCCTGGGCTTGCGAAGCGAACGCCGTGGCCAAGGCGGCGATGAGCAAATGTGAATGCGCTTTCATAGCGGCGCAGTTTCTCAGAAATCGGCGATGAGCGGTCAGGCGCCACCGTGCGCCGATTGCGAAAACGCGTGCTCGAGTTCGCCCACCCATTGCGCGACCGCCGCCTCGCGTTGCCCGGCCTGCATCCGCAGAAGCGAGGATGGATGCACGGTGATGAACACCTTCAACCCATCTCCGCGCTCGAGCCACCGGCCGCGTTCACTCAGCACCGCGACCGGCCGTCCGAGCAGGGAACGGGCCGCGGTCGAGCCAAGCGCCACGACGGCGCGCGGCTGCACGATGGCAAGCTCCCGCTCCAGCCAGTCGAGGCAGGCGGCGGCCTCCTGCTGCGCCGGTGTCTTGTGGATGCGCCGCGTGCCGCGCAGCTCGAACTTGAAGTGCTTGACCGCGTTGGTGATGTACAGCGTGTCGCGCGCCACGCCGAGCTGGTGCAGCGCCTGGTCCAGCAGCTGGCCGGCGGGGCCGACGAAGGGCTGGCCACGCAAGTCCTCCTGGTCGCCGGGTTGTTCACCGACGAGCATCAGTGCCGGCCGCAGCGGACCGGCACCGAAGACTGCCTGCGTCGCGTGCGCATGCAGCGGGCAGCGCGTGCAGGCGCCGGCGGCTTGGCGCGTGTCGTCGAGCGCGTCCTGGCGCTCCAGGTCGGTGGCACCCGCGTTGCGTAGCACACCAACGGTTGGCTCACCCATCGGCTGCGGGGGTATCCATCGGATCACGCGTCCCGCCTCGCTCGCGGGGCGCGCCACCATCTCCGCGCTTCGCTCATGCGCCTGCGTTGCGAGTGGCTGGATCAACACCGCCTCGGGCAGGTTCTTCCAGTAGCGGCGAGGCATCTCGCGGGTCATCATTGCGAGCTTGAGCCGCGCGGGGTTGAAGATGTGCTCGTAGTACGTGAGCCACAAGGCTTCGCCGGCATCGGCCGAGGGCGCGTCGCATCGCTTGGCGCCCTCGCCGAAGGCCAGCCGCTCGCCGTCCCAGAACACGCTGCGCAGCGGCGTCAGGATGGCCCAGCGCATGGACGCGAAGCGTGCAGCGAAGAACGGCGCCACCGCCTCCACCACGTGGTGCTCCGGTTCGAACCAGGCCATGTGCAGCGGCGGCTCGTGCGGGCCGCGATCCACCGGCCGAAAGCGCACGAAGGCCTTCATCTTGTGCCAGTCGCGATGAACTGCGCGCGACATGCGCTCGGCCTGCAGCCACTGCGGGTCGAGCGGGTCGTCGCGCAGGCGCGGCTCGCGCTGCAAGCGCCAAAGCAGTTCGTACAGCAGGCCGAAGCGCGAGGCGTCACGGTGCAGCGCGACGTGGTTCACGAGGTCGACGAAGGCGGCAGGGACTCGCGGCGTCTGCGCGTTGGTCGATGCAATCGCCGATTGCTCCGGCTCCATCGCTGCCGACGCCTCGAAGAGGTCGCGGCCGCTGGCTTCGCGGATGCTCCATCGCACCTTCGCCGGAGGTACGTCGGCTGCCAGAAGTCGTCGCGCCTCGCGCCGAAACCCGTCGACGTCCACCTGGCCCTCGAGGCGCGCGGTGAAGGCGGCTGCGGCCTTCGAGATGGTGCTCATACGCTCCGGCGCCCTGCGATGGAATGAGTGCTCGCCGAACGACGGCCGCGTCAGAACAACGAGGCCTGGCGATCAGCCTCGGGCACGAAGGCCCTGGCATCCGCGGGCCGGCCCGGTCGATGGTCGGCCATCACCACGAAAGGCAGCACCTTCGCCGGCGGCACGTGCAGGCTGGACAGATCGCCACGACGCAATTGCCGCACGCGGCGCGATGCGAGCATGCGATCGACGGCCTTCACGCCCAGGCCCGGAACGCGCAACAGCATCTCGCGCGGCGCGGCATTCAGGTCCACCGGGAAGCGCTCCGGGTGCGCCAGCGCCCACGCCAGCTTCGGGTCCACCGAAAGCGACAGCATGCCGTCGCCGCCGGGCACGATCTCGTCGTGCTCGAAGCCGTAGAAGCGCATCAGCCAGTCGGCCTGGTAGAGCCGATGCTCGCGCACGAGCGGCGCGGCCTTCAGCGGCAGCGCGCGGGCGGCGTCGGGGATGGGGCTGAAGGCGGAGTAGTACACGCGCCGCAGCCGGTAGGCGCCATAGAGCGTGGCGCTCGTGCCAAGGATGGTGCGGTCGTCGGTGGCATCGGCGCCGACGATCATCTGCGTGCTCTGGCCGGCGGGCGCAAAGGGATCGGCCTTCGCGCGCTTGGGTGACGCGCCCGGCACGCAGGCCATGGGCGCTGGCTTGGCCGCCTCCTTTGCCTCGTCGATGTGAATCCGCAGCCTCGCCATTGAACGGCGGATCGCCGAGCCGTCCTTCTGCGGCGCGAGCGTTGCCAGGCCCTGCACCGTCGGCAGCTCGATGTTGATGCTCAGTCGA
This sequence comes from uncultured Comamonadaceae bacterium, assembly GCA_966211955.1. Lineage (GTDB taxonomy): Bacteria > Pseudomonadota > Gammaproteobacteria > Burkholderiales > Burkholderiaceae_C > Albitalea. The sequence continues at coordinate 96,126 of CBIHOF010000016.1, read as the reverse complement.
TCCGCATAGCGGCCTGCAAGCGCGAGCAGCTCGGGGCTCGCATCCGGAATGGTCTTGAGGTGGATGTAGCCGCGGAAGTCGTGCTCCTCACGCAGCACGCGAGCCACCTCCACGACCTGCTCCATCGTGTAGTCAGGGCTGCGGATGATGCCCGACGAGAGGAACAGCCCCTCGATGCAATTGCGGCGGTAGAAGTCGAGCGTGAGGTTCACCACCTCGTCGATGCTGAAGCGCGCGCGTGGCACGTTGCTCGTCACGCGGTTCACGCAGTAGAGGCAGTCGTAGGTGCAAAAGTTGGTGAGCAGCACCTTGAGCAGCGACACGCATCGGCCGTCGGGCGTGTGGCTGTGGCAGATGCCCGTGCCGTCGGTGGGGCCGAGCCCGCGGCCATCGGATGAATCACGGCGGGTGGTGCCGCTGGAGGCGCACGAGGCGTCGTACTTGGCGGCGTCGGCGAGGATGGCGAGCTTGCGTTGGAGGTTCATGGCGGTACTGCGCTTGCCGTGAAGATACTGGATGAATATACAGTATCACTACGTCGGCGGCCAAGGCACCGCAGAATGGCGGCCCGACAGCAATGGTTGAGTTCATGGATTACGGCGACGTCCTCGAAAAGATCCACACGGCCATCCAGCCGACGCTCGATCGCGGCGAGGTGGCCGACTACATCCCCGAGCTTGCGAGCGTGTCGCCGCAGCACTTCGGCATGGCGATCGTGACGGTGAAGGGCGAGGTCCACACCATTGGCGACGCCCGCGTCGGTTTTTCCATCCAGAGCATCTCCAAGCTCTTCGCGCTGGTGCTCGCATTGCAGGCCGAGGGCGACGCACTGTGGTCGCGCGTGGGGCGGGAGCCATCGGGCACACCCTTCAACTCGCTGGTGCAGCTCGAGCACGAGCAAGGCCGGCCGCGCAATCCGTTCATCAACGCCGGCGCGCTGGTGGTCACCGACATCCTGTGCACGCGCTTCGCGGTGCCCGAGAACGCACTGGCTGAATTCCTGCAACGGCTGTCGGGCACGCCGTCCATCCACTACAACCGCCGCGTCGAGCGCTCGGAGCGCCGTCACAGCGACCGCAACTCGGCGATGGCGCACTTCATGAAGAGCTTCGGCAACCTGCGCAACCCGGTGGACCAGGTGCTGGACGCCTACTGCCGGCACTGCGCCATCGAGATGAATTGCGTGGAGCTTGCGCGGGCGGTGAGCTTCCTGGCCAACCACGGCCGCATCCCGGCGACGGGCGAAGAGGTGCTGGACATCAGCCGGTCCAAACGCCTGAGCGCGCTGATGCTCACCTGCGGCACCTACGACGCCGCCGGCGACTTCGCGTTCCGGGTCGGGCTGCCGGCCAAGAGCGGCGTGGGCGGCGGGATCGTCGCGGTGATTCCGGGGGAATGCGGCATCTGCGTCTGGTCGCCGCGGCTGGCTGAATCGGGCAATTCGTATTCAGGCACGCTGGCCTTGGAACTGCTGACGACCTTCACGGAGCGATCGATCTTCTAGCGGCTTTTCGCATTTCTGGTGACGAACACCACGCTCGCGCCGCGCCAGCGTCGCATCGGCCCCATGGGCTTGCCTTACATTGCGCTCACCAACAATGGGGAGGAGCAATGGCTCAACAACTTCAGCGTCCGACAGGCGCATTCATCGCCGCATCCTGGGTGGCACTGCTGGTCGGCGCCGCGACCTACCTGGTCGGGCTGTGGAACGCGCAGATGCAGCTCAACGAAAAGGGCTACTACTTCACCATCCTGATGTACGGGCTCTTCGCCGCGGTCTCGCTGCAGAAGTCTGTGCGCGACCGACTGCAGGGCATTCCGGTCACGACCATCTACTTCTCGCTGTGCTGGGTGTCGCTGTTGCTCTCGCTCGGGCTGCTGGCCGTGGGCTTGTGGAATGCCAACCTCGCCTACAGCGAGAAAGGCTTCTACGCAATGGCCTTCGTGCTCAGCCTGTTCGCTGCGGTGGCGGTGCAAAAGAACGTGCGCGATGTCGAGTCACTGCGGCAAGTGCACACGGCGCACGACACGCAGCCTGGCGCCTGAAGGCCAGCACATGCTCACGACCGCACGCTCCACCACGCCGGCAGCAGACGCTTCACCTCCGAACGCGCGAAGCGGTCATCGATGAGGTGGATGCTCCCGCGGTCGCTGGTGGTGCGGATCACGCGGCCCGCGGCCTGAACGACCTTGCGGATGCCGGGGAAGAGGTAGGTGTAGTCGTAGCCTTCGCCGAAGGTTTCGTCCATGCGCCGGCGCACTTCCTCGTTCACGCGGTTGAACTGCGGCAGGCCGAGCGTGGCAATGAACGCTCCGATGAGCAGGTCACCGGGCAGGTCGATGCCTTCAGCGAATGCCCCGCCCAGCACCGCGAAGCCGATGCCCTGCCCGCCCGACTCAAAGCGCGCGAGGAAGGCGTCGCGGTCGGCCTCGGTCATGCGGCGTGACTGCGACCACATCGGAATCTGCCCATTTGCCGCTTCAAAGGCCGAGGCCACCTGGTCGAGGTACTCGAAGCTGCTGAAGAAGGCGAGGTAGTTGCCCGGCCGCGCACGGTACTGCGAGGCGATGAGGCCGGCGATGGGCGCGACCGATTCGCGCCGGTGCTGATAGCGGGTCGAGATGTCGCGAATCACGCGCACGTCCAGCTGCTCGGCGCTGAAAGGCGCCTCGACATCGATCCAGGCGGTGTCGTCCGGCAGGCCCAGCGTATCGGCGTAGAAATGCTGCGGCGTGAGCGTGGCGGAGAAGAGCACGGTCGCGCGGGTAGCTTCGAAGCGCGGCTTGAGGAAGGGCGCGGGCACGACGTTGCGAACGCACAGCACGGCGTTGCGGCGCGTGCCTTGCACGATGCTCACGTCGAAGAGCGAATGCGAGCCGAAGCTTTCCAGCAGGTGCGAGAAATGCAAGGCGTCGAAGTAGAAGCGCATCGCATCCGAGGTCAATGCGGCGGGCTCGTCGGCAAGCAGGTCGGTGACGGCCGAGGTCGCCTCCTGCAGCGCGGCGAGGAAGGTGGGGGGCACCTCGGCGTGCACCTGGTACGGCTCGGTCTGCGCTTTGCCGACGGCGTTCCAGGCGCGGTGCAGGCGGTCCAGGGGCTTCTTCAGCGAGGCGGGCGCCTGGGCTCGCACACCGCGGAAGTCGGCCTGCGACAGCTCGGCGCTGTACATCGCGCGGGCCCGTTCGAGCAGGTTGTGCGCTTCGTCCACCAGCGCGGCGACGCGCCACTGGTTGGCAAGCGTGAGGCCATGCAGCAGGCCGCCAGTGTCGAAGAAGTAGTTGTAGTCGCCCACCACCATGTCGCTCCAGCGCGCCATTTCCTGGCTCAGGTAGTAGGGGCAGACACGGTGCTCGGCGGCCACCTCGCGCAGCGCCTCTTTCGTGAGCGTGGGGTGCTGCACGGCAGCGTCACGCGCAGCGGGCAGGCGATCGTAGAAGCCTTGCGCCAGCGGGCATGAATCGCCGTGGCATGCCTTGTCGGGGTGCTCGCAGACTTTGTCGCGTGCGCAGAGCTCGATGACGCGCAAGGGCATCGCCGGGTCACTCTTGCGAAGCGTGCCGATGGCATCGAGCGCGAGCGCGCGGCCTGAGCTCTTGGCAGTGAGGAAGAAGACCTTGTCCAGCTCCTGCACCGGGCAGGCCTTGAGCAGCGGGAAGATGGTGCCGATGGTCTTGCCGATGCCCGTCGGTGCCTGTGCCATCAGGCAGCGTCCGAGCCGCACCGCCTTGAAGGCGGACTCGGCAAGTTCGCGCTGGCCGGTGCGGAATTGCGGGTGGGGAAAGCGCAGCGCGGCAAGCGACGCATCACGCCGAGAGCGATGCGCCACCTCGCGGTCGGCCCAATCAATGAAGCGCTCGCACAGCTGCTCGAAGAACTCCCGCAGTTCGTCCGCGCTGCATGGCTGCGTGAGCACCGTCTCGCGCTGCGTGCCGATCTCGAAGTACACGAGCGCGACGGTGATCTCGTGCAGGCCGAACTGTTGGCACAGCAACCATCCGTAGACCTTGGCCTGCGCCCAATGCAGGTCGCGGTGGTTGGCGGGCATGCGGCCGAGGTCGCCCTTGTGGGTCTTCACCTCCTCGATGCGCCCGCGGTCTGCATCGAAGCCATCGGCTCGACCGCGCACCGCCAGATGCTTGTGACGCCCGGTGAGACTCACCTCGCTGCGGTAGCCGGCACCGCGCCGCGACGCCACCGTCTGATGCCCCGCCACGCCTTCCTGCGACGATGGCGCCGGCGTGAAACGCAGATCCAGATCGCCCTGCTTGGCCGTGAATTCGCACAAGGCGCGCACGGCGACGGTGTAGGCGGGACTGCTTTCCATGGCGGGCGATGTTACTGGATGGATGTCCAGTGATCCATCAGGATGTACGAGGACAATCGGGCCGATGCCCTTGCCTTCCGACGCCACGCCCGAGCGAGAACCCGATCGCCGCGCTGGCCAGCCCACCCCCTTTCGTGCCCGACTCGTCCTCCAGACCCTCACCCGCGGCGATGGTGTGCTTGGGCTGCGGGCCATGCAAGGCTTTGGCCCGCGCAGCACGCAGGTCACCGTCGCGCGCGTCGACTGGACCTATGACGCCCGCGGCACGCACTGGGACACGCCCGCTCCGACCCGCGTGCTGAACACCCGGCCCAAGCCCACCGAGGTGCTGCATGGCGCCTGGGGCGAGAACACGACCATCCACCGCGACCTCGCTGCCGAAGCAGATGCGCGCGACGCGCTCTTTGCCAGCGGCCTGAGGCCCTTGCCCATGGAGGCGCTGCAGTGGCGAAGCGCGCAAGCCGCCGAAGGCCATGGCCAGCTCTGGTCGCTGCCGGAGGAATCGCACTTCGGCGACTTCTGGGCGGTGGTCGTGCCCAGGCTGCAGGCGCAGGGCTGGGCCATCGTCGTGCAGCCCGGCTTCGCGCACCTGAGCGTGCCGGTGGACGCCTGGCGCATCGTCATCGACCCGGCGACCGGCGAAGAGACGGGCCGCGAACTGACGCAGCCGCTGGGCCGCAAGCCGCACGAACTTGGCGCGATGCGGCCTGGTCCGCGTGAAGGCTCGTGGCTGCTCAGCATGGGCATCGAGGTCGAAGGCGAGACGCTCGACCTCACGCCGCTGCTGGCGGATCTCATCAAGCGCGACGGCCGCTGGCTCAAGGCCCACGAGATCGCACTCATCGACAACGAAGAGCTGATCCACCTGCGCGCCCCCGGCGGCCGGCGCATCGAGGCGCGCGCCAAGCCGATCAAGGCCATCGTCGGCGCGATGGTGGACCTGCTCACCGACCCGAAGCTGCCCGCGGGCCCGCTGCAGCTGTCGACCTGGGAGGCTCATCGCATCGAGGCCTTGCGGCTGGGGCTCGCAGACACGCAAGCTGCCCGCGCCGGCACGCATGGCGCATGGCAGTTGCAAGGCGAGGCGGGGCTGGTCTCGCTCGCGCAACGGCTGCGGTCTGCAGGCACGCCGCCGCCCATCGACACGCCTGCCGGGCTCGGCCTGCAGCTGCGGCACTACCAGGAGCACGGCCTTGCCTGGCTGCAGTACCTGCGCGAGCACCACCTCGCGGGCATCCTCGCCGACGACATGGGCCTGGGCAAGACGGCGCAGGTGCTCGCGCACTTGCTGGTGGAAAAGCAGGCGGGCCGACTCGACCTGCCCGCGCTCGTGGTGCTGCCCACCTCGCTCATCGCCAACTGGCAGTCGGAGGCAGCGCGCATCGCCCCGTCGCTGCGCGTGCTGACGCTGCAAGGCGCGCGCCGCAAGCGCGAGTTCGAGCGCATCGCCGAGCACGACGTGGTGTTCACCACCTACCCGCTGCTGTGGCGCGACATCGATGCGCTCGGCAAGCAGGGCTGGCACATCGTCATCCTCGACGAAGCGCAGATGGTGAAGAACGCCGGCAGCCGTGCCGCCGGTGCCTTGCGCCGCCTGCAATCACGCCACCGGCTGTGCGTGACGGGCACGCCGCTTGAGAACCACCTCGGCGAGCTGTGGGCGCACTTCGATTTCCTGATGCCCGGCTTCCTCGGCGATTCGCGCAGCTTCGTTCGCCACTGGCGCAAGCCCATCGAGGAGAACGGCGAGACGCTGCGAGCGCAGTTGCTGTCGCAGCGGGTGAGGCCCTTCATCCTGCGCCGGCGCAAGCAGGACGTGGCGACCGAGCTGCCGCCGAAGACGGAGATCATCCGGCGCGTGGTGCTCGACGGCGCGCAGCGCGACCTCTACGAGAGCGTGCGACTGGCGGCCGACGAGCAGGTGCGGCGCGTGCTGCAGCGCCAGAGCTTCGCAGGCTCGCAGATCGCGATCCTCGATGCGTTGCTCAAGCTGCGGCAGGTGTGCTGCGACCCGCGCCTGGTCAAGCGCCCGGACAAGGCCGGGGACATCGGCAGCGCGAAGATGGAACTGCTGCGCGACATGCTGCCCGAGCTCGTCGATGAAGGGCACCGCGTGCTCGTCTTCTCGCAGTTCACCGAGATGCTGGCCCTGGTGCAGGCCGAGCTCGATGCGCTGGGCTTGCCGTACCTCGTGCTCACCGGCGACACCGCCGTGAGCATGCGCGGTGAGGTGGTGCGGCAGTTCCAGGAGAAGACGACGCCCATCCTTCTGCTGAGTCTCAAGGCGGGCGGCGTGGGGCTGAACCTCACCGCGGCCGATACCGTCATCCACCTCGACCCATGGTGGAACCCGGCCGTCGAGCAGCAAGCCACCGACCGCACGCACCGCATCGGGCAGGACCGGCCGGTCTTCGTCTACAAGCTGGTGGTCGAAGGCAGCATCGAGGAACGCATGCTGGCGCTGCAGGAGCGCAAGTCGGCGCTGGCCGAGGGCGTGCTCGGGCACGACACGGGCTTCGAGAAGTTCAACGCCGAGGACCTGGACGGGCTGCTCGCGCCGCTCGAGTGAACGGCGGCGGGCGGCGCCGACAGCGCCTCGTGACAACCCGTCTCGCGCGTCAGCGGCCGCGCGGCAGCATCGAGCTCCCGTCGACGTCGATCGCCACGCAATGCGGCGAGTACGACTCGCGCTTCACCTCGCAATCCGAGATCGCGGCCTGCATCGCTTCACGCGGCGACGCGGCGTTGCTGGCCATGCCCCAGGCCCCGCGCGAGGACATCGCGAAGGCCTTGTGCGAGCTGGCACCGGCATAGGCGCCTTCGTAGGCGTCGCGAGCTGCTTGCGACTGGATGTTGGCCCCGCCCGTCGAGCGTCCGACGGATTGGCCGCTGCCGCTGCCATCGAAGTGCACCGTGTCGTCTTCTTCGGTCGTCACCTTGTGGCGTTCGGCGGCGCGGAAGGTGCTCTTGATCGTGAGTGCAAACGCGAGGATGAGGCACAGGCCGGCGACGATCATGTAGCGCCACGAACTCGGCTCCGGCTGTTCGCCATATTCGTTGTCGCCATTGGTGCCCGGCGCGAAGCTCAGCACCAGTCCGAAGATGGCGTTCACCGAAGGCACGAAGGTGAGCATGGCCCACCAGCCGGTCTTGTCGCAGTCGTGGCAGCGCAGCACGCTCAAGCGCGCCGACATGTAGGTGACGAGCAGAATGCCCAGCCCCGCGAACAGCACCCGGCCGATGGAATCGGGCCGCGCCAGCACGAGCACCACGAGCAGGTAGAGGACGGTGAGCATCCACACGTGCGAGATGGCGTACTTCATGCGGCCCATGCGACCTGCCATGCTGAAGCCGAAGGTGCCCGGCGAGCTCACGCGCGGCGACGAGGCACGCCCCGCTTGCGCCGCACGCCGCGCGAGGTATTCGTCGTTCTTCGCCTGGCGCGCTTCTTGTTCGGCGGCGACCCGGGCTGCAATGCCCATGGGCATGTCGGTGGCGCACTTGCGGCACAGGATGCGCTTGGACTGGCGGTCGCCGCAGGTGGGACAGGTGATCTCGTCGTCGGTCGGCGCAGCCGGAGCCGCTGGTGCCGCGATGGGTTCGAGCTCCAGCGTCCTGAGCGCCGTCGGCTTCGGCGTGGCCGCCGGTACTGCCGGCTGCGGCCTGGGGCTCGCAGGCGCAGGCGCTGCGAGCGGCTCGGCCGAGATCGTCGGAAAGCCGAGCCCCGAGGCGGCACCGGCAGGCTTGGCCACCGGCGCCGGTGTGGCGGGCTTCGCGCCATTCGGCTCGATGTGGATGCGCGCGCCGGCCTTCGCCAGCACGCTCGCATAGCGCTGCGCGTCGTCCTGCGCGACGGCGCGCTTGAGCACCGTGCGGACGCCCGAGAACATCTGCGCGACGCGCGCCTCGTCCAGCTTGAGCAGCTGGCCCACGCGGCGCTTCACGTCATCGAGATGGAACCCCTCCAGCACTTCGCCAAAGAACACGAGTTGGACTTGTGCGTCCATGTGCCGACCCAGCCTGTTTTATTGAATGCGCGCGATTATGCAGAGCAACGGCCTCGGGTCAGCACCGACTTCTGTATGCTGCATGGTTCGCGCATCGCGCAAACGCCGTTCGCCCGACTTTCTTCACGTTTCGCCACAGCCACGGAGACCCCGATGACCCGCGTTTTCAACTTCAGCGCCGGCCCCGCCGCCCTGCCCGAAGCCGTGCTGCGCCAGGCAGCCGACGAAATGCTCGACTGGCACGGGTCCGGCATGTCGGTGATGGAGATGAGCCACCGCGGCAAGGAGTACATGGGCATCCATGCCGAAGCCGAGGCCGACCTGCGCGAGCTGCTCGCCATCCCCGCGAACTACAAGGTTGTCTTCCTGCAAGGCGGCGCCATCGGCCAGAACGCCTTCGTACCGATGAACCTGTACCGCGGCCACAAGAGCGCCGACTACATCAACACCGGCGAGTGGTCCAAGAAGTCCATCAAGGAGGCGAAGAAGTACGGCGAGGTGAACGTCGCCGCCACCGCCGAGCCCAACGGCTTCACCGCCATCCCGCGCCCCGACACCTGGAAGCTCGACCCGAACGCCGCGTACGTGCACATCTGCTCGAACGAGACCATCGGCGGCATGCAGTACCACTTCACGCCCGACACCGGCAATGTGCCGCTGGTGGCCGACATGTCCTCGGACATCCTGTCGCGGCCGGTCGACGTGAGCCGCTACGGGCTCATCTACTGCGGCGCGCAAAAGAACATCGGCCCGGCCGGCCTCACGATCATCATCGTGCGCGACGACCTGCTCGGCCAGGCCATGCCCATCACGCCCTCGGCCTTCGACCTGAAGCAGCAGGCCGACAACGACTCCATGCTCAACACGCCGCCCACCTATGCGATCTACATCGCCGGGCTGGTGTTCAAGTGGCTGAAGAAGCAAGGTGGCGTGCAGGCGATGGACAAGCTCAACAGCGCCAAGGCGGCGCTTGTCTACGACTATCTCGACACCACCGACTTCTACCGCTGCCCGATCGCCAAGCCCGACCGCTCGCTGATGAACGTGCCCTTCAAGCTGAAGGACGAGTCTCTGGACGAGGCCTTCCTCAAGGGCGCGAAGGAGCGCGGGATGATCCAGCTCAAGGGCCACCGCGTGACCGGGGGCATGCGTGCGTCCATCTACAACGCGATGCCGCTGGAAGGCGTGAAGACGCTCGTGGCATACATGAAGGATTTCGAGAAAAGCCACGGCTAGGGAGCGGCAGCACCCACCTGACTTGGCTTCAGTTTGAGCAACAAGCCGGCGTTGCACCGGCTCTTCGAGAGAGGATCAGCATGGAACGGCAGTTCAAGGTGCTTGTGCTCAACGCAATCTCGGAGAGCGGGCTCCAACGCCTGCCCGGTGAGCGATACGCCGTGGGCAAGGATCTGCCGGAGCCCGACGCCGTCCTCGTGCGCTCGGCCGACATGCATGCGCTGGACATCCCGGCGAGCGTGAAGGCCATCGCCCGTGCGGGCGCTGGCACCAACAACATCCCCGTCAAGGCAATGAGCCAGCGGGGCGTGCCGGTGTTCAACGCGCCGGGCGCCAACGCCAACGCGGTGAAGGAGCTGGTGCTCACGGGCATGCTGCTGGCGGCACGCAAGCTGCCGCAAGCGCTGCGCTTCGTCCAGCAGCTCGACCCAGGCATGGCCGACATGGACCGCGCGGTGGAAGACGGCAAGAAGTCCTTCGCCGGCATGGAGCTCGCGGGCCAGACGCTGGGCATCGTCGGCCTGGGCAAGGTCGGCTGCCTGGTGGCGGACGCTGCCATCAAGCTGGGCATGCAGGTGCTGGGCTACGACCCGGAGATCACGGTTGATGCGGCCTGGAGCCTGCCCTCGCAGGTCAAGCGCGCGGCGAGCGTGAGCGAGGTGCTGCGCAGCGCCAACTTCGTGACGCTGCACGTGCCGCTGGTGGACGCCACGCGCGACCTGGTCAATGCAGACAACGTCGGCAGCATGCGCGCAGGTGCCGTGCTGCTCAACTTCTCGCGCGAAGGCGTGGTCAACGACAAGGCGGTGCTCGCCGCGCTCGACCGCCAGCACCTCGGCTGGTATGTGTGCGACTTTCCCAACGCTGCCATCAACCGGCACGAGCGCGTGATTGCCCTGCCGCATCTCGGCGCATCGACGCGCGAGGCGGAGGACAACTGCGCGGCGATGGTGGCCGAGCAGCTGCGCGACTATCTCGAGCACGGCAACGTCGCCAACGCTGTCAACTTTCCGGCCGTGGGCATGGCGCGCGAATCGGCCTACCGCATCGCGATCGCCAACGCGAACGTGCCGAACATGCTGGGGCAGATCTCCACCGCCATGGCGCGCGCGGGCCTGAACATCCACAACATGGTCAACAAGTCGCGCGGCGACGTGGCCTACACGCTCGTGGACGTGGACAGCCCCGTAGCCGCGGCGGTGCTCGGCGAGCTGTCGGCGATCGACGGCGTGCTTGCGGTGCGCTACCTGCCGGCTGCGGCCTGAGCCTTGCGGGCGCGCGGCCGCGGCGCGGACTTGGACGTCGCCTGCGCCACTGACACTGCGCTCGACGGCACGCAGTCAAGCATGCTGAAGGTCTCGCGCAGCTCCTTCTTCAGGGCACGCAGCTGCTTGATGTGCGCATCGATCTCTGCCTCCTTGGCGAGCAGGTGCGATTCGATCTCGGCCCGGTCGACCTGGCCCGCGGCGAGCCGCGGAAGAATCCATCGGATCTGCGCGAGCGTGAAGCCCAGGGCCTGCGCACCGCGCACGAAGCGCACGCGGCCCACGTCGGCCTCGCGGTAGCTGCGGTAGCCGTTCTCGCCGCGGGCCGGCGCGTCGAGCAAGCCCTGCTTTTCATAGAAGCGCAGCGTGTCGGTGGACACGCCCGTGGCCTCGGCCATCTGCCCGATGTTCATTCGCTCCGCTCCGCTGTCGATGCACGCGCAACAAGACGCTTGACCTTGGAGTCTAGTCCAGGCTTTACGCTGGATTCATCCATCACTCCAGCCAAGCAATCACCATGCTCCGACTCCTCTTGTCTGTCGTCCTCGCCCTCGCCGCCCTCGGCGCGCACGCTGCCGACGTCCGCCTGGCCATCATCAAGACCGCGACGCTGAAGGTCACCGAGAACAAGCTCTTCGTCGGCGGCGATTCATCGCGCGATCTGCGCAACAACTTCAGCGCCTTCCTGATCCAGCACGGCGACACACTCATGCTCTTCGACGCCGGCCTTGGCAGCCACGTGAAGGCGCAGTACGACCAGGACATGCGCTGGTGGCAGCGGCCCTTCTTCCGATACGACGAGCCCGTCACGCCTGCCCAGCCACAGCTCGCGGCGGCCGGCATCGGCCCCGTCACGCAGATCGTGCTCAGCCACACGCATTGGGACCATGCGAGCGGGCTCGATGATTTCCCTGGCGCGCAGGTGTGGGTGCCCAGGGAGGAGATGCCCATGGTGGACGCGGCGCGCCAGGGCCAGCGTGGCGCGGGCAGCGCATGGCCTTCGCAGGTGGGCTCGCCGGCCATCGACTGGCACCTGCTTGCTTTCGACCACCCGGCCTACGAAGGCTTCGAGGCGAGCCACGACCAATTCGGCGACGGCACCGTCGTCTTCGTGCCGATGTTCGGCCACACGCCAGGCTCGACCGGCCTCTTCCTCAAGTTGGGTTCGGGCAAGCGCGTCTTTCTCGTCGGCGACGTGGTGTGGTCGTCGAACGCCTTGAAGGACGGTGCGCCGAAGATCTGGGCCGCCCGCCAGCTGGTCGATCACGATGCCGACAAGACAGCGGAGGCCATCCGCAAGATCCGCGAGGTGCAAAAGCGCCTGCCCGACCTGGTGGTCGTGCCGGCGCACGACAGCGTGTCGCAGGACGCGCTCGGCTACTTCCCGAGCTGGGTGCGCTGAACAGAAGGCGGCATGAGAGACTGCGGTTTTGCCGCAGCCCCCGCTTCACCCCATGCTGACCGTCAACAAGCTCATCCCCCAGGGCCAAGGCCTTGCCCCCGTCCTGCTCAAGCGCGCCGCCGCCGTGGTGCTCGACTGGGACACCCGCCAGAAGAGCCGCTTCGACACCGAGGATTCGCAAGGCCGCACGCTGGGCGTCTTCCTGCCGCGCGGCACCATGGTGCGAGGCGGCGACGTGCTGGTGGCCGAAGATGGCTCGCTCATCAAAGTGATCTCCACGCCGCAGCCGGTGATGGTGATCCGGCCCTGCGCCGAGCATGGCTCGCCCTTCGACCTGGTGCGTGCGGCCTACCACCTGGGCAACCGGCATGTGCAGATCGAGCTGCAACCCGACCGGCTGCACATCGAGCCGGATCATGTGCTGGGCGAGATGCTGCGGAACATGCATCTGACGGTGACCGAGGAACTGGCTCCCTTCGAGCCGGAAGGCGGGGCGTATGCGGCGGGCGGGCATCGTGGGCATGGCCATGGCGAGCATGGACACGAACACGGTCATGCCGGACACGGTCATGGTCACGGTGCGGCCACGAAGCCCAGTGTGATTCCGATCGCCGCCGCGCAAGGACATGGGCATGGTCACTCACACGATCACGATGATCACGGCCACAAGCACGGCCCCCACTGCAACCACGACCACTGAAAAGCCCACCATCCCGGCGCACCTCGCGGTCCATCGGCAGGCCACATGACGCCACGATGGATCCCGGCGTGCGCCGGGACGACAGGCTTGTGAGCGCACATGCCTTCACGACCCGAGTTCACCCCGGCCAAATCCGCCGCCGCCATGCTGCAACTCATGTGGCTCGCCTCCCCTGCCTTGCCGGTGGGCGGCTTCAGCTACTCCGAGGTGCTGGAAGCGGCGGTCGATTCCGGGCGGGTCACCAATGAAGCCGAGGCCGCCGCCTGGCTGGTCGACCAGCTTGCAATGAGCCTCGCCCGCAGCGACCTGCCCGTCGTCCACCAGGCCATCGGCGCGTGGCAGCGCAACGACCTGGCCGCCGTAGGCGCACTCAACGACTGGGTCACCCACACCCGTGAATCGAGCGAACTGCGACAGCAGACGCAGCAGATGGGTCGCTCGCTCGTCGAATGGCTGCGCAATCGCGATGCCAACGAGTCGCGCCTCGCGCCATTGGCCGCGCTGCAGCCCGCACCCACCTGGCCCGTGGCCTTCGCCCTCGCAGCCGCCCAGACCGGCGCCGACCCGCACGACGCACTCCTGGCCTTCGCCTTCGGCTGGGCCGAGAACATGGTGCAGGCCGCGCTCAAGGGGGTGCCGCTCGGCCAGAACGCAGGCCAGCGCATCCTCGCGCGCCTCGCCGACGCCATTCCCGCGGCCGTCGACCGCGCGATGTCACTCGCCGAAGGCCAGCGCCAGGCCTTCACACCCATGCTCGCCATCCTGTCGGCGCAGCATGAGACCCAGTACTCCCGCCTCTTCCGTTCCTGACGCCACGAAACACAAGGGCCCGACCATGAGCACGCTCCACACCATCCCCGGCCGAACCAAGAAACTGCCCCCATTGCGCGTGGGCGTGGGCGGGCCGGTCGGTTCGGGCAAGACCACCCTGGTCGAGATGCTGTGCAAGACCATGCGCGAGCACTACGACCTGGTGGTGGTCACCAACGACATCTACACCAAGGAAGACCAGCGGCTGCTCACCGTCGCCGGCGCGCTCGATGCCGATCGCATCATGGGTGTGGAAACGGGCGGCTGCCCGCACACGGCGATACGCGAGGACGCGTCCATCAACCTCGAGGCGGTGGACCGAATGCTCGGCAAGTTCCCGAACGCCGACATCGTCTTCATCGAGTCCGGCGGTGACAACCTTGCCGCCACCTTCAGCCCCGAGCTGTCGGACCTCACGCTCTACGTGATCGACGTTGCCGCCGGCGAGAAGATCCCGCGCAAGGGTGGGCCGGGCATCACCAAGAGCGATCTGTTCGTCATCAACAAGACCGACCTGGCGCCCTACGTCGGCGCCGATCTCGGCGTGATGGAAGCGGACACCAAGCGCATGCGAGGCGCCAAGCCCTTTGTGATGACCAACCTGAAAACGCGCGACGGCCTGGCGGAGGTGGTCGCCTTCATCGAGCGCAAAGGCATGCTCACCACCTGACGGCGCGAAGCGCCCCCTTCAAGCCACGCCCGCGGATCCGGCTCCGCCGGTCCGCCAGGCGGCGCCTCTCGGGGGCAGGAGCGTCAGCGACTGGGAGGGCCCAATCACAACCACCCTACTCGCTTGAAACGCCGGTACAGCAAATAGCAGGTGAGTGTGATCACCGCCAGTGCCATCGGGTAGCCGTAGGTCCACTTCAGCTCCGGCATGTGCTCGAAGTTCATGCCCCAGATGCCCGCAAAGGCCGTGGCGACCGCGAAAATGCCAGCCCAGGCGGCGAGCTGCTTGGTGGTTTCCGATTCCTCGATCGTGACCATCGACAGGTTCACCTGGATGGCCGTGCCGATGGTGTCGCGCAAGGCCTCGAGCGAGTTGTTGATGCGCACGAGGTGGTCGTACACGTCGCGGAAGTATTCGCGATTGCCCTCGCACACCATGGGCACTCGGCCGCTGAAGAGCTTGCTCACCGATTCCATGAGTGGCGTGACCGCGTGGCGCACGACCATGATGCGGCGCTTGAGGTCGTACAGGTGCTCGATGTTGCTGCGCGCCGACCCGCGCACGAAGATCTGTTCCTCGATGCCTTCGAGCTCGCTCTCGAGGGCGTCGATGATCGGGAAGTAGCGGTCCACCACCGCATCCATCAGCGCGTAGAACACGAAGCCCGCGCCGTGCTTGAGGAGGTGCGGTTCATGCTCGGCCCGCTCGCGCACGCCCAGCAGGTTCTGCGTGCTGTGGTTGCGCACCGACAGCACGAAGTTGGCGCCGACGAAGATGTTGACCTCGCCCACGCGAAGCGAATCGGTGGCGCTGAACTCCACCGTGTGCATCACGATGAACAGCGTGTCGCCGTACTCCTCCACCTTGGGCCGCTGGTGGCCATGCCGCGCGTCTTCGATGGCGAGATCATGCAGATGGAATTCCTTCTGCATGACCGCGAGCTCGGCATCCGTGGCGTCGCGCAGGGCGACCCATACGAAGCAATCAGGCCGCTCGACGTAGTCGCTGATCTGCTCGACGGTGAGGTCGGCGAGCTTGCGACCGTCCTGGTAGGCGACGCAGTTGATCAGCATGTGGACGCGGCCCTCGTTCTTCTGCGGCCCGTCAGTGGATGGCGCCGCCCTGCAGCGCCCGCACCGCGCCCGCACCCACCGACGCACCGAAGCGCTTGGCCAGGCGCTCGGCGATGTTTTCCTTCGGCGTGTAGTCGATGATGTCCTCGGCGTGAACCACCTCTCGGGCCACGTAGTCGAGGTTGCCGAACTTGTCGGCTAGGCCGAGCTTCACTGCTTGCTCGCCGTTCCAGTAGAGGCCGGAGAAGGTCTCGGGCGTCTCCTTCAGGCGCTTGCCGCGGCCTTCCTTCACCACGCGGATGAACTGCTGGTGGATCTGGTCGAGCATGGCCTGGGTGTAGGCGCGCTGCTTGTCGCTCTCGGGCGAGAAGGGGTCGTTCATGCCCTTGTTCTCGCCCGCGGTGTACAGGCGCCGCTCGACGCCCAGTTTTTGCATCGCGCCGGTGAAGCCGAAGCCATCCATCAGCACGCCGATGGAGCCCACGATGCTCGCCTTGTCGGTGTAGATCTCGTCGGCCGCGACGGCGATGTAGTAGGCGCCCGAGGCGCACATCTCTTCGACCACCGCATACACCTTCTTCTTGTGCAGCGCCTTCAGCCGGCGGATCTCGTCGTTGACGATGCCCGCCTGCACCGGGCTGCCGCCAGGCGAGTTGATGCGCAGCACCACCGCCTGCGCGCCGTCGTCCTCGAAGGCCGTCTTGAGCGCACTGACCAGGCGCTCCGCGCTGGCTTCGGTGTCGGACGCGATCTCGCCGCGCACTTCCACGAGTGCGGTGTGCGGGCCGCTCGGCACATTGGCCGCCTTGCGTGCGACCACGACCGACCACAGGAACATCACGATGATGAGCATCCACAAGATGCGGAAGGCCAGGCGCCAGCGCCTTTCGCTGCGCCGGTCGCGCATGTAGTCGCGCGCGAACTGCTCGATCGTGGTTTCGATCCGGCCCGAAAAGGCCGCGGCGGCAGCGGGCGCCGATGAAGCGATGGGCGCCGCGGGCTCG
Organism: uncultured Comamonadaceae bacterium; assembly: GCA_966211955.1. Taxonomy (GTDB): domain Bacteria; phylum Pseudomonadota; class Gammaproteobacteria; order Burkholderiales; family Burkholderiaceae_C; genus Albitalea. Next base: position 79,634 of record CBIHOF010000016.1, on the reverse strand, counting down.
GGGCCGGCGCCCGGCAGGTCGTCTTGCGAGGTCATGGGAATGCTTTCTGGTGGCGGGCCGGTCGTGTGCGAATCGCGTGCGAAGGGACGTGCTGTCGAGTCAGATGACGGTCAGCACGCTCAGTCGGTGAAGGCCGGCCGGGTGTCCCGCGAAGGATACCAATAGACCTGTCCCTCGCGCTCTTCAACTTGTAGCGGCGTCAGCTTTCCGCGGCCACACGGGCCGCCGGCGCAGCGCCCGTCGCGAGGGTCATAGGCCGCGCCATGGATGGAGCACAGGATGTATTCCTTGCCGCTGTCGAGGAACTCACCGGGCTGCCAATCCATCTCGGTGGGCACGTGCACGCACCGGTTCAGGTAGCACACCACCCTTCCGTCGAAGCGCAGCACGAAGGCGCGCGCCACCTGGCCGAAATGCAGCACGTCGAAGACGAAGGCATTGCCGCGCTCTTCCAGGGCCCGCGAGTCGCACAAGGCTTGTGGCGGCAGCTCGGGCTTGGGGTCAAGCATGGCGCAGCAGCCAGTCGTGCAGGTCGGCCACGGAATGCGCGACGTGCAGCGGCTCGAAGGGTGTGAAGGTCTCGCAGGCATGTGCGCCGTAGCTCACACCGATGCGCGGCGTGCCGGCGTTCACCGCGAGCTGCAGGTCGTGCGTGGTGTCGCCGATCATGAGCGTGCGTTCGGGCGCAACACCGAAGTGGTCCATCAGCTCGATCAGCATGCGCGGATCGGGCTTGGACGCCGTCTCGTCGGCGGTGCGCGTCGCGTGGAAGAGGCCCTTGAGCTGCACGCTGCCCAGCGCCTCGTCCAGCCCGCGCCGCGATTTGCCGGTGGCCACGCCCAGCCAGTGCTGCCGCTCGCGCAGGGCGTTGAGCATGGCGAGCGTGCCTTCGAACAGCGCAATCTCGTGCTGCTTGGCGAAGTAGTGGTGGCGATAGCGGTTGCCGAGTTCGGGGTAGCGCTCGCGGGGCAGGCCGGGCGCGGCATGCTGCAAGGCCTCGATCAGCCCCATGCCGATGACGTAGCTCGCGTCCTTGTCGCTCGGCACGTCGACTCCTACGTCGGCACAGGCGGCCTGGATGCTCTTCGTGATGAGCGCGGTGGAATCGAAGAGCGTGCCGTCCCAGTCGAACACGATGAGGTCGAACTGGCGGGGCGAGGTACTTGGTGCGGTACTCAAGGCAGGACTTCCAGCAAGGCGGTGCATTCAGGCGGCAATGGTGCTTCCAGTTCGATCGCCTCGCCCGTGGAGGGGTGCTCGAAGCGCAGGCGCCGGGCGTGCAGGAACATGCGATCAAAGCGATGGCCCTTCACGGCGTCACCTCGCGCCATCGCCTTGTTGGCGGAGAAATCGCCGTACTTCTCGTCGCCGACGATGGGGTGCCCCTCGCTTTGGAGGTGCACCCGGATCTGGTGGGTGCGGCCGGTCTTGATGGTGACGTCCAGCAAGGTGTAGTCGGCGAACTTCCTGGCGATCTTGACGAGCGTGATGGAGCGCTTGCCGGCCAGGTCCCGATCGTCGTGAGCCTGTCCCAGGGCGCCAACTGCCCTGACGCGGCGTTCGCCCTCGGCCGTGAGGAACTTGTGCAGCGCCACATCGATGACCTTCTTGCTCGCAGGCCAGGCCCCGATGACGAGCGCCGAGTAAGTCTTGCCGGTCTCGCGTCCGCGGAACTGGTCCTGCAGCGCGACGAGCGCCGAACGCTTCTTGGCAACCAGCAGCAAGCCCGAGGTTTCCTTGTCCAGGCGATGGACGAGTTCGAGGAACCTGGCCGTCGGCCTCGCCTGCCGCAGCTGCTCGATCACGCCAAAACTCACGCCCGAGCCGCCGTGAACCGCCACGCCGGCCGGCTTGTTGACGGCGATGAGGTGGTCGTCCTCATAGACCACAGGGAATTCGCGCGCGGGCGCCGGCGCTTCGGCACTCCGGTCTGCCACCCGGACCGGCGGCACGCGCACCTCGTCGCCGATGGCCAGCCGCGTATCAGCAGAGGCCCGCCCCTTGTTGACCCGCACCTCGCCCGAGCGGATCACCCGGTACACATGGGTCTTGGGCACGCCCTTGAGCAGCTTGACGAGGAAGTTGTCCAGGCGCTGGCCCTCCGAGCCCTCGTCCACCAGAACGCGCGTGACGGCCGGCGCCACCGGTGGTGCGGGGGCCTTGCGAGCCGGCGTCCCTTGGGGCTTGACGGCCTTTGATTTGCCGGCCGGTTTGCCCCCTATAATGCGTTGCACCACGTTTGTGTCGTAAGTGTTTGATTTTCCTGAGTTTACTCGGGCACTTGCTGGGCAGATGCGGTGGTCGCGGCAAGAGCCGCGGCACAAAAGGTGATGCAACGCACGGTGCGTGAAGCAGGCCCCGTCCCCAAGCGACGATCCGGGCGGCCGACAGCCCCAGGCGGCAGAGCAAACGTAGAACGAACCACAACGGACCCAATGGTCCGGAGACACAAGGTTTTCAGGCTGGAGATGGAAAGTGATGCGGCCACAACCCGCGCTTCGAATCTTCCGCCCGCGTCCCAGTGATCACGCGAATGTCTTCCCGACTCCCCCACCTCCCAAGCGCTGCGCCCTCGCCCATCCGGCGATGCGGCTTCGCGCGGTGGCGGCTCGCTTTCCCCACTGCCTCGCACGCGCCAACGCGGCCTTGCTGATCACATGACGATCAGCGGCTGTCCAGGGCGATTCCTTCCGGTTCTCCACGTTTCTCGTGCATCGATGAGTCGCCGCTGAGTCTTCAGCCGGCGACGTGTTGGTGAACGCCTGGCTCCTGCACGGAGCCGGCGAAGGAGTGCACATGAAACGCATGCTGATCAATGCGACGCAGCAAGAAGAACGTCGCCTGGCCATCGTCGATGGCCAGAAACTGCTCGACTTCGAGACCGAGATCGAAGGGCGCGAACAGCGCAAGGGCAACATCTACAAGGCCGTCGTGACCCGCGTCGAGCCCTCGCTCGAAGCCTGTTTCGTCGACTACGGCGAAGACCGCCACGGCTTCCTGCCGTTCAAGGAAATCTCCCGCAACTACTTCCGCGATGGCGTGGACGTGCGCTCGGCACGCATCCAGGACGCCATCCGCGAGGGCGACCAGCTGCTCGTGCAGGTCGAGAAGGAAGAGCGCGGCAACAAGGGCGCAGCGCTCACCACCTTCATTTCGCTGGCCGGCCGCTACCTCGTTTTGATGCCCAACAACCCGCGCGGCGGCGGCGTGTCGCGGCGCATCGAGGGCGAAGACCGCGAGGAACTGAAGGAAAACCTCGACCAGCTCGATTACCCCAAGGGCATGAGCCTGATCGCCCGCACCGCCGGCATCGGCCGCTCCGCTGCCGAGCTGCAGTGGGACCTGAACTACATGCTCAAGCTGTGGACGGCCATCGACGGCGCGTCCAAAGAGGGCAAGGGCGCCTTCCTGATCTACCAGGAATCGTCGCTCGTGATCCGCGCGATCCGCGACTACTTCACGGCCGACATCGGCGAGATCCTGATCGACACCGACGACATCTTCGATCAGGCCCAGCAGTTCATGAACCATGTGATGCCGGAGACGGCAAACAAGGTCAAGCGCTACCGTGACGATGCGCCGCTGTTCAGCCGCTTCCAGATCGAGCACCAGATCGAGACCGCGTTCAGCCGCACGGTGAACTTGCCCTCGGGTGGCGCCATCGTGATCGACCACACCGAAGCGCTGGTGTCGGTGGACGTGAACTCGGCGCGTGCCACGCGCGGCAGCGACATCGAGGAAACCGCCACCCGCACCAACCTCGAAGCGGCCGACGAAATCGCCCGCCAGATGCGCCTGCGCGACCTGGGCGGCCTGATCGTCGTCGACTTCATCGACATGGAAGAGTCGAAAAACCGCCGCGAGGTCGAGACGCGTCTGCGCGATGCGCTGCGCCAGGACCGCGCCCGCGTGCAGTTCAGCTCGATCAGCAAGTTCGGCCTGCTCGAACTGTCGCGCCAGCGCCTGCGCCCGGCTCTGAGCGAAGGCAGCCACATCACCTGCCCGCGCTGCAATGGCACCGGGCACATCCGCGACACCGAGTCGTCGGCGCTGCAGATCCTGCGCATGGTCCAGGAAGAGTCCATGAAGGACAACACCGCCGCCGTGCATGTGCAGGTGCCGGTGGAAGTCACCTCCTTCCTGCTCAACGAGAAGCGCACCGAGATCACCAAGATCGAGATGAAGCAGCGCGTGACCGTGCTGCTCGTGCCCAACAAGGCCCTCGAGACGCCGAACTACCGACTGGAGCGCCTGCGCCACGACGATCCGCGCCTGGAGAACCTGCAAGCCAGCTACACGATGATCGACGAGCCTGAAGAGGAAGTCGGCATCACGCGCCGCGAGAAGGCCAAGCCGAAGCAGGAGCCGGTGATCAAGGGCATCCTGCCCGAGACCCCCGCCCCGATCGCGCCGCCCAAGCCGGAACCGGTCGCCGTGGTGGCACCTGCGCCGGCGCCCGTCGTCGCCGCGCCCGCCGCCGCAGCGGCCGGGTCGGGCTTCTTTGGCTGGATCAAGAAGCTCTTCGCCGGTGGCGATGCAGCGCCCGCGGTGGCGCCGATTCCTGCACCGGCAGTGGCTGAAGGCGCAGAGCGTCGTGAAGGCCGTGGTGATCGCGGCCGAGGCGGTCGCGGTGGCGAGCGTGAAGGCAAGCGCGGCGAAGGTCGCCGAGGCGAAGGTCGCGGCGGTGAAGGTCGCGGCGGTGAAGGTCGTGGCGGTGAAGGCCGTGGCGGCGAAGGTCGGGGCGACCGTGCCGAGCGAGGTGAACGCGGCGAGCGGGGCGATCGCGCCGCAGCCGGGGAACGTGGTGAGCGTGGTGGCCGCGATGGCCGTGGCCGCCGTGGCGAGCGCGCCGAGAAGCCGCAGGATGCGACGAGCACCGTCGAGGCGGTCGCACAAGGCGGTGACGAGCAGCGTCCGCCGCGTGGCGAACGCAGCGAGCGCGGTGAGCGCGGCGACAGGCCGGAACGCGGTGACCGTGGCGAACGCGGTGAGCGCGGCGACAACCGCCGCGGCCCGCGCGCCGAGCGTGAACCCCGCCGCCCCGCACCTGCCGAAGCCAGCGCTGCTGCCGAGGACGCACCGCAAGCCTTCGTGGACACCGTGCCCGGTGCATCGACCGATGAGGCCGTGGCAGGCGAGCAGCGCGAAGGCGGACGCCGCCGTCGCCGTGGCCGCGGCGGACGTGATCGCGACGAGACGCGCCCGGTCAATGGCGCCGCCGAGGATCTGAACGGCGAAGCCCTCCAGCCTGCCGATGGCTTCACCGCCATCCCCGCTCCGCTGGACCTCGATGCCGCACCGATCAGCGGCTCGACCCAGCCGGCTGCCAACGATGCCGGCTCACCTGATGCGCAGGATGGCGAGTCTGCCCCGCGTGAAGGCGGCGAGCGTGACGGCGAGCAGCGCGAAGGCGGTCGCCGCCGTCGCAATCGCCATCGCCGCGAGCGTCGCGAGGACGAGGTGACGGGTGTCGAAGCCGTCTCCGAAGCCGCACTGGAAGAAGCCCCGGCAGCTTTCGTCGGCGCAGACAACGCCGCCGAAGCGCCGCGCTTCCAGCCTGTTGCCACGGAACCGCCGGCTCAAAGCGCATCCGTGTCGGAGGCGGAAGAGTCCATGGTTGCGATTGCGCCGGTGCAGCCTGCGCCGCGCACTGCAACCGCCCCGGCTCCGGCCCCCGCTGCTCAGGTCGCCAGCGTCCAGCCCTTCGTGCTGCCGACGACGGCACTCGAAGCCGTTGCGCAATCGGCAGGCCTGCAGTGGGTGAACTCCGACGCGGACAAGATTCGCGCCGTGCAGGAAGCGATGGCCCGCGAGCCGAAGCCGGTGCACGTGCCTCGCGAACCCAAACCGGTCGTCGCGATCGATGAAGGCCCGCTCGTGCTTGTCGAGACGCGCAAGGACCTGACGCAGTTCAAGCTGCCCTTCGAGACGCAGGCCAGCCAGCAGCCGCAGGCCTGATCCGCGTCACGGCAAACAAAAACGCCGCCGAGGTTCGTGCCTCGGCGGCGTTTTTCTTGGGGGACCTCGTCGCCTGCCCTTGCTGGCGGCGACCCCGTTGCGAATCAAGGCAGGCGTTCAAGCGCCTGCTGGTAGGTCGGGTGATGCATCAGCTCGTCCCAGGGCATGGGCGCCGACTGCGGCAGCAAGTCAAGGCGCCGCGCCTCGCTGTGCGGATCAGCCTCCCAGCGGCCTTGCTCCAGCGCCGCCTGCAGGCCGTCCAGCAGCTCATCCACCGGCCGGCCGCCGTCGACCTTCGATTGGTTGCACAGCAGCACGAGGTCACAGCCCGCATTGAGCGCGGCAATGCCGCCCTCGACCGGGTTGCCGGCGACGCGTGCGCCTTCCATGCTCAGGTCATCGCACACCACCGCCGCGGTGTAGCCGTAGCGGCCACGAAGGATGTCCTTGATCCACTTCGGCGAGAAACCCGCCGGGTATTCATCGACCTTCGGAAATGTGACGTGAGCCGGCATGACGCAGGTGATGCCGCTCGCGAGCCAGTCGTAGGGGCGCGCGTCCTCGCCCAGGATCTCGTCCAGCGTGCGGTCGTCCACCGCCCGCGCGAAGTGCGAGTCCGCGATGGCATAGCCGTGGGCCGGGAAGTGCTTGCAGCAGTTCTGCATGCCGGTGCGCATGAGGCCGAGCATCAGGCTCTGGGCAAGGATGCTCACCACACGAGGGTCGCGGTGGAATGCGCGGTCGCCCACCACCTCGCTGCGCGCATGGTCGAGGTCGAGCACGGGCGTGTAGCTGAGTTCGACCCCACAGGCGCGCAGCTCGGCGCCGAGCACGTAGCCCGCGCTCTGCGCCGCGTCGACCGCACGCATCGCGTCTTCCATCCACAACTCACCAAAGCGCCGCATGGCGGGCAGGTGCGTGAAGCCATCGGTGCGAAAGCGCTGCACCCGCCCGCCTTCGTGGTCGATGGTGATGAGCAGGTCCGGCCGAAGCGCCTTGGCCTCTGCCGTGACCTCGGTGATTTGCTGACGGCTCTTGAAGTTCCGAGTGAAGAAGATGAGCCCGCCGGTCAGCGGATGCTGGATGCGGCGGCGATCGTCGTCATTCATCTCGTGGCCGGCGATGTCGAGGATGACGGGGGCGTGTTGGATCATCGGATGTCGTTGGTTTCGGTGACCACGAAGGACACCGCGTAATCGGATTCATCGCTGACGGTGACCTGCGCTCGCAAACCGCGGGCCTCGCACCAGGCGGCGAGCTCGCCGTGCAACTTGACGTAGGGCTTGCCGCTGCGCTCGTTGAGGATCTCGCAGGAGCGCCAGGTCATGGGCATGTGCAGGCCGATGCCAATGGCCTTGGAGAAGGCCTCCTTGGCCGAGAAGCGGGTGGCCAGGTAGGCGATGCCGCGTGCCTCGACCTTGCCCCGCCGCTGGCGAAAGACCTCGATCTCGTTCGGCCCCAGCACCTTCTCGGCAAAGCGATCGCCGCGCCGCGCCAAGGTGGCGGCGATGCGACGGATGTCGCAGATGTCGGTGCCGATGCCGTGGATCATGGGCGACTGGACTGCGCGGCGCGATGAATGCAGCGCAGGTAGTCGCGCACGGTCTCGCCGTAGCCGAGCTCGAGCGCGTCCGATATGAGTGCGTGGCCGATCGAGACCTCCTGCACACCGGGTACGGCGGCGAGAAAGTCGGTGAGGTTGTCGCGGTTGAGGTCGTGGCCGGCGTTGAGGCCCAAGCCCTCGCGCAAGGCAGCCTCGGCGGTGGCCACGAAGCCAGCCAGCACCTTGGCGTGGTCGCCGGCAGCGTGGGCACGGGCATAGGTCTCGGTGTAGAGCTCCACGCGATCGGCGCCCACCTCTCGCACGGCGCGCATGGCTTCGGGCAGCGGGTCCATGAAGAGGCTCACTCGAACACCGAGCGACTTTGCTTCCGCGACCAAGGGCCTCAGCCGGTCGGCGTCTTGCGGAAAACTCCAACCGTGGTCCGAGGTGGATTGGCCCGCATCGTCAGGTACGAAGGTGGCTTGATGCGGCCGCACGGCACGCACGAAATCCATCAGGTTGTGAAACGGGTTGCCCTCGATGTTGTATTCGACTTGCGGCCATTGCTTGAGCAAGTCCGCCAGCTCATGCACGTCGTGGGCACGGATGTGGCGCTCGTCGGGCCGCGGATGCACCGTGATGCCCTGCGCCCCCGCTTCGAGGCACAGCTGCGCGGCGCGGGTCACGCTCGGGATGCCGAGATGACGCGTGTTGCGCACGAGCGCAACCTTGTTGAGATTGACCGACAGCGCGGTGCTGCCGCGATGCGCATCGAGTCCGGAGGTAAGCAGTGGGTTCATCGCGTTCTTGGAGCTTCAGGGCACCAGGGCTTGCACGTCGAGCATGACCTGCCGTGTGCGAAGGACTGGCGTGCCGAGATGATAGTGAAGCAGACTGCGCAGGGTCGCCTTGAGGGTTGGCAGGTGCTCCGCGCAGGCCAGCTGCAGCGCGGCAAGGCTGCCGCCGTCCAGTGCCGCCTGCAGGTCCATGAGCACGGAGCCGGAGATGGCACTGTCGGTGCTGCGCGCCGTCGCCACGCCGGCCTCGGCCAGGATGGCGTAGTCGTCGTCGGCGCGAAGCCCTTCCAGCGTGTTGGTGACCATGCGCAGGTCCGGCAGCACGCCCACCTCCTTGAGCAGAGTGATCTCGAAGGCGCGCAGCGCCACTTGGACCGAGGTGTCATCGCCGGCGGCCAAGAGCGGCAGCGTCTGCGCGTAGGCATCGAAGAGTGCAGGGTGCGGGTCGTGCCGCGCCATCAGCTTCATCAGCAGCTCGTTGAGGTAGAAGCCGCTGAACAGTGCCGCGCCCGTGAGCATGGCGTTGCCCCCCGCCCATTCGGCATTGCGCAGGTTCTGCACCTCGTTCGTCGATTCGTCGGTACTCTCGGACTTGGGCGGCCGGCCGACGTTGACGTGGATCCGCTGGAACGGCAGCAGCACCGATCGCAGCTGCGAATACGGCCGCTTGGCGCCCTTGGCCGCCACCGCCAGCCTCCCCTGCTCACGGGTGAACAGGTCGAGGATCAGGCTGGTCTCGCTCCAGTCGTAGCGATGCAGCACATAAGCGGTGAGCGGCGCGGCCGTCCGCCGCGTGGTGGCCATGGGCCAGCGTCACTCGTAGCCGTAGCTGCGCAGGTGCTCTTCGGTGTCCGCCCAACCCGAGCGAACCTTCACCCACAGCTCGAGGAAGACCTTGGCGTCCATCAGCGTCTCGAGCTCCTGGCGCGATTCGCTCCCAATGCGCTTGAGCCGCTCGCCACCGGCGCCGATGATCATTCCCTTGTGCGCGTCGCGCTCGACCACGATGCTCGCGGCGATGCGGCGCAGGTTGCCCTCTTCCTCGAACTTGTCGATCACGACGGTCGAGGCATAGGGCAGCTCGTCACCGGTCAGGCGAAAGAGCTTCTCGCGGATGATCTCGCTCGCGAGGAAGCGCTCGCTGCGGTCAGTGAGGGCGTCTTCCTCGTAGAACCACTCCTGCTCTGGCAGGTAAGGCTTGAGGATGCCGAGCAGCTTCTCCATGTCGGCCGCCTTCTGGGCCGACAAGGGTACGAATTCGGTAAAGTTGTGTCGCTCCTGCATCCCTTTGAGCCAGGGCGCGAGGTCGGAGCGGCGATGCACGGTGTCGAGCTTGTTGGCGACGAGGAACACCGGCTTGCCCTGCAGCCCTTCGTTCTGAAGCAGGCCGAGCACCTTGGCATCGTCCAGCCCGAAACGACCGGCCTCGACCACGAAAAGCACGACGTCGACATCGCCCAGCACGCCTTGGACGGTGCGGTTGAGCGTGCGGTTGAGGGCGGCGCCATGGCGCGTCTGGAAGCCCGGCGTGTCGACAAAGACGAACTGCGCCTCGTCCACCGTGCGGATGCCGGTGATGCGGTGCCGCGTCGTCTGCGCCTTGTTGGACGTGATGCTGACCTTCTGGCCGACGAGCGCGTTCAGCAGTGTCGACTTGCCCACGTTGGGCCGCCCGACGATCGCGACCAGGCCGCAACGCCGGGGCGCTTGTTCATTGGCGCCTGAAGGCGCGTCGTCGGGATTCATGGGGTAGTGGAGAAAGTGTTCAGGAGCGCAGCGGGCTGCCGGGCTGATCGGTGGCCTTGAGAGCGTCCAGCATGCGGCGTGCCGCCTCTTGCTCCGCCAGGCGCCGCGATCGACCTTCGCCGGAATGGGTAAGGCTCAGCGCAGGCACGGCGCACTCGACCTCGAAGGTCTGGGCATGTGCCTGTCCGCGGGTCGCACTGATGCGATACATGGGCACCGGCAGGCGACGCGCCTGCAGCCATTCCTGGAGCTCGGTCTTGGCGTCCTTGCTCCAGTTGCCGATCTCTGTGTTCGCGATGATTTCGCCGAACATGCGCTGCACCAGCGTGCGTGCGGCATCGAAGCCGCCATCGAGGAAGGTCGCGCCGATCACCGCCTCGAGCGCATCGGCCAGGATGGAGACACGCTGTGCGCCGCCGCCGCGGGCCTCGCCCTCGGACAGGCGCAACACTTCGGGCAAGCCGAGCGTCAGCGCCACCTTGTGCAGGCTGTCTTCACGCACGAGGTGGGCGCGCACGCGGGTCAGGTCGCCTTCGTCGGAGCCGGCGAATCGCTCGAAGAGCAGGCTGGAAATGGCCAGGCTCAGCACGGCATCGCCCAGGAATTCGAGCCGCTCGTTGTGGTCCGCGCCGTAGCTTCGGTGCCTGAGCGCGCGCTCGAGCAGGGCCTCTTCGGCAAAGCGATGGCCGAGGCGGGTTTGAAGTGCAGCGAGTCGAGAGTCCATCATTCGAGTCGAGAAAGTTATTTCGACTTGGAGCTTCCCTGGTATTTGATCAAGAGGAACACTGGCGCCACGATTTCCACTTCCTTGTTGTAGGCAAAGCGGATCACGACCTTGTCATTTTCCTTGGTGACCTCGAGGTCCTTGCCGCTCACCGCGGTCACGTTGTAGTCGACCTCCTTTTGCCGATCGAAGGCTGCACGGATTTCCGGCACCGTCGTCAGCCCTTCGGCGGCAATCTTGTTGACCGCCTTGGAAATCGTCGAGTACTCCACGATGGTCGGCAGGACCTTCATCACGATCAAGGCCGCGAAGCCGACGATGATGGCCCACATCAGCAAGCCCAGCAGCGTGACGCCGGCCTGTCGGCGGTTTCCGCGAAGCTTCAATGTCATGCCCTCGTGCTCCCTTACTTGAATGATCCGATCCGCTTGGGATCGCTGAAATTCATCCAGATGAAAAACGCCCTGCCGACGATGTTTTCGTCCGGGACGAAGCCCCATACCCGTGAGTCCGCGGAGTTGTCGCGGTTGTCGCCCATCATGAAGTAGTGCCCCGCCGGCACCTTGCACGTCACCCCTTCCCCACTGTAGCGGCAGTTCTCACCGTATGGGAAGGCAAGATGGTGATAGTCGGGCTGATTCTCACGATTGACGAGGATGCGGTGTTCGACGGCCCCCAGCTTTTCGCTGAATTGCTTGTCGAAGTGCGGCGTCGGATCTTCCTGGAAGAAGTCTGGCAGCGGCTGCGTCACCTGTTCCTCGCCGTTGATGTACAGGCGCTGGTTACGAAACGAGATCTCGTCTCCCGGCACGCCCACGACCCGTTTGATGTAGTCCACGCTCGGATCGATCGGGTAGCGGAACACCATCACGTCGCCGCGCTTCGGGTCGTTGTTGGCAATGATCTTCTTGTTGATCACCGGAAGACGCACACCGTAGTGGTACTTGTTGACCAGGATGAGGTCGCCCACGAGCAGCGTCGGGATCATCGAGCCCGAGGGAATCTTGAAGGGCTCGAAAAGGAAGGAGCGCAGCAGGAAGACGATGAGGATGACCGGGAAGAGTCCTGCCGTCCAGTCGAGCCACCAGGGCTGGGCAAGCACCTGCTGCCGCGCCTCGGTGACGTCGCCATCGATCTTGGTGATGCCTTGGCGGGCCAGGCTCTTGCGGCGGGCCGCTTCTTCCTGCTCCACGCGGCGGGCATCGGTCAGGCGACGCGGCGCGAAGTAGAAGCGCTCGGCGAGCCAGTAACCGAAGGTCGCGACGGTCAGGATGAAAAGCAGCAACGAGAAGTTGCCTGTCCACTTGCCGAGATACCAGCCACCGAGGTAGACCACGAGGGCGCCATAAAGCAAACCGGTCAACGAACTCATCAATCGTCCACTTGGAGGATGGCCAGAAACGCTTCCTGCGGCACCTCGACGGAGCCGATCTGCTTCATGCGCTTCTTGCCGGCCTTTTGTTTTTCGAGCAGCTTGCGCTTGCGCGAGATGTCGCCGCCATAGCACTTCGCCAACACGTTCTTTCGCAGCGCTTTGATTGTCTCACGCGCAATGATGTTGGCCCCGATGGCCGCCTGGATCGCGACGTCGTACATCTGGCGCGAGATCAGCTCGCGCATCTTGGCGACGACCGCGCGGCTGCGGTACAGGCTCTGTGTGCGGTGCACGATGATCGACAGCGCGTCGACCTTGTCGCCATTGAGCAGGATGTCGACCTTCACGACGTCCGCGCCACGGTACTCCTTGAACTCGTAGTCCATCGATGCGTAGCCGCGCGACACGCTCTTCAACTTGTCGAAGAAGTCCAGCACGATCTCAGCGAGCGGCATGTCGTAGGTGAGCATCACCTGCCGGCCGTGATAGGCCATGTTGATCTGCTCGCCACGCTTCACGTTGGCAAGCGTCATGACCGGGCCGACGTAGTCCTGCGGCATGTACAGGTGCACCCGCACGATGGGCTCACGAATCTCCGCGATGCGCCCGAGGTCCGGCATCTTCGACGGGTTCTCGACGCGGATGACTTCCTTGTTGTTGAGCTCGACCTCGTAGACGACTGACGGCGCCGTCGTGATGAGGTCCTGGTCGAACTCGCGCTCCAGGCGCTCCTGCACGATCTCCATGTGCAAGAGGCCAAGAAAGCCGCAGCGGAATCCGAACCCGAGCGCCTGGCTCACCTCGGGCTCGTAGCGCAGCGAGGAGTCGTTGAGCTTGAGCTTTTCCAGCGCATCGCGCAGCGAGTCATATTCGCTCGCCTCGGTCGGGTACAGGCCCGCAAACACCTGAGGCTGGATTTCCTTGAAGCCCGGCAGCGGATCGCTCGCCGGCCCGAGGTTGTTGGGCAGCTTCTTTTCGAGCGTGATGGTGTCGCCGACCTTCGCCGCCTGCAGTTCCTTGATGCCGGCGATGATGAAGCCCACCTCACCCGCGTTCAGGACTTCGCGCGATTCGGACTTCGGCGTGAACACGCCCAGTTGCTCGGCCGCGTAGACCGCGTCGCTGGCCATCATCCGGATGCGCTCGCCCTTGTTCAGCTGGCCGTCGACCACCCGCACCAGCATCACCACGCCCACATAGTTGTCGAACCACGAGTCGATGATCATCGCGCGCAGCGGCGCCGCGGTCTGACCCTTGGGCGGCGGCATGCGGGCGATGACCGCTTCGAGAATGTCGTCGATCCCCTCGCCCGTCTTCGCGCTGCACGGGATCGCGTTCTCGGCGTCGATGCCGATCACGTCCTCGATCTCCGCCTTGGCGTTCGCCGGATCTGCGTTGGGCAGATCCATCTTGTTCAGGACCGGGATCACCTCCACGTGCAACTCCAGCGCCGTGTAGCAGTTCGCCACCGTCTGCGCTTCCACGCCCTGGCTCGCATCCACCACCAACAGCGCGCCTTCGCAGGCCGACAAGGAACGGCTCACTTCATAAGAGAAGTCAACGTGCCCTGGCGTGTCGATGAGGTTCAGGTTGTAGGTCTTGCCGTCACGTGCCTTGTATTGCAAGGCGGCGGTCTGCGCCTTGATGGTGATGCCGCGCTCGCGCTCGATGTCCATCGAGTCGAGCACCTGGGCTTCCATCTCGCGATCGCTCAGACCGCCGCAACGCTGAATGATGCGATCGGCCAGCGTGCTCTTGCCGTGATCGATGTGGGCAATGATGGAGAAATTTCGGATGTGATCCATGCTGATCGTTCTAGGCGTCTTTCGCTCAAGTGGCAACGTGGAAGCCGTTGCAGCGAAAGCTCTCGCACCGCGTTCGATGCGACGACGCGACGCGCCGTGTTGAATCTAAAAGAGAGGCCACAAGAGAGGCCAAACGAGAGCTAAAAAAAAGGCACGTCCAAGTGGTGACGCGCCTTCCAACAAAACGTATGGCAACTGCTTGTTGGGCTTTCATTGTAGCCAAAAGCACCGTGCTGGAGACCGCGTCATTGCTTGATTTCTTGCCGTTGCCACCTTCCAACAGGAAAATCTATCAACACCTTATCCACAAAGTGTTGTGGATGTCCTGGGGATAGCCGAAAGGCCCGAAAGTGCTTGCTGGAGGCGACGGTAAAGCCACCTTGAACTCGTCAATTCTATCCGGCAGCCGATCGAATCAGTTACGCCGGCAAAAGTTTGCGTCCACTAACAATCCCATCTCAAAACTGACTGAGCCTCGGAGTGTTCGCGTCCGGCAGGTGAAGTCTCACCACGTGGAAAAACCCGCCATTTCAGTCGGATGAGCGGCCCGCCCCTGCGAGCCGGCTCATTCCTCAAGCGGGGGCACGGGCAGGAACACCGCGAAGTTCCCGCGCAGCACCTGCAGGGGCAAGGGCTTCTTCTTGTCGGCCTTGGACACCAGCGCATCGAACTGCTTCACGTCGCTCACATCGAAGGCACCCAGGCCGATGATCACGTCACCTTCGCGCATCCCGACGGCCTCGGCACCACCACTGACCTTGGTCACCTTCACACCGGTGCTGCGACGACTGGACTGCTTGTCTGCTGAATTCAGATCCGTGACTTCCAGGCCCCAGTTCTTCGCGGAGCTTGAAGTGCGTGGCCCACTGGAGCGAGGCTTGTCGGTGTCGTCCGCCGCAGCAGTGCTGTCGGTGAGTTCGGAAAGGTTCGCGGTGACCGTCAGCGGCTTGCCTTGACGATTGAGCTGCAGGGTGACCGATGTACCCGGCTTCAAGGCGCCCAGCGTTCTGCGCAGGTCGACCGCGCCATCGACGGCTCGGCCATTGATCGTGAGCACCACGTCGCCGGGCTGCACGCCAGCCTTGTCGGCCGGTGTGCCTTGCACCACTTGGCGCACGAAAGCGCCCTTCGCCTTGTCCTTGCCGAGCTTGTATTCATCCGCGAGTTCACGCGGCACGTCCACCGGCAGGATGCCCAGGTAGCCACGCACCACGTGCCCTGATGCGCGCAGTTGATCGGCCACGCGAATCGCCTCATCGATAGGGATCGCGAAGGAGATGCCGCCATACCCCACGCGGCTGAGCGATTGGGAGTTGATGCCCACCACTTCGCCGCGCAGGCTGATGAGCGGGCCACCCGAGTTGCCGGGGTTCACTGCCACGTCGGTCTGGATGAAGGAAACGTCTTGGCCGGTCTCGCGCTGCTTGGCACTCACGATGCCGGCCGTGACGGTGTTCTCCAGGCCGAAGGGCGAACCGATCGCCAGCACCCACTCACCCACCTTGAGCTTGCTCACGTCACCGGTCTTCACGGTGGGAAGGCCTGCGGCTTCCACCTTCACGAGCGCGACATCCGTGCGCTCGTCGGCGCCGACGATCTTCGCCTTGAACTCGCGCTTGTCCGGCAGCGACACGAGCACCTCGGTCGACCCCGCCACCACGTGCGCATTCGTCATGACGTAGCCGTCGGCGCTGATGATGAAACCCGAGCCCTCGCCGGTCGGACGGCCGCGCTCGGAGGTGCGGATGTTCACCACCGCGGGGCCGACCTTCTCGACGAGCACCGTGAAATCCGGCAGCACCGCGGTTTGCGCCACGGCAGCCCGCGGCAGCAGTGCGGCACCGCTCATCGACAGGAACGCGATGGAAAGAACCACGCCCGCACGACGGCTCGCACCGTGCAAGGCCGCAAAGGAAGCCTGGATCAACATGAACGCCCCCACCACTCACATGATTGTTGGTCGAACCGGCGTCGCACTGGCCTTCACCGCGTCATCGAACGCGGCGCAGCGACCGAAGCGGACCGGACTTACTTCTTGCGTTCCAGGCCGCCCGCGAATGCCTTGAGCGTCGCGGTCGGCACGTCTCCCACCACGGTGATCCACCAGTCGCCTTGACGGCGCATCAAGGTCTGCGTGGCACCCAGCGTGGTGAGCATGGATTTGGTGTGGCGCTCCGGACTGAAGGGCTCGATGAACACCGAGACATAGGTCAGTCCGTCGGAGAAGATGGTTTGCAGCGCCTGCTGGCTGTCGGCCGGGGCTGCGTCCTGGGCTCCTTCCAGCGGGCGCTTGATGCAGCTGACCTGCCTGAAGCCGGGGACGCTTTGCTTGAACGCCCATCCTTCGGTCTCGAGGTTGGTCGGCACGAAACTGGGCTTGAGGATCTTGTAGCCCTCGAGCCGGCGCATCGGTTGCAGCACGGCTTCGGGTTGAGACCGGACATTGATGGCGACGTCGGAGAAGGCCGAGGTCTCGAGGATCTCACCGTGTTCGCCAAGCACGTCGGCGCGAAGCAGCAGACCGGACACCTTCTCCGCCCACAGCCGGTAGCCGAAACGGAACAGGTCGCGCGGTCGCAGGGTGAGCACATTGGCTTCGTGGCCGGCCACGCGCTCAAGCCCCTGAGGACTCACCTCGTAGAAATCGGCAATGCGGTCGTCGCCAACCTGCAGCAGGGCCGGAAAGGAATTCAGCAGGTCCCGCTGCTCGACGAGCGCGACCCGAGCCTGAGGCCACAGCGTGTGCACCACATCGTTGTAGCGAAACACATGGCGCGTCTGGCCGTCCAGCGAGTCGATCCGCTCGAACTGGTTGGCGCCTTCGCAGAAGTGCGCAATGCGTGCGCTGGACACTGCGCCGCCCGCGCTCACCACGAAGGTGCCCTGGAAGTTGCGATGGCTGGCCGCCTCGTGGATGCGCATCAGCCACGAGCGCACCTCCTTGGGTTCGAAGGCGGACTGGGTCTGCGCCGACGCTTGCGGCAAAAACGAACACAAGGCGCCGACCATGGTCAGCGCGAGCAGGGGTCGATGCAGCATGCGGATCAGCGGCTGGGGGATTCGGCGGCGGCGTTGCGCAGGAAACCGGATGGCACGCCAAGGGCGGAGCTGCCGGCGAACTGCTTGTGAGCGGAGAGGTAGAGATCGACGCGAGCATCGCGCAGCATCTTGCCGGTGAGCACCATGGCTTGCGGCTCGATGGTGCTGTCCGAGGCGGCCAACGTGGGCGCGGAGACGTTCACCATCTGGGCGCTCGGCGTGGCGCCAAGGCCCACACGAGCGAACATGGATTCACCGCTGCCGCCCATGGGCCCCGGAGTGCGGGTGACCAGCAAGGCACCCGTCACGAGCACGAAGCCCGCAGCGACTGCCGAGGGTGCCATCCACGACCAGCGAGAGCCGCGCGACACGTTGGCCAAGCGCGGCACCGCAACAAGGTCAGGCACGGGATGGACGGTAGGCTCGGGCGCGAGCACGACGGGCTCATCCGCCAGGCGCACACGCAGTGCGGCAAGAAACGCCGCATCACGCCGGGCGGACGAGCAAAGATCATCCGATCGAAGCACGTCGCCGATCAACTGGTAGGCGTGCCAGGTGCGACGAGCTTGCGCATCGTCTCGCCACGCACCGCATGCACGGGTGACCTCGGCCGAATCGAGTTCGCCGTCCGTCAGGGCTGACAGGTTTTCCAGTGCCGACGATCCGCTCTCAGATCCGATTGACATGTCGATCTCCAAACACAAACGCCTCGACGCTCACGCGAGCCTTCACAGTTCTCACCACCGCTCACCTTCCCGCGTGTCCAGCAACGGCCGCAACCGCGTCGCGATGGCTTCCCGGGCGCGGAAGATGCGCGAGCGCACCGTCCCGATCGGGCAGTTCATCAACTCGGCGATTTCTTCGTAGCTGAGTCCTTCGATCTCACGCAGCGTGATCGCCTGGCGCAGATCGTCGGACAAGGCTTCGATGGCGGCGTTGACGGTGGCGGCGATTTCCTTGCTCGCCAGCACCGCTTCCGGCGTTTCGCCGTGGCTTAGTTCATTTTCAGTACGGGAAGTTTCATCATCGTCATCGCGCGACGACCGGGCTGATTCCGTGATCAACGGATCGCGTTTCAGTTCCACGAGCGTCTTCTTCGCGGTGTTGACTGCGATACGGTACAGCCATGTATAGAAGGCGCTCTCCCCCCTGAATTGGGGGATCGCCCGGTAGGCACGGATGAAGGTTTCCTGCGCAATGTCCGGAATGAGATCCACGTCACGAACCATGCGGCCAATGAGGCGCTCGATGCGTCGTTGATATTTCACGACCAGCATCTCGAAGGCTTTGACGTCGCCACGCTTGACGCGTTCGATCAGCGGTGCGTCGGCGTCGGGGGCGTTCATTCTTGTGATTGTGGGCTTCGCGCTGGCGTCTGGCCGCCATCGGGGCCATGGGCGGGTCGCGAGGAATATACCGCACAGCGCAGGGCGTGCCAGTGCGCTTCCAACCCGCGGCGCTGAACCGGTAGCCAGCTGAAGCGAGCACGCCCGAACGTGACATCGTGCTCGAAGCGCAGCAGCATCCACGCACCGAAGTCGAGGCAGACATCGACGCTGCCGGCGAAGGGCTCTTCGCCAGTCGTCGACTCAGGGCCGAGGTGCCAGCGCTGGCTGTCCCATCGCAGGCTCATCGGTTGGCAGCTCAGCAAGCGGGTGCCGGCCAGCACGATCATCAAGGAGGCCACGAGGCCGCCGATGCGCCAGGCAAGCGGCGCCGATTCGCCATGCGCAAGGGCAAACGCGGCCATCGAGCCGGTAGAGGCCATCAGAAGCACAGCCACGGCGGCGCGCCAGTAGCCGAACTGCCGGATGGTGGCCTGGAACGGAGCACTGGCGCGCATTCAGCGCGAAGGCATTCGACGATCAGGCGCGCTTGAAGACCAGCGTGCCGTTGGTCCCGCCGAAGCCGAAGTTGTTCTTCACGGCCAAGTCGATCTTCATCTCCCGCGCAGCGTTGGCGCAGTAGTCGAGATCGCACTCGGGGTCCTGGTTGAAGATGTTGATCGTGGGCGGAGAAATCTGGTGATGCACTGCCAGCACCGTGAAGACAGACTCGATGCCGCCCGCGCCACCGAGCAGGTGACCGGTCATCGACTTGGTCGAGTTGACGACCAGCTTCTTCGCATGGTCACCGAAGGCCAGCTTGATGGCGTTCGTTTCGTTCACATCGCCCAGCGGCGTGGACGTGCCATGGGCATTCAGGTATTGCACCTGGTCGGCGTTGATGCCCGCATTTCGCAAGGCCGCCTTCATCGACCGCTTGGGGCCGTCGACGTTGGGCGCGGTCATGTGGAAGGCATCGGCGCCCATGCCAAAGCCGGCCAGCTCCGCGTAGATCTTGGCGCCGCGCTTCTTCGCGTGCTCATACTCCTCGAGCACGACCACCCCGGCGCCTTCGCCCAGGACAAAACCATCGCGGTCCTTGTCCCAGGGGCGTGAGGCGGTGGCCGGGTCGTCATTGCGCGTGGACAGCGCACGAGCCGCCGCGAAGCCGCCGATGCCCAGCGGCGACACGGTGGATTCCGCGCCGCCGGCGATCATCACGTCGGCATCGCCATACTCGATGAGCCGTCCAGCCTCGCCGATCGCATGCAGGCCGGTGGTGCACGCGGTGACGATCGCCAGATTCGGGCCCTGAAAGCCGTACTTGATCGACACATGTCCGGAGATCATGTTGATGATCGACGCCGGCACGAAGAAGGGCGACACGCGGCGCGGGCCCCGCGCCACGAGTTCGGCGTGGGTTTCTTCGATCAGCGGCAAGCCGCCGATGCCCGAGCCCACGAGCACGCCGATGCGTTCGGCTTCTTCTTCGCTGAGCGCGTCGTTCGTCGGCAGCCCGGCATCGCGCACGGCCTGGATGGACGCCGCAAGGCCGTAGTGGATGAAGGTGTCCATGTGCCTGGCTTCCTTCGCCGGGAAATAATCCTCGACGTTGAAGCCCTTCACCTCGCCAGCAAATTTGCAGGCGAAGTTCGACGCATCGAACTTGGTGATGTTGGCAATGCCGGACTTGCCGGCCAGCAGGCTGGACCAGCCCTCTTGCACCGAATTGCCCACGGGGCTGATGAGCCCCAGGCCGGTGACAACGACGCGACGACGAGTCATGCGCTCACGCTTTCAGAGAAAACTCAGGCCTTCTGGTGCTTGACGGCGTAGTCGATGGCCAGCTGCACCGTGGTGATCTTCTCGGCCTCTTCGTCCGGGATCTCGATGCCGAACTCGTCTTCGAGGGCCATCACCAGTTCCACCGTGTCAAGCGAGTCCGCGCCGAGGTCGGCCACGAAGGCTTTCTCGTTCGTCACATCGGACTCGGGCACGCCAAGTTGTTCGGCAATGATTTTCTTGACGCGGGATTCGATATCGCTCATGACTCCTCCAGGAGTGTTTACAGAAACAGCCCGGGATTCTAAGGGCTGTGAGGTGGCGCCTCTAAGACGCCCTCCAAGCCCATCCGGCCGGGCAGGTCCGGGTGGTTTTTCTCGAGCCTCAGCTCATGAACATGCCGCCGTTGACATGCAGCTCGGTGCCGGTGATGTAGCCGGCCTGCGGCGAGGCCAGGAACGCGACGGCATCGGCGATTTCCTCGGGCGCGCCCAGGCGCCCGAGCGGAATCTGGCCGAGCAGCGCCGTCTTCTGCGCCTCAGGCAGGCTGTCGGTCATGTCGGTGGCGATGAAGCCGGGCGCCACGCAGTTCACCGTGATGCCGCGGCTGCCGAGCTCGCGGGCGAGCGCGCGGGTCATGCCCGCAACGCCGGCCTTGGCGGCGGCGTAGTTGGCCTGCCCCGGGTTGCCGCTTGCGCCCACCACCGAGGTGATGTTCACGATGCGGCCGTAGCGCTGCTTCATCATCGTGCGCATCACGGCTCGGCTTGTTCGGAAGACCGCCTTGAGGTTGGTGTCCAGCACGGCATCCCAGTCCTCGTCCTTCATGCGCATGGCCAGCGTGTCGCGCGTGATGCCCGCGTTGTTGACGAGGACGTGCAGGGCGCCGTGTTCCTTGACGATGGCGTCGATGGCCGCATCCACGGCCGGCGCGTCATTGACGTTGAGCGCGATGCCCTTGCCGCCATGCCCTGCCAGCGCCTCGTTGATTGCCTGCGCACCCGCTTCGCTCGTCGCGGTGCCGATGACCTTCACGCCACGGGCCGCAAGCGCGGTGGCAATGGCGCGGCCAATGCCTCGCGAAGCACCAGTCACAAGGGCAACCTGCCCCTCGAACGCCAGCGCGCTCATTGGGTGCCTCCTGCGAGCAGCGTCTTGGCTTGCGCAAGGCTCTCCGGGTCGAAGACCGAGGCGGCCTGCACCTCTGCATCGATGCGCTTGGCCATGCCGGCCAGCACCTTGCCCGGCCCGCACTCGATGATGTGCGTGACTCCGCGCGCGCGGATCGCCTGTACCACTTCGACCCAACGCACGGGACCGAAAGCCTGCCGGTACAACGCGTCGCGAATGACGTCCACGTCGCGCTCGACCTTCACGTCGACGTTGTTGACCACGTCGATCGTCGGCGGCGTGATCGTGATTTGCATGAGGCGATCCTTCAGTCGCTCGGCCGCCGGCTTCATCAGACTCGAGTGAAACGGCGCCGACACGGGCAGCGGCAAGGCGCGCTTGGCTCCCTTGGCTTTCAGCACTTCGCACGCCTTCTCGACTCCGGCCTTCGAGCCGGCGATCACCGTCTGTTTCGGGTCGTTGAAATTCACCGCCTCAACGACTTCCCCGCTCGCGGCAGCGACTTCCGCGCAGCCCGCACGCACGGCCTCGGCATCCATGCCCAGGATCGCCGCCATGGCGCCCGTGCCCACAGGCACCGCATCTTGCATGGCCTGCGCTCGAAAGCGCACCAGCGGAAGCGCGTCGGCCAGCGTGAGCGAGCCCGCCGCCACCAGGGCGCTGTACTCGCCGAGTGAATGCCCCGCAACGACCGACGGCACCGATCCGGTGTCAGCCAACCACGCCCGGTAGCAGGCGACGCCCGCCGTGAGCATCACCGGCTGGGTGTTGGTGGTGAGGTCAAGCTGCTCCTTCGGACCGCCCTTGATGAGCTGGCCGATGTCTTCGCCCAGGGCTTCGGAGGCTTCAGCCAATGTCTGACGCACCGCCGGGTTGTCGCCCCAGGCGTCCAGCATGCCGACGGCCTGCGAGCCCTGGCCAGGGAACACGAATGCGAACGATGTCATCGCCTGTCTCTTTCCGTTGATTCTTGTTGTCGTGCGCCAGTCAGAGATCCAGCAGCACCGCGCCCCAGGTGAAGCCGCCGCCAACGCCTTCGAGCATCAGCGTGTCTCCGGGCTTCGCCTGGCCCCGCCGCACAGCGGCATCCAGCGCCAAAGGGATGGACGCGGCCGAAGTGTTCCCGTGCTGGTCGACTGTGACCACCACCTTGTCCATCGGCAGCTTCAACTTGCGCGCCGTGCTTTGCATGATGCGGATGTTCGCCTGGTGCGGGATGAGCCAGTCGATGTCCGCCTCGGTCCTGCCCGCCTTGGCAAGGACCGAGCGCGCGACGTCTTCGAGAACGCCGACGGCGAGCTTGAACACCGCCTGTCCGTCCATCTTCAGCAGCGGGTCGCCGAGCACCTGACCACCCGCGACATTCCCCGGCACGCAGAGGATGCCCGCGTGGCGGCCGTCCGCATGCAGTTCGCTTGCGAGCAAGCCGGGGGTTTCGCTCGCTTCGAGCACCACGGCACCGGCGCCATCGCCAAAGAGCACGCAGGTGGTGCGGTCCTTGAAATCAAGAATGCGAGAGAAGACTTCCGAGCCGATCACCAGGGCCTTGCTGGCGGCGCCGGTGCGGATCATGGAATCGGCCACCGTCAACGCATAGACGAAACCGGAACACACCGCTTGCACGTCGAACGCCGCGCTGCCCTGGACACCCAGCTTCTGCTGGACGAGGCAGGCTGTGGACGGGAACACCATGTCCGGCGTGGAGGTGGCGACGATGATGAGGTCAATCGCCCCGGCTTCGATGTTCGCTGCGGCCAGTGCCCGCCGAGCGGCTTCTGCGGCGAGGTCGCTGGAGGCAACATCGGGCGCGGCAAAGTGGCGGGCGCGAATGCCGGTGCGCTCGACGATCCATTCGTCCGAGGTCTCGACGCCATCGGCAGCCAGCCGGTCGGCCAGCGCCTGGTTGGTCAGACGATTCGGCGGCAGGAAACTGCCGGTGCCGGTGATGCGCGAATAGCGAGCGGACATGTGGTTCAGGCTGTGGATGCTGCGGCCGGTGCGGCTGGCGTGGCGTCGTCGTTGACTGTGGGCATGGCCGCGAGCGTGTCGAGGATCCGATCATGCACCCGCGTGAGCAGGCCGTGGCGGGCGGCATCATAAGCCCGGTTCATCGCCTGCTCGAAGGCGAAGGCGTCGGACGAGCCATGGGCCTTGAAGACCAGGCCGCGCAGGCCCAGCAAAGCGCCACCGCTGTAGCGCCGATGGTCGAGCCGGCCGGCCAGGCGATTGAGCACTGGGCGGGCGAGCAAGCCGGCCAGCATGGTGAGCGGCGTGCGCTTGAACTCCTGCTTGAGGAACTGTGCAATCAGCGACGCCAGGCCTTCGGAGGTCTTGAGTGCCACATTCCCGACGAAGCCATCGCACACGACGATGTCGACCTCGCCTTTGAAGATGTCGTTGCCTTCCACATTGCCGCGGAAGTTCATGTGGCCGGCCGTGGCAACCGCGCGCAAGAGCTCGCCCGCGCGCTTGATGGCTTCGTTGCCCTTGATTTCTTCCTCGCCGATGTTGAGCAGGCCGACGCTCGGATTCTCCTTGCCGTCTACCGCCGACACGAGGGCACTGCCCATGACCGCGAACTGCAGCAGATGCTCCGCGGTGCAGTCGACATTGGCGCCGAGATCGAGCACCGTGGTGTAGTGGCCGAGCTTGTTGGGCATGACCGCCGCAATGGCTGGGCGGTCGATGCCTTCGAGCGTCTTGAGAAGATAGCGCGACACCGCCATCAGCGCGCCGGTATTGCCGGCCGAGACACAAGCTTGCGCGAAGGCATTGCCGTCGGCATCGGGCTTGACCTGGCCGATGGCCACGCGCATGGACGAATCCTTCTTGCGACGCAGCGCCACTTCAATCGGATCGTCCATCTGCACCACTTCGGCGGCGGCGACAACCGTGCAGCGAGGCCACGACTGCGCCGGTGCGAGTGCATCGGCGCGTCCGACCAGGACGAGTTCAGCCTGGGGATGCGCCGCGAGAAAGGCCTGGCATGCCGGCAAGGTGACGGACGGTCCATGGTCGCCGCCCATGCAGTCGATGGACAGCCGGACCTTGGGAAGCTGCGCGGATGACGATGGCAGCGCGGCGGTCGTGGGGGGCAGACTCATGTCAGGCGGTGAGGCGAGCAGCGGCCATACGGACGAAGCCGGAGATCATGCCCGCCAACAATGGCGCGCGCATGAAATGCGAACGCCCGGCTCTGCTGGCGCAGGCCGGGCGATCAGACAGCCTCGGAAAGAAAGCGGAACGCGCACGCGAAGGATCGCGGACGGCTTTCGCTCTCGAATCAGGCGTCGGCCTTGGTCTTCAGGACCTTGCGGCCGCGGTAGAAGCCGGTGGGGCTGATGTGGTGACGAAGATGCGCTTCGCCAGTGGTCGGCTCGACGGCGGTACCCGGCAAGGCAACGGCGTTGTGGGCACGGTGCATGCCACGCTTCGAGGGCGACTTCTTGTTCTGTTGAACGGCCATGGAATTCTCCTAGAACTTCGGTGGCATGCAGCGCGGCGACATGCTGCTGCGAAATGCGTGCCCGAAGGAAAGGCTGACAGCACCCAACAAAGGAATGCACCAGCTGAAAAGCCCTCAATTCTAGCATGAAGTGGAGCGCTTTCCGTCAAACGCGCGCCGGGCTAGTTGGGCGGGCCGCCGCGCTTGAGCGCTGCCAGCGCCGCGAACGGGCTGGGCGCGGGCTCTTCCTCCGGGTCGTCGGTTTCAGGCATGGGGAGTGGCTGCGGACATTCTTCGTGACGCGGGACGATCGGCAGGGCGAGCAGGAGTTCGTCCTCGACCAGTTCTCGCAGGTCGAGCGAGCGGGTGAGCGCCAGGACGTCGTCTTCGCTGTCGGCATCGAGCTGGGCGGCCGCATCTTCGCCGGGCACGAAATGAAAACTCCGCTCGGCGCCGAGAGGCACTTCCACCGGCCCGAGGCAGCGCTGGCAGACGAGCGAGACGAGAGCCGCCGCCTTCACGTGCAGCCAGACCTGCGGCGGGCCACCTCGCACCGGTCGGCCCTCACCCTGGGCGCTCCAGGTCACCACGTCCTCGCCGGTCGGCAAGGCATCGGGGTGCGCGGTTTCGATCAGTCGCTCAAGCGAAGCAAGGGGCCATTCGCCCTCGAGCGAGCCGCCATCCTTGGCAAAGGCTTCGACATCCAGTCGCGTCGGGTCCACGGGGCGCGTCTTCATGCCAGCGAGTGTACGGGCCGCGCGATGCCAGCATCGCAATGCGCTCTTGCCTGTGCCGCGAGGGCGGATGGGAGAATCGGGCGATGACTTCGCCAGCGCTCATTCTCGGATCGACCTCCCGCTACCGCCGCGAACTGCTCGAGCGGCTTCGCATGCCATTCACCGTCGAGTCTCCCCGCGTGGACGAGACACCCCACGCCGACGAGCGCCCGGCAGACCTCGCCATGCGGCTTGCGCTGGCCAAGGCTCGCGACGTCGCGTCGAGGTGGCCCAGCGCCGTGATCATCGGTTCCGACCAGGTGGCCGACCTCGACGGCACGCCAGTCGGAAAGCCCGGTACGCATGAGCGAGCCGTGGCCCAGTTGCGGTCGATGAGCGGCAAGAGCGTCATCTTCCAGACGGCCCTATCGGTTGTGCGTGCAGATACCGGTTTCGAGGCGTCGGCGCTGGTTGCAGTGACGGTGAGATTCCGCCCGCTCAACGACGCGCAGATTGAGCATTACCTGCGTACTGAGCAACCCTATGACTGCGCAGGAAGCGCGAAATCGGAGGCCTTGGGCATTGCGCTGCTGGAGGCCATTGAATCCGACGACCCCACAGCGCTGGTCGGCCTGCCGTTGATCAAGACCTGCCAGCTGCTTCGCCAAGCCGGGCTGGACCCGTTGGTTGCGCGATGAGCGGGACACTCTTCCTCGTGCCGAATACGCTGGACTTCGGCGTCGCGGCCGAGCTGCCACCGTTGTCCGACGATCTGCCGATGACGGTGTTGCAGACTGCCGCGCGCCTCACGCACTGGGTGGCCGAGAACGCCAAGACGACGCGAGCCTTTCTCAAGCGAGTGGACGCGGTGGTGCCGCTCTCGCAGCCGTTGCAGGCGATCGAAATCGTGGAGTTGCCCCGTGCGCAGAAGGGCACAAGGATCGCCCAAACGGCCTCCCAAGTGGATCACCTGCTCTCCCCAGCCCTCGCTGGCAAGGACCTGGGTCTCATTTCGGAAGCCGGCATGCCAGCAGTCGCTGATCCGGGTGCATTGGTGGTCGAAGCCGCGCATCGGCAAGGCATCAAGGTCGTGCCACTGCCCGGCAGCAGTTCCCTGATGTTGGCGCTCGCGGCCAGTGGCCTCAACGGCCAAAGCTTCGCGTTCGTCGGCTACTTGCCGATCGAACCTTCGGAACGCACCGCGCGAATCAGGGAGCTGGAGGCGCTGTCAAGGCGCGCCGCCCAGACCCAGATGTTGATCGAGACGCCGTATCGCAACGAGGCGATGCTGGACTCGCTCGTGGCGACGCTTGCACCGGGAACCCGCCTATCCGTGAGCTGTGGCCTGACCTTGCCTCAGGGCTGGACGCGTACCGACACCGTCGCCGGCTGGCGCAGCAGCAAGACCGCTGTGCCCAAGGACGTGCCGGCTGTGTTCGCCCTACTGGCCTGAGCTGGCCGGCTCGGTCTTCTTGCCGCCGAACAACGCGGCCACCTTGCGCTTGGGCTTGATGTTGGGCGACAGGCCACGCGAGGCCGTGGTCGTGGGCGCGGCCGCCGTTTCCCACGAGGGATCTGCGGTGGCGCTGGCCTCGTAGGGGCGCTCGAAGAACGGGTCCACCGGCTGTCGGGGCGGGACATAGCCCAGGCCGGCACCGCTGCTTGATCGGCTCGGGCGGATCTCCCGACGCTCGTCGTCATCGCGACGCGGACGTTCCCGCGGTTCGCGGCGCGGGCGCTCGTCGTCCAACTCAAGGGGTTCCAGCTCGATCTTCTTCTTGATGAGCTTCTCGATGTCGCTCACCAGCCGGGTGTCCTCGCGAGTCACCAGCGTGATGGCCAGGCCCGATGCGCCTGCCCGGCCGGTGCGGCCGATGCGGTGCACATAGTCTTCTGCATTGAACGGTACGTCGAAATTGAAGACCGCCGGCAAGTCAGCGATGTCGAGGCCGCGGGCGGCCACGTCGGTGGCCACGAGAACGTCAACCTCACCGCGCTTGAAAGCGTCCAGGGCCTTCAGCCGCTCGTCCTGCGATTTGTCGCCGTGCAGAGCGTTGGTACGCAAGCCATCGCGTTCGAAGGATCGGGCGAGCCGGGCACAGCCAAGTTTGGAGTTGACGAAGACGATGGCCTGGGTCAGCGACCGCTCTTTCAGCAGCCTGAGTACCGCTGCCCGCTTGTCATCCGAGGTCACACTGAAAAAACGCTGCTCGACCGTGGAGGCCGTGGCGTTCGGCCGCGCGACCTCGACAAGGATGGGATCTTGCAGATAACTCTCGGCCAGCCGCTTGATCTCGGGCGAGAAGGTGGCCGAGAACAGCAAGGTCTGGCGCTGCTTGGGCAGGTAGCTGAGGATGCGCTGCAGGTCGGGCAGGAAGCCGATGTCGAGCATGCGGTCCGCTTCGTCAAGAACGACGTATTCAACCTGGTTGAGCACCGCGTTCTTGGCCTCGATATGGTCGAGCAGGCGGCCCGGCGTGGCAATCAACACTTCGACGCCGGCCTTCAGCTCGAGCGTCTGCGGCTTCATGTCGATGCCGCCGAAGACGACGGCGGCGCGCAGCTTGGTGTGCTTGGAGTAGGTCTTGATGCTGTTGGCGACCTGATCCGCCAGTTCCCGCGTGGGCGCGAGAACCAGCGCACGTACCGGGTGCCGGGCCGGCGACATCGAGGCGTTCTCGTGCTTGAGCATCTTCTGAAGAAGCGGCAGCGAGAAGGCAGCGGTCTTGCCGGTGCCGGTCTGGGCGGCGCCCATCACGTCGCGGCCGTCGAGCACGATCGGAATCGCCTTCGCCTGGATCGGCGTCATGGTGAGGTAGCCCGATTCCTCGACGGACCGAAGCAGTTTCGGATCGAGCGGGAGGGTGTCAAAACGGGCGGGGGCGGGCTGTGGCGAATCGGTGGCGGTCGCCCCGGCGCCCGCGGCCAGGGATTTTTCGGTCATCCTTCGATTATCGCCGCTTGTCCCGAAACCCTCTTCGGAGAGAGTCAGCGGCGAACAATGAGCCAGTTCGGCACCTTGAAACGGACGATGCTGGCGTAGAGGTAGGTGTAGGTCACGGCGAATAGCACGATGAACAGCCCGAGCATGGTGGAGTTGTTCCAGAACAGCATGGCCGGCACCACTGACATCATGCACAGCAGCCACAGGTACGGCGCGGTCATCGAGTTGCGCTTGGTGAGTACCTTCGCCTCTCGGTTGCCAACTGCCCAGCGCATCAAACGTCGATAGATCAGGCTGTGCAGATGTACGCCATCGGGCATGCCCATCGGGCGACCCCGCACGAACTTGCGGCGGTACATCGAGAACACCGTCTCGAAGATGGGGTAGATGCACATCAGCAGCGGGCACAGCGGCGACACGACCAGGTTGCGATTGACCAGCAACAGGCTCAACTCGGCAATATAAAAACCTAGGAAGTACGCGCCGCCGTCGCCGAGGAAGATGAGCCCGGCGGGAAAGTTCCAGATGAAGAAACCCATCACCGCGCCCAGACCTACCAGCGCACACAGGGCGAGCTCACGGTCTCCTGCCTGGAATGCCACGTAGGCGATGGAAGAGCTGACAAGCACCACGCACATGGATGCCAGGCCGTTGAAGCCATCGATGATGTTCACCGAGTTGGCCACGCCGGCTACAGCAAAGAGCGTGACTGCGATGGAGCCCGCCTTGAAGCCGACGAACCAGTCGACGCCCGGGATGTCGGTGCGACTCACCACAGCACCGAGCAGCCAGGCAGCGATGCCCGCCGACGCCATGGTGAAGAACAATCGCCTGCGGGGACTTTGTGTCTTGGTGAGGTCCTCGGCCAATCCTGAAATAAACGCAGGAGCAGCGCACAAGAGCAGCATCACGCCGAGCGACGTGCCATTGACCGGCGAAATGAACAGCTGAACGCAACCAGCGACCGTGCCGATGGCGATGCCCACTCCGCCCACGCGAGGAACCGGACGGGCGTGAAATTTCTGCGGGCCCGACATGTCGCCGTCGATCGAAAACCGGGCGTGCGTGCGCTGAAACCGCACGATGACGAATGTCACCACCAAGGAGACAGCGAAGGCGAGGAGCAGGACAACCATGGCCGCGAGTGTAGTCGGCGACCCATTGGCGATCCCGCGCGCAGGCTGGGAATCCGCAGTCGCCTGAGCACCACTACAATGCGCCCGTTCATGAGCTGAACACATCCGCCCGCCCCCATGCCCAACGACGACCTCGACCTCCACGTGCTGCGAGAAATCGCCGCCCAGCCCGCGAGCAGCCAGCGCGGGCTGGCGCAGCGCCTGGGCATCAGCTTGGGACGGGTCAACTATTGCCTGCGGGCGCTGACGGGCAAGGGTTGGGTGAAGGCCAGCAACTTCAGGCGCTCGGACAACAAGTGGGCCTATGCCTATGTGCTCACGCCCAAGGGTGCCGATGAAAAGCTGCGCCTGACCGTGAACTTCCTGCAGCGCAAGATGGTGGAGTACGACCGTCTGCAGACCGAACTGGAGCAGCTGCGTCGCGAAGTCGGCGAGTCATCCATTTCCACACGACAAGACTGACGAGGGACGCATGCTTCTCATCACCGGCGCCGCCGGCTTCATCGGCGGCAACTTCATCCATCACTGGTTCGGCAAGAGCACCGAGCCTGTGGTCGTGCTGGACAAGCTCACCTACGCCGGCAATGCGGCCACCATCGCACCGTGGCTCAAGCCCGGGCATGCGCAACTCGTGCAGGGCGACATCGGCGACCGCGAGCTCGTGCGCCGGTTGCTGACCGAACACAAGCCACGCGCCATCGTGAACTTCGCGGCCGAGAGCCACGTCGACCGGTCCATCCATGGCCCCGGCGAGTTCGTGCAGACCAATGTGGTTGGCACCTTCGGATTGCTTGAAGAGACCAGGGCGCACTGGGCACAACTCGCTACCGAGGATCGCAATGCCTTCCGATTCCTGCACGTGTCGACCGACGAGGTCTATGGCTCGCTGAGCGACAGCGACCCCGCCTTCAGCGAAACGACGCCCTACGCGCCGAACAGCCCCTATTCCGCGACCAAGGCGGCAAGCGATCACCTCGTGCGCGCCTACCACCACACCTACGGCCTGCCCACGCTCACCACCAACTGCAGCAACAACTACGGGCCCTATCACTTCCCTGAGAAGCTGATCCCGCTGATGATCCTCAACGCCCTGGACGGCAAGCCGCTGCCTGTCTATGGCGACGGCCTGAACATCCGGGACTGGCTGTTTGTGCGTGACCATTGCGAGGCGATTGCCCAGGTGCTCGCCAAGGGCCATGTCGGCGAGGTCTATAACGTGGGCGGCAAGAACGAGATCCGCAACATTGATGTGGTGACTACGATCTGCCGGAAGTTGGATGCACATCGGCCACGTGCCGATGGCGGCAAGTACGAAGACCTCATCACCTACGTGAAGGACCGGCCCGGCCATGACCGGCGCTATGCCATCGACCCGACCAAGATCGAGCGCGACATCGGGTGGCAGCCGGCAGAGAGCTTTGCGACCGGCATTGAGAAGACCGTGCGGTGGTACCTTGAGAACGACGAGTGGGTGCAAGGGGTTCGATCGGGCACCTACCGGCAGTGGATCGAGAAGCAGTATGGAGCCGCGCCGGAGAGGACCACGGCATGAAGATATTGCTCTTCGGCAAAGGTGGCCAGGTCGGTTGGGAGTTGCAACGTTCGCTGCAGCCGATCGGGACTGTCGTGCCCGTCGACTTTGACAGCACCGACTTCTGTGGTGATTTCAGCAACACCGACGGAGTGATTGAAACCGTTCGGCGGGTACTCCCTGACATCATCGTCAATGCGGCGGCGCACACGGCTGTCGACAAGGCCGAGAGCGAAGCAGACTTTGCGCGCACCTTGAATGCGACGACGCCCGGGGCCCTGGCGCGCGCCGCCGCCGAGACCGGCGCGTGGCTCATGCACTACAGCACCGACTACATCTTCGACGGCAGCGGCACGACGCCCTGGATGGAAGACTCGCCGACCGGGCCGCTGAGCGTCTACGGCCGCACCAAGCTCGAAGGTGAAACGCTGATTCGCACAAGCGGCTGCAGGCATCTCATCTTTCGAACCAGCTGGGTCTACGCCGCTCGTGGCGGCAACTTTGCCAAGACGATGTTGAAGCTGGCCCAAGAGCGCGAGAAGCTCACTGTCATCGATGATCAGTTCGGTGCCCCCGCCGGAGCCGACCTACTCGCCGACCTCACTGCCCTCGCCCTGTTCACGGCTCAGCAGCGCCCCGAAGTCTCGGGCACGTATCACGTGGCGCCGCAAGGTGAAACGACCTGGCACGGATATGCCACGCATGTGATTGGGTTTGCAAGAGCAGCAGGCGTACCCATCAAGGTCGCGTCGGATGCGATTGCTGCAGTGCCGACCAGCGCCTTTCCGACACCAGCAAAGCGTCCTGCGAACTCCCGGCTCGACACCCGCAAACTGCGCGAGACCTTCGGCGTGAATCTGCCCGACTGGCGCACTGGCGTCGAACGCATGTTGACTGAAGTTCTCGGCCGCTGACGAACCACAAGACGAACACACGGGAGACCGCATGAACAGAAAAGGCATCATTCTCGCGGGCGGGTCGGGCACTCGCCTGCATCCGGCGACCCTCGCGATCAGCAAGCAATTGCTGCCTGTGTACGACAAGCCGATGGTGTATTACCCGCTGTCGACGTTGATGCTTTCCGGCATCCGCGACATCCTG
The DNA here is from genome assembly GCA_966211955.1 of uncultured Comamonadaceae bacterium. GTDB lineage: Bacteria > Pseudomonadota > Gammaproteobacteria > Burkholderiales > Burkholderiaceae_C > Albitalea. Next base: position 47,536 of record CBIHOF010000016.1, on the reverse strand, counting down.
CTCATCAGTACCCCCCACGACACCCCGCGATTTGAGGCCCTGCTCGGCGACGGCTCTCAATGGGGCGTGAACATCAGCTACTGCGTGCAGCCAAGCCCCGATGGCCTTGCGCAAGCGTTCATCCTTGGGCGCAAGTTCATCGACGGAAACCCGAGCGCGCTGGTTCTGGGCGACAACATCTTCTACGGGCACGACTTTCAAAGTCTGCTGTCCGATGCCACGCAGCGCGACAGCGGGGCCACCGTATTCGCCTACCACGTGCACGACCCGGAGCGATATGGCGTTGTCGAATTCGACGAGCGCAAACAGGCGCTCAGCATCGAAGAGAAACCTGCTCGACCCAAGAGCCACTATGCGGTGACGGGCCTCTACTTCTACGACAGCCAAGCCTGTGACATTGCAGCAGACATCCGGCCTTCACCGCGTGGCGAGCTCGAAATCACTGACCTCAACGCAGCGTATCTGCGCAGCGGCGAACTCAAGGTTGAAATCATGGGCCGTGGCTACGCCTGGCTGGACACGGGCACCCACGACAGCCTGCTCGAGGCCGGGCAATTCATCGCCACGATCGAGCGCCGGCAGGGCCTGAAGGTCGCCTGCCCCGAAGAAATCGCCTATCGCGCGGGTTGGGTCACTCGCGAGCAGCTCGAAAGGCTCGCACACCCGCTGATGAAGAACGGCTACGGTCAGTACCTCATGCAAATCGTCAAAAGCCAGGTGTTCTGATGAAAGCGATCAAGACCGCCATCGAGGGCGTGCTCATCCTTGAGCCGAAGGTGTTCGGTGACGAGCGCGGATTCTTCATGGAGAGCTTCAACCAGAAGGTGTTCGACGAGCTGGTGGGCGAGCACGTGCAGTTCGTCCAGGACAACCATTCCCGCTCGGCCAAAGGCGTCTTGCGCGGGATGCATGCGCAAAGCGCGCCGCATGCCCAAGGAAAGCTCGTGCGCGTGACGCGGGGTAGCGTCTTCGACGTGGCGGCGGACATCCGGCCCACAAGCCCGACCTACGGACAATGGATTGGCGTCGAGCTCACAGCCGAGAGCCATCGCCAACTGTGGATTCCGGCGGGGTTGGCTCATGGGTTCCTCGTCACGAGCGACAGCGCGGACTTTCTCTACAAGACGACGGACTTCTATTCGCCGCAGTGCGAGATCGGTGTTCGCTGGGATGACCCGACCTTGAGTATCGACTGGCCTTTGCACGGCAACACGCCGATCCTTGCCGCCAAGGATGCCCAGGCGCCATTCCTGCCCACGAGTCGATAGTGATCTCTATCGTCCACGTGCAGATCCAAGTCAGACATCCTCTTCAGTCCAGCAATCGACGAGCCCCATTCACATCCCGAGTCCTTCTTTCAGCTTCAGACTTCGGCTCTCCATGCCACTCATTCGCACCGCCAGCGGCAGGGCATTTCCCGCCCACGACAACGAGTCCTTGCTCGATGCTGCCCTGCGCGCAGATGTCACGCTGCCCTACAGCTGCCACACGGGGCGATGCAGCACGTGCAAGGCACGCGTCACGTCGGGCAGCACCTCTTGTCTGCGCGATGAATCAGGCCTCACCCGGGAAGAGGTGGGAGATGGCTGGATATTGACCTGTGTGCGAACGGCCACGAGCGACGTCTCGCTCGATGTGCAGGATCTGACCGGCGTCCACATGCCGCGTGCGCGAACCCTGCCGTGTCGCATCAGCGCTCTCGATCTGCTCGCCGAGGACGTCCTGCGTGTCGTGCTTAGATTGCCGCCCGCAAGTGATATGCAATATCTGCCAGGACAGTACGTGGACATCATCGGTCACGATGGAATACGTCGCAGCTATTCCTTGGCCAATGCCCCCCGGTCAGATAAGACGCTTGAACTTCACATCCGCAAGACGCCAGGGGGCGTCATGAGCGAATACTGGTTCGCGCGGGCCCAGGTCAACGACCTTCTTCGACTGCACGGGCCGCTCGGAACCTTCTTCTTGCGCGACAGTGAACACACTGAATTGGTGTTCCTGGCCACTGGCACCGGCATCGCACCGGTGAAAGCGATGCTCGAAGGACTGTCTTCCGACAGCTCCTTGCCCGCGCCGCGGTCCGTGACCGTGTTCTGGGGAGGGCGCCGACCGCAGGACGTCTACTGGACGCCATCTGATGAACACCGCGTCACTGAGTTCGTGCCTGTGTTGTCTCGCGCGAACGAAGAATGGTCCGGCGCAAGAGGACATGTGCAGCATGCCTTCATGGCCCGTCGCCCCGATCTCGCAAACGTCCGCGTGTTTGCCTGCGGCTCCGACGCCATGATCCATGACGCCCGGCGCGAACTCGTCGCAGCAGGGCTGAATGAACACCACTTCCATTCCGACGCATTCGTGTGCTCGGCCACCACCTAAGACAGGACAAGCAGTCATGAAGGCAGTCATTCTCGCGGGAGGTCTGGGCACTCGATTGAGTGAGGAAACCGCGACACGCCCTAAGCCCATGGTCGAGATCGGCGGCAAGCCCATTCTCTGGCACATCCTCAAGATGTATTCGCATCACGGCGTCAACGATTTCGTGATCTGCTGCGGGTACAAGGGCTACGTCATCAAGGAGTACTTCGCAAACTACTTCCTGCACATGTCCGACGTCACCTTCGACATGCGAAGCAACCGGATGGAGGTGCATCACAAGCGCGCGGAGCCTTGGAATGTGACGCTGGTCGACACTGGCGACGACTCGATGACTGGCGGTCGCCTGCTTCGCGTGGCGGATCATGTGCGCAACGATGAGGCGTTCTGCTTCACCTACGGCGATGGCGTCGGCGACGTTGACATCAGCGCTTCGATCGACTTCCATCGTGGCCATGGAAAGGCGGCGACAGTGACAGCTGCGTTCCCACCGGGCCGCTTCGGCGCACTCGACATCCAGGGTCATCAGATCATGCGATTCATGGAAAAGCCCAAGGGTGACGGCGCGATGGTCAATGGTGGCTTCTTCGTCCTGTCGCCCCGCGTCCTCGACTATCTCGAGGACGACTCGACCATCTGGGAGCAGGCGCCGTTGCAACGCCTTGCGCAAGAGGGCGAGTTGATGGCATTCGAACACGGCGGCTTTTGGCAACCGATGGACACGCTGCGCGACAAGACCCATCTGGAAGAACTGTGGACGTCTGGCAAGGCACCCTGGAAGACGTGGAAATGAGCAACCTTGCTCAGACCACCCCGGCCTTTTGGAAGGGCAAGCGTGTGCTGCTGACCGGCCACACGGGTTTCAAGGGCAGCTGGCTCGCCTTGTGGCTGCAGGCCATGGGTGCGCAGGTACGCGGGCTGGCGCTGGCACCGCCAACCGTTCCCGCGCTGTTCGAGGTGGCGCGAGTCGCCGCGGGCATGGACCATCAGGTGGCCGACATTCGAGACTTCGCCAAGGTGCAATCCCTCATGCGCGAATTCGAGCCGGAGATCGTGCTGCACCTGGCGGCGCAGCCGCTCGTACGACTGTCCTATCAGCAACCGATCGAGACCTATGCAACCAACGTCATGGGCTCGGTGCACGTGTTGGAGGCTGCGCGTCATACCGGTTCAGTGAAGGCGATCGTCAATGTCACGACAGACAAGTGCTACGAGAACCGCGAGTGGGCATGGGGCTACCGTGAAGACGAGCCGATGGGCGGACACGATCCCTACTCCAACAGCAAGGGCTGCGCGGAACTGGTCAGCAGCGCATACCGCAAGTCCTTTCTGAAGGACGCCGGCATTGCGATGGCCACGGCTCGCGCCGGCAACGTGATTGGCGGCGGCGACTGGGCGCTGGACCGCCTCGTCCCTGACATCCTGCGCGCGCTGCAGCAAGGCGAGCCGGTATTGATCCGCAACCCCCATGCGATCCGCCCATGGCAGCATGTGCTGGAGCCTCTCTCGGGCTATCTGCTGTTGGCCGAACGCCTTTGTGCGAATGGCCAGTCCGACGCCGAAGCCTGGAACTTCGGTCCGCGTGACGAGGACGCGAAGCCGGTGCAGTGGATCGTCGAGCGACTGTGCAACGACTGGGGCCATGGCGCCCAGTGGACACTGCAGCCTGGCGAGCATCCACATGAAGCCAGCTTCCTGAAGCTGGACATCTCCAAAGTACGGCAGCGCCTGCACTGGGCACCGCGCTGGACCCTGTCCACCGCCTTGCAACACATCACCGACTGGCACCGCGCCTGGCTGGCCGGGAACGACATGCGCGACTTCTGCCTGCAACAGATCCATCAGTACCAGACCGACTCGACCGACAAAGACACCGTATGAGCACCACCGCCATCAACTTTCAACCGCAGCTGGACAAGCTGAGAAGCCAGATCAGCGAGCTGGTCCAGCAATACGCAGAGATCGCACACGCGCCCAAGCCGTTCGTACCGGGGCAGAGCACCGTACCGGTGTCCGGCAAGGTCATCGGCACCAAGGAACTGCAACTGATGGTCGAGGCATCCCTCGACGGTTGGCTGACCACGGGGCGCTTCAATGCGATGTTCGAGCAACGCTTGGCGGCGTTCCTCGGCGTGAAGTACCTCATCACGGTCAACTCAGGGTCGTCGGCGAACCTGGTGGCGTTCTCCACGCTCACAAGCCCCAAGCTCGGTGACCGCGCGATCCGGCAAGGTGACGAAGTCATCGGTGTGGCTGCAGGCTTCCCCACGACCGTCAATCCGATCCTGCAGTTCGGCGCGGTGCCGGTGTTCGTGGACGTCGACTTGGCCACTCACAACATCGACGCCAGCAAGATCGAAGCTGCCATCACGTCAAAGACAAAGGCCATCATGCTGGCCCACAGCCTGGGCAACCCCTTCAACCTGGACGTGGTGACGGCGCTGTGCAAGAAGCACAACCTTTGGCTGGTCGAGGACTGCTGCGACGCGCTCGGTGCGACCTACAACGGCCAGTTGGTCGGAACCTTCGGCGACATCGGTACGTTGAGCTTCTATCCCGCCCACCACATCACCATGGGCGAAGGTGGCGCAGTATTCACGAACAACGCAGAGCTCAAGCTGATTGCCGAGTCTTTCCGCGACTGGGGCCGCGACTGCTACTGCGCGCCAGGTAAGGACAATACCTGCGACAAGCGCTTCTGCTGGACGAAGAAGGAGCTCGGTGGCGACCTGCCCGACGGCTACGACCACAAATACACCTACAGCCACCTCGGCTACAACCTGAAGATCTCCGACATGCAGGCCGCCTGTGCGTTGGCACAAATGGACCGCGTTGAGGAGTTTATTGCCAAGCGCCGCGCCAACTTCGCCTACCTGAAGACCAAGCTGGCGAGAGTCGAGGAGTTCCTGCATCTGCCGGAAGCGACGCCGAACTCCGATCCGTCGTGGTTCGGCTTCCCGCTGATCGTCAAGGACACCGCGGGCGTGAGGCGTGCGGACCTGATCAACTTCCTCGAAGAGAACAAGATTGGCACGCGCCTGCTGTTCGCCGGCAACCTGACGAAGCAGCCCTACATGGCGGGCCGCAACTTCCGTGTCAGTGGTGAACTGACCAATACAGATGTGGTGATGAACCAAACCTTCTGGTTAGGCACCTTTCCGGCTCTAGGCCAGGAGCAGATGGACTACATCGCTGAGAAGCTGGAAGCGTTTTTCGGTGTGAACTTTTGATGCCGAAGTATGTGGCGTTGATCTCCGGCGGGACAGGTTTTGTGGGGAGCCGCATCGTAGAGCACCTGTTAGATGACGGGGCGGAAGTTCGCATCCTCAGCTCCGGGACGGCCGACCGCGCTCGCCTCAGAAACACCTCCGACAGTGTTCATTGGTGGAGCCTCAGCAATGCCGACTTGGACATTGCCGTTCGGGACGCCAACTGCTTTTTCCATTTCGCCGTAGCGTACGACAGACCTAACGTTAGCGACGAGGTACTACATGCGGTAAACGTGGATCTGCCGCAGCGTGTCATCAGCCGCCTGAGGGGACACGGACGTCTCGTGACCTGTGTATTGGGCGATACCTTCTTTCGCAAATTCCCGGCAGAGGCTACTCGTCAACCTCGCTATACCCGGAGCAAGACACAGCTGGCGGACAGATTGCTGTCAGAGGAGTTGAGATTCGATCCAGATATTCGTGTCGCCCTGCTTCAGATTGAGCAGGTCTACGGACCGGGCGACTCCTTCACCAAAGTGCTGCCACTATTGACGCGCCAAATGCTCGACAACGTTCCTCGCCTAGCCCTCACCCACGGCCAGCAGCGGCGCGACTTTGTTCATGTGGACGACGTCGCGACGGCAGCAATTCTCTTAAGAAAGGCCGAGTGGCAAGGCATCCAATGTGTCGAATGCGGCTCCGGCGTATCCACCCCGGTTCGAGAAGTGCTGAACCGACTATGCGTGCTGACAGGCTCTCGCAGCGTACTAGGGTTTGGTGACATGCCGCCCGACCAAGCGATTGCCGACTCGTACGCCGATCTTGCATGGCTGTCCAGCCGGGGCTGGAGGCCTCGAGTGACCCTGGAGGAGGGACTTGCCGAGTTGGTGCAGGACATGGAAGTTCGGACGAGAGCGCCAGACGCATGAAAGTACGAATGGCGAGATGGTTTGGCATGGTCGGAATGGATTTCCACATCGCCACAACATTGTTGCTGCGCGTATGGTCGATCGCGGCTGGTGTTGTCATGCTGTTCGCTATCCCGGCCACCTTAAGCCAGCAGCAGCAAGGCTACTACTTCACCTTCGCAAGTCTGCTCGGCCTGCAAATCTTCTTCGAACTGGGGCTGAACCAGGTAATCACCCAACTTACCAGCAAGGAAGTGGCATTCATCGGCAGTTCCGACAGGGGCGATGTGCACCTGGATCGCATGCGATCTGTATTCTCGTTGCTCCGACGCTGGTATGCCGTCGCCGCACTGCTCTTCTTCCTGACCGCCGTCATTGCCGGCGTGGCAGTGCTCAAGCGCGGCAGCACGCTCGAGACAGGGGCTTGGGTGAGACCTTGGGCGGCGCTTGCCGCAGTGACGGCTGTCAACCTCTACTACTCACCGATGATGGCGGTGGCGGAGGGCTGCGGTCTAGTAGGTCAGGTCGCCAGGCTTCGTCTAATCCAGTCGATACTGGGCTATGGCCTGGTCTGGGCCGGCCTCTTTGCGGGCCTCGGCTTATGGGCCGTCCCCCTCAACGCCCTGGCAGCGAGCATTTGCACCAGTATCTGGTTGCAGCGTGCAGACCACGGGCTTGATCGCTTCCAGTCCGACCGGCCAATTACCGCAACCCGCGCTATCGACTGGCGGCGCGAAGTGCTTCCCTTTCAATGGCGCATAGCGGCCAGTTGGATCAGCGGATACCTGATGTACCAGCTCTTTACGCCGTTGATTTTTCTGCACCTCGGACCTGTAGTAGCCGGACGACTGGGCATGTCCATCGCGATCTACGTGGCCATCCAATCGGTCGGAATCAGCTGGATCTCCGCGCGCCTGCCCAACATGAGTCGACTAATCGCCTTAGAAAATCGGTCCGAGTTAAACCACCTCTTCCTCACCACCTTGATAGGGGCGCTTACCATCGTGCTGGTGGGCTGTGTTGGCGTACTGGCGGCAGTGACAGCACTGGACTGGATGGGGTACCCACTGCTACAACGGCTCGCTGATCTACCGACATTGACAGCCATCGCCATGGGAACCGTCGGCAACACTCTTGTCTTTGCCCTTGCGGCCTATATGCGTGCACACGGTGAGGAGCCCATGCTGCCCCCTTCGATCGCTGCTGCCGTGCTGACGCTCACCGGCGCCTACGCCGCATCGTTCCGAGGCACGTTTCTCACCATGCTGACACAGTCCTTGGTGACCTTCGCATTAGTCATTCCCTGGACCTATATGCTGTTCCACCGCTATTGGAAGCGAATCTCCTGAGTACTCAGAACACCGCCTAAGACAATCACCGTGCATCCTCAGCGCCCCTTGCTAACCATTGCTGTCCCCACGTACAACCGGGCGGGTGACCTCAGCCGCCTGCTGGACGCACTGCAGCGCGAGTTGGCTGGGCAACAACATCGCGTCGGTGTGGTCATCGCAAACAATGCCTCGACTGACCATACAGCCGCAGTAATTGAGCGATTCGCCTCACTGTGGCACGGAGTGGAGGTGGTAACTCAATCGATAAACGTCGGCATGGACGGCAACTTCTGCACCTGCGCTGAAGCAGTGAACGGAGAGTTCTTCTGGATCATGGGGGACGATGACCTGCCCGTTCCAGGTGCCATCCGGATGCTGCTTGACATACTCGACGAAGAGCGTCCCGACTTAGTTGGCCTATCCAGTCGATGGGTGCGGAACATCGACGATGCCGCGACCGACGCTTTGTCAGGCCCTCTTCGCTATGTCCGCCTGTCCTGCAACGATTTCGGTCGGCGCTTGCACGTGTGGACCACTTTTCTGACCGGCATGATTGTGCGTCGCGCCCCGCTGCTGGATGACCCGGTGGCAGTACGGCAGTTCGCCGGCACCCATCTGTCCCAGATGTCTTGGATCATGGATCGATTGCGCGAGGGTCACAAATTTGTCCATGTCGAAACGCCATGTGTACTTGCCACCGCAGGGGGAAGCGGCGGCTACTCAGTCGTCAAGGTGTTCGGACAACATTTCCCGAAGATCGTGAGGGATAGTCTCGCAAGCACACAGCAAGAGCGACGTCTCGCCCGCGCGATCGTATTGCGGACAATGCTTGCCTACCTCCCGAACCTGGTGTGGGACCTACGCCATGCGCGCATTGGCGATTTCCAGCCTGAAAACCTCAACGAGGCGCTGCGACCGCAACTTGGATCGCATCCCCTGACCTTGCTGATTCTGCTTCCGATAGGTCGGCTGCCGCAACCCGCGGCGCGTCTCGTGCTCAAGATCGCCAGTGGACTTGCCCGTGCGACGGCTGCCATAGACCGGCTTCGCGCTCGTCACCGCCCAGCCTCTTGAACGGCCAATATCCGATGTTGCGCACTCTCTTCAGAGTCCTGAACCGGGCTGGTCTGTACAAGGACCGAATGCTGACCCGTTGGCACCGCCGCCGCTTCGCCTATTGCGGCCCCGGCGCATTCATCCGTCAGCCTCGCAAGATCCTCGGCGGACACCATATTCACATCGGCGCCGGCGTGGACGTCTTCCCTGGTCTGCGCATCGAAGCGTTCGACCGGCATCTGGGCAAGCAGTTCACGCCCCGCCTCACCATCGGCGACCGCGTGAGCATCAACTACGACTGCCACATCGGCTGCGTCAACGAGATCACCATCGGCAACGACGTGCTGCTGGCCAGCCGCGTCTACATCTCTGACCACAGCCACGGATCGCCCGACTACCACGACATCGACGTGCCGCCGTCCGCTCGCGAGGTGTTCTCTAAGGGCCCCGTCGTGATCGAGGACGGCGCCTGGATCGGTGAAGGCGCCTGCATCCTGCCTGGCGTGCGCGTCGGCCGCCACGCCATCGTCGGCGCCAACGCGGTGGTGACCCGCGACGTGCCGCCCTACACCATCGTCGGCGGCGCCCCCGCACGCCCCCTCAAGACCTTGTCTCCCGGCGAACGCCCCGCTACGCCGACCGCGCCATGATCCATATCTTCACCATCTCCGCCAAGAACTACCTGAGCCTCGCACTAACGCTGGGCCAATCTGTCGCGCGCCACCACCCAGAAGCCCGCTTCACCGTATGCATCGCCGACGGCATCGACGGCGTGTCGATGAACTATGAGCACCCCGGCCACGACCTGCTCGACGCGCGCACCACACTGCCCGGCCCGGTCTTTGAGGAGATGGCCTTCAAGTACGACGTAACCGAGTTCTGCACCTCATTCAAGCCCGCCGTCTTCAAGCACCTCTTCGCCACAGAGACCGACACCGACCTGGTCTACTACATGGACCCGGACACGCGCCTGTACGGCCGCCTTGACCCGATCACCGCGGACACGCCCACGAAGACGCTGTACCTCGCGCCCCACCTGCTGGACTGCGACGTCGCAGACCGCAACCCCTACCCCGAGTTCCACCACCTGTGGGAAGGCATCTTCAACCTCGGCTTCTGCGCCGTGCGCCGCACTGCCGCGATGCCCCTGGTGCTGGACTGGTGGGACGCCCGCTTGCGCGAGTACTGCTACGCCGACCACCTCGACGGCCTGCACACCGACCAGAAATGGATGGACTACGCGCCGGTCTACTTCCGCGACGACCTGGTCATCATTCCCCACTATGGCGTCAATGTCTCGCACTGGAACCTGGTCGAGCGCCCGCTGACGCAGGTCGACGGCCAGTACCGCGCCGGCCGCGATCCGCTGATCTTCTTCCACTTCTCCGGTTTCGACTTCAGGGGCACAGCCCTCAACAAGTACGTGCCCAAGGACCGCCAAGCCGGCTACTCAGACGCGTTGCTGGTGCAATTCGCCGATGACTATCGCAACGCGGTCAAGGCCAACGGTTACGACACGCTGATCCAGATCCCGTACGGCTTTGCCCGCTTCGACGACGGCACCCCTGTGTCCAAGCCGCAGCGCCGCCTGTACCGCGAGTTCGTGAAGCAGGGCGCCGCGGCCCGGCCGTTCGCCAAGGACGGCGCCTTCTACGCTGCGCTCAAGGCCAACGACCTGCTGGACCGCAGCCCCGCAGCGATGGCCAGCTATTCCAAGGCCACCGTCTCCGACATTGACGGCAAGCTGCGCACCGTCAGCCGGGCCATGCGCTGGGCGCTGAAACTGCTGGGCTTCCGCCGCTATGCGCAACTGGTCAAGCTGTGCACTTACCTCGGCCGCTTCGAAAATCACCGCTTCCTGCTGCAGCGTCCGCGCTGATCCGTCGCTCGCCACTCGCATCGCCCTCGCCTCGTCAGCCATTCGCCCTCGATGACCCGCGACGATCGTCTACCCCTGGCACCTCAGCGTGGCCGCTACTTCATGCGACACCGCGGCTTCAACCTGCTCTTCCGGAGCGTGGACGCCGTGCTGCGCGCCCTGCGCCCGCTGGCACGCCGGCCTGATCCGTCGCGTCCGGTGCGTCGGGTACTGATTGCCAACGGCGCGCACCTGGGTGACATTGTCCTATCCACTGCAGTGCTGCCGGTGATCAAGGCCGCCTATCCCGACGCGCGCATCGGGATGCTGGTGGGCAGTTGGGCGGGTCCAGTGGTTCAGGGCCACGCGCTGGTTGACTGGGTGCACCGCGTCGATCATTTCCGACTGAACCGCGCCGCCCTGCCACTCGAAGCCAAGATCGCCACTTGGTGGCGCACGCGCGGCCAGGCGCTGCGCGAGATCCGCGAGGTCGACTACGACGTGGCGGTCGATCTCTATTTCTACTTCCCGAACTCGATCGCGCTGCTCTGGCAGGCCGGCATCCCGCACCGCATCGGCTACACGAGCGCCGGTCTCGGCCCGCTGCTCACCCAGGCGCTGGACATCGACATGGCATCCAACCGCCGCTCCATCGTCGAGCTGCATCTCGAGCTGCTGCGCCAAATGCCCGGCATCGGCGCGCCGCGGACCGATTTGGCCATGCCCAACATCCCGCGCGCCGCAGTCGATGTCGCGTCACACGTCGGGGCGGGTGAGTACGTCGTGATGCACCTGGGTTCGGGCTCCGCACTCAAGGACTGGCCGGAGTCGTCCTGGGCCGTGCTGGCGCGTCAACTGCTCGCGCAGGGCCACCGCCTGGTGCTCACAGGCACCGGCCCCCGCGAGAAGGAAAAGATCGAGCGCTTCCGCCGCGACGTCCCCCAGACGCTGGATCTCTGCGACCGCCTCAACTGGAAGGGGTTCGTCGAGATCATCGCCCACGCCCGGCTGCTCGTCGCGAGCGACTCCGTGGCAGCGCACGTGGCCGCTGCCGTCGACACGCCCGTGATCGTCACTGGCCACGGCATGACCAACCTGCACCTGTGGCGGCCGACCAGCCCGCGCGCCAAGGTCCTGATGCACCCCGTGTCCTGTGCGCCCTGCTACCGCAATGCCGGATGCGCCTCGATGGCCTGTCTGCGCGAGCTGGCGCCCGCCGTCGTCAAAGCCGAGGCCGACCGGCTTATGGCGCCGGCCCCAGTGGCCTGACCCCCTTGTCCCGGCCTCGTCCCCCTCCCGCCCTCTCACCTGCCCTCTGTCGTCATGAGCACCTTGTTCCAACACAACCTCAGCCAGCATCTGGCCCTGTTCAACCGCCTGGCCGTCCTGGACGACAGCGTCATGACCGCCGCGCGCCTGGTCACCGAGAGCCTGCGCCAGGGCGGCAAGCTGATGATCTGCGGCAACGGCGGCTCCGCGGCCGACAGCCAGCACATCGCCGCCGAGTTCACCGGCCGCTTCATCGAGGACCGCAAGCCGCTGGCCGCGTTGGCGCTCAGCACCGACACCTCGGCGCTAACCTGCATTGGCAACGACTACAGCTTCGCTGAGGTGTTTTCTCGCCAGGTCGCCGGACTGGGCCGCGCGGGCGACTGCTTGATCGGCATCTCGACCTCGGGCAATTCGGAGAACGTGCTGCGCGCCGTCGAGGCCGCCCGCGCCACCGGCATCACGACCATCGGCCTGCTAGGCCGCGACGGCGGCAAGCTGGCCAAGCTCTGCGACCACGCCGTCATCGTGCCGGACCGCGTCACCGCCCGCATCCAGGAAGCTCATATCCTGATCGGCCACACCATCTGCGGCGCCGTCGAGCAGCAGCTCGGCTTGGCCCCGCTGCCCGAGGACTTCGCGTGATCCCCACCCGCGAACAACTTGCGGCCTGCCGCGTGCTGGTCGTCGGCGACGCGATGCTGGACCGCTACTGGTTCGGCTCGGTCGACCGCATCTCGCCGGAAGCGCCGGTTCCGGTGGTCAGCGTGCGCCGTGAGGAAGATCGCCTCGGAGGCGCCGCCAACGTCGCGCTGAACGCGCGCCGCCTGGGCGCCTCGGCGACGCTGCTCACCGTGGTCGGCGCTGACGCCCCCGCCACGACGCTGCAATCGCTGCTGGAGCGCGAGGGCATCGCCGCTCGCCTAGGCCGCGACACCCAGCTCACCACCATCGTCAAGCTGCGCGTGATCGGGCAGTCGCAGCAGCTGCTGCGCGTAGACTTCGAGAGCCTGCCCGACCACGAGGTGCTGGCGCGCATGCTGTCGGACTTCGAGGCCTCGCTGGCCGAGTCCGATGTCGTGCTGTTCAGCGACTACGGTAAGGGCGGCCTGACGCACATCCCGCGGATGATCGATCTGGCCCGGCGCGCCGGTACCCCCGTGCTGGTGGACCCCAAGGGCAGCGACTACGCGCGCTACGCCGGCGCCACGGTGATCACGCCCAACCGCGCCGAACTCATCCAGGTCATCGGCCGCTGGCGCGACGAGGCTGAACTGGCCGAGCGCGCCGCGCGGCTGCGCGAGGACCTGCGCCTGGACGCTCTGCTGCTGACGCGCTCCGAGGAAGGCATGAGCCTGTTCGACGGTCCCTCCTGGCCTGGCAGCCGGCTAGACGTGCCGGCTGACGCGCGGGAGGTGTTCGACGTGACCGGCGCGGGAGACACCGTCATTGCGACGCTGGCTGCCATGCTGGGTTGCGGCCTATCGCTGCGCGACGCCGTGCCCATCGCCAACCGCGCCGGCGGCATCGTCGTGGGCAAGTTCGGCACCGCCACCGTGAGTTATGAGGAGCTGTTCGCGTGAAGGTCGTTGTCACCGGAGCCGCCGGCTTCATCGGCGCCAACATCATCCGGGGCCTGAATGCTCTGGGCATCGACGACGTGATCGCCGTCGACGACCTGACCGACGGTCCGAAGTACCGCAACCTGCTGGGCGCGAGGATCTCGGACTACTTCGACAAGACCGAGTTCTACGACCGCTTCGCGCGCGGCGAGTTCGGACGCGTCGACGCCGTCATGCACGAGGGCGCTTGTTCCGACACCATGGAGCACGACGGGCGCTTCATGATGGAGACCAACTACCGCTGCTCCAAGGGCCTGCTGGACGCCTGCATGGCGCAGGGCACGCGGCTGTTGTACGCGTCCTCGGCCGCGACCTATGGCGCGAGCGAGATCTTCCGCGAGGAGCCCGAATTCGAGCGCCCGCTCAACGTCTACGGTTATTCCAAGCTGCTGTTCGACAACGTCGTGCGCCGCATGATCGCCCAGGCGCCACATCAGGTGGCGGGCTTCCGCTACTTCAACGTCTACGGGCCGCGCGAGCAACACAAGGGTCGCATGGCCTCGGTCGCGTACCACCACTATCGACAGTTCAAGGCCAACGGCCAAGTCAAGCTGTTCGGCGAGTACGGCGGCCACGGCCCTGGCCAGCAGGAACGCGACTTCATCCTCGTCGACGACCTCGTGGCGGTCAAGCTCTGGTTCCTGCAGCACCCTGAGGCGCGCGGCATCTTCAACCTGGGCACTGGACGCGCGCAGCCCTTCAACGACGTCGCGCTGGCCAGTGTTAACGTGGCACTGTCGCTGCGCGGCGAGCCGACGCGCCCGATGGTCGACTTGGTCCGCGACGGCCTGGTCGAGTACATCGACTTCCCAGAGGCGCTGGTCGGTAAGTACCAGTGCCACACGCAGGCCGACCTGAGCAGGCTGCGCGCGGTCGGCTGCGACCATGTCTTCACCGACGTGGCCGCTGGCGTGGCCCGCTACGTGCGCTGGCTGCATGCCAGCGAATCAGATCCGACGGGGGCCGCATGACCCAGGCGCTGCTGGACAAGATCCTCCTGGACCACGCCATGATCGAGGCGGTCGCTTTGCCTTGCTGGCTGGTCCTGGGACTGAACAGCGATGTCTCCGTGCGACAGCTCAGCAAGGGGCAGCACCGGCCTCGGAACGCGGAGCTGGATCGCGCGCTCGTGCTCGCGCCGGGTTGTCGTCGGCGTCGCCAGTCGCGCTCGTCGACGCACGCACGCTGGTGCCCTATGCCGCGCGCCTGCCGACGTCTGCTATAGGGCGCGATTGCGACATGATGTCACTCAATAACGGCTGCGGTGCGCTCCTGGGGCGGCCGGTCGCTGGCCATTCCCTTCGCGGACGGTCATTCGACGACGTCGCTGGTGCGGCGCGTCCGGGGCGACGGCGTATGAAGTGCGCGATGTTCCTGGACCGCGACGGCGTGATCAATCTGGATCGCGCCTACGTCCATCGCTGGGAGGACTTCGAGTTCGTCTCGGGCGCTCTTGACGCCGTGGCGCGGCTGAGCACCGCGGGCTGGACCGTGGTCGTGGTGACCAACGAGGCGGGCATCGCCCGGGGCTACTGCACGGAAGAGGACTACCAGGCGCTGACGCGGTGCAAGGTGGAGACCTTGGCCGCGCATGGCTTCCCGACGGTCTACCACTGCCCACACCATCCTTCAGGCCGGGTCGGGGCGCTGGCAGTGGCTTGCGACTGCCGCAAGCCGGCGCGCGGCATGCTGCTGCGCGCCAAGCGCGAACACGGCCTGTCGCCGGCCGAGTCGATCATGATCGGCGACAAGCCGTCGGACATCGCGGCGGCGCGAGCCGCGGGTGTTGGCCGCCCCTACCTCGTGGCGTCGGACAATGAGGGGTCGCCCACCGGCGGCGCAGACGAAGAGGCGGTGGGGGCCGAGGGGGCCTTCGCGTCGCTCGCCGATTGCGTCGACCATTTGCTGGCCCCCGGGGGCTGATCTGCCAGTCGAAAGCCGCCATGCCGAACCCCTTGAACTCGCCACCCCTGTCCATGCCCGATACGTCGGTAACGGCGCCTCGACGAGGGCTGGCCAATCGAGTAGTCCTGGACGCCGGGTTTCTGCTGATCGCATGGATCACACTGGCCGTCACGTTGGTGGTCCGGCTGTTCGAGGTGGGCGGTGAGGATGCCGAGTTCCTGTTGGCCCTGGGCATGTTGTGCAGCGCCATGTTCATGGTGCGCGCGCTCTATGCGCGCGCTGACCGCTTCATGCTCTCCCCGACGTTCTGGCTGCTGGTCACCTTCTTCTTCTATTTCGTGTTGAAGAGCCTGGACTGGTGGGTCAAGGATTTGGTCACGCCCACGCTCGTGGAGGCGCTCTGGTTATGCTCGCTGTTCCTGGCGGCCTACGGCGTCGTGTACGCGGTGACGGATGCCCGGTTGCGAGGCGCCGCGGTCCGCGCCCGCCGCGGTGAACAGGTGATAGCGCCTGGCGCGAGTTGGACCCTGCTCGCGGTTTGCGCCGTCTTCAAGCTGGCGGGCATCGCGCTGTTCGCCAGCGCCGGAGGCGGTGACGTGCTTGAGGTTGCTGCGGCGACTCAGAATGCCGGCGCTGCCTACCTTTATCGCCTGCCTGCCATCGGCAACATCATCTTCCTGGCCCTGCTGTTCGACTCGTTCAAGAACAACCGTAACTGGAACATCACGCTGTTGGCCTTGGCGCTCTATCTGCTTGAGGCGGTGCTGTCCACGAGCCGCTTGGCGCTGATCATGGTCGTGATGTGGTCGGCCTTCTTGTACCACCGCTATCGACATCCGATCTCGCTGATGCGGGTGGCGCTGATCAGTCTGCCGTTGGTGCTGGTCCTGGTGCTGTTCGGCTACGCGCGCAACATCGAAGTGGGATCCGTCTCGGCGTATGCCGAAGCCGCCGCGGCTCTGGCCGAAGAGCCCATGCTGATCAGCGATCTTTTCATGCAGCGCATGGACATGCTTCCCGAGCTCGTCGCCGCGCTCGACCTCCAACGTGCGGGCACGCTTCCGGAACTGCACGGCGCGTCCTATGTCTACGCGTTCCTGCACGCAGTGCCTCGCAGCATCTGGGAATCCAAACCGCTGCTGACGGCCGCGCTGGCAACGTCCGAGACTCACCCGGCGTCCTTCGCAGATGGCGTGAACATCTTCCCGTCGATCATTTTCGAGGGCATGATGAACCTGTCTTATGCGGGCGTGGCGTTTTCCGGCGCGCTGATCGCGTTCCTGTGTCGTCAACTGGAGCGCGCGATCGAGGCCGACCGCCTTGTCCCCAGCGTCTGGGCCCTTTCGCAGTTGACCTTCCCGATGGCGCTCTTCAACGAAGGCGTCCACAGCAATTACACCGGCAATCTGCTCTACGTCACGGCACTAACCGCGCTGCTCTACAAGGCGCTCAAGGTCGTCGGACTGATCAAGCGCCGACGCACCCCCGCATGATCTACATCAACGGCAAGTTTCTCGCGCAATCCCTCACCGGCGTTCAGCGCTTCGCGCGGCAGACGCTCGCCGCCGTCGATGAGCTGCTGGCAAGCGGCGAGTGGCGCACCCCGTCGCCGCTGGTGCTGCTGGTCCCGCGAGGCCGCGCGACCGACATGCCCCGCTACCGCTGCATCGAGATCCGCGAACTGCCCGCAGGTCAGCTGCATGTGTGGGAGCAGTTCCGGCTGCCGTTCGCCTCGCGGGGCGCGCCGCTGCTGAACCTGTCGGGCAGCGCGCCGCTGTTCAAGGTACGCCAGATCTGCACCTTTCACGACACCGCGGTGTTCGACGTGCCGGGCGCGTACAGCGGACTGTTCGTCGCCTGGTACAGATTGTTGTTCCAGGTGCAGGGCCGCGTGAGCCGCCGGCTGCTGACGGTGTCCCGCTTCTCGCGCGAGCGGCTGATGCATCACCTCGGCCTGCCGGCGGACCGGATCGGCGTCGTGCCCGGCGCGGCCGACCACATGCGCCAGCTCGGCGACGAACCTGAGGTGCTCGAGCGCCTGGGCGTCGCGCCCGGTCGCTACTTCCTGGCCGTGGGCAGCGCCATGCCCACCAAGAATTTCGGCCGCCTCGCGGAAGCCTTCGCCGGTTTGCCGGACGCCGACATGCGGCTAGTCGTGGTCGGCGGCGCCAACCCAGCCGTGTTCGCCGACACCGCCGACTCAGTACAGGACGACCGCCGCATCGTGCGCGCCGGCCGCCTCAGCGACGAGGCGTTGAAGACACTCTATTCCCACGCCCGAGCCTATGTGTTCCCGTCGACCTACGAGGGGTTCGGCCTACCACCCGTCGAGGCCATGCAATGCGGCACGCCGGTCATCGCGGCGCGCGCCGCGGCGATCCCCGAGGTCTGCGCCGATGCCGCAGGCTATTTCGATCCGCTGTCGCTGGACGACATCCGCGCCAGCTTGCATCGAGCCTGGCACGACGACGCCTGGCTGGACGCGCTGCGCGCCGCAGGCTCTCGACAGGCCGAGAGCTTCACCTGGCGCAATTCCGCGCTTGCGCTGCTGGCGGAACTGGGCCGGCTCGGGCTCGCCGAAGCCTGTGAGGACAACGCGCCCTGCTTGGCCGCCGCGCCGCGCTGACTCCTTCTCTCGCTCCGCCTTCCCCTCGCTCCTCACGACCATGGGTTCCACGCTTTCGCAGATGCCGCCGGCCATCGTCCATTTCGGCAAGTTCTATTTCCCCGAGGTCGGCGGCATCGAGGCCGTCACGGCCTCGGTCGCCGAGGGCGCCGAACGGGCCGGTTATGCTGTCTCGGTTGTCTGCTTCGAGGGCGATCATCCGGCGACTAGGCGCGAGACCGTCAACCGCGTGGCGGTGGTGCGGGCCAAGAAGTCTCTCAACGTCGCCTCGCAACCGCTGAGCTTGGACTACGTGCGTCAGGCGCTGCGCGCAGCGCGCGGCGCCGCGGTCGTGCACCTGCACGCGCCCAACCTGCTCGCGGCGCTGTGCAGCCTGTGGCTGCACCCTCGCACTCGCCTGCTGGTGCACTGGCATGGCGACATCCGCAACAAGGGACTGCTGGGCCATTTGATTCGGCCGCTCGAACGCCGTTACCTGCAGCGGGCCGACGTCATCGTGGTGACCTCTGAGGTGTACGGCCGGACCTCCGAGGCCTTGGTGCCTTTCCAGGACAAGCTACGCGTCGTCCCGATCGGCGTGCCTGATCCGGCCGCCATCGTCGAGGCGGACGGCCATGCCGCCACGTCGCGCACAGACGCCTGGGAGTCAAAGCTGAATGGCCGGCGCGTGATTCTGTCGGTGGGCCGGTTTGTGCCCTTCAAGGGCTTCGACGTGCTGGTCAATGCCGCGTCGAGGCTGGCCAACGACGTCGCGGTTGTCATCGTCGGAGACGGGCCTGAGCGTGCCGATCTACAGGCGCGGATCGAGGCCACCGGGCTGTGTGACAAGGTATTCCTCACCGGCTCGCTGCCAGGCCGCCAGACCGGCGGCACGCTGCATCGTCTGTTCCAGCGCGCCGACCTCTATTGCCTGCCCTCCGTGGACCGCTCCGAGTCGTTCGGTGTCGTCCTGATCGAGGCCATGGCCTACGGCACGCCCTGCCTCGTGTCGGACATTCCCGGCTCCGGCGTAAACTGGGTCAGCGAAGCCGGCGTCAGCGGCGCGACCTTCCCGGTCTCTGACTCGGCCGCGCTCGCGCGCCAGGCCATGCGGCTACTGGACGATCCGCGCGAACTGCGGCGTCTCGGCGAAGGTGCCCGCGCACGCTATCTCGCGCTGTTCACCGAGGACATGGCGACGAAGCGGATGCTCGACGTCTATGACGCCCTGCGCTGATCCGTCCTGACCTCGCCCTCAGCGAGGCGTCATCACGACTATCGGCACCCGGTGAGCCATGAAGGCCTCGCGGTTGCTCACCTCGCCGAACGGCGGCATGTGATCTCCAACGACGACCAGGAAAGGGGTCGCCTCTGAAGCAGCCAGTGTCGACTCCAATTGCGCCAGCAAACTGCCCAGCTTGTTCACCAGTTGGCAGGCCTGCTCCGGCGTCCGGGAAGCCGCGCAGGCGTCTCGCAGCAACTCGGGAAGCCGGCCCGCGTGCCGCATGTCCAGCGGCAGGTGCGTATCCAGGGTCAGCGCATACACAAACCGTCCCGGCGTCTGCGCCTGCTTCACCGCCTGCGCCAGCACTTCGCCGTCGCACACGCCCGGGAAGGCCTGGTTGCAGTTCATCCGCATCGATCCGCCGCCCGCCGGCCAGTGCCACGGGCTCAGCCCGATCTGCGGCCACCACTCAGCCCGGTCGAACATCCGCAAGCCGAAGCCGTGGATACCAACACTGGTCACGCCGTGGCTGGACAGCGTCCGCGGCAGGCATCGCGCCGCCATCGTTTCGTCCAGCCGCGAGTAGTGCCCTTGCAGTCCGCACAGCGTGCGCAGTTCGCCGGAGGTCGTGGAGCCGATGAACTCCTCGTCCGTCACCTGCACGTTCCAGCGCGCCATCACACGGGCGGTCACTAGCCGCTGCTTCAACCAGGCCTGCAACGTTGGATCGCGCGGCAGCCCCATCGACTCCACCAGCACTAGCATCGAGGTCTGGCCAGGATGCGCTGCCTGCCAGCCCTCCAGCGCACGGAAGGTGACGGGATCGCGCATCGGCACCGGCGGTCCCGCAGCCAGCAGGCTCTGCCGCTCAGTGCGCCACACGTTCCACACCGGGCTGCCGGCGAAGTTCAGGTTGACAATGCGGCCGTCCTTGTCCAGGCCGAAGATGTGGAAGGAACCGTTGGCGACGTCGAGGCCCACGGCCAGGACCGCTAAGCCCACCAAGGGCCATGCCAACCGCGTCGATCGCCGAGTCAGCCACAGCACCAGCCAGACGCATCCAACACAGCCCAGCACCAGCCCCAACGCCATCGCGGACAAAAAGCTCTGCAGACTGAGCATGTCTACGAAGCGCGCGGCGTCGACGAAGTCCAGCGCGGACATGAATTGGTAGTTTTTGGCCGCCGCGCGGACGAAGTCCGCCGCCCACGCTAGCGCCAAGACCACACCGCCGGTCAGTGTTGACACGCAGGCGATCGCCGCGGCCACGAGCAGGTCGAGGTTGAACAGCGGCCGTTCCTCGGCCCTTGGTGCCTGAAAGATCCAGGCGGTCAGCCACGACGGTGCATGCAGCGCCGTGACGATGCACGCGAAACGCACGGCAAGCCATCCCCGCAACGTCGCGCGCGCCGCAGGACGCGCGCCCATAGGTCGGTAGGCCAGAAGACTCATCGAGATTCCAGGGGGAACGGCGCGCTGCAGTGAAACGACGAGAGCGTGTAGACGCCATCGGCGCGGTGCCGCGCCAACGTCCAGGAGGAGCAATTGTGGACGGGATGGACCAGCACGGCCACGCCTGCCGGCTTATCGGACAGCGCCGGCAGACGATCTAGCGGCAAGGTGAAGGCCTGCACGCCGATCCGCGCCGCCTGCGTGGCCACGTGATCGATGCGCCGATGAGCGAGGTAGGCGGTGAGGATGGGCCCCGGCAGCGGCGCCTGCACTTGCCATCGATTGAACAGCGCAAAATCCTCGGGCCGGTAGAGCTGGAACACGAGCCGACGTGCGTCACCGGTCTTCATCGCCCGATCCACGATGCGCTGCCCGACCTCCACGAAGTCCGTCTTGATGTCGAGCACCAGTCGAGCATCCTGCGGCACGGCCGCAATCAGCGTGTCGAAGGTGCATCCATCCTTCACGAGGTTGCCCTGGGGCCCCGGGTCGTGCTGGCAGCGCAACTCGCCCGCCTCCTGAACCAGATCGACCTCCAGCAGACGGAAACCAGCGGCGTAGGCGCGCCGTGCCGCGGCCAAGGTGTTGGCCGTCGCGGAACCCGATTCCCCGAGCGCATGGGCGATGCGCAACGGCCTCCCACCTTGCCGCAGCCAGGCGTAGTCCTGGCCGGGCCGCAGTGCCGCCGCGGTCGACCAGTCCTCGTCCGAACGCAAGCGGGCGATCATGTCCATCGCGCGCTCGCCGAGAACCTGCGCGTCGACTCGATGAAGCCATTGGCGCCCGCCCGTCGTCGCAGCAAGTCCCGCTCCGGCAAGGACAACAAGTACCGCGACTGCGGTCACCGCCAACAGCGCGCGCCTCATCGCGCGCCCGCTCTGGGAGCCACGGCACCGGGTAAGCCGTACTCCAGGACCCAGCGCTTGAGGCCATCGACCACGATGTCGCGCTCGGACGACGTTTGATGGGACGCACCGGTGACCCACTCAATCAACCCGGCGGTGCCTCCCACCTGTCCCAATTCGGCGATCCGCACCCGCGCAATGCGCGTGGGGAGCGTCTTGTCCGAGTCGGCGATCAACTCCTCGAAGAGCTTCTCCCCAGGCCGCAAGCCCGTGAACCGAATCCCGATCTCCTGCTCCTGCCGCCCCGCCATTCGGATCATCGTCTTCGCCAGATCCACGATCCTCACCGGCTCGCCCATGTCAAGCACCAGCACCTGCCCGCTCTCACCGATCGCGCCGGCCTGCAGCACGAGCCGCGCCGCCTCGGGGATGGTCATGAAGTAGCGAATGATGTCCGGATGCGTCACCGTCACCGGGCCGCCCCTTGCGATCTGCTCCTTGAACTTCGGAATCACGCTGCCGCTGCTGCCAAGGACATTGCCGAAGCGCACGGCCATGAACTTCGTGGCATGCCCCTGACCGGCCATGTGGCTGACGACGAGTTCGGCCGCCCGCTTCGTCGCCCCCATCACGTTGGTTGGATTGACCGCCTTGTCCGTGGAAATCAAGACGAACCGTTCCGCCGCGTTCTCAGCCGCCGCCAAACACGCGTGATACGTTCCCAAGGTATTGTTTCGTAGCGCCGCCCATGCGTTCTCCTCTTCCATCAACGGCACATGCTTGTACGCCGCAGCATGGAAGATGATGTGCGGCTTGTATTTGCTGAACACGTATCGCAAGTGATCGATGTCCTTGACGTCTCCGACGAGGCGGACAAGGGGAATGTGAGGAAACTTCTCGCTGAGTTCCTGCTCGACCGTGTACAGCGCGAATTCGCTGAGTTCGTACAGCACCATCTTCGCGGGGCCATATCGGGCCACTTGGCGGCACAGTTCCGAACCAATGGAGCCGCCAGCACCGGTGATGAGAACAACTTTGCCGTTGAGGCACTCGCTGATGCCTCCCTCGTCGAGTTCGACCGGTTCGCGGCCAAGCAAGTCCTCGGGTTGGATGTCCCGCAGTTGGTCGACCTTGCTGCCCTCCAGAAGCTCTGCACTGCTGGGCACGGTCAGCAAATGCAGGCCAGTGGCCCCCGCCAAGTCCAGCGCGCGTCGGCGCGCGGCCGGTGCGGCAGACGGCATGGCAACGATGAGGTGGCTAATGCCATGCAGCGCGGCCAGGCGCCGCACATCGTCGAGGGCCCCAAGCACGGGAATGCCGGCCACACGAGAGTCGCGCTTGGCAGCATCGTCGTCAAGCCAACCGACCACTACCCAGCCCTGGTGCTGGATGCCGGCAACCAAGAGGCGGCCGGCGTCTCCTGCACCCATCACCAGCACGCGGCGTTGTTCGTCGGTGCTGCCGTTGATGCGGCCACGCATGTGCTCATAGAGCATGCGGTAGCCCAGGCGCATCATTGCCAGCGCGATGACGCAAAAGACCGGATGCAGGGCCAGAACGGCGCGCGGCACCTGGTTCAGTTGCGCCATCAAGACCGCCACTGCGCCCACCATGCCGGCAATCAGGCATGCGGCGCTCAGCCGTTTCACTTCGCCAAAGCCGCTGAAACGCCACATCCCCTTGGGCACCTTCAGCAGCCACAACACGCCCATGTAAACCACGACAAGACCGGCCATCACCAAACTGTCGTAGCCAGGCCTCGCTGAAAACCAACGCTCGAAGCCCAGGCGGAACAAGTAGGTCGCCTGCCATGCGAGCGCCACCACCGTCCCGTCAAGCAACAATGAAAGTGCCTCGCGATGCGGGCGGATGCGGGTAAGAATGCGGTCGAGGAAGAGCCAGAACATTGTCGCGCCCTAACGGGTTTTTAGTCGTGGCGGCTCAGCGCCAAAGGACGGCAACCGTCGCCAGCAGCAAACGCAGGTCGCCAATCAGACTCGCCTCGCGAACATACCGGATCGACAGCGCCAACTTGGCGGGCATGATCTGCTCCACGTAGACACGCTCAGGGTCGGCCGCCTGCGCCAACTGCGCGCTCTCGTCGCGGTATTCGAGCGACGCCAGATCGGTAATGCCGGGCCGAACGGAAAGCACCGCCCGACGCACGTCGTCTGGATACATTGCCACGTATTTCGGCACTTCCGGTCGCGGCCCGACCAAGCTCATGTCGCCGAGCAGCACGTTCCACAGCTGTGGAAGCTCGTCGAGCTTGCTGTGCCGCAGCCAGCGGCCACTGCGCGTGATGCGGGGGTCGGCGCCTACGGTTATTTGAGGGCCACGGGCCGGCGCATCGGCCTGCATGGTGCGGAACTTTCGAATAAAGAATGGACGTCCGTGGCGTCCGACGCGCTCCTGTCGGAACAGCACGGGGCCGGGCGAGTCGAGGCGGATCCACACGGCTATCGCAAGAAAAACCGGAGCCAGCAGTACGAGGCCTATCGCCGACAAGGTCAGATCGAAGAGCCGCTTGCCCATGCCGCGTGTGCCGATCAGCCCAGCGACGCGCGCACGGCGTCGATCACGCGTCGCACATCCGCATCGCTCATGCGTGTGTACAGCGGCAGGCTAAGCATGCGCTCATACGCACGCTGCGAATGCGGAAAGTCCTCCGGCTTGAGCGCATACCGGTCGCGCCAATAGGGCTGAAGATGCAGCGGGATGTAGTGCACGCTGCAGCCGATGCCTGCCGCAAACAGCCGCTCGATGAACTGGTCACGCGCGACGACGGCATCATCGGCCAGGCGAATGACGTACAGATGCCAGGCATGCAAGTCGCCCTCGCGCGCCACCGGCGGCGTGACGATGGGCAGTCCAGCGAGGCCTTCGTTGAACATCTGCGCAATGTGCTGCCGCTTCTTCTGGAAAGCATCCGCCCGCTTGAGCTGATGAATGCCCAACGCAGACGCAATGTCCGTGAGGTTGTACTTGAACCCCGGCGCCACGATCTCGTAGTACCAGCTCGGCACCTTGGCGGTGAAGCGGTCGAAGGCATCGCGGCTCATGCCGTGCAGGCGCATCACCCTCATGCGCTTGGCCAGGTCCGCGTCGCGCGTCACCACCATGCCGCCTTCGCCGGTGGTGATGGTCTTGTTGGCGTAGAAGCTGAAGACGGTGATGTCCGAATCCAGCGTGCCGACCAGGCGCCCACCGCAGGTGGTGGGCAGCGCATGCGCCGCATCCTCCACCACGCGCAGGCCGTGCTTCCTGGCCAGTGCCAGCAAGGCCGGCATGTCGGCGGCCAGGCCGGCATAGTGCACGGGCATTACCGCCTTGGTCTTCGGCGTGATGGCGGCTTCCACGGCGGCGACGTCGATACACAGCGTCGCAGGGTCGATGTCCACGAGCTTCACGTCGGCGCCGAGGTAACGCACGACCTCGGCGGTGGCGGTGAAGGTGTGGGTCGTGGTGATGACCTCGTCACCCGGCCCGATGCCCAGGGCTTCGAGTGCGAGGTGCAAGCCGGCTGTCGCCGAATTCACGGCCAGCGATTGCAGGCTCGCATCGCCAAGGTAGGCGGTGAAATCCTCTTCGAAGCGCTTGGTCTTCGGGCCCGTGGTGACCCAGCCGGACTTCAGGGTGTCCACCACCTCGGCGATTTCCTCGTCGCCAATGTCGGGCAGCGCGAAGGGCAGGAAGGGGAGCTTGTCGGCCATGGTGTCAGACACAGGTTGTCAGTCTTTGGCGATCCAGCACAGCACGTGGGTGCGCAGTACCGGCAGGGTGTTGAACAGAGTGTAGAGCGCAGGGTGCACGCGGCTCACCGCTCGGGCGATGGGCGGCGCGAGGGTGATTCGGCGCGCCGTCATGCGCCCTTGCGGAAACAGCTGCCGCACGCGCTTCATCGGCACGCCGCGCACGTCGCGGTTGCGTGGGTTGTCGACGGTGAAGTCGTACCACAGCACACCGCCGCCGGGCTTGATCGCCTGCCACATCACATCGGCCAGGCGCTGCTGGAAGCCATCGTCCAGCAGCGACGAAAACACCGTCGCCTGCAGCACGATATCCACGCTGGCTACCGCCGGCGCCAGGGCCACGGCGTCGCCCTGCAGCAGGCTCACCGCCTCCGGCAGCCGCGCGCGCGCCACCGCGAAACGCTCGGGCAGCAGTTCGATGCCCGAGAGGTTCTCCGGCATGAAGCCCATGTGCAGGCATTCGACGAGGTTGCTGCCGGTGCCACAGCCCACCTCTAGCAGCCGAAGCGCCGACAGGTCGGCGTGGCCGAGCCGCGCGAACAGCGCCATCATCGCCCGCTGCCGCTCCTGCAGCGCGAGCAGCGCGGCCGGCGTGAGCAGGCTGTAGCGCATGTCGTGCGCGTCGCGGCGCGCATAGCGCTCGCGCACGGATTGCGGCTCGTTGACGTCCATGCGCGTCATCTCGTGAGCTTGGCGAAGCGCGGGCGGCCGCTGCCATGGCGCAGCACATCCCACCAGCCGATGATCGAGCCGATGCCATACCCGAAGTGATACGCCGCGATCACCGCGGGCACCCGCACGACGGCCTCGGGTGCGAGGTCTTGCGACCGAGCCACGGCCAGTGTCATCGCCACCACCGCCAAACCATAAGCACCCGCCAGCAGCCAGAAAGGCGCAGAACCCAGGCGCAGGAAGAGCATCAGCACCGACAACGAAAGCAGCGTCACGAACACCGCCGGCACCGCATGCCGGATCGACGCCGCCTGGCCGTGCTTCTTCATCACAAAGGGCTTCCAGTATCCGTACTGCAGATATTGGCGGAACACCTGCGACAGCGCTGCACGCGGGCGATAAATGCTTCGGATGCGCGAAGACTGCCACACCCGGCCACCGCCCTTGACGATGCGCAGGTTGTGCTCGTCGTCCTGGTTGCGCACGAGTTGTTCGTCGAAACCGCCGAAGCGCTCGAAGCTCGCGCGCGGCCAGCTGCCGAGGTACACCGTGTCGGCCCAGCCGTCGTAGTCGAGCTGCCGCGACAAGGCGCCGCCCGCGACCCAGCGCGACTGGAAGGCCGCCGCCACCGCGTGCTGCATCGCGCCGGCGTCGGCATCGGGCAGCGCATGCCAGGGCCCGCCCACGTTGTCGGCGCCGGTCTCTTCCATCACCGCGAGGCATTGGGCGACGTAGTCGTGGGCGTATTCGGTGTGCACGTCCATGCGCACGATGGCCTCGCCAGCCGCGACGGCGAGCGCAGCATTCAGGCCGGTGGAAACGATGCGGCGAGGGTTGTCGATCCAGCGGATGCGCGGGTCGCGCTGCGCAATCCCGCGCAGCAGCTCGCGCGTGCCGTCGTCGCTCTCTCCGTCCGCGACGATCAGCTCCAGCGCCCAGCCCGCCGGCACCTGCTGGCGCATCACGCCGGCGCAGAAGCCTTCGATGTACTTGCGCTCGTTGCGGCAGGGCACGATGACCGAGACGATTCGCTCCGGCTTGCCGTATTCGCTGTCGCCGAAGGTGGTGGTCATGCCGCCGCCCCGTAGGCTTGGCGCAGCGCGACGTCGCGGATGAGCGCGGTCCAGCGGCTCTCATGGGCTTGCGGGCTGAAGACCTCGCGGCTGCGCGCCATGGCAGCGCGGCCCATGCGTTCCCGCAAGTCCTTGGAGGACAGCAACTCCAGCAGCGCCGAGGCCAAGGCCTTCACATCGCCGGGTGCGACGAGGCGGCCCGTCTGGGGCGTGACGATTTCACCCGGCCCCGTGGGGCAATCAAAGGACACCGCGGGCACGCCCAGCGCCTGCGCTTCGAGCAACGCGAGCGGCATGCCCTCGTAACGCGACGAGAGCACGAACACCGCGGCACTGCGGTACAGGCGCTCGATCTCCCGCGTCGGCGCCAGCCATTCGATCGCATCGGCGGCACCCAGCTCACGCGCAAGCTGCTCGTGAGCCGAGCGCAGGGGCCCGTCGCCGACGATGCGCAGCCGGGCACCGGGCAGTGCGCGAGCCACCTCCGCCCAGGCCCGCACGAGCAGGTCGAAACCCTTCTGCGCCACATGTCGGCCCACGGCAAGAGCGATGGGCTCGCTGACCAGGCCCGGGGTGTCGGCACGCAAGCTTGACGCGTTGTAGATCACCTCGGTGCGCGCGTTCAGCGCGCGGAACTTCGTCGCATCCGCCTCGGTCAGGCTCACCACCGCCGCCACTTGCGGGTAAAGCCACGCACGCAGCCGCTGCCACAGCATGGACCGAGCACCGAAATGGTTGTGGTCACAGCAGATGGTGCGCGCGGCGAATTGCCGGTCCAGCAGCAGCACGGAGCAGGCCGTCGTCAGACCGTTGAGCACGATCACGTCCGGCCGCTCGGCGCGAATGATTCGGTTGAGCGATCTGCCAATGCGCCACTGGGTGCGCGCGAGGCGCCAGACTCGCGCGATGCGGGAGCCGCCCTCTTTCACCACCGACTGCTTGCGGTCGCCGGTCAACACCCGCACCTGCGGCCTCAGCGGATAGCGGATCTCCTCGCGCACACTGTCCACGCTGCCCACCGCCGCATCGAGGCCTTCATCCACCAGATGATTCGCCAGCGCGCACACGAAACGCTCCACGCCGCCGGAAATGTCCAAGCGGTCGCACAGCAGCAGCACGCGCATGGGTGAGGCCATCTCAGCGTCCGGCCTTTCGGACGAGGCCATGCACGTCCACGCGCTGGTAGTCCGCGCTCGGCAACGCGAGGCCGCTGTTCCGCACGACACGCAGACGTTCACGGACCGAGCGCATCGCGTCGATGAGGCCGAGCTTCACCAGCTGCCGCACCACCGCCTTGCGCCCATTGCCGCTCGACGCCGCAGGCTGGGCCCCCGCCGGCGAGGCCTTCAGCCACTCATCCTGCGCATAGTCCGACTGCTGCGGCGCGCTCAGCACGCCCGGCTCGCCCAGCTTCTTCGCCAGCACCAGCATGTACACCTCGTGGCTGTTGCACAGGTTCACGCGGCGCTTCACGTCCATCGGGTTGGCCACCTTCCACCAGTGCAGGCGGTCGGCCTTCATCGCAAACCACAGGCCGCGCAGCTCGAAGCCGTTCTTCGGCTGGTAGAGGTTGAAGAAGAGCTCCGGCGAGAACTGGTAGAAGCCGTGGCCCGAAAGATTGTTGGCCGGCAGCGAATGGAACACGTGGCCACCCACGCGGCACAGGTCCACGCAGTTGCGCCACGCGATGGGGAAGTTGAAGACGTGCTCGAGGCAGCCGAAATCAAGCACCGCGTCGTAGCCTGCGAGCGCCGGACTGCCTTCAGGCCACGGCAGGTTCATGTCGTGGATGAGCGGCGCGTTCTCGTAAGGCGACGCATCGACCGAATCGGCCACCTGCGCACCCAGCCACTCGCGCATCAGCGGCTCGAAGTAGCGCGGGCCCGCGGCCGGCGCGGCGCTCAAGGCGGGCAGGCCGCGAAGCTGCCGGTGCTGCTCCAGCTCGAAGTCCTCGATGAACAGCGCCTGCCGGCCGATCGCCAGCGTCCGCCCGTAGCTCACGCCCAGGTCCTGCGCATGCGCGAGCAGGTTGAGGTTGTGAATGTCGATGCCCACCCGTTGATCTTTCGTTGTGTCGAGGTATTCGGAGCTCAGCGCGATGCGCGCAGCCGCCGAGTGAGGAAAACGCCGCCCACGGCGACGGCGATGACCACCACCTCCACCGTCAGGGCGGTCAGCGCCAATCCAGTCGCGCCGGCTGCGCCACCATAGGTTGCCGCGCCCAGCACGCCGACGACGCCGCCGACGACCACGCAGGCCCGGTAGGCGCTGTCGTAGCGGCCGCTGCCGAGAATCCAGTAGCCGATGAACTTCCAGCCGAGCAGCAAGGGCAGCAGCCAGGCGAGGATGAGCAGCACAGCGCGCAGGCTCAACACATCGAGCCCACCGGCGCGCGGCAACACGAGCGGTTCGAGATGCGGCCACAACGCGTTGCCCAGCGCGAGCAGCAGCAGGCCCAGCGCCGTACCGCCCACCGCCCAGGCAACCGAGTAGCGCAAGGCCGCACGCTCGCTGGTGGCGAAGAGATTGACGATTCGTGGGTACACCACCGAAAACACCGGCTCGGCGGCATTGAGCACGGCGCGCACGATGCGGTCTGCCATGAAGTACACGCCCAGCTCGGTCTTGGCCATCTGCACCGAGGCGGCTGCCGGCAGCGCGAAAGAATAGGCAGCACCGGCAATGGCCACGGGCATCATCGTCCAGCCCAGGCGCAGCCCTGGCCGCAGTTCATCGCGACGCCACAGCGCCTGGCCCGGGGCATGCGCGAAGTCCTTCAGCAGCCAGCGCCAGCCGAGCACTGCGAGCGTCAGCGATGCCGTGAGCTGCAAGGCGACGTAGGCTTCCACGCTGCGCGCGAACAGCCAGCAAGCCGCCATCAAAGTGGCATAGACCACCAGTTCGATACGTGACCACCGGTTGAGCTGCTGGGTCGCCTGCAGGTACCAGGTGGCCGGCCAGCCGAGCGCACAGGCCAGTGCAGCAATGGCGACAGCATCAATCGCCGGATGCGATGAACCGTGCCCCGCGACCGCCACCGCCACCATCGACAGCAGCGCCGCCGGCACACACAGCACGCAACGCGCGGTGAACACCTGCCGCGCGATCTGCCAGCGCCGCGGCGCATCGGCCGTCACCGCCAGCCGGGTCGCGGCCGCGAGAAAGCCGCCTTCCACGATCATCGACAAGAGGCTCGCCCACACGAGGATGAAACTCAGCCGCCCGAACTCCTGCGCGCCCACGCGCGAGGCCACCAGCGGCAGCACCACCAGTGGCAGCAGGAGGCGCACCACCGCGGCGGCGTACACCTGGGGCAGCGAATGCAGGAGCCGGGGCGACGCGCTCATGGGCCAGCGTGGGGCAGCACTCAGCGCTTGACCAGGAGCCGCGCCGTGTAGTCCACGCGGTGCAGGAACACCGGCTCGGCGGCATCGGCGAAGTACTCGTCCACGGCCTGGCGCGCGCCCTGCCAGTGGCCGTAGTCGTCGATGATGAGGATGCCGTTGCGCGCAAGCCGCGGGTAGAGGTGGTTCAGCTCGTGCCTGGTGGACTCGTACCAATCGGTGTCCAGCCGCAGCAAGGCGATGTGTTCGGGGATGGTGCCGGGGATGGTGTCTTCGACCTTGCCCTTGACGTAGTGGATCTTGTCGGCCGGGTAGCCAGTGGCGGCCAGGTTGGCCTTGACGTCTTCCAAGCTCGCCACCGCCCACAGCGCGTGGTCGCGGTCAGTGCGGGCGAGCTGCGTCTCGGCCAGCTCTCCGCTCAAGGCGCGGTCTTCGTCGGTGGGCTCGCTCATGCCCTCGAAGGTGTCGAAGAGGTACAGGTGCCGCGAGGTATCGCCGCGCGCCATGAGCGCCAGGGCCACGAGCATCATGCTGCCGCCGCGCCACACGCCGCACTCGACGATGTCGCCGGCGATCCGGTGCTTGACCACGTGGTCCACCGCGCCCAGCAGGCTGGCCCGGCGCTCCAGGCTGGTCATGGTGAACGGGTCCACGCGCGACACGATCGCGCGGTCGGCCTCGGGCAGGTCGGCCAGCACGCTGTTGATGCGGTCGGCAGTACGGCCGAGTTCCCAGCCGCTTCGTGCCAGTGCGGCCTTGACGATTTTCTTCATGGAGCGGTCCGGTAGGCCCCATGGGCGGGGCGGTCGGTCAAACCTTCGATTGTCGCACCGCGGGGTCAGGCGTTGTCCGCCTGCGCCCGGGCAAATGCCGCGATCACTGCCTCGCGGTTCGCATCCAGGTATCGCAGGCAGCGTTCGACGGATTTGGCCGTGCGGTCTGCGAGCAGCAGCCCTTCCAGCCCGTAGCGCCGCATGAACGCGCCGAGGTCGCCAACGTCGGAGCAGATGAACAAGCGGCCGTGATTGAGCAAGGCGTACATCGCGCCCGATTGCGAGGCGGCGCGGTAGGGCAGGATGAAGATGACGTCACGATTCAGCAAGGCCAGCAACTCGCCGTTGGGCACGTAGCCGTCGAGCAGTTTCACGCCCAATTGCTGAAGCTCGCGCGCCAGGGGAAGCAGCTCCTGGTCCCACGCGCCGAAGACTTCCAGCGCGAGCCCGCGTGCCCGGATCACCGGCGAGCGCGCCAGGTCGGCGAAGAGCTCCACCCCCTTGTATGGCTTGACCGTGCTCCAGAACACCAACGCCTGTGGCGCGCCAGTAGCGGCGTACGGCACGACCGGCGAATCGGGCGTGACCGGCAGCAGGCCATGCGGGCGGATTTCGGACTTGCTTCTGAAGCCCTCGCCATATCGGCGCATGAAGTCGTCACGAGTCGCCTCGCTCACGAACACCAGTCGCCGCGCCAGCCGCGCGAGGCGCAGCGTGGGGCCGTGCTGCTCGCCGGCAAAACCATGCGGCACGGCGTTGTGCACGGTGAATTCGAACTTGTGGGACAGCACTCGCATCACCAGCCATTCAGCCGGCCAGAAGCCACTGAACTGCAGGCTCACCGCGGTGTATCGGCGCGAGTTCCACAGCAGCCTCGCGAGCAGGCCGACGTAGGCCAGTGCCCCGCGCCATCGTGGGGCCACGGTGCTTGAGATGCCGGCAGCGCGCACCGTCACGCCCGCAAGCGCGGGCATCGCCGCGAGGAATTCCGCGTTGTAGCGCGTGCGCGAACCGTAGAAGTCCACGCCCTGCCCTTGCCGGGCGAGCCGCTTCACCAGCTGATAGTCGTAGGGCAGCACGAAGGACCCGGGGTCCACGACGGCGACACGCTTGTTCGGGGCTGCTGTGTTCAAGGCTGGCAAGCTCAATGCGCGAGCCAGAAGCGCCGGTCCAGCCGGTACGCCGGCTTGCAGCGCCGCTCGCCGATGTCCTGCGCCGGGTTGCCGCCCACCATGCGCCCGGGCGGCACGTCCTTGGTGACGACCGAGCCGGCCATCACCACCGAACCTTCGCCAAGGTGGACGCCGGGCATGATCATCGCGCCGGCAAACACCACCGCGTAGTCGTCGATGCGCACCGCCGCGCCTTTGGCCGCGAAGTTGGCGTCGTGCGGATCGTGGCCCAGGGTGTAGATGCGCGCGTCATGGGCGATGGACACCTGCCGCCCGATGCGGATGCCCATGCGGTTGTCCAGGTACACGCCGCGGTTGATCAAGGTGCCCTCGCCCACCGTGAGCCGGCCGACGTGAAAGAAGCGGATGCCGCCTTGCAGCGTGGCGCTTTTGTCCACCTGGAAACGGCACGCCCGGTACAGCCAGGGCCGCAGCACAAAGGGCAGCCAGCCGTGCAGCTTGTTGATGAACGCCAGGCCCAGGAAGTACATCTGGTCGACGGCGCGGGAAGTGGGCGGACTCATGGGTGGCCGGATTCTAGAGGGCCACCCTCGGGCACACCTACAATTCGAGGTTTGCCTTCACGCTTCAAGCAGCACCCACGCCATGGACCAAGACGACAACCAGCTCATCGCCGAACGCCGTGAAAAGCTCGCCGCGATCCGCAAACAAGGCGTGGCCTTCCCGAACGACTTCAAACCGAAGAACCATTCGGCCGACCTGGCCCTGAAATACGGCCCGCTCGAGAACGAGGAGCTGGAGCCGCAAGGCGTCAAGGTGAGCGTCGCCGGCCGGCTGATGCTCAAGCGCGTCATGGGCAAGGCGAGCTTCGGCACGCTGCAGGACGCGTCGGGCCGCATCCAGCTCTTCGTCACCAAGGACGCGCTCGGCGATGAGGTCTATGCCGCCTTCAAGCACTGGGACCTGGGCGACATCCTCGGCGCCGAGGGCCAGTTGTTCAAGACCAAGACGGGCGAGCTGTCGGTGCGCGTCACGTCGCTGCGCCTCTTGACCAAGAGCCTGCGCCCGCTGCCCGACAAGTTCCACGGCATGGCCGACCAGGAGCAGAAGTACCGCCAGCGCTATGTCGACCTCATCACCGACGAAGCCGCTCGCGTGCGCTTCGCGGCGCGCAGCAAGGCGGTGAGTTCCATCCGCAACTTCATGGTGGAGCACGGATTCCTCGAAGTCGAGACGCCGATGCTGCACCCCATCCCGGGCGGCGCCAACGCCAAGCCTTTCAAGACGCACCACAACGCGCTCGACCAGGAGATGTTCCTGCGCATCGCGCCGGAGCTGTACCTGAAGCGCCTGATCGTGGGCGGCTTCGAGCGGGTGTTCGAGATCAACCGCAACTTCCGCAACGAAGGCATCTCGGTTCGGCACAACCCCGAATTCACGATGATGGAGTTCTACGCGGCCTACTGGAACCACCACGACCTGATGGACTTCACCGAGGCGGTGCTGCGCCACGCGGCGCGCTGCGCGACCGGCTCGGCCAGCATCACCTACGCCGGCAAGCCGGTGGAGCTCGACAAGCCCTTTGCCCGCCTGTCGGTGCGCGATTCGCTGGTGGTGCATGCCGGGCTGTCGCAGGCCGAGGCCGATGACGCGGAGGTGCTGCGCGCGAAGCTCAAGGCACTGGGCGAGGAAGCGCCTGCACACTGGAAGCTGCCCGAGCTGCAGTTCGGCCTGTTCGAGGCGGCTGTCGAAGAGAAGCTGTGGCAGCCGACCTTCATCATCGACTACCCGGTCGAAGTCTCACCGCTGGCGCGCGCATCCGACACCAACCCGGCCATCACCGAGCGCTTCGAGCTCTTCATCACCGGCCGTGAGTACGCCAACGGCTTCTCCGAGTTGAACGATGCCGAGGACCAGGCCGCGCGCTTCCAGGCTCAGGTGGCCAACAAGGACGCCGGCGACGAAGAGGCGATGTACTACGACGCCGACTTCATCCGCGCGCTGGAGTACGGCATGCCGCCCACCGGCGGCTGCGGCATCGGGATCGACCGGCTGATCATGCTCATCACCGACAGCCCGAGCATTCGCGATGTGATCCTGTTCCCGTCGCTGCGCAAGGAAGGCTGAGGCCGTGCACCTGCGGCTGCCGACGCTCGAAGCGATCGACGCCGCGGTGTGGATCGAGCTGTCGCGTGCTGCCCGCGACAAGGCGCATGCATGGCGCACGCCGGTGCTGGCGACGGTCGATGGCAGCGCGTCATCAACGCGCGCCGATGCGCGGACCGTTGTGCTGCGCGAGGTGGACGAAGCACATCGCCACCTCGTCTTCTTCACCGACTCGCGCAGCCCCAAGGCCGCGCAGATCGCGAGCCACGCCGGCGCGACGCTGGTCTTCTGGTCCGCCGCATTGAACTGGCAGCTTCGATGCGATGTTCGCTTGTCGATCGCCGTCGACGGCCCGGAGGTGGATCGCCGTTGGGCGCGCATCCAGCAATCTCCCGCCGCCTGCGACTATCTCTCCTTTGCGGCACCCGGCGCCCCCATCGACAAGCACGCCCAGCCACCACTCGACCAGCCGCATTTCGCCGTCGTCACCGCCCAGGTGCAAGCCATCGACTGGCTCGAACTCCATCCCGACGGCCATCGCCGCGCCCGGCTGGGCACACCAGACCGCACATGGCTGCAGCCATGAACCCTGCGAGACAATCGGCCCCCATGCCGATCCGCACCATCACCGCCACCCGCTACGTCACGCCGCTGCGCGAAGGCGGTTCGCTGCCGGCCGTGATCGAGGCGGACGACCAGGGCATGTACGTGCTCAAGTTCCGCGGCGCCGGCCAGGGCCGCAAGGCACTCGTGGCGGAGCTGATCGCCGGCGAGATCGCCCGCTCCGCCGGCCTGCCCGTGCCCGAGATCGTCCTGGTGAACCTCGACCCAGCCCTCGCCCAGACCGAGCCCGACCCCGAGATCCAGGACCTCATCCGCGCGAGCGCCGGCCTCAACCTTGCGCTCGACTACCTGCCCGGCTCCGTCACGTTCGACCCGCTCGCCGAGAAGCCTTCCGCCGACCTCGCCTCGGCCATCGTGTGGCACGACGCCTTCGTCACCAACGTCGACCGCACGCCGCGCAACAGCAACATGCTGGTGTGGCACCGCAAGCTGTGGCTCATCGACCACGGCGCGGCCCTGTACTTCCATCACAACTGGCCGCAGTACATGGAGCGCAGCACCAGCCCCTTCGCGCTCATCAAGGACCATGTGCTGCTGCCCTTCGCGTCCACGCTCGCCGAGGTCGACGTGAAGATGAGCCAGATGCTCACGCCCGAGGTCGTGTCGAACATCGTGGCGATGATCCCCGACGACTTCCTCGACGACGACCCGATGTTCACCGGCCCCGATGCCAAGCAGCAGCAGCGCGAGGCCTACCGCGCGTACTTCGCGCGCCGCCTGCAATCACCGCGCGCTTTCGTGGAGGAGGCCATCCGTGCCCGCAGCGCTCATCTATGACCACGCCATCTTGCGGGTGGTACCGCGCGTGGAACGGGGCGAATTCGTCAATGCCGGCGTGATCCTGTCTTGCGCGGCGCATGGCTTCCTCAAGGCGCGCATCGAGCTGGACGAAGCCCGGCTGCTGGCCCTGGACCCGCACGTTGACCTGCACGCGGTGCGCGCCAACCTCGCGACGATTCCCGCCATCTGCGAAGGCGGCGAATCCGCCGGGCCGATCGGCCGGCTGCCCTTGCGCGAGCGCTTCCACTGGCTGGTCGCGCCGCGCAGCACCATCATCCAGACCTCGGCCGTTCACCTGGGCCGCTGCGAGGACCTGGAGAGCGCAATGAACCACCTGCTCGATCGCATGGTGCGTGCGCCAGGCAAGCCCTGACGGGGCGGGCCTGGCGCTTGAACGCAAGCGCCGGGGCTCCCTCGATCCGATGGATCAACGCTGCTTGAAGGCGGGCTTGCGCTTGTTGACAAACGCGTCCATGCCCTCCTTCTGATCCTCGCTCGCAAACAGCGAATGGAACATGCGGCGCTCGAACTGGATGCCCTCCGCCAGCGGCCCTTCGTACGCGCGGTTCACGCATTCCTTGGCCATCATCACGCTCGGGCCGCTGAAGTCGTTGATGGTCTGCGCTGCTGCAAGCACCGTGTCCATCAGCTCCGCAGCAGGCACCACACGCGACACCAACCCGGCGCGCTCGGCTTCAGCCGCATCCATCATGCGGCTGGTGAGCACGAGGTCCATGGCCTTGGCCTTGCTGATGGCGCGCGGCAGGCGCTGCGTGCCGCCTGCGCCTGGGATGATGCCCAGCTTGATCTCCGGCTGGCCGAACTTCGCCGTGTCGGCGGCGATGATGAAGTCGCACATCATCGCGAGCTCGCAGCCGCCGCCGAGCGCGAAGCCCGCCACCGCGGCGATCACCGGCTTGCGGATGCTGCGGATGGTCTCCCAGTTGCGGGTGATGTAGTCCGTCTTGAAGACGTCCATGTAGGTCCAGCTCGCCATCGCGGCGATGTCCGCGCCGGCCGCGAAGGCCTTCTCGCTCCCGGTGATGACGATGCAGCCGATGGCGTCGTCGGCGTCGAAGGCCTTCATGGCCGCGCCGAGTTCGTTCATCAGGCCGTCGTTGAGTGCATTCAGCTGCTTGGGACGGTTCAGCGTGATGAGGCCGGTCTTGCGCTCGCCGTCGCCGCGCACGTCGGTGAGGATGAATTCGTAGCTCATGAAGGTCTCTCCTGTTGTCGATCGCGCAACTATACGAAGCCGCGGGTGAAAACGCGGGTCACCGAGGCGTCACCGTGGTGGGCCCCACCATTCAAGGCGCCGCCAGCTGCGGCTTGCGGCGGATCATCAGGTCGATGAAGGTCTGCTCGTCCTGCGCGATGCGGATGCGCGCCGGCAGGTAGGCCAGGCTCGGCGCGATCCACATCTCAGCCACCAGGTCGCCGCCCTTCTTGGCCACCCGCCGCGGCTTGAGGTGCACGCCCTCGACCGTGCCGAAGGGCGTGTAGAGCGTCTCCTTGTCGAGCACGTCGTAGACCCAATGGTCCACGCGGCGCGGCAAGGCGAGGGGCATGTCGATGACGGTCCCGGGTGCCAGCAGCTCAGGCTTCGTCGTGAAGAGGAAGGTGAGCTGCACGAACTGGCTCGCTGCGTCCTGCACGCCCGGCCAGCGGATGTTGCGCTGGCCGCCGGGCAGCACGATCGCATCCGGC
Source organism: uncultured Comamonadaceae bacterium (assembly GCA_966211955.1). Lineage (GTDB taxonomy): Bacteria > Pseudomonadota > Gammaproteobacteria > Burkholderiales > Burkholderiaceae_C > Albitalea. Next base: position 9,914 of record CBIHOF010000016.1, on the reverse strand, counting down.
TCGAAGCGGATGGTGCTGCGGCGACGGTCGCGGCCGGCGACCTTGCTGTCCTCGTCGAAGGTCTCTGGCCGGAGGCCTTCTGGCGTGAGCACGCCGTCGCTGATCATCGTGCGCGTGGCCAGGGGCAACACCGGCAGCCCGATCGTCACGTCCAGGTGCACCTGGTAGCGGTTGCCCAGGCGTATCCATTCGACCTGCGCCGTGCCGCCGACCTCGCCCTGGTAGTTGCCGGTGAGGACGTAGCTCAGCCGCGTGGATGCGGGCCATTCGAAGGCCGGTGCACTGCCCGCGCCGGCCACGGGCAAGGCGGCTGATGCCGGCGGCTCGACGGCGGCGACCGACTCGGGCGCGCTCGCTGCAGCGGTCGCGGGTTCAGGCATTGCATCCTGCTCGGCCCGCTCGGGTTCGGGCTGGGATGCAGCTTCGGTTGAGGCCTCGGCCATCAGCGGTACATCAGGCTCAGGCGCGGACGCCGGCGACTCCACAGGCCTCACCCGCCGCCGATGCGTGGCACGCGGCCCGGCCACCGCCCTCGGCGCCGCCACCGGCGCCGGCACGGCGATCTCCATCTCCCGCACGAACACCGCCTCCACCCGCTGCGGCATGTCCGCGTAGGCCGTGAGATCCAACATGCGTTCGCTCACCCGATCGGCGATGCAGCCATGTGCCACCACCACGCCGATCACCACCGCCACGGCACCCGCTCGCCGCTGCCAGGGCTCGCCCGCGCCGAGCACGGCGCGCCAGAAGCTCAACCCGTGAGCCATGCCCGGCGCAGCGCCAGCGCGGGCTTCTGTGCCTTCGCGTCGGCGGTGAGGGTCACCGCACCGGTGACGGCATCGTCCTTGGGCAGCGACAGCGGCAGGCTCAGCACCCGTTGGTCGCGGCTCACGAGCAGGGCGGCCTGCCCCCCCGGGACCGTCACGCGCAGCAAGTCGTCGAGCCGCCGGATGCGCCAGCCGTCCACCGCCAAGACCTCGTCGTTCACCGACGCACCGGCGCGCTCGGCAGCACCGCCGCGCAGCACGTGCGTCACGCGCACACCCGTCAGCGCGCTCTCGCTCACCCGCAGGCCCAGCCGCTGCGGCACGGTCGGCGCCTGCGCCTGCCACTGCACGCCCGCCTGTTCGAGCAGGCCCTGGAGCGGCAGGTCGGCAGTGCCGTGAACGAAGGCATCGATTTCTTGGTCGTAGCTGCGGCCACCCACCTCGCGCAGCACCGCACGGATGTCGCTCTCGCTGATCGGGCCGCCGCCGCTGCGCGCCCACAATCCGCGCATCAGCTCGTCGAGGCTGCCTTTCTGCTGGCGCAGCGTCAAGTCCAGCGCGAGCGCCACCAGCGAGCCCTTGGTGTAGTAGCTGATGGTGCCGTTGGGCGTGTTCTCGTCGGTGCGGTAGTACTTGACCCAGGCGTCGAAGCTCGCCTGCGCGACGCTTTGCACCTTGCGCCCCGGCGTGTCCAGCACGCCGGAGATGGTCTTGGCCAGCAGCTTGAAGTAGCGCGCCTCGTCGATGAGCCCCGCCCTCACCAGCAGCAGGTCGTCGTAGTAGGACGTGAAGCCCTCGAAGAACCACAGCAGCTCGGTGTAGTTCTCGCGCGTGAAGTCGTAGGGGGCGAACTCGCGCGGCTTCAGGCGCTTGACGTTCCAGGTGTGGAAGTACTCGTGGCTGATGAGGCCCATCAGCGTGACGTAGCCGTCAGTGAGCTCGGGCTTGCCCTTTTGCGGCAGGTTGCGCCGCGCGTCGATGAGCGCGGTGCTCGCGCGATGCTCCAGGCCGCCGTAGCCCTCGTCCACCGCATTGAGCAGGAAGACATAGCGATCGAAGGGCGCGTGGCCGTCCGGGTGCCAGAAGCTGATGGCTGCTTCGCAGATGCGCTGGCTGTCGGCCAGCAGCCGCTCGCCGTCGAAGTCGGGGAAGGCGCCGGCCACCACGAACTCATGCGGCACGCCGCGCGCAGTGAACTTGCCGCGCCAGAAGGTGCCCAGCTCCACCGGGTGATCGACCAGCTCGTCGTAGTTCGCGGCGTGGTAGCTGCCGCGTCCCGCGGCATTCACCTTGACGGCGGGCATGGCGGTGGCCACTTCCCAGCCGGCCGGCAGCTCGGTGATGTCCAGGCCGTGCGGCTCGTCCTCGTGGCCCTCGACCCGCAGGCACACGCTGGTCCCGTTGAAGAAGCCGCGCTGCGGGTTGAGGAAGGCCGTGCGCACGGATGTGTCGAAGGCGTACACCAGGTAGCTCAGCACGAGCGGCACGCCGGGCTTGCAGCTGGCCTCCCAGCTGGCCTTGTCGAGCTGGGCCAGGGGCACTTCGGCGCCGGCCTGCTCGGCGCGCAATTGCGACAGATGTCGCGCGAATTCCCGCACGAGGTAGCTGCCGGGAATCCACACCGGCAGACTCAGCAGTTGTCGCTCGGCCGGGTCCGGGACGCTCAGCGTGACGCGAAACAGGTGGGCGTTCGGGTCTGCGACGGCAATGCGGTAGGAAATCATGCGGATGGGGGGTCCAGCGCCAGGGTTGCGCGGCATTGTCGCCGCACCAGGCGCCAACCACGCCCGAGGAAAACCTGGGAAACCACCGGCCTATGCAGCCGCCCCACGCATGGGGTGATCCATCGGCCCCTGGGGGACCGGCGCCCCCCGGGCTTCGCTCAGCCCGGCTTGCGCGCCGCCATCGCGGTGGTGAGGTTCTTCTCGACCTGGTCGAGCGGCAGCGCGCCCGGGACGCGCTTGCCATCCTCGAACACCAGCGCCGGCGTGCCGTTCACACGGTGCTTCTTGCCGAGGGCCACGTTGCGCTGCAAGGCGCCGGTGTCGCAGGCGCCCATGTTTCGCACGGGCGGCGCACCGGTCAGCATCCAGTCTCGCCAGGCGCGGGTGTTGTCCTTCGAGCACCAGATGTCGCGCGACTTCTCGGGCGAATCGCCGCCGAGGATGGGGTACAGGAAGGTGTAGACCGTCACGTCCTTCACGCCCTGCAGGTCGCGCTCGAAACGCTTGCAGTAGCCGCAGTTCGGGTCCGCGAAGATCACGAGCTTGCGGGCGCCCGTGCCCTGCTTCCAGACGATGGCGTCCTTCAGCGGGAGCGCCGCGAAATCAATGGCAGTGAGCTTGTTGACGCGCGCCTCGGTGAGGTTGTTGCGGGTCTTGGTCTCGATCAGCGCGCCTTCGATGAGGTGGTTGCCCTGCTCGTCGGTGTAGAACACGTCCGTGCCCAGGCGGATCTCGTAGAGCCCGGCGATCGGCGTCTTGGTGATCTCGTCGATCTTCGGCCACTCGGGAAAGCGCTCGGCGATGTTCTTGCGGATCGCGTTGTCGTCGGCGATGGCCACGTTGGTGGAGGCGACCAAGGTGCCGGCACAGAAGGCGGCAAGCAGGATGCGGCGGAGGATGGACATCGGAGGGCTTTCAGGAATCGAGCGCCCGGGCGGTGAGCCAGCGCTTGAGCGGCGGGAGATGGTTGACGAGAGTCAGGCCGCGGTTGCGAAGTTCCCGCACCGAGGGGGTGGAACGTGAGAAAAGTTGCAGCAGGCCATCGGTCATCTGGCCCATGGCCCAGGTGGGCGCGAGACGGGCGCGGGCGTAGCGGCGCAGCAGCTTCTCGTCGCCCAGGTCACGCCAGCGTTCGCGCTCGGCGATCACGCGGGTGAGCGCCGCCACGTCGGCCAGGCCGAGGTTGAGACCCTGACCGGCCAGCGGATGCACGACGTGCGCCGCGTCCCCCAGCAGCACCCAGCCGCGACCGCTGAAATTTTGCGCCGTGCCGCGAAGCAGCGGCCAGGCGGCGCGCTCGGACGCCAGGGCCAGCTCGCCGGCGGCGCCGCCGGTCGCTTCCATCAATGCCTGCTCGAAGGCACGGGGTTCGAGCGCCATCAAGGCGTCAGCCCGGTCATTCGGGAGCGACCAGACCAGCGCAAAAGACTTCTCCGCCACCGGTGTATCGAAAGGCAACAGTGCGAGCACGTCCGGCGATCGGAACCACTGCCGGGCGGTGTTTGCATGCGGCTTCGACGCAGTCAGCCGAGCGGCGATCGCCCGGTGGCCATAGTCGTCGCGCTCAAAGGCCACGCCCAGCGCTTCGCGAGCGCTGGAGGCCTTGCCTTCGCACAGCGCGGTCAACGGGGCCTGGACGTCGTCGTGGTCCACAGGCGTGACGTGGGGCGAGAAGCGCACGGCAGCGCCGAGTTCGCGCTCCAGCACCGCGGCATCCACGATGTGGGCCAGCTCGCCCACGCGGGCCTCCCAGGCGGAAAACTCGATCAGCCCGCCCGAGGCGTCGCCCTCGATGTGCATGTCGTGCACGGGTGTCGCCGACTGTGCCGGCAACGCGTCCCACACCTTGAGCGCCTGCAGCAGCCCGACCGAGGTGGCGTTCAGCGCATAGGCCCTGATGTCCGGCGGCGCGTCGCGGCGCACCGGGTCGGCCCGCAGGGCCACCTGCAGCCCCTGGCGCGCGAGCGACAGCGCGAGGCTTCGTCCCACGATGCCCGAACCTCGCACCAGCACGTCGAATGTCTTCATCGCGGGCGATTGTAGAGAGCGGCCAATGCCCCTGGTCCCTCAAGCAAGGGCACAATTTCGGCTCTGAAGGGACTTGCATCATGAGTGTGTGGATTCGCCGCGGCCTGCTGGGCCTCGTCGGCTTGATTGTTCTCATCATCGCGGCAGCCGCGATCTTTCTCGCCAGCTTCGACGCCAACAAGTACAAGGGCGTGGCCGTCGACTGGATGAAGACCCATCGCCAGCGCACGCTGGTCATCGACGGGCCGATCGAGCTGTCGATGTTCCCGCGGCTGGCGATGAAGGTCTCGAAGATCACGCTGAGCGAGGCGGCCCGGGCCGACAACTTCGCCGCCATCGACGCGGCCAGCCTCGCGGTGGACGTGCTGCCGCTGCTGCATGGCGAGGTCGTCGTGGGCCGCGTGGAAGCGCATGGCGTTCGCATCACCTACCTGCGCGACGCCAAGGGCAAGAGCAACATCGACGACCTGCTCGCCGGCGACTCCACGCCCGAGGAGCCGAAGGGCGCGAGCAAGCCGGTGCGCTTCGACGTGAGCGGCATCGTGCTGAGCGACGTGAAGGCCGTCGTGCGCGACGCGATGACCGGCACCAACGGCCAGCTGGTATTGCAGTCGTTCAACTCCGGCCGGCTCGCCAACCGCGTCGAAGCGCCGGTGGACATGGCGCTGCAGTTCGACTTCAAGCAACCCTTGGTCAAGGGCACGCTCACCGGCGACACCCGGCTCACGCTGGACACCGAGACGCAGTCGGCGTCGCTCAAGAAAATGAACCTCGCCTTCAAGGGCGACGCACCCGGCCTGAGCGCCGCGGACCTCGCGCTCAAGGGCGGCGTGGCCTGGGACGGCGCGAAGAAGAGCGTCAACGCCGAGGACCTGTCGGTGAAGCTGTCGGGCCACACCGGCTCGCTCAAGCACGACGGCACCACGCTGTCGATCGAGCGATTCGCCTTCGAGCCGCAGGCGCAGAACCTCACGCTGCGCAAGCTTCAGGCGGCCGTGAAAGGAACGCAGGCGGGCCAGCCGGTCACGCTCGACCTCGAATGGCCGGAGCTCGCCATCGCGGGCAAGAACCTCACGGGCAGCGCCTTCAGCGGCAAGCTGACGCACGGCGGCGACATGCCGATTTCCGCGAGTTTCAAGAGCACGGCGCCGAGTGGAAACTTCGACGCGGTGCACCTGCCCGGCTTCCAGGCGCAGGTGGAAAGCGATGCACCGCAGCGCAAGCTCGCCGGCACCTTGCGCAGCGACCTCGTCATCAAGCCCTCGCCTTTCTCGCTCGCGCTCGACAAGCTCGACTTGCAGGCCAAGGTGCAGGAGCCGGGGCTGCAGCCACTGGCGCTCAACGTGCGCGGCAATGCGCTCGCGTCGGCGCAGAAATCGGCCTGGAACATCGCCGGCCAGCTCAACGACAACAAGTTCGCCACCGAAGGCACGGCGGTGCTCGCCGGTGACACGCCGCAGATCAACGCGCGTGCCAACTTCGACTCGCTGGACCTGAACAAGGTGCTCGCGAGCTCGAAAGCGCCTGCCCAGCCCGTTCCTGCCAAGGGCAATGCCGACACGCCCATCGACCTGGCCGGCCTGCGCGCCGTGAACGCGCAGGTGGCGTTCACCGCAGGCCGCTTTGCGTTCCAGCAATACAAGGTGTCTGACGCGCATATCCAGGCCTCTCTGGATGGCGGCATGCTGCGCATCACCGAGCTGCAGGGCAAGGCCTGGGGCGGGCAGCTGAACGCCACGGCCTTCGCCGATGCGCGTGCGAGCCGCATCGCGATCAAGGGGGCAGCCACCGGCGTGGACGTGAATGCGCTCATCAAGGACGTGGCGGCCAAGGACTGGATCGAGGGCAACGGCCGCGTCAACTTCGACCTGGACAGCGCCGGGCGCAGCGTCAACGAGATGAAGTCGCGCCTGAAAGGCACGGCCGCCTTGCAGTTGCGCGACGGCGCCATCAAGGGCATCAACCTCGCCAAGAGCCTGCGTCAGGCGCAGGCGGCGCTGGGCCTGAAGAAGGACGCGCAGCAAAAGGCCAACCAGACCGAGAAGACCGACTTCAGCGAGCTGTCGGCCAGCTTCCAGATTGCCGACGGCGTGGCGCACAACCGCGACCTCGACATGAAGAGCCCTTTCCTGCGCCTGGGCGGCGAAGGTGCGATCGACGTGGGCAAATCGCGCATCGACTACGTTGCGAAGGCCACGGTGGTGAGCTCCACCAAGGGCCAGGAAGGCGCGGAGCTGGCGGCTTTGAAGGGGCTCACGATTCCCGTGCGCTTGACCGGGCCCTTCGAATCGCTGGATTGGAAGATCGAGTGGTCGGCCATCGCCACGCAGGCGGCAACGAAGAAAATCGAGGACGCACTGGGCGAGAAGCTCGGATTGAAGCCCGCCGCAGGCGGGGCCTCCAAGCCGTCGGCCGCCGATGCCTTGAAGAAGGGATTGAAGGGGCTGTTCAAGTGAGCGATGTGCAGGTGCGCATCGCGGCGCTGAACGTGTACCCCGTCAAGAGCTGCGCCGGCATCGCGCTGGGCGAAGCCTTGGTCATCGAGACCGGCATCGAGTTCGACCGCGCCTGGATGGTGGTCGATGACCAGGGCCGCTTCGTCACGCAGCGTGAGTTGCCACGCATGGCACTCATCAAGCCCACGCTCAAGACCGAGGAGATGGTGCTGCGTGCGCCTGGCATGCTGACGCTGCACCTCTCGCTGAACGCGGTGGAGCAGCCGTGCCGCGTGACGGTCTGGCGCGATGAGGTGGCGGCCTACGACATGGGCGATCTCGCCGCGCAATGGTTCAGCGATTTCCTCGGCCGGCGGCTGAGGCTCGTGCGCTTCGACCCTGCGCAAAAGCGGCTGTCGAGTCGAGACTGGACGGGCGAGATCGAGGCGGAGAACGCCTTCTCGGACGGCTATCCGATCCTCGTGGCGTCCGTCGCGGGGCTCGACGAGTTGAACCGGCGCATGGCCATCGGCGGGCACGACGCGGTGACGATGGCGCGCTTTCGGCCCAACCTCGTCATTGATGGCGTCGAATCGCACGGCGAGGACCACCTCGACGAGATCACGTTCGACACGCCCGATGGCCTCGTGCGGCTCAAGCTGGTCAAGCCCTGTGCGCGCTGCCCGATTCCCGATGTCGACCCCGCCACCGCCGAGCAAGGCCATGCCGTGGGCGATACGCTGATCACCTACCGCGCCGACCCGCGCATGGACGGCGCCATCACCTTCGGCATGAATGCCGTCATCGTCGAAGGCATCGAGCGGGCGCTGCGTGTCGGCATGACGGGCGAGGCCACCTATCGCTTCGATTGATGCCGCTTCGACTGACTCCCGCTCCACTCGCATGACCCACCCCGAATCGCCGCGCCGGCCGACCGCATGGCGCGACTGAAAAGCTGGCACCTCTTCGCCATCTGCGTGCTCGTGTGGGGCTCGACCTGGCACGCCATCACCTACCAGATCGGCCACACGGCGCCTGACGTCGGCGTGGCGCTGCGCTTCGGCCTGGCGGGGTTCGTCATCCTCGCGATGTGCGTCGTTCGTGGCGATCGGCTGCGCTTCTCACGGGCCGAGCACGGCCGCTTCGCCTTGCAGGGCGTGTTCATGTACGGCGTGTCGTACATCTGCGTCTACGAGGCCGAGCGGCATCTGCCCTCGGGGCTGGTGGCGGTGGGTTACTCCGCCTCGCCGCTGCTCACCGGCCTGGGCGCGCAGATGCTCTTCGGCGTAGGCGTATCAGGCCGCTTCATCGCGGGCGGCGTGCTGGGCCTTGCAGGCGTGGCGCTGATGTTCTGGCCCGAGTTCGGGCGGGCGGCCGAGGGCGCATCGACCGGCCTGGGCGTGCTCTTCACCGTCGGCTCGGTGCTGCTGTCGGCGGTGGGCAGCCTCACCGCCAGCCGCAACCGCACGAGCGGCCTGCCTTTCTGGCCAGCGCTCGGATGGGGCATGGTGTACGGCGCGGCAGCCAGTGCGGTCATCGCCATAGCCCAGGGCCACAGCTTCGCGCTGCCGCTCGTGTTCTCCTGGTGGGCGTCGCTGCTGTACCTCGCCCTGGCAGGCTCCGTGCTCACCTTCGCCTGCTACCTCACCCTGCAGGATCGCATCGGCCCGGGGCCGTCCGGCGCGATCGGCGTGATGACGCCGCTGCTCGCCCTGGTGGTGTCCATGATGTTCGAGTCGTACCGGCCCGACGTGCTCACCGGCGTGGGTGCGGCGCTGGCCGTGGCGGGCAATGCCCTCATGCTGCGGCGGCCCGCCTAAAATCCCGCCTTCCCGCCGAATTCCCCCTCGAAGTCCAGAAAGTCCTCCATGAGCCTCAAATGCGGCATCGTGGGCCTGCCCAACGTGGGCAAGTCCACCCTCTTCAACGCGCTGACGAAAGCCGGCATCGCCGCCGAGAACTACCCGTTCTGCACCATCGAGCCGAACGTCGGCATCGTCGAGTTGCCCGACCCGCGGCTCAAGTCACTGTCCGACATCGTCAAGCCCGAGCGCATCGTGCCGGCCATCGTGGAGTTCGTCGACATCGCGGGCCTGGTCGCCGGCGCCTCCAAGGGCGAAGGCCTGGGCAACCAGTTCCTCGCGCACATCCGCGAGACGGACGCGATCGTCAACGTCGTGCGCTGCTTCGAGGACGAGAACGTCGTGCACGTGGCGGGCAAGGTCGACCCGATCGCCGACATCGAGGTAATCCAGACCGAGCTGTGCCTGGCGGACCTCACCACCGTCGAGAAGAGCCTCGCGCGCTACGTCAAGCCCGCCAAGGCCGGCGACAAGGAAGCGCAGCGCCTGGTGGACGTGCTGAACAAGTGCCAGGCGGCGCTCGATCAGGCCAAGCCGGTGCGCAGCGTCGCCTGGAGCAAGGAAGAGCAAGTCATCCTCAAGCCGCTGTGCCTCATCACCGCCAAGCCGGCGATGTTCGTGGGCAACGTGGCCGAGAACGGTTTCGAGAACAACCCCTTCCTCGACAAGCTGCGCACATTCGCCGAGGTCCAGAAGGCGCCGGTCGTGGCCATCTGCGCCAAGACCGAGGCCGAACTCGCCGAGATGGCCGATGACGACCGCCTGATGTTCCTCGCCGAGATGGGCCAGACCGAACCGGGCCTGAACCGCCTCATCCGCGCCGCCTTCAAGCTGCTGGGCCTGCAGACCTACTTCACCGCCGGCGTGAAGGAAGTGCGCGCCTGGACCATCCACGTCGGCGACACCGCCCCGCAAGCCGCGGGCGTCATCCACACCGACTTCGAGCGCGGCTTCATCCGCGCCCAGACCATCGCCTTCGACGACTTCGTCGCCTTCAAGGGCGAGCAAGGCGCCAAGGACGCGGGCAAGATGCGCGCCGAAGGCAAGGAGTACGTGGTCAAGGACGGCGACGTGATGAACTTCCTGTTCAACGTTTGA
>CBIHOF010000015.1:0-142200 GCA_966211955.1 uncultured Comamonadaceae bacterium | reverse complement strand
CTGGCGGCGCATCTGATGCGAAAGGCCGTGGCTGTTGCTGCGCTGGCGCTGTTCGCGAGCGCGAGCCAGGCCGGGGTCACGCGCTTTTGCGACCGGCAGGCCGAGCTCAGCGCGCAGCAGCAGGACACGCTGCTGCGATTTGGCGGCGTCATCAAAAGCGAGCTGGAGAAGTCCGGCGGCGCCGTCGCCATCCTCTCGCGCTCCGGGCTCGACCTGAGCCGCTTCCAGGTCCGCTACTCGCATGCGGGCGTGAGCCTCAAGCAAAGCGGCAACACGCCGTGGTCGGTGCGGCAGCTCTACTACGCCTGCGACGAGAAGAAGCCGCGCATCTTCGACCAGGGCATCGCCGGCTTTCTGATGGGCACGGACGACCCGTCGCTCGGCTATGTGTCGATGCTGCTGTTGCCGGCCGATGCGGCCGCATCGCTCGAACGCGCCGCGCTTGATGACCGGCAGTCTCTCAAGTTGCTGGGCGCCACCTACAGCGCCAACGCCTACCCATTCAGCGTTCGCTACCAGAACTGCAACCAGTGGCTCGTCGAACTGCTCGCCGCGGCTTGGGGCGGTGAGAACGTGGCTGCGTCGGACGACTTGCGCGGCGCCGCACAGGCCTGGCTCAAGTCGCAAAGCTATGCGCCGCACACCTTCGATGTGGGCTCGCACCTGTTGATGACCGCAGGCGCCTTCGTGCCGTGGGTGCATTCGGACGACCACCCGAGCGATGACATCGAGCGGCTTGTCTACCGCGTGAGCATGCCGTCTTCCATCGAGGCCTTCGTGCATGCCAACGTGCCGGGCGCGAGGCGCATCGAGTTCTGCCATGCAGACACGAAGGTGGTGGTGCACGAGGGCTGGGAGTCGATCGCCGAGGGCTGCGAAGCCGCGGCCGCGGATCGTGTCGTGATGCTCGATTGACGTGTCCGAAACCGGCCAGACGCGGCCGCGTGTGTCCTGCACAGTGAAGTCATCCCATCACACGCAGGAGCCTTCGAATGCATCTCACGAGCGAACCCGCCATCCTCTACTTCGGCACGCCGGTGGTCGTCATCAGCACCATCAACGAGGACGGCAGCGCGAATCTCGCGCCCATGTCGTCGGCCTTCTGGCTCGGCTGGCGCTGCGTTCTGGGCCTGGGTGCGATGTCCCAGACGGCGCGCAACCTGCGCCGTGACGGGCAGTGCGTGCTCAACCTCCCCTCGCAGGCCGAGGTGTCGCAAGTGAACCGGCTTGCGCTCACCACCGGCACCGAGCCGGTGCCCGGGCCCAAGGCCGCACGCGGCTACCGGCATGTGAAGGACAAGTTCGCGGCGAGCGGATTCACGCCCGTTGAATCGCACACCGTCGATGCGCCGCGCGTGCGCGAATGCCCGGTGCAGATGGAGGCGGTGGTCGAGGCCATCCACGGCGTGGGCGACGACGACGAGATGCTGCGCGGACACATCCTCAACATCGAGGTGCGCGTGCAGCGGGTGCACCTGCACCCCTGCATCGTGATGGACGGCCATCGCGACCGCGTGGATCCGGACAAGTGGCGCCCGCTCATCATGAGCTTCCAGAAGTTCTATGGCCTCGCGCCATCGCAGTTGCACGATTCGTCGCTCGCGACGATTCCGGAGGCGATGTACCGCAGCCCCGATGTGGACCGGGCGCGGCAGGCGGCGATGGCCTGAGCAGCCGCAAGGCGAGCGGTCGACACACCGCGTGACCTCGCGTTTGCGCGATAGAACGAGTGCATCGCGAAAGTGTCACGCCGCGTTCATGGACGCTCGGAATACTCCGCCGACTTTCAGACCCGCGGAGACCTCCCTTGCGCACAACGCACCTCTTCCTCGCGCTGCTCGCCGTGCCCATCCTGCACGGCTGCGGCGGCAGCGACGACACCCCGTCGCAAGCCCAGTCCGTGCCCGAGGGCACGCGCACCACGCTCGCCCTGCTCGAGACCACCGACCTGCACAGCAACGTGCAAAGCTACGACTACTTCAAGCTCGCCGAGGACAAGTCAATCGGCTTCGAGCGCGTGGCCACGCTCATCAAGGCCGCGCGCACCGAATTCCCGAACAACGTGCTGCTGGACAACGGCGACACCATCCAGGGCACGGCCCTGTCGGACTACCAGGCGCAGGTGAAGCCGCTCGCGTGCAGCGAGACGCTCGCGATGGTCAAGGTGATGAATGCCATCGGCTATGACGGCGGCGGCATCGGCAACCACGAGTTCAACTACGGCCTGCCCTACCTCAACCAGGTGACGGGCAGCCAGTTCAATGTCGAAGGCGTGGCAGCCGCCGCGCCATGCGCCGGCCCCGCTTTCCCGCAGGTACTGGCCAACGTCACAAGCGTGAAGAGCGGTGCGCCGCTGTTCCAGCCCTACCGCATCATCACCAAGACCTTCGCCGCGAAGCAGCCTGACGGCACGACGGTGAACGTGCCGGTGAAGATCGGCATCATCGGCTTCACGCCGCCCACCATCATGGCCTGGGACAAGCGGTGGCTGGATGGCAAGGTGACGACGCAAGGCCTCGTCGAGACGGCGCAGAAGTACGTGCCCGAGATGCGCGCGAAAGGCGCCGACCTGGTGGTAGCCATCTCCCATGGCGGGCTGGACAACAGCGCCTACGCCCCGGACATGGAAAACGGAAACTGGCATCTGTCCAAGGTGGCGGGCATCGACGCGATGCTGATCGGCCATTCGCACCAGATCTTCCCGAATGCGACGAGCACCGTGCCGCAGTTCAACCTGCCGGGCGTGGACAAGGTCAAGGGCACGGTCAACGGCGTGCCGACGGTTATGGCGAACTTCTGGGGAAAGCACCTGGGCGTCATCAAGCTTGAACTGGCCTATGCCAGTGGCAAGTGGACGGTGGACACGACCAAGACCACGGTGGAGGCACGCTCCACGCAGAACGCCGACAAGAGCTACGTGGCTGCGGACCCGAGCGTGGCCGCCACCATCGCCGCGGAACACGCCGCCACCATCGACTACGTGAAGACGCCCATCGGCAGCACCGACTTCCGCATGAACACCTACTTCGCCGACGTGGGCGACGTGTCGGCGATCCAGATCGTGAACCAGGCACAGGCCAAGTACGTGGCGGACTACATCGCTGCCAACTTGCCGCAGTACCAGGCCCTGCCGGTGCTGTCGGTGAGCGCGCCCTTCAAGAGCGGCTTCGGCGGCGGCAACGACTTCACCGACGTGGCGCAGGGCAATGTCGCGATCAACAACGCGGCCGACCTGTACCTCTACCCGAACACGATCTACGCGGTGAAGGTGAAAGGCAGCGACATCCAGGCCTGGCTCGAAACCGCGGCCAGGCGCTTCAACCAGATCGACCCGGCGGCCTCGGCCGACCAGGCGCTGGTGAGCGGCTTTCCTGGCTACAACTTCGACATGTTCACCTCGCCGGACCTGCATTACGAGATCGACGTGACGCAGGCCGTGGGCAGCCGCATCAGGAACCTGACGTACAAGGGCGCGGCGATCGACGCGAACGCGGAGTTCATCGTCGCCACCAACAACTACCGCGCGAGCGGAGGGGGCAGCTTCCCGGGGCTGGACGGCAGCAAGACGATCTACGCGTCGCCGGATGCGAACCGCGATGCGCTCATCGGCTACATCAAGGCAGCCAAGGCGCTGAGCCTCGTGGGCAACGGCTCGGCGCGCAGCTGGAGCTTCACCAAAGTGGCGACGGCCGGCCGCGTGACGTTCAAGTCCGCCGCCGGGCAGCTGGCGCTGGCGACTGCCGCGGGGTTGGCGAACGTGTCGTCGATCAACAGCGACGACGGCAGCGGCCGAGGCCTGGCCGACTACGCCATCGACCTGGGCAAATGATGCGCGGCATCGCCTGCGGGCTGCTGTGTGCGGGCGCGCTCGCGGCTTGCGCGCCGGACGCTTCGACCGAGCTGGCGAGCGGCAAGGCCTTGCTCGCCGGCGCCGCGACGAACGCAGCGGATGCAATGGCCGCGCAGGCCCACCTGCAACGCGCGGCCGAGCGAGGCCTGCCCGCGGCCGCCTTCCACCTCGGCCTGCTGTACCGTCGCGGTGCTGTCGGCCTGCCGGTGGACAAGGCGCAGGCCGCGAAGTGGCTGCGCGTGGCGGCCGAGGCGGAACTGCCCGATGCGCAATTCATCCTCGGCCAGATGCTGATGAACGGCGAGGCCGGCGCGGCCGACGGCGCGCAAGCCCGCGCCTGGTTCGAACGGGCGGCTGAACATGAGCATGCGGCCGCCCACTTCGAGCTCGCGATGGCCTATCGCCGCGGCGCGCTCGGCCTCGCGCCGGATGAGGCCGAGGCGCAGCGCCATTTGATGGAGGCGGAGCACGGCCTGTCACACCGGACCTCGCCACCGTAGTCCGCGAAGGCGGCGTTGTCGCCCCAACAATCGCACCAGCGGCGCCGCGCTCAGGTGACCAGCGGTGGCGATGGGCTACGCTCGTGGCCCATCGCCTCCTGGATGCCTCGCATGCCGCCACGCCGCACCGCCTTCCTCGCTCGCGTCCCCAACCACTCGATCGTCGCCCTCGTGCTCGCGGCGGCCACTGTCAGTGCGCAGGCAGAGACCGTCGTGGTCACCGCCGACCGCATGGTCGATGTGATCGCAGGCCGCGTCATCGAGCGGCCGCAGATCGTCATCACCGACGGCCGCATCAGCGCGGTGGCCGTGCATGGCGCCGCCGTGCCCAAGGACGCGCGCCGCATCGACCTGCCGGGCATCACTTTGCTGCCCGGCCTGATCGACATGCACGTGCACCTCACTGGCGAGCCGCACTACGGCGGGTACCGCGGACTGGAGTTCACCGATGCCTTCTGGACGGTGCTCGGCGTGCCGCACGCGAAACAGACGCTGGAAGCGGGCTTCACCACCGTGCGCAACGTCGGCTCCGACAACTACGCCGACGTCGCGCTGAAGCAGGCGATCGAGCAGGGCCACATCCCCGGCCCGCGCATCGTGCCGGCCACCTATGCCATCGGCGCGACCGGTGGCCATTGCGACACCACCGAATTCCCGCCGTCCGTGCACGTGGATTCACCCGCCGTGGCCGACGGCCCGCAGGCCATCCGCGCGGTGGTGCGCAAGCTGCGCAAGTACGGCGCGGAGGTCATCAAGTTCTGCGGCACCGGTGGCGTGTTCTCGAAGACCGACACCGTGGGCGGGCAGCAGTACGACCTGGCCGAGATGAAGGCACTGGTGGACGAAGCCCACATGCTCGGCCTGAAGGTTGCGGTGCATGCCCACGGCACCGAAGGCATCAAGGATGCGCTGCGTGCGGGCGCCGACACCATCGAGCATGCGAGCCTCGCCGACGACGAAGCGTTCCGGCTTGCGAAGGAGCACGGCGCCTGGTTCTCGATGGACATCTACAACGACGATTACATCCTTGCCGAGGGCGAGAAGAACGGCACCTTCAAGGAGTCGCTCGAGAAGGAACGCATGATCGGCCTCAAGCAGCGCCAGACCTTCCAGGCAGCGGTGAAAGCCGGCGTGAAGATGATCTTCGGCACCGACGCTGGCATCTACCCGCACGGCGACAACGCGAAGCAGTTCGCGACCATGGTGCAGTGGGGCATGACGCCGATGCAGGCCATCCAGGCCGCCACCGTCAACGCAGCGCAGGCTCTGGGCCGGCCGACTGACGTGGGCGCGATCGCGGTGGGGCGCTACGGCGATCTCGTCGGCGTGGCCGGCGACCCGACAGCAGACGTCAAGCTGCTTCAGCGGGTGGGGTTCGTGATGAAGGGTGGGGAGGTGGTGAAGGACGCTCGTTGAGCGACGGTGCCTGCCTGCGATGCGGCCGTGTTGTGCGGCCCACGTGAGGCCAGGGGCCAGGGCCTATTCGGCCGCCGAAGCCGCGGGACGCTCCTCTCCAGCGCCGCGCCTCGGCCTCTTCACTGCCCTCACCTTCCCGCTCCCACCGCCGCCGCAGAAGAAGCGATCCGCCCCATCCGATTCCAGCCCGGACACCATGGCCCCGGCCGGCATCGCCAGTACCTCCAGCACCTCGCCCGTGCGCGCATCGATGTGCCGCAGCTCGCTCTCGTCGCCTTCCCAGGTGCCGTGCCACAGCTCGCCGTCGACCCAGCTCACGCCGGTGACGAAGCGGTTGCTCTCGATGCTGCGGACGACGGCGCCGGTGGCCGGGTCGACCTGGTGGATCTTGCGGTCGCGGTACTGGCCCACCCACAGCATGCCTTCGGCCCAGGCGAGGCCCGAATTGCCGCCGCCGGGCGGTGCCGGGATGGAGCCAAGCACCGTGCCACTGGCGGGGTCGATCTTGTGAATGCGGTCGTCGGCGATCTGGAACAGGTGCTGCCCATCGAAGGCAGTGCCGGCGTGCGCGGGCACGTCGATGGCACGCACCGTCTGGCCGTTCGCCGGATCGAGGGCGTTGAGCTTGTCGCCCGATGCGAACCAGACCTGGCTGCCGTCGTAGGTGACGCCAGCGACGTTGTCCGTGCCCGGAAACGGGCCGTACTCACGCACGATTTCCGCTGTTCTTCGCTTCATGCCGCGATCCTACTCACGCCGACGGGGATGTGGGGAGTAACAGCGCTGTCGTGAATCCGGTGACGGACGGCGTGGCCATCCAGCGGCGCGATCGTCCCTGGCCGAGCCACTGCACCTTGCCGCGCGCCGCGAGGGATTCGAGCGCGCGCTGGACGGTGCGCTGGCTGGCGTCGAGCGCGAGTGCCAGCGCCGAGCTCGACCATGATTCGCCGTCGGCCAGCAAGGCCAGCACCTCGCCATGCTCCTCGTCCACCGGCTGCGCAAGCACCACGACGTCAACGGCATGGCGTGGTTCCAGCACGAAACCCAGGGCCGTCGCGGTGATGCCGGCCAGGGGCCGCAACAACCTGCGAAGCCGTCCCATCTCGACCCGCAGCCGCGCACGGTAGGACTCGTCGGCCTGCTTGCCGCGGAAGACCCTGGCCACCAGCGCGTCGCGCGGCACGTCTGCCGGCCACGCTTCGGCCAGGGCACGCGCGAGGGTGAACAGCACGGGCCGGCTCGCAAGTGACACCGAGATCTTCGAATGCCGCACGGCGTACCGGCAGGCATCGATGACGAAGGACTGCGAAGCGAGGAGTGCCTCGACCTCGTCGAGCAACAGGGCGCGCTCCTCGCCTCGTGCGATGAGCCGTGCCGCGGGCGCATCGAGGGCGAGCGAGGCGCTTTCCACTTCCGCCACCAGCGCAGGGATGCCGGCTTGTCGCGCGGCACGGTGGGCACCGGCGAGCGCAGCACGCGCCGCCTTCGTGTGCAAGCGCCGCACGCAAACGCCCGCTACCACCAGCGCATGCGCGGCCTTCGAGGCTGGCGGCAGGGGCGCAGCGTCAAGACCCGCAAGGGTCTGCTCGGCCTCGGCGAGCCGGCCGAGCAGCAGCTGGCGCCGCGCCTGCAGATGCCCTGCGTGCGCCGCATTCGCAGCATCGCCATGCGCCTGGAGCGTGGCTCGCGCGGCATCCAGCGCTTTCGAGGGCCAGCCCAGGTCGCGCGAGACGAGCGCGATCTCGGCTTCGGCGAGCACGCAGCGCGCGCGCGCCACGGCCGCCTTCGAACCGAAGGCCTTCGCGGCCGTTCGCAAGAGTGCCTTGGCGCGGACGTAATCGCCGAGCCTTGCCATCGCGATGCCGCGCAACGCAAGCGCGGGTGCGTCATCACGCAACGCGATGTGGTTGAGTGCGCCGAGGACGTCGCCGGCCGCGAGTGCGCGGGCGGCCACGGTGATCGATGGAGGCGTCCGCGCTCGGTTGGAATCCACGCCAGGAATCCCGCCAGATTTGTCACTCACACCCATGGCCTGCCCGTTCGTACGATGCGCTCACGCTTGATCGACAACTGACCGAAAGGAGATGGGCGATGACGACACATCAAACTGGAACTCGCGAAGAATGGCTGGCCGCGCGGATGAAGCTGCTCGCAGCGGAAAAGGAACTCACGCGCCGCAGCGACGAACTGGCGCGGCAGCGCCAGCAACTGCCATGGGTTCGCGTGGACAAGACGTACCGCTTCGAGACCGATGCAGGCCGCGCGTCCTTGGCTGAACTCTTCCAGGGACGTTCACAACTGCTCGTCTATCACTTCATGTTCGGGCCCGACTATACGGCCGGCTGCCCCTCGTGCTCGATGATCGCCGACGGCTTCAACGCCTTCGCGGTGCACCTCGCGAACCACGACGTGACGCTGTGCGCCGTCTCGAGCGCGCCGCTGGCGAAGCTGCAGGCCTACAAGCGCCGCATGGGCTGGACCTTTCCCTGGGCGTCCTCGGGCGGCAGCGACTTCAACGCCGACTTCAACGTCTCGTTCACCGAGGCGCAGCAACGCGAGAAGGGCATCGACTACAACTACCGGCGCGAGCCGGCGTGGGGCTGGCGCGAGGGCGAAGAAGGTGGCGGCGAAGGGCCGGTGGCGCAGCTCGCCGCCACCACCGGCACCAGCGCAGCCACCTACACGCGGGAGCGGCCGGGCATGAGCGCCTTCGTGCTGGACGGCGGCGTGGTTCATCACACCTACTCCACCTACGCACGCGGGCTGGATGCGATGTGGGGCGCGTACCAGTGGCTGGACCGCGCGCCGCTCGGCCGCAACGAAACCGGCATCTGGTGGCAGCGCCATGACGAGTACGGGCAACCGGCACACGCCAGCACCGCCACCGCGGCCTGCTGCGCCTGACGCCATGCGCCGGCATGCATTCATCGGCATGTCGGCGCTGCTCTTCGCCGCGAGCGCTGCAGCGACCATTGCCGCAGGCCTGTCGATGGCCGGCATGGCCGAGACGCCGATGCCCGGCGGATGGAGCCTCTCCTCGGCGTGGATGCCGATGTGCGGGCAGAGCTGGGCCGGCGCCGCGTTCTCCTTCGTCGGCATGTGGGCGGTGATGATGGTGGCGATGATGTTGCCCTCGCTCGCGCCTTTGCTGTGGCGCGGTGGCCTGTCATCGCGCTCAAGCGCTGTCTCAGGCTCGGCCGATTGGATCGTGCCGGCGAGCGCGGGCTATCTCTTCGTGTGGACGGTGCTGGGGTTCGCGGTCTTCGTGATGGGTGCTTGCCTGGCACAGGCGGCGATGCAGTGGCCGGCGCTGGCGCGCAACGTGCCCGCGGCCTTGGGACTGGTCCTGCTGCTGGCGGGCGCGAGCCAGTTCAGCGAGTGGAAGGCGCGTCAACTGGCCTGCATCGGGCACGTGGCGGCGAACGCAGGCGCATGTGCCAGGCACGCTCGCGCGGCATGGCGACACGGCTTGCGCCTGGGTCTGCATTGCTGCCAATCCTGTGCCGGACTCACGGCCGTGCTGCTCGTCATGGGCGTGATGGATTGGCGGGCGATGACGGTCGTGACGCTCGCGATCAGCGCCGAGCGGCTGGCACCGGCCGGACGGCGCGTCGCGCAGGTCATCGGCGCGGCGCTGATCGGTGTCGCCCTCTTCATGCTCGTGTCGGTCGGCCTTGCGCGATGACCAAGTCAAAGACGCACTTCAAGCGCCACGCGCCGCCGCCTCACGCAGCTTGTCCTTCTTGCTCTTGCGCTTGCCCTTCACGCCGCCAGCAGAGTCAGCTGCAACCGTCGGCGCCGCTGTCTCCTTCGGCTCGAAGCCGGCGATGCGTTCGCGCGTGACGCGCAGTCCCTGACGCTTCTCGATCAAGCGGAAATGCGCTTCCATGTCCGCACTGATGAAGCTCACCGCCAGCCCGCTCGCCCCGGCGCGCGCCGTGCGGCCGATGCGGTGCTGGTGGTCGGCTGCAGAACGCGGCAAGTCGTAGTTCACGACCACCGGCAACTGCTCGATGTCGATGCCGCGCGCCGCCACGTCGGTGGCGACCAGCACCTGCAGCCGCCCCGCCTTGAAGTCGGCCAGCACCCGCGTGCGCGCGCCCTGGCTCGCATCGCCATGCCAGGCCGCCGCCGCAACGCCCGAGCGGCGCAGCTTGTCGGCCAGGTGTTCGCTGGCATAACGCGTCGCCACGAAGACCAGCACCCGCGTCCAGCCGCCTTGCTGAATCAGGTGGCGCAGCAAGGGCGTCCGCTGCGCCACGTCGACCTCGATCGCATGCTGCTCGACCGCGGGCTGCTCGCCGGCTGCCTGCCGCACGTCGATGCGCACCGGCTCACGCAACAGTGACTGCGCCAGGGCGTCCACGGCAGGCGCGAAGGTGGCTGAGAACAACAGGTTCTGCCGACGCGCAGGCAACATCGCGAGCACTCGCGAGAGCTCGTCGGCGAAGCCCGCGTCGAGCATTCGGTCGGCTTCGTCCAGCACCAGCATCGCCACGTCGTCCAGTCGAAGCGCGTTGTGCTCGATCACGTCCAGCAATCGTCCCGGCGTTGCGACGACCACCTCCGCGCCGCCGCGCAGGCCCATCAGCTGGGGGTTGATCGACACGCCGCCGAAGATCACCGCCACCTTCACCGGCGTGGTGAGATGCCGAGACAGATCACGGATCGCCTCGCCGACCTGCGCCGCCAGCTCTCGCGTGGGCACGAGCACCAGCGCATGCATGCGACGCGGCGCGGTGCGGTCGATGTCTTGGAGCTGCTGCAGCAAAGGCAAGGCAAAGGCGGCCGTCTTGCCCGAACCGGTCGATGCCATCGCCAGCACATCTCGTCCATTCAACACGGCCGGGATCGCAGCCGATTGCACAGCAGTCGGCTCGGCCCACCCACGCTCGTGCACCGCACGCACGAGCCCCGCGAACAACCCGAGCGATGCGAGCCCGCTCACAGCTTGCGCACCTTGACCGACTTGCCCTTGACCTTGCCCGCGTTGAGCGCGCGCAAGGCCTTGTCTGCAATCGCGCGGTCCACTGCCACATAGGTGGAGTACTCGTTGACGTTGATCTTGCCGATCTGCGAGGACTCGAACCCCATGTCCTTGGTCAGCGCGCCCAGGACGTCTCCGGGTCGGATCTTCTCCTTGCGGCCACCGAGGATCTGCAGCGTCACCATCGGCGGACGCAAGGGCGGCGCATCGGCAGACGCGACCAGCTCGTTCAACGGGTGCCAGACACTCGGGCTGCCTTGCATCTCCTCGATGCGGCCCACTCGCCCCATCTCGTCCATGCTCGCCAGGCTGAAGGCCCAGCCTTCTTCATCCGCGCGGCCGGTGCGGCCGACGCGGTGCGTGTGCACCTCCACATCGGGCGAGATGTCCACGTTGATCACCGCTTCGAGCTGGGCAATGTCCAGGCCCCGCGCGGCCACGTCCGTCGCCACCAGCACGCTGCAGCTGCGGTTGGCAAACTGCACCAGCACCTGGTCGCGGTCGCGCTGGTCCAGGTCGCCATGCAGCTCCAGCGCGACGATGCCTTCGGCTTGCAGCACGGCGACCAGGTCGCGGCACTGCTGCTTGGTGTTGCAAAAGGCCAGCGTGCTCACCGGGCGGTAGTGGTTGAGCAGCAGGCCCACGGCATGCAGCCGCTCGCTCTCTTGCACCTCGTAGAAGCGCTGGCGGATCTTGGTGGCGGCATGGCGCTCGGTGAGCTTCACCTCGCGCGGCTCACGCATGAAGCGCTTGGCCATCGCGGCCACGCCCTCGGGGTAGGTGGCCGAGAACAGCAGGGTCTGGCGCTGCTTGGGGCAAAAGGCGATCACCTTCGCGATGTCCTCGGCGAAGCCCATGTCCAGCATGCGGTCGGCTTCGTCGAGCACCAGCGTGTTCAGCGCATCGAGCGTGAGCGTTTCACGCGTGAGATGGTCGAGGATGCGGCCCGGCGTGCCAACCACGATGTGCGCGCCGTGCTCGAGGCTCGCGAGCTGCCCTCGCACGGGAGCGCCGCCACACAAGGTCAGCGTCTTGATGTTGTCTTCTGCACGCGCCAGGCGCCGGATCTCCTGCGTCACCTGCTCGGCCAGCTCGCGCGTCGGGCACAGCACCAGCGCCTGCACGGCGAAGCGCCGCACGTTCAGGTTGGCGAGCAAGGGCAGCGCAAAGGCCGCCGTCTTGCCGCTGCCAGTCTTGGCCTGCGCGATGAGGTCCTGCCCCGCCAGCGCGAGCGGCAAGCTCGCCGCCTGGATGGGCGTCATCGTGAGGTAGCCCAGCTGCTGGAGGTTGGCCAGCGTGGCGGGCGGGAGAGGCAGGCTGTCGAAGGACGGGCCGGCGGCGGACGTGGAAGCCGCGGGCTTGGGAACTGCTGGCGTGGAAGGGGTGCTCATGCGCGATTATCGGGACATGGCCATGGGCCAACTGTTCAGGTCGGCCACCCGCCGCGCAAATGCTGCTCAGCGGGGCTTGCGAAACTCGTCCTCGACCCACGCCGCGGCACTCGTCGCATTCAGCTTGAACCCCGCCGACACGCGCACGCGGGCGAGCGTCTCGCCGCCCACATCAAGCGCAGTCAGCATCGCATGCGGGTCGTCCTCGTCGGGCACGATGTCCAGCGTCACGTCGATGCGGCCGGACGGCCCGTTCACGCTGACGCTGCGGTGGTGCATCGCATGCAAGTGCTGCTCGTGGCGGCGCAGCACTTCCGACGCGGTCTTGACCAGCGTGTTGAAGGCCGACACGTCCAGCGGCTTGGGGTTCTTCTTGTCGCGGCCCATGGTCCAGGGGCCGACGAGTGCGGGCTCGGGCTCGCCGTCCTTGATCATCGCGACCGCCCAGCCGTCGTCGTCCTCGTTCTTGATGACCTGCGCAGTCCAGCCCTTGTCGCGCCAGAGGCGGTCTTCGTGCTGGGGTTCGGTTGTGTCGGTGTCGGTCGCGTTGGAGCTCATGGCGGAAATCTTACCCGCCGGCCCTGAGGCGCCCGTCTCGTCGTCCTCAGCCGTTCAACGGACGCAGCTCATGGGCCGCATCGCCATCGACCTCGCCCTCTGCATACGCCCGCCCGCCGCGTGCAAGCGCCGAGTGCTCGCGCCGCGACTGGAACAGCGGGTAGAACATCTCCACCCACCAGCGCTCCTTGCCGAACAGGAGGTCGTCCTGAAGACCCACCTTCTCGGGGTAGCGGCGCGTGATCTTGGCGGTGCCGAACAGCATGTCCCAGGCGAACAGGAGGTTGCCGAAGTTGCCCTTGTAGTGGCCGATGCCGTCTTCGTTCGTCAGTGCATGGTGAGCCCAGTGGGTCGCGGGCGTCGAGACCGTGCGCTCGACCACCCAGGCGAGCGGATGCAACCACCGGTGCCGGTACAAGGGCTCGTCCCATCGCACGGCACTGTGGGCGCCGAGGATCACCGTCAGCTTGACGACGATATAGACGAGGTACACGTTGCCGAAGCCCAGGTAGATGAGCACACCCGAGATCCACAGGCCCGGCATCATCAGGTAGTAGAAGAAGTTGTTGCGGTAGGTGACGCGGATGCTCATGTAGTGCGCGGTGTGGTGCGCACGGTGCAAGGGCCACAGCAACGGCGTGTGCGAGACACGGTGCCACCAGTACTGCGTCATGTCGTCGCCGACGAGCAGGATGGCGGTCATCGCCCACCACGGCAAGCCGGCCCAGGCGTCGCGCTGATCCGGCAACCACCAGGCGCAAAGCCTTCCGGTCAAGCCGAAGATCAATGGCTGCGACACCGTGACGAGCGCAAGGAACATGAAGACCTCGAGCTTGGTGTCGTCGGCCGTCGCATGAAAGCTCCGGTGTCGGCGGGACCCGACTTCCAACCCGGCAAAGACCAGGATGATGGTGGCCAGCACGATGTTCTGAATGAGGTTCACGGGCGTTTGTCTCCTGGGTCGGCGATCGTGAGCCCTGTGCTGCGACGCAGTCTGTGGAAGGCTCGGCGACCATTCTTGCGACCAGCCCGCATTGAGTCCAATGCATTCGAAGCCTAATATCAATGCATCGGCTGCAATGCCCGGCATGGACGTTTGCCATGGATCTCAGACGCTGGACGCACATCGTGGCCGTGGCCGACCGGCGCAGCTTCGTGCGCGCTGCCGAGCAGGTGCACCTCAGCCAGCCTGCGTTGACCCGCAGCATCCAGGCCGCCGAGGCGGAGCTTGGCCTGCGCCTGTTCGACCGCGGCACGCAGGAGATCACGCCGACGCCGGCGGGCGAATTCGTGGTCGCTCGTGCCCGCGAGCTGGTGTTCAACAGCCGCTGCCTGGAGCGCGACGTCGGCCTGTTTCGCAACCGCGGACTGGGCGACACGGCGTTCGGTGTCGGCCCCTTCCCGGCCGCAACCTTTCTCGCGCCGCTGCTCGCCGAGGCGCGGCGGGAGTTTCCCGGCGTCAACCTGCGCGTCGAGGTCAGCAACTGGCAGCTGCTGCTCAAGCGGCTGCTCGAAGAAGACATCGAGTTCTTCGTCGCCGACACGCGGGATCTTCCGCCCGACCCTGCGCTGCAGGTGCGTGCGCTGCGGCATGAGCCGGGTGGCTTCTACGTGCGGGCCAAGCACCCGCTCGCGCGCGCGAAGACGGTGACGCTGCAACAGGTGTGGGGCCACGGCGTGGCATCGGTGCGCCTGCCGCCGGGCGTGCGCAATGTCATCGGCCGCTTGCTCGGTGTGCCATCGCCCGCCGGACTGTCGGTGGCCCTGGAGTGCGACGACCTCACCACCTTGAAAGACGTGGCATTGGCTTGCGACCTGGTGTTGGCCGCCCCTCATGCGGCTCTCGAGCAGGAGATCGCCGCGAAGACACTGCGTCCACTGTGCGTCGCGGGCCTGCCGCCGATGTATTCCGACATGGGCGTCGTCACCCTCAAAGGCCGCACGCCATCACCGATGGCCGAGCTCCTCATCGCTCGCCTGCCGCCCGCCGATCAGCCGGCCCGACAGCGAAGGCGCGTCAACCCACGTCCCGCGCGGTGAGCCACAGCCGCAGGTCGAATTCCAGCTGGTGATAGTCCGGCTCCATGTGCTGGCACAAGGCATAGAAGGCCTTGTCGTGCTCACGCTCCTTGAGGTGCGCGAGTTCATGCACGACGATCATGCGCAGAAAATCCGCCGGCGCTTCCTTGAACAGCGTGGCGATGCGGATCTCGCGCTTGGCCTTGAGCCGGCCGCCTTGCACGCGCGACACCGCCGTGTGCGTGCCCAGCGCATTGCGCAGGATCTGCAGCGACGGGTCGTAGGCCACCTTGGCCAGCGGCGGCGCGCTTCGCATGTGGCGCGACTTGAGGTCGTTCACGTAGTCGTAGAGCGCGCGTTCGGTGCGCACCGCATGCGGCTCGGGGTGGCGATGCGCCACGGTCTGCGCCAGCCGCCCGGCGTCGATCAACGCCTGCACCTGGGCGAGCAGATCGGGCGCGTAGCCCTGCAGGTAAGGCAGCTTCATTCGGGCGTCTTCCGCGCCCACGCCAGCAGCAGGTTGTTGGCCGGCATCGCAACACGCTCGCGCAGCACGAGTCCCGCGCGATCGGCTTCATGGGCCACGTCTTCTCGGCGGCGCAGCCCCCAGGCCGGATTGCGTGCGCGAAGGTCCGCATCGAAGGCCAGGTTGCCGGGCGATGTGGGCACCTCGTCCTCCAGGTATGGCCCGTAGGTGATCAGCAGCCCTTGCGGCGCGAGATGGCGTGCGGCGCCTTGCATGAGCCCCGCGCAGCAGGCCCATGGGGCGATGTGGATCATGTTGGCGCAGAAGATGGCATCGACCTGCACGGGCACGCCGGGCCACTGCGCTTGCAGCACGTCCAGCTGCTGCGGGGCATGCACCCGTGCGAGCCCGGCGCACCAGGCGCTGATCGATGGCAGCGAGGCGGCGTCGAAGTCGGTCGGCCACCAGTCCCAGCCGGGCAAGCCGGCGCTGCAATGCGCCGCGTGCTGGCCGGTGCCGCTGGCGATTTCCAGCAGGGATCCGCGCGCAGGCAGCAGTCGCTGCAATTCGCCGAGGATGGGCTCGCGGTTGCGCTCGGCGGCGGGGCTGTGAAGGCGACGGGTTTCAGTCATCGGGCGGCCACTGCTCAGCTCATGCGCAGCAGGCGCGCGGCTTCTTCCAGCCGTGCATCCTCGATCTCGCGCAGCACGCCCGACAGGTCCACCGCGCCGGGCTGGTGCTCGTAGCGGCCGGTCAGCGGCATGTCGGGCACCAGCCGGCCGCCGGCGTACAGCGCCCAGATCTCGGGGCCGTACTGCGTGGTGAGCAAGTCGGGGGCGTGCCGGCCGAAGAAGTTGCGCAGGTTGTCCACATCGCGCAGCAGCATGCGCGGCGCGTGGTTGTTGCCGGCGGCATCCACCGCCTGCGGCAGGTCGATGATCACCGGCCCGTCAGCGGCCAGGAGGATGTTGAACTCCGACAAGTCGCCGTGGATCACGCCGGCGCACAGCATGCGCACCACTTCGTTGATGAGCGTCGCATGGTGCTCGCGCGCTTGCGCGTCGGTGAAGTCCAGGTCGTTCAGGCGCGGCGCCGCGTCGCCGCGGTCATCGGCCACCAGCTCCATCAGCAGCACGCCATCATGGAAGTTGCTCGGCCGAGGCACGCGCACGCCGGCCGCGGCCAGCCGGTACAAGGCATCGACCTCGGCGCTTTGCCAGGCGGCTTCCTGCTGCTCGCGGCCAAAGGCCGTGCCCTTGGCCATCGCGCGCGCCTGGCGGCTGTTGCGGACCTTGCGGTTCTCGGTGTAGTCCACCGCCTGCCGGAAGCTGCGCTTGTGCGCGTGCTTGTAGACCTTGGCCGCACAGGTCTCGTCGCCGCAGCGCACGACGTAGACATCGGCTTCCTTGCCGCTCTTGAGCTGGCGCACGACGCTGTCGATGAGGCCTTCGGAGATGAGGGTTTGCAGGCGGGCTGGGGGTTTCATCGAGCGATTGTCGGGCCTTGAGCTGGGCCTGAAACGGTGATGCCAGTCATGTCGGCGAGCCAGCCCTGAATTTGCTGTTTCAAAGAGTCTTCAGGCATTGGTTCGGCACCCCTGGGCTTAACAAGTGCTTAGCATGCTAAGCGTCAACATGTTGATTTGATTGGGTTTTTTCAGTCTCTGCCTAATCGAGTCGTGTTTGTTAAGCCCCCGCTATTCGCTCCCTCGCAGTGTGTACACATGGGTGCTGCCCACCCGCCGCCTGTCCAGGAACCCGTCCGGCTGGCACCACTTCTTCAAGTAGCGTGACGCCTCAACCTGTGCCGATGGCGAATTGCCCAGACCGAGCAGATCGCGCAGTTCAGCGTTCTCAATCCGTTGGTGGTCGCGCAGATATTCGCGCACCATCTCGGCATATCGAATAGGGTTCAATCCGCGAGTCCGTGTGTAGGCAGCTTTGCCTTTGAGCTCCTTCGCCACGCCCTTGGCGAGGTGGAAGGTTGCCGCCAAGGTATAGCCCTTGCGCTCCAGAAGTCCGAGCGGCGCGAGGCACATCGCGTCCAGAATGCGCCGGGATTCGTCCCTGGACAGCTGCAGCGCGCTCGCGGCCTGGGTTGCATCGATGAAGTCCTGACCGAGCAGCGCATCGAGCACCAGCATCTGGTCCAAGGCCACCTCCGCGCCCTGCGCATCCAGCCGGGCTATCAACTTGGCCAAGGCATCGTGAGCCTCGCGGTTGAACATGCGCAAGGTGACCGAATGCCCGTCGGTCTCGTACTGCGGCCGGCGTTTTCCGAACACCAACGCCGACCGAAAGATCCGCCGCCGGCCGATGCCGGAAGACTCAACCAGCCGCAGCTTCACCAGCGTGTTGGCCAGCGTGCGATTGCGAGGCACAGCCTCGTGTCGCAGAATGTTCTCCGGCGTGATGCCGGCCACGAAGCCGCCTGGGCTCGTCACCACCAGTTCCTTGCCCGAGTGGCGAACTAGGATTTCGCCGGGGTTGAGGTAGTCGCGATGGGTCAGCGCGTTCAAGACTGCTTCGCGGACACCCTCCACCGGGAACTGAGGGATGCGCAGCTTGAACAGGCCCAGCTCGATCTCCTTCTCCGGGTTGAGGGGTCCGGTGAAGACCTGCTCCATGCGCTCCACCGCCTCCAATAGAGGCAGTCGGTCGATGTCGTTGCGAGCAACGCTTGTCTCGCCGTCGTGCAGGACGTAGTGAAACTGAGCCTGCGGACAGCGCTGAGCCAGCACCTCTCGGCGAGCGAAGAGCAGCAGGCCAGCGTGCGTGACGAAGCCATCCCGCACCGCCTCCAGGCCACTCAGGAAAGCAAGGTCTGGCAACTACAGCAATCCTGACGACGGCGCCTTGCTGCGCAACACCTGTCGCGCCCGCTCAATCTGCAGAGGGTCCAGGTCCTGCAGAGTCACACCGACAGCGGGTGCACCGCTCCAGTCCACGGCAGCCGTGCGCACCTGGGCGCGCTGGAAGCTCACGGGGTCCAGCGGCATGCAGTTCTTGCCCACCCGCTGCTTGAAGAGGCCAGCAGCCGTGCCGTAGGGTTTGCTGTCGCCTTCGGGCACGCGCACCACCAGCAGCTTGCCCGAACCTTCAGGTACGTCGATCTCGAATACCTCCGCAGCCACTCCGGGCCGCGTGCCGTCGAAGATGCCGCGGCGGAAAACGTCCAGGTCGTATCCGCGTGCGCCATGGATGGCATGCGCGCGACCGCGGACCTTGTCCGCCACGCCGAACACGACGACACCGCCACCAGCGTTGGCAAAGCAGGCAGCGTACTCGCAGGCCAACTTCAGATCGTCCTTGGGACCTTGCCAGGGCTTGAAGTCGAGGGAATCGCTTTCCAGGTCATCGGCAATGCGCTGGTCGAGTTGGTCAAGCAGGCGATGGATCTCGGCGGCGTCGGGCATGGCATGAGGAAAGTTGATATCGCAAAGACCCACTCGGCCTTTCAGCGCAATCTTCAGTCGCGCCGCGCGCGATTCTCGCTGCTCCTCACCATTCGGCCGTCAGCAAGGGAGCAGCTTCAAGCCAAGCCGGGCAAGCTGAAGCGGTAGCTGGCCAGCTCATCGAAGCTCAGCTCGATATCAGCGCCGCGGCGGCTGCCAGCGCTGAGCGCCTTCATGCCGCCCCAGGCGCCAGTCGTCACCACCGTGCCGGCGGGCACCGTCAACCCGTTGCGGCACACATGCTTCAACCAAGCCGGCAACAGCCAGGCCGGATCGTCCAGCGAATGGCCGCCGCGCTGAGTGATCACGGCCGCGTCCTGCTGCGACAGGCGCCATGACAGGCGCGACCAATCCAGGCGGCGCCAGGCCTGCCAAGGGCCGAGCAGCAACGCGCCATGCGATTGGTGATCGGCCATTCTCAGCAGGGCCGGCGCGGCCAGGCCTTCGCGCCAGCGGGAGGCCACCAGTTCCACCGAGATCGCCATCGCGTCGATCCATGCGTCCGCCTGTCCGGCCTGCATGTCATGCGCAGCCTGCGGCGTCACGTCGCGGCCCACGCGCAACGCGATCTCGGCCTCGATCCCCAACAAGGGCCAAGTGCCACTGGCCCGGCCGATGCCTGCCGGGTCGAGCGGCGAGTGACTGAAAGGCCCGCCGCGCGACCCGCCGCCTGACTTCCAGTGCCGCACCGGCGCGCCGGCTGGCGACCAGCCGAGAAGCGCAGCAACACCGTCCTGCACGGCATAGGCCTGGTCTTCGGTGAGGACCGCTCCGGTCCAATCGGCGGCGCGAAGCGCCTCGCCTGTTTGACGGGATGCGGCCAGGGCCTGGATCAGTTGGTCGGGTGCCATGGTGGGAAGTGTGACCGGCGCCGGCCGCCCTATGGCTTCATCGGCAAGCGCACCAGCAGCGCCGTCCCCGCACCGTCCGCGGATTCGAGCGTGAAGTGACCTCCGAGCGCCTCGATCCGTTCTCTCATTCCGGCGACGCCCCAGCCTCCCAGCGCGAGGCTTGGGAGGTTGCCGAGCGTTCCTCGAAGCCCGATGCCGTCGTCCTCGACGCTTGCCGTGATGGTGTCTCGCCTGCAATGCAGCGCGATGTGAACGTGCTTGGCATGCGCATGCTTGGCAACATTGTTCAAGCCTTCCTGGATCACGCGGAAGATCGCAAGCTCGACGTTCTGCGGCAGCTTCGTCCCCTCCAGGCCATTGACGACCATGTCCACCTGCACACCCGAATTTGCGGACCACGCCGTGGCGTGCGCACTCAGCGCATCAGCCAGGCCGCAGTCCTCGAGGTCGAGCGGACGCAGCTGGAACACGATCTGGTCGAGCTCACGGTCCGACGCGGCGAGCAGGCTCGTCAACTGGTCGAGTTGCCCGCGCCCCTGCTCGTTCATCGATTGATGCTGCAGCGACGACAGGCAAAGCGACATCGCGACCAGTTTCTGCCCGAGCGAATCGTGCAGCTCGCGTGCAATGCGGCGACGGTCTTCTTCCTGTGCCGCGTCCATTCGAAGCAGCAACTGACGTCGAATTTCGCTCTCGCGTTCCAGCAGCTGTGCGTACTCGACCTTCCTCGAGTAGGCTGCAATCGACCCGGCCAACACCTGGTCGATGGCTTCATTGAAGCGTGTGACTTCGAGGATCGACACGCCCATGTCGTGTGCGGCGATCTGGCGCATGACGCTCGCGCGAAGCGCCCGGATCTCCACGGCAAGATCATCGAGGTTGAAGTTGTCGGCGAGCCGGCCGAGCCCGTGCAGTTGCGCAGCCTGGTTCAGCGCCGGTGAACTCTGCGGGTGAAGCCCCTGGCTCTTGTCGAACTGCTGCTGGTCCGACTGGCTTGTTTCCATGTCGTCGGCCACGGCGAGCAGGATTTCCCGCGCGTGGTCACGCAAGGCGTCGGCATTCAGGCTGCGCCCTTGTGCAAGTACACCGGCAAAGACATCCCAGCCCTGCAAGAGCATGTCGACATGCTGTCGAATGAATTCCGGGAAGCCGTTCGGTGCAAGGGCGGCGGACATGGGCGGACTGTACGCCCGTCACAATCCAGGCGTCACCCAGCCCCCATGGACCAGGCCTGAATGCTTCTTGACATCGGCCCGCTGCGCCGCAACGTCGCCTTTCGCCATCTCTTCGCCAGCCAGTTCATCTCGGGCCTGGGCACCATGGTGAGCTACGTGGCCGTGCCCTGGCAGCTCTACCAGCTGACGCATTCCAACGCCCAGGTCGGGCTGCTTGGGCTCGTGCAACTCGTGCCGGTGGTCGTCTGCGGCTTGCTCGGCGGTGCGGTGGCAGACCGTGTAGACCGCAAGCGCCTGCTGATCGGCTCGGAAGCGCTGATGGCGCTTTGCCTCGCAGGGCTCCTTGCCAACGCGTTGACCGTCACGCCCAGCGTGCTCGCGATCTACGCGCTCGTGGCCGTGCTGCAAGGTGCGAGCGGCTTTCATCGCCCAGCGCTCGAAGCCTTGACGCAGAAGCTCGCGCGACCCGAGGAGTTCGCCGCCGTCGCATCGCTGTCATCCGTGCGCGGCACGGTGGGCATGGTGGCGGGGCCGGCGCTCGCCGGGTTGCTGCTGGCGCGCTGGGGCGCGGTCGGCGCCTATCTCTTCGACTTCTGCACGTTCATCGCCGCGCTGTTCTTCATCGCCCGCATTCCGCGCGCGGCCGTGGGCACCGTCGACGAGCCGGGCGAGCGTCCTCACCTCCTCGCTGACCTGGTCGAGGGTCTGCGCTTCGCGTGGACACGGCCCGAGCTGATGGGCACCTACATCGTGGACATCGTCGCGATGGCCTTCGCCTTTCCAGTGGCGCTCTTCCCGGCCATGGCTGCAGCGGACGGGCGCACTGAATCGGTGGGCTGGCTGCTGTCGGCCATGTCGGTGGGCGCCTTGCTCATCGGGCTCTTCAGTGGCTGGACCGGGCAGGTCACGCGACACGGCCGCGCGGTCGTCATCGCGGCGGCCGTGTGGGCGCTGGGCATCGTGGCGCTCGGATTCGCACCGAGCTTGGCACTGGGCCTCGGGTGCCTCGCCGTGGCCGGCGCGGCAGACATGGTGAGCGGCGTGTTCCGCGGCACGATCTGGAACCAGACCATCCCCAACGCGCTGCGCGGGCGGCTGGCCGGCATCGAGATGATCAGCTACCTGACCGGGCCGCTCTTGGGCAATGTGCGCGCGGGCTTCATGGCCGACGCCTGGGGTGTGTCGGCCTCGGTCTGGATCGGTGGTGCGATCTGCCTCGCCGGCGTCATCGCGACGGGCTTCGCGCTGCCGCGCTTCTGGGCCTACCGCAGCACAGTGGCGCGAGACACGGACGTGGTGGTGGCTTGAGTGTCCGGGGGTGTCGATTCAGGCCTGCCTGGATCGTCGTGCATGTGAATAGCCCTCAACCACCCATTCACCTGCGGAGAAACCGTCCATGACGCCCACCATCACCGCCTTTGAACAATCGCCCGATCGCGGCCAGGGGCTCGCGCGTGACATGCGCGTGCGCTGGGCGCTCGAAGAAGTGGGGCAGCCCTACGACGTTCGGCTCGTGTCCTTCGCCGCGATGAAAGAAGCGGCGCATCTGGCGCTTCACCCGTTCGGGCAGATTCCGACCTATGAAGAAGGCGAACTGGTCTTGTTCGAATCCGGTTCCATCGTGCTGCATCTCGCCGAGCACCATCCGGGCCTGCTGCCTGAGGATTCGAAGGCCCGGGCGCGCGCGATCACGTGGATGTTCGCGGCGCTCAACACGATCGAGCCACCCATCCTCGATCTTCAGACCACCAAGTTCCAGGAGCGCGACAAGAGCTGGTTCGAGGAGCGTCTGGCCATGGTGCTGGATCGAATCCGTGCGCGGCTGAGTGAGCTCTCTGCTCGCCTTGGTGATGCACAGTGGCTCGATGGCGAGTTCAGCGCGGGCGACCTGATGATGGTGGCGGTGCTGCTGCGGTTGAAGCCGTCGGGGCTGCTGGATGAATTTCCGAAGCTGCGCGCCTACGTCGCCGGCGGCGAAACTCGTCCTGCCTACCAGCGTGCGTTTGCGGCTCAGCTGGCCGTGTTCACGAGCAGGTCAGCGACGGGCGGATGAGGCTCCTCGCCCGAGGCGGCACGCATGGTGGCCGGCCAGCGAGGGATCGCCATGCGTCGTCAACCCGCACTACGCCCTCAGCAGCTCCCGCCCTTGCACCCGAAACTCCGCCAGGCTCTGCGCATACGGATCCAACGCATCCTCCGGCTTTCCGAGTGGCAACCCCACCAGTGCCGAAAACCGCGCGGGCATGACCTGCCCGTGGTCCATCAACTCGTCGACCAGTGCCAGCAGCGCGCCGCGATGCGTTTCGATCAGGCTCGTGGCTCGTGCGTGCTCGGACTGCAGCAGCGCTTCGATCGGCGCGTTGCTGGCTTCCACGTCGGTGCAGAGGTTGTCTTCGCTGCCGGTGCACAAGTCGCTTCGGCCGATGCGCGCGCCATGGCCGAGATGGCGCAGCATGCGGGCTGCCGTTTCGGTGGCCTTTCGCAGGTCGCTCTCTGCGCCGCTTGAGCTCAGCTCGGGCCCGAAGACGAGCAGCTCGGCGGCGCGTCCGGCCAGGCTCGTGCAGACGGAGTCGAGCAGGTTGCGGCGCGACCAGACCTTGCGCGAGGTGTAGGCGTTGTAGCCGCCCTCGAAGCTGGCCACGTGGATCTTGATCTCCTGTGGCGCGCGGCCGAAAAGCAGCGCGTGGACCAGGCCGTGCCCGGCTTCGTGCACCGCCAGCAATGCGCGGAAGTCCGCATTGTTGCGCTGGCGCAGGCGGCTGATCTCGAAGGGCGCGGCGATGGCTTGCGACTGACCGCGCCAATGCGCGACCAGGCTGCGGCCATCGGCAGCAACGCCCACACTGTCCCCCGCCGCGGCGCCGCGTTCGATCGCCCACAGCGCTGCCTTGGCCAGGCCCGTGCCGAGGATGGCGTGCAGCGATGAAAACAGCGGCCGGGTGCCCTGGGCGGGGAAGACGGCGTTGGCGTAGATCTGCTCGCGCACGCTGGCGTCCAATTCGAAGCGCAGGCCGCAGCGTGTCGCAGTCTCGCGGGCATAGCGGGCGCAACCTTGTTCGATCAACTGCTCGTAGGCGCGGCGCGACAGCGACGGGTAGATCACATGCTCGTTGCCCAGGCGCGCCACCTGCTCGGGCTTGAAGCGCCTGTTGAGCGCCTGCTTGACATCGACGACGCTCAGCTTGGCTGTCAGCGCATGGAAGATGTCGGCGTCGCTGTCGCAGTCGTCGACGCTGGTGGCGAGGTCTTCATACATTTCGTCCAGGTTGCCGCAGACGAAGATGAGCAGGCGGCTGTAGTCGGTTTCCCACCGCTGCTGGCCGCTCTCGCGAAACGCGCGCATGCGCTCCTGGATCTGCTCTGGCGTCCACGCCATGATCTCCATCAGCGGCTCGTCGAGCTTGAGGTTGCGCTGCAACTCCTGCGCCTCCCAGCTGCGAAGCTTGAAGCGCAGCTTGGCATCGCTCGCCTCGGCACGTTCGGCATCGAAGGCGGCCTCGGCGATGGACGATTCAATGTCGGCCAGGAGCGAGAGCGCGGGCGGCAGGCGGCCGTCGGACAGCAGCGCCCAGACGTCCTGGTAACGCTCGACGCGCAGCTCGCCGCGCTTGTTGTCGATGGTGCGAAAGCGCTGGAACTCGTCAAGCGCGAGGATGCCCGGCTCGCCCTCGCGCACGCCGGACTGCGCCAGCATGCCCGATATGCTCTGCGCACCCCGCCAGCTCGCGCCGTTGGAGAAGCCGTCCATCTGCACTTCGACGAATCGGTCGTAGAAGCCCAGCAGCTGCGCGAGGCGGCGCACGAGTTGCGTCTTGCCGGTCCCGGTCAGGCCCCAGAGGCAGACGATGACCGGCCGCGAGACGAGCTCGGGCAGCACGTACCACGCACGCACCGAATCGATGACGCGGTCGATGATGGCGTCGATGCCGAACAGCTCGGTCTTGAGCTCCGCGGCAATCTCCTGCAGCTGTCGGTTTCTCTGCGCCAGCTGGGTGCGCAGTTGGTGGGAATCATTCATCCCAATCCTCTCGTCGCAGCAGCGCCTGGAGCGCCACGCGGTCGGCACGGCGCTGGGCGCCGCGGCTTTGGATGTGTTGTCCTGCGCCACGCAAGCCACTGACCAGAGCGCGTCGCGACACGGGGTCGCGTGCGTCGGGGCTCGTCTCGAGCACCAGCGTCATCGGCTGTTTCATGCGGCGCAGGGCCTTGACCCGGCCCTCTTCAAGGGCGCGGGAGCGAAGTTGTGCACTCATTGCGGTTCCGAAAAGCAAAAGCCCCGGCTCGATGGCTGCGGGGCTTTGCTTGAGCCAGCGCGGTCTGAGGCCGTATCTGTGAACAGACACGGTTCAGCCGGGGCTCGGGAACCGTGTTCAGTCGATCGTCGAGATGAACAGGGAGGACATATGAGGGATCTCCGTCGTGCGGGCGCTGTCGTGGGCGCCTTCAGCACAGGGCGCGAATGATGCGAGCCTCGGCGCGAGTGCGCAAGCGGGATGGGCATGCTTCGTTGTGGCGCGCCAACGCCACCAGGTGCCCGATGCGAGCTGGCTGAGCGGCCCGAGCGGATGTTGACCAGCGCCAAGACCGCGTTCTAAGATCGCGCCCCTTTCCTCAAGCTTGCGACGCCAGTCCGATGCGGAACTAAGCCTTTCCCCGAACGCCGATCCACGCCCCTTGCATGTCTTGCATGGGCGTGGTGCTTCTGCTTCCCCGGAAAGCCTTCCATGTCATCGTTGTCGTCCACGAGCCGCGTTGCGGCCGGGGTGCCTGCCCCTGTTGCTGCAGGCCCATCTCCCGCTCAATCTTCCTTCCGTCTGCAGGACGTCCAATGGGTATTGCCCGATGGGCGGCCGCTGTGGCGAGAGCCCGTGTCGCTGTCCATTGGTCGCGAGCGCTTGGGCATCGTCGGGCGCAATGGCGTCGGCAAGAGCGTGCTCGCGCGCATCCTCTCGGGGCGCATGCCGCCGACGGGTGGGCAGGCCGAACGCATGGGCCGCGTGCACCTCGTCGCGCCGCCGCCGGTGTCGCAGGACTTGCGCACTGTCGCCCAGGCGATGGGCGTGGGCGACGTGCTGGCTGCGGTCGAGCGGCTGAACGACGGCTCCGCGACACCTGACGACCTGGTGCTCGCCGACGGTCAATGGGATCTGCACGCGAGAGTAGCTCAGGCACTTGCTGAAGCCGGTTTGCCGGGGCTGCGCGCTGCCGACACGGTGGCCACCTTGAGTGGCGGTGAACGCATGCGGGTGGCGCTCGCCGGCGCCATGGCCACCGACGCACACAGCATCGTGCTGGACGAACCCAGCAACCACCTGGACGGCGACGCTCGCGCCTGGCTGCTCAACTGCCTGCAGGCGTGCACGCGCACGGTGGTTGTCATCAGCCATGACCGACGCCTGCTGCGCGCAGTGGATCGCATCGCCGAACTGACGGCGCGCGGGCTTGCGACCTACGGCGGCGACTACGGGCTCTATGTCGCGCAACGCGACAGCCAGGCCGCCGCTGCTGATGCGGCCTTGGCCCATGCACGCAATGAACGCGACGTGGCGCTCGCGAGGTTGCGCCGGGAACACGAGGCGCTGCAGCGTCGGCAAGCCAGAGGGCGACGCATCGCGCGCACGGCGAACCTGGCGCCGATGGTCATCAACGGCATGCGCGAGACAGCCGAGGCCACGGGCGCGCGCGAGGCGCATCGCCATGCCGACAAGCGCCGGTCGCTCGATGCGTCAGTGCACGCGGCGGCCGATCGCGTGGGGCACGTGCCGCCGGTCTTCCTCGCGCTGCCGGCCTGCCGCGTGCCTGAAGGAAAGCTGGTGCTGGAGCTTGAATCCTTGCGTCTTCCGCATGTCGATCTGCCCGCGCTCGATGTCACGCTCACAGGGCCGGTGCGGGTGGCGTTGACGGGGCCGAACGGTTGCGGCAAGAGCACGCTCTTGCGCGTCATCGCAGGCACGCTGGCGCCGAGGGAGGGCCAGGCGCTCGCGGCCGTGCGCTACTCCACGCTCGACCAGGATGGCGGCGACGCGTTGCCCCCCGACGTGTCGCTGCTCGATCGCCTGCGCGCCCTCGATTGCCCCATGCGCGGGAGCGAGCTTCGCACCCGGCTTGCGCAACTGCGTCTCGATGCGACGCGGGTGTCGATTCCGATGGGATGGCTGAGTGCGGGCGAGCGCTTGAAAGCCGCGCTGGCATGTGCATTGTGGCGGGGTGAGCCGGCCCGGCTTCTGCTGCTCGATGAGCCGACCAATCATCTGGACCTCGACACCGCGCTGGTCTTGCAAACGGCGTTGCAGGGTTATGAGGGAGCGATGGTGGTGGCATCGCATGATGAGGAGTTCATCGAGGCGATGCGGCCGACCCATCGCTGGCATTGGCAGGATGGGAGATTGAGGATGGAGGTGGAGTCGTCGCGCGCGTGATCGCCGTGCGGCATGCCATGTTCATCAGCTTTCGGGCATGCCCGCCTGGCGCAGCCCCTCATAGAGCCGGGCGCGTTGCGCCAGGAAAACAGGGTGGACTGAAGGGTGCAGCTCGTCGCGATGGCGATCTTCGCCAGGGCCGCGTATGCCTTGCTCGTCACCATGCGCTCGACGGCCCGATCGGACCTGCAGCCATTCGAGCGGGCCAGAAACGGAAGAAGCCCCTGCGGGGCTTCTTCGTCGGCGCAGTCTTGCCCGAAGCGCCAAGCGGCCGTCAGCTGCGGCGACGCCGCCCCATCAGCAGCATGGCGCCGAGGCCGGCCACCAGCAGCGCATAGGTTTCGGGCTCCGGTACCGGCGTCGGTGCCGGTGAATACCAGATCGAGTCCGAATAGTCTGCCGTGTTGCCCTCCAGGCCCTGCACGTGCAGCGCAAACTGGCTGAACGAGGTGTAGCCCGAGTCGACCCACGTCCACGTCACCATCTCGTTGCTGGTCAGCTTGTCGCTGCCGCCACCCAGGTCGATGCGGAAGTCGAACACGCCGGTGGGACCACCGCCGTTTTTCGCTTCGACCGACGAAACACCACCCGACACGCCCGTCATCGCGAGGCCTGAACCGTAGTTCGGGCTGGACCCCGGAACGTCGACGGCCATCGAGCCGATGAAGGCCCCCGATGCCGCGAAGATCGACGCCAGGTTGTCGGCCGTCAAGGTGAACGTCCAGTCGTCGCCGTCACCGGTCTGGTTGTAGGTCAGGGAAGCGAAGGTGGTCGTCGGCCCCGTGCCTGAAAGAGGCGTGCCGAAGGTCTGGGTGACGGCCCAGGATGACTGGGCAAAGACGCCGCCAGCCGTGATTGCGGCGAGCGCGCAAACACGGCGTAAACGAATACGTTTCATGGGTTGGACTCCTCTCAAGTTGGCGACCTCAAACTTCCAGGTCGCTCACCCAGTGTGGCTCGCGCTTGTGCGCATTCAAGTCGAACCACCCCCTGTTCAAGGGGCTCTCGCTGAACCTTTACACCTCGCTTCAAACCCATGCCGAAATAATTTCCGAACTGCTCCTGCAACCGGAAAAAGACTCCACGATTTGCCCCTGGCATCGAGCACTCAGTCCGACCCGAACTCACGGGCGAACTCTTCGGCAAACCGCTGCGACCCCGTCAAGGTGAGCGTCACCGCGTGCCACCCGCCGTCCTCCACGCTCACCTGGAGGTCATGGTCCCAATCCATGCCTTCATCCAGCGGGCCATGCGTTTGCGCAAAGCTGCGCCACGCCCACTCCAGCACCTGCTGAACTTCGGCCATCACCGCCGCGTGCTGCGCGGCTGAGGTGGACGCCATGGCTTCCATGGTGGTGACGCCATGCGCGTCGTCGCTGAGGTCGAAGATCAGGTAGTTCACGGTGGGCTTGATACGCAGGGGTCCGGAATTCTCCTCGACGCGGGAACGGGGCCACGGTTCGTGTCATCGAAGTTGCATGACCCACACCCCTATCGCACAAGCCGTCCCCGCCAGCTTGCGACTCGACACCGACGATCTGGCCATCGCGCGACGCATCGCATCGGGCGACCGGTCCGCCTTCGAGTGGCTCATGCGCCACCACAACCGGCGGCTCTACCGGCTCGCGCGCTCGGCCCTGCGGGACGACGCGGATGCCGAGGACGCGCTGCAGGACGCGTACCTGTCGGCCTATCGATCGATCGGGCAGTTTCGCGGCGATGCAAGCCTGTCCACCTGGCTGTCGCGACTGGTGCTCAACGAATCCCTGGGCCGCCTGCGAAAGAACGCGCGGCGGCAGAACGTGATTCCCATCGTGACGAGCGAGGACATGGACAGCACCGCAGCCGATGACCGCGACATCCCCGACAAGGCCATGGTGCGCACGGAAATGCGCGCACTCATCGAACGAAAGCTCGACGAGTTGCCCGAGGACTTCCGCATGGTGTTCGTGCTGCGCGCGGTGGAGGAGCTCAGCGTGGAAGAGACCGCGGAGGTGCTCGGCATTCCCGAAGCCACCGTCAGAAGCCGGCACTTCCGGGCTCGCGGACTGCTGCGCGAAGCGCTGGCGCGGGAGATCGATGTGGCCGAGCGCGGACTGTTCGACTTCGGCGGCGCGCATTGCGACCGGATCGTGGCGGCGGTCAACGCCCGGCTCGACAAGATCTGACCTGCCAAACACACCTCTCAAGGAGACACCATGGAACCCACGTTGATATTGCGCACCTCGACCGTTCTCCTGGCCATGGGTGCGCTGGGCGGCCTGGTGCTCGCCGGCTACCGCTTCGCCGGCAACCGCCAGCCGCCCGCGCCGCTTGCGATGCTGCACGGTTTTCTGGCCGGCGCCGCGGTGACCTTGCTGCTGTATGCGGCGGCCACGGTCGGGCTGCCCGGCCTCGCGCTCACGGCGCTGGTGCTCTTCCTGGCGGCCGCGGCGGGCGGCGTCTTCCTGAACCTGAACTTCCACTGGAAGCAGCTGCCACTGCCGAAGTGGCTGATCATCGTGCATGCCAGCGCGGCAGTGTTCGGCTTCGTGCTGCTGCTGTGCGCCACCTGGGTGACCCGCAGCGCGTGATGTAACGCGGCGCGGTGCGGCCAGTGCGGCCTAACGCACCGAGTAGCCGCGCCCTTCCATGCATGACAGCGTCATGCGATGGAACACCGTGGCATCGGCCATGGCACGGGCCTGCGTGGTGGCCCACCGGTTGCAGGCCTGGCGGTCGGCCTCGACCTGCGCCGCGCTCTGCCCCTGGCGCGGCTCGATGACGGGCTCGGGCGGCGCGTTCGCGCTCAGCGACGGGCCGTCAACCACCTGCCCGTCAACCACCTGCGGCACCACGACCACCGGCGCCGGGTACCAGCCTGGCGCGTAGTAGGGGCCGAACCCAAACCCGAGTCCGATGCCCCAGCTCCAGTGCGGGTGGTGATGGTGCCAGTGGCCGGTACCCGGCCCGTGATGGACGTGCGCCGCATTGCCGGCGGCCTGGGCGGCCACGGGCGCGAAGGCGAGCACGGCAATCGCTGCGATGACCACGAATGCGATCGCAGACGCACGGCGGTGAACTCGCATGTCGGCCTCCTTGCTAAGCAGGGTTGCTCGATCATTCTCCTCCTGCGTCCGGGCCTATCGCACCGGTCTAACCCGCGGTTTGGCCAAGGACTTCCCGAGAGGCATCTTTACTGAGTGTCTCTTCATGAAGCAACCGCAAATTCTTGTGAGTGCAGCAACCAGTTTGCAAAGTTGGCGCGGCGCTGTCGGCGGCGGCGGTACCGTCGCGTTCCCTTGGCTGGCAGTGATTTGGATTCCTTCGTCGCAACCTGTCGTCGCGCGAAGGCGTCCATTGGATGCTGAAGGTAAACCCCATGAAAAATTTGCGCCGTGCGGCGTCCGCGCTCGCGATGCTGGTCTTGTGGTTCTGCGGCATGGCAAGTGCGCAGGCGAGCGGGAAAGACACATGGGGCGGGGCGCCGCAGATCGACGGCGTGGACGTGGAAGAAGTGGCGCAGATGTCGCCCGGCACGCGGCTCGTGTTCACCGTGTTCGGCACCGCGGGGGCGCAGGCGTCGCTGAACATCGAAGGCGCTGATCGGCGGCTTGAGCTGGCCGAGGGGCAGCCCGGCGTCTACGAAGGAACCTACACCGTCAGTGCGCGCGACCGCATCGCGCCTGACAGCCGCGTCACCGCGACGCTGCGGTTGCACGACGAAGTGGCGAGCGCCCAACTCGAAGAACCACTGGTGCTCGGCACGCCCACGAACGTGCTGGCGGATGCGAGCCCCATGCCGTCCGAGCGTCGACGCGTGCCGGCCGTGAGCCAGCCGCGCCCTGCTGCCGAGCCCGAGCCCGTGCCGGCCCTTCCGCCACCACCACCGCCACCGCAAGCGCAGGTCGTTCAGGTCCAGCAGGCGCAGGCACCCATGGACCCGCCTTGCGCGAGCTGCGGCGTGGTCGAGGCGATCCAGGTGGCCGAGGAACCGCAGCGGTCCGGCTTCCTGGGCGCGATCGCGGGCGGCATCATCGGCGCGATCCTCGGCGACCAGGTGGGCCACGGCCGCGATCGCACGACGGCACGCATCCTCGGTGCGTTCGGCGGCGCCTATGCCGGCCACCAGATCGAGCGGCACAGCAGCCCGGGCCGGCACTACGACGTCGTCGTGCGCTTGCCCAACGGCGACCGACGCACGGTGGCCTTCAGCAGCGCGCCACCCTTGAAGGTGGGCGACACCGTCAACTTCGCCGACGGCAACATGCGCCGCGCGCGCTGAAGCTGGAAGCCCTTCCCGCATCGACGCACGGCGAGCCCGACGTGATCCCACTGGAGGCGGATGCGCCCACCCTGCAGCGATCGAGGCTCGCCCTCAATGCGTCCTCGCTGATCGAGACGCTGCTCGTGGTCCTGGTGATCGCCTGGCTGCTGCCTGCGTTCGCGCGGCTCGCCGAGGTGGGTGCGGCGCGCGACGAGCGCTTCGCACGCGTGGGCCTGAGCGTGAGCGGCTTGCCCGCTGCATCGCTGCCTGCGGTGTGCGCGGCGCATGGCGCACTGGCTGAGCCGGCCGTGCGTGAACGCCTGTGCGCCAAGGTTCGCACCGAGCACGCCCTGCCCCTCACGGCCATGCCACCGTTGCTCGTTGATGCCTTGGCGCAGGCCGACGCGGCCTTCGCGCAGCCGGTGCTCGCCGCCGAGGAGCGCGTGCGATTGCTCGCGCAACAACAGCACGACGGCGAGGGGGGTGTGCGCAGCGGGGCCGATGAAATCGCGGCCGTCGAATCCGACATCACGCCGCTGGTCACGCGTTTCCGCTTGAGCCCAGACGATGCGCATGGCCCCGTGCCGCTCACCTGCGCCACGCGGGTGGTGCTTGCCGCGCTGGCAACACCCGCTGCCGACGCTGCCAGCATCAACGACACCTCGGAACAAGTCGCCCGCGCCAACGCCGTGCTTCTGCTGGCCGCCGCGCTCGACGGCCATGGCGCGACCGCGGCGCTCGCCGGCTCTGCAGTCCTGCCGGTCCGTATCACCGCAGCGGCGACTGCACCAACCAGCACGCAGCCCGCCTGCGGACAGCGCTTGTCGCAATCCTTGTCCGATGCATCGGCGGTGATGGCCGATGCGCGGCTGTCTGCACTCAATGCACGCAAGAACGAAGCCGTGCAGGCGCTGTGGCCGGACGCCGGTCTTCAATGGGCCGCGGCGATGTTGCTGGGTCTCCTGTTCGTCAAGGCCAGCCGCAGCCGGTTGCGACCTGCCCTGGGCGTCGCCTTCGCGCTGGCCGCCTGGGCCGCCGCGGCATGGGCCGCGCGCGTGCCCTCGCCGTTCAGCGCAAGCCGCGTGTTCGACCCGGGGCGCGCGGAGCCAATGTTCCGAAGCACACCCTCCAACCTCGTAATCGCAATGGCCGGCGCCGCGCTAATGCTGCTGGCATGGGTTGCCGCACGCAGCCCGCGCCCCGCACCGCGGCCGCAGACCTTGAGCACGCGGATCGGCTACCCCGGCCTGGTGGCGGCAACTGGCCTCGGCTGGCTGCTGTTGCTCGACCTGTCGGCGCACGGCCACTTCGGCAACCGCTACCTCGCGCTGTACCACCAGGGGCACCTGTGGCTCGGGATGACGGTGTTCAGCGTGATGCTGTTCCTGCGGCAGCCACTCGCGCGCGCCATGGCCTGGACCTTCGCCATCGTCGGCGAGCTGGCCGGCGGCGCGACGCGGCAGATGGGAAGCCTCGCCGCGTTCGGGATGCTCGTGGTCGCCGCCGCGGCATTCGCGGCCGGCGTCGGCGTGCCGCTCGCCAACATGCGCCAGTTCACGTCGGAGCTCGGCCGCGTGTGGGTCATCGTCGGCGCGGCGTGGTTCTTCTTCCTGCGCGGCGGGCCGCTGGCCGAACGCATGGCGCGCTCCGGTGCGCCCGCCGGCTCGATGCTGCGCTACATCGCGCCGCTGCTCTTCGTGGCGCTGGTGCTGCTGGGCCTGATGCTCGTCACGCACGACATGGGCCCCTTGCTCATCGCGGGCTACGGCGCGGGTGCCTTCATCGCCGCGTCGGTCGCGATGTGGTGGACGCAGCGCGGGGGCAGTGGGTGGTTCGCATTCATGCTCGCCGTCGTGCTGTTCGCGGCGTGGATCGCGGGCACGACCACCGCCTTGTTCAAGCTCGGCACCATCGACCCACTCACCGCCACGCGGCTTGAGAGCCTGGCCGCGCCGCTCGCCTCCACCAACGACCAGCTCGCGCTCGTGCAGTGGTTCCAGCACGCGGCACCCCCTGAAGGCTTCGGGCCAGGCACCGTCCCCTGGTGCGGCCACGCACCGGCCGGCGGCTGCACCGGCGTGCCGGCACAGATCCACAGCGACTACACCTTCACCGCCATCGTCGGCATGTTCGGCGTGATGGCCGCCTGGACGGCATCGCTCGCATGCGCGCTGTGGCTGCACCGGCTCGTTCGCCACCACGGCCGCGTGACCAGCGGCGACCCGCGTTTCGTCATGTCGTCGGGCCGCACCGTCATCGACGGCCAGGCGTTTCTCAGCTGGATCGGCGTGGCGTGGGTGGTGCTCACGCTGTGCCAGCTCGCGGTGACGGTGGCCGGCAACATGGCCGTGCTGCCGCTCACCGGCGTGACATTCCCGTTCGTCAGCTTCGGCATGACCTCGCTGGTCGTGAACATGGCCTTCCTCGCGCTGTGCATCAACGTCGATCTGCCGCAAGGAAGGCGTGATGACTGAGCGCCGCCACCGCTCGTTGCTGTCCTTCGCCATCGCGGCGAGCGTGGCGGTGCTGCCGGTGATGCTGGGCATGGTGCTGCTGGTGGCGGTGGTGCGGCCGGCCGACCCATCGGCAGTCCCCGTGCAGTCCGCCAATGAACGCAGCGAGCGCTACATCAGCGTGCGTCACCTCGCCGCACTCAAGACCTTCGAGCAGGCGGTTCTGCGGCGCGAGGGCACGGTAGCGGCATCGACCAGCGGTGCCGAGGTGCTTGCCGCGCTGCCTTCGTGCAAGCCTGAATGGGACGCAAAGTGGCGTGCGGCCGGCCCGTCGCAGGCCGAGCGCATCGCCGCGCAGCTCGCGTCGCTGGACCAGGCCTTGCTGCAGTTCAGCAGCCGCGCCAATGCCCGCGTCGAGCGGCCGGTAGGCCTTGACTTGCCGCGCTGGTTCGACCGCGCCCGCGGCGTGCTTGGCAGCAGCGTCGAAGCGCCCGAGTACCCGGGGCGCCAGTTCAAGGTGAGCTGCGGCGACCTGGCCGCCGCGCTGGCCGCGCTGTCGCGGGCCGATGCGCGCATGCTGGACGTGCTCGCCTGGCGCGGCACCGAATCGGCCCGCGTGGTCGCGCGCTGGCAGCCTGAGCAGGTGATGGAGATCGCGCCGCACCAGGTGGCACGGCGCAATCCGTGGGGTGGCGTGGCGGGCTGCATCTACCTTGGGGCGCACGACGCCGGCGACGCGCCCTCGCACTTCATCGGCGCACGCTCGGCGCAGCGGGTGTGCGTGCTGCCGGCCATGAGCGGTGGCATGCCGGCCCCCGCATCTGCCGCGGCCAGCACGCCACGCGTCGGCATCGGTCTCGCCGCCCTGCCCGGCGAGCCCAGCCCCGAGCTTTCGGTCAACGATGCGCGCTGGATGGTGCCGCCGTCCCTGCTCGCCTTGCTGCAGCCCCTGGACACCTTGCGCCAGCCGAGCGGTGCGCTGTACCGCGAACTCACCGAGCTGCCGCCGGACCCCACGGCGGCGAACACCATCAACAGGCATGCCAACCGCGTCGCGCTCGACGGCACGCCGGTCGACGCGGGCTTCTCGATCGATCTCACGATCGACCCCGCGATGCAATCGCTCGCGCAGAAGACCGCTGCCTGCTACACCGGCCGGCAGGACGTGTGCCGCGCGCTCGACATCCAGCGCGCCGAAGACAAGGGCCAGCCCATCGGCCACAAGCTGCTCGAGGGCGCAATGGTGCGCATGGCGGCGGTGGCCG
The DNA here is from genome assembly GCA_966211955.1 of uncultured Comamonadaceae bacterium. Classification (GTDB taxonomy): domain Bacteria; phylum Pseudomonadota; class Gammaproteobacteria; order Burkholderiales; family Burkholderiaceae_C; genus Albitalea. The sequence continues at coordinate 107,150 of CBIHOF010000015.1, read as the reverse complement.
TCATCGACGTGAAGAGCGGCCGCATCGAGGCGCTGGCCGGCGCCTTGTCGCCATGCACGCGGCAGGAGTACGACGGCCCGGGCCGCGACCCGCATTGCGACTCGCGCCTGCCCTACCCCGTGCAGTACCGGCCCGATGCGCTGCTCAACCCCGCCGTGTTCCACGACGCGATGCCGGCCTCGACCATCAAGCCCATCATGGCCGCGGCCTTCCTCGCGAACCACGACGTCGGGCCGACATGGCTCGCGGCCGAACGCAAGGCGATGAAACCGGGCGCGGTGCCCGCCATGGACAGCCTGCGCGGGCAGCTGATGCGCTCCGACTCGGCGCGCTTTCTTGACCGCATGTTCTGCTCGGACAGGAACTTCGCCGACTGCGGCCGGCCGTGGGAGGTGCAGGCGATGGCGATGGCCTTCGGCTGGAACGCCGACTGCGTGCAAGCGCGGCTTGATTGCGGCAAGCGCGACCTTCTCTTTGGTGGCGCCTTTGGTGGCGCCTTTGGTGGCGCGCTCGGCGGCGAGCTCGTTCGTGATCACCCGCCGGTGTCCCTGCCCGTGGCCTTCGGGCGGCTCATGAGCGAGCCCGCGGGCGGCAAGCTCTCGGCGCCCATGCACCTGGCGCCGCGCTTCGCATTGGGCCCGAGCATCGTGAGCCGCTGCGCCGCCGGCACCGACGGCCACCGCCGCAGCGAGGACGACTGGGAGAAGTGCCGCGGCGGCTCGGTGGTCGATGTCGTTGCCGAAGGATGGGGACAAGGCCACGCGCGATCCAGCGCACTCGGCGTGGCGGGAATGATGAGCACGCTCGCCGCAGCGGCGAACGGGCAGCTGGAGCTGACGCGTCCCCACCTCGTCGATGCCGTGCGGGGCGTGGGCGCCGGCGTGGCACGTGATGCGGCGGTGTTGCGCTGGAGCGTGCCGCCACACGAGCCGAACCAGGTGTCGCAGGACGCCGCCGAAGTCATCCTCGACGGCTTGTCGTACAGCCACCGCAACGGCACCGCACGCACGGCCTGTGAGCAGGTGTTCGATGCCAAGGCCTGCCAGCACATCGCGTGGCTCGCAGGCAAGACCGGCACGCCGAGTTTTCCGAGCGACGGGATCTCGCTCGACGAGATCGCGCATCGCTGCCGCGGCGATGCGCAATCTCGAACCAAGGACCCGGCCTGCAGCTCACTGCGCCCCTACAAGTGGTACGTCGCGGCCTTCCGCGGCGACACCACCGGCGGCCCGTGGACCAAGGCCATCGCCGTGCTGACCGAGCGCAACTGGATAGCCCAAAGCGGGCAGGTCCATGGCGCGGGCGACCACGGTCCGAACCCGTCGGCGGAGATCGCGATGCAGATCGTCGGCCGGCGCCTCGGCGTCATTCCCGCCATGTCGGGAGGGGCACCATGAACAAGACCGTGCAGTCTCGACAACTGCCGCGTCCCACACGACGCCATGCGCCGGCACAGGACGCGCTGCCCGCGCCGCTGGTGTGGACCTTCAACGGCCCCTTCGCACACTGCCTGGCCGATGCTGAAGACGCGCTGCGCCGCGCCATTCCCATGGTGGGCGACGTGGCGCGCGTGGCGGTGCTCATCGAGCTGTCGCTGCCAGCGCTGAAAGAGCGCGTTCGGATTGGCGATGCGGTGCGCGAGCCCTGGGCGCGCTTCATGGACAACATCGCGCGCTACGGCCTTTCAGACATTCCCCGCGTGCGCCACTCGCGCGCCGCGGGCCCTCTCGTCACGCTCGTCTTTGCTTATCGGAGTTGACACCATGACCATCAAGAACTGGGTGCTGGGACACGTTCAGAAGACCGGCGGGCTGTTCGCCCGCAGCGACCTTCCGCGCAGCGAGCCCGCCATGGCAACGGGCGGGCGCTCCACGCCGCCACAGGCGGCGCGGCCTGCCGACAGCACCATGCCTGTCGAACACCTCGGCTTCTACGCGGCGCTGGTGGGCGCCATCCGCGATGAGCTGGAGCACTTCGTCGCGAGCCATGTGCGCCTGCACCTGGCCATCGCCGACCACGACCGCTTCCTGCTCACGTCCATCCACGTGTCCTGCGCGGATTCGCCCGAGGCGCGCAAGCTGCTGCACCAGTTCATGCACGAGTTCAAGCCCGAGCAGGTCAAGCGCTATCTGGCGCGCGAGGTGATCGGTGCGCTGCCCAATGCCGCGGCCCTCGACCTCTCGCAGTTCGCCGGCCTGCTGGACGCCGACGCGCAAGGCGAGAGCGAAGCGGACAGCGAGTACGGCGAACTGCTTGCCGCGTTGCGCACCGCCACGCCTGCGCCCACCACGCGCGCCTACCGCGTGAGCATCGTCGGCCGCTGGACCGAGCGCGACAGCGGCGCGCGTGCCGCCGCCACCAGCCCGACCGGGGCGACGCCGACGACGCACATGACCGGACAGCGCTGCGACTTCGACATCGAGGACACCGACGGCCGCCGCCGCGTCGTGCTGCATGGCGTGACCGCCGGGCGTCGCTACCTGATCGGCAAGGACGCGGGCTGCGACATCCGCGTCAACGGCACCTACACCAGCCGCCGCCACGCCGAGATGTGGCTGGACCAGGGCGCATGGCACCTGACCGATGCGGGCTCGACCAACGGCATCCGCGTGGAGTCGGCCGGCGGCAGCGTCGAGCGCTGCATGCCGCCGGTGGGCGATCAGCCGGCCGCCACGATCGTGCTGTCGAACGGCGCGCGTGTCGTGCTGTCCGCGCATGCCGAAGGGCCTGCTGCGGACTATCCGTCGCTGTCGCTGCGCTCGCCGTTCATCGACCTGTCGGCGCGCGTGACGCCCATTGCCGCGGTTGGGACGGTTGCTGGAGGCGCTGCAGCGCCCAAGACACCACTCACCCCGATCCACTCGGCCAGGGCAGGCCTGCTCATCACCGCCCGCGGCGCGACGGGTTTGCGCACGCTGGAGCTTCAACCGGCGTCGCTGCCAGTCACCGTCGGCCGCTCGCGCAACCAGTCGATCGTGATCGGCCGGGCGCACGAGCTGGTGTCGGGCCACCACCTGGACATCGTGTCGCTGGACGACAGCGGCGCGCAGGTGATCGTGCACGGCGACAACGGCGTCATCGTCGACGGCGTGCCGTTTGCCGTGGGCTCGCGCTTCGCCTGGAAGACCGGGCAGACCATGGTGCTCGGCGCCATGCAACCCGATGGCCACGCGTGCACGCTGACGTTGTCACGGCGCGACGACTGAGCCACGACAAGGACAACGACGAAGGCACGCCATGAGCATCATCACGCCGCTGGACCCCAGCGCCTCTCAAGGACAGCGTTCCACCGTGCCCGCACCGCCGGACGTGCGCGAGGTGATCCACACCCTGCTCTTCGGCCGCGTCGCCTGCGCGGCGGCGTCGTCCTGCGGCAGCGTGCATGCCGTCAACGAGGACGCGCACAGCGAACTCGCGCGAGGCAGCCCGCTGTTCGTCGTTGCCGACGGCGTGGGCGGCGGCGCCATGGCGTCGCTCGCGAGCCGCCGGCTGGTGGCGCACCTGCATGCGACGCTCGGCGGCCACCGCCTCGGCGAGGGCGAGGTGCGCGCGGCCATCCAGGCGGCCGATCGCGCCATCGCCGAACGCATCGCCGAAGTGACGCAGCAGCCCGGCGCGGCGACGATGGCGCTGTGCGCGCCCGTCAACGCCTTCGCCTCGCGCTGGCTCATCGCGTGGGTCGGCGACTGCCGCGTGTACCACTGCAGCACGTCCGATGGCGGCGCGGTGCGCGCACTCACGCGTGACGACACCTTCGAGCACCTCGGGGAACAGCCGCCACCGGGCGGCTCGCCCGACGATCCGGCGCGCATGGTGGGCAACGGCGCGGTCGCGCGCGCCAACGTCACCTTCGCCGAGATCGAGCAGGGCGACCTGCTGCTCGTTTGCAGCGACGGCATCCACAAGTTCATCGCACCCAAGGAATGGCAGCGGCTGCTGACGCGGCCCGCCACGCTTCCCCAGCACTGCGACGAGATCGTGGCGCAGGCGCGCGCCAACGGCAGCACCGACGACGCGACGGTGCTGCTGCTTCGGCGCGAGCCGCTCGCCGGGCACCGCACCCAATGGCTGCGCGGTCTCGTCCACAACGACAGGACCCCACGATGAAACCCGCGGACATCGAGCGCGTCTTCGGACGCGAGCGGCTGAAGATGATGACGGGCGAGCACGTCGAGGTGTTTCGCGAGCCGTCGCTGGCCGGCGAACGGCGGCGCTACACCAAGCGCTTCCTGTCGACCGACGAGGGCGACTTCCGGCATTGGACGGAGCGCGAGTGGCGCATCCTCGCGCGGCTGGTGGGCCACCGCATCGGGCCCGTGCCCGACGTGGTGCAGTTCGACCGCGGCTCGGCCGACCGGCCCGCGCTCGTGCAGACCTACGACGCCGGCATCACCGTGGACCACTGGGCCACGCTGCTGCCGGTGGAACGCGACGGCCGCGTGCTGCGGCATGTGTTCGAGGACTGCGCGCATTGGTGGGCGCTGGCTCAGCACTGCCTCATCGCACTCGATGCCATCCACGAGCTGCACCTCGTTCACCTGGACCTGAAGGCCGACAACGTCTGCATTCCGTACGGTCCGCCGGACTTCGACCCGTACGCGGGCGACCAGACCTTGCGGCCCTTGTTCGCGCAGGTCACGCTGATCGATTTCGCGTTCTCGCTGGTGTCGGGCGAGAGCCTCGTCACGGCGCTGCCCATCGGCCACCAGGCCGACTACGACTACCAATCGCCACGCCTGCTGCGTGCGCTGGAGGCCGGCCGCGAGGGCGACCTGCAGCCCACGCGCGATCTCGACTGGCGTTGCGACATCTTCAGTCTGGCCGCCATGCTCAACCGCATGCTGCCCATGCTGCCGGTGAGCGCGCGCGGCGGCTGGAACGTGCCGCGTCGCGAGCAGGCGCAGGTGCTGGTGAACCGGCTGTTCGACATCCACCACGGGCCGCTTCCTGCAACGCGGCCGCATCGGGCGCTGATCGGGTTGACCGAACAGGCTTTGGACGATGACGAGCTTGTTGCATCGCTGGCGCGCGGGTGGACGCTGGCGCTCGAGGCGGACATGGCGCCGGTGAATTCCCCGACACCGGTGACGCGGATTGCGGTGCCGGTGCCGGTGTCGTTGGGTGCGATCGCGCCAGGGTCGGCGCCCTATGCGGTGCCGCGCAAGAGTGCGCCTCGCTGGCCCTGGTTCGCTGCTGCCGTGGCGGCGGGGGCACTGGGGGCGCCGCTGCTCGGGCAGGCCTTGCATGCATGGCGGCAGGCGGATGGGGACGTGGCGCCGCGGGTGTCACGTGTTGCCGCGCCGCCTCCGCCTGCGCGAGCGGTTGTTCAGCCGGCGCCAAAGGCCGAGGCGAAAGCTGTTGAACCGCCTGCTGTCGTGACGGCGCCTGTGGCAAGCGTGACGCCTGCTGCGAGTTCGGCGATGGGGCCGGCGCCTGTGGTGGCTGCGGCAGTCGTGGCCCCTGCGCCATCATCGAATGGCACGGGAGCTTCGGCTTCAGGGGCGCCCGGCGAATCGCGTGTCGCTGTCTCGACCGCACCGGTGCAGGCGCCGGCACGCGAGTCGTGGCTCTCGCCCAAGGCCACGCGAGCTCGTCCCGCGAAGCCGAGCACACATCCGTCCGCACTGGCCGCCGCGGCGCCACGATCGCGCACCGCCGTGCATGCACCCGTCGCATCACGCGAGGCCAAAGCCGCGACAGTGCGACATGACCGTGCCACGGCGGCCGCGCCCAAGCCCGTGCTGATGGCCAAGGCCACGCCGCCCAAGCAGCCGACACCCAAGCCAGCGCCACCCGTCAAGGCCGCTCCCGCCACCAACCCCGCCCTCGCGTCAGCGCCGCCCTTCGGACCGGCGGCAGGCACCGTCGCGCAGCCGACGCCAGCACCCGCGCCGGTCGCCGCGCCCACTTCTCCACCGCCGTCGGTCACGCTCGCCTCCGTCATCCCGTCGCCCACTGTCAGCGCGCCGCCGGTGGCGGACGAAGTGGCCGCCACGCGCTGGCCCGACGATTTCTCGGATCGCTCCTACGAGCTGATCACCTCGCACGTGCCACGCATTGCGCAGCACGCCGAGCGGCAGGTTCTGCGCGTGCTGCACCTCGCGGCGCAGGCCGACATGTCCGGCCGCGAGGACGACATCCGCAGCGCGGCGCGCAGCTCTCGCGTGAACACGGATGACGCGTTGTCAAGCATCCGCGTCGCGCCCTATGAGGCCAGGCGCCTCAACGAGGCTGCGTCAGCCGCCTTCTGGAGCGAGCGCAACGTGAGGCGCGCCCTGACCCTGCAGGCGCGGGCCTTCGGTGCGAATCCGCTCGACCGCGAGGTCGCCGGCAACTTCGCCTTCTACCTGCTGAAGCAGCGCCCCGCGCAGGCCGAACTCGCGCGCCAGCTGGCCTTGCATGCACTCACCCTCAACGATCCGCAACTGCCCGGCTCGCGCGTGGACGACTGGACCACCTTCGCGATCGCCAGCGCCCTCGCCGGCCGACAGCGCGATGCCGTCAACGCGATGTACGTGACGCTCGCGCTGTCCGACAACCTGGATCGCCCGTGCCGATCCGCGCTTGCTGCGTACGCATCACACGGCGAGCGCATGCGTGCACCGACCGAGGCGATGCTCTATCGCATTCGCGAGTGGGGCCGGTCGGAGGAGTCGAGTTTCTGCCGCTGGCCGCCGAGTTGGTCGGTCAGCGCGCGGGCGCAGTGAGGGATGGCGAGCGCCCTATTCCTTCCAGAGCTTCTCGACAAGCGCTCCCACCTCCAGCCGCTCGCCACCGCGTGCAGCACTCTTCCACTCGACAGGGGCCGGGGCAATGCGCTTCGACTCCCTGCCGCCCCACAAGCCGACCTTGAGCGCGAACACCACGGGGCCTTTGCGTGCCTCGAAGGGCGGGAGCGCTTGAATCTTGCCGGCGATCTGCCGTTGAAGTTCCAGGTCGACCAAGGTGTCGAAGTCCAGCCAGACCTTCGATTGCAAGCCTGGTCGAACCGCCACCACGATGAAGCCGCCCACCGATTGCTTCGAGCCGCTCGCGACCACCGCTTCCCGCACAGCCGACTGGACGGCCTTGATGTACTCCGCCATCGCATCGACGCTTGCCACCCGCTCTTCAAGCACGTCGCCCGGCTGGAGAAGCACGACGTTGAAGTTGGTGAACGGCTCCGCCGCTTGCGCGCACGGGTTGCAGAGGACGAAGAACAGGAGGGAAAGAAACAATCGCGGCAATCGCATGTCGGGGGCATCCGGGGGTGGCTACAGGCGCTCGATCAGTTGACGCATATTGTCTTGCCAGTTGGCGAACCCCTCCACGTCCAGGGCCCACAGGCGGCGCAGCTCCGAGGCCGGGCCCAGCACGCCGTTCAACGCCGTGCGAGCCAGTGGGGAGGCTGCACGCATCTTGAGCCTCGCGTTGGCCACGAGGACGATGAGCTCGATCGGGAAATCGCTGCAGGGCCGACCCCAGCTCGCCGCCACGACTTCCGACGCCGCAACCACGGATTCGCCCGCGAATCGCGGGATGAGTCGGCCGCCGACCCCCTGGGCCAGCGTGACGCTGAGGAAGTCGGACGTGGGACGTTGTAGAAACTGCTCGACCCAATCGAGCGCGCCGTCGTTGCCGAAACTTCTGGGTGACCACGTCTCGGCGCGCGACACCGAGGGAGCCGCGAGCCACGCCATCAACAGCACGCATGCGCGGCGGCGGCCGTGCATGCCGGGCCCGGATCGGTGAATCGCCATGCCGCCACTTTAGTCCGCGGCATGGGGGCAGTCATCTACGCAGCCTCCGCCCCCATCGCCTGCACCACGAGCCGCATGTCCTCGCCGGTCACCTCGAACAGGCCCAGGCGCAAGGCATAACCCCAGTTCGGCCTGCCGCGCGAAAAGCTCAGGCCCTGAAGCAAAGGCCCAATGGGCGCCCGGTCGAGGTCGAACCACCACACATCACGGCGAAACGGCTGGAAGCCACCTCCCATGTCGGCCTGGTACGGCGGCGCGTCCTGCACGATGCCGGCGGCGGTGAATGCCTGCAGGCGGTCCTTGCCGCCGAAGGTTTCGGTGGGCGAGTAGTAGGCGACGCGGTCGCCGGGCTTCACGCGCCGCAGCGGCCCGCCCTTGCCGTGGCAGACCTGCATGAAGCCCTCTGTGCGGCCGCGCCTCACGTGTTCGGCGGATGCAACGGCGATCCAGCAGCGGGCGGTGGCGGGGATGCTCGACAGTTCGTTCATGGCTGGCGCTTGTCAGGATGGGGTGAAGCCATGCTAGGCAGCGCTACTGTCAGAACCTGTCAGGAGTGATGCATCGCCGCGTCCTACGCTGCATTGCGCGGGGCGCCGACGGCGAGCCGCACTGTCGGGACGCAAACTTCAGCACATGAAGTTCCGACCGTCCCGCCGCATCATCGCCTTCGCCCTCTCCGCGATTTCGTGGATCGGCACGCCGGCTTGCGCGGATGTGCAGGTGGGGCCGGCGGCGACGCAGCCCGCGGCAAAGGTCGCGGCCGCGGCGGCCTCGCAACCGGCCAAGCCGCATCTGGACCTGTCCGGCCGCAAACGCGTGGGCAAGGCGTCGTTCTATGCGCGCAAGTTCAACGGCCGCGTCATGGCCGACGGCACGCGCATGGACCCCGCCGACGACAACGCGGCCAGCAAGACGCTGCCGCTGGGCACGCGGGCGCGGGTCACGAACCTGGAGACCGGGCAGAGCGCCACGGTGACGATCCAGGACCGCGGGCCGTACGTGAAGGGCCGCATCGTGGACGTCTCGCCCGCGACTGCGAAGCAGATCGGCCTGGAGAAGGCGCAAGGCGTTGCGAAGGTCGAGGTGAAGCCGATCGAGCTGCCGCTGCCCGATGGGCGGGTCAAGGCGACGGAGTGAAGACCCCAGGCCGAACGGCAATGGTGTGACCAGGCGGGCAACGTGGCCCGCCCCCAGGCAGTGGCCTAGACCACTTCCATCCTGGTCGGCAGCCTGAACGATTGCGTCAGCTGCGTCAGGTGGCGCGCCTGGTCTTTCAGGCTTTCGGCCGAAGCCGCGGCCTCTTCCACCAGCGCCGCGTTGCGCTGGGTGGATTCATCCAGCTGCCCGATGGCCTTGTTCACGTCCACGATGCCGCCCGATTGCTCGGCCGTCGCGGTGTGGATCTCGCCCACCATGGTCGTGACCTGCTGGATCTGCCGGCGCACTTCCTGGATGGTCTTGCCGGCATCGTCGACGAGGCGCGAACCGCTTTCCACGCGCTGGCCGCTTTCCTGGATGAGCTGGGTGATTTCCTTGGCGGCCTGCGCGCTGCGCTGGGCCAGCGAGCGAACTTCCGCCGCCACCACCGCGAAGCCGCGGCCTTGTTCGCCGGCGCGTGCAGCTTCCACCGCGGCGTTCAGCGCAAGGATGTTGGTCTGGAAGGCGATGCCGTCGATGACGCTGATGATCTCGCCGATCTTGTGTGCCGAGGCGCTGATCTGGCCCATGGTGGACACCACCTGGTCCACCACTTCCGCGCCGCGGCCGGCCACCGATGCGGCGCCGATGGCCATCTCGTTGGCCTGGTGCGCGGTGCCGGCGCTTTGCTGCACGGTCGTCGTCAGCTGGCTCATGGAGGCGGCGGTCTGTTGCAGGCTGGCCGCCTGTTCTTCCGTGCGGCCCGACAAGTCCTGGTTGCCGCTGGCGATCTCGCCCGCAGCATTGGTGACCATCTCGCTCGACTGGCGAATCTCGCGCACGATGCGGCGCAGGCCGTCTTGCATGGTGGCGAAGGAGCGCATCAGCTGCGCGAGCTCGTCGCGGCCCTCGGCCTTGATGTCGCTCGACAAGTCGCCGGCGGCCACGCGAGCGGCAGCGTCGATGACTTCGCGCAGCGGCTTGAGCGTGGCGCGGGTGATGGTGAACGCGATGGCGGCACCGCCGAGCACCATGGCCGCGGTGACGACCAGCACCATCATCAGCGCCGCGTTGTAGGAATCGTGGGCCTGCTCCACCGCGCCGCGCGACAGCTTCACGTTGTGGGCCGACGCCGCTTGCACCGCCTGGCTCAGCGCCTCGCCGGCCGCAGCGGCTTCGCCGGTGACCACGCCGCGCAGGTCCTGCGCCTTGGACATCTCCAGCGCCAGGGGCTCGAGGCGGGCGAAGGCGGCCTTGGACGCGGCCAGCTTCTCGTCAATGGCCTGCCACAGCGCCATCGACGCGCCGTCGGTGATGAAGGACTTGTGGTCGGCCTGGTGCTTGGTGAGCGCGGCAAAGGCCTGCGTGGCGCGCGCGAGCTGCTTCTTGCGCACGTCCATGTCGAACTCGACGAGGATCTGCAGTTGCGCCTGGCGGATCTCCTGCAGGTCGTGGTCCATCGCCGAGAAGGACTCGAGCGATGGCACGGTGCGCAGTGCGACGTGGTCGAACTCGCCCTTGAAGCGCGCGAACTGGAACAAGGCGACGGCCGCCATCAACGCAGCGGCGGCGAGGATGACGCCGAAGCCCAGGCCCATGCGGGTGCCGACTTTGAGGTTGGAGAGCATGCCGATGATCTTTCGAGGGAACGAGGACTACTTATCGGCATGGTGCCGCACCGCTTGAGTGCGCAAGGTGTGAAATGGGCCGTGAAAGGTGCGATGTTCGCGGAGCCTGCGCGGGCCCTGCGCCGCTGCGAATGAACGTGAACGAATGCCGTGAAAAAATGCCGTCGCGCACGCTCGCGCCCGACGCTGCGCATGTTCGTGACACATGGAGACACCGGACATGCTGGGGCGCGTTGCGGGGTGAGGCAACCACCCTGCCTCTTTGTCGATCAGGACTGCTTGTAGTCGAACCTTGGGGATCGGCTAGGCGTTCTTCCGGCGGCCAGGAACATGAGGTGGCCAATCAATTCTGGAAATTTGCCGAGCATCATGAAGAACGCCCGCTCCAAGGCGAGGCTCCAGGTGCGACCCATTCGCGACGCCATCCTCAAGGTCTGGAGCGGGTACACAGCAAGCAGCAACAATCCCGGCAGGCCAGCGGCGCAGACGGCGGCGACCACCGCCAAGGGAACCAGCGCCGCCCACAACCACGCCCTCAGGACCTGACTTGCCAAGCTCCGCTCGGCTGCAGCTCGGAGCAGCCACAGGCGCTGCGCGTTGCCGAAGCCTGTGCGCGTGGTCCGCTTCCACCATTGCTGGAACCTCGTCATCGCGGCGTCGTGCCACGCCATGTCTTGCGGCAAGCGCCACACCTTCCAACCGTGTCGGCGAATGCGTTGGCACAACTCCGGCTCTTCTCCGGCCACCATGTCATCTCGAAAACCACCGAGATTGCGAAGAACATCGACGCGCATCATCGCAATGCCGCCGCATGCCTCGGTGTCTCCGGCTGCGCGGTCCCATTCGAAATCACACAGCCGGTTGTAGACGGAGCGCTCAGGGTGCCGTTCGCGAAGCCTGCCGCATACACACGCAACCTCAGCCCAGGCGCCGAGGAACTCTGCTGCCGCGCTCAGCCATCCATCGATGAGCTCGCAATCGCCATCGATGAATTGGACGAACTCGACTTCGCAAGCATTCTTCATCAAATGGCAAAGCCCCGCATTGCGGGCACGAGCCGCGGTGAACGGCTGAGTCATGTCCAGCGCGACCACATCTGCTCCATGTTGCAACGCGAGAGCCTGCGAGCCGTCGGTCGAGCCTGAGTCGACGTACACGATGTGAAGCTGCAGAGAAGGTGCGCACATGCGAAGCAAAGCGTCGAGGCATCGGCGCAGCCGCTCCCCCTCATTGCGTCCGATGACGACGATTCCGAGTCGATGCATGGGAGGTCCACTCCTTTGTGTCCCACCCATGGTCCTCAATGCATGTGACGTTGTCGTGACCTCACGAAGGCCGCGCGATGACAGCGGCCCCTGCGCGGGCCCACCCCTCAATGCAGGCGCTGGCCCACGAGATGGCGCAGCGAACAGCCGGCGATCGACGTTGCGCGACCGGCTCTCAGCCAGCGCGCATCTGCCAGTCGGCTAACAGGCGATGCAACTGATCGAGGCCATCGACCAACGCCGCCGGCCCGGGCTGCAGGATGTCGCAGGACTTGATCTCATGCAGCCGCTTGTCGCGCACGGCCGGCACGTCCTGCCAGCCCTCGCGGGCGGCCACATGCTCCGCGCGAAACTTCTTGCCGCACCAGGAGCCGACGATCACGTCGGGCTTGCGGCGGGCTGGTTCCAGCGCGTCGTGGATGACGCGGTCGCGGCCCATGCGCTGGGTGGCGAGTTCGGGAAAGACGTCGTCGCCGCCGGCAATGCCGATGATCTCGGACACCCACTGGATGGCGCTGATCATGGGCGAATCCCACTCCTCGAAGTACACGCGCGGGCGGCGTTTCCATGTGGCCGCGGATGACGCGATCTGCGCATGCCGCGCGCGGCACCCGGCGATCCACGCATCAGCGCGCTCGCTCGCGCCGATGAGCGACGCCACCATGCGCAGCGTCGCGAAGATCTCCTCCACGCTGCGCTGGTTGGTGACCAGCACGTTCAGGCCTGCGCGGATCAGCTTGTCGGCCAGCGCCGCCTGCATGTCAGAAAAGCCGATGACCAGATCGGGCTGCAAGGCCACGATCTTGTCGATCTTGCCGTCGAGAAAGGCCGACACGCGCGGCTTCTCCTCGCGTGCGCGGCGCGGCCGCACGGTGTAGCCGGAGATGCCGACGATGCGGTGCTCCTCACCGAGCAGGTAGAGCCACTCAGTCGTCTCCTCGGTGAGGCAGACGATGCGTTGAGGACCGATGTTGGCGTACGTTGTCATGGGCGTGTGGTGCCGATCAGCTGGTTCAGGGCGCCGTGGTCGAAGTGGGTTTCCACCATGTCGGCGATGGTGTCGAAAGCGTCGTCGAGCGACGGCACCTGCGTGCCGAAAAGGGCCCGAATGACGGCTGGGGATTCGAACAAGCCGTGCGCGTAGATGCCGAGCACCGGGCCCCGCTGCCAGCCGATGGGCTCGCCGCGCGCATCGCGCAGTGCAACGGCGGCGTCGACCGAAGCATGCGTGACGCCGCTACGAATTTCGTAGCCATCGGCAGTGACGCCGGAGAGTGTCGACCAGGGGTCGTGCAGCTCGGCGAAGCTCAGCCGGCACGGCACCACACGCTTGGCGAAGGCATAGCGCGTCGCGAGCGGCAGCAAGCCCAGGCCGTCGCGATGCTCGTAGCGTTCGCCGTCGACGCCCTCGGGGTCGGACAAGGACTGTCCCAGCATCTGCAAGCCACCGCAGATGCCCAGCACGGCGCGGCCGGCGCCCGCGTGGCGCACGATCGCTGCATCCAGCCCTTGCGCCCGCAGCCATGCGAGATCGGCACTCACCTGCTTGGAACCAGGCAGCACGATCCAGTCGGCGCCATCGAGTTCGGCCGGCGTGCGAGCCCAGGTCAATCGCAGGCCGGGCACGCGCTTGAGCGGCTGGAATTCATCGAGGTTGCTGATGCGCGGCGTGGCGACGACCGCCACGCGCAGGCGCACGTCGCCGGATGCGCTGGTTCGATCGTCGAAGACGCCATCTTCTTCCGGCAGGCCGTGGTCGCGCTTCATCGGCAGCACACCGATCGTTGGTACACCCGTCAACTCCTGCAGCTGCTGCGGGCCAGGCGCCAGCAGCGATGCGTCGCCACGGAAGCGATTCAGCACGAAGCCCGCGAGCGTGCCGCGCAAGTCGGCGGGCAGCATGGACCACGTGCCGAAGAGGTGAGCGAACGCGCCGCCTCGATCGATGTCGGCGACGAGGAGGCTTTGCAAACCGCCCGCGTCCCGCGCCCAGCGCGCGGTGCCGAGGTTGACGTAGTCGTGCTCGGCGAGGTTGATCTCGGCCGGCGACCCGGCACCCTCGATGACGAGGAGCTCATGCCTCGCGGCCAACCGACCAAGGCTCTCGCGGGCAGCGGCCGCGAGTTGCGCACTGCGCTCGCGCCAGCCCATGCGTGACAGTGCTGCATCGACGCGCCCGTGCAGCACCACCTGGCTCGCGGTGTCGCGCTCGGGCTTGAGCAGCACCGGGTTCATGTCGATGCCGGGAGCAACACGCGCGGCCAGCGCCTGGAAGTACTGTGCCGAGCCGATCTCGCCGAAGCTGCCATCGGGCCCGGCGACGACGCGCGCGTTGTTGCTCATGTTCTGCGCCTTGAAGGGCACGACGTCGATGCCCCGGCGCGCGGCCACGCGGCACAGCGCGGTGGCGAGCCAACTCTTGCCCGCGCCGCTGGTGGTGCCCCACACCATCACGCACCGTGCTGCGCGCTTCAAGCAAGCTCCAGCGCCTGGAAGACGAGCTCGGTGGGCGCGAGCGGCGGCACCGATGCAACGCGCCGCCTCAACCCCGGCGCCACGGCCAGCGGCGCGGCAAAGCCCGGCGCGTCCCACACGAAGGTGTGGAACTCACCGCCTTCGCCACAAGGGCACACGCCTGCCGGCAGGCGATCGATCAGCGCCTGGTCATAAGCAGCGCCCGCAAAGGATTCATCGAGCCAGCGCGTGTCCACGCACACGAGCGTGGCGCGGATGTTGCGCGACAGGACCTCGCGGGCCACCGCGCTGCGCGCCATGCCCCACAGCGGAAACACCGCCTGCAAGCCCGCCGCTTCGCACATCGGCACGAGCCAGTCGCGATGCGCCTGCAGGTCGATGTCGCCGAAGACCATGTGGCCATGGCCCGACTCGCGCAGGGCGCGCAAGCGCTCGGCGAAGACCTCCGCATACCGGCCTGGCGCCGCGACCGTCGGCATCCATTGCCCGCCGAGCGACCGCACCTGCGCCTCGATCAGATCCGGCGGCAATGAATGCGACTTGCTGAGCCCGTCAGCGTCGAGCATGGTGAGAAAGCTGCGCACGTCCAGCCCCGAATCGCGAGCTCGCAACAAGGCAAGGCATGAATCCTTGCCTGCGCTCCAGCTGATCGCTGCCTTGCTGTGGGTCATTCCATCGGTCGGCGGTGAGCCGTGGTCATCCAAGGCCGCAACCATAACGCAAGGCCGCGCCACGCCATGGCGACGCCCCGCCGCCATGATGCCGGGTAGACCCGTGTGAAGAACTTACACGCTGGCTGCGCCACCGGCGAGGCTGCACCGGGAGTACGTCTGGCAACAGGCCGGGCATCGGAATTGCCGCGGTGCAGCAAGCAAGCACCTTCCGTCCACCCATGAAAATCGCCCAAGTCGCTCCCTTGTTCGAAAGCGTTCCGCCGAAGGCGTATGGCGGCACCGAACGTGTCGTGTCCTACCTCACTGAAGCACTGGTGTCTCAAGGGCATGACGTGACGCTCTTTGCGAGCGCCGACTCCGTCACCCGCGCGAGGCTGCAACCGATGAGCGCGCGAAGCCTGCGCACCGACCCGTCGCGGCCCGACTGGGTGATGCGCCACACGATGATGCTGGACCATGTGTTCGCGCGCGCCCAAGAGTTCGACGTCATCCACTGGCACATCGACTTCCTGCACTACCCGCTCGCGCAGCGCTGCGCCACGCCCTGCGTGACGACCATGCACGGCCGGCTCGACCTGCCCGACCTGCTGCCGCTGCACGAGCAGTTCCAGGCCCTGCCGCTCGTGTCGATTTCCGACAGCCAGCGCGCGCCGCTGGCCAAGGCCAACTGGTGCGGCACGGTCTATCACGGCTTGCCGCTGTCGCTGTACCGCTTTCATCAGACGGCGCAAGACTACTTCGCCTTCGTCGGCCGCATCTCTCCGGAAAAGCGGGTGGACCGCGCGATCGAGATCGCGATTGCGTGCAACACGCCGCTGCGCATCGCAGCCAAGGTGGATGCGGCCGACCATGCCTACTTCGAACGAGACATCCGGCCCTTGCTCGACCATCCGCTGATCGAATTCGTGGGCGAGATCGGCGATGCGCAGAAGAACGAATTCATCGGCCGCGCGAAGGCGCTGCTCTTCCCGGTCGACTGGCCCGAGCCCTTCGGCCTCGTGATGATCGAGTCGCTCGCCTGCGGCACGCCCGTCATCGGCTACGCCTGCGGCTCGGTGCCCGAGGTGCTCAAGCATGGCGTGACGGGCTTCGTCGTGCACGACCAGGACGAGGCCATTGCCGCGGCGCGCAACATCGGTCGAATCGACCGATGGCGCTGCCGCGAGGTGTTCGAGCGGCGATTCAGCGCAGCCACCATGGCGCAGCGCTACGTGCAGGTCTACCAGGCGCTGATCGACGCGCACAGCGACAGCGAGACGCGCCCGGCGCTCAAGGCGCTGTGAGCTGAACCGACCCACGACGCCATCCGACTTCCACCCGAGACCCACACCGAAAGTACCCCATGAGCGATCGAATCCGCATCGGCGACCAGTGGTACGTGGCGGCCACCGCCGCGCGTGTCGAAGAGAGCCCGCAGGTCGTCAAGAGCGACGACACCTTCGCACTGTTCGACCGCTTCGGCGACATCCACACCTGGGGCTCGGGCGACCTCGGGCTCTACCACGAGGACACGCGCTTCCTGTCGCACCTGGAGCTGGGCATCAACGGCGTGCGGCCGATGTTCCTCGGCTCCACCGTGAAGGAAGGCAACAACCTGCTCATCGTCGAGCTGATGAACCCCGACCTGATGGCGGATGACCGCGTGATCCTGCCCAAGGGCGAGGTGCACATCTTCCGCGCCAAGCTGCTGCGTGATGCGGCCTGCTACGAGCACATCCGCCTCAGTCACCACGGCCTGGAGCCCGCCACGCTGGAGCTGTCGCTGCGCTTCGAGGCCGACTTCGTGGACCTGTTCGAGGTGCGCGGCTCGCGGCGCGAGAAGCGCGGCGACATGCTGCCCACTGAGACCAACCGTGACGAACTCGTCTTCGGCTACCTCGGGCTCGACGGCCGACATCGCGCGAGCCGCATTCGGCTCAGCCCCGCGCCGACAATGTGGAACGAGCACGAAGCGCGCTTCCAGGTCACGCTCAAACCGGGCGAGGAGTTCCACCTTTACTGCACGGTGAGTTGCGACATCGAAGGCCAGGCGCCGCGCCAGCGCGCGCCCGACTACGACAGCGCCTACCGGCAGAACACGCAGGTGCGCAACTCGCAGCAAAGCCTGCAGTGCAGCATCGAGACATCGAACCCGTTGATGGACCTGTGGCTGGATCGCTCGTCGTCCGACCTCGCGATGCTGACCACCGAGCTGCCGACCGGCCCCTACCCATATGCCGGCGTGCCGTGGTACTCGACCACCTTCGGGCGCGACGGGCTCCTCACCGCGCGCGAGGCGCTCTGGCTGGACCCGGCGCTCGCTCGCGGCGTGCTGTCCTTCCTCGCGGCGACGCAGGCGGTGAGCGAGGAGCCCGAGCGCGATGCGGAGCCGGGCAAGATCCTGCACGAAGCGCGCAAGAGCGAGATGGCACAAACGCGAGAGGTGCCCTTCGGCCGCTACTACGGCACGGTGGACGCGACCCCGCTGTTCGTGGCGCTCGCCGGCGCCTACTACAAGCGCACCGGCGACCTCGACTTCATCCGCACGCTGTGGCCGCACGTGCTGGCCGCACTGGCATGGATCGACAACTATGGCGACGTGGACGGCGACGGCTTCGTCGAATATGCGCGGCGCAGCAAGCATGGCTTGGTGCAGCAAGGCTGGAAGGATTCGCACGATTCCATCTTCCATGCGGACGGTCGCATGGCCACCGCACCGATCGCCTTGAGCGAGGTGCAGGCCTACGTGTTCGAGGCGAAGAACATGGCCGCGCACCTGGCCGCCGCCCTGCATGAGCCGGAACGCGCCTCGAAACTCATCGCCGAGGCCGAGACCTTGCGGCGCAAGTTCCAGGAGGCCTTCTGGTGCGAGGAACTGGGCATGTACGCCATCGCGCTGGACGGCGACAAGAAGCCTTGCCGCGTGGCCTCGTCCAACGCCGGCCACGCGTTGTGGACGGGCATCGCCTCGGCCGAGCATGCGGCACGCATGGCCGAGCGATTCACGAGCCCCGACTTCTTCACCGGCTGGGGCATCCGCACCATCGCCGAGGGCCAGGCGCGCTACAACCCGATGTCGTATCACAATGGGTCCATCTGGCCGCACGACAACGCACTGATCGCCGCCGGCCTCGCGCGCTACGGCCACACCGCATGCGCGATGCAGGTGCTGACCGGCCTCTTCGACGCGAGCCTGCACTTCACGCAGCACCGCCTGCCCGAACTGTTCTGCGGCTTCCCTCGCCGCCCCGGTGAAGGGCCGACGCTGTACCCGGTCGCCTGCTCACCGCAGGCCTGGGCGGCAGCGTCGGTGTTCAGCATGCTGCAGTCCTGCCTCGGCCTGGACATCGACGCGCCATCGGGCACCATCTCGTTCCACTCGCCACGCTTGCCCGAGTACGTTCAATGGGCGGAGCTGCGTGACCTGCGTGTGGGCTCAGGCAGCGTCGATCTGCTGCTGCAACGCTACGACAACAACGTGGGCGTGGATGTGATCCGCAAGAGTGGGGACGTGGCCGTGCGGATCGCGGTGTGAGAGGCCCGCTGCTGCAAGGGGCGGCCCACCTCAGGCCGCCTCTGCTCAGCGCTTCAAGCTCGCCAGCCGCTGCCGCGAGGAGCCGTCCTCGATGAACTCGGTCACGCCTTGGTCGACCGCTTTCTGGAAGAACTCCTTCGCGCGCGCGGTATCGCCTTCGGCGAGGTACTTCTCGCCGATGTAGAAGTAGGCCTCGCACAGCCGTTCGGCTGACGCGCTGCCTGACTTGGCCGCGGCGATCACCGCGTCCACGCTCGCCTTGCCGCGCGACCAATCCACGAGCGCGCGCGGCCATTCCGTGGGCAGTTGGTCGTCGGTGATGGACTCGTGGCTCTTGGACACGTCGATGCCGCCGTTGCGCGATGCGAGGCTCAGCCACACGAGCGGGTAGCCGCGGCGCACCTGCGCGCGGTCTTTCAGCAGCTCGTCGAGGTCGCTCCTGGCCGCGGCGAAATCGCGGCTGAAGTAGGCCGCCAGCGCCCGCGTGTTGCGCGCTTCGGTGTCGCTCGGGTTGCGCGCCAGCACCTTGCCCGTGAGCGTCATCACGCCGGCGTAGTCCTTCACCTGCAAGGCGTTCACCGCCGCGCCGTTCAAGGTCTCCGGCACGTCGGGTGCGAGCTCGAGCGCGAGCTTGAAATCGCGCGCCGCGTCGTCGTAGCGGCCGAGGTTGTCGTAGTGGATGCCGCGCGCCGTGAGCACCTGTGCGCGGATGTTCGGCTGCAGCCGCCCGGCCGCCAGCTGCGCGCTCAGCACGCGCAGTTTCACGATCGACTGGAACTGCGTCTGGGTCTTCGGCGTCAGCTTCTGCGCACGCACCCGGTCGTCGATGTCACGCAGCTCCGCACGCAGTTTGTCGAGCCCGGCGGCGCTCAGCGCGGGCGCCGACACGCTGACGCCCACACGCGTGCCGAGCTTGCTGACCTGCGCCGTGTAGGCGCCCCAGTCGGCCGGCTCGACCTGGTCGTCGGTCACGCGCAGCTCGCTCGTGTACTCACTGCGGCGCGTGCCCACCTCGGCCGTGTTGCGCAGGTTGAAGTGCTTGTCGCCATCGTTCATGTTCTGCGTGCTGGGCGTGGTGTACACGTCCTCGCCGAACTCGACGGTGCTCACATGGCGGAACACGCCCGGGAAGGGCAGGCCGAAGGGGTCGTGCCGCTGCGTGTCGTTGGGAAAGCGCAGCGCCTCGATCACGCTCCAGTGCACCATGTCGCCGATCAGCAGGCGCTGCTCGGGAAAGCGCCAGAACTCGGGGATGCTGAACTTCTGCACGAAGGTCACCGCATCATCCGTGTCCGATCGCAGCACGGTCATCGGCTCGGCGCTCGTGAGCCTGGGGTAGGCGCGTGCGTAGGACGCGCTCAGCTGCGTCTGCATGTCCGCGAGCGTGTGCGTCGCGAGCGATTCACGCATCGCCTCGGCGAGGTCGCCGCGGTAGGTGATGCGCGATTCCAGCGTGGCGCCTTCGGCGAAGTTCGGCACGCGGAAGATGTCGTGCACCGCCATGCGTTCGCGGTCCACGGCGCTCGGCAAGGCGGTCAGTGCGCTTGCATCGGCGGTGAGCACCAGGCCCTTGTCCAGGCCGATGGAACCGCGATTGGCGAGCGTGCCGGTCTGGTGGCCGCGCGTCGCGTCGAGGTAGTGAGTCTTGCCGTTCAGCTCGACGCGCGCGATGACGTGGTCGAAGTCCAGCGGGCTCGCGAGCATCTCGTCCACGCGGCCGCGCATGAGCGTGGACACGAGCACCGGCTGCGCAGGGATGTCCAGGCGACGCAGCAGCGCAATCAGCAGCGACACCTTGTCCTTGCAGTCGCCGAAGCGCTGCTCGATCACCTTGTCCGGCAGGGCCGGCTTGTGGCTGTTGAGGCCGATCTCGGTGCCGAAGTAGCGCACGTCGGCTTGCACGAAATGCAGCGCGGCGAGCAGTTGCTGCTCGGGCTCGGCGTTGGCCGCCTTGATTTCCGCGGCCTTGGCGTCCACCGCCGGACCACCGCTGAGCGCGGGCGCAAAGAGGCCCACGCCCCATCGCGCCACGTCGGCCCAATCGTCGAACTCGCTGAACTGCAGCTCCTGCCTGAGCACCACCGAGTAAGGCGAGCCCGGATCGGCATGGAACTGCGGCACTGATTCGCGGCGGTAGATGGTCTCGCGCACGCCCCGCTCCACCTTCGTCGTGGACCGGATCTCGGGCGAGCCGATGCGCACGTGGATCTTGCGCGACTCGGGCGCGAGCAAGCGGAATTGGTAGAGCGCTGCCGGCCCGCGGTGCGACACCATCCAGTCCATGCTCACGAAGCGGCCGTCGAACACCGGGTTCAGGCCGCGAATGGAATACGCGAAGTCGATCTGGTCGCCCACGCGCACGTCATCGAGCACCATCGAGGCGGTGACGCGGCCGTCGTAGATGCGGCGCTCGAGCTGCGTCTCGCGCTGCAGGAGCTGGGTGCGCTTGCGGTCGAGCCGCGTGCTGCGCCGGCCGTCGCGCACCACGTCGAAGTGATGGAAGGCGAGCGTCTGGTAGCTCGGGTCGAACTCGATCTCGATCTGCGACGCCTGGCCGAGGCCGGCCGTGTCGCCGACCACGCGCACCACATGGCTGTACATCGTGGCCGTCTTGTCCTCGACCTTGGTCTGGTCGTCCACCACGCGGTAGCGAAGCGGCGCCGCGGTGACGGCGGCGTTCGGGTTCTCCTGGGCCGGCACCACCCAGGCCGGGGCGGGCTCGATGCTGTAGCTGTACGCGGCGGAGGTGGCGACTGACTTCGCTGGTGCCTTCGGCGCGGACCTGGCCGACTCTTTGGCGCCTTTGACAGGCGCCTTCTCGGCAGCGGGCGAGGCAACGCAGGCGGCCGCGAGGGCCATCGCGAGCAGGACGTGGACGCGGCCTGCGAAGGGAACATGAATCATGGACGGCTCGACGTGCTTGCCGCAGCCCGGGGCCGGGTTGCTTGGCAGGCCAACTATAGATGCGAGCGCCCTCGCGCGGTGAGTTGCGATGAGGCGCGGTGCGATGCGTCGAGCCGCTCAGGCGACCGGGCGATCCGGCAGCTCGCTCACGTCGAAGCACACCCGCAGGCCCAGCTCGCGAGCGTGCGCCACGTCCATGTCCGCGCCCTTCGAGTCGCCGGGGATGCGCAGCACCGCGTCGCAGCGTTCGAGCAGCCGCCGCGCGACGGGGTACTGGTACTGGTTGAACACCGCGTCGCCGTGCTCGCGGCCGCCCGCGGCTTCGATGATGGGCAGCGCCATCCATTCGCCCACCAGCGGCAGGTGGCCGCGGGCGTAGACGGGCAGCGCGAAGCTTTCGAGCCGCTGGCGGTTGCGCGCGATGAGCGCCGGGTCGCCGTGGGTGCCGGACATGTAGGGGCCGGCAATGAGGACAAGGAGCGGGCGTGTGGCGGCCCCGGAAGCAGAGGGAGTCGAGTGTCCAGTCATCATGCGCTTTCAAGTAATTTCGTGCAGTTTCGTGCAATCATAAGATGCCGCACTTCGCCACGCAAGCGCCTGCCCCTGTTCCCCTCACTGTCTCCTTCATGCTCACCGCCCAACGCAAGCAACTCATCCTGGCCCGCCTGGCGGCCGACGGCCAGATCGTCGCGAAGGACCTGGCCGACGAACTCGGCATTTCCGAAGACACCATCCGCCGCGATCTGCGGGAGCTGGCGCAACTGGGCAAGCTGCAGCGCGTGCACGGCGGCGCGCTGCCGGCCTCGCTCGCGGTGGGCGACTTGAAGGTGCGCGAGCAGGTGTCGGTGCAGGAAAAGGTGGCGCTTGGGCGCCACGGCGCATCGATGGTGCAGCCGGGGCAGGTCGTGATCCTCGACGGCGGCACCACGGCCCTCCAGGTCGCGCGGCACCTCGCGCCTGACCTGCGCGCCACGGTCGTCACGCACAGCCCCAACGTCGCGGTGGAGCTGGCGGCGCATCGCCACATCGACATCATCGTGCTGGGCGGCAAGCTGTTTCGCCACTCGATGGTGAACGTCGGCGCGAGCGTGATCGAGGCGGCCAGCCGGTTTCGGGCGGACCTGTTCTTCCTCGGCGTGACGGGCGTGCATCCGAAGGCGGGTTTGAGCACTGGTGATGCGGAGGAGGCAGCCGTGAAGCGCGCGCTGCTTGATCGCGCGGCGGAGACGGTGGTGCTCGCATCGGCCGAGAAGCTGATGAGCGCCTCGGCCTTCGTAGTTGCACCTTTGCAGGCCGTGTCCATGCTGGTGGTGCCTGCGGACACGCCTGCGAAGACGGCGGCGACCTTGCGCGCCGGTGGCGTGACGGTGGTGAGGCTGCGTTAGCCGTGCCGCGGGCTTGAAGGCCGGGCCGGCGTTCACCTCAGGGAAACAGCATCCGCTCCGTCCAGCCCAGCTCGCGCACCTCGTCCTCGCGAAAGTGCGCCTCGCTGGGCATCAGGAATTCATCCAGCTGTGGCGGCTTCACATTCGTGCCTGACAGCATCGCGTGGGCCTGTCCGCGATGGTGCACCTGGTGGTTCAAGAGATGCGCGATCACATGCCCGCGCCGCTCGCGCTGGATGTGCGTGCCGCGGTCGAGATCGATCACCTCGTCCAGCTGCGCGGGCGTGATGCCGTCGACCAACGCGATGAAGCGCTCATCCACCTTCGCCTGCGCTGCAGCCAGTTCACCCACCGTGCCGCAAGGCGCGAACGTGGCCCACCGCGCTGCCATGTCGGGCTCGCCATGCAGCGCGGCGAGGTAGTAAATGTCGACCGCGAGGATGTGGTTGAGCGTCTCGGCCAGGCTCGGAAAGAAGCTCACGCGCGGCGCATGGAAATCGTCGCGCGACAAGGTTGCCATCGCCATGTGCAGCCGATGGTTGGCCAGCCGGTTGGCATGCACCTGCGTGCGCAGGAAGGGCAGCAGATCCATCAGGCGCCATCCGCCTTGGGCTTCTTCGCCGCCTTCTCTGCCACGGGCGCGCCGGATTCCTTCCAGGCCGTGAAGCCCCCGCCGATGTGCGCGACGCGCGGCACGCCCATGTCCTGCAGCGTCTTGGTGGACAGCGCCGAGCGCCAGCCGAGCGCGCAGAAGAGCACGTACTCCTTGTCGGCGCCGAACTCGGGGCGGTGGTAGGGCGAACTCGGGTCGAACCAGAACTCGAGCATGCCGCGTGGCGCGTGGATGGCGCCGGGGATCACACCTTCGCGCTCCAATTCGCGCACATCGCGCACGTCGACGAACTGCACGTCGGGCCGGCCGTGGAGCTCGCGCGCCTTCGCCACGGAGTGCGTGGTGATCTGCGCCTCGGCCTCCTCGACCATCTGCTTGGCGGACTTGATCATCAGAACGGTCCTTTCTCGAGCCAGCGCTCGATCTGCGTGCGGCGGTCGTTGCCCCAGAAGGGCTCGTTGTCGATCATGAAGAAAGGCGCACCGAACACACCTGCGGCAATCGCCGCGTCGTTGGCGGCCTTGAGCCGCGCCTTCCACTGCGGGTCGCTCCAGACGGATTCGGCCTGGGCGGCGTCGAGGCCGAACTCGACCGCAAGCTCGGCCAGCCGCTGCGCATCGCTCAGGTCCACGCCACGCGCGAAGTAGGCGCGCAGGCAATGCCGCGCCCAATGGCTTGCGGTCTCGGGGCGCTTGTCCTGCAGCCACCAGAAGATGCGCGCGGCGTTCTGCGTGGGGATCGGGAACTTCTCCGGGTTTTTCAGCGGCACGCCGGCGAAGCGCGCCGAACGCTCGAAGTCGTGCAGCGAATACTCGCGCTTGATCGGGTAGCTCACGGGGCTCTTCAGCTCGGCCGCCTGGAAGGTCGCGCCCAGCAGGATCGCCTTCCAGTGAACCGTGCGCCCATGCCGTGCTGCGAGCGCCTCGATCCATTCCGAGGCGATGTACGAGTACGGTGACGAGAAGTCGAAATAAAAGTCGATGGACTGCGGATTCATGACGCCAAGCGTAATCTTCCGCGCGCGCCGGGCCCTGGGCGATTTCCCTCAGGGCACGAGGGGGCGGCCAACAAAAGCGACGCAGCGGTATCGCACCGCGACGCGGCAGTCATCGCGCGCGAAGCGTTCGAAGATCGCATCGATGTTGCGCGCTGCGGATCGTCCGCCGTCCGACTCCGGGTCGGGCATGTACGAGCGCGAGAACGCGAGTGCGCGCAGACCGTTGCGGTCGAGCCGGTGCTCATGCGGCAGGTCGATCTCGTGCGCCGGCGCGCCGCCAAGGAACCGCGGGACATCGCTGCGGTTTTCGTGTGCGAGCATCGCGCCGCGCCTTGCACCGCCGTAGGCGGCGAAGACCTCGTCCATCGCGACGTGCAGCGGGTCTTTCCGGACGCGGTCGTTCCAGACGAGCGCCACTTGCCCCGACGGGCGAAGCACGCGAAGGAACTCTTGCCGCGCGGCGTCGATGTCGAACCAGTGGAAGGCTTGCGCGGCGGTGATCAGGTCCACGCTTGCGTCACCGAGCGGGAGGTGCTCGGCGGTGCCGCGCAGGCTTCGGTAGTTGCCGTGGCCGGCCAACTGCGCATCGCAGGCGGCGCGCATGTCGTCGCTGGGCTCGACGGCGGTGACCAGGCAGGCTCGCGGCAGCAGCGATCGGGTGAGCAGGCCGGTGCCGGCACCGATGTCAGCGACTGTCTCGTCGCTTGACAGCACGCCGAGTGCCTGCAGGGCATCGAACAGTGCATCGGGGTAGTCGGGTCGGGCGGCGACGTAGGCCGCCACCTTCCGCGAGAACACGGCTGCGCAGCCGCCCTCGTTCGCGTACTGGGCGCGCAGTTGGGCGCCGGTGTCGGCGCCGGTGTCGGGTTCGGTCATGGTCGTGCGTCCTCGTGCCTTCGCATGGGTTCAGGCGGCCAGCGCCGATTCGAGATAGCAGCGCAGCATCGTCCGCAGCTCCTCCAAGGCGGTCTTGGCCGCCGTGGGTGAGTCTGCCGCCGGGTCGGCGTTGAGCGCGACCGCGGATTTCATCACCTGCTGCACCGCGGTCGCGACGGCCATCAGGCGCGCCTTCGACAACCCGGCGGCATGCGGCGAGAGAATGTCGACGAGCTGCACGCGCATGTCGCGTCGCACGGCGATGACCAGTTCTTCGGGCACACCGGGCGTGTCGATGAGGCGCGCAAAGGACGGATGCTCTGCGCGAAACTCGATGAGCGTGCTGCACAGCCGGCGGCTGAGCTCGTCGATGGACCAGCGCGGGCTGGCGTGCGCCATCGCATCCAGCCGCGCGCGCAGGTCCTGCGTCTGCTGCCCGATGAGTGCCTGTGCGATGCGGTCCTTGGTGGGAAAGAACTGGTAAAGCGAGCCGATGGACGACTCCGCCTGCACGGCGATCTCGGTCATGGTCGCCGCGTCATAGCCCTTGTCGGCGAAGACCTGTGCAGCAGCAAAGAGCAGCACTTCCACGCGCTGGTGACCACGGGCCCGTCGAGGGCCACGCTCGTGGGCAGGTGCTGGCCCTTCCGGCGAGTCGGATTTTTGTGAGGGTGTCCTCATAAACCGTTTTGTGAGCCTATCCTCATGAATCTACGGGGGACCGTCCTTGGAGCCCTTTGGAGCCGACAGCCATCATGCCAAAACCTGTCCTTGCACACATCGCCCCCGCCAACACCGCTCTTGTGCTCATCGACCTGCAACGCGGCATCACCGGCTTCGGCCGCGCACCGCACGAGGCCGGCACCGTCTTGCATCACGCCGCGATGCTGGCCGAGCGCTTCCACGCGATCGATGCGCTGGTGGTGCGGGTGAAGGTGGGCTGGTCTGACGACTTCGCCGATGCACTCAAGCAGACGACCGACCAGCCGGCGCCCTTGCCTCCCGGAGGATTGCCCACCGACTGGTGGGACGACCCGGCCGAGCTACCCACCAGGGAGCGGGACCTGCGCATCGTGAAGCGGCAGTGGAATGCGTTTCACGGCACCGAACTTGACCTGCAACTGCGTCGGCGCGGGATCACGACGCTGGTGCTCGGCGGCATCGTGACGCAGATTGGCGTGGAAGGCACGGCCCGCGCGGCGTGGGAGCGGGGGTATCAGCTCTTCATCGCGGAGGACGCGTGCAGCGCGCCGCTGGAGGAGCCGCATCGGATGTCGATGAAGTACGTGATGCCGAGGCTCGGGCATGTGCGGTCGACGCAAGACATCTTGTCGATGTTGCCTACCGGCTTGGCCCGCCGCCGTCGCCCTCACCCCAACCCTCTCCCAGGGGGAGAGGGAGCAAATCCCCGCCGGCCATGAAGGAACCCTTCCCGGTCACAACGCCAGCGCACGCCCGATCAAGATCTTCTGCACGTCGCTCGTGCCTTCGTAGATCTGGCACACACGCACGTCGCGGTAGATGCGCTCCACCGGGAAGTCTGTGACGTACCCATAACCCCCATGGATCTGGATGGCCGCGCTGCACACCGCCTCGGCCATCTCGCTCGCAAATAGCTTGGCCATGGCGGCTTCCTTCAGGCAGGGCAGACCGGCGTCTTTCAGGCTTGCAGCATGGTGGATCAACTGCCGAGCCGCCTCGATCTTCATCGCCATCTCGCCGAGCCGGAACTGCACCGCCTGGTGCTCGAAGATCGGCTTGCCGAAGGCCACGCGATCCTTCGAATACTTCAATGCCGCCTCGAAGGCCGCGCGCGCCATGCCCACGCTTTGTGCCGCGATTCCGATGCGCCCGCCTTCGAGCCCCGACAGCGCGATCTTCAAGCCCTGCCCTTCCTCGCCCAACAGGTTGGCCGCAGGCACGCGGCAGTTCTCGAACAGGATCTGCGCGGTGTCGCTCGCGTGCTGGCCCATCTTGTCCTCGATGCGCGCGACGATGTAGCCCGGCGCATTGGTCGGCACGATGAACGCGCTGATGCCTCGCTTGCCCGCTGCCTTGTCCGTCACCGCCATCACGATCGCCACGTCGCCGTTCTTGCCGCTCGTGATGAACTGCTTCACGCCATTCAGCACGTAGTGGTCGCCATCGCGCACCGCCGTCGTCTTCAGGCCGTCGGCTTGCGAGCCCACATGAGGCTCGGTGAGGCAGAAGGCGCCCAGCATCTCGCCGCGAGCCAAGGGCTTGAGCCACTGCTCCTTCTGCGCATCGTTGGCCCACGCCATGAGGATGCTGCACACCGGGCAGTTGTTGACGCTCACCACGGTGGACGTGGCGCCGTCGCCGGCGGCGATCTCTTCGAGAATGAGCGCGAGGCTCAGGTAATCGAGCCCCGCTCCGCCCCACTCGGTGGGCACGGCCACGCCGTAGCAGCCGAGGTCCGCCAACCCCTTGAGTTCGTCCTTCGGGAAGTGGCAGTCGCGGTCCCATTGCGCCGCCTTGGGGGCGATGTTGTCCTGCACGTAGGCGCGAACGGCGTCCTGCACCGCGCGGTGGTCTTCACTGAGCAACATGGCTCGTCTCCTGGTTCTCGTCGTTGGCAACGTGCGGGTTGTTACGCGGGCTGGCGATGCATCACCACGGGATCTCTGTCCCGTCGTAGTTCATGAAGCGGCCCGTGTCCGACGGTTTGAGCGATGCGATGACGCGCCGCATGCCGCTCACGCTTTCCGTGGGCGTGATGTCGGCACCGGAACCGCCCATGTCGGTCTTCACCCAGCCCGGGTGAAAGCTCACGCAGGTCGCGCGGCCGTTCAGCGCAACCGACGCATCCTTCATCACCGAGTTGACCGCCGCCTTCGACGCGCGGTACAGCCAGCCCGACGACGAGCCACGCGTGCCGATGGAGCCCATGCGCGACGACAGCACGGCCAGCTTCGCGCCAGGCGCAAGCGAGTCCGCCACCTGGGGAATCACCCGCATCGGCCCGAGCACGTTGGTGTGCATCACCGCGTCGAAGTCAGCTTGCGTGGGCGGTTGCAAGCCGCTGGTGCTGGGGCCATAGACGCCAGCGTTCACGACCACCACGTCATAGGCCGCGCCTTCGACCTGCCACGCGAGGCGCGACGCGCTCTCCATGTTCGCCACGTCCAGCGCGATGGCATTGGCGCCCAGCGCCTGGAGCGCCGCCAAGCCCTCATCGCTGCGCGCCGTGCCCGTCACCGCATCACCCGCCGCCCGGTACTGCCGCACGAACTCCAGGCCGATGCCGCGCGATGCGCCGATGATGAGCACGTTCATTCCAGAACTTCCTTCACGAGAATGGTGCCGCGCGCGATCACGAGCGGCTTGCCTTCGACCACCGACGCCGCGCCGTCCAGATGCGCCAGCACGCCTTGCAGCTTGCTGTTCCACACCGCCGTCGCGACCTTCCAGTGCAGCGCCACCTCCTGGTCGGCGAACACCGGGCCCTTGAACGCGAAGTTCATGTTCAGGCACAGCATCTCGCGCTTCACGCCATCGGTGTCGCGCGAGTAGTGGGTGGCGAGCATGCCCATGAGGATGCTCGCCGTGTGCTGGCCGCTCGCGATGATCTCGCCGAACCTCGCCCGCTGCGCTGCGCGTGCGTCCAGGTGCAGCGGGTTCTGGTCGTGGCTCATGCGCGCGAAGGCGATGATGTCTTCGCGCGTGAAGCGCAGCGTCTTCGATACCGTCTCGCCGGGTGCGATCACCCGGTGCATCACTCGCGCATCCACGTCCGGTTCAGACCAGTTCCAGCGACAGTGCCGTGGCTTCGCCGCCGCCGATGCACAGCGCCGCGACACCCTTCTTCAGGCCACGCTTCTTGAGCGCACCCAGGAGCGTCACCACGATGCGCGCACCGCTCGCACCGATGGGGTGGCCAAGCGCGCAGGCACCACCGTGCACGTTGACGATCTCGTGGGGCAGCTTGAACTCGGCCATCGCGGCCATGGTCACGGCGGCGAAGGCCTCGTTCACTTCCCACAGGTCCACGTCCTTCGCGGTCCAGCCGGATTTCTTGAGCACCTTGTCGATCGCACCGACCGGCGCCGTCGTGAACCAGTTGGGCGCCTGCGCATGCACGGCGTGTGCATGGATGCGCGCGACCGGCGTCACGCCGAGCTTCTTCGCGGTCGATTCGCGCATCAGCACGAGCGCGGCGGCGCCGTCGGAGATGCTCGACGAGGTGGCGGCGGTGATGGCGCCGTCCTTCTTGAACGCGGGCTTGAGGCCCGGAATCTTGTCGAGCTTGGCCTTGAAGGGCTGCTCGTCGAACTTGATGACGGTGTCGCCGCTCTTGCCG
Source organism: uncultured Comamonadaceae bacterium (assembly GCA_966211955.1). Lineage (GTDB taxonomy): Bacteria > Pseudomonadota > Gammaproteobacteria > Burkholderiales > Burkholderiaceae_C > Albitalea. The sequence goes on along the minus strand of CBIHOF010000015.1, from coordinate 77,622 downwards.
GCGATCGTCACGGGCGCCATTTCCCAGGCGAAGCTGCCGTCTTCATTGGCCTTCTTGCTGCGCTCGGTGGACGAGATCGCGAACTGGTCCATCGCCTCGCGCGTGAAGCTGTACTTGGAGACGCACTCTTCGGCGAACACGCCCATGGCCTTGCCGCCGCCGTTGGGCAGCTTTTCATAGGCGTCCTCCAGGCCGTCGATGGCCATGTGGTCATACAGCGCGGTCATGCCGTACTTGACGCCCTTGCGCATCTGCGTGAGGTGGGGCGCGTTGGTCATGCTCTCCATGCCGCCGGCGACGACGATGTCGGCGCTCTCGGCGCGGAGCATGTCGTGGGCGAACATCATCGCGCGCATGCCCGATCCGCACATCTTGCTCATGGTGACGGCACCGGCCGATTGCGGCAGGCCGGCGGCGAGCGCGGCCTGGCGTGCAGGCGCCTGGCCTTGACCTGCCATCAGGCAGTTGCCCAGCAGCACTTCGTTCACGGCGTCGCCGGTGATGCCGGCGCGCTCCACCGCGGCCTTCACGGCCACCGCGCCCAGCTGGTGGGCGGCAAGCGACGAGAAATCGCCCAGCAGGCCACCGATGGGCGTGCGGGCGGCGGAGACGATGACGATGGGGTCTTGTTGCGACATGGTGATAACTCCTTCAGTGAGGACGAACAGTGCGTCAGGATGCCGGCGCTTCGAGTGGCGCCGTGGTTTTGGATGGGGTCGTGTCGGCTGCGGCCGCGGCGGCAGCCGCAGCCTCGCGCAACCGCCGCTGGTTCTTGAAGCGCTTGGCCGCCTCGTAGGGGAACACGTCGTGCACGTGGCCGGCCAGGATGCGCTCCTTGTGGCCCTGCCAGAAGCCCGCGTCCAGCAGGTCGGCATGGTGCTTCATGAACACCTCGCGCACGCTCGGGTTGCCGAGCAGGAAGGGGCCGAAGGTCTCGGGGAAAACGTCCTTCGGGCCGACGCGGTACCAGACCTCGCTGGACATCTCTTCCTCGTCGTTGCGCGGCTCGGGCACGCGGCGGAAGTTGCACTCGGTGAGGTATTCGATCTCGTCGTAGTCGTAGAACACGATCTTGCCGTTGCGCGTCACGCCGAAGTTCTTCCACAGCATGTCGCCGGGGAAGATGTTGGCGGCCACCAGGTCCTTGATGGCGTTGCCGTACTCCACCACCGCGCGCTCGATCTGCTCGCGCGTCGCATCCTGCAGGTAGATGTTGAGCGGCACCATGCGCCGCTCGATGTACAGGTGCCTGAGCACGAAGGTCTCGCCGTCTTCTTCCACAAGGCTCGGGCAGAAGTGCTTGAGCTCGTCGATCAGCTCTTCCTCGAAGCGCGCCCGCGGAAAGGCGACGTTGGAATATTCGAGCGTGTCGGCCATGCGGCCCACGCGATCGTGCGTCTTCACAAGCAGGTATTTGCTCTTGATGATCTCGCGCGTCGTGTCCTTCTGCGGCGGGTAGAAGTCCTTGATCACCTTGAACACGAAGGGAAATGATGGCAGGTCGAACACCAGCATCACCATGCCCTTGATGCCGGGCGCAATGCGGAACTGGTCGCTGCTGTGGCGCAGGTGGTAGAGGAAGTCGCGGTAGAAGAGGTTCTTGCCCTGCTTGTGCAGGCCGATGGCGCTGTAGATTTCCGAGCGCGGCTTGCGCGGCATCATCGAGCGCAGGAACTGCACGTAGGCCGACGGCACCTCCATGTTCACCATGAAGTAGGCGCGTGCAAAGCTGAACAGCATCTGCAGCTCGTCTTCGCCGAAGAGAGCGGCGTCGATCGTGAGCTGGCCGCCCGGCGTGTGCAGGATGGGCAGGGCGAAGGGCGTTTCGCTGAAACCGTTGATCACTTTGCCGACGACGTAGGCACCCTTGTTCCGGTAGAACAGGCTGGACAGCACCTGCACCTGGAAGTTGGCCCGCGCCTTGAAGTCGCCCAGTTGCGTGAGCACCGCCGACAGAACGTGGTCGATGTCGCGGTCAAGGTCTTCAAAGGGCCTCAGCAGCTGGAAGTTGTTGACGATGCGTACCCAGGTGTCACGCAGCGAATCCTTGGCCGGGTAGTAGGCACGGTACGTCGGCAGGGAGGCAGGCTCGTCGTTCTCGATGTACTCCGTGGACACCGCAGGCCGCACGAAGATGAAGTCGTTGTTGAAGTAGCTGCGATGCAGGATCTTCGTCGTCACCGAGTTGAAGAAGGTCTCGGCGAGTTCGGGCTGGTGGTGGTTCACCAGGAGGCCGATGTAGTGCAGCTTGACCTGCTGCCAGGTGTCCATCGACAACTCGCTCGCGTTGAACTCGCGCTGCAGGCGCTCGGCGCCTTCATCGACCCGCTTGTCGTAGAACTCGATGCGCTCGCGCTGCGCATGCTGCTGGCCGTGCCAGTCGGCGGCCTCGAAGCGCGCCTTGGCGGCTGCATTCGCCTCGGTGAAGAGCTGGTAGTGGCGGTTGAAGCCATCCAGCATCGCCTGCGCGATGTCGAACGCCCGGCTGTCGCTCAGGGCGCGGGGGAACATCGTGGGGCGCTTCATGGCATGGAGGATGTTGCAGTGCGACAAATGGGAAGTGTACGCATCGATGCATTCCTGCGCCCGGCAAGGCATGCAATGCGAATCATGCGCACCCCACCATCAAGCAACGCCCGCGGATCCGGCTTCGCCGGGCCGCTCGGAGGCGCCCCTCGGGGGCAGGAGCGCAGCGACTGGGGGGCCAACATCCACTACATGGTCTCGGAAAAGAGCTCGCGGCCGATCAGCATCCGGCGGATCTCGCTCGTGCCGGCGCCGATCTCGTACAGCTTCGCGTCGCGCCACAGTCGGCCGAGCGGGTACTCGTTGATGTACCCGTTGCCGCCAAAGATCTGCACGCCTTCGCCCGCCATCCAGGTCGCCTTCTCGGCGCACCAGAGGATCACGCTCGCGCAATCCTTGCGCACCTGCCGCACGTGCTCGCTGCCCAGCATGTCCAGGTTCTTGCCCACCGTGTAGCAGAAGGCACGACCCGCCTGCAGCACGGTGTACATGTCGGCCACCTTGCCTTGGATGAGCTGGAACTCGCCGATGCTCTGGCCGAACTGCTTGCGGTCGTGGATGTAGGGCACCACGTTGTCCATCACCGATTGCATGATGCCGATCGGCCCCGCGGCCAGCACCGCGCGCTCGTAGTCCAGCCCGCTCATCAGCACCTTCGCGCCGCCGTTGAGCGTGCCCAGCACGTTCTCGGCCGGCACCTCGACGTTGTTGAACACCAGTTCGCCGGTGTGGCTGCCGCGCATGCCCAGCTTGTCGAGCTTCTGCGCGATGGAGAAGCCCTTCATGCCCTTCTCGATCAGGAAGGCCGTGACGCCGCGCGCGCCCAGCTCCGGCTCGGTCTTCGCGTACACCACCAGCGTGTCGGCATCCGGCCCGTTGGTGATCCACATCTTCGTGCCGTTGAGCACGTACACGCCGCCCTTCTCCTGCGCCTTCAGTTTCATGCTGATGACGTCGGAGCCGGCACCCGGTTCGCTCATCGCCAGCGCGCCGACATGCTCGCCGCTGATCAGCTTGGGCAGGTACTTCTTCTTCTGCGCATCATTGCCGTTGCGCTTGATCTGGTTCACGCACAGGTTGCTGTGCGCGCCGTAGCTCAGGCCCACCGAGGCCGAGGCGCGGCTGATCTCTTCCATCGCGATCATGTGCGCGAGGTAGCCCATGCCGGCGCCGCCGTATTCCTCGGGCACCGTCACGCCCAGGACGCCGAGCTCGCCCATCTTGCGCCACAGGTCCATCGGGAACTGGTCGCTGCGATCGATCTCTGCGGCGCGCGGCGCGATCTCGGCCTGCGCGAATTCGCGCACGGCATCGCGCAGGGAATTGATATCGTCGCCGAGCTGGAAGTCGAGGCCGGGCATGTTCATGGGGAGTCTCCGTTCTGCGGTTCAGGTGTTCGTGTCGGCGCTCGGCGCGTGCTGCGGTCAGTGCTGCACGCCCTCGCGGCCGGCCACCGTCATCACGGTGGCCGTCATGGTGGCGATCAGCTGCCCTTCGCCGCCGGCCGCGTACTGCAGCGCCCGGCCGTCGACGACGCTGATCGTGCGCCCCGGCTTGGTGACGCGCGCATCGAAGCGAAAGCGCGGCCCGCGCGCCGGCGCGAGCAGGTTGATCTTGAACTCGATGGTCAGCACGGCGGCATCCGCCGGCATCAGTGAAAACGCGGCATAGCCGCAGGCCGAATCCAGCGCCGCCGACAGCATGCCGGCATGGATGAAGCCGTGCTGCTGCGTCAGCTCCTCGCGGTGCAGCATCGCGACGACGACGCGCCCGGGCTCCACGCTCTCGATGGCCGCCCCCAGCGTGCGCATGGCCGCCTGGCGGTCGAAGGACTGGCGGACGCGGCTCTCGAAATGCGGATCGGCAGCATTCACGGTCGGCACCTGCGGTTGACGTTTACGTAAACGTCAATCATACAGCCCCCCAGTCGCTGCGCTCCTGCCCCCAAGGGGCGCCGCCTGGCGGGCCGGCGAAGCCGGTCCCGCGGGCGTGGCTCGATCGCAGGCGCCATCGCTTCGATGCCCGCCGCTCGGCCGGCCGGCGGGGCAGCGATCTGGGGCCCATTCACCTTCGCATTTGCCAGAGCGGCTTCTTGCCTTTCAGATGCCGCTCGATGCCGTCGTTCAATCGCCCGCGCAGGTCGACGACTTCATCGACGTGGCCGTACACCTCGGGAAATCGCAGGTCCAGCCACAGCCACAGCGTGCACGCGCGCAGGGCCTGTTCCATCTTGTCCAGGCGGCTGTGCTCGTCCACCTCGTCGAGGAACCACGGCGCACCGGCCTTGCCGGTCAAAGCATGCTTGTGCGTCCACTCGAGGAATGCCTGCACCTGCGCCTCGGTGCGGGTGTCCACTGGCGCTTGGGCGTAGATGAAGCGCTGCTTGAGCGGCAAGCCGATGGCGGTGGCGTCGAGCTGTTCGGCCAGCTCCAGCATCTGCTCGAGCTCCGCCACCTGGAAGTGCGCGTTGTCCAATCGCAGCTGCTGCATGAAGACGTCCAGCACCGCGCGCAGGCGCTTCAACCCGAGGCGCTGGGCGATGGTGTCCACGTGCCACCAGTTGGGCGCTACAGGCGCCTTGAAGTCGCGCGGTGCGCGGGGCGTGCGCGACAGCAGCTCCTTCAGGTTGCGTGCCGCATGCGGCTCGGCGTCGCGCAGCACGCCGGTGAAGCCTTCCTCGTGCATGCCGTAGCGGCCGGCGCGCCCGGCGATCTGGTGCACCTCGGATTCATCCAGCGTGCGGTCACCCACGCCGTCGAACTTGGTCAAGGTGCTGAAGATCACGCGGCGGATCGGCAGGTTCAGGCCCATGCCGATCGCATCGGTGGCCACGAGGATGTGCGAGGCACCATGCGCGAAGCGCTCGGCCTCGCGGCGGCGCACCTCGGGCGGCAAGGCGCCGTAGATGACCGACACCGGATGCCCGTTGGCCGCGATCTGGTCGCGCAGCATCAGCACGTCGCGCCGGCTGAAAGCCACCACCGCGTCGCCCTTCTTGAGCGCGTTGAGCGGCACCGGGGCGGGCAGCAGTTCGACATGCTGCTTGCGCTCGAACACGCGCACGCTGCAGTTCTCGCCGCACAGCTTGAGCAGGCCTTCGATCGCGGGCACGGCATAGGCCGAGCAGATGATGATGACCTCGTTGGCCGGCACGCCGACGATGGCCTGCGTCCACGCCCAGCCGCGCGAGGCGTCGAAGATCATCTGCGCCTCGTCGATCACCGCCACGTCGATCGCGCGCGTCGTGCTCACCATCTCGATGGTGCTGGACACGACGCGCGCATCGGGCACCGGCACGTTCTCTTCGCCGGTGAGCAGCGAGCACGGCACGCCTCGCGCCACGAGGCGGTCGCGCCCTTCGAGCGCCAGCAACCGAAGCGGCGCGAGGTAGGCGCCGTCGTGCGCCTGTGCGAGCCGCTCGAAGGCCGCATGCGTCTTGCCGCTGTTGGGCGGCCCGACGTACAGCGACACCGAGCGCTGCAGGTGCCGCGCGGTCTCGAAGCTGTCCGGGTAGCCCTGGAAGGCGAGGTCGCTGGTGAGTCCGGCCAGCGTCTCGAGCTCGGCCGCGCGGCGCTCCCAGCGGTCTTGCGCGCGGGTGCAGGCGGCCTTCAACTCGTCGAAGGGCTGCGGCCTGGCGCACTCGGCCTGCAAGCGCGAGAGCAGCGATTCCATCTGGCTGGGATGGCCGGATTCACTGCGCTCGATCAAGGCGTCGAGGTGGGCACGCAGCCCGGCCGCATGCGGATACGCCGGCGCCGGCCCGAGCGCCGCGGTGAACGCCGCCGTGTCGCCGGTTCGGTAGAAGTCCCACACCGGCTGCGCATCGACGCCCACGCGAAACGCGACGCCGACCGACCAGCCGGGTCGAGACAGCGTGAGCGTGTGGACGACCAGCCGTTCCCAGTCACTGCCCGATCGCGTGACGCCCAACGCCTCGAGCGTCGCCGTCCTCGCGAGCATCAGCGCGCGCACCTGCGGCCCGCTGCCCACTGCATCGATGTGCACGAGCGCCGTGTCCATCAGCGCGGGTTCGATCCAGCGGCTCGGCCGCGCGCCGGCCGCGGCCTTTTGCAGCTGCACGTAGCCCAGGTGATCGAGGTGGTGCTCCAGCCCCGGCGTGCGCTCGTCGACGAAGTCCGCCGGCTTCACCACCTGCGGCAGGAGGTAGGCGTTCTGCTGGAGCCGGGCGAGCTGCTCCGGGCTGATGTGCGCGGGGACGCGGCTGCCGTGCTTGGGGTTCGGAAGCGGCGCCTTGGTGGTGGACATGGACTGCGGTGCGGGAAGCGGGGAACCGCCGATGGTAGAGCGGGAAAGCCCCGACCCGCCTCCCGGCGCCGGCAACGGCTCACCAGCGCTTCAGGCCCAACAGCTTTTCACCGAGCGGCGTCAGCACCGCCGTCATCGCGTTCTTGCGCTCCCAATCGCGCGGATCGCCCGGGAAGGCATCGCGCACCGGTGGTTTGCGCTCGCGCCACGACTCGATGCGTTTCTCACGTTCGGCCTCGTCGTCGAAGTCGGCCGGGAACATCGAGATGTACTGCGCCATGCGCACCTCGTCCTTCGAATGATTGGGCCGCACGCCGTGCGCGAGCAGCGTGTTCCAGATGAGCAGGTCGCCGGGCTCCATGTCGATGTTGATCACCTCGAAGCCGCTCACGTCCGGATGCCACGGGTCGCGGTCTTCGGATTGCGCCTGCAGCCATTCGTCGAAGTGCTCGAAAAGCTTGGGCACGCACTGGAAGCCACCCACATCGCCGCCTTGCCTGCGCAGGCTCAGCACGCCCTGCACGCCGATGGGCAGCGGCCGCAAGCCGGTGTTCGCGTCCCAGTGGATGAAGCCGTTGGGGTTGCCATGCACCTTCTTCGGCGGGTTGAGGTTGGCGCGGTCGATGGCGACCCACAGGTCCTCGCGGTCCCACACATCGACGAAAGCGTCGTAGACCCGCGGCTCCTGGCGCGTGTCCCACAAGCACTGGTGGTTGTAGATCTCCAGCATGCCGGTGTTGTTGATCTCGCGCATCTTGTGCTCGCGGCGCTGCGGTGCGTACCAGGTGGACGGGTCGTCCGGGTCCTTCTCGTCGAAACGCCACAGCAGATCGACGAGCCGCTGCACCAGGTCCCGCGGCACCGCGTTTCGCACGACGACGTAGCCGCTCGTCGTCCATTGCTGCCAGTCAGCGTCAGTGAGCACGCGCAACGGGAGCTTCTTGCGGATGTCGCGCAGCTGCGTGGTCATCGAGCGCGCAGTCGGGTGGTGGTCTTCGGTCGCGCAGGGTGACTGTGCTGCTGTCATCGCCGTGTCCTTGGTGCGTGAGTTCGTCATGGCCCCAACGATAGGCAGCTGCCTCATCGCCATGCTGTGCAGTCGAGCTGAAAACTGGTGCGATCCTGCCGACTTGTGCGCGCCGCACCCGCCGTCCACCATGCAAGCTTGGTACGATCTTTTCGCGGGTTCCAGCCCGCCACAAGCAGGGGTCGCGTTGAAACCGATGCTCGAGAAACTGACGGTGCCCGAGGGCGCGTCATGGACGATGTTCAGCCGGCGTCTTGAAGACGACGGCATTCCCTTCGAGTGGCATTACCACGCCGACATCGAACTCACGCTCACGCTGAACACCCGCGGCCAGCGTTACGTCGGCGACCACATCGGCAGCTACACCGACAGCGACCTCGTGCTGCTCGGCGCCAACCTGCCCCACACCTGGGCGTCCAGCGGCAAGCTGCGCGACGCCGAGCCGCCGGTGGTGGTGGTGATGTGGTTCCGCACCGAGTGGTTGTCCTCGCTGCCCGACACCTTGCAGGAGCTCGCGAGGCTGCGGCCGCTGCTGGCCGCAGCCTCGCGCGGCGTGATGTTCTCCGCGGCGACGGCGACACGCGTCGCACCGATGGTGATGCAGATGCTCCAGATGGAGCCGCCGCACCGGCTCATCAAGCTGCTGGAAGTGATGCACCTGTTGTCGCAGGACACGGCCGCCACGCTGCTGGCGAGCCCCGGCGCTGCGTCGGCGGTGGTGGCACCCGAAGAGCGGCCGGGCATCGAGCATGCGCTCAATCACATCCACGCCCACTACCGCGAGGACATCCGCATCGACACGCTGGCGGCGCTCGCCTGCCGCAGCGTGTCGCGCTTTCACCGGCTCTTTCGGCAGCACGCGCGCATGACGGTGCTCGAATACGTGACGCAGCTTCGCATCGGGCAGGCGTGTTCAATGCTCGTTTCCACTGATCAACCGGTGGCGCACGTGGCGCAGGCCGTGGGCTACAACAACCTGTCGCACTTCAACCGCAAGTTCCGCGAACTCAAACGGTGCACGCCGCGTGAATACCGAGGCGAATTTCGCCAGCGATAAGCCACGGTCCGGTAAGAAAGCAGTGGTATGGTTGGTAAACCATTCGAAGGACGCCATGCCAAAAGCTTCTGTGAGCTTCGATGTCTACACGCCGCCCTCGCAGCGTATCGCCGCACCCTATCTCGGGCAGCTGCGCGAAGACCTTCCCGCGACGGTCGACCTGCTCAAGCGCCGCCGCGCCGATCTCATTTCCGAAGCCGCGATCGATGCCTACGTGGAACTCAATTGGCTCGAGTGGCGAGGCGGCGGCCTGAAGCTCACCATCATCGGCGAGAACCTCTGCAAGCAGATGATTGTGCGCACCGTCTACCCGGACGACTGACCCCCACCATCAGGCGCGCGGCGCGAGCACCGCGTTCAGGCTCGCCGGGTCGACCGGCTTGGTGAGGTGCTGGTCGAAACCCGCCTCCACCGCGCGGCGCTTGTCGTCTTCCTGCCCCCAGCCGGTGAGCGCCACGATGCGCGCACGCCGGCCATGCGGCGTCTCGCGCAGGCGCATCGCAACCTCGTAGCCATTCATGCCGGGCATGCCGATGTCGAGCAGCACCACATCGGGCGCGAAGCGCTCTGCATCGGCGAGCGCCGCTTCGCCGTCATGCGCCGTGTGCACTTGATGGCCGGTGAGCTCCAGCATCATTGCAAGGCTGTCGGCGGCGTCGCGGTTGTCGTCGACCACCAGCACGCACAGCATCGAATCGGCCGCCACTGCATCTTGCGCATCGCCAGCGGCATCCGGCCGCCCATTCAGTGCCACCGGCAGGCGCACGATGAACTCGCTGCCCTGCCCCGCGCCTGGGCTGCGCGCCTCGATGCTGCCGCCATGCAGCTCCACCAGTCCGCGCGCGAGCGCAAGGCCGATGCCCAGGCCCCCTTGCGAGCGTTCAAGCGCCGGCGCGACCTGCGAGAACATCTCGAAGATGTCGGCCAGGTGATCCGCTGGAATGCCGATGCCGTCGTCGCGCACGCAAACCGCCGCCTCGCCGTCGCGCGCGTTCGCATCGACCGCGATGTGCCCGCCATGCGGCGTGTACTTGGCGGCGTTGTTCAAGAGGTTCAGCAGCACCTGCGTGAGCCGCGTCGGGTCGGCGTCCAGCCACACCGGCTGCGGCGGCAGCGTGATGGCGAGCCGGTGCCCCGACTGCTCGATGAAGGGCCGCGCCGCCTCCACCGCGCCATGCACCACGGCCGCAAGCGCCACGCGCTCCATGCGCAGCGTGATCTTGCCGCGCGTGATGCGCGCGACGTCCAGCAGGTCGTCCACCAGCCGCGTCATCTGCCGCACCTGCCGGTCGATCACGTCGCGCGCCCAACGCGATTCGCCGTCCACCGGGTCGCGCAGCCGCAGGATCTCGATCGCATTGGTGATGGGCGCGAGCGGGTTGCGCAGCTCGTGCGCGAGCGTCGCGAGGAATTCATCCTTGCGTCGGTGCGCCAGTGAGAGTTCGTCGTTCAGGCGACGCAGTTCGTCCTCGATCTGCTTGCGCGCGTTGATGTCGATGCCCAGGCCATAGAGCATGGTCGGCTTGCCATCAGCGTCGTACATCGCGCGGCCGCGGCCTTCCATCCAGCGCCAGTCGCCGCTCGCATGCCTGAAGCGGAACTCGACCGCGTAGTCCTCGTGGTGCGTGATCGCGCGCATCACGCCGGCCGACAGCGCCGGCTCATCGCGCGGGTGCACGAGCTTGCGGAAGGCGTCGGTCTGGCCGTTGAAGGCGCCGGCCTCCAGGCCGAAGATCTCCTCCAGCTCGCGGCTCCACCACACGCGGTTGGTGGCGAGGTCGCGCGACCACGCGCCCATCTTGCCGCTGCGCATGGCGAGCGACAGCACGTCGCGGCTCTCGCGCAGGGCCGCTTCGGCACGCACGGCATCCACCGCGAACCAGGTGCGCTCGGCCACCTGCTCGAGCAGCATCGCCTCGTCGGCGCTGAACCTTCGCGGCGAGTGGTGATGCAGGGCGAGCACCGCCACGAAGCGGCCCTCGCGCACCAATGGCACGCACAGCACCGCACGCGCCTGGATGGCGTCGTAGGCGGCCCGCATGGTCGGGGCCTGCAGGCGCGCATCGGCATGGGTGTCGGCAATGGCCAGCGTGTGGCCACGTCGCAGCGAATCGATGATGTCCGCGCCGAAATCCGCGAGCCGGTGCTGGCCGGCGATGCTGCCCACGCCGTCCACGAAATCGCGTTGGACGGTGAGCGTCTGTCCGTCGTCGTCGATGTCGGCGTAGGTGCAGCGGCTCACGTGGAAGCGGCGTCCCACGCGGCTCACCACCTCCCACTGCACCAGCGCCGGGTCGTGCAGGCCGCGCACGGCATCGTTGAGCCGCACCAGCAGGCGCTGTGACTCCTCGGTTCGGCGCAGTTCGTCGAGCGCCTGCTGCCGCTCGGTGAGGTCCAGCGCGGCCTGCATGCCGGCGCGCCGCAGCGCCTGGCCGACGGCGTCCGCCTCGGCCAGGCCCGTGGGTTCGATGTCGGGCACCTCGTCTCGCTCGAGCTGGCGGGCCGCCTTCTCCAGCGCGACGATAGGCCGGCTGATGCGCCCGCCCGCCCACACCGCAAGCGCCAGCGCGAAGGCCGAGAGCACGAGCGCGCCCGATGCCGCCTGCCAGACGGCGCGGCGCGCGGCGCCCACGAGGATCTGCCGCGGCACGCCGATGACGAAAGTCCAGCCATGCACCGGCGAGCGACCGTAGAACGCGAGTGCCTGCACGCCGTCCAGAGAGGTCGAATCGATGAAGCCTTCGGGCTCGGCGTCGATGGCCCGCACGAGATCGGGCGGCACGCGGCTGCCGACCCAGCGCACCGGGTCCGGCGTGCGGGCAACGACTTGGTGCTCGCGGTCCACCACGTCGGCGATCCAGCCATCGGGCACGCGCTGGTCGCTGATGATGGTCTGCAAGGCGGCCGGCGTGAACACCACGCCCACGTTGTAGCGGGCGGGCACCACGCTGCCCACACCCGCGAACACCGCCAGCACCGGCTTGCCCGTCACCGGGCCGATGCGCAGGTTGGACACTTCCATGCGGTCGCCCTGCGCGAGCGGCCGGTCGGGCGTCCAGGTGCGCCTGGGCAGTGGCGTGCCGAAGGGGACGCTGGTGTTGAGCACCTGGTCCGCGTTCTCGATCAGGACCACCCAGTCGCCGCTGCCGGCCACTGCTGCCTTCGCCTGGGCGTGGAAGGCCCGCAGGTCGCCGGCGGCGATGGCCGGCGAGGCAGCCAGCGTGCGGGCCACCGCCGCCCGCTTGTCGAGCTCGCGATCTACAACCAGCGACAGCGCACGCGTGGTCTCGCGCAGGCGCTCGTGGCCGGACGCAAGCTCGCGCTCGTAGGTGGACACGACGATCCACACGAAGAGCCCCGCGGTGGGCAAGAGCACCGCGAGCACCATCCACAAGAGGCGGCCGCGAAGGGACATGGGCGCGATGATGCCCGAGCGCGGAGGGATGAGGCATCATCGGTTTCGCGCCATCCCCCCGGCCGGCGCACATCGTTCATCCGCCTTCACTGATCCCACAAGAGGCCCGCCATGGACATCCTGCCGCCGCTCCCCCTGCTACTCGCCTTCTGTGGCGCAAGCGTGCTGCTTGCCGTCACGCCCGGTCCGGCGGTGTTCTACATCGTCACGCGCACGCTGGCGCAGGGCCGGCGCGCCGGGCTCGCGTCGATGGCCGGCGTGGCGTTGGGCAACCTCGGCAATGCGCTCGGCGCGGCAGTCGGGCTGGCCGCGCTGTTTGCGATCTCGTCGCTCGCCTTCACAGTGGTGAAATACGCCGGTGCCGCGTACCTGGTGTACCTCGGGCTCAAGGCCTTGAAGCGGCCGGCCGACGTCGGCGTCCAACCCTTGGGCTCGACCGACTGGCGCCGCATCTTTCGCGATGGCTTCCTGGTGGCGCTCCTGAACCCCAAGACCGCGATCTTCTTCGCCGCCTTCTTGCCGCAGTTCATGAGCCCCAACGCTTCGGCCATCGGCCAGAGCATGATGCTGGGCGCGACCTTCGTGGCGATCGCCGCGGTGACGGACACGACCTACGCCATGGCCGCTGGAGCGGTCGCGCCGCGGCTTAGGCGCACGCGCGGCAGCGGGGCGGCGGGCCGCTACGTGACGGCATCCGCCTTCATCGGGCTCGGGGTGTTCACCGCGGTGGCGGGCTCGCGCGCGAAGTGAGCGGCGATCAGCTGGCGTCTCAGGCCGACTTCTTCTTCGCGCCTTCAGCCAGCAGCCGGCGCGCTTCCTTCTCGTGCACGCGCACCTCGTCGAGGTTGGCGTGCAGATCGGCGAGTTGCTGTTCCAGCTGCGCCCGATGCGCACCGAGCACCACGAGGAACTTGCGCAGCTGCGGCTGCGTGTCGCGAGGCGACTCGTACATGTCGACGAGCTCCTTCACCTCCGCGAGCGTGAGCCCGAGGCGCTTGCCGCGAAGCGTGAGCTTGAGCCGCGTGCGGTCGCGTGCGCTGTAGATGCGGTTGCGGCCGCTGCGCTGCGGCGCAAGCAAGCCGCAGTCCTCGTAGAAGCGGATGGCGCGGGTGGTGAGGTCGAACTCGCGGGCGAGTTCGCTGATCGTGTAGGTCGCGGCCGGAACGGGCGACACCTGGGCGACAGCAGGGGCAGGCATGGGGCGCGTAGACTGGGGCGATTGACGTTTACGTAAAGTGTATCGGCTTCATGAACGCACTTGAACACCAGCTGAGCTACCCCTTCGGCGACACCCTGCCCGAGGTCGGCACCACGCTCGAGATTACGCCCGGCGTGCGCTGGCTTCGCATGAAGCTGCCCTTCGCGCTGGACCACATCAACTTGTGGCTGCTGCGCGATGAGCTCGATGGCCGCGAAGGCTGGACCATCGTCGATTGCGGCATCACGAGCGACGAGACCCGCGCGGCGTGGGAGCGCATCTTCGAGCACGAGCTGGGCGGCCTGCCGGTGCTGCGTGTGATCGTGACGCACATGCACCCCGACCACATCGGCCTGGCTCACTGGCTCACCGAGCGGTGGAACTGTCGTTTGTGGATCAGCGCGACGGACTACAACGCTGCGCGCTTGGCGAGCACCGCCACCACCGGCTTCGGTGGCGGCAGCGCCGCGGCCTTCATGCAAAGCCACGGCCTGAGCGACCCCGAATCGCTGGACAAGATTCGTGCGCGTACCAACTACTACGCGAGCATGGTGCCCAAGGTGCCCGAGAAATTCCGCCGCCTGCTTGACGGCGACGTCATCGCCATCGGCCCGCGCGGCGGCAAGCACCGGTGGGTCTGCCACGTGGGCTATGGCCACGCGCCCGAGCACATGTCGCTGCACTGCATCGAACTGGGTCTGCTCATCTCCGGCGACATGGTGCTGCCGCGCATCTCCACCAACGTCAGCGTGATCGACCTCGAACCCGAGGCCGACCCGCTGCCCCTGTACCTCGCGTCCATCGAGCGCATGCGCGCCCTGCCGGCCGACACGCTCGTGCTGCCCTCGCATGGCAAGCCCTTCCGCGGCCTGCATACGCGCATCGACCAGCTGCAGTCACACCACGACGAACGATTCGCCGAACTGCTGCAAGCGTGCGCGCAACAGCCGCTGACAGCGGCCCAGGCGCTGAAGGTGCTGTTCAAGCGCGAGCTGGACCTGCACCAGACGACCTTCGCGATGGGCGAATCGATCGCGCATTTGAATGCGCTGTGGCTGAAGGGGCAGCTGGTGCGGCGGGCAGGCGAGGACGGGGTCTATCGGTTTTCGCCGGGGTGAGGCCCTACAAGTTCTTGGTGCTCTCAGCGCATCGGGGACTGAATACACTCCTGTCTTGAGTGCCGACAACCGGCGCGAAACACAGAAAGGACTCGTGCATGGCTCGCAAGCACCCTGTCCCCATCTACGATGAACCGGCCTATCACGCCACCGAGGCGGCCCACATGCTGGCCCTCCCTTTGGGCACATTGAAGGCATGGAGCTACGGACAGAACTACAAGCAGCAAGATGGCACGCCCAAGCGCTTCCATGCCTTGATCGAACCTGCTGACGCCAAGTCAAAGCTGCTGTCGTTCAACAATCTGTGCGAGTTGCACTCGCTCGCGGCGATCCGGCGGCACTACAAGGTGCCCATGAACGCCGTGCGCAGCGGCTTGGCCCACGTGAAACGCAAGCTGCACTCCCCTCGGCCCTTGCTCGATCGCGACTTCATGACCGATGGCTTGCACTTGTTCATCGAACATGCCGGTTTGGTGGTCAACGTCAGCAAAGGCCAGTCTTTGTTGAGCCCTGAGTTCGAGCGCGACCTCCTGAGGGTGCGTCGCGACGCCCACGGCACGGCCGTCCAGCTCTTCCCGGCCACCCGAGACACCCCGGTTCTTGCGGACCAACCGCAGTTCGTTGTCATCGATCCGACTTTGGCCTTCGGCCGGCCGGTCCTTGCGAATGCAGGCGTCACCACGGCGGTGATCCAGGATCGCTTCCTCGCTGGAGACTCACCGAGGGAAATGGCTGACGACTACCAAGTCGATGAATCGGACATCTGGGAAGCGTTGCGATTTGAGCATCGACTCGCCGCCTGAATCTCGACAGCTCTTCATTGATCGTTGCGCCTGGAGCGGTGCGCTCGGCCACGCACTGGAGAGCGCGGGCATCGGCTTCGTGGCGCACCACCACCTGTTCAGGCATGACACTCCGGACGACGAGTGGCTGGCGGCTGCGGCGGACAGTGCATGGCTCGTGGTGACTCGGGATCAACGCATTCGATACCGCGCGAATGACTTGGCGGCGATGAAACGTGCTCGCTTGCACGTCTTCGTCTTCAGCCAGGGCGGGCTGACTGCCCAGGAGACAGGACACATCCTCGTTCGCTGCTACCCACCGATGCTGCGGCAAGCCAGCATCGTCGAGCCACCAGCCTTCTTCTCACTCGCTCGCAGCGGAGACGTCAACCGGCTCAAGGCCGGCGGCGAGTGATCGCTCAATCCATCGCAGGCAACACATCCTCACGCAACTGCCCGCGCACCCGTTCGTAGTCCGGCACCACCGAGCGCACCACGTCCCAGAAGCGCGGGCTGTGGTCCATGTGGCGCAGGTGCGCGAGTTCGTGGGCGACGACGTAGTCGATGGTGGACATCGCGAAGTGGATGAGCCGCCAGTTCAGGCGGATCGAACCATCGGCGCTCGCGCTGCCCCAGCGCGTCTGCGCCGATGACAGCGACAGCCGCGTGTAGCGCACGCCCAGCTGCTCGGCATAGTGGCGGCAGCGCTCCTCGAACACGCGGCGTGCCTGGCGCTGCAGCCAGCTTTGCACGGTGTCGCGGATCTGGTCGGCGCTGGCGCTTTGCGAGAGGCCGACGTGCAGCGTCAGGCGCGGCACGCCCGGCAAGGAGTTGGCGTCGGTGTTGAGGATTGCCCCCGTTGCGCGGGGGTCGAGCACGAGGATCACTGTCTCGCCGAGGAACGGGATGCTCGTGCCGTCCTTCCACTCGATGCGCGCTTCGTGCTGGCGCTGCTGGCGTTCGCGCTGCTCGCGCAGCTTGCGCAATATCCATGGGCCTTTTTCGAGCAGCGCGGATTCGATGTCGCCCACGCTCACCCACTTGGGCGCGTTCACGCTCAGGCCCTCGGCGCCGACGATGAAGCCGATGGTCTTGCGGCGCACACGCTTCAGGGCATAGCCGATGCGGTGCTCGTCGATGCGAATTTCGCGGTTGGCTTGCGGGTGCGAGAAGCTGGCGGGGCTGAGCACGCTGGCGAGCGGGACGGCGGGCGCCGAGACTTGCGGCGCGGGCGCATCAGGCTGCGTACGGGTGGGCAGGCCACCGAAGTCCTTCGGCGCGGGAGCAAGGAGGTCTTGCGGTTGGGGCTGCGGTGCCGGCGGCGAGACGGGGGCCTCATCCGCCGGCGACGCCACGTCGAACAGTGAGAACTGCGCGGGGTCGGAGGCTGTTGGGCGTTTCGCCATGAGGGCGGATTGTAGGGTCGCGCAGGCGCGGCGCGCCCATGACACGGCGCCGCCGAACGCGAGAATCACGACGCGCGATAAGCCTGCGGATCGAGCCGTCGCATCTCGCCTTCGATCCACGCTTCGACCTCGCGCATGAGTTCGTCGGGCTCGCGGCCGGTGGATGCAATGGGTCGCCCGATGGAAATGTCGATGACCCCCGGGCGCAGCACGAAGGACTTGCGTGGCCAGCACTTGGCCGACGTGACGGCGATGGGCAGGATGGACGCGCCGGTCGCCATGGCCAGCCGCGTCGCGCCGCTCTTGTAGGTTCCCTGGCTGCCGCGCGGCGTGCGCGTGCCCTCCGGGAACATGATCACCCAGTTGCCCTGCGCCATGAAGCGGCGGCCCTGCTCGGCGACCTTGTTCCAGGCTTCAGCGCGCTTGCTGCGGTCGATGTGCACCATGTCCAGCCGCCCCATGGCCCAGCCGAAGAACGGGATCATCAAGAGTTCGCGCTTGAAGACGTAGGCCAGCGGATGCGGCATGAGCTGCGGGAAGGCGAAGGTCTCCCAGGTCGACTGGTGCTTGGGGCAGACGATCATCGGCCCGCCCTTGTCGGCAACCGCGAGGTTGTCCAGGCCTTCGATGCGCCAGCGCACGCCGCAGATATAGCGCGCGCCGTAGATCGCGAAGCGCAGCCAGTACGTCGTGAACCAGTACAGCGGCGTGCCACGGATGAAGATCGACGCGATGAGCGAGAAGATGGCCCACGGGATGACAGTGGCGGCCATCCAGAGGACGAACACGGCCGAGCGGATCGACCAGAAGATCTTTTGCATTGGGGCGGATGTGAATTCAGTTCAGGCGGCCGAACCCGGAGTCGGATTCGCCGGTGAAGCCGCGCGCGATGCGCTCCTGCTGGATGATCGCGTCGGCGAAGGCACTGAGGTCGGCGTGCACTTGCGTGCCGGGCACCTTGGCCACGATGGCAGCCACTTCGGCATCGGTGAGCGCCGCGGCCTTGCCGGTGCGCACGAAGTGGGTCGGGCAGCCGGCAGCCGCACCGGCCTGGAGGTCGCGCAGCGAATCACCGACGAAGGGCACATCGCGCAACGTCACGCCGTAGCGTTCGCCGATCAGCAGCATGAGGCCAGGCAACGGCTTGCGGCACTCGCACTGGTCCTCGGGGACGTGCGGGCAGAAGAACACCGCATCGATGCGCCCGCCCTGCTTGGTCAAAAGCTGGTTCATGCGCGCATGCATGGCGTTGAGCGACGCCATGTCGAAAAGGCCGCGGCCAAGGCCAGACTGGTTGGTGGCGAGCACGGTGTGCCAGCCGGCGTGGTTCAAGCGCGCGATCGCCTCCAACGCACCCGGCAGCGGCACCCATTCCTCCGGCGACTTCACGAAGTCGTCGCGGTCTTCGTTGATCGTGCCGTCGCGGTCGAGGATGACGAGTTTCATGATTGAGCCTCCGCAGCACGCCTGCGCGCCCAGGCGCGGATCGTCTCCACGCCATGGACCGCCGGGTCCAGCGAACGAATGCGCTCATCGAGCACGTTGGCGTCGATCATCTTTTCCTTCAGTAGCACACGGACGAAATCAGCGTCCTTGTCGCGTGCGGCAGCGCACTTGGACACGGCAAGATCGTGAATGTCGGGACAGATCGCTGTCACATCGCCGATGTAGTACAGGCGCGCACGATCCATCCAGTCAGCCGGCATGATGGCCGTTTCCGGCCCGACCCCATCCGCGTAGTAGCCGAAGGTCTCGTCGAAGCTGGACATGGCACCGATGGCGCCATCGATGAGATCGGCACGCTCGGGATGGAGTGCCGGGTACAGATCCACCTCGCGAGATCCCAGCAGCGCCTCGGGCGCATTGGGGAAGGGAAGAAGCACGGCTTGGCTGCCCACGACCACCAAGGAATTCTCTTGCGCGATGGCTGCCGCTGCTCGCAACACGTGCTCGAGCTGCTCGCGGTTCATGCCGTCCTCGACGCGCGCAGGAGCTCGGCGCGCTCCTTTTGCGTGAGCAGGATCGACATCGGCGAGACGCTGCGAAGCACGACAGCATGCTCGTCGGCGCCGCACACGACCTGCTCAAGCTGATCCGGCCCCGAGCCGAGCAGCGCTTCCCATTCGTCCAGGTACGCCTGGGACCGAGTCAGCCCAGCTTCCCGGCGCCAGCGAGCCAACTGACGCCGCACCTCTTCGGCCTTGCCGGGCTCCGCCCGCAAGCGCGCCACGGCGACCCGATGGGCGGCCAACAGAAAGTGTTCGATCTGCTGCTGGCGATTCATGGGCGCATCATTCCGGCTTCGGTGTCAGGAGGCAAGCTTCGACAGATCGGCCACCTTGTTCATCGCCGCGTGCATCTGCGCGAGCAGGCCCAGGCGGTTATTGCGCAGGGCCGGGTCTTCGGCGTTGACCATGACCTTGTCGAAGAAGGCATCGACCGGCGTCTTGAGTGCGGCGAGAGCCTGCAGCGAGGCGGCATAGTCGCCCGCCGCGAACGCGGATTCGGCCTTGGGCGAGACGGCCTTGAGCGCTTCGTGCAGCGCCTGCTCGGCGGGCTCCTTCAGCAAGGCGGAATCGACGACCGGCGTCACCGCACCTTCGCTCTTCTTGAGGATGTTGCCCACGCGCTTGTTGGCCGCAGCCAGGGCCTCGGCTTCGGGCAGGGCCTTGAAGGCGCGCACGGCCGCGAGGCGCTTGGGGAATTCGGCCCACAGCGCAGGCCGTGCTTCAACCACCGCCTCGACTTCCTGCGCGCTGTAGCCGGCATCACGCAGATAGCCGACCAGTCGCTCACGCAGGAAGAAGCCGAGCTCGGCCTGCGCCTGCCCATGCGTCGGCGCGAAGGCCTTGAAGGCATGCGCGATGAGTTCGGTGAGCGGCAGTGCGAGCTCGCGTTCGATGAGCATGCGGATCAGCCCAAGCGCATGGCGGCGCAGTGCGAACGGGTCCTTGTCGCCGGTGGGAATCTGGCCGATGCCGAACAGGCCGGCCAGCGTCTCGAGCTTGTCGGCCAGCGCCACCGCGATGCCCACCGCATTGCGCGGCAGCTCGTCGCCGGCAAAGCGCGGCTTGTAGTGGTCTTCGATGGCAGCCGCGATGTCGTCGCCCAGGCCATCGTGGCGCGCGTAGTAGCCGCCCATGATGCCCTGCAGTTCCGGGAACTCGCCCACCATGTCGGTGAGCAGGTCGGCCTTGGCGAGCTGCGCTGCCTGGTCGGCCTGCGCCGCGAGCGCATCGCCGCCCAGTTGCCGGCCGATGCCTCGTGCGATGGCCCGCACGCGCTCCACGCGCTCGCCCTGCGTGCCGAGCTTGTTGTGATAGACCACCTTCGCCAGGCCCGCGACGCGCGACTCCAGCGTCTTCTTGCGGTCCTGGTCGAAGAAGAACTTCGCGTCCGACAGGCGCGGACGCACGACGCGCTCGTTGCCTTCGACCACTCGGCTCGCATCGGCCGGGCGGATGTTGCTCACGACCAGGAACTGGTGCGTGAGCTTGCCCTTGGCATCGAGCAGCGGGAAGTACTTCTGGTTGGCCTTCATCGTGAGGATGAGGCACTCCTGCGGCACGTCGAGAAATTCCTTCTCGAACTGGCACAGGAGCACGTTGGGCCGCTCGACCAGCGCAGTCACTTCATCGAGCAGCGCCTCGTCGTCGATGGGCTTGAGGCCCTGCTTCGCGGCCGCCGCACCGAGCTGGCGAACGATGTCGGCACGCCGATCGGCGAAGCTCGCGATGACGGCACCGTCGTCCAGCAGCTGCGATGCATAGTGGTCCGCATCGCGCAGCTCCACCACAGGCTTGGCCGCCTCGAAGCGGTGGCCTTGCGTCGCGCGGCCGGCCGAAAGGCCCAGCGCGGACACCGGCACCACGTCCGCGCCATGCAGCGCGACGAGGCCATGCGCCGGGCGCACGAAGTTCACGCTCGTCCAGCCGTCTTCCAGCTGGTACTGCATGACCTTCGGGATGGGCAGCTTGGCGAGCGATTCTTCGAGCGCCTTCTGCAGGCCCTCGGCGAGCGTCGCGCCCTTCACGGTGCTGTCGAAGAACAGCGCCTCGGCCTTGCCGTCCATCTGGCGCTTGAGCGCGGGCACGGCGCTCGCGTCGGCACCGACGGCGGCGAGCTTCTTGAGCAAGGCGGGGGTGGGCTGCCCATCGGCGCCAAGGCCCACGCTCACCGGCATGAGCTTTTGCGACACGGCCTTGTCGGCCGCGGCCAAAGCCACGTCGGTGACATGCACGGCCAGGCGGCGCGGCGACGCGAACGGCATCACCGCCGACGATGCCGACGCAAGCCCTTGCGCCTTGAGGCTGTCGGCCAGCGTTCCGGCAAACGCCTCGCCCAGCTTCTTCAACGCCTTGGGGGGCAATTCTTCGACGAACAGTTCGACGAGCAGATTCTTGGACGTCATGGTGCTTACTCTGCCTTCTTCTCGATCTGGGCGACGACTTCATCGGCCCAGGCCTTGGGCGCCATCGGGAAGCCCAGGCGGGCGCGGCTGTCGAGGTAGCTCTGCGCGACGCTGCGCGCGAGGTTGCGAATGCGGCCGATGTAGGCGGCGCGCTCGGTCACGCTGATCGCGCCGCGTGCGTCGAGCAGGTTGAAGGTGTGGGCGGCCTTGAGCAGTTGCTCGTAGGCGGGCAATGCGAGCTTGTGCTCCATCAGGTGCTTGGACTGCTTCTCGTGCGCGCCGAACGCGCCCAGCAGGAAATCCACATCCGAATGCTCGAAGTTGTAGGTGCTCTGCTCGACTTCGTTCTGGTGGTACACGTCGCCGTAGCTGAGCGTGTCGGTCCACTTCAGGTTGTAGACGCTGTCCACGCCTTGCAGGTACATGGCCAGGCGCTCGAGGCCGTAGGTGATCTCGCCGGTGATGGGCTTGCAGTCGATGCCGCCCACTTGCTGGAAGTAGGTGAACTGCGTGACCTCCATGCCGTTCAGCCACACCTCCCAGCCCAGGCCCCAGCAGCCGAGCGTGGGGTTCTCCCAGTCGTCTTCGACGAATCGGATGTCGTTGGCCTTGAGGTCGAAGCCCAGGGCCTGCAGAGAACCAAGGTAGAGCTCGAGGATGTTGGCCGGCGCCGGCTTGAGCACCACCTGGTACTGGTAGTAGTGCTGCAGGCGGTTGGGGTTCTGCCCGTAGCGGCCGTCCTTGGGACGGCGGCTGGGTTGCACGTAGGCGGCTTTCCAAGGCTCGGGGCCGATGGCGCGCAGG
Organism: uncultured Comamonadaceae bacterium; assembly: GCA_966211955.1. Classification (GTDB taxonomy): domain Bacteria; phylum Pseudomonadota; class Gammaproteobacteria; order Burkholderiales; family Burkholderiaceae_C; genus Albitalea. The sequence goes on along the minus strand of CBIHOF010000015.1, from coordinate 55,612 downwards.
AAGGTCGCCGTGTGGCTCGTGCCTGCGCCGACTTCCATGTCGTAGGGCTGCAGCAAGGCGCAGCCTTGTCGGTCCCAATACTCTTGCAGGCGCAGGATGATTTGCTGGAAGGTCAGCATGGCGGGGGCAGTGGCTCGGAAACCCGAGAGTTTACGTTGGCCCCCCAGTCGCTTCGCTCCTGCCCCCGCGGGCGTGGCTTGAGCGGCGCTTGCTTTCCTAGGCCGGGTTGGCTTCCAGGGTGCGCATGGCGGCCAGCACCTGGTGCTCTTGCCAGGGGCGGCCGGCGACTTGAACGGCCAGCGGCAGGCCGGCGCTGCCGGCTTCGGTCTTGGCCGCGGCCTTGTCCGCCATGTCCTTGGAGGCGGGGCGGTCACTTTCTTCGCCTGGCTTCACCCGGCCCATGGGCACCACGCCGGCCGGGAAACCAAGCACGTTGTAGAGCAGGCTGTAGATGCCCGGCAGGCCCAGGTCCTTGGTCGCGCCGTGCAGGAAGGCTGGCGTGGCGACCGGCGGGCCGATCAGCAGGTCGAGCGGGCCGGCATCGCTCGCGTCCATCGCGTGTTCGAAGCGCAGGCGGTAGTCGGCTTGGCGCTCGACGAGCTGGAACAGTTCGTCGATGGAGCGGCCGCCCACGCCATTCAACACTGCGCAGAGATGCCGCTGGCCGAGTCCGCGGACGAGCGACGCCAGGCCCCGGCGCAAGGGACGCGGCAGTGAGCTGCTCAGCAGCAGTTGCGCCACGCGCACGTCCTTCTTGTTGCCGCGCAGGAGCCGCTTCATGTGGGCACCGCCGTCCGCGCTGAGCGATCCGTAGAAGATGGCCTGTGGCTCGGACGGGTCGGGCAGCTTGAACTCGACCACCGTGGCACCGGCCGTCTTGAGCGCAGCCGCCGCCTCGCGCACGGCGCGCCGCACGCCTGGGCTCGCGAGGAAGAGGCCGTCATGCTCGTAGACGCCCACACGCAGGCGGCTCACGTCCACGGAGTGCGATGCCGGGAATGCGAAGTGCGCGGGGTTGAGCACCCGGAGTGCCGCTTCCACGTCGTCGACCCGCCGCGCCATGGGCCCCAGCTGGCTTTGCACGCCCAGCTGCCCCGGGGGCACCGAGAGCCGGCCGGTGTCGGGCAGGCGCCCCGCCGTCGGCTTGATGCTCGCGATGCCGCAGAAGGCCGCGGGCACACGCACGCTGCCGCCGACATCCGTGCCCAAGCCGAGTGCCGAGCCGCCGGCGGCGATCAGCGCTGCCTCGCCGCCACTGGAGCCGCCTGGGGTGCGGGAGGCGTTCAGCGGGTGGTTGCAGCGGCCGTGCAGCGGGTTGTCCGCCTCCACGAAGATGAGCAACTGCGCGACGTTGGTCTTGCCGAGCACGATCGCGCCGGCCTGCTTCAGCGTGGCCACCGCGTGGTCGTCGAGCGCGGCACGGTGGTCGCGGCGCGTGGCCAGGCCACTCGTCGATGGCAGGCCCTCGACGTCGATCACGTCCTTGATGGTGGTGGGCACGCCTGCGAGCGGCGGCAGGGTCTCGCCTCGGGCGCGGCGGGCGTCGATCTCGCGAGCCTCGCGGCGGGCGGCGTCGAAGCGCTGTGCCACGAGGGCGTTGAGCTGCGGGTTGCGCTGCTCGATGACGGCGATCTTTGCGTCGGTCACCTCGCGGGCGGTGAGCTCGCCCCGGGCGATCAGCAAGGCGAGATCGGTGGCGCCGAGGTTCATCAGGTCGTTGGCGATCATGGAAGTCTCCGTCCTTGGCTCGGCACTGGGCCGCGCGGTTTGAATGGAAGACAGCGTAGGCAGATGGCGCGTGCGCCGCGTCGGGAAGATTCCCGATCGGTGGTTCAGTGCAGGGCCGCGGTGAAGCCCTGCTCCATCGCGTAGAGCGTCGCGCCGGCGCGGGTGCCGACGCCGATCTTGGCGTAGATGCGCTGCAGGTGGTGGTCCACCGTCTTGGGCGCGATGCCGAGATCGCGGGCGATCTCCTTCATGGAGCGGCCGCGCGCCAGGGTTCGAAGGACCTCGATCTCGCGTTCGGTGAGCGACGTGCCGCGAGCCTTCGCCGGCGCCGGGTGGCCCGCGGCTTCGAGCACCGCCTCGCAGGCGCGGGCATCGAGCCGGCCGGCCTGCGCTTCGTCCATCAAGGCACGCGCCGCGGCATCGCGTGCCAGTGCGGCGCGATGCGGCCGTGCCTCGATCAGCGCGTGATAGTGATCGGCCGCCGCCAGGATGCGCGCCGCCACCGACAAGCCCGCGGCGGGCGGCCGACGGAAATAGCCGCTGCCGTCGAGCCGGTCATGGGTGAGGCTCGCCACTTCGGCCAGCGGCGCAAAGGCGGGGCCACTCGAGAGAATGCGCTCCGTGTAGTAGGCATGCAGGCGCACCTGCTCGCGTTCGGGCAGCGACAGGGCCGAGGGCTTGCACCACACGGCGGCAGACACGCCCACTTTGCCCACGTCGTGCAGCAAGGCCGCGCGTCGCAGCAGCGTGGCCTCGGCATCGGGCAGGCCAAGCTGCTTTGCGGCGCGATGCGCGAGCGTGGCCACGCCGCTGGAATGCGACAAGGTCCAAGGTGACTTGATGTCCACGAAATCGGCCATGGCCTCGCAGATGGCGTCGAAGCGCGCATCGTCCAGCGGCAGGTCTCCGCCCGGCACGCCCACCGCGCGCACGGCGGCGGAATCAAGGTCGGCGAGCAGCGGGCGGGCATGGCGCAGGAAGGCATCGGCCATCGCGGGCGCATACGCGCCGCCGCGGCGCTGGCGGACCACCGCGACCGCCGCGTCGGTGCCGCCGGCGTCATGGTGCACGACAACGTCCTGCGCGAGCGTCACGAGCAAGGCCGCGGGCGACACCGCCTCGCCGCGCAGGTGCTGCGGCAGGCCGCGGCCGTCCCAGCGCTCGTACAGCTGGCCGAGGCTGTGCACGGTGGCGTCGTCGAAGCCGATGCGCGTGGCCAAGCGCCGGCCCACTTCGCAATGACCCGCGAAGATGCCGGCCATGGTCTTCTCGGCGGTCAGCAGCGTGCCAACGATCTTGCCCGCGAGCCGCCAGGCAGGCATGCCGGCGTGCGCTTCGCGCAGGCGACGCACCACCAGCGACGCGACGGCGTGGCGGTCAGCGGTGTCGATGCCGGCGAAGTCGCGCCGCATCGCCATCTCGTCGCCCACCACCGTCGCGATCACTTCGCTCTCGACGTTGCAGCCGACGTAGCGCAGCAGCGCCTGGAAGTAGGCCTGGCGTGTCTCGGCTTGGCTCCAGCCCATGGCATCGGCCAGCCGCACCGCCAGCGCGCAAGACCGCATTCCGAAGTGCGCCGACTGCGCCATCGCGAAATCGGTGGCCACCGACAGCGCGGCCATCGCCTCGCCCAGGCTGGGCAGGGCAGCAGGTGGCCCTTCTCGCGCCGGGGCCGCTGCCATGGTCGTTCTCGCCCCCGCGCCTCAGGCGCTCGCGCCGCGCCGTCGCAGGGCCGCGAAGCCGGACACCACCAGCGCACCGAAGATTGCGAGCGGCCACAGGCTCCAGCGCGAGGCCCACCATGCAAACGGCGTCAGGCCGCTGCGGCCTTGCACCTGGCCTTCGAGCACGTCGCGGGTGAAGGGCTTGACCGAATCGGTAACGTGGCCGCGGTGGTCGATGATGGCCGTGGCGCCGGTGTTGGTGGCGCGCAGCATCGGCCGCTCCAGCTCGAGCGATCGCAGGCGAGAGATGTTCAGGTGCTGGTCCAACGCGATCGTCTCGCCGAACCAGCCGATGTTGCTGAGGTTGGCGAAGATGGTGGGCGCGTTGGCTTCGTCGCGAAAACGCACCGCCAGCTCCTCGCCGAACAAGTCTTCGTAGCAGATGTTGGGCGCCACACGCTCGCCCTTGACGACGAAGGACGGCGCGTCCAGCGGGCCGCGGTTGAAGTCGCCGAGCGGGATGTTCATCATCCGCGTGAACCAGTGGAAGCCGAGCGGAACGAATTCGCCAAAGGGCACGAGGTGGTGCTTGGAGTAGCGGTATTCGTCCTTCGCCCCGGGCGTGAAACCCACCGCCGAATTGGTGTAGCCGGCCTGATCGTCGCCCAGCGGCACGCCGAACAGCGCGTAAGTGTGGCCGGTGTCGAAGTTCGCATGCAGCTCGCCCCAGAACCCCTCGGGCAGTTGCTGCGGCAGGAAGGGGATGGCCGTCTCGGGTGCAATGACGAGATCGCTCCTCGCCTGGGCCAGGGCTTCCACATGCCACTTCAGCGCCGCCGCCTGGTACTCGGTGGCGAACTTCTCGTCCTGAGGGATGTTGCCCTGCAGCAGCGTGACGCTGAGCGTACCGGTGGGCGAAGTGAAGACCGGGCGCCACAGGCTGCAGGCGATGAGCACGAGTGCCGCGCCGCCGATGCCCGAGTACATCCAGCGCGACTGCGCGAAGGCGATCGCCACCCACGCGCCGAGCGTCGCCGCAGCGAAACCCATGCCGTACACGCCGACGAATGGAGCGAGCATGGCAAGCGGCCCGTCCACGTGCGCATAGCCCGAGGCGATCCAGGGGAAGCCCGTGAGGATGACACCGCGCGCCAGCTCCGAGAGCAACCACACCGCGCCGAAGAGCAAGGCGTCGAGCGCAGCGACGCCACGCCGCCAGGCCGAGAACCCGGCCATCGCAGCGGCGAGATACAGCGCCAGCACGCCACTGAGCGCCAACACCGCCAGTGCCGCCATCCACGACGGCAGGCCGCCGTAGCGGTGCATGCTGATGAAGAGCCACCAGGTGCCCGTGGTGAGCCAGGCGGTGCCGAACAGCCAGCCGACCAGCGCGGCCCGGCGTGGCCCGACCTGCGTCCCGCGCCAGGCCAGCCAGCCGGCGCAGATCATCTGCAGCCACCAGGCCTCGGTGTAGACGAACGCGGCCGTCTGCAAAGCGCCCGCCACCGCCGCCGTGATGGCGTCGAATGGCAGGGTGAGCGGCCGCACCGGCAGCCGCGGAGGCAGCGTGCCGGCCATCAGGCGCCGTCGCTGCCGAGCGCTTCTTCGGGCGCCCGGGTCACCTTGAACCAGCGCACGGCGCCGCCGCGCGTGAGCATGACGGTGAACTGCAAGCCGCCGAGGGTGAGCGACTCGCCGCGCCGCGGCACGCGGCCGAGCTCATGCGCGACGATGCCGCCGATCGTGTCGAAATCTTCTTCGGGCAAGGAGGCGGCAAACGATTCGTTGACGGAGGCGATGTGCGCGTCGCCGGCAACGCGGTGGCTGCCGTCGGCCAGCGTGTAGATGCTCGTGTCGCCGTCCTTCTCGTCGAACTCGTCCTCGATCTCGCCGACGATCTCTTCGAGCACGTCCTCGATGGTGATGAGCCCCGCGGTGCTGCCGAATTCGTCGATGACGATGGCCAGGTGGTTGCGGTTGGAGCGGAAGTCGCGCAGCAGCTCGTTCAGGCCCTTCGATTCAGGCACGAAGACCGTGGGCCGCAGGAGCGTGCGCAGGTTCAGGTCGGGCGAGCGCTGCAGCTTGAGCAGGTCTTTCGCAAGCAAGATGCCGATGATGTTGTCGCGCTGACCTTCGTAGACCGGGAAGCGCGAATGGCCGGTGCCGATCACGAGGTGCAGCACGTCTTCGTACGGCGCCTCGATGTCCAGCAGGTCCATGCGCGGTGCGGCCACCATCACGTCGCCGGCGGTCATGTCGGCCATGCGGATGACACCCTCGAGCATCATGCGCGACTCAGGCGCGATCAGCTCGCGGTCTTCGGCGTCCGCCAGGGTTTCGATGAGTTCGTCAGTCGAATCCGGTCCGGGGTGGACGAATTCGACGATTCGCTGGAAGAGGTTGCGCTTGTCGGCGTGCGCAGGCGGCCGGTCGCCGGACTTGGCGCGGCCGCCGTGACCGGAATGGGGTTCGGACATCGCACAAGGCGAAGAAGTGAGCGGAGCGCCAGCTTACCCCAACGGGGTATCCCAAGTGTGCTAGCTTGACGGGTTGTTTTTTCACTCGGCGGCCGCACATCGCAAGGCTAACGCCCGCGCCACGCCCCATGCCGGGGCACTTTTGCTTCAGGACTTCACCATGGCCCTCATTCCCGCCACCATCCTCACCGGCTTCCTCGGCTCGGGCAAGACCACGCTCTTGAAGCGGGTGCTCACCGAGGCCCACGGCCAGAAGATCGCCGTCGTCGAAAACGAATTCGGCGACGAGAACATCGACAACGACATCCTCGTGCAAGACAGCAGCGAGCAGATCATCCAGCTCAACAATGGCTGCGTGTGCTGCACCATCCGCGAAGACCTGCGCAGCACGCTCGCCGACCTGGCCGAGAAGCGCCGCAAGGGCGAGCTGAGCTTCGACCGGGTGGTCATCGAGACCACCGGCCTCGCCGACCCCGGCCCCGTCGCCCAGACCTTCTTCATGGACGACGAGATCGCCGAGAGCTACCTGCTCGACAGCATCCTCACGCTCGTGGATGCCAAGCACGGCCAGACCCAGCTCGACGAGCGCCAGGAAGCGCGCCGCCAGGTGGGCTTCGCCGACCAGATCTTCATCAGCAAGGCCGACCTCGTCACCGACGAGGAGGTGGAAGACCTCGCCCACCGCGTCAAGCACATGAACCCGCGCGCGCCGCAGCGCCGGGTGAATTTTGGCGAGGTGCCCATCTCCGAGGTGTTCGACCTGCGCGGCTTCAACCTCAACGCCAAGCTGGAGATCGACCCGGAGTTCCTCAACGCCGACGACCACGATCATGGGCATGACCACCATGGCCATGATCACGACCATGACCATGGCGAGCATTGCGACCATCCGCACCACCATGCCCACGACGACGATGTGAAGAGCTTCGTCTTCCGCTCGGACAAGCCCTTCAACCCGGCCAAGCTCGAGGACTTTCTGGGTGCCATCGTGCAGGTCTACGGCCCCAAGATGCTGCGCTACAAGGGCGTGCTCAATATGAAGGGCACCGACAAGAAGGTGATCTTCCAGGGCGTGCACCAGCTCATGGGCAGCGACCTGGGCCCCAAGTGGGCGCCCGGCGAGAAGAAGACCAGCAAGATGGTCTTCATCGGCATCGACCTGCCGAAGGATGTCTTCCTGCAGGGCCTGGAGCAGTGCCTGGCCTGAAGCTTCGCGTCGTCAGCGCCGGCCTTCGCCGACGGCCGGTGGGACCGGGTGTTTTCACCGGGACCGCGACGGATTGCCGCTTGCGAAACGTCGTGGTTTCCACGGAGCGAACACCGGCCCGCGGCCGGCCCCCAAGGTGGCTACAATCCGCGGCGCCCAAATTCGCCCCGATGGATAGTGGATACATCGAGGACAGAGCGGGTATAACCGCCGTTGCGAGGAGACTCCTGTGAGCAAAACCCCGGCAAAGCAAGCAAGCCCGAAGAAGCCCGCGGCCAAGGCGCCAGCGGCCAAGGCGGTGAAGCCAGCGGCGAAGACGGCGGCACCTGCGAAGGCCGTGGCCAAACCGGCGCCCGAGGCATCGAAACCCGCGGCCAAGGCGGTGGCGGCCAAGACGGCGCACCACGAAGCGCCCAAGGCCGCGAAGCCGCAGGTCGCATCGCCACCACCCAAACCGGCCGCCGCGGGAAAGCATGCCGAACTGGAAACCGCCAGTGCCAGCCCCGCGCCCACCAGCAGACGTTCCAGATCAGCACCAGAAGCACCTGCGGCAGCCCCTCTACCTCCTCCCACCTCCCGATTCGCCGACCGGTTCGCACCGCCCAGGCCCCCAACCCGACAGATGAACAACGACGTAGTGGACACCCCCAAGCACGCACACAAGGCCGACCCGAAGCTGGCCAACGCATGGAAGACCAAGGCCGGCCGCGAGCTGACCGAGGCCGAGCTCATGGCCATGCCCGACAGCGAATACATGAACGACAAGCAGCTGGACTTCTTCCGGGCCCGGCTGCAGGCGCTCAAGGACGACCTGCTGTCCAACGCGGGCGAGACCACCGAGCATCTGCGCGAGGACACCTCCATCGTTCCCGACCCGGCCGACCGCGCCACGATCGAGGAAGAACACGCGCTCGAACTTCGCACACGCGACCGTGAACGCAAGCTGCTCAAGAAGATCTCGCAATCCCTCGGGCGCATCGACGCAGGCGATTACGGTTTCTGTGACGAAACCGGCGAACCCATCGGACTGGGCCGCCTGATCGCGCGCCCCACCGCTACACTGTCGCTGGAAGCGCAGCAACGCCGAGAGCTCAAGCAGAAGATGTTCGGCGACTGAGTAGTCGCCCACATCGAAGCGGCAGCAATCCGACATGGCGGAACCCAAAGACACGACAAGTTTCTTCCGCAAGGTGGTGAAGTTCGTGGCGAACCCCGCCACCGAATGGAACGATCTGGAGCCGCCCTCGGCCGAGGCGCGGGAGACCGAGTTCGCCAAGTCGGAACTGAAGGCGATGATCGAGCGCAAACGGCGCAACGACTTCGTCCGCAAGCGCGAGTTCGACATGCTGCGCAAGGTGCGCCGCGAAGGTCTGTCGAGCGAGCAGCTCGCCGCGCTTGGCGGTTCGTCCAGGATCGATGATTCCGAAGCGCGCATCGACAGCGGCGCCAAGCCCGACAGCGGCGTCAAGGCCAAAATCGACGAGATCGAGCAGCAGATGGTCGGCGACGGCTATCACGGGTCTCAGCGCCGATCGCCCGAGTTCTACAACGCACGCACCCAGCCGGTTCCGATGGAGCCGACACCCGCCGCCCGCCAGAGCGCACATGCGCCGCTGTCGGCCGCCGCGCCCCTCGCCGAAGGCGGCCGCGTGGTCGACACCGGCGTCCCGAGCGAGCGCGGCAAGCTGAACGCGGCACCCGCCGCGGCAGTGATGAGCCCGGGCATGTCGCCGCTTTCGCCGCTGGCGCTGGACGCCAGCTCCGATTTCGCCAATCCGTTCGCCGTCGAGGTGAGCGAGGTGGCCCACGATCCCGAGCTGGACGAGGCCGTCATCGCCTTCGCCAACGCAGATTTCGAATCCTGCGAGCAGTCCCTGTCATCGCTCACCGCGCCGGGTGGCGGCCGTGCACAGCACGCGGAAACCTGGCTCGTGCTCTTCGACCTGTATCGCGCCATCGGCCAGCACGCCAAGTTCGAGGCGCTGGCGGTGGACTATGCCGAGCAGTTCGGCTGGTCGGCGCCGCAGTGGTTCTCGATGCCGCAGCTGGTGGCCGATGCTGCAGCTGCCGATGACAGCAAGCCGCGCGCGTCGCGCGTCGACGGGCAGGTGGGCTGGGTCTGCCCTGAGATCGTCGATGGGGACGCCGTGACGCGGTTGCGCTCGCAGACGCTGCAGATGCCGCTGCCATGGGTGTTCGACTGGGGCCAGATGCGCAGCATCGACCCCGAGGCCTGCGCGCGCATGAGCGAGCTGTTCCGCACCTGGATCGGCCAAAAACTTGACATGCGCTGGCTCAACGGCGAGCGCCTGTTCACCGTGCTGGCGGATGCCGCGCCCACCGGCGTGCGCGATGCCGACCCCGCCTACTGGCAGCTGCGCCTGGACGCGCTGCGCATGACCAACCGCCCCGACCAGTTCGACGAGGCGGCCATCGACTACTGCGTGACCTACGAGGTGTCGCCGCCGTCGTGGGAGCCCGCGAAGTGCCAAGTGCGCGTGAGCGGGCCGGAGCACAGCACGCATTCGCCGGGGCTGTCGGTCGTGAGCGAGGTGTCCACGAGCTTCGTCGAATCGCAGCTGATCGAGGAACCCAACCTCGTGCAGGTCGCGAGCGTGGAGCTGTCGGGCCAACTGGTGGGCGACATCGGCGAGACGATGAAGAAGATGAACTCCCAGCTGGGCAGCTCGGCGATCGTCAATGTGTCGTGCTCCAAGCTGATCCGCGTCGACTTCATCGCGGCGGGCGACCTGTTGAATTGGGTGCTGGCTCGCCGCACCGAGAATCGCACGGTGAGCTTCGTCGATGCGCAGCGCCTGGTGGCGCTCTTCTTCGGTGCCATGGGCATTACCGAACACGCCCGGGTGAAAGTCCGCACCGTTTAAGCTGTCTGGCTTTGTAAAAGCGCGCTTGATTTCCAGGCGCCACACAGCAGATAGCTCCCATGGAAAACTACCACGGCACGACCATCCTGAGCGTGCGGCGCGGCAATCTGGTTGCGTTGGGCGGTGACGGCCAGGTGACGCTGGGCAACGTCGTCGTCAAGGCATCCGCCCGCAAGGTTCGCAAGCTCTATCGCGACCAGGTGCTTGCCGGATTCGCCGGCGCCACGGCCGACGCCTTCACCCTCTTCGAACGCTTCGAGGCCAAGCTCGAGAAGCACCAAGGTCACCTGGTCCGCGCGGCCATCGAGCTCACGAAAGACTGGCGCACCGACCGCGTGCTGCGCCGGCTCGAGGCCATGCTCGCCGTGGCTGACAAGGAGGCCTCGCTCATCATCACCGGCAACGGCGATGTGCTCGAACCAGAGCACGGCATCGTGGCGATCGGCTCCGGTGGCTCGTATGCGCAGGCGGCGGCTCGCGCGCTGTATGAGCACACGCAAATGCCGCCGGCCGAGATCGTCAAGAAGTCATTGGAGATCGCCGGTGACCTCTGCATCTACACGAACCAGCACCACACGATTGAGACCCTGGGCTCGTAAATGAAATCCAGCATGACCCCCCAAGAGATCGTCTCCGAGCTCGATCGGCACATCGTCGGCCAGGCCAATGCCAAGCGCGCGGTGGCCATTGCCTTGCGCAATCGCTGGCGGCGCCAACAGGTGGACGAGAAGCTGCGCGGCGAGATCACGCCGAAGAACATCCTGATGATCGGGCCCACCGGCGTGGGCAAGACCGAGATCGCGCGCCGGCTCGCCAAGCTGGCCGATGCGCCCTTCATCAAGGTGGAAGCCACCAAGTTCACCGAGGTCGGCTATGTCGGCAAGGATGTGGATTCCATCGTGCGCGACCTTGTGGACATGTCGGTGAAGCAGGAGCGCGAAAGCGCCATGCGCCGCCAGCGCACGCGGGCCGAGGATGCGGCCGAAGACCGTGTGCTCGACATCCTCGTGCCGCCGCCGCGCAGTGAGTTCGGCACGACGACGCAGGCGCCCGACAACACCGCGCGGCAGGTGATGCGAAAGCGGCTGCGCGAAGGCGCACTGGACGACAAGGAAGTCGAGATCGAGGTGGCCGACGCCAAGCCGGCGCTGGAGATCATGGGCCCGGCCGGCATGGAAGACATGGCCGAGCAGCTGCGCGGCATGTTCGCCAACATGGGCGGCGCCAAGCGCAAGGTGCGCAAGATGAAGATCGCCGAGGCCTTCAAGGTGCTGGTGGAGGAAGAAGCCGCCAAGCTCGTGAACGAGGAAGAGATCCGCACGGTGGCGCTGACCAACGCCGAGCAGAACGGCATCGTCTTCATCGACGAGATCGACAAGGTGACCTCGCGTGCGGAAACGAGCGGCGCCGAGGTGTCGCGCCAGGGCGTGCAGCGCGACCTCCTGCCGCTGGTCGAAGGCACGGCAGTGAACACCAAGTACGGCATCGTGAAGACGGATCACATCCTCTTCATCGCATCGGGCGCATTCCACCTCAGCAAGCCGAGCGACCTCATCCCGGAGCTGCAGGGGCGCTTCCCGATCCGCGTCGAGCTTGGCTCGTTGAGCGTGGACGACTTCGAAGCCATCCTCACGCAGACGCACGCGAGCCTCGTCAAGCAATACCAGGCATTGCTCGCGACCGAAGGCGTCACGCTGGAGTTCAAGCCCGACGGCATCCGCCGGCTTGCGCAGATCGCCTGCGACGTGAATGAGCGCACCGAGAACATCGGCGCGCGTCGGCTGTCAACGGTGATGGAACGCTTGCTCGACGAAGTGAGCTTCGATGCGCCCAACCTGGGCGGCAAGACGGTGGAGCTCGGCGCGGCGCAAGTGGATGCGAAGCTTGGCGAACTGGCCAAGGACGAGGATCTCTCGCGCTACATCCTCTGAGGCACCGTCACCCCTGTGAACGCCGGGGTCCATCGTGGCGGCATGGGGCGCAGCGATGGATACGGCGTTCGCCGGGATGACAAATGACCGGGCCGTCAGAGCGCGAGCCGATGGGACTGCAGCGCAAGCAGTCCTTCGAAGATCAGCGTGTCCACCGTCTCGAATGAGAGATCGGTGATCGGCGCGAGCTTCACCGCCGCGCCGCCGCTCATCAGCAACACCGGCTCGCGGCCGGTCTGCTTGAGCAACCGGCGATGCATGCGCTCCACGGCGCCTGCGATCGAATGCGCGCCACCGCTCATGAGCGCATCACTGGTGTTGGTCGGGAAGTCGCGCACGTCACCGGTGGGCGCCTTGAGCCCTGCGGTGCCCATCTCCAGCGCACGCAGCATCAGGCCGAAGCCGGGGATGATGAGCCCGCCGAGGAAGCGGCCCGTCTCGTCCAGGGCATCCACCGTCACGGCCGTGCCCACCATCACCACCAGCGCCGGACGCGGCCCGCCGGTTGCAAGCACGCGATGCCACGCCCCGATCAGCGCGACCCAGCGGTCGGTGCCAAGCCGGTTGGGGTGGTCATAGCCGTTGGTCACGCCCGCCGCATGGGCAGACGACACGACCCAGCGCGGCGAGATGTCCCACAGCTCCATCTGCTCTTCGACGCGGCGCTTCACGCCTTCGCCGGCGACGATGCTGCCCAGCATGCTCGATGGCGCGGGCAGGCTCTTCCACTCCGTGTCGGCCAGCGTGTCAATGGTCTCGAGAAACACCGCGCCATGGGCGAGCAGCCCGGCGCCGGGCTGCGGCGAGGCGTACTGTGCCCACTTCAATCGGGTGTTGCCGACGTCGATCGCGAGAAAGCTCATCGGCGGCGATTGTGCCTGTTCGGGACTTTTCAGGTCGCCGGCAGCGGATCGGTGCGGGTATCGAGCAGATGGCGGGCGCGCCGCAGCACCTGCTGGGCGGCGAGCGACCGGTAGGGCTTGATGATGCGCGTCTCGACCTCGTCGATCAGCTCGGCGAGTTCGCCACGCGTGCGGGCGCGACGCAGCCGCATCATGGTCAGCGAGCCGGTGAGCGGCGCCTCGGCCTTCACCGCGCGCAGCAGGATGCCGCGCGCTTCTTCCAGGGAGTTGTCGCCGCTTGCGCCGGATTCGAGCGCATCGAAGGCCTCGATCATCGAATCGCTGAGCTTGCTGCTGCCGAGCATGGAATCGGTGAGTACCGACTCAGGCTGCAAGGTACGCGCCGCCGGCAGAACCGATTCGGCAGCGTCGTGTATGCGGATCTGCTCGGGCAGCGCCTGGGCCTTCTCGGGCGGCTTGGGCGGCTCCACGTCGTGCAGCGGGATGTCCACGTGCACGCTGTCTTCCTCCGGCACCTGGGCCGGACGGGGGATGGGAATCGTGGCGAGGTGGTTCGGGTCGGTGGGCGGCTGGGCCGGCGCATTTGGCGCCGGCGGCGTGGTCGCGGCGGCAATCAACCCCATGTCCATCAGCTCGCCGAAGCAGCTCTCGCTGGCACCGGCCTTCACCGCCATGGAGCGGACCTCGGCCTCGCTGCGCCGGCCATCGACGAGCAGCAGCACCGTGCGTTGGCGCTGTGTCAGCCGGCGCTGGCGGTTGCCCAGCTCAGCCAGGCCTTCGGGTGTCTTGACAGGAACAGGTGGGGTCGCCACGGAAGTCTCCTTGATTCGCAGCCAGGCGCACACGGTTCCGCCGCGAAAAGCTGCCTCCCAACGGGCGCGATTGTGACGCCAAATCGGTCGCGAAAACCGGCCGCGCACGGTGCGAAAGTCGGGCATTCCGTGCAAGAGCGCACTGGAAAGCCGACGACGCGGCTACACTGTCGCAATTGACGTATACGTCAATCAGACCGCCGGCCCGCCACAAGGAATCCTCTTGGCACGATCCGCCCGCTCCCGCACCGCACCACCGCCCGACCTCGGCGCCTTCCAGCACCGCAGCGCGCTCAAGCGTGGCGCCAAGCCCTTTGCGCTCGCGGACTTCGATCCCGCCGACAAGCCGTTCTCGTCGGGCGACAAGGCACGCGACAAGGCGCAGGCGGCCAAGCTCGCCACCGAGCTCGATCACCTGCAGGACCTGTTCTACGCCGACCGTCGCTTCAAGTTGCTGGTGGTGCTGCAAGGCACGGACACCAGTGGCAAGGACGGCACCATCCGCGGCGTGTTCGGCCAGATGAGCGCGCTCGGCGTGCAGACCGTGGGCTGGAAGGCACCGAACGACGAGGCGAAGGCCCACGACTACTTGTGGCGCATCCACCATCGCGTGCCGGGCAACGGCGAGATCGTCATCTTCAATCGCAGCCAGTACGAAGACGTTCTCGTGCCTGTCGTCAACGGCACGCTGGACAAGAAGCAGACGCGCGAGCGCTACGCGCAGATCAACGACTTCGAGCGCATGCTGACGGAGACGGGCACCGTGATCCTGAAGTTCATGCTGCACATCTCCAAGGACGAGCAGCGCGAGCGGCTGCAAGAGCGCCTGGACGACCCGAACAAGCACTGGAAGTTCGAAGGCGGCGACCTGGAAACCCGCAAGAAGTGGGATGCCTACCAGGAGGCGTATTCGAACGCCATCGACGCCACCGGCACGCCCTGGGCACCGTGGACCATCGTGCCCGCCGACTCCAAGACCCACCGCAACCTCATGATCGCAACCGTGGTCAAGCAGGCCCTCGAAGACCTTCACCTGCGCTACCCGCCGGGGGACCCTTCGTTGAACGACATCGTCGTCGAATAAGAGCAGGAGACAACTCGCATGACCGATCTATCCGCGGAGTTCAAGGCGCTGGCCGAGTACCGCCCGACGCACAAGGTGCGCTTCGTCACCGCGGCCTCGCTGTTCGACGGCCACGACGCGGCCATCAACATCATGCGGCGCATCCTGCAGGGCATGGGCGCGGAGGTGATCCACCTCGGCCACAACCGCTCGGTGGACGAGGTGGTGACTGCCGCGCTGCAGGAGGACGTGCAGGGCATCGCGATCAGCTCCTACCAGGGCGGCCACGTCGAGTATTTCAAGTACATGGTGGACTTGCTGAAGCAACGCGGCGGCGAGCACATCCAGGTGTTCGGCGGCGGTGGCGGCGTGATCGTGCCGGCGGAGATCTCCGAGTTGCAAGGCTATGGCGTCGCGCGCATCTACAGCCCGGAGGATGGGCAGCGCATGGGCCTGGCGGGAATGATCGGCGAGATGGTGATGCGATGCGATCACGACTTGTCGGTGCATTCGCCGAAATCGCTGGATGCCGTGCGCGGGACAGACGAGGCGAACTGGCGTGCGCTGGCGCAGCTCATCACGGCGCTGGAGAACGGGCGCGCCGGGGATGCGCTGAAGAAAGAGCTGCATGCGCAGGCGAAGGCGGCAAAGACGCCGGTGGTCGGCATCACCGGCACGGGCGGCGCGGGGAAGTCGTCGCTGACGGACGAGCTGATCCGCCGCATTCGGCTTGATCAGGACGATTCGCTGCGCATCGCGGTGATCAGCATCGATCCGTCGCGGCGCAAGAGCGGGGGAGCCTTGCTCGGCGACCGCATCCGCATGAATGCAATCTCGCCGTGGAGCCGCGCTTGTGCGCCTTCCCCCACGCCCTCGCCCATGCCCCCACTCCAACCCTCCCCCAGCGGGGCAGGGAGCAATGCGCAGCGGGTGTTCATGCGCAGCCTGGCAACCCGCGACTTCGGCAGCGAGATCAGCCAGGCGCTGCCCGACGTGCTCGCGGCCTGCAAGATCGCGGGCTTCGACCTCATCGTCGTCGAGACCTCGGGCATCGGCCAGGGTGATGCAGCCATCGTCCCGCTGGTCGATGTGCCGATGTACGTGATGACGCCCGAATACGGCGCGGCCAGCCAGCTCGAGAAGATCGACATGCTCGACTTCGCCGAGTTCGTCGCCATCAACAAGTTCGACCGCAAGGGCTCGCTCGATGCGTTGCGCGATGTGGCAAAGCAGGTGCAGCGCAACAAGGAGGCGTGGAAGACGCCGCCCGACCAGATGCCGGTGTTCGGCACCATGGCCAGCCGCTTCAACGACGACGGCGTGACGGCGCTCTACCAAGCCATGCTGCCGCGGCTGCGCGACCTGGGCCTGAAGACGGTCGAAAGCCGCCTGCCTCGCGTGGACACGCGCCACAGCACGCACCAGGTACCCATCGTGCCCGCAGCGCGCGTGCGCTATCTCGCTGAAATCTCCGACGCGGTTCGCGGCTACAAGCAGCACTCGCGCGAGCAGGCCCGCGTCGCGCGTCAGGTGCAGCAGCTGCGCGAGAGCGCCCGCATGCTGGGCGAGAGCCAGCGCGACAAGGCCGATGCCGTGAGCGCGCTGACCGATCTCGCGACCGACCGCGAGGCGCAGCTCGATGTGCACGCGAAGAAGCTGCTCGCCATGTGGCCGCAGATGCAGAAGTCCTACGCAGGCGATGAGTACGTCGTGAAGATCCGCGACAAGGAAATCCGCACCGCGCTGACGCACACCACGCTGTCGGGCAACAAGATCCGCAAGGTCGCGCTGCCGCAGTACGAGGACGACGGCGAAGTGCTCAAGTGGCTGCTGCTGGACAACGTCCCCGGGAGCTTTCCGTACACCGCCGGCACCTTCGCCTTCAAGCGCGAAGGCGAAGACCCGACGCGCATGTTCGCGGGAGAAGGCGACGCCTTCCGCACCAACCGCCGCTTCAAGCTTTTGAGCGAAGGCATGCCCGCCAAGCGCCTGTCCACCGCATTCGACAGCGTCACGCTGTATGGCAACGACCCCGCGGTGCGACCCGACATCTACGGCAAGGTGGGCAACTCCGGCGTGAGCATCGCCACGCTGGACGACATGAAGGTGCTGTACTCGGGCTTCGACCTGTGCAGCCCGAGCACCTCGGTGTCGATGACCATCAACGGGCCGGCCCCCACCATCCTCGCGATGTTCATGAACACCGCGATCGACCAGCAAGTGGACAAGTTCAAGGCCGACAACGGCCGCGAGCCCACGGACGACGAAGCACAGAAGATCGCCGCGTGGGTGAAGCAGAACGTGCGCGGCACGGTGCAGGCGGACATCCTCAAGGAAGACCAGGGGCAGAACACCTGCATCTTCTCCACCGAGTTCTCGCTCAAGGTGATGGGCGACATCGCCGAATACTTCGTGCACCACCAGGTGCGCAACTTCTATTCGGTGAGCATCAGCGGCTATCACATCGCTGAAGCCGGCGCGAACCCGATTTCGCAGCTGGCCTTCACGCTGAGCAATGGCTTCACCTTCGTGGAGGCCTACCTCGCGCGCGGCATGCACATCGATGATTTCGCGCCCAACCTCAGCTTCTTCTTCAGCAACGGCATGGACCCGGAATACACCGTGCTCGGCCGCGTGGCGCGCCGCATCTGGGCGGTGGCGATGCGTGACAAGTACGGCGCGAACGAGCGCTCGCAGAAGTTGAAGTACCACGTGCAGACGAGCGGCCGCTCGCTGCATGCGCAGGAGATCCAGTTCAACGACATCCGCACCACGCTGCAGGCGCTGATCGCCATCTACGACAACTGCAACTCGCTGCACACCAACGCATTCGACGAAGCCATCACCACGCCCACCGAAGACAGCGTGCGCCGCGCGATGGCCATCCAGCTCATCATCAACCGCGAATGGGGCCTGGCGAAGAACGAGAACCCCAACCAGGGCGCGTTCATCATCGACGAGCTGACCGAGCTCGTGGAAGAAGCGGTGCTCAAGGAGTTCGAGAAGATCGCCGAGCGCGGCGGCGTGCTGGGCGCGATGGAAACGGGTTACCAGCGCGGGCAGATCCAGGAAGAGAGCATGCACTACGAGATGCTCAAGCACACGGGCGACTACCCCATCGTCGGCGTGAACACCTTCCGCAATCCGCATGGTGATCCGGTGGCCGATCACATCGAGCTCGCGCGTTCGACGGATGACGAGAAGCAGTCGCAGTTGAAGCGGCTGGCGGAATTTCAAGAGCGGCATGCCGCGAAGGCGCCCGCGATGCTCGCGAAGCTTCAGCAGGCGGTGATCGACAACCGCAATGTGTTCGAGGTGCTGATGGATGCCGTGCGCGTGTGCTCGCTCGGGCAGATCACGAATGCCTTGTTCGAGGTCGGTGGGCAGTATCGGCGGAGCATGTGAGGCCAGTATCATGAGCAGCATGCAAAAGGTCGTCACCCGAACCACGCTGCGCAAAGCCAAGTCGGACCGGGCTTTCTGGATGTCGCGCCCCGTTGAAGAACGCTTTGCCGCAGTCGAAACTCTGCGGTTGCAACTGTCCTCGTCGAACGGCGATGCTGAACAAAGACTTCAAAGAGTTTGCCGAGTTACTCAACTCCATCGGCGTTGAGTACATCGTCGTTGGCGGCTATGCGCTCGCGGCGCATGGACACCCGCGCTATACGGGCGATCTCGACATCTGGGTTCGTCCGTCGCCGGACAACATCGCGAGGCTGTTGCAGGCCCTTGGTTCGTTCGGATTCGGCAGCCTTGGACTGTCGGCGGGTGACTTTCTTGAGCCCGAGGCGGTCATCCAGCTAGGCTATCCCCCTCAACGGATCGATCTCCTCACCGCGATTGACGGCGTGACCTTCGATACCTGCTACCCGAAGCGCGTCGCTATGAAAGTGGGTGATGTCACTTTGCCGATCATCGACTTGGCAAGCTTTCGCACCAACAAGCGGGCCAGCGGACGCGCCAAGGACATCGCTGATCTCGAAAGTCTGGACTCGGCCGATCCGGACGGCTCCTCCAGTTAGAAGCGCGTCAGTCCTAGTGCTCGGGCCACTCGAAGGTCCCATTCAACACTGCCTGCCCTCGCAGGTTCTCTACCGCAAACTCCACGAAGGCCTTGACCTTCGCCGCGGCCTTGCGACCATCAACATAGACCACCTGCACTGGAATCGGCGCCGGCTCGTGGTCCGCCATCACGACCTGCAGCCGGCCGGCCTGCACATGCGCCGCGACCTGGTACGACAGCGCCCGGGCGATGCCGCGGCCCGCCAGCGCCGCGGCGATGCCCATCTCGCCGCTGTTGGACGCGAGTTGCATGCGCGGCTGGGCGATGACGCGGTCGGGCTTGGCCTTGGTGCCGGGTGGGTACAAGGCCCAGGGCGCGATCGCGCCGCCGCCGACGGCGAAGCCGATGGCATCGTGGCGCTCGAGCTCACCCACCGTCTTCGGCACGCCGCGCGCGTGCAGGTACTCGGGTGATGCGAGCATCATCCGCCGCACATGGCCCACGCCCACCGCGGTCAGCCCGGAATCCGGCAGGTGGGCGATGCGCACCGCCACGTCGAAGCCTTCCTCGAACAGATGGACGATGTGATCGGCGAAGAAGGTGCGCATGCTGACCTGCGGGTGGCGCGACAGAAAGTCCAGGACCACCGGCGTGACGTGCATTCGTCCGAACATCTGCGGCGCGGTCAGCGAGAGCTGGCCTTGCGGTGCGGAGTGCGCGCCGCTCGCCGTCTGGTCGGCTTCCTCGATGTCACCGAGGATGCGCTTGCAATCCGCGTGGTAACGCTCGCCCACGTCGGTGAGCGAAACGCTGCGCGTGGTGCGGCGCAGAAGCTGCGCGCCGACATGCTCTTCGAGCGCCACGATGGCGCGGCTCACCGCGGGCGCCGACAGGCCCAGTTGCCGCGCCGCCGGCGCGAAGCCGCGCGCATCGGCCACGGCCACGAAGATTCGCATTGCCTCGAGTCGATCCATCCCGGCGTTCCAGCTGCTGCAAGAGTGAAGTGTCCACCATGGGGCTTCTTCTTCGATGTTGCCGGCGATAAGGTGCAGCCTTGTCCAGAACAGCCACGAGACAGACACGCACCATGAACCGACCCGCCCAACCGATCCGCCTCTTCAGCTTCTCGCTCTCGGGCCATGCGCACCGCGCCGAGCTTTTTCTCTCGCTGCTCGGCCTGCCTTTCGAAAAGACGGAAGTCGACCTCGCACGAGGCGACCAGCGCACGCCGGAGTTCCTCGCGATGAACCCCTTCGCGCAGGTGCCGGTGATCCAGGACGGTGACGTCACGCTCGCCGACAGCAACGCGATCCTCACCTACCTTGCGCTGCGCTACGACGAGAGCGGCCAGTGGCTGCCGCGTGATCCGCTCAAGGCAGCGCAGGTGCAGCGATGGCTGTCGATCGCCGCGAGTTCGCTGGCCTACGGGCCGGCCCGCGCCCGTGCGGCCGTGCTCTTTGGCGCGCCGATGGACCCGCGCTGCGCAGAGATCTCCAAGCTGCTGTTCTCGCGCATGGATGCTCACCTCGCGGCCGAGCGGTTCTTCGTGGGTGATGCTCCGACCATCGCCGACGTCGCGCTGTACAGCTACACCTCGCATGCACCGGAAGGCGGCAACACGCTGGAGCCGTACCCACACGTTCGCGCGTGGCTCGCGCGCATCGAGTCCTTGCCCGGCTTCGTCGGCATGCGCCGCAACCCAAGCATCGAACCCGTGGCGGCTTGAGATGAACGCTCATCCGTTCCACGCGGGCGAGATCGCAGTGCAGGAGCGCGCCGGCGTCCGCGAGCGCGTGGCCGAGATGGGCCCCCGGATGATCCGCGATGCGATGCCCGAGCAGCACCGCGAGCTCTTCGGCAAGCTGCCGATGATGCTGGTGGGCAGCCTCGACGCGCAGGGGCGGCCGTGGGCGTCGGTGGTGGCGGGGCGGCCGGGCTTCATCCATGCAGCCGACGCGCAGCACCTGCGCTTCGATGCACTGCCGGTGGAGGGTGATCCGTTGGCACACCAACTGTCTGTAGGCGCCCCGTTGGGCCTGCTCGGTATCGAGCCGCATACGCGGCGGCGCAATCGAATGAACGGCACGGTCGATGCGCTCGACGCCCACGGCTTCACCGTCGCGGTGGACCAGAGCTTCGGCAACTGCCCGCAGTACATCCAGGCACGCCAGCCGACCTGGATCGGCACGCGACCCTCACCGGCGCATCCACTCAAGGCATCGTTGAGCGCGCAAGCCATCGACCTCATCCGCCGCAGCGACACGCTGTTCATCGCCACCGCGGCGGCCGAGGCGCGCGGGCGCGATGGCGCCAATGGCGTGGACGTGTCCCACCGCGGCGGCCGCCCCGGTTTCGTGCGCGTCGATGTCGATTCGGCGACACCGTTCGCCACGCTCACCATGCCCGACTTCCGCGGCAACAACATGTTCAACACGCTTGGCAACATCGCGGCCAACCCGATGGCGGGACTGCTCTTCTTCGACCCGGCGGCGGGCGACGTGCTGCAGCTCACCGCTCACGCGCAGATCGTGTGGGACGGCCCCGAGCTCGCGTCCTTCGAAGGCGCCCAACGTTTGCTGCGCCTGCACATCGACGGGGCTTTGTGGCGCCCCGCCGCCCTGCCCCTGCGCTGGTCCGAGGCGCAATTGGCACCCCAGCTCGCAGCCACCGGCACCTGGGCGGAAGTTGGCGCGTAGGCGACTGTCGCCGCGCGCGTTGCGCGCTAGCCTCCGGCATCACGCTCTTGTCGGAGACTTCCATGAACGACCTTTTTTCCATCCAGGGCCGCACCGCCCTCATCACCGGCGGTTCGCGCGGCATCGGCCGCATGATCGCCGCCGGCTTCGTGGCGGCCGGCGCACGCGTCTACATCTCGGCGCGCAAGGCCGAAGCCTGCGACCAGACGGCGAAGGAGTTGTCCGAGTTCGGCCATTGCGTCTCGCTGCCGGCGGACGTGTCCACCACCGAAGGCATCCAGGCGCTCGTCGCGGCCTACGAGAAGCATGAGCCTTCGTTGGACATCCTCGTCAACAACGCCGGTGCGGCCTGGGGCGCGCCTTATGACGAATTCCCCGAGAAGGGCTGGGACAAGGTGGTCGACCTCAACCTGAAGACCCCCTTCTTCCTCACGCAGGCGCTGAGTGCGCCGCTGCGCCGCGCGGCCGAGTTCCGCCCCGCCAAGGTGATCAACATCGCGTCCATCGACGGCGTGTCGGTGAACCCGATGGAGACCTACTCGTATGCGGCCAGCAAGGCCGGCCTCATCCACCTCACCAAGCGCATGGCGCTGCGGCTGGTGCAAGACAACATCGTCGTCAATGCGATCGCCCCGGGTGCCTTCGCGTCGGAGATGAACCGCGAGGCCCGTGATCACCAGGCTGAGGTCTCCGCGCACATCCCGGCTGGCCGCATCGGCCAGGACGACGACATGGCCGCCGCGGCGATCTACCTGGCCTCGCGCGCCGGCGACTACGTGGTCGGCACGACGCTCGTGGTGGATGGCGGCGTCACGCACTCGCGTTGAGTCGCCAGGCGCCGTCGACTTCAACGACGGCGCCCTCCTCGCGCAGCTTGTAGAGGTGCGCGAGCAGCGAGCGCATCGCGATGCCGTGCAGCTGCGGCGTGACGTCGTCGTACACGCGCCGCAGCAGCGAATCGGCATCGGCAGGCCCATGCTCACGCACAGCGGTCAACACCTTCGCCTCGCGCTGCAGCCGATGCTTCACGATCCAGTCGAAGGCGCGCTTGGGCTGCTCCATGAGAAAGCCATGGCCGGGCGCAAGCCAGTCGATGCCGTCCATCGCGGCCAATGAGCGCAGCGATGCGATGTACGCGGCCATGTCGCCGTCCGGCGGGTTGATGACCACCGTGCTCGACTGCATCACGTGGTCGCCGGTGAAGAGGGTGTTCTCTTCCTCCAGCAAGTAGCACAGGTGGTTGGACGCATGGCCGGGCGTGTGGATGACGCGCAGATTCACGCCCTCGTCGATGGCGATGCGCTCGCCGCCTGCGAGCGGCTGGTCGGGCACGAAGCTGCGGTCCTGGCGGTCGGCATGGTCGGCCACGCGGCCGAAGGTGCGTGCGCCCGTCTCACGCTTGAGAGCGATGCAGCCGGGGGAATGATCCGAATGCGTGTGCGTCACGAAAATGCGGGTGATGTGGCCCGGCGCAGCGGCCATCAGCGCGCGCAGGTGCGCCTCGTCCACAGGACCCGGGTCGATCACCGCCCATTCGCGGCGCGGGCCACCGCCCACGAGGTAGCTGTTGGTGCCCGGTCCGGTCATCACGCTCGCGTTGCCGCAGGTGACGCGAATCACGCGTTCGGACAAGCGCACGGCCCGGCCGGGAACGATGTCGTAGTGGAAGCTGCCAAGGCCCTGCGGGTCGAGCCGGCCGAGTTCCGCCCACGCGTGCTCGTCGGGCATCACCGGCCGCTGGCCCTGCGCACCTTCGCCTATGCGCGGGAAGATGCGCTGAACCTCGCGGCGTGAGCGGGCCCAGGCCATCAGGGCCTCGGTGCTCGGAAAATCCGCGAGCGTCGCCAGCGTCGCGCGCGTGGGCCCCATGAGCTTGAGTGCGTCGCCTTCAGCCAGCGCATCGCGCGGGCGCATCCAGCGGTGGTTGGTCATCTCGACGCCATCGTGCGCAGCTTCCTGGCCGGCGGGCGCGACAGCAACGAAGAAGCGCGTGTCGAAACGCTTGGCGCGGCCGAGCGGCGTCAGCCAATGGCTGAGGTAGGCGACCCGGCCGAGGTCGAAGCGCACCCCGGTCTCGCGAACAAGGTCCACCAGGCTCTTCTCGCCGCGATGGATCGGCCCGCGCCAGTGCTGCAGCGAGCGCCACAGTGCATCCGACACCGCCTTGCTGCGTTCGTCCGAGGCAAGCAGCAGGCCGCACTCCTCGAAGCATTCACGCAGCGCCGCGAGGTGGAAGTCCAGCCCGCCTTCGGCCAGGTTCAGGCGCTCGCTGGCCTGTGCATCGTCGAGGCCGGTGCAGGCTTCACGTGATTGCGCATCCGACGCATCCACCAAGCCGCCCGGGAATACCCAGGCCCCGCTGTTGTGGTCGCCGCGCTCCGCGCGCAGCAAGAGCAACACCTCCACGCCGTGTGCGCCGTCGCGTGCAACCACGAGGGTGGCCGCAGGCCGCGGCGGTCGGGCGGACGCGGCGCTCGCGTGAGCTGGGGGAAGGATGATCGACATGGTTCAGTCAGGGCCCAAAAGCAGTGAAAGATGATGCGCGCCGTCCACATCCGCGGCTGTCACGCAGGCGATGCGGCAGGCCGCGCACAGTGCTCGTTTTCACGGTGGACGGCAGCGCGCAGCTGCCTACGATGCGGTTTCCCATGGCGCCCCGCCCATGCCCACCCAAGGACACCCCATGAAGCTCCTGCACAAGACGTCCCTCGCGCTTGCCGGCCTGCTGCTGGCCGGCACCGCCTCGCTGCTCTACGCGCAAGCCAGCGGCCTCACCCGCACGATGGTGCTCAAGGCGGACACCTCCATGCCAGGCCGCGAGGCGGTGGTCGCGCGCGTCGAGGTGGCGCCCGGCGCCAAGGCCGGCCGCCACACGCACCCGGGTGATGAGATCAGCTACGTGCTCGAGGGCGAAACCGTGCTGCTCATCGACGGCCAGCCGCCGCGCACGATCAAGGCCGGCGAATCCTTCCTCATCCCGGCGGGCGTGGTGCACGATGCGCACAACGAAAGCAGCGCGCCGACCAAGCTGATTGGCGTGTACGTGGTCGACAAGGGCAAGCCGCTCGCGTCGCCTGCGCCCTGATCGATTGTTCAGAACGCCCCCGCATCGCCCGGGAAGACGACGGGCGATTCGTGGCCGTCGGCGCCCACCGATGACACGCCAAAGAACCAGTCGTCGATGTTGATGTTGCGCAGCATCGCGTTCTGGGCCTCGCCCGATGCAGCGCCGACGAGTCGGCTGTGCGTCCACTGCGCATCGGTCGTGTTGCGCCACCACACGCGGTAGGCCACGGCACCCGGCACGGCCTTCCAGCGCAGCGTGGTGTGCGGGCTCACCGCACCTTCGATGGCCACGCCGGCCGGCGGCGCAGGCGCCTGCGCCATCGCCGCCATGCTCACCGCGTTCAGCCGCGTGACCTGCGCGAGATAGTCGAAGTCGACGCCGGAGATGGTGTCGCCGTAGTCGATGCCGTCGACGCTGCGCAAGTCCTGGTGCTGGCGGGTGTAGTCCTCGTGCGCCTCGGTCACGCGCACCGCGGGGTAGCCCGCTTCAAGGAAGGGCACCTGGTCGCCGCCGCGGCCGAAGCGGTCGGTGCGGTAGACCATGCGCACATGAAAGTTGGTGAGATAGCGCTCGGCCTGCGCGGCGACATAGCGCGCCACGTTGCGCGAGGGCGAATCAACCTCGCCGCCGTTGTAGCGCCGCCGGTTGGCCTGCGCCTGCGTCTCGGTGGCCTTGGTGCCTTCGGAGAACACACGCACCGTGCTCGTGTCGCGCACACCGTCGCCGCCGCGCGAGTTGCCGACGATGTCGTTGTTCAGGTCCGCCTGCATCTGCCAGCCTTGGGCCTGGGCGTATTCGGCCAGCACCCTGCCGCCGTACAGGCCTTGCTCCTCGCCGGAAAGCGCGGCGAAGACCAGCGTCGCGCGGAACTTGTGGCGCGACAGGATGCGCGCCGCCTCGATCAGCGCGGCGACGCCCGAAGCATCGTCGTTGGCGCCGGGCGCATCACTCGTGACATTCATGATGTCGGTGACGCGCGAATCGATGTGGCCGGTGATGACGATCACCCGTTGCGGGTCGCCCGTGCCGCGCTGGATGGCCACCACATCGGTCACCACCGTTGGCTGCGGCAGGCGTGCGCCGGTGAAGGTCTGCGAGGGCATGACCACCTCGAGGCAACCGCCGCAGTCTTTCGAGATCGCCTGGAACCGCGACTGCGCCCAGCGCCTTGCCGCGCCGATGCCGCGCGTGGGCGACTGCGTGTCCGACATGGTGTGCCGTGTGCCGAACCCGACCAAGGCCTCGATGGTCGCGCGGAGCTCGCGCGCATCGATCGCATCGGCAATGTTGCGCAGCTGCGGCCGCTCCGGAGCCGGCGACTCCGCATGCGCACACAGGGTGCAAGCGATCAGCGCCGCAATGCTCCAGCCATGCCATCTCATTCATCGCTCCTTGGTGGGTGTGCCAACGTTCGTGGCGTGACACACCGTTACCTTGTGACGCGCTGTCGAGGATCTGTCCGACAGGGCCGTACGGCCGAGACCGATGGTTCGGCTCGACCTCGCGGCCTATTCTGGCTCACGGACTCCTCTGATTCACCAATTCCCTGACTCACCAAGCCTCCAAGGAGAACAAGCATGACTTCACGCCGATACAGCTTCTCGCCCCTGCTCGCCGCACTCCTCGCCTCGCTGGCGCTCGGCGCTTGCAGCCGCCATGAAGAGCGCAGCGTGCAAGAGCGCGTGGATGCAACCGAAGCCCGCGCCGAGCGCCAGACCGAGCAGGCCAAGGCGGAGGCCAACCGCAGCCTGGACACCGCCACCAAGGCGACCGAGGAGGCTGGTGCCAAGGTGGCCAATGCCGTGAGCGACGCGGCCATCACCACCGCCGTCAATGCGCAGCTGGCCCGCGACTCGGGGCTGGATGCCGGCAAGATCGACGTGGACACCTCGCAGGGCCGCGTGGTGCTTCGCGGCTCAGCACCGGACGAGACCGCCAAGGAGCGCGCCAAGCGCATTGCACTTGCGGTGAATGGTGTGCACGCAGTGGACAACTACCTCACCGTGCCCAAGTCGTGAGCGAGACAAGGTCGAGCGGCGCTCGACTGTAGGCACGCTCCTACAGCAAGTCCGCCGCTCACCTGATGGATGACGCGTGCACGCCTGGGCACCATGGCTTCACGACGTTGACAACGGGCCCGCAGGGGCCGGGAGCAGGCGACATGGCCATCGATCCGAACGCGATGAACGAGCCCAAACACAATGCATCCGACACGCCGCTCATGGCCGATGCGCCCGACGATGACGTCGCCTGCATCGGCTACGAATGTGCAGACCCGGCCCTGCACGCGCCCTTCTGGGCCGAGGCCGGCGATGCAGCCTCCGCGAGGAACCTGCGATGAGAACGCGCCCCACCCCGCTGCCCCTGCCGCACTCCATGCTGAGCTGGTGGTACGGCCTGCCGCCCGAGCTGCGATCGCCCAAGTGGCCGGCCACCCTGTCCTTCCTCGTCATCCTCGCCTTGCTGATGGGCTTCCATTCGGTTGTGCAGTCGTCGGTGCGCCAGGGCGAGTTGCTGCGCATGAGCGTGGCCACGCGCACGCAGGCCGAGTGGCGCTGCCATGCGCTGCAAGGCGACCGCCAGCGCGCGCATTGCCTGCACCAGCTGGACGAAGCCCCCTCGATGGCAGCGGCCAACCTGCCGCCGGAAAACACCGCCGCGCTGCAAGTCGCGCAGCGCTGAGCACGCATCGGCAGCCCGTTGGCCCGGTACGAGGGCCATGGATTCAAAAGGCCGTCAGCCCAGCTGCCTGATCAAGGCCATGGCTGCGGCGGGCGCCCGCTCCTTCGCGCCGCTGATGAAGAACATGAACACGTCGCGTGCCTTCTCGGCGGCCGGCTTGTCCGACACATGCGGCAGTTCCGACGGGTCTTTGCCGTCTGCCCACTGCTGCCCGATGTTGGCCCACTGCTCCAGCGCCTTGGGCCCGATGCCGGTCTTGAGCTTCGAGTCCGTGCGCATCAGCCGCGCATAGATGAAATCGCCGGTGATGTCCGCGAAAGACGGATAGTCGTCGGAGTCGGTGAAGACGGTCGCCACCTTGTACTTGCGCGCGAGCTTGAGGTAGGCCTCGGTCTTGAAGCTCTCGTGCCTCACATCCATCACGTGGCGCAGCTTGATGCCGTCCACGTCCTTGGGCAGCAGCTTGAGAAAGGCCTCGAAGTCCTCCGCGTCGAACTGCTTGGTCGGCATGAACTGCCACACGATGGGCCCGAGCTTCTTGCCCAGTTCGCTGATGCCGCTGCCGATGAAGCGGTCCACCGACTCGCCGGATTCGGCCAGCACCCGGCGGTTGGTGGCATAGCGCGTGGCCTTCATCGAGAACATGAAGTCGTCGGGCGTCTCGTCGCGCCACTTGGCGAAGCTCTCGGGCTTCTGCGAGCCGTAGTAGGTGCCGTTGATCTCGATGGCCGTGACCTGCTGCGCCGCGTACTCGAGCTCCTTGCTCTGCGCCAGGCCCTTGGGGTAGAAGTTGTCGCGCCAGGGCTCGTACGTCCAGCCGCCGATGCCCACCCGGATTCGCGTCGCGCTCTTCGCCAAGGCCGTTCTCCCTCGTGTGCGTTGATGTCCGATTCAAGGAGCCGCGATGATGCCGCAAAGCGCCGGGGCCAAAAACAAAGGCGCCACATGGCGCCTTCGTCAAAGGGGCAAAACCGGACTCAGGTGCGACGGGCCACCGGGGCCCGGAACTCGCTTCGAGTCTGGTTGCGCTCCGAGCGGTTGCCCACCAGGATCACATCCGCCGCATCGAGCACCGCAGGTGCCGCGCGACCGATCATCGACTCCACGCCCGACGCATCGCCGGGGGAGGACTCGGCCGGGCCGAATGCGGCCAGAACGCCGGCAGCCAGGAATGTGGCGGCAGCGATCGCTCCGTAACTCGACACCAGGCGCGTGATCATGGGGATCTCCTTCTCGACAGCCGGGGTGCTGTTGGTTTGGTTGGCACCCATGGACGAAAGGATCGCGCATCGCGCGTTGGCGCCGTGCCGGCCGGCGGCGGCATCGCGGGTCGGCACCGCCCGCATGCGCTTGTAGGACGATGCCTGCGTCGCGGACGCGGTCTTACCAGGCGTCGATGAAGCCGGCCGTCTTGTCGCCGATGCGTGCGGAGGCGATGCCGCGCGAGAGCCATGAACGCGTGTCGGCTGGGTCGATGACGGCGTCGATCTCCAGCGTCGAAGCCATGTTGATCGCGCTGCCGTTGGCCGTCATCTGCGCGAGGTGCTTCTGGAACAGCGCCTCGCGCTCGGGGCCTTCGGGCACGGCCTCCAGCTCCTTGCGGTAGCCGAGGCGCACCGCCCCTTCCAGCCCCATCGCGCCGAACTCGCCGCTGGGCCAGGCCACCGTGAACATCGGCGAATGGAAGCCGCCACCTGCCATGGCCATCGCGCCCAGGCCGTAGCCCTTGCGCAGCACCACGGCGAAGCAGGGCACGCGCAAGTGCGCCTCGACGAGGAACATGCGGCTCACATGGCGCACCTGCGCGCGGGTCTCGATGTCGGGGCCGACCATGAAGCCCGGCGTGTCCACCAGCGAGACGATGGGCAGTCCGTAGGCATCGCACAGCCGCATGAAGCGGGCGGCCTTGTCGGCCGCATCGGCGTCGATGGCGCCGCCGAGGTGCGCGGGGTTGCTCGCCATGAGGCCGACCGGGCGACCTTCAATGCGAGCGAAGGCCGTGAAGATGCCGGCGCCGAATCCGGCACGCAGTTCGAGCAGCGAACCCGTGTCGGCGACGAGGCGCATCAACGAGCGCATGTCGTAGGTGCGGGCGCGGTTCTCGGGGAGCGCATCGCGCAGCAGCGTGGCGTCGGCGGACGACCACTCGTCGGTGCGGCCTTGCGTGTACGACAGGTACTGCTTCGCCACGGCCACGGCCTGCGCCTCGTCGTCCACCAGCACGTCGATCACGCCGTTGGCGTGCTGCACTTCGCTTGGCCCGATCTGCTCGGGCTTGAAGACACCCAGGCCGCCGCCTTCCACCATCGCCGGCCCGCCCATGCCGATGTTGCTGTCGCGCGTGGCGATGATCGCGTCGCAGCAGCCCAGCAGCGCCGCATTGCCCGCGAAGCAACGTCCCGAGGCGATGCCCACCACCGGCACCTGGCCGCTGAGGCGCGCATGGCTTGCGAAAGTGGTGACGTGCAATCCGGCGACGATGGGCATGTCGGTGTCGCCAGGCCGGCCGCCGCCGCCTTCCGCGAACAGCACCACCGGCAGCTTCTGCTGCAAGGCGATGCCAAGCATCCGGTCGGTCTTCTGGTGGTTGCGCATGCCCTGCGTGCCTGCCAGCACCGTGGCGTCGTACGACATGACGACGCAGCGTGATGCCTCGTCCCCGAAGAGCGCGCCGTTGATGCTGCCGATGCCCGTCACCATGCCGTCAGCGGGCGTGTTGCGGGTGAGGTCGTCCAGGGTGCGGCGGCTGCGCTGGGCAGCGATGGCGAGTGCGCCATATTCGATGAAACTGCCGGGGTCGCAGAGGTCGGCGATGTTCTCGCGCGCCGTGCGCTGGCCCTGCGCTTGGCGCTTTGCGACCGCGTCGGGGCGGGCGGCGTCCAGGGTGAGTGCGATGCGCGCGTTGAGCGTTTCCAGGTCCGCACGCACGCCGGCCGCCGCGACAGGCGTTGATGCTTCGATCACGGACGCCTGCACCGCACTCGTGCGGCGCGCGCCGATGTGCACGAGCACGTCCCCCTCGTTCACCAGCTCACCCAGCTCGACCATCAGCGACCGCACTTCGCCGTCGCGCTCTGCACGCACCTCGTGCTCCATCTTCATGGCTTCGAGGATCACAAGCGTCTGCCCGGCCTGCACCGGCTCTCCGGGGCGGACGGCCACATGGACGACGGTGGCAGACATGGGCGCGCGAACGGTGTCTTGGGACATGGCTTCTCCTCGGCGGGCACTGTAGCGCCCGGGCTCTTCGCTGGCTGACGCCTTCCGGACAGCGCCTTGCACGACGCAACATCGAACAAGCCCGTCACCCCCGGCACGGGGATGACCTGCCTGCTCAGGCGCCGCGGAACTGCCGGCGGTAGGCGGTGGGCGAGGTGCCCAGGGCAGCCGCGAAGTTCTGCCGCAACGACACCGCGCTGTTGAACCCGCTGCGCATCGCCACGTCGTCGATGGAACGGGTGGTGGTTTCCAGCAGACGCCGCGCCATGGTCAGCCGCTGCTGCTGAAGCCACTGGCCGACTGTCGTGCCGGTAGCCTGGCGGAAGTGTCGCGTGAAGGTGCGTCGGCTCATGGCGGCGCGATCGGCCAGCGAATCGAGGCTGTGCGGCTCGGCCAGGTGCTTGAGCGCCCACGCCATGACGCCGCTCAAGCGGTCGTCGGCGCGCGACGCAGGCACCGGCTGCTCGATGTATTGCGCCTGCCCGCCCTCGCGATGCGGCGCCACCACCATGCGGCGCGCCACATGGGCAGCCACGTCGGCACCGTGGTCGCGGCGCACCATGTGCAGGCAGCAGTCGATGCTGGCGGCCGTGCCGGCGGAGGTGAGCACCTGGCCGTTGTCGACGTAGAGCACGTCAGGCCGCAGGTCCACCGTCGGGAAGCGTTCGCTGAAGGCCCGGGCCAGCGCCCAGTGGGTGGTGGCGGGCAGGCCGTCGAGCAGGCCGGCTTGCGCCAGGACGAAGGCGCCGAGGCATAGCCCTACGATGCGCGCGCCCCGCTTGTGCGCCGAGCGCAAGGTGCGCAGCAAGGCCTCGGGCGGCTCCCTCTGGTCGTCATGCCACGACGGCACGATGATGGTGTGGGCCCGCGCCGCGGCCGCGAGGCTGTAAGGCGCCTCGATGGCAAAGCCGGCCGTCGTGCGCAGGCTGCCGCGGTCCACCGAGCACACCAGCAGCCTGTAGCGCGGCGCGCCGCGCCCGGACATTTCGGGGCCGAACACCATGCACGGCACGGACAGGTGGAACGGACTGATGCCGTCGAAGGCGACGACGGCGACGGTGTGCACGGGCTTGTCGGCAGTCATGGCCCGATTCTATCGAAGGATGTCATTCGGGCCACTGTTTCCCGCGGCCTCGGCAGCGAACAATCAAGCCATCGCCAACCAGGAGAGAACACCGTGGACACACCCCGCCGCGCACTCATCGTCATCGACGTGCAGAAGGAATACTTCATCGGAAACCTGCCGGTCGAATACCCGCCGGTGGAACAAACCTTGCCCAACATCGCCCGGGCCATGGACACCGCGCACGCCGCCGGCATTCCGGTGCTCGTGGTGCAGCACAGCACGCCGCCCGGCACGCCGGTGTTCGCGAAGAACAGCACGACCTGGGAGCTGCACGACGAGATCGGCCGCCGGCACCGCGACCATCACATCGAGAAAGGCTGGCCGAGCGTGTTCACCGAGACCGACTTCGCGGACTGGCTGAAGACGAACGAGATCGACACCATCGCGGTCACCGGCTACATGACCCAGAACTGCGTCGCATCGACCCTGTTCGAAGCCTTCCACCGCGGCTACTCGGCCGAGGTACTGAGCGATGCGACCGGCGCGGTGCCCTACGCGAATTCCGCGGGCAGCGCGACGGCCGAGGAAGTCCATCGGGTACTCAACGTGATCTTCCATTCGCGCTTTGCATCGGTCACGAGCACGGACGATTGGGTTGCCGCGGTGCAAGCAGGCCGGGCGATTCCGATGGACAACATCCCGGCTTCGAACCTGCGTGCCCGCAGGTTGCAGGAAGCCGCAAAGGCGGCGTGATCAGCGGTAGGCGTGGCGGTAGCGCTCGACCGTGAGGCCTTCCATGTCGATCTCCGGCTCGCGTCCGCCGATCAAGTCGGCCATGACGCAGCCGGTGCCGGCCGCCATGGTCCAGCCCAGCGTGCCGTGGCCGGTCGCGAGGAAGAGCTTCTTCAGCCGGGTGCCGCCGACCACCGGCGTGCCGTCAGGAGTCATCGGCCTGAGGCCGCACCAGAAGCTCGCCCGCGACACATCGCCGCCCTGCGGGAAGAGATCGCTCACAACATGCTCCAGGGTGCGGCGGCGCGACTCGTGCAGCTGCAGGGTGTAGCCCGCCAGCTCCGCGGTGCCGCCGACACGAATGCGATCGCCCAGGCGCGTCACCGCCACCTTGTGCGTCTCGTCCATCACGGTGGATTCCGGCGCGCCGCGAGGGTCGGTGATGGGCACGGTGATGGAGTAGCCCTTCACCGGGTACACGGGGATGTGGATGCCGATGTCGCGAAGGTACAGCGGCGAATGGCTGCCCAGCGCCACGAGGGTGGCATCGGCCGTGAGCGTCCCGGCGTCGGTCTCCACGCCCGTGAGCTGCGTGCCGTCCGACCGCAGGCGCTTGATCGTCACGTTCTGGCGAAAGACGGCACCGCGTTCCTCGGCCAGCGTCGCCAGCCGCTGCGTGAACTGGAAGCAATCGCCCGTCTCGTCGCCCGGCAGCAGCAGCCCGCCGACGAACTTGTCGCGCACGTTCGCAAGCGCCGGTTCATGGCGGATGCAGCCCTCGCGATCCAGCACCTCGAAACGTACGTTATAGCGCCTGAGGATGGCGATGTCCGCCGCCGTGCCATCCAGCTGCTTCTGCGTGCGAAAGAGCTGCAGCGTGCCCTGCATGCGCTCGTCGTAGCGGATGCCGGTCTCGTCGCGCAACTCGCGCAGGCAGTCGCGGCTGTATTCGGCCAGCCGCACCATGCGACTCTTGTTGATCTCGTAGCGCGCGGAGGTGCAGTTGCGCAGCATGGCCAGGCCCCAGCGGATCAGCCCCATGTCCAGGTGCGGGCGGATGACGAGCGGCCTGTGCTGCATGAGCAGCCACTTGATCGCCTTGACCGGCACGCCGGGCCCCGCCCAGGGCGCCGAGTAGCCGGGCGACACCTCGCCGGCGTTGGCAAAGCTCGTCTCCATGCCCGGCGCGCTTTGCCGGTCGACCACCGTCACCTCGTGGCCCGCGAGCGCGAGCTGGTAGGCGCTGGCCACGCCGATCACGCCACTGCCCAGAATCAACACCCGCATGCCTGATCCTCGAAGAGCCCGGTGCGAGCGAGTGTAGCGATGGCCTTGCGCGGATCCTGCCCTCGACACGAAGTCGGGTACAGAATAGCCCCCAGGCACCAAGGACCTTCATGGCTTCGCTTCCGACCTTCATCGCTCCTTCACGCTTCGACGACCCCGACGCCGCGCTCGCGCAAGTGCGCAGCATCTACGACGCAAGCGTCGCCCACCTTCGCGACGCGTTGCAGCGCTTCGTCGGCGGCGAGACGCTCGCCCAGCACGTGCGCGCCTGCTACCCCTTCGCGCGCGTGCATACCGACACCGTGGCACGTGCCGACTCTCGCCTGAGCTACGGCTTCGTCGCGGGGCCGGGCACCTACGAGACCACGCTCACCCGGCCCGATCTCTTCGGCGACTACTACCGCGAGCAGTTCCGCCTGCTGCTCAAGAACCACCATGTGTCGCTGGAAATCGGCACCAGCAACCAGCCGATCCCGGTGCACTTCTCGCTGGCCGAGAACGACCACCTCGAAGGCTCCCTCGACGCCGCCCGCCGCTTGCTGATGCGCGACATGTTCGACCTGCCCGACCTCGCGTCCATGGACGACGGCATCGCCAACGGCACGCACGAATCCCGCCCGGGCGAGGCCCAGCCGCTGTCGCTCTTCACCGCGCCGCGGGTGGACTATTCGCTGCACCGGCTGCGCCACTACACCGGCACGGCGCCCGATCACTTCCAGAACTTCGTGCTCTTCACGAACTACCAGTTCTACATCGACGAGTTCGTGCGCCTGGGGCATGAAACCATGGCTGCCACCGAGGGCGACTACATCGCCTTCGTCGAGCCGGGCAATGTGATCACGCGGCGCACCGGACTGCCGATGCGCCCCGGCGACGACCTCGGGGCGCCGCCGCCGCGCCTGCCGCAGATGCCCGCCTACCACCTCGTGCGGGCTGACGGCGCCGGGATCACGATGGTCAACATCGGCGTGGGCCCGGCCAACGCCAAGACCATCACCGACCACATTGCCGTGCTTCGCCCGCATGCGTGGATCATGCTCGGCCATTGCGCCGGCCTGCACACCACGCAGCAGCTCGGAGACTACGTGCTGGCGCATGGCTACGTGCGCGAAGACCACGTGCTCGACGAAGACCTGCCGCTGTGGGTGCCGCTGCCGCCGCTGGCCGAAGTGCAACTCGCGCTCGAGGCGGCCGTGGCCGACATCACCCAGCTCAAGGGCCGCGAGCTCAAGCGCATCATGCGAACTGGCACGGTGGCCAGCACCGACAACCGCAACTGGGAGTTGCTGCCCCAGCGCACACCCGAGCGCCGCTTCAGCCAGAGCCGGGCGATTGCACTGGACATGGAATCAGCCACCATCGCCGCCAACGGCTTCCGCTTTCGCGTGCCGTACGGCACCTTGCTGTGCGTGTCCGACAAGCCGCTGCATGGCGAGATCAAGCTGCCCGGCATGGCCAACCATTTCTATCGGGAGCGCGTCGATCAGCATTTGCGCATCGGCATTCGCGCAATCGAGCTGCTGCGGCAGGCTGGCGTGGATCAGCTGCACAGCCGCAAGCTGCGCAGTTTTGCGGAGGTGGCGTTTCAGTAGGCAGGCGCGGCAGTTGTATTGACAACGCATGCACGAACCGAGGCCAGGCTTCGATCAACTCCGATGACGGCGCACCGGGGCAAGCTCGCAAGAGCCGTGACCACGACTACTTCTTCTTGCGCAGCTCGTGGTACGTCTTGTCCGTGACCGGCGCGCGGTCGGTGTCCTGCTGGCCGCTTTCGACGTCTTCGCGCGCCTGGCGCATCACGTCGGCGCTCTCGGCGTTCTCGATGCCGGCGGTGGAATGCTTGCCCGTGCCCTCGTCGCGCTCATGCGGCATCTTGGGCTGTGGATCAGTGGGGCTCTTGTCGCTGCCCAGATGCTCTTGGCTCACCTGGCGCACGCCACTGGGCTGGGAGTCCTGGTCGCGCCGGGGCTTGCGGGTGGACGGCATGGGTCGTTCCTTCAGAACTGGCCGCGCAGGTAGAGGCCCAGGCCGCCGTGGCGCGGCTTGAGCGACAGCTTGTAGCCGGAGTCCAGCGTCATGCCGATGGCGCCGTGATCGAAGCCCAATTTGCGCTTTGCGGGCTTCCACTCCATGCCGACCTTGGTATTGACGTAGTTGGCGGGCGAGTCCGTGCCAAGGTTGCGCACCCCGGATGCATCGGCGTAGACAGTGGAGTCCGGGGTGACGCGATAGCGCAGGCCGACGCTCACCGTCGGTGATGCGCCAGTGAGTGCCACCGGCCCGTCAATGCGGCCATCGGGCCGCGGTGCGATGTAGCCCAGGGTTCCCACGCCAACGCCGACGCCGGCGCGGCCATGCGACATCCATACGCGGTAGTTGACACCCGCCAGCTCGGACATGGTGCGA
Source organism: uncultured Comamonadaceae bacterium (assembly GCA_966211955.1). Classification (GTDB taxonomy): domain Bacteria; phylum Pseudomonadota; class Gammaproteobacteria; order Burkholderiales; family Burkholderiaceae_C; genus Albitalea. Next base: position 19,824 of record CBIHOF010000015.1, on the reverse strand, counting down.
CCGTCGCTTGTGAGCGCGACGGGCCCGTTGGACGGCAGGTGGCTGTGTACCGTGCTGACCTCCGGCGTGAGCGCCATCCTGTCAGTCGTACGCTGCTGGACCATCGAGACGTTCTCACCGACGATCGCGGCGACCTCGCCATCGGCGCACCAGACGGCCTGGCTGGCTGTCAGTGCCAGGACAAGAGCCAAGATGCGAGGATGGTCAAGCTTCATGGCGCTTCGAAGTTGAGAAGGTTCGATGGCACAAATTTCGTTGACCGGCACCCGCTGGTCTGTCGGCAGGAGGCAAAACCGGCTGTAGGACGACAACGACGTTCTACCCCGATTGAACGCGCCGCGGTCCCCCGCAGTTCGGTGAATTCACCATCGTTTCGCGTCCCTCTTTTCACGAATGGCCTCCGGCACACGCCACACCAAGGGAAAACCAGATGAAAGCAATGCAGCAAACGGCGCGCCCGATTGCTTGCGGCCAGCACGAGTCGGTGAACGGCGACCCCAGCCACAGCGGCTAATGTTCCGCGCACCACCGCACCGGCCGCCGGCTCAAGGGCGAATGGGAGGCCAAGCTCGCCGCGAGGACACTGCCAGTGATGCCCGGCGCGCCGCAGGTCGTGCCCGAGCGCTGAAGGGTCAAGCGACTTGATCCGGCGCACGCAAACTCGTACGCTCGAATGACTCTCATCGACCCGCTTCCAGGACTTCCAGGAGACAGCGCCATGTCGACCACGAATGCGGAGATTGCCGGCATCCGAACGATCGCCCTCGTCGGACAGACGACGGCAGGCAAGACGAGTCTGGTCGAGCAGCTGTTGTGGAAGGCGGGGGCAATCGGAGCACCAGGCAGCCTGGAACGAGGCACCATGGTGTGCGACTTCGATCCTCTGGAGCGGCGTGCGCAGCACTCGATCAACGCGTCGGTCGTGCACTTCAACTACCGCGAGTCGCGCATCCACCTCATCGACACGCCCGGGTACCCGGACTTCGTTGGGCAGTCGATGACATCGCTGGAGGCGGTGGACACGGCGGCCATCGTCATCAATGCGCAGGCGGGCATCGAGATGATGGCCTCGCGCATGATGGACTGGGCCGCGCGGCGGAACCTGTGCCGCATGATCATCGTCAACAAGATCGAAGCCCAGGGGCTGGACCTGCCCGGGCTGGTCGCGCAGATCCAGGCGGCGTTTGGCAAGGAATGCCTGCCGTTGAATTTGCCGGCCGCCGGCGGCACCGAGGTGGTCGACTGCTTTTTCAACCCTGCCGCGCAACCGGGGCACGAGGCAGACTTCTCCTCGGTGGAGAAGGCGCACCGCGCGCTCGTGGAGCAGGTCGTCGAGGTCGACCCTGACTTCGTCGATCGTTACCTGAATGATGGCGACGTCGACCCGCGCGAGCTGCACGCGCCCCTCGAGCAGGCGCTGCGCGAGGGGCACCTGATTCCCATCTGCTTCGTGTCATCGCGCAATGGGGCGGGCGTGGCCGAACTGCTGGACGTGATCGACAAGCTCCTGCCAAACCCGAGCGAGGGCAACCCGCCGCAGTTTTACAAGGGCGAAGGTGAGAGTGCGAAGGAATTGCACGCCGACCCCGATGCGGCCAAGCACGTGATCGCCCACGTCTTCAAGGTCACGGTGGACCCGTACGTCGGCAAGATGGGCATCTTCCGCATCCACCAGGGAACGATCACGAGGGACAGCCAGCTCTACATCGGCGACGGCCGCAAGCCGTTCAAGGTCGGGCACCTCTTCATGCTGCGCGGCAAGGACCATGTCGAAGTCGCGCGCGGCGTGCCGGGCGACATCTGCGCGGTGGCCAAGGTCGACGAAATGCACTTCGACGCGGTGCTGCACGACGCGGCCGAGGACGATCACCTGCACCTGAAGCCGCTGGAGTTTCCGGTGCCGGTGCACGGAGTGGCCATCGAGCCCAAGCGGCGCGGCGACGAGCAGCGCATGTGGGAAATCCTGCAGAAGCTCGTCGACGAAGACCCCTGCCTGAAGGTCGAGCACGTGGCGACGACCAACGAGACGGTGGTCTACGGCCTGGGCGAGCTGCATCTGCGCACGCTGCTCGAGCGCATGAGCGAGACCTACAAGTGCGAGGTCAACACGCGCCCGCCGCGCATCGCCTATCGCGAGACCATCACCGCGCCGGCCGAGGGTCATCACCGGCACAAGAAGCAAAGCGGCGGCGCGGGGCAGTTCGGCGAAGTGTTCCTGCGCATCGAACCCTTGCCACGCGGCGCGGGCTTCGAGTTCGTCGACCAGGTCAAGGGCGGCACCATTCCCACGCAGTTCATTCCAGCGGTCGAGAAAGGCGTGCGCCAGGCGCTCGATGGCGGCGTCATCGCGGGCTTTCCGGTGAAGGACCTGCGCGTCATCGTCTATGACGGCAAGTCGCACTCGGTGGACAGCAAGGACATCGCCTTCGCCACCGCCGGGCGCAAGGCGTTCATCGACGCAGTGCTGAAGGCCAAGCCCATCGTGCTGGAGCCCATCGTGAAGGTGGAGATCACGGCGCCCGAGACTGCCATGGGGGACATCACCGGTGACCTTTCGGCCAAGCGCGGCCAGGTCAATGGCACGTCGGCGATGCAGACCGGCAGCATGACGGTGAACGGCCAGGTGCCGCTGTCCGAGCTCAACGGCTACCAGGCGCGGCTCAACGGCATGACCGGCGGCCAGGGCCGCTACACGCTGGAGCTGAGCCACTATGAGGCTGTCCCGCCATCCATCCAGCTGCAGCTGAGCAGCCAGTACAAGATCAAGGACGAGGACTGAGCCCCACTGTAGGACGCAGCGGACAGCAGGTCGCCGCAGCGTCCGACTGACGCCACACGTCTGATCGCCGATCCTTGAGCCACCGAAGCGGCGAGCGCGACGCGCTCGTCATCCTGGCCCACCCGCTGCTCGGGCAGGCACCCCTCGTGGAACGCATCTCGTCGAGCAGTCTTGTTGAGGAGAAGCGAATGAACAGCTCTGTACGTACCCTGTCCCTGAGCGCACTGGTCCTGGCCCTGGCAACGGGCCTGGGCGGCTGCTCCAACATGTCCCGCCAGGACAAGGCCACCGCCGTCGGCGCGGGCCTGGGCGCCGTGGGCGGCTCCGTGCTGACCGGCGGCTCGGCGATCGGCACCGTGGGCGGTGCCGTGGCCGGTGGCGTCATCGGCCACGAGGTCGAGAAGAAGAAGTAAGCGTTTTGCCCCGCGAGGGGTGAAGGCGGCCACGGTGGAACCTGCTGATCTTCCGCCGCCGGCCTGAGGCGGGCCCTGAGGGGCCCGCTTTCAATTCGGCTTCCATTCCGGCCGGGCGGCACCATCTCCTGGTGATCGAAGCTTTATCATCGCCACTCATGCAATCCGGCCACAGAGACGTTGCCCAGATCCGCCTAGACAACGCGCTGGCCCTGTTCGACGAATTCGTTCACAACACCGTCAAGCACCCTGATGCAGCCACGCTGCGGGGGCTGGAGCGGCGCTTTGCCGAGCGGCTGCAGATCCAGCCAAGCTACTGGAGCCAGATCAAGGGCCGCTCGCGCCAGATCGGCGAACGCCTGGCGCGGCAGTTCGAGCAGCTGTGCCACAAGCCTTATGGGTGGATGGACCAGCCGCATGACGAATTCACGGCGCCTGCCGTGGCTGCGCCGGCTCCCGCAGCAGCGGCGGGAGAAGCGTCGGACGCGAACCGCACCGTGCCGCAGGACGACGACGAGCGTTTCATCGTAGGCCTGGTGCTCACCTACTACCGGCGTCATCCGCAGCGCGCCAAGACCCGACTGCTCGATCTTCTCGGCGAAGTGTTGACGCCGCCGCCCCAGCCCCCCGCGCCGGCTGTTCCACCCAAGGGCGGCAAGCCCGCCGACGACAGCAGCGAGCTCTGGACACGCATCCAGGCAGGCGCCGCTCCCCTCAAGCGAAAGAAGTGAGCTCTCCCTTGAACTAGGGGGAACTTTTTTGCGCAAGGGGGCTTGCGCTTGATAATCAATCCTTTATCATCTGCGCAAGTTTTGATCGACAGATGCCCCCGGCACCTCCCACCGATCAGGACGACGCCCCTCGTTCCACCCCCATTCCGGAGTCCCATGTCCCGCTTCCTCGCACTGAACCCAGCGCTCACTCGTCGCATCTCGCGACGGGCCTGCGCGTCGGCTCAGTTCGCAAGCGCCATGGAGGCGCCGCCCGGCAGACCGCCTCGTTGAGCGTTCCTCACACGGAACACTCCACACGGCCCGGGTGCTTCACTGCCCCGGGCCGTTTCGCTTTTGCATCGGAGAAAACCCATGAAGATCACGCTCAATACCCGCAAACCGCGCAACCCCCTGGTCGTCGCCGCCCATTTCAGGCGCGCCGGCTCGCACCGCCCTCGTGGCGGATCCATGCGACAGGAGTCCGCCCGCACCCTGCGCCGCGAACTCGACCAGCTCAACCGACCGAAGTACAGCCCATGACATAGCCACCGGCGCCCGTGACACACGATGGCGCCGCCACCGAAGGAATGAATCATGACGAGCATGAAGCCCTTGTCCCTCGGAGCCCGAAGCGCCACGCCTTGGTCTCATCCCGCCCGCAGCGTCGCTGCTGCGAGCCTGCAAAGCGCGAGCGCCGTCCTGGCTCGCCTGGCGCGCCGCCTCGCGGTGCCCGCTCCTGTCGTCGCCGAACCCCGCCCGCCCGTGCTGGAGTTCTATGCCGACGCCGGCGCACCGGAAGGCGCGCTCTACCTGGACGGCCAGCTGGTCGGATGGGTTCCCGGCGTGAGGCGCCTGTAATGCGGCGATTCCTCGGCCCGGTCTGCATGGCAGCCGGGCCTTTTCTTTTTCTTGCCTGCCTCGGCACGGGCCTTTGGATCTGCACGACGCGCGATGCACACTGTCTCGCGCGTGATAGCGCGACCCAGCCACAGTGCGCACCCTGCGCGCACCACTTCGAAGGCCTTGCATGAACAATGTCGAATTCATCGTCAACCGCGCCAACCTGCGCGAGACGCGTGTCGTCGAGGTCAAGGCCGACAGCGCCCTGGCGGAAGGTGCCGTCAGGCTTCGTATCGACAGCTTCGCGCTCACCTCCAACAACATCACCTACGGCGCCTTCGGCGATGCGATGCATTACTGGGATTTCTTCCCCTGCCCCATCGAGGGCTTCGGGCGCATTCCCGTGTGGGGCTTCGCCGACGTCGAGGCATCGACCGTGGAAGGCGTGGCCGTTGGCGAACGCTTCTACGGCTACTACCCGATGAGCACGCAGGTCGTGCTGTTTCCGGAGCAGGTCGGCAAGAGCGGCTTCGTGGACGCAGCGCCCAATCGGCGCGAACTGCATGCGCTGTACAACCGCTACTCGCGGTGCTCGGCCGATCCCGGCCTGGCGCCCGCGCATGAAGCGCAGACCGCGCTGCTTCGGCCGCTCTTCACCACGTCCTTTCTCATCGACGATTTCCTCGCCGACAACGACTTCTTCGGCGCGAGCGCGGTGATCCTGTCGAGTGCGTCGAGCAAGACGGCCTACGGGACGGCGTTCTGCCTGAGGCAACGGCTCGGCGGCTCTGGCGACGTGAAGATCATCGGCCTCACCTCGCCATCCAACCTGGACTTCACGCGGGGCCTCGGTTGCTACGATGATGTCGTCGCCTACGACGCGATCGGCTCCCTGCCCGCCGACAGGCCCAGCGTCTACGTCGACATGAGCGGCAGCGCCAAGGTGCGCAGCGACGTGCACCATCACTTCGGCGACGCCTTGCGTCACAGTTGCTCGGTTGGCGGCACGCACTGGACGGAGCTCGGCGGCGGCAAGGGATTGCCCGGTCCGCGGCCTACGCTCTTCTTCGCGCCGGCCCAAGCCGCCAAGCGCATGCAGGACTGGGGCGCCGGTGAACTGCCGCGGCGCATTGCCGTGGCGTGGCAAGCCTTCATGAAGCCAGTGACTGATCCCGCAAACCCGTGGCTCACGGTGGTCCGCGGCCGCGGCCCTGCCGACGTGGAAGCCGCGTACCGCGAGCTGATCGACGGCCGCACCGCCCCTCGCCAGGGGCACGTCCTGAGCCTGTAGAGCGGCCCGAGCTTCGGGCACACTGCGAACCCATGCCCGGGCGCGCACTCATCTCCTTGCAACGTGTCGACAAGCGCTTCGCCACTGGCGTGGTCGCGCTCGAGGGCGTGGATCTGCACGTCGCCGAAGAGGAGTTCGTCTCGCTGCTCGGCCCCTCGGGCTGCGGCAAGAGCACGGTGCTGCGGCTCGTGGCTGGGCTCGACCAGGCGAGCACCGGTGCGGTGTGGTCGCCCGCGCTGGGCGCAAGTTCCGGCGCCGACACCGCCTTCGTCTTCCAGGACGCCACGCTCATGCCTTGGGCAAGCGTGTTCGACAACGTCTGGCTGCCGTTGCGCTTGGCGGGCGAGTCGCGAAATGACACCCGCCAGCGCGTGCTCGATGCGCTGCGTCTCGTGGGCCTGGCCGGCTTCGAGAAGGCCTTCCCAGCCGAGCTCTCGGGTGGCATGCGCATGCGGGCGTCGATCGCTCGGGCGCTGGTCACGCGGCCGCGCCTCATGCTGATGGACGAGCCTTTCGCCGCGCTCGACGAGTTCACTCGTCACAAGCTCAACGACGACCTGCTCGCCTGCTGGCAGGCACAGCGCTTCGCGACGCTCTTCGTCACGCACAGCGTGCTGGAATCGGTGTTCCTCAGCCAGCGCGTGCTCGTGATGGGCGCGCGGCCGGGGCGCATCGTGGCCGAGGTGGCGGTCGACGAACCGTATCCACGCGGCGCGGCCTTTCGCGAATCGCCTCGCTATCACGCAGCCTGCGCAAAGGTCCATGCCGCGCTCGCAACGCTTCATGCGCCGGTCGACGAGGTGGTGCGCTGATGGGCCACGGCCTGCTCTATCGTGCCGCGCCTGTGGTGTGCCTCGTCGGACTGCTGGCCGCCTGGGAAGCACTGGTGCGCATCGCCGACATTCCGCACTACACCTTGCCCGCGCCGACGCTCGTCGTACGCACGCTCATCGACAACTTCGGCTCGCTCGCAGCGAGCTGGTGGTTCACGCTGCAGATCACGTTCGGCGCGCTCGCATTGGCAGTCTCAGGCGGCGTGCTGGTGGCTTCCGTCTTCGCGCTGTCCCGAAGCCTGGAGCACGCGCTCTTCCCGCTGGCCGTCGTACTGCAGGTGACGCCGGTGGTGGCCATCGCACCGCTGATCCTCATCTACGTCGAAAGCACGACCGCCGCGCTGCTCCTGTGCGCCTGGATCGTCGCCTTCTTCCCCATCCTCTCGAACACCGTGCTCGGGCTGCGCGCCGCTGACCCGAACCTGCGCGACCTCTTCCGGCTGTACCGGGCCTCGCCGTGGCAGCGGCTGCGGCTGCTGCTGGTGCCCTCGGCGCTGCCTTATTTCATCGCCGGGTTGAAAATATCGGGTGGCTTGAGCCTCATCGGCGCTGTCACCGCGGAGATGGTGGCAGGTGCCGCGGGGCGCAACACCGGGCTGGCGTCGCGCATTCTCGAAGCCAGCTTCCGGACTGAAACACCCAAGATGTTCGCCGCGCTGTTGCTGCTGGTCGCCACCGGCGTCGCGATCTTCTGGTCCTTCAACGCGCTGTCGCGGGCCTTGCTGGGCCGCTGGCATGCATCGGAAAAACAATGACCGTCAGGAGAAGCCCATGAATTGCACTCACATCCTCGCTGCCGCACTGATTGCCGTGGCCGGCGTCGCCCATGCCGACGACAAGGTGACCTTTGCCACCAACTGGAAGGCCCAGGCCGCGCATGGCGGCTTCTACCAGGCGGTGGCCGACGGCACCTACAAGAAATACGGGCTCGACGTCACGATCCAGCAGGGCGGGCCACAGGTGAACAACCGGCCCCTGCTGCCGGCCGGTCGCATCGATTTCCTCATGACGGGCAACCTGCTTCACAGCTTCGACAACGTGAAGAATGGTGTGCCAACCATCGTCGTCGCGGCGATGTTCCAGAAGGACCCTCAGGCCCTCATCGCACATCCGGGACAAGGTTACGAAAGCTTCGACAAGCTGAAGACGGCACCGGTCGCGCTGATCGCCAAGGACGGGCAGTTCAGCTGGTGGCAGTGGCTGAAGGTCACGCACGGCTTCAAGGACGAGGCGCTCAAGCCCTACAACTACAACCTCGGGCCCTTCCTTGCCAATCCGAAGGCGATCCAGCAGGGCTACTCGGTGGCCGAGCCGATCTACGTGGAGAACCAGGGCAAGTTCAAGCCGGTCGTGCACCTGCTCGCCGACCACGGCTTCTCGACCTACTCCACCGTGATCGAGGCGCGCACGGACACCGTGAAGAACAAGCCCGATCTCGTGCAGCGCTTCGTCGACGCGTCGACGATTGGCTGGGTCAACTACCTCTACGGTGACCGCCGTGCGGCCAACGCGATGATGATGAAGGACAACCCGGAAATGACGCCCGAGGAGATCGAGGCGTCGGTCGCGCTGATGAAGCAGCAGGGCATCGTCGATTCGGGCGAGGCGCTCAAGGGCGGCATCGGCGCGATGAGCGACGCGCGCATCAAGGATTTCTTCGAGCAGATGGTCAAGGCCGGCCTCTACAAGCCGGGCGAGGTCGACCTGTCCAAGGTTGCCACCTTGCAGTTCGTGAACAAACGCGTGGGCATGGACATCAAGTCGAAGCTTGCGAAGTAACCCTGATTAAGTTCGCGCCGCGCTTGGCCGACAACACCGGGAACGATCCACATCGGCGACGCTCTACCCGAGCGACCGACCGCAAGCATGGAAACGACCCGACTGACCCAGCCGTTGCGCGATCTCGCGGCCTGGACCGCGTTTTTTCGGTCGGCCGAGATTCCGGTGCTGGCCCATTCGGCCGGCGCGCTGGAAGACCTTCGGCTGAATGAAGACGCGGTCGATGCGAACCTGATCGGCGAAACGTTTTCCGGCGACCCGCTGATGACCTTGCGGGTGTTGACGCACTTGGCCGCGAACCGCTCGGCCCGCATGCTCACCGAGCCGGAAACGATGACCGCCGCCGTGGTCATGATGGGCATCTCGCCCTTCTTCCGGATCTTCGGCGAGCTGCCCTCGGTGGAAGACTGGCTCGAGGACCAGCCCGAGGCGCTGGAAGGCTTGCGTGAGGTGTTGCGCCGGGCACATCGTGCCGCCAACTTCGCGCTGGGCTTTGCCGTGCGGCGCATGGACCACGACGCCGCGGTGATCCACCACGCCGCCCTGCTTCACGACTTCGCCGAGATGCTGATGTGGTGCCATGCGCCGGAGCTGTCGCTGCGCATCAAGCGGGCGCAAGCCTCCGATTCGACGCTGCGATCGAGCGTGATCCAGAAGGACGTGTTGAACGTGACGCTGCCCGAGTTGCAGCAATCGCTGATGCACGCCTGGCGCCTGCCGGAGCTGCTCACACGCATCAGCGATGACCGCCACGCCGAGCACCCGACCGCAAAGAGCGTCGTGCTCGCCATCCGCGTCGCGCGGCACACCGCCCGCGGCTGGGACAACGCGGCGCTGCCGGACGACATCAAGGACATCGCCGGCCTGTTGAACATCTCGGAATCGGCCACCGCCCACGTACTGCACGAGCTGGACACCTGAGGCTCGCGTCTACACCGGCACCGCGGTCGTGTTCTTGACGCGATCGAGCACGAAGCTGGTCTTGCAGTCCTGCACGCTCGGATGCTTGAGCAGCGTGTCCATGATGAAGCGGGAGTAGTGCGCCATGTCCTCGACCACCACGCGCAACAGATAGTCCATCTCGCCCGTGAGCGCGGCGCATTCCACCACTTCCGGCCAGGTCAGCACCGCAGCGCGAAAGAGGTCCATCGGGTTGCGCTTGTGGACCTCGGAATGCTTTTCGAGCCGCACGTTGAGGTAGGCCGTGAGACCGAGGCCGACGCGCTCGGGCGGGATCAACGCAACGTAGCCCGCGATCACCTTGTCCTCCTCGAGGCGCTTCACGCGGCGCAGCGTGGCGGAGGGCGAAAGGCTCACCTGCGCTGCAAGTTCGTCATAGGTCATGCGACCGTCTGACTGCAGCGCTCGAAGAATGCGCCGATCGATCACATCCAGCTGGACACTTGTTTCCATGGCGGTGAATTTTGCAGCATTCCTGCGCCAAAGGCCATACCCGCGACGAAACTTGCACAAAAGCTGCAGCAGGAACACCCTACAGTCTGGCCATCCATTTCCTGCCACGCCAAGGAGCGCCGACATGCAGTTCACCCCCTGGGACAACCCGATGGGCACCGACGGTTTCGAGTTCGTCGAGTACGCGGCGCCGGACCCGGTGGCGCTGGGCCAGCTGTTCGAAACCATGGGCTTCACGGCCATTGCCCGGCATCGCCACAAGAACGTGACGTTGTATCGGCAGGGTGAGATCAACTTCATCATCAATGGCGAGCCGGACTCTTTCGCACAGCGCTTCGCACGCCTGCACGGCCCGAGCGTGTGCGCGATGGCCTTCCGGGTGAAGGATGCCGCCAAGGCCTACGAGCGCGCGCTCGAGCTGGGCGCCTGGGGCTTCGACAACCAGACCGGCCCGATGGAGCTGAACATCCCGGCCATCAAGGGCATCGGCGACAGCCTCATCTACTTCGTGGACCGCTGGCACGGCAAGGACGGCGCGAAGGCGGGGGCCATCGGCAACATCAGCATCTACGACGTCGACTTCGTGCCCATCGAGGGCGCGGACCCGAACCCGAAGGGCAACGGCCTCACCTACATCGATCACCTCACGCACAACGTGCACCGTGGCCGCATGAAGGAATGGGCGGACTTCTACGAACGCCTCTTCGGCTTCCGCGAGATCCGCTACTTCGACATCGAAGGCAAGCTCACCGGGTTGAAGAGCAAGGCGATGACGAGCCCCTGCGGCAAGATCCGCATCCCCATCAACGAGAGCTCGGACGACAAGAGCCAGATCGCCGAATACCTCGACCTGTACCACGGTGAAGGCATCCAGCACATTGCGCTGGGCACCGATGACATCTACTCCACCGTGGCCGGAATGAAGGGCCAGGGCGTGGCCTTCCAGGACACCATCGAGACCTACTACGACCTCGTCAACAAGCGCCTGCCCAACCACGGCGAGCAGCTGGAAGAGCTCAAGCGGCTGCGCATCCTCATCGACGGGGCGACGCACCAGGGCGCACCGAATGAGCTGCTGCTGCAGATCTTCACGCAGACCGTCATCGGGCCGATCTTCTTCGAGATCATCCAGCGCAAGGGCGACCAGGGCTTCGGCGAAGGCAACTTCCGCGCGCTGTTCGAGAGCATCGAGCTCGACCAGATCCGCCGCGGCGTGCTGACCGACGAGAAGACCACCGCCTGAGGACGACAGCCATGCTCGCGAACGACAAAGGTGTGAATCAAGGCGTGGCCCCGGTCACCTATGGCCAGGGCGAACGTCCGCCGCGCGGCGACTATTCGGCGGCGCGTGTGGACTACACCTGCGAGCAGAACTGGGCGGCCTACACGCCGGCTGAGCATGAGCTGTACCGGCGGCTGTACGAGCGGCAGGCTTCGCAGCTGAAGGGCCTGGCTTGCGACGAGTTCATCGAGGCCGTTCAGCACCTCGGTGCGCCCGACCGCATTCCTCGCTTCGACGAGTTGTCGGAATCGCTGTACAAGAAGACCGGTTGGGAAGTGGTCGCCGTGCCCGGGCTCATCCCCGAGGAGGCGTTCTTCGGCCTGCTGTCCCGTCGCAAGTTCCCGGTGACGGGCTGGCTGCGCAAGCCTGAAGAGTTCGACTACATCGTCGAGCCGGACGTCTTCCACGACCTCTTCGGCCACGTGCCGCTGCTGTTCAACCCGGTCTTCGCCGACTACATGCAGGCCTATGGCGCCGGCGGCATGAAGGCAAGCCGGCTGGACGCCTGCGAGCTGCTCGCACGGCTGTACTGGTACACGGTCGAGTTCGGGCTCATCAACACGCCGCAGGGCATCCGGGCCTATGGTGCAGGCATCCTGTCGTCGGCGGGCGAATTGCGCTACAGCGTTCGCAGCCCCGAGCCGAGCCGCGTCGGCTTCGACCTGCAGCGCATGATGCGCTCGCGCTACAAGATCGACACCTACCAGGCCACCTACTTCGTCATCGACTCCTTCCAGCAGCTCTTCGACGCGACCGCGCCTGACTTCACGCCCATCTACAAAGCGGTGCGCCAGCACCCAGAAATCGATGCCGGTGTCGTGCTGCCGGGCGAGAAGTTCTACAGCGCTGACAGCACCACGGCCTGATCCCCCAAGAGGGGGCCACCGCACGGGCGATTGTTCTTGCCCGGCCACGCGCCCACACTCGCCTCCCACTGTTCCCGGTTGCGGGAGCGTCCCATTGGCGAGGCGAAAGACATGTCTCCACGGATGTCGCAAGGGTGTGCACTGGTGCTGTTGCTGGCCATGACCCTGGCCATGGCCGCGGGCATGATGGCCTGGGGGCCTGTCACGCTCACGGCCGCCGATCACGTGTATGCCGATCAGCGTCCCTGGGCCGGCGTTCCGTCTGCCTTCAACACCTTGTCGTGCTTCCCGCTGCTCGGCGCGAGTGCATGGGGAGCTTTGGCCGTATGGCGTCGGCGGTGGCCTTCGTCCATGCGGGGGCCCTGGTTGGCGTTCTTCGCGTTGTGCGGCGCGCTGGCGATGGCATCGCTTGCGGAACACGTCTCCCCGAACGACAGCGCCTATGCGACCGCGCACGGGTTCGGCGCGGCCGCCTTCATCATGCTGGGCCTGGCCTTCATGGCCGAACGCATGGACGCACTCTTCGGCACGCGGCCTGCACTCGCAGCCGGCATGGCAGTGGCGGCTTGCTCCACCGCCTGGTGGTTCATCGGCCAGTGGTCCTTCGGGCAGGGCGACCTGCGGCCGCTGTTCTTCTTCGAAAGCCTGCCGTTGCTGCTCATCCCTGCCGGCGCCTTGAGCCTGCGCGGCCAGCACACCGCGGCGGGCGATTGGTTCGCATCGCTCGGTCTCTACCTGCTGGCACGCGCGGTTGGGCTCGGCGACTCCCTCATCTTCGGATGGACGGGTGGCAGCATCAGCGGGCACGCGCTGATGCACCTGCTGCTCGCGGCGTCCGCCGCCTGCCTGGCTTACCGCGCGAGCGTGCTGCCGGGCGAGTCCTCTGCCTTCTCGTCGGTCCTCGGCGAACCGACCCATCGCAGGACTTCGCTGAACACCTCCTCGTGACCCGCCATGTGCACGTGCGCAACGCCGCCGAGGTGGCGATTGTCCGCGCCCGGCAGCGTCGCGGTGGACGCCGGGAAGACGATGTTGTCGCAGTTGCCGTAGAAGCAGGTGAAGCGTTCGAAGCGATGCGACGGCTCGCGTGAGGCGAGCCGCTGCTGCCACTCGCTGGACAAGCGCATCTGCCGTGCATTGGGTGTCACCGCCCAACGCCCAAGGAAGGTGCCGCGGTGCGGGCTCCCGATGGTGACGACCCGCTCGGCACGGCCATCGCCGCGATGCGCATCCATCCACACCCGTGCCGCAAGGCCACCCATGCTGTGGGCAACGATGACGGGTGCACGGCCCGTCGCCTGTTGAAGGCGCGTGACGGCGGCATCAATGATGTCGGCGTAGTGGTCGATCGAGCCGAACACCGGCTCCAGCGTCACCGAGATGAAGGGAATGCCCAGCCCTCGCAGCCTGCGCATCTGCGGGTTCCAGAAGGCCCGGTTGCACACGAAGCCATGGACGAGGACCACGCCTCGCCGGCCGCCGTCGGACGGCAGGAAGTCGGGAACAGCCTGCGTCCGGAATGGTTGTTGCCAGCAGAAGACCCTCGGCGCGCTGATCACTTCGCCCCACCATGCGGCCACGTGCTGCACGACGCTTGCGCGCGGCGCCGGATCGCCGCGGTTCACGAACCACAGGAGGACGAACTCGACGGCAAGAAAGAGCGCGTAGCCGAAGACGATCAGCAAGGCCCCCACAGCCGCCCACAGCGGCTTGTCTTCATTCACGCCGTGCACGGCCCAGGCGATGGCCGCGGCAAGCAGCCCAAGAGTCACGAGTTGTTGAAGGCGCGCAAGCATTTGGCGATGGTAGGCGCTGCCTCGGCGGCGCCTTGTGAATGGGCGTGTCGTCCGCAGCTCAGGCGAGCGCCACGGCTCGGCCGTTCAATCGCGTGGCCAGGTGCGTCGCGAGCTTGTTGACGATGCCGTAGATCGACAACTGCGGGTTGGCGCCGATGCTCGTCGGGAAGAGCGAGCCATCGTGCACCGACAGGTTGTCCATCTGCCAATGCGTGCCGTCGGCGCGCACCACGCCATGCCGTTCATCGCCGGCCATGCCGCAGCCGCCCATCACATGCGCACTGACCACGCGGGTGAGCAGGGGTTTCATCGGCAAGGCCTGGATGGCGGTGCGCGCCTGCGACCAGCTCGTGTAGGGCACAGCCTGCTCATGGACCGGAACAACCGAACGCGCGCCCGCGGCGAACTGGATTTCCGCCATCGTGAGGAATGAGCGCCGCGCGCCGTCCATCACGAAATCGTTGAGCGGGTAGTCGAGAACCGGCGAGCCGTCGCTGCGAAGCTTGACCGTGCCGCCGGGCGATTGCTCGTGGAAGCCGTCGCGCAGCAGCGACAGGAGCGTGTGCGTATTGGGGAATTGGCGCAGCATCCCCGCCTGCTCCGGGCCGTGTCCCGGCAGCGTCGACGCAAAGATCACCGGGTGCAGCGGCGGTGCCTCGAGCTTGTAGCCCATGGGACCGTCGATGGCTTGGGTCTCGAGGAAGTGGTCGGTGTAGATTGTCTGCGGCGCACCGCTCCAGCCCTCAACCTTCTGCTCGAAGGTGGCAGCCGATATCACCACCGGATGCAAGAAGGTGCGCGTGCCGAGCAAGCCATGCGGGTCCGGCATGTGCGAACGCTTGAGCAAGGCCGGCGAGTTGATCGCGCCGCCCGCGACCACATAGTGCTTGGCCTCGATGCGCACCGTCTGCATCGACGCAGGAGCGCCGTCCTGCTTTACCGGCAGGCACACCAGCGCCGTGATGCGTCCGTTGGCATGCTCGAACTCTTCGGCGCGGGTCTGCGTCAGCAGGCGGGCACCCTTGTCCAGCGCGGCAGGGATGGTCGTGACGAGCATCGACTGCTTCGCGTTCGTCGGGCAGCCCATGCCGCATGAGCCGAGGTTCCAGCAACCCTTGACATTGCGCTTGATGGACGCCGACGGAATGCCCAGCTTCTGCGCGCCGCGGCGCAGCAAGTCGTTGTTCTCGTTCGGCGACGTGAGCCAGGGGGCAATATTCAGGCGTTCTTCGGCTTGCGCGAACCACGGCGCGAGTCCGTCGTCAGTGAACTCGACGAGGCCGAATCGCTCGCGCCAGAACTTCAGCGTGGCGGGCGGTGTGCGAAACGAGCTCGTCCAGTTGACCGTGGTCGACCCGCCCACGCAGCGCCCCTGCAGGATATTGATCGCCTTGTCCTCTGTCTTGCGTGCAGCACTTTCCTGATAAAGGCTCGGGTAAGCATCGCTTTCGCGCTGGCGGAAATCCGAGCTCGACTTGAGCGGGCCCTCTTCGATGAGCACGACATCGAAGCCGGCCTTGGTCAGCAGCTCCGCGGTGATGCCGGCGCCGGCGCCCGTGCCCACGATGGCCACGTCGCAACGCAGGGAGGTTGGCAGCGCCTGATGCGTGCCGCCATGCACTTTCCAGCCTCTTGCGAGACCTTCTCGGATCGGATCTGGGAGTTGGCTCATGGGGGGTCAGACTGCGAGCGGCCCGGGGTAGCCAAGTACGGGCCAGGCTTGCGGGTCGGCAAAGTAGGCAGCGTTGGTGAGGTCACGCAGCGCATGGAAGACCTGTTGGCGCATCGCCAGCGATGAAGTGCGCATGTCCTGCATTGCGGCCTGGATTTCGGCGTCGCTCGCGCTGTCCCAATCGGTATGCAGGCCGACGATCGTCGCGCGACCGGGCGCCGTCGCGATCAGCGCGATGAGTTGCGACAGTTCGCTTTGCGTGGCGCAGGGAAATGCCGCGAGCGTGTCGTCGAGCCGCGCCAAGTGAGCAGCCAGCGCCGCGTCTCGGGCCGCGCGATCGGCCGGCAGCATGTTGTCGAGCACGCCCCGCGCCACGGCCTTGAACACCGCCTTTGCCGACGAGGTCATGCGCCCGTCTTCAAGGCCAGGACGCAGCAAGGCCAGCCCGCCGCCAGCGACGGCAATGAGTGCCGTCGCAGCGAGTCCGAAATTGAGCAGGGTTCGCCGTTGCATGAGGCCGGGCGCTGGAGTCCAAAGTGGCGGCAGTGTTGCACCATTCGTCTGGCCAGCCGTAGGGGCCGATGACTAACTCGGGCCCAGGGAAACCCGCCCCAGCAGGTACAGTGGCCGCCGGACACGCATGGAATGAGAACGGACGCCGACATCATCCTTGAGCATCTCCAGACCGTCGCGGCAGAACGCGCGCAGCGGGACGCGCTGCCCGATCTGGCGGCGAAGGTGGTCGCGCTCAAGACCTACCAGCAACGGCGCTTCGGCAAGACCTACGCCGACCTGCTGGGATCGGTCCGGTACGGCCCGGCGTCGCGCTTCTTTCTCGAGGAGCTTTATGGCCCACGCGACTTCGCCGATCGCGATGCGCAGTTCGCCCGGGTCGTGCCCGCACTCGTACGCCTGTTCCCCAAGGAGATCATCTCCACGGTGAGAGCGCTGGCTCAGCTTCATGCACTGTCGGAGATGCTGGACACGGCAACGGCCGCGGGGCTGGCCTCAGCCGACGTGGACGCCCCGGCTTACGTGAGAGCGTGGCAGGCCGCAGGCCATGAAGAAGATCGCTCACAGCAAATTGACCTCACCTTGTCTGTTGGCCGATCGCTGGACCAGTTGACCCGCAACCCCCTGCTTCGACACACGCTTCGCATGATGCGCGGACCGGCGAGGAGTGCCGGCCTCGCCGAGTTGCAGCGCTTCCTCGAAGCGGGCTTTGATGCATTCAAGGCCATGAAGGGTGCGCACGAGTTCCTGTCGCTCATTGAAGGGCGGGAACAGCGATTTGCGCGGGTGCTGTTCGAGTCACCTCTCTACGCCGATGGACGCCTTGGCGACACTGCGTTAGGACAATTACCGTAGCGACCGCGAAGGGCCGCCGCGACGATGACCGGGAGAACCTATGACTGGAGACACCGTGCTGAAAGCCGTCGAGAAACCCTGGTTGAAGAGCTACCCGCCGGAAGTGTCGGCCGAGATTGACCCATCGCGCTATAGATCGGTGGTGGAGGTGCTGGAAGAGGCCTTCCGCAACTTCGCAAGCCGCGACGCCGCGGTGTGCATGGAAACGCGGGTGAGCTACCGCGACATCGACGGCCTGTCGCAGGCGCTGGGCGCGTGGCTGCAAAACAAGGGGCTGAACAAGGGCGCGCGCGTCGCGCTCATGATGCCCAACTTGCCTCAGTACATGGTGGCGATCGCCGCGGTATTGCGCGCCGGGTACATCGTGGTCAACGTGAATCCGCTGTACACCGCACGCGAGCTGGAGCACCAGCTCAATGACTCGGGTGCCGAAGCCATCATCGTCCTCGAAAACTTTGCGCGCACGCTGGAAGATGTTGTCGCAAAGACTCGAGTGAAGCACGTCGTGCTGACGTCAATGGGTGACATGCTTGGCTTCTGGAAAGGCGTGCTGGTCAACTTCGCAGTGCGGCATGTGCGCAAGATGGTGCCGGCCTTCAATCTGTCGATTGAGGACGGACGTACGGTCACGCGCTTCAACATGGCAGTCGCCGAAGGAACGCGAATGACGCTTCGCCGTGCGGAGCTCGGTCCGGATGACGTCGCATTCCTTCAATACACCGGCGGCACGACGGGCGTGTCCAAGGGCGCGACCTTGCTGCATCGCAACGTGGTGGCCAACATCCTCCAGGCCGAGGAGTGGTTCAAGCCGATGCTCGCACGGGTGGGGGACAAGCAGCTGGTGATCGTGTGCGCTTTGCCCCTGTATCACATCTTTGCGCTGACGGCGTGTTATCTCTTCGGCGCGCGCCGCGGCATGAAGAACATCCTGATCCCGAATCCGCGGGACATACCCGGCGTGATCAAGACGCTGCAGCATCACCGCATCCACATGTTCCCGGCGGTGAACACGCTGTTCAACGCGCTCGCCAATGATCCGGAATTCGCGCGCCTCGATTTCTCGGAACTCGTGGTGTCCAATGGCGGTGGCATGGCCGTGCAGAAGGCGACGGCCGAAAAGTGGCTCAAGATCACCGGCTGTCCTGTGGTGGAAGGGTATGGTCTGTCGGAAACCTCGCCGATTGCGACCATCAACCGCTCGGATCTGGCTGACTTCACCGGAACGATCGGACTGCCTGTGCCGTCCACGGAGATCAGCATCCGCGATGACGACGGCCGCGAGGTGTCGATGGGAGAAGCCGGTGAAATCTGCATTCGCGGACCGCAGGTTATGGCGGGCTACTGGAACCGTCCTGACGAGACAGCGAAGGTGATGACCTCGGACGGCTTCTTCAAGTCGGGTGACATTGGCGTGATGGACGACGGTGGCTACTTCCGCATCGTCGATCGCAAGAAGGACATGATTCTCGTGTCCGGCTTCAACGTCTATCCAAATGAGCTCGAACAGGTGGTCAATCAGCATCCAGGCGTGCTGGAGTGCGCAGCCGTGGGCGTTGCGGACGCCAAATCGGGCGAGGCGGTGAAGCTCTTCGTGGTCAAGAAGGATCCATCTCTGGCTGAAGAAGATCTCGCCACATACTGCCGAGAGAACTTCACCGCCTATAAACGGCCCAAATATATCGAGTTCCGCGATGAACTGCCGAAGTCCAACGTCGGCAAGATTCTGCGGCGCGAGCTTCGGAACTGAGCGCCAGCGTGCATCAGGAGCTGGCCCGCGCGGGGATCACTGTCTTTGAGCGCGGCTGGCTCTCTTCGAACAATGTGCTGCTTCGGGGCGATGGCGGCGAGGCTGCGGTACTCGTCGATTCGGGATACTGGACTCACGCCGATCAAACGGTTGCACTGTTGCGTGGCGCGCTGGGTGGCGAACGCTTGGGCCGCATCGTCAACACCCATCTGCATTCGGATCACTGCGGCGGGAATGCGGCCATCAGTGCTGTTTATGGGTGCGAGATTGACGTCTCCTCTGGAGAGGCCAACGCCGTCGATGCATGGGATGAAGATCGCCTGACCTACAAAGCGACCGGGCAGCATTGCCCGCGGTTCATTCGGACCGGCGTGTTGCAGGCACCGGGCGAAGTTCAGCTGGGACGATGGCCATGGCGCGTGATCTCATCGCCAGGCCACGATCCGATGTCACTCGCTCTGTATCAGTCCGACCTCAAAGTGTTGATATCAGCTGATGCGTTGTGGGAGGACGGCTTTGGCGTGGTGTTTCCTGAGCTCGAGGGCGCTGATGCCTTTGACGCAGTCGGGACTACCTTGGATTCACTTGAAACGCTCGACGTCAAACTTGTCATTCCTGGTCACGGACTGCCATTCACTGACTTCAGATCAGCTCTCAAGAGAGCCCGTACTCGTCTTGCGCGGTTTGAAGCTGATCCTTCGAAACACGCGCTCCATGCGGCGAAGGTACTTGTGAAGTTTCGGTTGCTCGAAACGAAGGAGGAATCTATAGACGGGTTTCGGGCTTGGCTGGCAGGAGCCATTTACTTTGACTTGGTGCGGCAGCGGTATTTCGCCAATGAATCCATGGAGTCTTTCTCGACACGGATCCTGTCCGAAATGGCCGCGCGTGGGCACATTGAAGTTAAAGGAAATCGAATCAGGGACTGCTAGTCACCATGCGAGTAAACACTCGATGGCGACCTAGCAAACGCGCCCCAAAAGCAAAACCCCTCGTCACTGTGGAGTGACGAGGGGTGAGCATTAATAGCCT
>CBIHOF010000014.1:0-143715 GCA_966211955.1 uncultured Comamonadaceae bacterium | reverse complement strand
GCACGCCCGCGCCGGCCACGCCGGTCGGGTGGAACTGCCAGAACTCCATGTCTTCCAGCGGGATGCCGGCGCGCGCCGCCATGCCCAGGCCGTCGCCGGTGTTGATGAAGGCATTGGTGCTGGCCGCAAAGATGCGCCCTGCCCCGCCAGTGGCGAGCAGCACCGTCTTGCCTTCAAGGATGAACACGTCGCCGGTTTCCATCTCCAGCGCCGTCACGCCCACCACGTCGCCTTCAGCATCGCGGATGAGGTCAAGCGCCATCCACTCGACGAAGAACTGCGTGCGGGCCTTGACGTTCTGCTGATACAGCGTGTGCAGCATCGCGTGGCCGGTGCGGTCGGCCGCGGCGCAGGCGCGCTGCACCGGCTTCTCGCCGTAGTTGGCCGTGTGGCCGCCGAAGGGGCGCTGGTAGATCGTGCCGTCCGGGTTGCGGTCGAAGGGCATGCCGAAGTGTTCGAGCTCGTACACGACCTTCGGCGCTTCGCGGCACATGAACTCGATCGCGTCCTGGTCGCCGAGCCAGTCGGAGCCCTTGATCGTGTCGTAGAAGTGGTAGTGCCAGTTGTCCTCGCTCATGTTGCCGAGCGACGCGCCGATGCCGCCTTGCGCGGCCACCGTGTGCGAGCGGGTCGGGAAGACCTTGGACAGCACGGCCACCGACAGGCCCGCGCGAGCGAGCTGCAGCGATGCGCGCATGCCGGAGCCACCGGCTCCGACGATGACCACGTCGAACTTGCGTTTGGAAATCGAGGCGGCCACGGTCAGAGTCTCCAGAGAACTTGAATCGCCCAGCCGGCACAGCCGACGAGCCACACGATGGTCAGCACCTGCATGAACAGGCGCGCACCGACGGGTTTGACGTAGTCCATCCACACGTCGCGCATGCCGACCCAGGCGTGGTAGCCGAGCGAGACGATGACGACGAGCGTGAGGACGCGCATCCACTGCGGGTTGAAGATGCCAGCCCACTTGTCGTAGCCGAGGATCTGGATGTAGCTGCCGGCGGCGTCGCGAACGCGGTCGCCGTGCGCATCATGTGCGTAGGACGGCAGCAGGTATTGCACCAGCAGCACGATGGTGAACAAGGCCATCAGCACCGCAGTGATGCGCTGCGACAGCCAGTCGCGCATGCCGTAGTGGGCGCCGACGACGACGCGTTGGGAACCGTAGTTTTTCTCAGCCATGGTGGGGTGTCAGAAGAAGAACAGCTTCAGGCCGAGCGCGATCGTGAGGATCAGGCTCACGCCGATGGAGAACACGGCCGACTGCTTGCCGAATTCCTTGCTGACCGAGTGCGTCGCGTCCATCCAGAGATGACGCAGGCCGGCGACGAAATGCTGCAGGTAGCCCCAGATGATGGCCAGCGCCACGAGCTTGAAGAAGCCGCCGGGGAGAAAACCGATGCCTGCCGTGAACACGCTCGTGAACGTGATGTACGACATCTCGGAGGTGAGGCTCGCATCGAAGAGCCAGACGATGAAGGGCATGAGGAAGAAGAGCAGCATGCCGCTGATGCGATGCAGGATCGAAACGATCGCTGCGGCCGGATACCGGTACCCGGTGATGGCGTCGGTCAGACGCATGGTCCCAGGACGTTGTCTTGTCGTTGTGTCTGCCATGACAGCCTTGTGTAATCGGATGAAACCCGCGGATTTTATTGCAATGCACAAGCCTTGCCGGGCATGAAGCGCAATTGACATTGCGTCAGTCTCAGCTCAGCTCGTTCCGGTAGTAGTGCGAAGTCGTGTTGTAGAGGCCCCGCCGCAACTCGACGGGCTTGTCGTCATAGGTGAGGGACAGCCGCTCCACGCTGAGCAGCGGCGTCCCGGGCGCGAGACCGAGCAGTTCGGCAGCGGCGTCGTCGGCTGCCACCGCGCGGATTTTTTCTTCCGCGCGGATCATGCGCACGCCGAACTCCGTCTCGAAGAGGCCGTACATCGGCCCGCGGTATTCGCCAAGCTTCTCGGCCGTGAGGCCCTTGAACATCTGGCCGGGCAACCAGATGTCGTCGAGCACCACCGGCGCGCCGCGAAACGACAGCACGCGGCGCACCTGCACCACGGTGTCACCGGACTTGAGGTTGAGCGAGCGCGCAATGTCAGATGGCGCGCGAAGTCGGCGGCAATCGATGAAGCGCCGTTGCGCACCCGCGGGCTCCCCGTCATCGGGCGCCAGGCGAAGAAAGCGGAACTGCACCTTCTGCTCTGCGTGCGTCGCGACGAAGGTGCCCTTGCCCTGCCGGCGCACGAGCAGGTTCTCTGTCGCGAGCTCGTCGATGGCCTTGCGCACCGTCCCCTGGCTCACCTTGAAGCGCGCCGCCAAGTCCATCTCGCTCGGAATGGCTTCGCCGGGCTTCCATTCGCCGGCCTGCAGATTGCGCACGATCAGGGTCTTGATCTGCTGGTACAGCGGGCTGAACGCGGGCGCCTCGAGCTCCACGACGCGCACGGGCGCGGCGGAGCTGGGCGGAGGCGAGGATGCAGCCATGCCGCGATTGCAGCACAGAAAGACCCTTCCATCCGCTGATAGTTGACTGATGTCTTATGTAAGACATAAGAGTCTTGACCCCCACCCGGGTTGACCCTTAGACTCGCGCCCAAATCGGGACACGACTGGCCTACACTTCCGCTCTCGCGCGGCGGAGGCCCAAGGCCCTGCCCCCACAGGTTTCCTTCGTTATCCATCCCTCTCTCGGAGTGTCCCCATGAGCAAGAAACCCGTTCGTGTCGCCGTCACCGGCGCCGCCGGCCAGATCGGCTACGCCCTGCTGTTCCGCATTGCTTCCGGCGAAATGCTGGGCAAGGACCAGCCGGTCATCCTGCAACTGCTCGAGATCCCCGACGAGAAAGCCCAGAAGGCGCTCAAGGGCGTGATGATGGAGCTCGAAGACTGCGCCTTCCCGCTCCTGGCCGGCATGGAAGCGCACAGCGACCCGATGACCGCCTTCAAGGACACCGACTACGCGCTGCTCGTCGGTGCTCGTCCGCGCGGCCCCGGCATGGAGCGCAAGGACCTGCTCTCGGCCAACGCACAGATCTTCACCGCCCAGGGCAAGGCGCTCAACGCCGTCGCCTCGCGCAACGTGAAGGTGCTGGTCGTCGGCAACCCCGCCAACACCAACGCTTACATCGCGATGAAGAGCGCGCCGGACCTGCCGCGCAAGAACTTCACCGCCATGCTGCGCCTCGATCACAACCGCGCTTTGAGCCAGATCGCCGCCAAGACCGGCAAGCCTGTTGCAGCCATCGAGAAGCTCACGGTGTGGGGCAACCATTCGCCCACGATGTACGCCGACTACCGCTTCGCCACCATCGACGGCAAGTCGGTGAAGGACACGATCAACGACCAGGAATGGAACAAGAACACGTTCCTGCCCACCGTCGGCAAGCGCGGCGCGGCGATCATCGAAGCACGCGGCCTGTCTTCCGCTGCATCGGCTGCCAACGCCGCCATCGACCACATGCGCGACTGGGCCCTGGGCTCCAACGGCAAGTGGGTCACGATGGGCATCCCGTCGGACGGCTGGTACGACATCCCGAAGGACACGATGTTCGGCTTCCCGGTCACGACCGAGAACGGCGAATACAAGCTGGTCGAAGGCCTGCCGATCGACGAATTCAGCCGCGAGCGCATCAACGTCACGCTGAAGGAACTGCAGGAAGAGCAGGAAGGCGTGAAGCACCTGCTGTGATGGCGTGAGGGGTTGCGCATCGCGCAGAGCCCCCTCGGCATCGAAGCCAAAGAAGCCGGCCCACAATGTGGCCGGCTTTTTCATTTCCGTTCGACACCTCGACGAATCCACCCATGCCCTCCACCAAGGTCCATCCTCGCGAAGCCCTGTTCGATTCCGCCGAAGCTGCGCCGCAGCTTCCTGTGTGCGATCACTACGCCGGTGTCGAGGCGCGCATGCGCAAGAGCCTGGCGCTGCAGGAGGAGATGGGCCCGGTCTTCGACATCACCCTCGATTGCGAGGACGGGGCGCCCATCGGCGGTGAAGCCGAGCATGCGCACCTCGTCGCCGAGCTGGCCATGTCACCTGCCAACAAGTTCGAGCGGGTGGGCGCCCGCGTGCACCCGGTGGACCACCCCGCCTTCGAGCAGGAGCTCGACACCCTCATCAGCCGCGCCGGCTCGCGCCTCGCCTACCTGATGGTGCCCAAGCCGCGCGACTTCGCCGACGTCAAGCGCGCCTGCGACGAGATCGATCACTTCATTCGCGTGCATCCGGGCAGCAAGCACCTGCCCATCCACTTTCTCATCGAGACGCATGGCGCGTTGCGCGAGGTCGATGCCATCGCCGCGCATCCGCGGGTCGAGTCGCTGTCCTTCGGGCTGATGGATTTCGTCTCCGCGCATCGCGGTGCCATCCCCTCCCAAGGCATGAGCGCGAAGGGCCAGTTCACCCACCCGCTGGTGCTGCGTGCCAAGGTCGAGATTGCCGCCGCCTGCCACGCTCACATGAAGACACCGTCGCACTGCGTGGTCACCGAGTTCAGCGACAAGCGCGCGATCCAGGAGGCCGCCACGCAGGCCTCGCGCGAGCTGGGCTACACACGCATGTGGAGCATCCACCCGAACCAGATCGAGCCCATCGTCGACGCATTCGCGCCGACCGCCGCAGAGGTGGACCTGGCGATGGAAATCATCACCCAGGCACAGGCTGCCGACTGGGCTCCCATCCGCCACCGCGACACACTGCATGACCGAGCGAGCTACCGCTACTTCTGGCACGTGCTGGAGCGGGCAGATCGCACAGGCCAGGCGCTCCCAGTTTCGGTGCGGGAGGCGTTCTTCGCCTGAGCCGCCGTCGGCACACAACGCCGGCCAATCGAAAGTGTTTCCAGAGTTTGTCGGCCCGTTCCGGCAACACGGCGGCACTGGCGCACGAAACCAAGGGTTCTCCCGAATCCATTGATGAGCTGGGCGTGACTTCAATCACGAGCCACCGTCAACCCCCGCCCCGCCTCGGTTTCCCGCGGATGAGCAGCTCTTACGCACTCTGTTTCAAGTGCGCGGCCGCACCCGCTGAACACTCCCGCAAGGCCTCGCCGTGCCGAGGCCTGTCGTCCAATCGAGGAGCCCTCATTCCATGAAACATCACGTCGTCGGGACCGCCATTGCAGCGGTTGTTCTTTCCCTGTCCGCAAACGCCGCCATCGCCGCCACCAAGGCTGCGAAGCCTGCTGCCAAGCACCAGCCGGCTGCCACCAAGACCGAAGCCGCAGACACCGCTGCGCCGGTCAGCCAGACGCAACTGGACATCGCCCAGCGCGTGCTCACGGGCGACGCGCAGTGCGAGATGAACCAGCACGTCAGCCTGCACCCCATCGAAGGCAAGCCCGGCTACTTCAAGCTCGGCTTCAAGAACGTCAACTACACGATGGCGCCGGAGGAAACCACCACCGGTGCCGTTCGCCTCGAAGACAAGAAGGCAGGGGTGGTGTGGGTGCAGATCCCGGCCAAGTCCATGCTGCTGAACAGCAAGGCCGGCCAGCGGATGGTGGACGGCTGCACGCAGTCGGCTCAGCGTGTCGCTAGTAGCTGAGCCCCCCAGTCGCTGACGCTCCTGCCCCCGAGGGGCGCCACCCAGCGGACCGGCGGAGCCGGATCCGCGGGCGTGGATTGAGGGAGCGCTTTGCTGCGCTCGCGCGGACGGCGGCGTCCGATAGGCGGCATTGCAATGCAGGTGGGGCCGCTGGCGGGCATTGCTTCTTGAGTACGCTCGGGTTGGTATGTATACTTCATGCATACTGAATCCGGAGTCACGCACATGGAAGCCACCGTCGCCGAACGCGGCCAGATCACCCTTCCCAAGGCGGTGCGTGATGCCCTCGGATTGACCAAGGGCACGCTGCTGAAGGTCGAGCTCGACGGCAGTCGCATCATCCTGCGCAAGAACGTCGACGACGCCATTTCCCGCGCCCGCGGCAAGTTCAAGCTCGACGGCTTCGATTCCGCCGACGACGCGGTCCGCGTCGCACGTGGCCATCCGGAGACGAAGTGATCGCGGTCGACTCCTCCGTCATCGTCGAACTGCTCGCCGACTCCGAGCACGCCGACGCTAGCGAAGCTGCGCTGCGCGAGGCCCTCGCCCGCGGCCCGGTCGTCGTGTGCGACGTGGTCGTCTCCGAAATCTGCAGCGCGCTGCGCGACGGCGACCAGGCCATGCAGGCGCTCGAAGACATGGGCATCAGCTACAGCCCGGTCGAACAGAAATCCGCGCTGCGCGCCGGCGAAATGCAGCGCCGTTTCCGCACCAAGACGGGCGAGCGTTCACGCACCGCCCAAGACTTCATCGTGGGGGCCCATGCCTTGCTTCAATGCAACGCCCTCATCACCCGAGACGCGGGGTTCTTCCGCGACTACTTCAAAGGTCTGAAGGTCATCGTTCCCACGGTGTCCTGACCCGTTTTCACCCGCCCTCACTGAAAGCTCACCATGCTCAACGCCTACCGACAACATGTCGCCGAACGTGCCGCGCTCGGCATCCCGCCGCTGCCCCTGTCCGCCCAGCAAACCGGTGAGCTGATCGAGCTGCTGAAGGCCCCGCCCGAAGGCGAGGAAGCGACGCTCGTCGACCTCATCACCAACCGCGTCCCTGCCGGCGTGGACGATGCCGCCAAGGTCAAGGCCAGCTACCTCGCCGCCGTCGCGCACGGCACCGAGGTGTCGCCGCTGATCAGCCGCACCAAGGCCACCGAACTGCTGGGCACCATGCTCGGCGGCTACAACATCAGCCCGCTGATCGAGCTGCTGGCCGACGCCACCGTGGGTGCCGTTGCCGCCGAAGGCCTCAAGAAGACGCTGCTGATGTTCGACCAGTTCCACGACGTGAAGGAACTGGCCGACGGCGGCAACGCGAACGCCAAGGCCGTCATCCAGAGCTGGGCCGATGCCGAGTGGTTCACGACCCGCCCGGAAGTGCCGCAAAGCCTCACCGTCACCATCCTCAAGGTGACCGGCGAGACCAACACCGACGACCTCTCGCCCGCGCCCGACGCCTGGAGCCGCCCCGACATCCCGCTGCATGCGCTGGCCATGCTCAAGAACGCGCGCCCCGGCATCACGCCCGAGGAAGACGGCAAGCGCGGCCCGGTGAAGTTCATCGAATCGCTGCGCGCCAAGGGCAACCTCGTGGCCTATGTGGGCGACGTGGTGGGCACGGGCTCGAGCCGCAAGTCGGCCACCAACTCGGTGTTGTGGTTCACGGGCGAAGACATCCCGTTCATCCCCAACAAGCGCTTCGGCGGCGTGTGCCTGGGCGCCAAGATCGCCCCGATCTTCTACAACACGATGGAAGACGCCGGCGCCCTGCCGATCGAGCTGGACGTGAGCCAGATGAACATGGGCGACGTGGTCGAGTTGCGCCCCTACGAAGGCAAGGCGCTCAAGGACGGCAAGGTCATCGCGGAGTTCAAGGTCAAGAGCGACGTGCTCTTCGACGAAGTGCGCGCCGGCGGCCGCATCCCGCTGATCATCGGCCGCGGCCTCACCGCCAAGGCGCGTGAAGCGCTGGGCCTGCCGCCCTCCACCCTCTTCCGCCTGCCGCAGAACCCGGCCGACACGAAGAAGGGCTTCTCGCTCGCTCAGAAGATGGTCGGCCGCGCCTGCGGCCTGCCGGAAGGCCAGGGCGTGCGCCCGGGTACCTACTGCGAGCCGCGCATGACGTCCGTGGGTTCGCAAGACACCACCGGGCCGATGACGCGCGACGAACTGAAGGACCTCGCCTGCCTCGGCTTCTCGGCCGACCTCGTGATGCAGTCCTTCTGCCACACCGCCGCCTACCCGAAGCCCGTGGACGTGAAGATGCACCACGAGCTGCCCGAGTTCATCAGCACGCGCGGCGGCATCGCCCTGCGCCCAGGTGACGGCGTGATCCACAGCTGGCTCAACCGCTTCCTGCTGCCCGACACCGTGGGCACCGGCGGCGACAGCCACACGCGCTTCCCGATCGGCATCAGCTTCCCTGCGGGCTCCGGCCTCGTGGCCTTTGCCGCGGCCACCGGCGTGATGCCGCTGGACATGCCCGAGAGCGTGCTGGTGCGCTTCAAGGGCAAGATGCAGCCTGGCGTCACGCTGCGTGACCTCGTCAACGCGATCCCGCTGTACGCCATCAAGCAAGGCCTGCTGACGGTCGAGAAGAAGGGCAAGAAGAACATTTTCTCCGGCCGCATCCTCGAGATCGAAGGCCTGCCGGAGCTGAAGGTGGAGCAAGCCTTCGAGCTCTCCGACGCCTCGGCCGAACGCAGCGCCGCGGGCTGCACGGTGCACCTGAACAAGGAACCGATCATCGAGTACATCAACAGCAACATCACGCTGATGAAGTGGATGATTGCCGAGGGCTACGCCGACGCACGCACGCTGCAACGCCGCATCGCCGCGCAGGAAGCGTGGCTCGCCGACCCGAAGCTCTTGAAGGGCGACGCCGATGCCGAATACGCCGCCGTCATCGAGATCGACCTGGCCGACGTGCACGAGCCCATCGTGGCCTGCCCGAACGACCCGGACGACGTGAAGACGCTGTCGGAAGTCGCCGGCGCCCAGATCGATGAAGTCTTCATCGGCTCCTGCATGACCAACATCGGCCACTTCCGCGCGGCGTCCAAGCTGCTCGAAGGCAAGCGCGACATCCCGGTGAAGCTGTGGGTGGCACCGCCCACCAAGATGGACGCCAAGCAGCTGACCGAGGAAGGCCACTACGGCGTTCTCGGCACCGCAGGCGCCCGCATGGAGATGCCCGGCTGCTCGCTGTGCATGGGCAACCAGGCCCAAGTGAAGGAAGGCGCCACGGTGTTCTCCACCAGCACCCGCAACTTCCCCAACCGCCTGGGCAAGAACAGCAACGTGTACCTCGGCTCCGCCGAACTCGCCGCCATCTGCTCACGCCTTGGCCGCATCCCCACCAAGGACGAGTACATGACCGACGTGGGCGTCATCAACAAGGATGGCGACAAGATCTACAAGTACCTGAACTTCGACCAGATCAAGGACTTCGCCACCGTAGCGGCGACGGTAACGGCATAACCACCATCGCTTGATCAAAAAAGGGGCGCCATTGGCGCCCCTTTTTCATCGCAAGAACCAACGAAAGCAAGCAAGCGAAGCGAAGCGCCAACTCAAGCCACGCCCGCGGAGCCGGCTTCGCCGGTCCGCCAGGCGGCGCCCCCTGGGGGCAGGAGCGGAGCGACTGGGGGGCCCAATTCTGGTACAACTTCCCCGGCAAGCACGCCGCAACGAAGCGGCGTGCGCTTGAAGGGGCACTGCCGATGAAGTCACGGTTGCCGGCGGATTCGAGCCGTCGCCAACGTCTTCGCATGTTGTGGCTCGTTGCCGGGCTGTGGACTGCGCTCGTCATCGCCGTGGCCACCTGGTTCGTGAACGACCGGCTGCGCGAGCATCGGGCGCAGGTCCTGTCCAACAGCGCGGTTCGCCTGGACGGGGTGCGCGACTCGCTGAACCTCACTTTCAGGCAACTCGGGGCCCTGCCTCGCAACGTCTCCCACCGCCCGAGCGTCACCGAATTCCTCGTCGGCCAGCACGCACCGGACGCCTCCGCCTTCAATGATGCGCAACGTGCGGCGCTGCGAGACACGCTGCTGGCCGACCCCGCCGTGCGGCGCTCGAACCTCCTGCTCGATCAACTGGTGTCGGACTTCGGCCTGCCGCTGGCGCTCCTGATCGACAACAAGGGCACGACGGTGAGCAATGGCATCGCCGACAAGAAGGCCCAGCCCAGCGCCCTCGGCGGCAGCCTGGCAGGCCGTGAATACTTCGTCGAGGCGATGAAGAACGGCGAGTCCTCGCAGTTCCTGCTCGGGCGCTACAGCCGCGTGGCCGGCTTCTACTTCGCCCACCGCATCGAGCACGAGGGCCGCGTGCTGGGCGTGGCGGTGATCAAGCAGGACACCGATTCGCTCAACCGGCTGCTGTCCGACAGCGAGGGCAGCATCATCTGCGTGACCGATGCGAACGGCGTGGTGGTGCTGGGCAACCGGCCGAACACGCTGCTGCAACGCATGCCCGACCCGCAGGCCCAGACACCCAAGGACTGGATCGCCATCTACCAGCGCGTGCCGGAGATGCTGCACTGGTTGATCTCCAGCACCCGCATCGGCAGCCAGGATGCGATGACGGCCGAATGGCGAGGCACGCGGCACCTGGCGCTTGCGGCACCACTGGGCGACCGGCCCTTCAAGGTGTGGATCCTCACGCCGCTGAACACCGAGCCGGCACTGATCATCAGCTCCATCGCGGGTGCGGTGGGCGCATGGCTGCTGGGTGGCGTGTTCATCTGGTTCGGCTGGCGGCGCTTCGAGTGGGCCAACGCTGCCCTGCAAGCAAAGAGCGATCTGCTGGACATGGCGCATGCGCTGCCGCTCACTGTCTTCCGATACCACCAGCCATCGAGCGGCCCCGGGCATTTCTCCTTCATCGGCCGCGGCGTGCAAGAGCTGTTCGGCGTCAGCGAGGACAAGCTCAAGCAGGATCCGACCCTGCCCTGGCGGCTCGCCATGCACCAGACCGCGCCGCCCACGCAGCCCACGGAATTCCCGGTGCGCCACCAGGACCGCATCGTGTGGGTGCTCGCGCACAGCACGCCGCTGTCGCTGGCCGACGGCACCATCGTCTACAACGGCTACTGGCTCGACATCTCCTCGCGCCGGGAGGCGGAGCTTCGCTTCGCCGCGCTCTTCGAGCATGCGCCCACGGGCTACCTCTTCTTCGACCGCAAGCGTGGCGTCACGCACTGCAACCCTGCCAGCCTGAAGCTCTTCGGCATCACCGATGCGAAGTCGCTCGTCGGGCGGCATGTGTGGTTCGCGGGCTTGTCGCCGCCCATGCAGCCGGGCGACCAGGCCAGCCGCGCACGGGTGATGGAGCTGATGAACCAGCACATGAAGTCGCACCAGCGCGTGCAGAACTTCGAGTGGCGCTTCCGGCGCATCGACGGCACCACCTTCGATGCCGACGTGACGGTGGTGGCGCTCGACTGGGAGGGCGAGCCGCAGTTCTGCGCGGTGGTGCGCGACATCACCGCGCGCAAGCAGGCCGAAGAGGCGATGCTGCAGGCGCGCGCCTCGGCGGAGGCGGCGAGCCAGACGAAGTCGAGCTTCCTGGCCAACATGTCGCACGAGCTGCGCACACCGATGAACGCGATCATCGGCATGACGCACCTCGCGCTGGAAGACGGCTTGCCGCCGCGCCAGCGCGACTACGTCGAGAAGGCGCACGAGTCGGCGCGCAACCTGCTGCAGATCCTCAACGACATCCTGGACGTGTCCAAGATCGAGGCCGGCCACATGGCGATCGAGCAGGTGGAGTTCGAACTCGGCTCGGTGGTGGGCGAGATGGCCGACGTGCTCGGGCTCAAGGCCGACGAGAAAGGACTGCAGCTGCTGTTCAGCGCCGGCCCCGACCTGCCCACGCGCCTGGTGGGCGACCCGACGCGGCTGCGCCAGGTGCTGGTGAACCTGGGCAGCAACGCAGTGAAGTTCACCGACTCGGGCGAGGTGCTGGTGCGGCTGGAGCTTGGCGCGGGCGAACCCACGGAAGACGGCCGCATCGAGCTGCACTGCTTTGTGCGCGACACCGGCATGGGGCTGTCGACCGAGCAGATCTCGCGGCTTTTCCAGCCCTTCATGCAAGCCGACAGCTCGACCACCCGACGCTATGGCGGCACGGGCCTTGGGCTCGTGATCTGCCGCCAGCTGGTGGAGCGCATGGGCGGACGCCTGTGGGTGGACAGCGAGCCCGGCCGAGGCAGCACCTTCCACTTCACCGCGCGCTTCGGCCTGTGCCCACAGCCGGCCGAGGGCGCTGCCACGGCCGAGCCGGAAGGCTTGATCGCCAAGATGCTGGCCGGCGGCGGCATGCCGGTGCGCGCCGGGCGCACCGGCAACCGGGTGTCCTCGTCACGAGCACGCGAGATGGCGCCGGAGCTCAACGAGAAGGTGCGTGACCGGCTGGCCGGCGCTCGCATCCTGCTGGTGGAAGACCACCCGCTGAACCAGGAGCTGGCGGCCGAGTTGCTGCGCCGCGCGTCGATGGACGTGGTGCTGGCCCAGAACGGCAAGGAGGCGTTGCAACGCCTGGCCGAGGACGGCCCCTTCGACGGCGTGCTCATGGATTGCCAGATGCCGGTGATGGACGGCTACACCGCCACGCGGCGCCTGCGCACCGACCCGGCCTACGCGAAGCTGCCGGTCATCGCCATGACCGCCAGCGCACTCGCCGAAGACCGCGACCGGGCGCTGGCCAGCGGCATGAACGCGCACATCCCCAAGCCGCTGAACGTGGCGCAGATGCTGACCACCATGTCGGAATGGATCAGCTCCAACCGCACTGCCCCGCCCCCCCTGGAACCCACGCCCGCCACCGACTGGGCGCCCCTGCCGGCGGCCGGGCCCATCGACACCGAGGACGGCCTGGCACGCTGCCTGGGCAAGCCGCACCTTTACCGGCGCATCCTGCGTGGCTTCAGCGATGCAAACCTCGACTTCCCGACGCAGGTGGCGCGCTCGTACGCCGATGGCCACTGGGACGATGCGGTGCGCCGCACGCACGACCTCAAGGGCCTGGCAGGCACGATTGGTGCTCATGGACTGCACAACTCGTCGCAGGCCTTGCAGTCGGCGCTGGCAAGCCGCGACCGGCTCGCGGTGAGCGACTTGCTGCCCAAGGTCAAGGCCGAGCTGAAGGTGGTGCTCGAAGAAATCGAACGCCTGGTCACGAGCGAATGAGCCTGTCGACGTGTGGGCACAGGCGCTTGCCACAATAATCCGACCCTGCCTGCCGCAGTGCCCGTGCAGTCCCCAGGCAGTCCCCGGTTCCACCACCGAAAAACGACGCCACACGAGGTCCGTGCCCATGCCCAACAACCTGTCCAAACACGCCTTCGCGACCACGCTCAAGACCTTCGAGACCGCCTCGGGCCGAGAGGGCCGCTACTTCTCGCTGCCGGAGCTGGCCAAGACCTACCCCAACATCGCTCGGCTGCCGGTGTCCATACGCATCGTGCTCGAGAGCGTGCTGCGCAATTGCGACGGCAAGAAGGTCACGTCCGAGCACGTGGCGGAGCTGGCGAACTGGAAGCCCGGCGCGCCGCGCACCGACGAGATTCCGTTCGTCGTGGCCCGCGTGGTGCTGCAGGACTTCACCGGCGTGCCGCTCTTGGCCGACCTGGGCGCGATGCGCAGCGTGGCCGCCGAGATGAAGAAGAACCCCAAGACCATCGAGCCGCTCGTGCCGGTGGACCTGGTGGTGGACCACTCGGTGATGGTGGACTACTACGGCACCAAGGACGCGCTGGACCTCAACATGAAGCTCGAATTCCAGCGCAACCAGGAGCGCTATGAATTCATGAAGTGGGGCATGCAGGCCTTCGACACCTTCGGCGTGGTGCCCCCGGGCTTCGGCATCGTGCACCAGGTGAACCTCGAGTACCTCGCGCGCGGCGTGCACCGCACGGAAGACAAGGTCTACTACCCCGACACCCTCGTGGGCACCGACAGCCACACGACCATGATCAACGGCATCGGCGTGGTGGGCTGGGGCGTGGGCGGCATCGAGGCCGAGGCCGGAATGCTGGGCCAGCCGGTGTACTTCCTCACACCCGACGTGGTGGGCTTCGAGCTCACCGGCCGCCTGCGCGAAGGCGTGACGGCCACCGACCTCGTGCTCACCGTCACCGAGATCCTGCGGCGCGAGAAGGTGGTCGGCAAGTTCGTCGAGTTCTTCGGCGAAGGCACGCGCAGCCTGGCGGTGCCCGACCGCGCGACCATCGCCAACATGGCGCCCGAGTACGGCGCGACCATGGGTTTCTTCCCGGTGGACGAGCGCACCATCGACTACTTCCGCGGCACCGGCCGCACGAGCAAGGAGATCGAGGCCTTTGAAGCGTACTTCCGCGCGCAGAACCTGTTCGGCGTGGCCAATGCCGGAGAGATCGACTACACGCAGGTGGTGTCGCTGGATCTGGGCACGGTGGCGCCGAGCCTCGCCGGCCCCAAGCGTCCGCAAGACCGCATCGAGCTCGGCAACGTGAAGACGCAGTTCGCGTCGCTCTTCTCCAAGCCGCCGGCAGAGAACGGCTTCAACCAGCCGGCCGACAAGCTGGCGCAGCAGTTCGCCACGGCCGACGGCATTCCGATCAAGAACGGCGACGTGCTGATCGCCGCCATCACGTCCTGCACCAACACCTCCAACCCCGGCGTGCTGCTGGCCGCGGGGCTGCTGGCGAAGAAGGCGGTGGCCGCGGGCCTCACGGTCAAGAAGCACATCAAGACCTCGCTCGCCCCTGGCTCGCGCATCGTCACCGACTATCTGGAGAAGGCGGGTCTCCTGCCCTACCTCGAACAGCTCGGCTTCACGGTGGCGGCCTACGGCTGCACGACCTGCATCGGCAACGCGGGTGACCTCACGCTGGAGATCAACGAGGCGATCGTCAAGAACGACCTCGTGTGCGCCGCGGTGCTCTCGGGCAACCGCAACTTCGAGGCGCGCATCCACCCCAACCTCAAGGCCAACTTCCTCGCGAGCCCGCCGCTGGTGGTGGCCTATGCCATCGCCGGCACGGTCACGCGCGACCTGATGACGGAGCCCGTGGGCCAGGGCACCGACGGGCGCGACATCTTCTTGGGCGACATCTGGCCGTCGAGCGACGAGATCTATGCGCTCATGAAGTTCGCGATGAACGCCAAGACCTTCAAGGACAACTACGAGAAGGTGGCGAGCGACCCGGGCAAGCTGTGGAAGCGCATCAACGGCGTGACGGGCCAGGTCTACAACTGGCCCTCGTCCACCTACATTGCCAAGCCGCCCTTCTTCGACGGCTTCACCATGGAGCCGGCGGTGCACGACGTGGGCGTGAAGGGCGCGCGCGCCATGGCGCTCTTCGGCGACTCCATCACCACCGACCACATCTCGCCGGCCGGCGCCATCAAGGAGGCGTCACCTGCGGGCCAGTGGCTCAAGGCGAATGGCGTGATGAAGGCGGACTTCAACTCCTACGGCTCGCGCCGCGGCCACCATGAGGTGATGATGCGCGGCACCTTCGCCAACGTGCGCATCAAGAACCTGATGATCCCGCCGGGCGCCGACGGCAGCCGCGAGGAAGGCGGCCTGACGCTCTTCCAGCCCGGCGGCGAGAAGATGTTCATCTACGACGCGGCGATGAAGTACATCGAGGCGGGCGTGCCCACCGTCATCTTCGGCGGCGAGGAATACGGCACCGGCTCGTCACGCGACTGGGCGGCCAAGGGCACGCAGCTCCTGGGCGTGAAGGCCGTGGTGGCGCGCAGCTTCGAGCGCATCCACCGCAGCAACCTCGTGGGCATGGGCGTGCTGCCGCTGCAGTTCAAGGGCACCGACAGCTGGCAGACCCTGGGCATCAAGGGCGACGAGACCTTCGACATCGAGCTCGATTCGCACATCAAGCCGCAGGCGGACGCGGTGCTGGTGATCACGGCTGCGGATGGATCGCAAAAGCGGGTGACGCTGACCTTGCGAATCGATACGCCGATCGAGGTTGACTACTACAAGCACGGTGGCATCCTGCCGTTTGTACTCAGGCAGCTGCTGGCGGCCTGACACATGAGGCCCCCCAGTCGCTGACGCTCCTGCCCCCGAGGGGCGCCACCCAGCGGACCGGCAAAGCCGGATCCGCGGGCGTGGCTTGATGTGTCGCTCGCTTTGCTCGCTTGTGGACAATCCGATTTGAGGGGGCTGGAGCGTCGGCGACTGGGGGGGCCCTAGTCGACCGGGTGGGCCTTGAACGTGTCGGTGCTGAAGCCCACCGTCACGGTGCCGTCAGGCCACTCCACCACCGGGCGCTTGATGAGGCTCGCATGCGCGAGCATCGCCTCGCGCGCGGAAGCCGCATCGGTCACGCCGGCCTTGGTGGCGTCATCGAGCTTGCGCCAGGTCGTGCCCTGGCGATTGAGCAAGGTTTCCCACCCGACCTTCTTCAACCACTGCTCCATGCGATCACCGGGCACGCCGTTCTTCTTGAAGTCGTGGAAACGGTGTTCGATCCCACGGTCCTCGAGCCAGGCGCGTGCGCGCTTGACGCTGTCGCAATTGGGAATGCCGTACAGGATGGGTGAGCTCATTGCACGCCGAAGTTCTGGTAGTCGTCGCACAGCGGATCCGGGCCATAGCCGGTGTCCACCACCTTGCCGCCAGCGTCCAGGCCGACCTGGAACCACTTGCAGAAGGGGCCATCGTAGCGGTAGGACCACAGCGTTCGGTGCTGCACGGGCAGCGCGCGTGTGTCGGAAGGGTGACCGAGTGTGTACAGCACGTCGTCACGCGTCTCGCCAGTGCGAACCGCATCGAACTTGGGCTCGGTCAGCACCTGCTCCCAGCTCGCGAGGTGGCCCTGCGCATCGAAATCGAGCATGAAGGTGTGCTTGCCGTAGGGGCCGCGGGCATATTCGACGCGCTCGCCGCCAGCGCGGGCGTAGCGTGCGGTGGGCGCACCGAGCGATGCGGTCACCTCGCCCATCGTGGCGCCCGTGTGCAGCGCCTGCGGGCCGTAGCTCGTGGCGCAGCCGCTGAGCGTCGCAACCGCAGCCACACCCAATGCAGCACCGAACGAGCAGAGAAAGATTCGGAAAGTCGAGGTCCTTGCGCGAGACTTCATGGGGTCCACCTTTCCTAGAATGCCTGCAGCCAAGCCGGCTCCCACGCCATTCATGATGCTCCCCTGCGACGCCTTTCTCAGCGCCCACGACGAGGGCATCCACGTCATCGACACGGGCTTTCATCGCCCGAAGTTCGATGCGGCCTACCTGATGGTGGAGCGAGGCCGTGCTGTTTTCATCGACACCGGAACCAACCATTCGGTTCCGCGCCTGCTGGCTTCGCTGGCGGCACTGGGCTTGAGCGTCGATGACGTGGACTACGTCATCCCCACGCACGTCCACCTCGATCACGCGGGCGGCGTCGGGCTGTTGATGCAGTCGCTGCCCCGCGCCCGCCTGGTGGTGCATCCGCGCGGCGCGCGGCACATGATCGACCCGAGCGCCTTGATGGCCGGGGCGCTCGCGGTGTATGGGCAGGAGGAGCTGACGCGCTCCTACGGCAATGTGGTCGGTGTGAGCGAAGACCGCGTGATGACCACGCACGACGGCTTCACGCTGGACTTCGCCGGGCGGCCGCTGCTGTTCCTCGACACGCCGGGCCACGCGCGCCACCACCATTGCATCTGGGACGAGCGCAGCCGCGGCTTCTTCACCGGCGACACCTTCGGACTGTCCTACCGCGAGTTCGACAGCGAGCGCGGCGCCTTCCTCATCCCCACCACCACGCCGGTGCAGTTCGAGCCGGATGCGCTGCGCGCGTCGGTAGAGCGCATGCTGGCCTTCGACCCGCGCTGGATGTACCTCACGCACTACGGCCCGGTGGGCGAGGTGCAGTCACTCGGGCGGCAGTTCCTCGGCACGCTGGATGGCGTGGTGGCGCTGGGCCATGCCGTGGCGCGGCATGCCGATCGTGACGATGAACTGCGTCGCGGGCTCACTGCTCTGTACCTTGATCGGCTGCACGAGCATGGCGTCGCCATGACGGACGCCGATGCGCTGGCCCTCCTCGCGCTCGACGTCGAACTCAATGCGCAAGGCATGGGCATCTGGCTCGATCGCCTCGATCGTCAGGACTGACCAGCCAACACATCAAAAGGAGACTCTCATGGGCACCGTTCACTTCAACCTCCAAGGCCAGGTGGCCGTCATCACCGGCGCGAGCCAGGGCATCGGGGCCGCGTGTGCGGAGCGATTGAGCCATGACGGCGCGGCCGTGGCGCTGTGGGACGTGGACGACGCCCGTGGACAGGCCCTGGCAGACCGGTTGGTGGAAGGCGGCGCGCGTGCCATCTACGTGCACTGCAACGTGGCGACCAAGGCCGAGGTCGATGCTGCCGTCGCCACGACGCTCGCTGCCTTCGGCCGCATCGATGCGCTGGTGAACAACGCCGGCATCTTCAAGGCCGCGGACTTCCTCGAGATCACCGAGGCCGATTGGGACGCGGTGATCGACGTCAACCTCAAGGGCTCATTCCTCGTCGGCCAGGCGGTGGCGCGCGAGATGGTGAAGACCGGCGGCGGCGCCATCGTCAACATGAGCTCGGTCAACGGCGTGATGGCCATCCCGAGCATCGCCAGCTACAACGCGAGCAAGGGCGGCGTGAACCAGCTGACGCGGGTGATGGCGCTGTCGCTGGCGGACAAGAACATCCGTGTGAACGCCGTGGCACCGGGCACCATCGCCACCGAGCTCGCGAAGAATGCAGTCCTTGGCAGCGACGAAGCGAAGGCCCGCATCATGAGCCGCACGCCAATGAAGCGCCTGGGCGAACCGGGCGAGATCGCCGACGTGACCGCCTTCCTGCTGAGCAGCGCATCGAGCTACATGACGGGTGAGATCGTCTATGTGGATGGCGGACGGCTGACGCTGAATTACACCGTGCCCGTGTAGGCCTGGGGCCCATGGGTCAACCCGATCGGAGACCGCCGCATGACCGACACGACCACCCTGCCTCCCCTCACTGGCGGCTGCCTTTGCGGCCACGTGCGCTACGAGGCGAGGCCGGACCACCGCGAGGGCTACTACTGCCACTGCCGCATGTGCCAGCTGGCCTTCGGCAACGTCCGCGCGGCGTTCCTCAACCTGCGCAAGAGCGAGGTGACGTGGTTCAACCCGCCCACCTACTTCGTCTCGTCGAAGATCGCGCGGCGCGGCTTCTGTGGACACTGCGGCACGCCGCTCAGCTTCGAATTCAATGACTCGCTCAACATGGACTTGTCCGTGGGCAGCCTGGACGACCCGTGCGTGCTCACGCCAACGGCGCACTACGCGATCGAGTCGCGCATCGCCAATTGGCATGTGGAAGACGGCCTGCCCGGCCATCGGCTGGACGAGAACAGCACGATCGCCAACCGGTGGAAAACAGCCTACGGTGACGACGTGACGCCCGGCGTCGAGGTGACTCGCGAGAAGGCCTGAGCCCTCCGCGCTTCAATGCCTCAGGCCGCCACCGCCCGCGCCGGCAGCCGCGCCTCTCGGATCGGCAGGTGCACGAGCGCCGCGCCCACCGCGAGCACGATGTCGGCGTACCACATCCAGTCGTAGCTGCCCGTCCACTCGAAGGCCTTGCCGCCCAGCCACGCGCCGAGGAAGCCGCCCAACTGGTGCGCCACCATCACGATGCCGAAGAGCGTACCCATGTGCGCCGGCCCGAAGAGCTTGGCGACGAGGCCGGCCGTCGGCGGCACGGTGGACAAGTAGGTGAGGCCGATCACCGCCGCGAAGACCAGCATCACGGCCGGCGTCTTGGGCGTGAGCATGAACACGAGCACCGCCAGCGCCCGTGCTGCATAGACGAGGGACAGCAACGACTTCATGCGCCACCGGCCCACCGCCCAGCCCATGCTGAAGCTGCCGATGATGTTGAAGAGGCCGATGACCGACAGCGACCACGCGCCGAGCTCCGTCGGCAGCTGGCACGCCACCACCACGCCCGGCAAGTGGGTGGCGATGAACGCCACGTGGAAGCCGCAGACGAAAAAGCCGGCGCAGAGGAAGCGGTAGCTTGGCGTCGCCAGCGCGCGCTTGACGATGGCGCCGGTACCTTCGCGAACCGTGCCGGCCACGGCGCTGGCGTTCGACGAGCCGCGCAACACCCAGGCCGCGGGCAAGGCCAGCAGCGACAAGGCCGCAAGGCTCTGCAAGGCAACGACCCATCCCGCCGCCTGCGTGATGGCGCCGGCGATCGGCGCGAAGACGAACTGCCCGAAGGACCCACCCGCATTCACGATGCCCGTCGCGATACCGCGCTTGTCGACGGGCACCAACCGGGTGGTCGCGGCCATCAGCACCGACGGCCCGGCCATGCCAGCTCCACCTGCGGCCAGCACGCCGATGGCCAGGATGAGCCCGAGCGTGGTGTGCATGTAGGGCACGAGCGCCGTGCCGATGCCCACCAGCAGCACACCCAGCACCAGCACCCGACCCGCGCCGATGCGGTCGGCCACCATGCCGGCCAGCGGCTGCGTGAGTCCCCACCACAGCTGGCCGAAGGCGAAGGCGAGGCTGATGCTCGCGATGCCAAGGCCCGTGGTGGTGTTCAGCGTGCCGACGAACAGGCCCATGGACTGCCGCGCGCCCATGGTGAGCGCGAAGGTGCCGGCCGCGGCGAGCAGCACCCAGAAGAGGGTCGGCACCTGCGTGCGGGTCGTTGGAACACCAATGGTTGGCACACTGCTCATTCAGGCTTCCTCCTCGTCATCGGCCGCGTCGAGCGTGGCCAGGCAATCGTCGATCAGTTGGTGAAGTGCGACCACGCGGTCGGCGCCCAGGCGGGCGTTGAGCGCGAGCTGCGCCTGCTTCCAGGCGCGCTGGCCTTCGGCGCGCTTGTCGCGGCCGAGGTCGGTGGCAACGATGAGCCGGCTGCGCGCGTCTTCGCCGGGCCCTTGCGTGACCCAGCCCTGTGCCACCAGCGGCTGCAGGTTGCGCGTGAGCGTGGAGGCATCGATGCGCATGCGCGACGCGAGCTCGGACGGCTTGAGCGGGCCCAGCAGCACGACGTGCGACAGCAGCGAGTACTGCGAGTTCTTCAGTCCGAGCGGAGCGACGTAGGCGTCGTAGTGGCGCGTGACGGCGCGGCTCAGCTGGCGCAGCTTCAGGTTGGTGCAGCCGCGCGGCGTGGCCGGTGCGCCGGCCAGGGTCTCGGCGGCGTGGGGCTTTTGACTCATGATTATCATTGTATCTACAATCATTGCAGATACAAGTGTATTTCCGCCATCCCTCCTGCCGATCATCAACCGAGGAATCTCCCATGAGCGCCGTTCTCCAACCCCAAGACACCACCGACACCCTCGCCCAATGGCAGGCCGCCGACCAGCAGATGCGCGAGCGCCTGAAGCACACCGGCGTGGGCACGCCGGAGCAGTTCGCCGGCAAGACCGGCATGCAGATCTTCGAAGCCCTGCTGGCAGGCGAGATCCCGGCGCCGCCGATCAGCCGGACGCTGGACTTCATCCTCGTCGAAGCGCAGCCCGGGCGCGTGCAGTTCCAGGGCAAGCCGCAGTTCGCCCACTACAACCCGCTGGGCACGGTGCATGGCGGCTGGATCGCCACCCTGCTCGACTCGGCCGTGGCCTGTGCCATCCACACGCTCTTGCCCGCGGGCAAGACCTACACCACGCTGGAGCTCAAGGTGAACTACGTCAAGGCGGTGACGGACCGGGTGCCACTGGTGCGGGCGGTGGGCGAAATCATCCACAGCGGTGGGCGCATCGGCACGGCGCAAGGCAAGCTCGTGGGGCCTGATGGCACACTGTTCGCCCACGCCACCACCACCTGCATCATCCTGGATGCACGATGACGAGATGAGACTCCTCCACACCATGCTCCGAGTGGGCGACCTTCAACGCTCCATCCGTTTCTACACCGAGGTGATGGGGATGCAGTTGCTGCGCACGACCGAACGGCCCGAACAGAAGTACGACCTCGCCTTCCTGGGCTATGGCCGCAACCCGCAGCATGCGGAGATCGAGCTCACCTACAACTATGGCGTGGACAAGTATGAGCTCGGCTCGGCGTACGGCCACATCGCCATCGGCGTGCCGGACGTGGCGGCCACCTGCGCGGCGGTGCGCGAGAAGGCGCAGGCGCTGGGCGGCGCCATCACGCGCGAGCCGGGGCCGGTGAAAGGTGGCACGACAGTGATCGCGTTCATCACCGACCCGGACGGCTACAAGATCGAGCTGATCGAGCAGCGCGACTAGCCTTGTTTCGACGGCAGCGTCTGCCGACCGCACAAAACATCAGGGGCGCCCAACCGGCGCCCCTGTGCTTTTCTTGTCCGCTCCCTGTTCCCACCGCCCGTATCCACCGGACAGGGCAGATTCTCAAGGGAGCCACCGCTTGCCGCATCCCTCATGTGCGGGACGCGCCACAGGCAAGCGATGCAGAAATCACGCTCGGCGCAACTGCGCGGTCTCTTGCGCGAGCCGGGTGATGCGCTTCCAGTCGCGGGCCTCGACCGCGTCCGAGGGCGTGAGCCACGAGCCGCCGCACACCTTCACGTTGGGCAGCGCGAGGAACTGCGGTGCCGTCTCGGGCGTGATGCCGCCGGTCGGGCAGAAGACCACGTCATGGAAGGGGCCGGCCAGCGCCTTGAGCATGGGGATGCCGCCGGCCGCCGTCGCGGGGAAGAACTTGAGGAAGTAGTAGCCGTCGATGTTGGCCTGCATCACCTCGCTGCCGGTGGACACGCCCGGCAGCAGCGGCAGGCCGATGTTGTGGCAGGCCAGGCCCACCTCGTGCACGTAGCCTGGGCTCACCGCGAACTGGCAGCCGGCATCCTTGGCGGCTTGCGCATCCGCGATGTTGCGGACGGTGCCGGCGCCGACGATGGCGCCCGGCACATTGCGCGCAATGGCTTCCATCGCCTTGAGCGCGACCGGCGTGCGCAGGGTGACTTCGAGCACCTTCACGCCGCCGTCGACGAGCGCCTGCGCGAGCGGGACGGCGTCTTCGAGGCGCTGGATGACGATGACCGGGATGACCGGGCCGAATGTGGCGAGTTCAAGCGTGTTCATTGAATGCGTGTCCTAGTGAGATTCAACAGAGCCGGCGTCAGAGCCAGGTGACCGCGCCCTCTTCGGCGGTGAGCACGTTGCGCCGCATGCCGCCGAAGAGCTCGCGCCCGAGCCCGTGGGAGTTGATGTCGCGCTGCTCGTCGCTCAGCTGGGCCACGTCGCGCTTCGCCCACTCGGCGGCGTCGACCAGCGCGTCCAGCGTGCCGGCCACGGCATCGAGCCGGATCACGTCGCCCGTGCGCACCTTGCCGAGCGGCCCGCCCGCAAGCACTTCGGGGCTCACGTGGATGGCAGCCGGCACCTTGCCCGACGCGCCGCTCATGCGCCCGTCGGTGACGAGCGCGACCTTGAAGCCCTTGCCCTGCAGCACCGCCAGCGGCGGCGTGAGCTTGTGCAGCTCCGGCATGCCGTCGGCGCGCGGGCCCTGGAAGCGCACCACGGCGATGAGGTCGCGTTCGAGCTCGCCGGTCTTGAAGGCAGCAAGCAATTGCTCCTGCGTTTCAAAGACGATGGCCGGGGCTTCGATGACGTGGCGGTCTTCCGGCACGGCGGACACCTTGATGACCGAACGCCCGAGGTTGCCGGTGAGCAGCTTGAGGCCACCCGTCTCGCTGAAGGGCGCGGCCGCCGTGCGAACCACCGAGTCGTCGCCACTCTTCTCAGGCAGATCGACCCAGGCGACGGCGTCGCCCTGCACCTTGGGCAAGCGTGCATAGGCGCCGATGCCGGACTCGGCCACCGCCATCACGTCCGGGTGCATCACACCCGACTTGAGGAGCTCGCGGATGACGAAGCCAGGTCCGCCGGCGTTCTGGAACTGGTTCACGTCGGCACTGCCATTCGGGTACACGCGCGACAGCAGCGGCGTGACATGCGACAGCTCGGAGAAGTCGGTCCAGTCGATGAGGATGCCGGCGGCACGGGCCACTGCCACCCAATGGATGAGGTGGTTGGTGGACCCGCCCGTGGCCAGCAGCGCCACCATCGCATTGACGATGACGCGCTCGTCCACGAGTTGCCCGATCGGCGTGAAGCGCCGCCCCTTGGTGATGGACAGCGCCGTGCGCACCGCCTCGCGCGTGAGCGCGTCACGCAGGCCTTCGTGGGGGTGCACGAAGGCAGCGCCCGGCACATGCAGGCCCATCGCTTCCATCAGCATCTGGTTGCTGTTGGCGGTGCCGTAGAAGGTGCAGGTGCCCGGGCCGTGGTACGCCGCAGACTCGGCTTCGAGCAGCTTGTCGCGGCCCACCAGGCCCTGCGCGAACTGCTCGCGCACCTTGGCCTTGTCGTTGTTGGACAGCCCGCTGCTCATCGGACCGGCAGGCACGAACACACAAGGCAGGTGGCCGAAGTGCAGCGCGCCGATCAAGAGGCCCGGCACGATCTTGTCGCAGATGCCCAGGAGCAGCGCTGCGTCGAACACATCGTGCGTGAGTGCAATGGCCGTGCTCATCGCGATGGTGTCGCGCGAAAAGAGGCTCAGCTCCATGCCGGGCAGGCCTTGCGTCACGCCGTCGCACATCGCGGGCGTGCCGCCAGCGACCTGCGCGGTGGCACCTTGCTTGTGCGCCTCATCGCGGATCAGCGAGGGGTAGCCCTCATACGGTTGGTGTGCCGACAACATGTCGTTGTAGGCTGTGACGATGCCGATGTGTGGTGCGCGCTCGGCCACGATGCGCAGCTTGTCGCTGGCAGGCATCGCGGCGAAGGCGTGGGCCACGTTGGCGCAGCCCATGCGGTCGCTGCCGCGCGGCCGGTTGATGCCTTGTTCGACACGGGCGAGATACGCCTCGCGTGTGCGGGCGCTGCGGTCTCGGATGCGCCGGGTGACGTCGGTGACAGTGCTTTTCATGGTGCTTCGAATGCCTTGGGTGGGGGCGGTGCGAAAGGATGATCTGGCGATGTAACTCGGAGGTCGATTGTGAAGTAACTTGATTACATCGTCAAAACTTTGTGCCAGCCGCGGGCATCCATTCGGCTCGTCCGTTGTTGATCTTCCAGCGCCCGCGCAGGGCTTGGCGCGGCAGGCTGTCTCCGAGGTCGGCCTGGGCGACGTCGATGGCAAGATCCGCATCGAGTGTGCGAAATGCGGGCGCGTCGACGAGCACCTTGCCCGAGGCCGGCGACTTGGCCGGCAGCTCGGCAATGTCCCGCCATGAAAGCCATGCGCCTTCGACGCGACCGGTGAGCAACG
The DNA here is from genome assembly GCA_966211955.1 of uncultured Comamonadaceae bacterium. GTDB lineage: Bacteria > Pseudomonadota > Gammaproteobacteria > Burkholderiales > Burkholderiaceae_C > Albitalea. The sequence goes on along the minus strand of CBIHOF010000014.1, from coordinate 118,919 downwards.
CGGGCCAACGGCTTCTGTCCAGGTCGAGCCGGGCGGTGAGGTCACTCGTGCCCAGGTGCAGGCGATCGAGCACCAGGCGCCATGTGCGGCCGGTGTTGACCACCTGACCCGCAGCGCGAAACGGCGCGCGTGGCGACAGGCGCAGGTCGATCAATTGCGCAATCGTGGCGAGCGAGCTGCCTTCGCTCTCGAAACGCGCGCTCAGCCCGTTGAGCGACAGCGCATCGATGGCACTGCCCTGCAAGGACAGGTGCGTGTCGCCGATGCTCGCGTCCACCGTCAGCGGCACGCGATCGCCATCGCTCCCGCGGTCCAACCAGGGCATGGGCGCGGTCGATTGCAAGACGATGGTCAGCGGCTCCTTGTGCCAGGTGCCGCGAGCGTTGCATGCGAGGCCGCTCGACGATGGCGATGTCACGGCGGGCGCGGACGCCGCCCCATCCATCGGCTGCGCCGCCCGGCACTCCACCGTCATGCGCAGCTCGGCCATCGCATCGCGCCAGCGCAGGCTGCCGCCGTTCACCTTCAGTTCGTCGAAGAGCGGGAACTGGGTGACGCCCACGTCGCGCGCAGCTGGCGCGGCCGGCTCGAATTGCCACGACGCACGGCCGTCGGCAAGGCGCTCGACGTCGGCATCAAACTCATCGGCCTCCAGCATGTGGATGCGCAAGGGCTGCGATTGCCATGCGCGCCAGATGTCGCCGTAGTGGAAGGAGATGACGGCGTCGCTCGCACGGATCATGTGCGCCGACTTGCTCCAGGCGGGCGCGCCGATCTCCACCAGCGGCGCCTCGATGCGCACGCGCCCCACCAATCGCACGGCCACGGACGCCGGCGTGTTGCCGTCGATCGCGAAACTGACCTTGCGGTGCAGCGAGCCGGACAACCAACGCTGCATCGGCTCGGCGAGAAAGGGCCAGCCGAGGACTTCGAGCGTGGCGATGAGAACCAGCAACACCGCCACTGCCGCGCCCAGCACCGCGGGCCAGCGGCGATAGCGCGGGACGATGGGAGGCGCGGCGGAGGTGTTCACGTGGCTGGCGAGTCCAGGACAGGCCCGGACGTGTGCCCGGGCAGTCTGCCATGCTCCCCGCCGTGGGGCGAGCGCGACATCGTCCTGCGCCTCCTGTCGCTGTGGGCATGCTCCTACGAGCGCGCCCGGCGCAGCCGCGCTAGAGTGGGCAGCAATGACCTTGCATCCGTTGGCGCACCCGCGCCATCCTGCCAACCAGCTCGCGAAGATCCGCGCCGAATGGGGCGGCCATCAAGACCTCTGGGTCTTCGGCTATGCATCGCTCATCTGGCGGCCTGAGTTCGATGCCGTCGAGCAGCGGCCGGCCACCGTCTACGGCTACCACCGCGCCCTGGAGATGCGCTCCACCATCAACCGCGGCACGCCCGAGTGCTCGGGCCTGGTGTTCGCACTGGTGTCCGGCGGCTCGTGCCGGGGCATGGCCTATCGGCTCGACCCACGCCGCGCCAACGACGAACTCGATGCACTGTGGGCGCGCGAGATGCCCACCGGCGTCTACGACCCCAAGTGGCTGCCCTGCCGCACGCCGCAGGGCACCGTGCACGCGCTCGCCTTCACCCTCAGCCGCAAGAGCCCGAGCCATGTCGGGCCGCTGCAAGACGACACATTGGTCGACATCTTCCGGCGTGCGTGCGGCAAGTACGGCACGACACTGGACTACCTGCTGGGCACGGCCGCGTCGCTGCGCGGCTGCGGCATCGTCGATCGGGAGATCGAACGGCTGGTGGCGCTTGCTCGCGAGAATGCGCTGACGGCGTGAGGTCCGGCGCGTCGGCGCTGCTCAGCGCGACACGGGCGCGGCCGATGCGTCCGTGAGCTGCTGGCGCACCTTCTCGAGATCGGCCTCGGTGTCCACGTCGATGAGCACGCCCGGGTCCGTCACTTCCACGCCGTGCGCCGGGTAGCGCGCCACCAACCGCCTTGCGCCTTCGTCACCTGACAAGGTGACGAGCTCCGAATAGATTTCCGCACCGAACCCGACCGGGTGCCCGCGCCGCCCGCGATGCTGCGCATAGGCGACCGGATGGTGCTCGAGTGCCGCGGCCACCGCCGCGATGCTTGCCGGCTGCACCATCGGCATGTCGCCAGGCAGCACCAGCCAGCCGGTGGCGTCAGGCCGCGCCGCGACACCCGTCGAGATGGAGTAGCCCATGCCCAGCGGCTGCGAGCCGGTACCCACCGCCGGCAGGATGACCACGTCGCGCGACGCCACGTATCGGCGGGCTACGTCGGCCAAGGCATCCGTGGTGACCACCACCACCGGCAGGTGGCTCGCGATGGCATGGCGCAAGGTCGTGCCGAGCACGGTAGAAGCACCCAGCTTCTGTGTGAGCTTGTGACCGGGCGCACCGAAACGGGAACCCGTTCCGGCCGCCAGGACGATCACCGCAGGCCGCGATTTCATCAACCCTCCAACAACTGCTTTGTCCACCAATCCACATGCGCTTCGCGCGAACCCCGCACATGCAAGGATGTGGTCCGGACGGGTTGAAAGCCAGAGGGCCTCTACTTAAGGCTTTATCCGTAAGCGTTAACTGCGGTGGGGATTTCACGCATTGGAGATGCGAAAAGGCAGTTCGCGCATGGGGTTGCCAGTGAGTTTCGCGATGGCGTTGGCGAAGGCCGGCGCAAGCGGCGGCAAGCCCGGTTCTCCCATGCCTGTGGGCGGCTCGGTGCTCGGTACCGTGTAGACCTCGATGGCGGGCATCTGCGGCATGCGTGCCACCGTGTAGTCGCCGAAATTGCTCTGCTGGACGACGCCCTCCTTGAAGGTGATGGCCGCGCCGGGCAAGGTGGTACCCAGCGCCATCAGCGCCGCGCCCTGCACCTGCGCCTCCACCGAGAGGGGGTTCACCACGGTATTGCAGTGCACGCCAGCCGTCACTTTGTGCAGCACGGGCTGGCCGTCCTTGACCGAAGCTTCGACCACGTAGGCCACCACGGTGTTGAAGGACTCATGCACCGCGACGCCGAAGGCATGGCCCGCAGGCAATGTCTTCTTGCCGTAGCCTGACTTGGCAACCGCCAGGTCGAGCGCGGCGCGGTGGCGGGTGTGCTTCTCGGACAGCAGCGAGCGGCGGTACTCGACCGGATCCTTGCCTGTCGTGCGGGCGATCTCGTCGACCAGCGTCTCCATCACGAACGCCGTGTGCGAGTGGCCCACCGAACGCCACCACAGCACCGGCACATTGACCTTGGGGTGATGGATCTCGAGCGCCAGCGGCACTTCGTAGGGCGTGTCGGCCACGCCTTCCACCATCACGCTGTCCACGCCGTTCTTCACCATGAACTGCTCGAAGGGTGTGCCCATCAGGATGGACTGGCCGACGATGGTGTGCTTCCAGCCGAGCACCTTGCCTTGCTCGTCGAAGCCGATCTCGGCGCGGTGCACGTGCATCGGCCGGTAGTAGCCGCCGCGGATGTCGTCCTCGCGGCTCCAGATGATCTTCAGCGGGCCGGACTTGCCTGACGCGCGCCACGCCTTCACGACCTGCGCCGCCTCGACGAGATAGTCGCTCGTGGGCACCGCGCGCCGGCCAAATCCGCCGCCGGCCATCATGGTCGTGAGCTGCACCTTGTCAGGCGTGATGCCCAGCGTCGCGGCGATGTTGGCCTGGTCGATGGTCTGGAACTGCGAGCCTGCCGACACCTTGCAACTCGTGCCGTCGAAATCGATGAGGCAGTTCAGCGGCTCCATCGGCGCATGAGCGAGGTACGGGAAGGTGTACTCGGCCGTGATCTTCTTCGGCGCGCTTGCAATCTTCGAAGTGTCGGCCTCGCGCACCTTGGTGCCTGGCTTGCCGGCGAGCTCACGGTATTGAGCGAGCAGCTTGTCGCTGTCGGGCTTCTCGACCGCGTCGGTGTTCCACAGCACCTGCAAGGCATCGCGGCCCATCTTCGCCGGCCAGTAGCCATCGGCAATCACCGCCACACCCGTGGCGCCACGGTCGAGCTTGACTTCGAGCACATCGACCACACCCTTGACCGCCTTGGCGCGGGTGGAGTCGATGCCCGCGGCCTTGGCGCCGAACACCGGCGGATGCGCGATAAGCACCGTCTTCATGCCTTCGGCGCGCGAGTCGATGCCGAAGCTCTGGCGGCCGCTGCTCTTGGCCAGCGCATCGAGCCGCGTGGTCTTCTTGCCGATGATCTTGAAGTTCTTCGCGTCCTTCAGCGTCACCTTCTCGGGCACCGGCTGCTTCATCGCATCGCCGGCCAGCTCGCCGAAGGTGGCGTGCTTGGCGCCCGCGCTCACGACGCCGTTGGCCACCTTGCAGGCCGACGCATCCACGCCGAAGCGCTGTGCCGCGGCGGCCACGAGCATCGCACGGGTGCGCGCACCGAGCTCGCGGTACTGCTGCCAGGAGTTGTGCACTGCGCTGGAGCCACCCGTCATCTGGATGCCGAAGCCCGGGTCCTTGTAGGCCTCGCCGGCGGGCGCGAGTTCGCCTCGCACCTTGCTCCAGTCGGCATCAAGCTCTTCGGCCACGAGCATGGGCAGGCCAGTGATCACGCCTTGGCCGAAGTCGAGCCGGTTGACCATCACCGTCACGATGCCGGCCTTGTCGATGGTGATGAAGGCCGCCGGGTTCTGCGATGGCTTCAGTGCCGCGCCCGCATCGGCCGCGCTCGCTGGTCCGGCAAAAAGCCCGAGCGCAAAACCCGACGATGCGACACCGGAGGCCGCACCCAGCTTGAGGAAGCTGCGGCGGTCGAGCCCCGCAGCCACCGGCTCCCTCGAGCTGCCGAGCCGCGTCATCAATTGTTCATAGCTCATGTCGTTCCTTTCAGGCCAGCGACTTGGCCGCGTCCTTGATGGCGATGCGGATGCGTGCATACGTGCCGCAGCGGCAGATGTTGCCGGCCATGGCACCGTCGATCTCGGCATCGGTGGGCTTCTTGTTGCCGCGAAGCAGCGCAGTGGCGCTCATGATCTGCCCGCTCTGGCAGTAGCCGCACTGCACCACGTCGTTGCGCACCCAGGCGGCCTGGACCGCCTTGCCGACCTTGTCGTCAGCCACGGACTCGATGGTGGTGATCTTCTGCCCGGCGACGGCAGAGATCGGCGTGATGCAGCTGCGCACCGGCGCGCCGTTCAGGTGCACGGTGCAGGCGCCGCACAGCGCCGCGCCGCAGCCGAACTTGGTGCCGGTGAGTTGAAGGTTGTCTCGAAGGGCCCAGAGCACGGGCGTGGACGGATCGGCATCGACGTTGACCGTCTTGCCGTTCACGGTGAAGGTGGTCATGAAAGGTCTCTCTCCTTTGCGCGAAGGCGACGGTATACAGCTGTTTTCGATTTCTTGCAGGGCCTCTCAAGGTCACAACGCGCGTCATGGTTTCTATACTCGCCGCATGACGAACATCGCCGACCTTCGCAAGAGCTACGAGCGCGCTGAACTCGACGAACAGGCCTCCGACGCCGCGCCGATGAAGCAGTTCGGCACCTGGTTCCAGCAGGCGCTCGATGCGCAAGTGCCCGAGCCCAATGCGATGACGCTGGCCACCGTCGGCGACAACGGCCGGCCGTCCACGCGCATCGTGCTGGTCAAGGGCTTCGACGATCGCGGCATCGCTTGGTACACCAACTATCAAAGCCGCAAGGGCCGCGAGTTGGCCGCCCATGCGTTTGCCGCGTTGCAGTTCCACTGGGTCGAACTTGAACGCGTGGTGCGCATCGAGGGTCGCGTGGAGAAGGTGAGCGAGGCAGAGTCGGATGCTTACTTCGCCACGCGCCCGCTGGACTCGCGCATCGGCGCGTGGGCCTCGCCCCAAAGCGAGGTGATTGCGTCACGTGCGACGCTCGTCGCCAATGCTGCCAAGTTCGGCGCCAAGTACCTGTTGAACCCGCCGCGTCCACCGCACTGGGGCGGTTATCGCCTCGTGCCGGATATGTGGGAGTTCTGGCAGGGCCGCAAGTCGCGTCTGCATGACCGGCTGCGTTACCGGCTGGCGGAAGACGGCACCTGGATCAGGGAGCGGCTCGCTCCCTGATGCTGCGTCGGTGTCGCCTGGGTGACGCGCGCTGTCGCCGATGGGCAACGCAGCATGCAGCGCTGGTGCGAAACCAGCGCATCGGATGTCACCGTGGCTACAGTGCCCCTCTCTCGCGCAATCGGACCCCGTTCTACGCGCCCTTTCGCACCCGCGCCGCGAAGGTCTTCCTGAATTTCTCCACCTTGGGCGCCACCACGAAGGCACAGTAGCCCTGACCCGGATGGTTGGCGAAGTAGTGCTGGTGATAGTCCTCGGCGCGGCTGTAGTTGGCCAGCGGCGTGAGCTCCGTCACCGCCTTGCCGCCGTGATGCGCATTCACCTCATCGAGCACTTCGCGCGCCACGCGCTCCTGCTCCGGCGTCTCGAAGTAGATGCCCGAGCGGTACTGCGTGCCCACGTCGTTGCCCTGCCGATTGAGCGTGGTCGGGTCGTGGATGACGAAGAAGATCTCGAGGATGTCGCGCAGGCTGATCGCCGAGGGGTCGTAGCTCACGCGCACCACCTCCGCATGGCCGGTGTTGCCGGTGCACACCTGCTCGTAGCTCGGGCGATCGACCTGGCCGTTGCTGTAGCCCGATTCGACCGCAGCGACGCCTTCGACCTGTTCGTACACGGCTTCCAGGCACCAGAAACAGCCGCCGCCCAGGGTGATGGTTTCAGTGTTCGCAGGCATCGATGGCTCCGGATTTTGTTCGGTTTGACATGGGTGAAACGGGGATTCTCCGCGCGGGCGCCAAGCCCCCACACGCTTATCATCCGTCGATCCCCGGCTCGAAAGATGACACCATGAAGACCGCTTTTCAATGGGACGACGCGTTCCGCCTGGATGACCAGCTCAGCGACGAAGAACGGGCCGTGCGCGATGCCGCGTACCAGTACTGCCAGGAACGTCTGCAGCCGCGCGTGCTGATGGCCGCGCGCCACGAGAAGTTCGACCGGGAGATCATGAACGAGCTGGGCGAGCTGGGCATGCTCGGCTCCACCATCGAAGGCTACGGCTGCCCCGGCGTCAACCACGTGAGCTACGGCCTGGTGGCGCGCGAGGTGGAGCGCGTGGACAGCGGCTACCGCAGCGCGATGAGCGTGCAGAGCTCGCTCGTGATGCACCCCATCCACGCCTACGGCGACGAGGCCCAGCGCCAGAAATACCTGCCGCGCCTGGCCACCGGCGAATGGGTCGGATGCTTCGGCCTGACCGAGCCCAACCACGGCAGCGACCCGGCCAGCATGCTGAGCCGCGCCAAGCCGGTGGACGGCGGCTTCCGCCTTCGCGGCAACAAGATGTGGATCACCAACTCGCCCATCGCCGACGTGTTCGTGGTGTGGGCGAAGCTGGAGAACGCGGACGGCACCGTGGGCGGCCAGGAAGCCATCCGCGGGTTCATCCTCGACAAGGGCATGCAGGGCCTGTCGGCGCCGAAGATTGAAGGCAAGATGAGCCTTCGCGCGTCCATCACCGGCGAGATCGTGATGGACAACGTGTTCGTGCCGGCAGAGAACCTGCTGCCCAACGTGGCCGGCCTGAAGGGGCCCTTCGGCTGCCTGAACAAGGCGCGCTACGGCATCGCCTGGGGCGCACTGGGTGCGGCGGAATTCTGCTGGCATGCGGCACGCCAGTACACGCTCGATCGCGTGCAGTTCGGCCGCCCGCTCGCGGCCAACCAGCTCATCCAGAAGAAGCTCGCCGACATGCAGACCGAGATCACGCTCGGCCTGCAAGGCTGCCTGCGCGTGGGCCGGCTGATCGACGAAGGCAAGTCGTCGCCGGAGATGATCTCGCTCATCAAGCGCAACAGCTGCGGCAAGTCGCTGGACATCGCCCGCACCGCGCGCGACATGCATGGCGGCAACGGCATCCACGACGAGTTCCACGTCATCCGCCACATGATCAACCTCGAGACGGTGAACACCTACGAGGGCACGCATGATGTGCATGCGCTGATCCTCGGCCGCGCGCAAACGGGCATCCCGGCGTTTTCTTGAGCCCCCCAGTCGCTGCACTCCTGCCCCCGAGGGGCGCCGCCTGGCGTGCCGGCGAAGCCGGTCCCGCGGGCGTGGCTTGAGGTGCGCTTCGCTTTGCTCGCTTGGGCTATTGCCACTTGTGGGCTGCTGTGAGCATGAGCGTGACGGTGCGCGGCAAGGCGGGCTCGAAGTAGCGCTTGTTGGCGTCGTTGACGATGACGGAGCCGGCGTAGCGGCGGTCGTTGGCGTTGTCGATGCGAAGCAGCTCCTTCAGCTGCCAGGCACCGCGGGTCTGCACGAGGCCTGCCCGCAGGTTCAGCACCGTGGCCGCAGGGGCGGCATCGTCGTTGATGTCGTTGACGAAGATGCGGCCAGTGTGGACGAGCTCGACAGCCGCGTGCAGGCCCTGCCATGCAGTGTGCGGGGTCCAGACCAATTCGGCGAAGGCGGTTCGCTTCGGGGTGCCGGGCAGGCGGCTGCCTACTGGCACCGGTACGGCGGATGCACCGCTGCCGCTCGCGAAGGCCTCGGCATAGACCGCATTCAGCTGGGTGAAGCTCAGTGTCGTGCGCACTGTGTCGCCGAGCGCTGCAACGTATGACGCCTCGATCCCGCGTCGGGTCGTACGACCGGCGTTCTTGTAGGTCGTGCGGCCGCCGTTGTTGGTGTCGACGACGATCTCGTCGCTGGTCGCGATGTCGAACACCGCGAGGTCCAGGCGTTGATCATTGGCAGGCTTCCATTTGACGCCTGCCTCGGCATGCCGGCTGCGCGATGCATGCAGGTCGGTGTTGAGTCCCGTGCCCGCGGATCGATAGGCGAGTTCGGTGAACGTGGGCGTCTCGAAGCCGCGTCCGAGGTTGGCGTAGACGTTCAGGTCGCTGCGCGCACGCCACGCCAGGCCGAGTACCGGGTTGGTGGCGCTGTATTCCACACCGCCGCTGTCGTCAGGGTTGCCCGGTGCGATGAAGTGATCGGCGCTTCTGAAGCGCACGCTGCTGTGGCGAGCGCCGGCGGTCAGTGTCCAGCCGGGCATGAAGGCCCAGACGGCCTGGGCGAAGGTGTCTACATTGCTCACGGTGTTGCGCTCGTCGCGCTTTAGCTCGCCCTGAACGCCGCTGTCGTTGACGTAGCCCTGCCGGTCCTCGCGCATGCGATCGGCGTCGATGCCCGCGGTGAGCGTCAGTGACTGGACACGATGATCGACCTGCGCCGCGACGCCTTCGTACGCACGTGAGAAGCGCACGATGCCGCCGCTGGACGTCGGCGCGGCCTGCGCGGTGAGCGGCGTGGACAAGGCGTTGTCAAGGTCGCGCGAACCTGTGTAGATGCGGGCGGTGAACGACGTCGCGCTCGATAGGGAGTGCTCCGCCACCACGCCGATCTGCTGCTGCCTCACGCTCTTGCGCGCGTCCTGCGCCAGCGCAAGGGCCGGCGCCTGCCGCGGGTCCGCCTCCCACTGTGCACGCGTGAGGCCCAGTGGATCGTGCGAGGTCGGTTGATCGAGTGCGTTGATGACGATGGACACGCGTGTGTCGGCGCCCCAACGCTTTCGCCAGCGTGCGTTCAGCTGGCCGCGCTTCGCATCGCTGTGCTGCCGGTAGCCATCGGTCTCGAACTGCGATGCATCGACAGTCAGGCCCTGGCCTTGCGACGATCCAGCGTAGCGCGCACCGAGCTTGCGCTGGCCGAACGATCCGATCGACAGGAAACCGGAGGCGGTGGGCACCGGTGGCTCATCCTCGGTGAAGACCTGCACCACGCCGCCCGCCGCATTGCCATACAGCTGCGCAAGTGGCCCGCGCAGCACCTCGATGCGCCCGGCCGAACTGAGGTCGATGCTCGATGCCTGGCCCTGACCGTCTGGCATGGTGGCAGGGATGCCATCGACGATGAGCCGCACGCCGCGGATGCCGAAGGTCGATCGCGCGCCGAAGCCGCGGATGGACAGCTGCAGGTCCTGCGCGTAGTTCTGGCGATTGAGCACGCTGATGCCGGGCACGCGGTTCAGCGACTCGGAGAGATTCACCTGAGGGCCGGCATCTTCGATCGTCTCGCGCGTGATTCCCGAGATGGCCGCCGGCGCGTCGAAGGACGGCTGCCGACTGCGCTGGGCGCTCACCACGACCGGGTCGAGCAGCACCACCGGTGCTGCGACCTGCGCTTGCGCCGCGCCGGCTGCGATGGCCATGCCTGCGAGGACGATGCGGCGCGGGACGCGGATCACGGCTCGCCGTCCCAGTAGTCCAGATCGTCCTTCTCGCGATGCATGCGCGCGAAGCCGAAGGGCTGGCCGTCCTTCGTCGCCGTCGCGAGGTACTTGCCAGAGTCGGGATACTCGACCACTTCCGGGCTGTCCTTGGTGCTGATCGACAGGTATTCGAGCGGCGCGCCCGAGGTGTTGATGATCTGATGCGGATAGTCCGGCCCCGGTGGGATGAAGATCGTGTCGCCGGCCGCGATCGGCAGCATCTCGCCGGCCACGCGCAAGGTGCCCTCGCCGCTCAGCACGACGAACGCTTCTTCCTGTGCGTAGTGGAAGTGATACGGGCATGAGCGCATGCCGGGGGCCACCGTGTCGATGCTGATGCCGAGCTTGGTGGCCGCAGTGCCGGTGCCCAGCCGCGCGCCCATCGAGTCGTACAGCGGCACGCGCTGGTCGTGCGTGCGTGTGATTTCCTTGAAGTTGCGAATGAGCCGGCTGCGCAGCTCCTGGATGCGGTCTTCCATGGACTCCTCCAATTGAGCTCGCATGATGCCGCGAGGGGCGTGTCCTCGTGGCCGAAGGCCCGCGCAATCTGCGGGCATGGCGCGGGCATGCTTCGCGCATGCGGATTGAAACGAACCGACACACTCTCCGGCACAATCCCGACCCATTGCCCACTGCATCCCTCGGGAACCCTCGTGAACAGCCTGTTCAGCCTGCTTGGCATCGAAACCTGGAAGCCGGTGCTGTCCGCCCTGCTTCTTCCGCCCGTCCCGTTCATCTTGCTGATGCTGATCGGCGCCCGGTTGATTCTTCCAAGGCGCGGGCTCGGCTGGACCATCGTGCTGTTCAGCGTGGCGGGCATCTGGGTCACATCCACCACCGGCTTCTCGCGCATCACCGAACAGTTCGTGCTGCACGTGCCGCCTGCCCTGAGGCAAGACCGAATCACCGAACTCAAGGCGCAGTCCAAGGGCAAGACGGACATCGCGATCGTCGTGCTCGGTGGCGGCACCGAGCCTTTCGCGCCGGAGTACGGCGTCAGCAACCTCGTCCCAGCCGCGATGGAGCGGCTGCGCTACGGGCAATGGCTGTCGCGCGAGACCGGCATTCCGATCGCGTTCAGCGGCGGTGCAGGCTGGGCGCAGGGCCAGGGCGTGTCGGAGGCAGAGGTCGCCAATCGCATCTCGACGCAGGAATACAACCGGCCGCTCAAGTGGACCGAAGACCAGTCGCGCGACACGCGTGAAAACGCGCAAAGAACGGTGCCGCTGCTGAAGAAGGCAGGCATCACGCGCATGGTGCTGGTGACCCATGGTTATCACATGCCTCGCGCACGCCGGGCCTTCGAAGAATTGGCTCAGGCCAACGGCATGACAGTGGAGGTGGCGCCCGTGGGTTTGGCGGTACGCCAGGAAGGCCCGGCGCTGGATTGGCTGCCGACTGGCTTCGGCTACTACCGTGCGCGAAGCGATTTGCGGGAGATGCTTGGGTTGATGTTCGGCGCCTGAGCCTCGACGTCACGGGCCGGTCGCCGCAGCGCCAATCGACGCGGCCCGCATCAACGCAACGCCAATGAAAAAGGACCAGCGGTTTGCACCTGCTGGTCCTTTGAGTTGGTGGGCCCTGAGTGACTCGAACACTCGACCAACGGATTAAGAGTCCGCTGCTCTACCAACTGAGCTAAGAGCCCGTATATCTTTGTACTGCTTCTAAAACGTACCGCTGTTCTGCCTGGGCCGTTGGTGGGTCGTGCGCGACTCGAACGCGCGACCAACGGATTAAAAGTCCGCTGCTCTACCGACTGAGCTAACGACCCAGTAAGCCAAAGATTATAGCCTGAAAATTTCTAGGTCCGCCAGCAGGTCAATCAACTTTTCTGTGCGGACTTCAAAAGCATCGCCATGACTTCGCTTGCGGCCACCATGCCGAAGGTGGCGGTGACCGCCACCGTGGACCCGTAGCCATGGCAATTGAGCGTGCCGTCGACATCGCATGATGCAGCGTCCTGCGGCGGCTTCACTTCTTCGCGAGAGAACACGCAGCGCACGCCGATGCGACCTTGCCGCGGCGCGCCGTGGTGCTTGCGCAGGCGCTGCCGCAGCGATGCGATGAGTGGGTCGTGGGTGACTTCGGACATGTCATCGACGAGCACGTCCTGTGCGCGCTGCTTGCCACCGGCTGCACCCGACATCACGAGCGGCGTGCGCGTGGCGATGGACCACGCCGCGAGCGCCGTCTTCGCCTTCACCTGGTCGCAGGCATCGATGACCGCATCGACCGGCTCCACGAGCAGCGAGGGCCAGTTGGTGTCGTCGACGAACTCCTCCACCGCGTGCACGACACACCCCGGATGGATGTCGGCGATGCGGTCGCGCAGCGCAAGCGCCTTGGCCTGGCCAAGCGTCGCGCCAGCGGCCTGCACCTGCCGGTTGATGTTGGACTCGGCCACGTGATCGAGGTCGATCAACGTGAGCGATGCAACGCCGCTTCGCGCGAGCGCTTCTACCGCCCACGAGCCGACGCCGCCCAGCCCCACCACCGCGATGCGTGCGGCACGAATGCGCTCGTAGCCTGCATCGCCATAGAGGCGACGCAGGCCACCGAACCGGCGTTCGAGATCCGGCCCGTCATCGACGAGCAAGGTGCTGGCGATGGACAAGGGCTACTTCAAGGAGGCGAGCCGCTCGCGCCCCGCCTGGGCCGCTTCCGACTTCGGGTAGAGCTTGATCAGCTCGCCGATGGTCTTGCGCGCGGCCTTGTTGTCCTTCAGCTCTGCCTCGCAGTTGGCGATGGACAGCAGCGCCTCGGGCGCGCGCGCCGCATCCGGATGGGCGCTGGCGAAGGCACGGAAGGTCGCGATGGCGTTCTTGAAATCACGCTTGCCGTAGTAGGCGTTGCCCAGCCAGAACGTGGCCGACTCGCTATAGCCGCTGGCCGGGTAGCGCCTGACGAAGCCAGCCAGCGACTGCGACGCCGGGTCGAACTCGCCACGGCGGAACACGGCCATCGCTTCTTCGTACTGTCGCTTTTCTTCCGGGTCGGCCATGAACTCACGGCCATCCACGCTGACCTTCTGCGGCTCGAGCCGGCGCATGCGGTCGTCCACGCCCTGCTGCATGTCCTTGGACTTGCGCTGCAGTTCAGCGACGTCCCGCGTCACCTGTTCGTTCTCGCCGCGCAGGCGGGCGTTGTCGGCGCGAAGCGTCTCGATCTGCGCGTTCAGGTCGAGCAGGCTGCGCTTGAGCTGCGCGATGGCATCGCTCATCTGCGTGTTGAGCTCGGCCTGCCGCTTGGCCTGCGCTTCGTTGCTCTGCTCGAGCTGGCGGCGCAGGTCGAGGATGGCGCGACGCGCTTCGTCGTCGTCGAAAATGCCCGCGTGGGCGGCGGGCGCGAACAGGGTGCACGCCATGACGGCCGCACCTGCCCAACGTTGGAGCGTCATGATGCGAGCCGATCAGCGGCTGACGATCTCGGCGCGGCGATTCTTCGCCCAGGCCGCTTCGTCATTGCCTTGCACCGCCGGACGCTCCTTGCCGAAGCTCACCGCCTCGACCTGCTTGTTGTCGGCACCCAGCAGTTCGAGCGACTTGGCGACCGCCTCGGCGCGCTTCTGGCCAAGCGCGAGGTTGTATTCGCTACCGCCGCGTTCGTCGGTGTGGCCCTCGACCGCGACCTTCTTGCCGCGGTTCGTGCTCAGCACCTTGGCGTTGGCGTCGATGGTCGGGCGGAATTCATCCTTCACCACGAAACTGTCGAAATCGAAATACACCACGCGCGGCAGGTTCGAATCAGCGGCATTGCGGTTGGCGCCGGCTTCCACCGTAGTCACTTGCGACTGCGCCGCGGTGCCGGTGTTGGCGCCGTTGGTGAGATTCACGTCCTTGGGCGTGGCAGTGGTGACGGGCGGCTTGGTGTCGTCCAGCTTGACGCTCGAACAGCCGGCGACCAGTGCGGACACGGCAAGCACCATCAGGCCCGAATGCGCGATACGAATCAGTTTCATGTCTCTTTCCTCTCAGTGATGTCGCGCCGCTGTCTTTGCACGGCGCCTTGCTTCAGAGTCTTGCGACCCAACGATTGGTTCCCCTAGCGCCCGTAGGGCCCCCAGACGGGCTCGCGCAGGTCTGCCGACGGCGATGGCAGGCGCGCCTTGATCTTGCCATCGAGCGTGGTGGTCATCAACACGTCGCGGCCGCCGGCTCTCGTGGCGTAGATGATCAGGCGGCCGTTGGGCGCGAAGCTCGGGCTTTCGTCGTCCGTCGTGTCGGTGAGCGAGGCCACGGTGCCGCTTTGCAGGTCCAGCGTCTGCAGCTTGAAGGCGTTGCCCTGGCGGGTGATGTATGCGAGCGTGCGGCCATCGGGGCTGATGCTCGGGCTGATGTTGTAGCCGCCCGAGAAGGTCACGCGCTCTGCCGTGCCGCCCGTGGCCGGCATGCGGTACACCTGCGGGCTGCCTCCGCGGTCGCTCACGAAGTAGATGCTGCGGCCGTCGGGCGAGAAGCAAGGTTCGGTGTCGATCGCGCCACTGTTGGTGACCCGGCGCGGCGTGCCGCCGGCACGCGGCATCAGGTACAGCTGCGAGCCGCCCTCTCGCGAGAGCGTCATCGCCAGCGTCTGCCCGTCGGGCGACCAGGCCGGTGCGCTGTTGGAGCCGCGGAAGTTGGCGATGACCCGGCGCTTGCCGCTGGCCATGTCCTGCGTGTAGACCACCGCCTTCTGGTCCTCGAAGGACACATAGGCCAGCTCGCGGCCGTCCGGCGACCAGGCCGGCGAGATGATCGGCTCGGTACTGTTGAGCACGCTCTCGCCCTCGGCCTTGCCGCTCGGGTCGTAGCCGTCGGCATCGGCCACGCGCAGCGAGAAGTTGCGCCGGCTCTTGGCCACGTAGGCGATGCGGGTGGAGAACACGCCCTTCTCACCGGTGAGCTTCTCGTGCACGTAGTCGGCGATGCGGTGGGCCGCGAGGCGCAGGTCGTTGGGGTGCACGCTGGCGTTGAGCACGCCGATCTCGCTGCCCTTCACCACGTCCCACAGCTTGGCGCGCACGTCGAAGCGGCCGTCGGCCAACCGCGTCACCGATCCGCCCACGAGCGCGTCGGCAGCCTTGGCGCGCCAGTCGGCCATCACGGGCTGGCTGCCTTCGTCGATAACGGCGTTGGCATCCACGTTGCGGAATAGCCCGCTGCGCTCGAGATCGGCGCGGATGATGGCAGAGACCTGTTGCGTGGCCTTGTCCTCGTCGCGATATCGGGCCACGGCAATGGGCACCTGCGTAGCGCCGACGCCGGAGATCTCGACGCGGAACTGCGCCCAGGCAGGCAGCCCGGCGGCAGCGACGACGAGGCAGGCGGCACCGCGAACGAGGCCGCGGCGGGAGAGGAAAGATGTAGCGGGAAGTTGCGCCATCGGTGGTGGACTGATCGAGTCAGTGAATCGTGGACAATCTGATGATAGAGGAGCGGTCGAACACGCCATGCCAGAGTCCCCCACGCTGACCGTTGTCATCGTCGCCAAGAACGAAGCGCGAAACATTACGGATTGCGTGGCGAGTGCGGCATTCGCCGACGAAGTGCTGGTGCTCGATTCGGGCAGCAGCGACGGGACGCCCGCCTTGGCCACGGAAGCCGGCGCTCGCGTGGTGCAGACCGACTGGCCCGGCTACGGCCCGCAGGTGGCGCGCGGTTTCCAGATGGCGCGCGGCGACTGGGTGCTGTCGCTGGATGCGGACGAACGAATCACCGAGACCTTGCGTGCCGAGGTGCTGGCTGCCATCCGATCGAACGCAAGCGATGGGTACCGCATCCCGCGCATGTCCGAGTTCTGCGGCAAGTACATTCGCCATTCCGGCTGGCGCCCCGACTACACCTTGCGGCTCGGACGGCGCGAGGTGTCGGGCTTCACCGACCACTTCCTGCATGCGCACATGACCGTGCGCGGCCGCGTGGCCGATCTGCGCGCGAGCCTGCTGCACTACAGCTACCCCGACATCAACGACGTGCTGGAAAAGCTCAATCGCTACTCCAGCGGCCATGCGCGAGACATGCAAGGCCGCGGCAAATCCGCGAGTGTCCCGCGCGCGGTGCTGGCCGGGTTCTTCGCATTTGTACGAACCTATTTCCTGCGGCTCGGTTTCCTGGATGGTCAGCACGGGTTGATGCTCGCGATCTACAACGCTGAATACACCTATTACAAGTACATCAAGCTGATGTTCCTCCAGAGTCCGGCAAGACGGCCTGAGTTCCCTGCATGAGCGATACGACTTCCGATCTGGCCGCACCTGCGGTCGATCAGCGCCCGTTCTTCGAGCGGTTGAAACGCGTGGCCCCTTTCTTCCGCACCAGCCGCCCCGGCATGGTGCTGGCTGTCATCGGCTCGATCATCGGGGCCGCCACCGAGCCCATGATCGCGGCCTTCCTCAAGCTGCTGCTCGATCGCGGCTTCGCGCACAACGCGCTGCCGTTGTGGCAGGTTCCGGTGGCCGTGGTGGGCTTGTTCGCGGTGCGCGGCGTCGCCGGCTTCCTCGCGCAGTACGGCCTGGCCTGGGCGGCCAACAAGGGCCTGCTGGAGATGCGCACATCGATGTTCGACCGGCTGCTCAACGCGCGGCCGGCGCTCTTCACGCGGCAGTCCGCCAGCAGCCTCGTCAACACCCTCACCTACGAGGTGCAGAACGGCGCGAGCCAGCTGGTGTACTCGCTGCAGACGCTGGTGGGCGATTCGTTGCGGCTGGTTGCCCTGATGGCCTACCTGCTGTACTTGAACTGGCAGCTGACGCTCTTCGTCGCCGTTCTCTTTCCGCCCGTGGCCTACATCATGCGGGTGCTGAGCAAGCGGCTGCACCGGCTCACGGTGGGAACCCAGTCGGCCACCGATCGACTCGCCTACGTCGTCGAGGAGAACGTGCTGGCCTGGCGCATCGTTCGTCTGCATGGCGCGGAAAAGGCGCAGAGCTCGCTCTTCCACCGCGTGAGCGAGGAGATGCGCCGCCTGTCGCTGAAGGCCACGGTGGCCGCCGCAACGATGACGCCGATCACGCAGGTGGTGGCGGCACTCGTGCTGTCCTTCGTGATCATGGCGGCGCTCTGGCAGAGCAACCATGTCGAAGCCAAGTCGGTGGGCGCCTTCGTCGCCTTCGTCACGCTGATGCTGCAGTTGGTGGCGCCGATCAAGCACCTCTCAGAAGTCGCGGGGCCCATCACCCGCGGTCTGGCAGCACTGGACCGCGGTGTCGAATTGCTCGATCACACACCGGCCGAGTCCGGCGGCAGCTTCGTGCCTGCGAAGATGGCTGGCCGCATCGAACTTCGTGACGTGTCGCTTCAATACCGCAACGACCAGTCGCCGGCACTGGAGAAAGTGGCGCTGCACATTGCGCCGGGCGAAACCGTCGCGCTGGTCGGCCCCTCGGGCGCCGGCAAGTCCACGCTCGTGAACCTGCTCCCTCGCTTCCTTGAGCCGACATCGGGCAGCGTCCTGCTCGACGAGGTGCCGCTGGCCGAGTGGGACATCCACACACTGCGCCGGCAGTTTGCACTCGTGAGCCAGGACGTCGTGTTGTTCAACGACACCGTGGCCGCGAACGTCGCGCTGGGCGTGGATGGCAGCGATGATGCGGTGCGCGATGCACTGCGCTCCGCCAACCTGCTGGATTTCGTCGATACGCTGCCGCAAGGCATCCACAGCGCCATCGGCCACAACGGGAACCAGCTGTCGGGCGGCCAGCGCCAGCGCCTGGCCATCGCGCGCGCCATCTACAAGAACGCACCCATCCTCATCCTCGACGAGGCCACGTCCGCGCTCGACTCCGAATCCGAGCGGCTTGTGCAGCAGGCGCTGGAGCGCTTGATGCAAGGTCGCACGAGCATCGTCATCGCCCACCGGTTGTCCACCATCGAACGTGCGGACCGCATCGTGGCGCTCGAGGCCGGCCGCGTCGTCGAGCAAGGCAGCCATGCCGAACTGCTGGCCCATGGCGGCCTGTATGCGCGGCTGCACGCGCTGCAGTTCAGAAGCTGAGACATACCCCAAGAACATCGCCATGACCACGCGCGCGACCATCGTCATCCCGGTGCTGAATCAGCTGGCCTACACCCGCCAGTGCGTGGACAGCCTCATCGCCGGCGGCACGGCACCCGCGGACATCCTCGTCATCGACAACGGCAGCACCGATGAGACGCCGCAATGGCTCGAGTCGCGGCCGGACATCCGATCGCTTCGCAACCGAGTCAACCTGGGCTGCGGCGGCGCCTGGACGCAGGGGTCGATGCTCGCACTGGAAGACAGCGAGTGGGTCGTGCTGTTGAACAACGACGTGATCGTGCCCGAGCACGCCATGGACCGCATGCTCGACGCTGCCGAGCGCCACGGCCTGCAGGTGGTGAGCCCGTCGCTGGTGGAAGGGCCGCTGGACTACGACCTCGCTGCGCACGCCGCCAACTTCACGCAGAAGATGGCCGGCACGCTGCGCCGGGGCTGGTTCCACGGCGTGTGCTTTGCGGTGAAGCGGCAGGTGTTCGAGACGGTTGGCTTTCCCGACACCGACCGGCAGCTGGGTGGCCGCGAGGACGTGGAATTCCTCGTGCGTTGCAACCGCCATGGCGTGCCGGTGGGCACGGTGGGCGACGCGATCCTGCATCACTTCGGCTCCATCACGCAAAAGGCCATCAAGCTCGAGACGGGGCAAGACGACCTCGGCGACCGCCGGCACTTCTACGCCAAGGTCGGCATGAACTGGCTGGCACGCAAGCGCTTCAAGGCAGAACGCAAGCGGTCTGCGCGCGACTGGGTGGCGACTGAGCGGCGCGAGCGCGGCTACGTGATGCACATGCTGAGAAGCGGCGGCCAATGGGTCGACGTGGAGTACCTGTGAGCCTGGCCGAACGTTGGCGGCACTGGCGGCGGCTCGCGAAGTCCCGCCTGCCGTATGTGCGTCGACGCGAGTACACCAAGCTGGAACAGCGCTACCGCGCCATCACCGATGCGCTCGGACAAGGCTTGCCACCCTGCACCGACGCCGCCATCGCCGCCCTCAAGCCGGTGACCGGGGTCTTCGGCCCGGAGGTGGTCTTCTTCGTCACCTACGCCCCCGCGCCGGCATTGAAGCGGCACGTCGTGCGCCATGTCGAGGCGCTGCTGGCCGCCGGCCTGCAGGTGGTGCTGGTGGCGAACACGCCGCTCAAGGCCGAGCAGATCACGATTGAGCCGGAGTTGCTCGACCGCCTCGCCGGGGCCTACGTGCGCGACAACCTCGGTTTCGACTTCGCCGCCTGGGCGCATGTCTACGCGCTGCTCGAGGCGAACCTGGTGGGCTGCGAGCGCCTGCTCCTGACCAACGACAGCATCGTCGGGCCGGTACGCGCGGGTCACCTTGATGCCGTGCTCAGGCGCGTTCGAGCCAGCCGCGCCGACGTGGTCGGCCTCACCGAGTACCACGCGCCGCGCAACCACCTGCAAAGCTTTTTCCTCGTGTTCCAGCATCGCGCGGTGCAGAGCAATGTGTTGGGGCAATTCATGCACGAGGTGAAGAGCCTGCCAAGCAAGGACCTCGTCATCGATTTCTACGAGACCGTGCTGAGCGATCGCCTCGCACGCTCCGGGCTGCAGTTGGAGGCGCTCTTCCCGAGCATGGCCGGCAGTGTGTTCGAGTCGAACGACACCTCGGAGCGCTGGGAAGAGTTGGTGGACAACGGCTTCCCCTACGTCAAGACCAGCATGCTCGAGAAGCACTGGAACAACCCACGCATGAAGGCGCTGGTGCCGGCGGACATTCGCGAGAGCTACGAGTTCGCGAACGCACGAGCCACCACCACGCGCTGAACCGCTTGATTCGATCCATGCACCTGGCTCAAGGGAAGTAGCTGTCGCACTTCTCCACGAAGCGCCGCACGCTGTCGTTGGCCAGGCTTTCCTGCGCCTTCAGATGCGGCAGCAGCAGCGGCCGCGTTGAACGCGCGCTCTCGATGTCGTCGAAGCCATAAGCCATGCCGTAGCGGTCGCGCGGGTCGGGGTACCACTGCTCCTTCGTGACGCCCTCTTCCGGCACGATCACCGAATCGCAGCCGCACAGCGCCGCGAACACCGAGTACATCGTGTACGCATCGTAGGAGATGCAGGTCTTTACGCGATTGAAGACCTTCGCCAATTCCGCATGCGAGAGCTCATCGACCAGCACCGAATCGGACAGGTCGTGCACGATCTCGCGGCCACGGCCCTTGCGCAGGAAGTAGCAGGAGCCCTGGCGCTCGCCGAGGTTCGTCTGCCGGTAGATGTCGTCGCGCACGAACGATGTCTTCAGCAGGTTGTCGCCGTCGGGGTTGATGGCCGGATCGTCGAAAGCCTTCTGGTAGAAGAAGAAGCGATCGTCCTGGCCATAGCGCGAGCGGCCAGTGTGGAAGCCCGGCTTGTGCAGCAACCAGCGCACGACGTGCTCGGCACCGAGCGGATTGCCGTCGACCACCTCGGGGTACACCGCGATGGCGCCTGGCACGTGGTTCGCATCGGCGATCGGCGTCTGGAATCCGGGCCAGGTCTTGTAGGCCCGCTGCTTTCGCTTGAGTCGATAGCGAGCGAGCTTCCAGCGGCTGGCAACGGGGCGCTCGGCGTTCACCGCGGGCTTGTTGTCCGGCCACAGGTAGGCCTCGTGGCCGTCGCGGTTGAGCAGGTCGCACAGGCGGTGCAGGGCGATGACGCCACCGATGTTCTCGTCGAAGCTGCCGCAATAGATGATGAACCGGTGGCGATTCGCTCGCCGGGCCGGTTCAGTGGCCGATATGTCCGTCATCGTTTGCGTCAGGCCGGCCCGAGTGTTGCCAGGCGCTCCTGCAGTGCCGGCCCTGACGTGACTGCGAGGCGGATCAACGCACACAGACGTTCGATCTCATCGACGCTCACGCCGGTCCCCGTCGGCAGCACCAGCAGCCGGCTCGCAACCGCCTCGGTGTGCGGCAGGCGCGACCCGGCCTCGGGGTCGAGGCTGCGATAAGGCTCCATGCGGTGGCAGCCCGGCCAGAAATACTTGCGAGCCATCACGTTCTCCGCCCACAGCAGCCGCACGAGCTCTTCACGGCTCGGGGCACCCCGGCGCGGCGCGTACTCGGCGACGACGTATTGGTAGTTGTTGCGTTCGCGCTCGTCGTACTCGAAGAGGCTCAATCCCGGGATCCCCGAGAGCGCCTGCTGGTACACCTCGCGATTGCGCCGGTTCACCGCCACGAATTCTTCGACGGCCCGCAGCGAGGTCAGCCCCATCGCGGCCGACATCTCGCTCATCTTGCCGTTGGTGCCCACGTGGACCACGTTGTCGTAGCCTGCGAAACCGAAGTTGGTCATCAATCTCAGCTTGCGCGCGAGCTCGTCGTCATTGGTCGTGATCGCGCCGCCTTCGAAGGTGTTGAAGAACTTCGTCGCATGGAAGCTGAAGACTTCCGCCCGACCAAAGCCGCCCACCATGCGGCCCTTGTAGCTGCTGCCGAAGGCATGCGCCGCGTCGAACATCAACGTGAGGCCATGGCGGTCGGCCACGGCCTGCAGCTGATCCACCTCGCATGCGCGGCCCCACAGATGCACGCCGACGATGCCGGTGGTGCGCGGCGTGATCAGGCGCTCCACCTCGGCCGGGTCCAGGCTGTGCGTGACGGGATCGATGTCGCAGAACACCGGTCGGATCTGCTGCCATTGCAAGGCATGCGCAGTCGCGATGAAAGTCAACGAGGGAACGATCACCTCGCCCTGCAAGCCGAGCGCGCGGCTGGCGATCTCAAGGCCCACGGTGGCATTGCAGACGGTGACGCAATGCTTGACTTCGAGCGTGCGCGCGAGCTCGGCCTCCAGCTCCTGCACGCAGGCGCCGTAGTTGGTGAACCAGCGCGCATCGAGTATGCGGTTCACGCGCTCGAGGAACTCGGCCCGGTCGCCCAGGTTGGGCCGGCCCACGTGCAGCTTCTCGGCGAACTCGGGCGAGCCGCCGAAGAGCGCGAAGTCGTCGATGCCTTGCTTCAATGTCTTGTCCTGTGCATCACTGCGAACCCATCACGCGGGCCGGGTTGCCGACCACCGTGGCCCCTGCCGGCACGCTCTTCGTCACCACCGCGCCCATGCCGATGACGGCACCGGCGCCGATCACCACCGGCCTGTCTGGCGACCCTTCGCGAAGGATCGCCCCGGTGCCGATGTAGGCACCGTCTTCGATGCGCACCCGGCCGTTGCATTTCACGCCGGGCGCGAAGGTCACGAAGTCGCCGATGACGCAGTCATGCGCGACATAGGAGTAGATGTTGGCGTGGAAGAAGCGTCCGATGGTGGCGTTGGACGTGACCATCGTGAAGGGACAGAGGATCGCGCCTTCGCTGATCTGGTTGGCATCGCCCATCACACAGTTGGGCGCGATGACGCTGAACGGCTTCGCGCCATCGCTCATCAGCCGCCCGGCGATGCGCTTGCGTGCCGCATGGTCGGCGATCGCGATGTTGAAACTGCGCTCGCCATCCACCCGCAAGAATGCATCCGCCGTCATCACCCGCACGCCATTGACCGGCTCGGTGCTCCCGAACTCCACGACAAAGACGAGCTCGTAGTCCGCTCGCCCATGCTCGGCGTCGAGCATCTGCCGCGCGAAGGGCAAGACCTCTCGGCCGAAGCCGCCTGAACCGACGATGCCGTATGTCTTCATCATGCTCAACCTGTCCTCACATCAGCACGATGTCGTACTGCTCCGGCGACCCGGTCGCCTCCGCCTGCAGCGAGATCGGCTTGCCGATGAAATCGCTCAGGCCGGCGAGATGCTGGCTCTCTTCATCCAGCAGCATCTCCACCACCGAGGGCGCGGCGATGACGCGGAACTCCTTCGGGTTGAACTGCCGTGCCTCGCGCAGGATTTCTCGCAGGATGTCGTAGCACACGCTGCGCGGCGTCTTCACCTGGCCCTTGCCCTGGCAGGTCGGGCACGGTTCGCACAGCATGTGCGCAAGCGATTCGCGCGTGCGCTTGCGCGTCATCTCCACGAGACCCAATTGCGTGAAGCCGCTCACCGTGATCTTGGTGCGGTCGCGCGCGAGTTGCTTGCGAAACTCGTTGAGCACCGAGGTCTGGTGCTCTTCGCGTGCCATGTCGATGAAGTCGACGATGATGATGCCGCCCAGGTTTCGCAAGCGCAGCTGCCGTGCGATGGCGCCTGCCGCTTCCAGGTTGGTCTTGAAGATGGTGTCGTCGAAGTTGCGCGCACCCACGTAGCCGCCGGTGTTCACGTCGACGGTCGTGAGCGCCTCGGTCTGGTCGATGATGAGGTAGCCGCCCGACTTCAAGTCCACGCGCCGAGCCAGCGCCCGCTCGATCTCTTCGTCGATGTTGTACAGGTCGAAGATCGGCCGCTCGCCCTTGTACAGCTCGAGCTTGCTCACCGAGGTGGGCGTGAAGTTCTCGCCGAAAGCCTTGAGCGCATCGAACTGCATCTTGGAATCGATGCGGATGCTTTGCGTGTGGTCGTGCGCCAGGTCGCGCAGCACGCGCTCGGTGAGGCTCAGGTCCTGGTGCAGCAAGGTACCGGCTGGCGACTTGAAGCTGCGCTCGCGGATCGACGTCCACGTCTTGCGCAGGTAGGCGATGTCGTCGGCGAGTTCCTCGTCCGTGGCCTCTTCCGCATTCGTGCGCAAGATGAAGCCGCCGCCACCGCCTTCTTCCGGCTTGCCGACCAGCACCCCCATGCGCGCACGAAGCTGCTCGCGCAACTCCGGCGAGCCGATCTTCTGCGAGATGCCGATGTGATCGTCCTGCGGCAGGAACACGAGCAGCCGCCCGGCGATGCTGATCTGCGTGGACAGCCGCGCGCCCTTGGTGCCGATCGGGTCCTTGATGACTTGCACGGTGAGCGTCTGGCCTTCGAAGACGAGGCGCTCGATCGGCGTCTGAGGCGCGGCATTCTGGTCGGCGCGCGGCGTGCCCCCGTTGACGTGCACATCGGCCACATGCAGGAAGGCCGCGCGCTCGAGCCCGATGTCGATGAAGGCCGACTGCATGCCAGGCAGCACGCGTGCCACGCGGCCCGCATAGATGTTGCCCACCAGCCCGCGCTCCAGGGTGCGCTCCACATGCAGCTCCTGCACGGCGCCGTTCTCGACGACGGCGACACGCGTTTCCTGGGGGGCCCAGTTGATGAGGATGTCTTGCATCAGAAGCGAACCTTGGCTTGTTTCATCAACTGTGCGGTCTCGTACAAGGGCAAACCCATGATACCGGAGTAGCTTCCCTCGATGCGGCTTATCCAGGCCCCTGCAGCACTCTGGATCGCGTACGCGCCGGCCTTGCCGAAGGGTTCGCCGCTGTCGACGTAGCGGCGTATTTCGCCGGCCGCGACCGACGCGAAATGGACCTTGGACACGTTGACGAGGATCTCGCTTCGACGGCCCCAGGCAAGTGCGACAGCGGTGATGACGCGATGGGTGCGGCCGGCCAGGAGCGTGAGGGTGTGGAAGGCGTCGTTCGCATCGAGAGGCTTGCCGAGGATGCGCCGCCCGATCGCCACGGTCGTGTCCGAGCAGAGGATGGGCGCGGGCGGCAAGCCACGTTGCTTCAGGCGCAGCCGCGCGGCCTGCAACTTGGCAAGCGTCACGCGGTGCACGTAGTCGATGGGGGCTTCACCCGCCTGCTCGGCTTCCAGCGCCTCGGCATCTTCGTGCGCACCGGCGAGCAGCAGCTCGTGCTTCACGCCGAGTTGTTCCAGCAACTGGCGGCGGCGCGGGCTCTGTGAAGCGAGGTAGATGAAGTCGTGGGGCATGTCGGACGCTCGTGATCGCCGGGGGTGATGGTCGCGGATTGTCACTCGGCACCTTGCGCCGCGCGCCTCGCCCGCAACCGACGCCCAGACTCCGCCGCGCTTCGCGCTACCCTCGCGTGTCATCTGCAACCCGTGAAGGCCATGTCACCACGCCGCACTGCGCTCGCCTGCCTGGGCGCGCTTCTCCTGTCGTCCCATGCCGCGGCTTCCAACGACGGGCAGTTGTGCGAAGGCCCCCTCGGGCTCGTCCTGTGCGGTGGCTTGATGGCCGCCGAAGCACTGACGCCGCTGTCGTGGACGCAGCGCATCGAAAGGGCCGTCACCGCAGGTCAGCTCGACGAACTGAAGCGGTTGATGGACACGCATCCGAAAGGCGTCGATGCGACGAACCTGCTGACGCTTGCAACGGGCCGCTTCGCCGCCGATGCGTCGAACGCCGACGAGCGCCTCGCGATGCTGGGCTACCTCCTCGACAAGACGACGTCGAAGGACGACCCACGCATGGCGCTGATGATCGAGCGGATCGCCGCGTCGGCGTCGCCTCGTCGCGTCGAGGCGCTGAACCTCTGGTTCGCGCGCGGCGCGAGCGCCAAGGAGGTATCGCTGGCGGAACGCACCATCGGATTTGGCGCGGATGGTCCGCAGGTGCTCAGGTTGCTGGTGCAGCATGGCGCGGACCCGAACTTCACCCGTGCAGGCACCGAGCCGCCCTTGTTGCAGGCCGTGCGCACTCACAACTTCGCGTCCGCCGAGCTTCTGGTCGAGCTCGGTGCCAACCCGGACGCGCCCATCGGCCCCGCCGAGCCGAGCAGCCTGATGCGGCTGGCGACGACGTGCAGCGCACGTGTGCCCTGCACGCCGGAGACACTTCGGATGGTCGAGTTCCTGCTCGCCCACGGCGCCGAGCCGAACGGCCGCGCGCGACCGGGCAGCGACTGCATCACGCCGCTGGACATCGCGCGCATGTCGCATCAAGCAGCGCTGGAAGCCTTGCTGCTTCGCTACAAGGCCGATCCGGACTTCCGCTGCGCGCCGTGAGGGGCACGGCGAGCGACCCAGTCCCGGCATCACTCCCGGTGGTACGGGTGATTCACCATCACGGTCCACGCGCGGTACAAGGCCTCGGAGAGCAGCACGCGCACGAAGGCATGCGGCAGCGTCAGGTCCGACAGGCGCATGGTCTCGTCGGCCGTGGCCTTGAGCTTCGCATCGAGGCCATCCGGCCCACCGACGAGCAACACTGCATCGCGGCCATCGTTCAGCCAGACCTTCATGCGCTCGGCCAGTTGAACGGTGGTGAGCCGCGTGCCGCGCTCGTCGAGCACGATGCGGCGCGCGCCTTTGGGGATGGCAGCCTCCAGCCGCGTTGCCTCGGCCGCCATCAACTGCTCGGCGGTTTTCGAGCCGCGCGGCTCGGCCTTCACGGCCTTCAGCTCAAGCCGCATCTCCGGTGGAAAGCGCTTGGCGAAGTCGTCGTAGGCGGTGTCGGCCCACGCCGGCTGGCGTTGGCCGACCGCCGCAAGGATGAGCTTCACGAAGCGCCTAGGCGCGCGAAGCGGTCTTCTTCGCGGCGACCTTCTTGGCTGGGGCCTTCTTCGCGGCCGTCTTGGTCGCTGGCGCCTTGGCCACCGTCTTTGACGCCGCGCTCTTCACGCCCACGGTGCGCGTGACGCCAAGCTTGGGCGCTGCAGCGCGCTTGGCCGGGGCCTTCTTCGCCGCAGCCTTCTTCGCAGCAGGCGCCTTGGCGGGCACGGCCTTGACGGAAGCAGCCTTGGCCGCCGCCTTCTTGACCGGTGCCTTGCTGGCAGCCGCTTTCGGAGCCGCTTTGGCAACCGTCTTCGCCGTCGCCTTCTTCGCCGGCGCGTCCTCGTTCTCCGACTTCACCAGGCGAACCGGCTTGTCGTCGATCTTCATCTTCACGGGCTTCTCGCCCCAGATCTCTTCGAGGTGGTAGTAGTCGCGAATGGCCGGCTGCATCACGTGGACCACGGCGGCGCCGCAGTCGACGATGATCCATTCGCCGTTGTCCTCGCCCTCGGTGCGCATCACCCCGAAGCCACGGGTCTTGACCGCGTCGCGCACGCTGGAGGCGAGTGCCTTGGTCTGCCGGTTGCTCGTGCCCGAGGCGATGATGACGCGCTCGAAAAGCGGCGAGAGATGTTCCGTGTTGAAGACCACGATGTTCTGGCCTTTCACGTCTTCCAGACCATCGACGATGGCGCGTTGCAGTTTTCGGATGTCCATTCAGCTCCTGGGGATGCCTCGGTAGAGGTGGTGTCGGTCAATATAGCGCGCGATCGGCCCGGGCACCATGTCGGTGTAATCCCGGCCTTCGGCGGCGGCGGTTCGGATGGCGGTCGACGAGACGTCGATGCGTGGCAGCGGCAGCGTGACCATACGATGCGGCACGGCCGCCACCTCGGGACTGGGTGTCGGCGGCGCACCGTCGCGGCTTGCGATGGCAAGGGTCACACGCTGCAACAATTCTCGCCACTCGTGCCAGGTGTGGAGGTTGGCGTACTGGTCCTGCCCGATGATGAAGTACCAATCCGCTGCCTGCTTCGATTGCAGCTCGCGCAAGGTGTCGATGCTGTAGGTGGGCCCCTCGCGGTCGAGCTCGCAGGCCTCGAGCTTGAAGCGCGGCTCATCGCCAATGGCGAGTTCGATCATCGCGCGGCGGTCAGCGGCGCTCGCAAGCTCGCGGCGCTTCTGGTAGGCATCGCCCACCGGCAGCCAACGCAACTCGTCGAGTTGCAGCTGGTCGAGCGCCAGGCGCGCGAGCGCCAGGTGTGCGTTGTGCGGCGGGTCGAAACTGCCGCCCAGCAATCCGATTCGCTTCACGCGGCAGCCCAGTCCCTGGGCCGCAGGAAGTCGCTGTAGAGCTTGGCTTCCGCCGTGCCCGGCTCGGGCTGCCAGTTGTAGCGCCACTTCACGATCGGCGGCATGGACATGAGGATGGATTCGGTGCGTCCACCGGACTGCAGGCCAAACAAGGTGCCGCGATCGAACACGAGGTTGAACTCGACATAGCGGCCGCGCCGGTAGGCCTGGAAGTCGCGCTCGCGCTCGCCGTAGGGCGTGGTCTTGCGGCGTTCGACGATCGGAAGGTAGGCCGCGAGGAAGGCGTCGCCCACGGCACGCGTCATCGCGAAGCTGCGCTCGAAGCCGAGTTCAGAGAAGTCGTCGTAGAACACGCCGCCGATGCCGCGCGGCTCGTTGCGGTGCTTGAGGAAGAAGTACTCGTCGCACCATTGCTTGAAGCGCGGGTACTTGTCGTCGCCGAAGGGCGCGAGCGCATCGCGGTTCACGCGGTGGAAGTGCGCGGCGTCTTCCTCCACGCCGTAGTAGGGCGTGAGGTCCATGCCGCCGCCGAACCAGGTGACCGGCTCGCGGCCTTCGGGCATCGCAGCGAGCATGCGCACGTTCATGTGCACCGTGGGCACGTACGGGTTCACCGGATGGAAGACGAGCGACACACCCATCGCTTCGAAGGGCGCGCCGGCAAGCTCCGGTCGATGCTGCGTGGCCGAGGGCGGCAGCACCTTGCCCTTCACATGCGAGAAGCTGCAACCGCCACGCTCCAGCAAGGCCCCGCCTTCGATCAGGCGCGACAGCCCTTCGCCTTCGAGCTTGCCGCCGGGCTCACGCGTCCAGCCATCGGTGATGAAGCGCCCGCCGTCCTGCGCTTCCATGGCGCTCACGATGCGTGACTGCAGGTCCAGCAGATAGTCGCGTACAGCTTGTGTGTTCATGCTTTCCATCTCACGGGTGCTGCATCGACGGGCCGCTTTCCGACGCGATGCGCCAGGTACTCGGCCACGCAACGAATGTCTTGCTCAAGGTCACCGCTCAGCATGATGAACTTCTCCACGCTCACCACCCGCTCGGCGAAGTCGAAATAGCCGAGTGCCAACGGCACGTTTGCACGCAGGGCCACATGGTAGAAGCCCGAGCGCCAGCTGTCCTGGACCTGGCGCGTGCCTTCGGGCGCCAGCGCCAGCCACATGAACTCATCACGTGCCTTGGCCTCGGTGAGCTCGCGCGCCATCTGCCCGACGATGCCGTTGGGCGACGAGCGATCCACCGGGTGGCCGCCCACCCAGCGCAGCCAGCGGCCGAAGAGCGGCACGCGGAACAGGCTGTCCTTGCCCCAGAAGGTCACCGGGATGCCAATGCTCCACTTGGCCAGCAAGCCGATGACGAAATCCCAGTTCGAGGTGTGCGGGTAGACGATGGCCACGCCCTGCCTGGCAGGCAGGCCGTTGAAGCGCACTTGCCAGCCCGCCAGGCGCAGCACGGCCGCGGCCAACGGACTGCCGCGCAGTCGCACCGGCCGCGCAGTCAGGTCAACCCGCATCAGCATCCAAACCCGTCACCCCGGCGATCGCCGGGGTCCATCGGCGCGGCATCACACATGACGATGGATACCGGCGTTCGCCGGTATGACACGTGCAAATCAACGCTTGATCGCCCGATGGCCGATGTCTTGCCGGTACTGCGCGCCATCGAAGTGGATCGGCTGCAGCATCTCGTAGGCACGCTGCTGGGCCATCTTCACCGAGTCGCCCAGCGCCGTCACGCACAGTACGCGGCCGCCTGAGGTGACGATGTCCTCGTCCTTCAGCGTCGTGCCAGCGTGGAAGACGACCGCATCCGCCGACTCCGGCGGGATCCCCTTGATCACGTCACCCTTGCGCGGATTGAGCGGGTAGCCGGCCGCGGCCATCACCACACCCAGCGCCACGCGGCGGTCCCATTGCAATTCGACCTGGTCGAGCGTGCCGTCGGTGGCGTGCACGAGCACGTCGAAGAGGTCGCTCTTGAGCCGCATCATGATCGGCTGGGTCTCCGGGTCGCCCATGCGGCAGTTGAATTCCACCGTGCGCGGGTCGCCGTGCGAATCGATCATCAAGCCGGCGTACAGGAAGCCGGTGAACGGGATGCCGTCCTTCGCCATGCCCTGGATGGTCGGCATGATGATCTCGTGCATCACCTTGGCATGCACGTTGGGCGTGACCACCGGCGCGGGCGAGTACGCGCCCATGCCGCCGGTGTTGGGGCCCTGGTCGTCGTCCTGCAGGCGCTTGTGGTCTTGGCTTGTGGCGAGCGACACGACGTTCTTGCCATCGCACAGCACGATGAAGCTGGCTTCCTCGCCTTCGAGGAAGTGCTCGATCACCACGCGAGCGCCGCCGGCGTTGTGCGTCACGCCCAGCTTGTTGTCGAGCAGCATCCAGTCGATGGCTTCATGCGCCTGCTCGACGCTCGTGGCCACCACCACGCCCTTGCCCGCCGCCAGGCCGTCGGCCTTGATGACGATGGGCGCACCGTGCTGGTTCACATAGGCATGAGCCTTGTCCGCGTCGCTGAAGGTCTCGTAGTCGGCGGTCGGGATCTTGTGCCGCTTCATGAACTCCTTGGCGAAGGCCTTGGAGCTTTCAAGCTGGGCTGCCGCCTGGGTCGGGCCGAACACCCGCAGGCCACGCTCGCGGAATACATCGACCACGCCACCGGCCAGCGGCGCCTCGGGGCCGACCACGGTCAACGCGATCTTTTCCTTCTGGACGAAATCGGCGAGCTGGTTGAAGTCGGTCAGCGGCACGTTGTGCAGCCGGTTGTCGATGGCGGTGCCGCCGTTGCCCGGCGCGACGAAGACCGTCTGCACCTTGGCCGATTGCAGCAGCTTCCACGCGAGGGCGTGTTCGCGGCCGCCGGAGCCGATCACGAGAACCTTCATTCGTTGATCTCGGCGTTGTGATAGACATCCTGCACGTCATCGAGGTCTTCGATCACGTCCAGAAGCTTCTGCATGCGCTGCGCATCGTCGCCGGCGAGTTCGATCGTGTTTTCGGCACGCATCGTCACTTCAGCCACCTCGGGCTTCAGTCCCGCCTTCTCCAAGGCGTTTTTCACCGCCTCGAAATCGGCCGGGGCTGTCAGCACCTCGATCGCGCCATCGCCGTCGGTGACGACATCTTCGGCGCCGGCTTCCAGCGCCACTTCCATCACCTTGTCCTCGCTGGTTCCGGGCGCGAACACCAGCTGCCCGACGTGCTTGAACTGGAAGGCCACCGAGCCTTCGGTGCCCAGGTTGCCGCCGTACTTGCTGAAGGCGTGGCGCACTTCGGCCACCGTGCGCACGCGGTTGTCGGTCATGCAGTCCACGATGATGGCCGCGCCGCCGATGCCGTAGCCCTCGTAGCGGATTTCCTCGTAGTTCACGCCTTCGAGGTTGCCGGTGGCCTTGTCGACGTTCTTCTTGACCGTGTCGGCAGGCATGTTGGCCGCCTTGGCCTTGTCGATGGCCAGGCGCAGCCGCGGGTTCATGTTGGCGTCACCCCCGCCTTGGCGGGCCGCAACCATGATTTCACGGATGATGCGGGTCCAGACCTTGCCGCGCTTTTCGTCCTGGCGGCCCTTGCGGTGCTGGATGTTGGCCCATTTGGAATGTCCGGCCATGAAAGAGAGCTCCTCGTGCCGGCGCTTCGCGCGCCCGCCTTGTTGTCGGGGTGAGATGTCGGGGGGAAAGCGGGATTTTAGCGGTGCGGCACTGGCCCTAGACTGCATCCAGCATCACCGACACCCCGGAGCCCTCATGGCCGAGCCCATCCTCATCGCCAAACACGACAAGATCGAAGCCTTCCTGCTGCCTGCGCTGGCCAACCGCCACGGGCTCATCACCGGCGCCACCGGCACCGGCAAGACCATCACGCTGCAGACCCTGGCCGAGAACCTGAGCCGCATCGGCGTGCCGGTGTTCATGGCCGACGTGAAGGGCGACCTGACCGGCATCACGCAGGCCGGAAAGCTTGGCGACAAGCTCGCCGGCATCCTCAAGGAACGCGGGTTGGAGCCCCCCGAATCCGCCGCCTGCCCCGCCACGCTGTGGGACGTCTTCGGCGAGCAGGGCCACCCCGTGCGCACCACGGTGAGCGACATGGGCCCGCTGCTGCTCGCGCGCATGCTGGCGCTCAACGAGACGCAGCAAGGCGTGCTGCAGCTGGTGTTCAAGATCGCCGACGACCACGGCCTGCTGCTGCTGGACCTGAAGGACCTGCGCGCGATGCTGCAGCACGTGGGCGACAACGCGGCCGACTTCACCACCGAGTACGGCAACGTCAGCGCGGCGAGCATCGGCGCCATCCAGCGCGGGCTCCTGCAGATCCAGGAGCAAGGCGGCGACAAGTTCTTCGGCGAGCCCATGCTCAACATCGCCGACTTCATGCAAACCGACAGTGGCAAGGGCGTCATCAACATCCTCGCCGCCGACAAGCTGATGAACGCGCCGCGGCTCTATGCCACGTTCCTCTTGTGGATGCTGTCGGAACTCTTCGAGCAGTTGCCCGAGGTGGGCGACCTGGACCAGCCCAAGCTCGCCTTCTTCTTCGACGAGGCACACCTGCTGTTCAACGAGGCGCCCAAGGCGCTGGTGGAGCGCATCGAGCTCGTCGTGCGCCTGGTGCGCAGCAAGGGCGTGGGCGTGTACTTCGTGACGCAGAACCCGCTGGACATCCCCGACTCGGTGCTGGCCCAGCTGGGCAACCGGGTGCAGCACGCGCTGCGCGCCTTCACGCCGCGCGACCAGAAGGCAGTGAAGGCGGCGGCCAGCACCATGCGGGCGAACCCGAAGATCGACATCGAGACCGCCATCACCGAGCTGGCGGTGGGCGAGGCGCTGGTGAGCTTCCTGGACGAGAAGGGGCGGCCGAGCGTGACGGAGCGGCTGTACGTTCTGCCGCCCGGCAGCCAGATCGGCCCGATCACGCCGGAGCAGCGCAAGGCGCTGGTTGCCAACTCGCTGGTGGCAGGCGTGTACGAGAAGGCGGTGGACCGGGAATCGGCCTACGAGAAGCTGAAAGGGCGCGCGGCCGCCTCGCCGACCGAGGCCCCGGCCGGCTCGGCGCCTGGGGCTCCTTCGGCCTCTGCCCGCCCGGATGCAGCCTCCACGACGACACCCGCCGCGCCGGCGCCCTCCTCCGCCGGCAGCTGGCTCAACGACGTCGCCGGCGGCCTGCTGCGCGGCTCCGGTCGCAAGGACTCGGTGCTGGAAACGGTGGCCAAGTCGGCGGCCCGATCCATCGGGTCCACCGTCGGCCGCGAGATCATCCGCGGGGTGCTCGGGAGCATTCTTGGCGGCGGCAGTTCGCGCCGGCGCTGATCGGAAGCTGACCCGCAAAAAAGGTGGGAAACACACCCACCCAACTTTTCCGGCGATTCCGTTCAGCCGCCGGAAAAAACTTCTTAGCCCAGGCGCGACCTTACAAGCGCTGCTGCTCGAAACGCAGGTTTTGCTCTCTGCGGGCACGCCCGTTGCCGAAGAGTCTCGCCTTCATCGGTGGACAACCGGCAGTTTGCGCAGTCCAAGTAAGCAACCTTTCGTTTTGGGAGTTCCGTTCATGAAAATCGCAGGAAAGCTCGCGCCCGCTCTGGCGTTGGCGGCAGTTCTCGTTTCGCCGCTTGCGCAGGCCGCGCTCGGCGACAGCCTGTTCGCCACGGGCGACGACGTCATCATCCGTTTCGAGGGATCGGATGCGCGGTACGACAGCCTGATCAGCGTCAATGGTTCGGCGGAAATCTTCCCCAACCATGCCACGCTCGTGGGCACCGAGTGGGACCTGGGCAGCTTTGCCGCGGGCACCGCCATCGACGTGGTGTTGCGCGTGCTCAATACCGGCGCGCTGTTCCACACCGGCAGCGGCGCGGCGAACATCGATGGCCTCGCCCACGCCATGGTGACGACCGACACCAGCGGGCGGACCTTCGTCAGCTTCGAGGACATCGTCGGCGGTGGGGACCACGACTACAACGACCACATGTTCTCGTTCATCGGCGTGAGCACGGTCAGCGCCATCCCCGAGCCGTCGTCGCTGCTGCTGACGCTCGCCGGCCTGGGCGTGCTGGGCTTCCTGCTGTCGCGCAACCGCCGCAACGACGACGCATGATGTTCTTCTGACGTCTGGTTTCCGGGGTGGGCAAGGCGCAACAAGCCACGCGGGAATCGTTACTCTTAAACCGGGTGGTGAGCTGCGTGGTCGCGCTGCGGCCTCGAGCGAGGCGCCCGCCCGTTCGCCCACCTGCCAGCAACCCTCGCCGGCGTCCTCAGGCCGCCATGCGCAAGCGCGCCGGATAGCCCCGCACTTCGAGGTCGTGCTTGTCCTCGGCGACGGCCGCGAGCAGTTCGCGCCGCACCTGGGCTTCGAGCACGCCGCTCAGGAAACCGAGCAAGCGCGGCACCGGCAGCCGGATGGTGATGCCAACCGCAGTCGCCTCGCGGCCGTCCTTGTCTTGCGCACGGAAGCTGAAACTCAGCGACCCTCCCTTGTTGAACCCTTCCACCGAGCGGTCGACCATGCTGAGCCGGTCGGGCGCGATCTCACGCTCGAACACGTCGCGCTGGACGATGCCCAGCAGCTTCACCTCCTGCACGAAACGCGCCCCGTACTCCGACATCGAGAGAATCTCGAAGCGAAGCTTGGGATGCACGTTGGTGGTGATGTGATGCCGCAGGTCGGCGAACTGCGAGCACACCGCCGAGAGCGGCGCGGCGATCAGTTCCTCATGGCTGACTTCGACGAATTTCTGCATGGCGGTCTCCTGTCCGTGTGCAGCCTTGTACGCACGAGTTTGCGCGCCGGATGCACGCCGGGCAAGACGCCGGGCGAGACGCCGGCCAAGTCGCTGCGTCAGGGCAGCGCTGTCATCTTCACCGCGGGCCGCGACATCACCCTCGCCTGCGCATCCAGGCTCGCCACGATGCCATTGGCGAAGTAGCTGTTCTGGGTGTCAGGCTCCAGTGCCGCGATGGCCAGGTTGGCCAGCGGCTGGTCCAGCGGAACGTAGTAGCTGCCGCCCTTCACGTCGATGAGCGACGGCACCGTCTGCACCTGCACCTTCACGATGCCGTTGACGTCAGCGATCGTGCCGCGTACGTCAGGCCGGGCGCCGGTGTCGCGCGACAACTCCCGGTAGGTCTCGGCACGCAGGTCGCCGTCGGCGGAAAGCTGCATCACCGTCACGCCCAGGCCGCGCAGGCGCAGCACCGCATCCGTCTGGTCGTTGGACAGCCAGTAGCCGCAAGGCCGCGTGCGCTTCTTCACCGCGCGCAGCTCCAGCGACGAATCCCACGCCACGGTCAGAGGCTTGTCGGCACCGGTCTGCGGGTCGAGCATGCGCAGCACGTACTCGCTGGGCGTGGCGGCGGCCTCCACCACCATCTCGCCCTGGCAGGCTTGCGAGGCCACATCCTGCTCGACGAAAGCACGCAGCTTCGCCATCTCGGCCGACTTGAGCGCCGCGCTCTGCAAGAGGCTGTGCAGCGCCGTGACGTGCGTGAACACCCGGCGCTTCAGGTGCAGCCGGCCGATGCCCACGCCGCGGGTCTCGATGAGAAAGCTCACCGCGTTCTTCAGCCCGTTCACGTTGCGGCCGGTGTCCGGCTGCACGCCGCCCATCGACACCTTGCGGTCGGAGAGGTCGGTCGAGGTGGTGTAGTACCACTCGGTGCTCAGCCCTTCGGCCTTGAAGCTTGCAAGCAGCGGCTGACGAAACCACTCTTCCGCCGCCTTGGTGATGAAGCTCGGCTCGTTGGCCGTCATCGCGTACTGCACCAGCGCATCGAACTTTTGCACCGCGTCGAACTTCTGCACGTAGCGCCCGACCACCGAGTACTCGTGCGAGTCCACGATGACCGCCGGGTGATAGTCACGCGCCAACTGCGCCTGGGCCTGTGCCTCGGGTGTCTTGAGCAGCAGGTGGTCGCGGTTCATGTCGATGCCGCTTGCCGTGACGCGGTTGCGCTCCTGCGCACCGTCCGGGTTGGCGCGCGGGATCATCACCACGTTAATGCGGTCCAGCAGGGGCTCGAGCTTGCCGCGCGCCAGTTCCTGCGCGACGACCAGCAGCGCCTCGCTGCCGGCTGGCTCGTCGCCGTGTTGCTGCCCGACCAGCATCACGGTTGGGCGACTGGAGGCGGCAATGGCGGCCGGGTCGGTCTCGGCCAGCCGGGTGAACAGCAAGCCTTCGATGGCCTGGCCCGACTGCGAACGGCCGAGCGACAGCAGCTTGACGGTGGCACGCTCGCCGCGCCCGTCGCGCACGAGGCTGGCGATGAGCGAGTGCAACTCATCGTTGCTGGTGAAACCGGCATGGCCAGGCGCGAAGGCCGGGGTTGGCAAGTCCACCTCCGGATCGGGGAATCGAGCCGCCACGGCATCGGCATAGGGCTTGACGTCGGGCGCCGCCGGTTCGGCATGGGGTGCGATGACAGGCGCTGCCTCGGCGAGCGCCACACGCAGGGGCTTCACCGGCGCCGTCGACACCGCGCCGGCCGGCACGGCCGCCTTGTTCACCGGGGCAGCACACGCCAACAGGCTCGACGCAAGCCCCATCGCCAGCCACCAGCGCCCACCTGGAACCATCACCTTCAGCGACATCGCCGTTTCTCCCTGTTGTGAGCCTGCACGGGCTGGCAATATAAGCCCCCCGCAGCATCGTCCAGAGGCCAACGCTCATGCTCATCCTCAAATGGCTCGCGATCATCGTCGTGGTGATGATCGTTGGTGTGCTTCTCATCGGCCAGCTCGGGCTGCTGCAGGGCAAGGCGCCGTCCAATCTCGGCGTGCGCGATGGCCGGCTCAAGCCGCCTTCGCGCACGCCCAACAGCGTCTCGACCCAGGCCGAGCTGTACCCCGACAACCCGGCGCACGACTACGCGAAGATCGCGCCCTTGCCCGCACGCGGTGACGCGGCCGCCACCATGGCCAAGCTGCGCGGCATCATCGAGACCATGCCCGGCGCCAAGGTGATCACGAGCGAGCCGGACTATCTCTACGTGCAGTTCACCACCCGCCTCATGCGCTACGTGGACGACGCCGAGTTCTGGTTCGACCCGAAGACTCAGACCGTGCAGCTGCGCTCCGCCTCGCGCGTGGGCGGCAAGGACTACGGGGTGAACCGCGGGCGCATCGAGGAGATCCGCGCGCGCTGGTAGCTGTGCTGTCGACGGCAGCAGGCGCCGTGCGCACCTTGGCCCTAGACTGCGCGGCTGACACGCTTGACGCCGGTCCATCCGCGAGCCTTCCATGCAGATCACCAAGCTCCATCACGTCGCCATCATCTGCAGCGACTACGCCTGCTCCAAGCGCTTCTACACCGAAGTGCTCGGCCTGCCGGTGATCACCGAGACCTACCGCGCCGCCCGCGATTCGTACAAGCTCGACCTCGCCCTGCCCGATGGCTCGCAGATCGAGCTCTTCTCCTTCCCTGGCGCGCCCCCCAGGCCGTCCTACCCCGAGGCGCAAGGCCTGCGGCACTTGGCCTTCGGCGTGGCCGACGTGCAAGTGGCCGCCGCTGCATTGCAAGCCCAGGGCATCGAGGTCGAGCCCATCCGTGTCGACGAAATCACCGGGCAACGCTTCACCTTCTTCGCCGACCCCGACGGGCTGCCGCTGGAGCTGTATGAATCGGCCGATCGGTAGCACACCCACTTTCAACCATCACCGGAGGAACTCCCGTGCAACTCATCGGCATGCTTGACTCGCCTTACGTCCGCCGCGTCGCGGTGTCGCTCCATCTCATGGGCATCGCCTTTGAGCACCGCTCGATCTCGGTGTTCCGCACCTTCGACCAGTTCCGTGAGATCAACCCCGTCGTGAAGGCACCCACGCTGGTGTGCGACGACGGCGAAGTGCTGATGGATTCGACGCTCATCCTCGACTGGGCCGAATCGCTTGGCACTGCCAAACGCAGCCTCATGCCCCGGTCCAACCCCGAGCGGCAGCACGAGCTGCGGCTCATCGGCCTGGCGCTCGCCGCATGCGAGAAATCGGTGCAGATCGTGTACGAGCATGAGCTTCGCCCGGCGGAGAAACAGCATGCGCCCTGGCTCGCCCGGGTGACGGGTCAACTGCATGCGGCCTACACGGCGCTCGAGGCTGAGCTTCAGCGCCGGCCGTTGTCCGCGGGCAGCGAGCGCATCTCCCAAGCCGGCGTCACCACGGCCGTGGCCTGGCAGTTCACCCACATGCTGCTGCCCGGCGTCGTGGATGTGGCACGCCATCCGGCGCTCGAATCGTTCTCGGCAGACGCCGAGCTGCTGCCCCAGTTCCTTGCCGCACCGCCGAAGTGATGCGCCTTCCTCGAAGCGACGCGCCTTCCTTCCACTCAAACTCGACGACGGGACTCCAATGCTCATCCGCTCCATCCTCGCCTCGCTGCTGTTGCTGCTACCGCTCGCAAGCCAGGCGCAACTGGCCGTGGTGCCGCAAGCCGACCATGACCTGCTGCTCGCGAGCCCCGATCCCAAGCTCGCTGCCAACAAGCGCCTCGTCTACGACTTCTGGCGCGAGGTGTTCGAAGGCGGCCACATGGAGCTCGCGCCCAAGTACATGGCCGAGACCTACATGCAGCACAA
Source organism: uncultured Comamonadaceae bacterium (assembly GCA_966211955.1). GTDB lineage: Bacteria > Pseudomonadota > Gammaproteobacteria > Burkholderiales > Burkholderiaceae_C > Albitalea. Next base: position 80,542 of record CBIHOF010000014.1, on the reverse strand, counting down.
CCCCAACGTGCCCACCGGACGTGCCGCGTTCACCGACTTCTTCTCGAAGTTCGCCAAGCCGCACCCCATCGAGCCGAAAGTGAAGGCACCGCTGGTCGCCATCACCGCCGAGGGCGACCTGGTCATCCTGAGCTTCGTTCGCGAGCTGCCCGACCCGAAGGACGCGGCGAAGAAGTACACCACCACCTGGTTCGACATGTTCCGCATCGAAGGCGGAAAGATCGCAGAGCATTGGGATGCGGCGCCGAAGCAGCCCTGAAGGCTCGCGGAAATCACTCATGATCTTCCCGGATTTGCGCTCGCAAAGAGACGAATGCACGCCTGAAACCGTGCCGACGGTGTCAAGATGCGATCTTCGAAGGACCAAGGTCAGGACCCATGCGCCAGTGGCTGCCCCTCTCGTTGACGATGATCTTCGCGGCCTCCAGCGGGGCGGTGGCGCACGCCGCGGGGCCCATTCCGCCTGCGGCGCAGAGTTCCGTCCTCGCGGTCAGCACGGCCGCGGGGCACAAGGACTATGCGGCGCTGCAGGCGCTCATGAGCGAGGATTTCATCTGGAGCTACAAGGGCGCGCCGAGCGCGGTGGCGGCGATCGCGGAATGGCAATCGCATCCGAAGATGCTCAAGGATCTGCAGCACGTGACCAGCCTGCCCTGCGAACAGAGGTCGGCACTGGTGGAATGCGCGGACGCGGCCAAGGGCGGCTATCGCGCGGGGTTCAAGCAGACGACCGCCGGCTGGCGCATGGTGTACTTCGTCGAGGGCGATTGACGGGGCACGGCCTGCGCCTGGCCGGCTTGCTCCTCTGCCTGTCGTTCGCGACGGCCGCAAGTGCCGAGGACCGCAGCAACCACTTCGACGATCCGTTCCTGCAGCTCACGCAGGGCATCGCGGATTGCCCCGTGCCCGAAGGGCCGTTGCTCACCGACGCCGAGGCCCGCGCACAAGCCCATTCGCGCATCGAGCGGGGCACCAGCTGCTTTCAATCGGGCAAGTGCCGCCTGCCCAATTCCTACCTGTACGACAAGGAAATCATCCCGCGCGTGAAGAAGGCCGTCGATGCGGACGGCGGCTTCACCGACACCAGCGTCTGGGCCGAAGGGCAGCGCCGCTGGGTGTGGCTCAAGGGTTGCGTGAGCACGCAGGCGCAGTCCGATGCGCTGGAACGCTTGGTGCGCAACCTCGACGACGTCGAAGGCGTCATCAACCAACTGAACGTCCTGAAGAAATGACCACCGACACCATCACGTCGCTCAGCATGTACGAGGCCTCGGTGCCTGTCTTTGGCCGCTACCTGCGGCAGCTGTCGGCCATGCTCGATCTCGCGCAGAACCACGCCCGCAAGCAGGGTCTGGATCCCAACACGCTGCTGCAGGCGCGACTGTCGCCGACGATGTACCCGTTCTCGACGCAGGTCGAGATTGCCGCCGGTTTCGCGGTGCGGGCTTGCGCGCCGCTCGCGGGCCTGCCCAAGCCGGCAGACACACCATCCGCCGAGGGCTTCGACGGCCTGCGCGCTCGCATCGCCCGCGTGATGGCGTTTCTCGATGCGATCGACCCGCAGCAGATGGCAGGCAGCGAATCGCGCGAGTTCACGAGCCAGGCCGGGTTGGAGCCGGTGTCGCTGCCGGGGCAGGTCTTCCTGCTGCAGTACGCGCTGCCGAACTTCTTCTTTCACGCCACCACCGCCTACGCCATCCTGCGTCACATGGGCGTGGGGCTCGGCAAGGGCAACTACGACGGGTTCCACACCTATGCGTGAGCGTGGCCGGCGGCAAGCAGCGCTTGCGGTCGCCGGATCTGCGTTCGTCGCGCTGGCTGCGTCCGCCGCTTGCGTGTCCGACACGCAGGCTGGCGAGACCGCACCGCTGTTCGACGGCGGCGTGATCGTGAAGCTCCCCGACGGCTTCACCCGCCTGTCGCCCGAGGAACTCGCACGGAAGTTCGCCAAGTCCGCGCGGCCACCGGTCGCTGCGTTCGGTGATGCGCAGCGAAGCGCCACCATCGCGTTCACCCTGTCGAACCAAAATGGCGCCTTCAGGCCCGAGCAGTTGCCGGACTACGTCGCCGCGATGGAGCAGCTGCTGCCGAAGGCCGTGCCTGGCCTGGTGTGGCAGCACAAGGAAATCAAGCCCATCGCCGGCCATGCGTGGGCGCACCTGCGCTACGCCTCGCCGACGGTGGAGCAGGACACGGCCAACGACACCTGGTTCACCGAGTTCCGCGGGAACATCCTCGGCGTGAACCTGAGTGCGCCCGCGGCCCGCTGGGCGCAGGCGGAGCCGGCCCTGGTGTCAGTGATCCAGCATCTGCGCTTCAATGATTCATCTGCTGCCGGGGCAAGCGCGGCGTCGAGGTGAGATGCCGAGGTGCAGACACCAGAGTGAGAATGGCAGCATCACCGGCTTCCCAGCTCAGCGATTCCATGACCATCGAGATCACCACGCTTCGCCCCGACGACCGCCGGGCCTGGGACGTCCTGGCGCGCGGCTACAAGAGCTTCTACCAAACGAGCTTGCCCGACACCGAGTACGACCTCGCCTGGCAACGGCTGATGCTGGCCGAGCGGGTGCATGGCCTGGGCGCGCGGCTCGATGGACGGCTGGTCGGCATCACGCACTACCTCTTCCACCCCAGCACCTGGGCCGAGGACAACTGCTACCTGCAAGACCTCTTCGTCGACCCGCAGGTGCGTGGCCACGGCGCGGCGCGGGCCCTGATCGAGGCGGTGGGCCGGGCGGCGAAGGCGCGTGGCGCGGCGCGCATGTACTGGCTCACGCACGAGACGAATGCACCGGCGCGAACGCTTTACGACAAGGTCGCCGCGTACCAGGGTTTCATTCGCTACGAATTTCCGATGGCATAGACATGCGTTAAGGTGGCAGGCATCGCGTGAAGGAGCCTGCCCGCCATGCCTACCCTGGACGAAGAAATCGCTCGCCACTTGCGACGGGCCGCCGAATCCGGCGAGCTGCAAGGCGCCAAGGGTTATGGCGAGCCGCTGGCCGAGGCGCAAGGCTGGGACGAGACGCCGCAAGCCCTGCGCATGCCGTTCAAGATCCTGAAAGACGCAGGCGTCGTGCCGCCCGAGATTGAGATGTTCCAGCAGCGTGCCCGCCTGAGGGCTGCGCTCCGCGATGCGACAACTCCGGATGAGAAGACGGCAGCGCAGCGAAAGCTGAGCGAGTTGGAGCAAAGCCTCGCCCTGAGGCTGGAGTCATTGCGCATCCACAGCACGCTCTGATCCCCTCGGACTTCTTGGAGAACTCATGACCCAGGCCCATCCTCAACAAGCAGTCGGACACCCATTGGCGGCGGTGCACGACGCCAACAGGCTGGCCGCGGCCTGAGCCTGCAATGAACAACCACGCCTCGATCACCGGCGAATGCCTGTGCGGCTCGATCGCATTCCGCGTCCAGGAGTCGGCGATCTCGCCGATGCAGGTCTGCCATTGCTCGCAATGCCGCAAGGCACAAGGCGGGCCCTTCGCCGTCAACGTGCCGGTGGATGCATCGGGCGTGGAATTCCTGCGCGGCAAGCCGCTGCTCAAGGGCTTCGAATCGTCGCCCGGCAAGACGCGCTTCTTCTGCTCGAATTGCGGCTCGCCGGTCTTCAGCGTGAGGGACGGCGTTCCCGGCATTCTTCGCATGCGGGCGGGACTCTTCGACGAGGACTTGCCTGTACGCCCTGCCTTCCACGCCTATGTCGGCTCCCGTGCACCATGGTGGCCGCTGGACGACGACTTGCCCAAGTTCGACAAGGCGGCCGACCTCGTCGCGCCGGCCGCGCGCAATGCGAAGCACACCATCGATCTCGTCGGCATCGACCACATCTACGTCACCGTGACCGACCTCGCGCGGGCCGAAGCCTTCTATGACCGCGTGATGCTCCAGGTGCTCGGCCACCGCAAGAACACCTTCGCCATTCATGGCGATGCGCACATCCAGTACTACAACCGGCACTTCGGCTTCGTGCTGCGGCCGGCCCGAAGCGACCGCGCGCACGATTCGTATTCGGCCGGCCTGCACCACTTCTGCCTGCGGGTCGATTCCATCGACGAGGTGAAGCGAGCGGCGCAGATGCTGCGGCAAGAAGGCATCCACGCGACCGAAGCCGCCAACTATCCGGATTACGCGCCGGATTACTGGGCCACCTTCTTCAACGACCCGGACGGCATCCGCCTGGAGATCACGAACTACCGGCAGGAGCGGCGCGACCGCCACGACCTGTGGGACCAGTTGCCGGCCTCGCCCTGATTCACACCTTGCCGATCCACACCTCGCGATGCGCTTTGCCACCTTCTTTCGCAACCTGAACCTCGGTCGCCCCGGCAAGCCCACGCGCGAGCAATTCATCGGTGCCTTCGAGCAGGCAGATGCGAGCAACGTGCGCTCGTTTCTCACGCACGGCAACGTCGTGTTCTCGGCCTCGGGAAAGCGGGCAGCGCAGGCCATCGTGCGCGATGCGTGCGCCCGGCTCGAAGACTGCTGCGGCTTGAAGGAGCCCGCGTTCTTGCGCAGCATGGACAGCCTTGCAGCGCTTGTCGAATCCGATCCGTTTCGCGATGGACCCGATGACCGCATCTACGAACGCTGCGTGAGCTTCGTGCCGCCCAAGGCCGTGTCCGCACTTGAGCTGCCTTGCGTGAACGCCAGGCGCGATGTGGAGGTCTTCGCAGCCGGCGAGGCGGAGTTCCTGAGCGTGTGCCGCAAGCTGGGCGCGTCGCCCGGTTCGCCCAACGCCTGGCTGGAGCGCAACCTCGGCGTGGACGCGACCACACGCGCCTGGAACACCGTGGTGCGCATCACCCGCCTCGAGGACTGAGATCGTGCGTTTGCACTTCAATGACGCCGCAGCCCGCCACATCCTTGGCGACCCGCTGGGCTTTGCGTTCAAGACGCTCAAGGCCTTCAAGGCCAACCAGGGCCTGCTGCTGGCGGGTGCGGTCGCGTACTACGCGCTGCTGTCCATCGTGCCGCTGCTCATCCTCTTCGTGATCGGGCTGTCACACTGGATCGACCAGGGCGAGCTGCTGAAGACGCTGGGCCGCTACCTCGAATGGCTGGTGCCGGGGCAGTCGCGCGCGATCGTCGGCGAGCTGAAGAACTTCATGGACCACCGCGACGTCATCGGCTGGGTGCTGGGCGTGACGATGATTTTCTTCAGTTCGCTGGCCTTCACGGTGCTGGAGAACGCGATGTCGGTGATCTTCGTGCACCGCGTGGCGATCCGCCGGCGGCATTTCGCGATCTCTGCCCTGCTGCCCTACTTCTACATCCTGCTGCTCGGGCTCGGGCTGCTGCTGGTCACGCTGGTGTCCGGCAGCCTGCAGGCCATGGGCCAGGAGAGCGTGGAGTTTCTCGGGCACGTGTGGTCGCTCAACGGCATCTCGGGCGTGCTGCTGTACCTGCTTGGCGTGGGCGGCGAGGTGTTCGTGCTGACGTCCGTGTACCTCGTGATGCCGGTGGGCCGGCTGTCGATCTGGCATGCGCTGGTGGGCGGCATCACGGCGACGGTGCTGTGGGAAATCACGCGGCACGTGCTCGTGTGGTACTTCGCAACGCTGTCCCAGGTGAGCTTGGTGTATGGCTCGCTCACCACTGCCATCGTCGTGCTGCTGAGCCTGGAGATCGGTGCGACGCTGCTCTTGTTCGGCGCGCAAGTCATTTCTGAGTACGAGCGGCTGTGCCGAGGCAAGGACACCGAGGAAGAAAAGGGCCTGCAGACCCGCCCCGCGCCTTGAGGTGGGCGTTGGCTGCATCGGAGGTGACCGGAATCGCGGCCCGGGGCATGCGGTCGAAACCCACAATTCGACGCTTCCTTGACACAGATCAAAGCATGCTGAATCGGGGCTACAGCTTCCGCGGATGTGCTCGAAGTTGTTGGCAAGCGTCGATCTGATCGGCCCTGTCATCCACCCAGCAAAGGCCCGTCATGCGTTACAACCTGCCCATCGTCGATCGGGAGTTCCAGTTCCCGGCGGCCCAGACCCTCGTCTCCATCACCGACCTGCAAGGCCGCATCGTCTACTGCAACCCGGCATTCATCGACGTCAGCGGCTACTCGCGCGACGAGTTGATGGGCCAACCGCACAACCTGATCCGACACCCCGACATGCCGGAAGAAGCCTTCCGCGACATGTGGGAGACGATCGGCAGCGGCAGGCCGTGGTCCGGCGCGGTGAAGAACCGGCGCAAGGACGGCAGCTACTACTGGGTGATGGCGAACGTCACGCCCATCCTCGAAGGTGGTTCTTGCACCGGCTACATGTCGGTACGCATCCATCCGAGCCGCGAAACCGTGCGCGACGCCGAGGCGTTGTACGCCGTGATGCGCGAGGAGCGCAGCCGCGGCGTGCTGCAACATCGCCTGAGCGGTGGGCGGCTTCAGGCGCGCGGCCTGCGCGGTGTGCTGGCCCGATGGGCACACCCGCGAATGGGGACGCGGCTGGGCTTCGTTGCCGTGGCTTCGACGGCGGCATCGTTCGGCGCCGGCCTCGCGGTGAGTCTCGCGATGGGCGGCGGTGCAGCGGCAACGGCCATCGGCGCCATCGCCACCGCGCTGGTCGCGACACTGGCGACGTGGAGGCTGCGCGTGCTGGCGACGCGGCCCATCGAACAGGTCATGCAACTGTGCAACCGCATGGCGGCCGGCCAGCTCGGAGACCGCCTGGCCGATGACGCCGGCTTGCCTGACGAGCTGGCCGTGGCGTTCAACCAGCTCAACGTGAACCTTGTGTCGGTGGTCGGCGACGCTCGGGCCGAGACCGAGAAGATGCGCTTGTCGACTATGGAGATCGCCGCCGACAACCGCGATCTGTCGGCCCGCACCGAATCACAGGCGGCCAGCCTCGAGGAAACCGCCGCGTCGATGGAGCAGATCACCGGCACGGTGCGGCAAAGCGTTGATTCGGCACGCCAGGCGGCCCAGTTGGCCGCCGACGCCAGCGAAGTCACGCGCAACGGAAGCCAGGCCGTGGGCACGGTGGTGGACACCATGAAGCAGATCGACGATTCGTCGCGGCGCATCGGCGAGATCATCGAGGTCATCGACGGGATCGCGTTCCAGACCAACATCCTCTCGCTCAACGCCGCGGTGGAGGCGGCGCGCGCCGGTCCGCAAGGCCGCGGCTTCGCGGTGGTGGCCGCCGAGGTACGGGCTCTCGCGCAGCGCACGGCCAGCGCGGCCAAGGAGGTGCGGGTCTTGATCGAGGAATCCGGGCGCACCGTGCAGGCCGGCACGCGGCACGCCGACCTCGCGCGCGGCACGATCGACAAGGCACTCGGTTCGGTGATTCAAGTCGCGGGGTTCATCCAGCAGATCAGCCAGGGTGCGCAGGAACAGCTCAGCGGCATCTCGCAGGTCAACGAGGCGGTGGGCCAGCTGGACGCGATCACCCAGAGCAACGCGAGCCTGGTTCAGCATGTCGCCACATCGGCCGCTTCCTTGCAGGGGCAGGCAGAGACGGTGGCCGCATCGGTGCGGGTGTTCAAGCTGGCCGGGGATCGCACCAGCCCCGCATTGATGGCCGATGCGGTGTCGCTGCGGCGAGCCGCGAAGGCGGCTGGCAACGGTTCACCCGAAGCGGCCCTGTAAAAACCACCCCTGCGACTGCTGGGACACCGACATTGGCAGCCGCGCGCGGTAGATCCAGACCAGCGCGCCGTCGCTCGCCTGGGCGATGAAGTAATCGCGCTCGGCCAGCGCCGCGTCCCACCAGCCGGATTCGATGCGCTCCGGCCCGCACAGCAGTTGCAAGGACTTGCCATCGAGCATCGGCCGCATTTGCTTCTCGGACAAAGGCTCGGGCTCGTCGAGCAGCCAGACGGGGCGCTGTGGGCCGCGTGGCGCCATGGCCGCTCTTGCGGTGGCTCTTGGAGTGGATAAGCCGAGGCCAGCCACAGGCTTGAGTGCCACCGCAGGCTTGCCGCGTGCCGTGCCCTCGCTCGCACCCTGTGCGATCCTGCCCCCCGCCGCATCGGCCGCCACCACCGCGGTGGCGCGCTCCGGCCGATGGTCTTCCACCTTCTGCAGCCGCTGCACGCGGTCGCAGCCCAGTCGCGCCTGCAGACGCTCGATGAGCCGGGTCAGCCCTTCGCGTTCACTCTTCGCGGTGGGGAAGAGCTCGCTGTTGGGCGGTGCGCGCCGCAGCACATCGGCGCAGGTGACGCGCAGCTCCAGCGTGGGCGCCACGAGCTGCAGTTGCGCGAGCCTCTCGCGCAGCAACACGAGCAGGTGCTTGATGTCGCGCGAAGGCTCGGCCAGCGCGATCTCGAGCGTGCTGTCTTCGGGCGTCTGCGCATCGTGCCGATGGCGCGGCTCGTGCTGCATGTGCAGCGTGAAGCGGCTGATCTGAGCGTGCTGGGCACTCGCCCACGACACCAGCCGCGCGAGCAGCATGGACGCACCATGCAGCACCTGCTCGGTGGTGTCGGCACGGGCGAAGAGTTCGAGCCGGCTGTCGAAGGTGTCGCTCAGGGCCACCCATTGGCGAGGGTCGGGCTTGGCGCCGCGCGCACGGTCGATGTCGTCGAGCAGGTCTTCGCTGAAACGTCGCGCAAGGCCGCTGCGAGGCAGGCCTCGCAGGTCGTACAGCGTGCGCAGGCCCATGCCCTGCAGCGCCTCCCAGTGCTCGCGCCCCGGGCCCACCAGCCACAGCGGCACGGCATCGAGCATGCGGTTGAGCATGGGCAGGTCCATCGCATGCCGGCCTTCGGGCGGGTCGGGCAGGCGCGCGAGCAGGGCGGCGCCTTCGGGCGTGGGGGCGCTCGCGCAATGCACCACGTGGCGCAGGGGCGCAAGCGTGGCCTGCAGGCGCTTGAGCAGCTTGTTGAAGCCGCCGAAGTAGCGCAGGCTGGCTCGCACTTCGAGCAGCACGGTGTGCGGGGCGGTGTGCAAATCAGGCGGTGCAGCGAGCGTGACCGAGGGCGTGAAGGCCAGCGCCGCATGCGCCACGCTCAGGATGGCCTGTGCATCGCGCGCCGAATCGGATTGGCCGAGCACGATGTCGGGCGACAACGCGAGCGCCGTGGCCCGCTTGAGCCCGGGCCGCACGCCCATGGCGAGCGCCGCTGCATTGGCGCTCACGATGTGGTGGGCGTCCATCAGCGCCACCGGCTGCGGCATGGAATGCACGTCCTGCACGCCGTCGCCGGCCAGCGTCGCGCCGAATGATTCGAGCGAGAGCATCGGCAAATGCAGCGCAATCCAGAGGCCCATGTCTGCCGCGGCCATGCATCACCCCAGCTTCTCAGGACGCGAGGTTGATGAAGGTGGCCGAAGGCAGTACCTGCGACAGCACGTCCGCACGCTGCGCCGGCCCGTCGATGACCTGCCCTGCCCGCTGCCGGGCCGCGGCCGACAGCACCGGCGGCAGCGCGAGGCGCAGGGGTGATTCAAGCGGCGGCCCACGGCGCTTGAGCACGCGCAGGTTCAACACGTCGGCGCCGCCCGGCTTCAAGGCCAGCCGCAGCGGCGCGGCGGTGGGGCGCTGCTGGGCCGTCATTTCACGGATGACGAAGGCCGGGCCGTCGTGCGCGTGGGCAGCCAGTTGCAACCGGCGCAGCCGCTCGGCCCGCAGGCGCGGCGGCAGCCAGGCCAGCACCGCGCCGACGTGGCCGCTCTTGAGCGCCTGCTCCAGCGCCCACAGGCTGTCGCTGCCGGCCACCACCTTGCAGCGGGTGTTGACGACGAGCAGCTGGTCCACGTCCAGCCCCATCTGAGACAGCGCCCAGGCGCACAGCGTCTCGGGCGGGTCGAAGAGCATCACAAGCCGCCCTTCGTGCTGGACGGCAGCCAGGCTGCGGCTGAGCAGGCGCATTTCGCCCACGCCCGGGTGCGGCAGCAGCAGCTCGCTCAGCACCCGCCGCGGCCAGCCGCCGCCGGGCAGCTCGGCATCAAGCGCTGGAAAACCGCTGGACACGGCATGCTCGGCCTGACGGCCGAGCTGGTGGCCCAGCCAGAGCGAGGGATGCAGGGTTTCAGGAGGCGGCGCCGGGGTGCGATGAGGGGGGCGCTGTGCCGGGAGTTCACCCCGGCTCCCCGCGTGCTCGACCCGTCCGAACACCGGGCTGGCAGGTGTCGTGGCGAGGGAGGCAGAAACGGCGGGGGGCATGACGTCCATTTGAGAAGACTGGAAACACTGTACAAATATACAGGCGTCGTGTCCAGCCGCTTTCGAAGAGCCCCCACCGCCATGGGAAACCCGTCACGGTCTTGGCCGGACTCACTGCCCCACAGGCCAGGCCCTGCCCTCCATACAGCCGCGCCCATCGACATTTCGCGCCCGCTCGGGGCGTTTCGTCGCACACCCATCGCGGGGCCGGCCACCCGTCGGCACAGTGCGTCCATTCACTCCACCCCAACAACCTTCACGAGGACCGCACCATGTTCATCGCCATCCTGCAGAACACCCCCACCTGGGTCTGGGGCCTGCTCGCCGCGCTCATCGCGCTCGGGCTCTCGCAAGCCTTCCCGCGCTCGATCACCCTGCGCCGCGCAATCATCATGCCGATGGTCATGGTGGGGCTCTCGCTGTACGGCGTGACCTCGGTCTTCGGCGCCCAGCCGCTGCCCTTGCTGCTGTGGGCCGCGGGCCTGGCCACCACCGCCACGCTGATGCTGAACCTGGGCGCCGGCCGTGGCGTGAGCTGGTCGGCCGCCGACCGCCTGCTGCGCGTGCCCGGCAGCTGGTGGCCGATGGTGACCATCCTCGCCCTGTTCATCACCAAGTTCGCCGTCGGCGTGACGCTTGCGATGCACTCGTCCTTCGCGCACGACGCCGCCTTCGCCACCGGCGTGAGCCTGCTGTACGGCAGCTTCAGCGGCGTGTTCTTCGGCCGGGGCGCTGCGATGTGGAAGGTGGCGCACCGCGCGCTGAACGGCACGGTCTGAGCCTGGACGCACCTGAGCCAGAATCGGCGATGCTCACCGAGACATCCCCAGCCCGCCCGCCTGCCAAGCGCCCCGGCTTTGCCATGCGCGGGTTGAGGAGCGTGCTCATCTCCTGCATCGTCGCGCTGGTCATCAGCGGCCTGTACAACACCAACCCGATGTTCACCCTCGCCTACGCGACGAGCTACACGCTGGGCTGCTGGTTCTTCATCGATGCGGGGCGCATCCTCGCCGCGCGCTGGGTGCACCGCAACGACCGCGACAACACCAAGTTCGGCCACTGGCCGGGCTGGAAGTGGATGATCGCCGTGATGCTCGTGGGCACCTTCGCGGGCGCGGTCCTCGGCAACGCGCTGGCCAATCTGATGACCGGCCGCCACGACCCGGGCATCATCGACGGCAGCAACTTCCGCCAGGCGCTGGGGGTGCTCCTGTTCTCGCTCATCCCCGGCATCCTCGCGACCTACTTCTTCTACACGAAGGAGCGGCTCGCGATGAGCGAGGCGCAGGCGCAGACGGCACGGCGCCAGGCGGCCGAGACGCAGCTCAAGCTGCTCGAATCGCAGCTCGAGCCGCACATGCTGTTCAACACACTGGCCAACCTGCGCGTGCTCATCGGCATGGACCCGCCGCGCGCCCAGGCCATGCTCGACCGGCTGATCGCGTTCCTGCGCGCCACGCTCGAAGCCTCACGCTCCCGGGCGCATCCGCTGTCGGCGGAGTTCGCGCGCATCGGGGACTACCTCGAGCTCATGAAGATCCGCATGGGTGACCGGCTGCAGCCATCGCTGGAGCTGCCGCCCGAGCTGGCCGAGCAGATGGTGCCGCCGCTGCTGCTGCAGCCCTTGGTGGAAAACGCCATCAAGCACGGCCTGGAGCCGCATGTGGATGGTGGGCGGCTCATCGTGACCGCAGCGCGCGAAGGCAGCAATCTCGTGCTGCGCGTGCGCGACACCGGTGCTGGCCTGGGCGTGAGCGGTGCCGGCGGCACGCACTTCGGGCTCAAGCATGTGCGCGAGCGGCTTTCAACGCTGCATGGCAACGACGCGTCGCTGGAGCTGGCGGAGGCGGGCGACGACAAGGGCGGCGTGGTGGCGACGGTGCGGGTGCCGATGGCCTGAAGGCATCTTGCCGAGCCTCGGGCTTCGAGGCCGCGGACGCGTCAGAATCACGTCCCATGCCCACCGCCCTCATCGCCGAAGACGAGCCATTGCTCGCCGCCAACCTGCAGGCCGAACTGCAGCGCCTGTGGCCTGAACTCAAGATCGTCGCCAGCGTCGGCCACGGCGAAGCCGCCGTGCAGCAGGCGCTCACGCTCGAGCCCGACCTGCTATTCCTCGACATCCGCATGCCCGGCATGACGGGCCTCGAAGCCGCGCAGGCCATCGCCGAGGACTGGCCCGAGGACGCCCCCAGGCCCTTCCCCCTCATCGTCTTCGTCACCGCCTACGACCAGTACGCGCTGCAGGCCTTCGAGCGCGCGGCAGTGGACTACGTGCTCAAGCCGGTGCTGCCCGAGCGGCTCGCGCAAACCTGCTCTCGGCTGCAGGCGGCGCTGGCGCAGCGCGCACAGCCGCAATCAGGCACGCCCAGCCTGGACGACGTGATGCAGCAGCTGCGTGGCCTGGTCGCGCAAGGCGGCGTCGGCACCGCGGCCGGCGCGGCACCGGCGCAGCAAGGCACGCTCAAGGTCATCCAGGCGGGCGTGGGCAATGCCATCCACATGGTGCCGGTGGACGAGGTGCTGTACTTCGAAGCGGCGGACAAGTACGTGCGCGTCATCACTGCCGAGCGCGAGCACCTCATCCGCACCTCGCTGCGCGAGCTGCAGCCGCAGCTCGATGCGAACCGCTTCTGGCAGATCCACCGCGGCACCATCGTGCGCTGCGATGCCATCGGCACGGCGCTGCGGGATGAGGCAGGCAAGGTCACGCTCACACTGCGTGGGCACGATGACAAGCTGACCGTGAGCCGGATGTACGCGCACTTGTTCAAGGCGATGTGACACGGCGCATTGCTTGCGAGCATCGCGGCAATGCGCTTCATCGTGATTGCAGGCCTGCATTTCACGTCGTACAGCAGCCGCTTCGTCAGCTCGTGGCGCGTTTCATCGCGTGACCCTTCCGCGGGTCGCCTGCCTCGCCGAAGATGAGCGCCATGGAACACATCGCCACCCTCATCGAGACCCGGCCGCTGATCGCGCTGCACCTCTTTGCCGCACTGGTCGCGCTGGTCATCGGCATCGTCGTGATGCGCCGCCGCAAGGGCACCGTCAACCACAAGATGCTGGGCTGGACCTGGGTGGGGTTGATGGCCACCGTCGCCATCTCCAGCGCCTTCATCCGCGACTACCACCTGCCCAACATCGCGGGCTACACACCCATCCACGCCTTCACCGCCTTCGTGGCCGTGGGCCTGCCGACCGGCATCTGGCGCATCCGCCGCGGCAACGTCGCCGGCCACCGCCAGCTGATGACGCGCATGTTCTTCGGCGCCTGCGTGGTCGCAGGCCTGTTCACCCTCTTGCCCGGACGCTTCCTCGGCGACCTGCTGTGGAAGCACACGCTGGGCCTCGTTCACTGACACCGTTTTTGTCCCTGCACACCCACCCCAAGGAGATGACCATGAGCCGCCACTACGCCCGCAATGACTACAGCCTCGAAGCCCGCGCAGAGCGCCGCGTGCGCCGCAAGGTCGGCTTCTTCATCCACGCATTGGTATTTGCCTGCGTCAACGGCGGGCTGTTCATGGTCAACCAGGTGACGGGCGGCGGCGCATGGCACATGTTCCCGCTGCTCGGCTGGGGCCTGGGCCTGGCCATTCACGGGCTCGTGACCTTCGTGTCGCTGCAGGGTGAAGGCTTTCGGCGGCAGATGCTGCAGGAAGAGATCGCTCGCATGCGCCGGCTGGAGCAGTGAGCCACCTCACGCGCCGCGCTCGACCTGTGCGCCGGCGCGTCAGACGAAACAAGGGCCCCGAGTGGGGCCCTTGTTCATTGCAGCGAGGCGTTCTTGAATGACGTTGATCAGTGACGGCGGCGAGTCTCGTCCCAGCCGCGGTCATGGTCGCGGTCGTGATGCTCATGCCACTCCCGCTCACGCCAGCCGTTGTGCCAGCCGGTGCGGTAATAGCCGCCGTAGACCACTGGCCTCGGCCCGTACACCACCGGTGCGCCATAAACCACCGGCACCGGGCGGTACACCACCCGCGGCGGGGGCGGCGCGTACACCACCGGCTCTTCCACATAGACCGGCGCCGGCGCATAGACCACCGGGGCCGGCGCGTACATCGGGCCGCTGGACACCACCGTGGTCACGGCCGGCACATTGATGCCCACCGACCACGACACACGGCTGCCCGCTTGCGCGGATGTGGCGGCCATGACGCAGCCGAGGGCGGCGAAGGCAAGGGCAATCTGCTTTTTCATGCTGAGCTCCTGTTCGAGCGCATGTTCTGCGCTTGCCTTCCAAAACCCCGCGCGGGCGCCCGGCGTTGACGCCTGAAACGTCTTACAAGGTAAAGGAGCGTTTCAGACCCGAAGCGCTTGCAACGGCCCCTAGGCGCCACAAAAGAGCGCGCGCGCGAACATCGCGCACATGCCTGCAGACAGGGCCCCGCCGATAGAATCAGCCGCACTTCGCGACGGGCCTTCCGCACCGTCGACTGCTCCCAGACGCTCCCATGAATTCACCCAAGAACAACGCCCCCGCGGCCGGTGCCGCCGAGGCCGACCACAAGCCCAGCAATTTCCTGCGCCAGGTGATCGAGCGCGACCTCGCCCAGGGCACCTACGCCGGCCGCCAATGGAGCGGTGCGCCCGGTGATGCAGCGCAACAAGGCACGGGCGCACCGGACCCCGCGAAGATCCGCACCCGCTTCCCGCCCGAGCCCAACGGTTACTTGCACATCGGCCACGCCAAGAGCATCTGGCTCAACTTTGGCCTGGCCAAGGAATACGGCGGCGTCGGCCACCTGCGCTTCGACGACACCAACCCCGAGAAGGAAGAGCAGGAGTACGTCGACGGCATCATCGACGTGGTGAAGTGGCTGGGCTACGACTGGAATGCCAACGGCACCAGCCACCTCTACTACGCCAGCAACTACTTCGACTTCATGTACCGCGCGGCCGAGGCGCTCATCAGCGCGGGCCTGGCCTACGTGGACGAGCAGACGCCCGACGAGATGCGCCACAACCGCGGCGACTTCAACACGCCCGGCACCAACAGCCCCTTCCGCGACCGCGCGCCCGAGGCCAACCTCGCGCGCTTTCGCGAGATGCGCGACGGCAAGCATGCCGATGGCGCGATGGTGCTGCGCGCCAAGATCGACATGGCCAGCCCCAACATCAACCTGCGGGACCCGGCCATCTACCGCATCAAGCATGCGGAGCACCACAACACCGGCAACAAGTGGTGCATCTACCCGATGTACACCTACGCGCACCCCATCGAGGACGCGCTGGAGAACATCACCCACAGCATCTGCACGCTCGAGTTCGAAGACCAGCGGCCCTTCTACGACTGGCTGCTCGAACGCCTGGCCGACCTCGGACTGCTCAAGCACCCGCTGCCCAAGCAGTACGAATTCGCGCGGCTGAACCTCACCTACATCGTCACCAGCAAGCGCAAGCTCAAGCAGTTGGTGGACGAAGGCCATGTGAGCGGCTGGGACGACCCGCGCATGCCCACCCTCGTCGGCCTGCGCCGGCGTGGGTACACGCCGGAGAGCTTGAAGCTGATGGCTGAGCGCAGTGGTGTGAGCAAGGCTGGGGGGTGGATCGATTACTCGTCGCTGGACATCGCGCTGCGGGATGACCTGGAAGGCAAGGCGCCGAGGGCGATGGCGGTGCTGGACCCGATCAAGCTGAAGCTCACGAATTGGGCGGAGGTGTTCGGCAACGAAGGGCATCGCGAGGCTTGCTCGGCGCCTGCGCATCCGCATCTGCCGGAGCTTGGTTTGCGTCAGTTCAGCCTGGGGCCGGAGGTGTGGATCGAACGCGATGACTTTGCCGAGGTACCGCCGAAGGGATTCTTCCGCTTGTTCCCGGGGAACAAGGTGCGACTGAAGTACGGCTATGTGGTGGAGTGCACCGGGGCGGAGAAGGATGCGTCAGGCGCGGTGACGGCCGTGCTCGCGAAACTGGTGCCGGACACCAAGAGCGGCACGCCGGGGGCGGACGCGGTGAAGGTCAAGGGGACGATCACCTGGCTGGGTGTGCATGACGCGATTTCGGCGGAGATTCGCTTGTATGACCGGCTGTTCACTGAAGGGCAGCCAGATGCAGGCGGGCGGGATTTCCTGACGGTGCTGAATCCGCAAAGCAAGAAGGTCGTGCAGGGGTTTGTCGAGCCTTCGTTGCTGTCAGCGGAGAAGGACGCGAAGTTCCAGTTCGAGCGGCACGGGTACTTCGTGGCGGATCGGGTGGATCACGTGAGGGGCAAGCCGGTGTTGAATCGGGTGACGGGGTTGAAGGATTCTTGGGGCAAGTGAAAGCGCAGTCTTCCAATCGTTCACGGAAGTCTGCTCCCACCGTCGTCGTCATCGGCAGGCCAAACGGTGCGGGCAAGACCACCTACGCAGAGGGCCTGCTGCAGGCGATGGGGATCAGCGAGTTCGTGAATGCTGATCGGATTGCGCAGGGCCTGTCGGGACCCAATGCCTCGACCGTCGCAATGGAGGCCGGGCGAATCATGCTCCACCGACTTCGCGCGCTGAGCGAGGCAGGAATGAGTTTGGCTTCGAGAGCACACTGTCCAGCCGGTCGTTTGCGCCATTTCTGCGGCGCCTTCGGGACGCTGGTTATACGGTGCGGCTCTTCTATGTCATCCAACCGTCCGCCGCAGAGTCGTATCGCCGCGTCTTGCGCCGTGTGAGACCGGTGGGCACTACATTCCGCGCGATGTTGTTCAGCGACGATTTGGACGCAGCGCTATCAATCTGTTTGAGCTCTACATGCCGCTAGCCAACAGCTGGGTGGTCCACGAGAGTCTCACTGATGCTTTGCCCGCCGAAGTAGCACACGGCGCGGAAGGCGAACCCACCGAAATCCTTCTGGAGAGTTCATGGCTAAAGCTTCAAAAGATCGCAAAGAACGCTTCGCGCTGAGCACGCCCGAAATCAAGCGAGCGTTGAAGGCAGCCGCGGTGAAGACCAACAAGATCGGCGTTGCACTTGGTGTGGCGAAGCCGATTCGGATGCCGAAGGCAGGTCGGTCAACAGCCTCAGGGGGCAAGCACGGCTAGTCGCCGTTACCAGGGGAGGCCTCAATCCAACCCCGCCATCTGCGTATCCCCACTCGCCTCCGGCACGAACAGCCTCACGCTGTCCCCGCCCGCTTCCTTCGCCCGATTGCACGCCTCGGCCGCGGCATCCAGCACCGATTCCACCGTGTCCAGCGAGCGATGCAGCTGCACCACCCCCACGCAGCACTTCACCTTGGTCGACTGCACACCCCAGCGCAGCCGATACCCTGCGACTGACGAGCGCAGCTTCTCACCGACGAACTGCGCATAGTGCTGATCACATTCCGGCAGCAGCACCGCAAACCGATCAGCCTCGATCCGCGCCACCACATCCGACGCCCGCACCTTGCTCACCAGCAAACGGCCGATGAGATAGAGAAACCGATCCGCAGCCTCCGCATCAAAGCGCGCCGCCACCTCGCGGAAGTGGTCGATGTCCACCCACACCACCGACACCGGCAGGCGCCGCTGGCTGCCCACATGGTCGGCCACTCGACGCTCGAATTCGCGGCGGTTGGCAAGCTCGGTCACCGGGTCGTGCCGCGTGCCCCAGCGCGGTTGCAGGCGCTGCTGGCGGGCCACGGAAACGTCCTCGACGATCCACAGCGTGTCGTCGTCCTTGGCATTCCACTGCACCGGTTGCGCCTGCAGACGGCCCCAGAAGCGGCTGCCGTCGCGGCGCACGTATTCGATCTCTTCGTCCAGAGGCCGGCCGCCCGTAAAGGCTGCGGCCAAACGCTCGACGAGCATCGCGTGCGCAGCAGGCGACACCTGGGTCGATGCCACGCTCCCACCCGCCAGACCCGCACCTTCGTCGTGCCCGAACAGGTGGTTCATCGCATCGCTGACCACCTCGAACCGGCCCCCGCGCACGAAGGCCATCGCCGTCGGCGCATGGTCGAGCAAGGCGCGCAGGCGCAGCAGCGCGCCTTCTTCGCCGGCAATGAGTTCGGGGCGGGTCTTGGTGTCCATGGGGCGCGGTCTCCGGGCAGCTTGCGGTATGCCTCGCATGGTCGCGCCTGACACCCATGGGCAAGCGGCGGATGAACGCGGCCAAACCCGCCCAGTTCGGCGAATGGCGGCCTTGAACAGCGCCCTCGTTCCAGCGCGAGCTCTACGCCGCGACGGCCGCCTCCACCACCACCTCCAGCACCCTGAACGGCGGCCTGTCAGCCATCATCCGCTGCAGCAAAGGCTTCGCCACGTTGTAAACCGGCACACCGCTCACCGTCTTGCCTTCCAACGCGCCACGGTGAGCATGGCCGTGAACCACCCAATCCACCGGGTAGCGCACCAGCGGGTCCTCGAGCCGGCTGCTGCCGAGGAACGGAAAGATCTCCACCGGCTCCCCCTCCACCGTCCCCACGATGGGCGAGTAATGCAGCAGCGCAATCCGCCGCGGCGTGCGCAGCTTCGCCAGCGCCGATTCAAGCTTCAGCGCCTCCTGGATGGCCTCGTTCACGAACACCTTGATGGCCTGCTCGCCCCAAGGCCCGAGCGAGCCGCGCCCGAATCCACCGCAAAAGCCCTTGGCGCCCGCGATGCCCACGCCCAGCACTTCCACCGCCTCGCCATCCAGCACCTGCACGCCGGCGGTGTTGAGCACCTTGCGCACTTCATCCGGAATGCCGGATTCATAGTCATGGTTGCCGAGAACCGCAATCATGGGCTTGGACACCACGCTCAGCTCGTCGGCCAGCACCTTCGCCTCGACGACCATGCCGTAGTCGGTCAAATCTCCACACAGCAGCAGCACGTCGGCAGCTTCGCTCGCCTGGGAGAAGAAGTTGCGCAGGGACCCGGCGGAATCCTTGGTGCAGTGGATGTCGCCGACACAGGCGAAACGGACGGTCTTGGATAGCTCGGCGCCCATGCTCATTCCTCTTCAGTGGAAGTCGTTGTGCCCCTCTCCTGCAATCCGTGCGCCCGCTCCCGGCATGCCCGTTGCTCTGAGCTGGGCAGGACACACCTCTACAAGGCACCCATGGCAGCAGTCTTCACCGGGGTCTTGCCCTGGCACCAGATGGATTCGGATGCGACCACCTTCTACCGGCAGGTGTTGCGGGCGCTGAACGCCGACGGCATTCCCTTCCTCGTGGGCGGCGCCTTCGCCTTCGCGCACTACACCGGCATCCACCGCGACACGAAGGACCTGGACCTCTTCATCCGCCGTGCCGACTACGAACGCGTGGAGACCACGCTCGCCAAGTTCGGCTATCACACGGAGCTCACCTTCCCGCACTGGCTCGCCAAGGCGCACTGCGGCGATGTCTTCGTGGACCTGATCTTCAACTCGGGCAACGGCCTGTCGCCGGTGGAGGACGACTGGTTCCGCCATGCGAGCGAATCCGAAGTGCTGGGCGAGCCCGTGCTGGTGTGCCCCGCCGAGGAAACGCTGTGGACCAAAGCCTTCATCATGGAGCGCGAGCGCTACGACGGCGCCGACGTGGCCCACTTGCTCAAGGCCTGCGCCGGCAACATGGACTGGATGCGCTTGCGTGACCGCTTCGGTACGCACTGGCGGGTCCTGCTGAGCCACCTGGTGCTCTTCGGCTTCATCTACCCCGGCGAGCGGGCGTTGATGCCGCCATGGCTCCTGCACGAGCTGATGGACCGCTTGCGGCACGAGGCGCAGCTGCCACCACCCCAGACGCAGGTGTGCGCCGGCACCCTGCTGTCGCGCGAGCAGTACCTGCCCGACACGCGTGAACAGGGCTACGAGGACGGACGCGTGCCGTTCGGCACCATGTCCGAGAAGGATGTGGAGGACTGGACGAAGGCAATTCCTCCCAAGTCGCAAGGGACGTAAGCAGCCGTCGCCCCGCGGGCCGTTTATTAGGTTTTCTTAAGCTTGCGAGTCCACAATCCGCCGCTTGAGGGCCGCGCTCGCGGCACGGTGGAAACGTCCGCAAGCCCATGGCGACACAGGTTCGCACCCCGCGGCCGCATTCGGGTCGCCACAGTTCCCATCACCCCGGCCGCCCAGGCTCGAGCCGCAAGCGCTCGAGCTCGAAACGGCGCAAGGGGCGTCGTCGTCGCCGCGCAAAGTTCAGGCTGTCGCATGCACTGCTGATTTCCCTGCTGGTGCATGCGGCCATCCTCAGCTTGCAGCTCAAGCCACCAGGGGTTGGTGGATCCGGCCAGACCGCGGCCCAAGGTGATTCGAGGGCTGCACCACCACTGACCGTGACGCTCGCACCGGCCTTCAGGCCACCGGCATCGCCCGTCGCGTCAACGAGTGCATCCGTGGCAGCGAGCGCGGCCGGTGCGCTGGTGTTGAGCGCACCGAACGCACCGTCGGAGGCGGCCTCGCAGGCTTGGCGATTCGCCCAGGCCGACGTGCTCCGCCAGGCACCGCCCGTACCGCCGCCACCGGTGCCCCTACCGGCCCCCGTGCCACGGCCTTTGCCGATACCGCCGAGGCCGGCGCCGAAGCCGCCTGCGCCCAAGCCGCGTGTGTTGCCGGCGCCACCGCCACCGCGGCCACCGCCCCCGCCACCACCCCGGCCGGCACCGCCACCTCCGCCGGCAAAGCGCATGGCCGCGCGGCCCGTGCCGAAGCCGGTCCCTCGACCGGCTCCGCCACCACCGCCTGTGCCGCATCCAGAGGTCTTGGCACAGGCGCAGCCGGTCGAGGATTCCTTCGACATGCCCAAGCCTGTGGAGTCGCCCGCGGCCCAGGCGCCTGACAACCGCGCGAGCGAGGCCGCGGCTCTGGCCCAGGCGCAGGCCCAGGCCGCAGCGGCGAAGCGCTTGAAAGAGAAAGAAGAAGCCGAGCAGGCAGCGCGCGAACGAGAACGCGAAGAGGCGGCCCGCGCAGCGCGCGAGGAAGAGGCTCGTCGGCAGGAAGCGGTGCGGCAGGAGGAAGCAGCACGGCAGCAGGCGCTGGCAGAAGAAGCGCGCAAGGCCGAAGAGGTGAAGCGCCAGGAAGCCATCCGCGCCGAGGCCGCCCGGGCCGAAGCGCAGCGGCAGGAGTCGCTGCGGCAGGAACAACTGCGGCAAGAGAAGGCGCGACAGGAGCAGGTGCGGCTAGAGCAGGTGCGCCAGGAGCAGGCTCGTCAGGAGCAGATCCGCCAAGAGCAAGCGCGCGAAGAGTCCGCAAGGCAAGAGGCGGCGCGTCAAGAGGCCGTGCGGCTCGAAGCGAGTCGGCAGGAGGCCGTCCGCGTCGCTGCCGCGCGCGCAGAAGCCGCACAACAGGAATCCGCACAGCGGGAGGCTGCACAGCGGGAGGCTGCACAGCGAGAAGCAGCACGCATCGCAGCGACACAAGCGGAGGCCGCCCGGCAGGAACTCGCTCGGCAGGAAGCCATGCGCGAAGAGCTCTCTCGACAAGAAGCAGCCAGGCAAGAAGCAGCGAGACAGGAAGCGCTCCGTCAAGAAGCCGTGAAGCAGGAAGCGCAGCGCCAGGAGGCGGCTCGTGCCGAAGCGGCAAGGCAGGAGTCCGCGCGTCAAGAGGCGGCCCGACAGGAAACCGCGAGGCAGGAAGCCGCGAGACAGGAGGCTGCGAGGCAGGAGGCAGCGAGGCAGGAAGCGCTCAGGCAAGCCGCCGCCCGCGATGAGGCCGTCCGACGGGAAGCGGAACGCCAGGAGATTTTGCGCCAGCAGGCCTTGCGCGAAGAGGCCGCGCGCCAGGAATCCGCGCGACAAGCCCGCGAACTCGAAGCGCGCCGCCAAGCCGAACTCATCAAGCAGGCGCAGGAGCAAGAGGCCCGCCGACAAGCCGAGGTCGAGGCCCGCGCTCGTGAAACCGAAGCGCGGCAGAAGGCCGAGCAGGAGCGCCAGCGCGCGGCGGACGAACAAGCGCGGCAGCAAGCCGAGACCGCTCGCCGCCAGGCGGAGCAGCTCGAACAGCAGCGTCAGGCCGCGCAACGGGCCGCCGCGGCCCTTCCTGCCACGCCGCCCAGCGCCCAACCCGGCACATCCGCCAGCGGGCGGCCCACCACAGAACCCGGCCCGCTCAAAGGGCCCGACACCGGCACCCGCCCCGGCCAGCCCGACCGCGCAGGCGCACCAGGCGCCGGCGGTGAAGGCGGTCGCGACACGCCCGGCGGCGGCAAAGGCAAGGGCGAAGGGAACGCACCGGGCAGCGCCGCAGGCAGCAACCCCGCATCGCGAATGCCTGCTGCCCCCGCGCCGCGCGCACCCGAGAGCAAGCCCATCCTGCAAGTGCCGCTGCCGCCGGTGCCGCCACCCGTGCCCAGTTCGCGACGCAAGCTCATCACCGGCCGCACCGACCGCGACATGAACGTGGTGATGTATGCCGAAGGCTGGCGCCAGAAGGTGGAGATGAACGCAACGCTCGAACTCGTGAAGGGCGTGAAGGCGGGAAGCTACGAAAGCCCCTTGGTCACGGTCGCCATGCGACGTGACGGCAGCGTCGAGAACATCGTCATCAACCGCTCCAGCGGCTCGCCCGAGGTAGATGACGCGGTGCGGCGCATCGTGCAATCGCTCGCGCCCTTCCCTCCCTTCCCCGCCGATCTGGCGCAGGACTACGACGTGATCGAGGTTCGCCGAAGCTGGACCTTCGACACCGCCGTGCGCCTCTTCTCCGGCGGACGCTGACCTGCACATGGCGCACACATCCTGACAACACGTTGTCAGGAGTGCGGCCCTAGAGTGACGGGCAGCACTTCAACACTCGCTCAGGGATTCGCCATGCTCAAGACCTACCACGGCAGCTGCCATTGCGGCGCCGTCCGCTTCCAGGCAGACATCGACCTGCAGGCCGGCACCGGCCGCTGCAACTGCTCGTACTGCAGCAAGAACCGCTGGTGGGGTGCGGTCATCAAGCCGCCCGCCTTCCAGCTGCTCGCGGGCGAAGGCGATCTCAGCGAGTACGGCTTCAACACTCACCAGGCCCACCACGTCTTCTGCAAGCACTGCGGCGGCAAACCCTTCTCCACCGGCGACATCCCGGAAGTGGGCGGCGCCTATGTGTCGATCAACGTCACCAGCCTGGACGATGTCGACGCCGAAGTGCTGGAGACGCTGCCCATCAAGTACATGGACGGCCGCGCCAACAACTGGTGGAACGAGCCGGCGAAAAAGGGGTACCTGTAGGCCCGAACTCTTGCGGGCATGGTGACCGCACGAGCGACGGATCGATCCCGGCAGGTCAGCGCTGTGCCACGGCCTTGTCGAGGCCGTCGAGCACCATGCGCCAGTTCTTCTCGAACTCCTCGCGCTGGTCGACATCCGACGGCTTCACGCCGCCTTGCAGGTTCGCCTGTGTCAGGGTCACCCGCGTGCTCGCGCCGTCAGGCTCGAGCGCGTAGGTGACGACGTGATAGTTCTCGGGCGCATCGGGCTGGCCGCTCAGCGGGCTCCAGTGCGACACGCTCAGGCACCGGCCGGGCTGCACATCCAGCACTTCGCCCTTGTCCTCGTATTTCTTGCCCTTGAACTCGCCGCGAAAGCGGATGGGGCTGCCCACCTCGAAGTCGCTCTCGACATCGGCGCCGAAGAAGTACTGCTTGATGATCTCGGGCGTGACGAGCGCCTTCCACACGGCATCGGGGCTCGCGGCAATGGTCTTGCAGGCTTGGGCAGTGGTTTCGGGCATGGTCTGTTCTCCGGTATGGCGTCGTACATCTGGAGGGGCAATCCGGGTGCCCTGCCGCGTACATGGGCCGCTTGTCGCTAAGCTCGCGGCATGTCACTCCTGCAGCGCTACCTTCCCGATTTCCAGTTCGCGGAAACGCACGACATCACCATCCAGGCAAGCGCGCGCCATGTGCTGGACCTGGCCACCCGCGTCGACCTCGGCGACGACCCCATCGTCGCGGCCTTGCTGCGCATCCGCGGCATTCCGGCGCGCCTGGCCGAGGTGTTCGCGCCACGAGAGCGGCCCGATACCTGGCGCAACTTCGGCTTGCACCGCTTCACGCCGCTCGGCCGCGATGCCGACCGCGAGATCGCCTTCGGCCTGGTCGGCCATTTCTGGAAGTCCGCCGGCGGCCTGGTGCGCATCGACACCGCCGAGGACTTCGCGGCCTATCGCGAACCCGGTGTTCCGAAGCTGGTGATGAGCTTTGCGGTCGACCCAGCCGGCGATGCGACTCGGCTGCGCACGGTGACGCGCGTGCATTGCCCGGACGACGCATCCCGGCGGCGCTTCACGCCCTATTGGGTGCTGATCCGCCCGGCGAGCGGCTGGATCCGCCGTCGCGCCTTGAAGCGGGTGAAGACACTCGCGGAAGCCCGGACCTGACAGCAAGGACCGGCTCGGGCGCGCCGCTTGCCGGACGTGTTCACGTCCACCAACGGAGCCCTCCATGCCTGAAGACCGCACCCCACCCAACGCCGAAGACAAGGTCGACGTCGAGGCCATGCAACGCGCCCGCGCCGAGGCGCGAAAGGACAAGTCGCCCAGCTCGTCCATCCCGCACAAGACGGAGGACAACGTCCTCGAATCGCTCGGCAAGGCCGTGTCCGCACCGGTGCTCGGCGCTGCCGACGAAGACCCGCAAGCGCCCATCCCGCCCGACAAGGCGACACGCTGACCCGGCTGCGGCGCGACACCCGGCGCAGTCGCGCCGCGTCAAGGGTTTCCTGAACAGACACCTGCCCGGCCCTCGCGTATCGTCGCGGCTTCGATTCACAGACTGCAGGCCCGCACGAGGCCGCATCACCGGGGGGAACCAATGACCGACACCGCCGTCGTCCAGACGCCTGCGCCCACGCGCGCCGAAATCGCCGCCGCCAACCCGCTCGTCCAGTCGGGTGCTCGCTGGTTCTGGTGGATTGCCGGGCTCTCGCTCGTCAACACCGTGATGTTCCACAGCGGCAGCAACACCAACTTCGTGATCGGCCTGGGCATCACCGCTGTGTCGGACGCCGTTTTCGAGAGCAACAAGGCGATCGGCTTCGCCATCGATTTTCTTGTTGTCGGCTTCTTCTTTCTCATGGGCCTGAAGGCGCGCCAGGGGCGTCTCTGGCCGTTCGTCCTTGGCTTGGTGGTCTATGCCCTGGACGCGCTGCTGTACGTGCGCTTCGCCGACTGGATGCCGGTGGGCTTTCATGCGCTGGCCATCTTCTTCATCGTGCGCGGGGCGATGACGCTGCGCGCATCGCTGGCCGAAGCCGGAGTGCGCTGAGGCGGCGGTCGCCGTGCCACCCACCGGGCACGCCGATGCCCCTTCGGTTGCAGTGCAGCGCGCGAGGGCCTAGGGTTGAATGTGCGTGCAGCCAAGGAGCCCCAGCATGGCCACCCTCCCGGGACAGCCCCATCAGGATGAATCGGAGCAGAACAGCCTGCCCGTCGAGCCGGAGTTCGCGCCGGTCGTGCCGGCCGAGCCCAACGACGGCGAGCACGAGCCGGTGCCCAAGCCGGGGGAGTGAACCCACGCGAGCGTGATGGGCTCAAAATCGGATGGCGGACCATTCCGCCCGCCTTCTGAGGAGCCGACCATGCGCCTTGCCCGTCTCTCCTGTCTCACCCCTCACACCGCGCTCGCCCTGGTGCTCGCCCTGGCTGGCCCGGGCGCGGTCCACGCCGGCACGGTGAACGTGTCGTACGCGTCAAACACCCAGTTCACCGACGCCGGCCCCACACCCTGGGACCGCGACAGCAACCTGCATGCACTGCAAAGCCACCTGCAGGCGCTCGGCCAGCGCTATCTCGCGGCGGACCGAAGCCTGACCATCGAAGTGCTGGACGTGGACCTTGCCGGCGAGACGCGCCCCGGCGCGCGGCTTCGCGATGTGCGCGTGGCCCGCGGCGGCGCCGACTGGCCCCGCATCACGCTGCGATACACGCTGCAGGCCAACGGCCAGACGCTGCGCAGCGGAGAGGAGACGGTGTCCGACATGAACTACCTGCGGCATTTGCCCGACACCTACGGGCAAGGCTCGCTCGGCCCGGAAAAACGCATGCTGGACGAGTGGTTCAGGCAGCGCTTCGTCACATCCGCTGACTGAGCCAGCGCCGACTGTCGGCATTGCCCCACGCTCGCGGCGCGCACCGATTGCATCGGCCGGCGCCGCGGCGATGATGGTGGCTGGCTTCACTTCACGCATTGCCGACATGAATTTCAAACTGTGCATCGCCGCGCTGGCCATCGCAAGCGCCTCCATCGCCAGCGCCCAATCGGACGCGGCCCTCGCCGCCGCTGCGAAGGAGGCCGGCGCCGTGGTCAGCCCGTCCGGCCTCGTGTATCGCTCGCTGCGCGAAGGCGACGGCCCGAGCCCAGTCGCCACCGACAAGGTCCGGGTGCATTACCGCGGCACCTTTCCCGATGGCCGCGAGTTCGACAGCTCCTACAAGACCAACAACCCGGCCGAGTTCCCGCTCAACCGCGTCATCAAGTGCTGGACCGAAGGGGTGCAGAAGATGAAGGTGGGCGGCAAGGCCAAGCTCACCTGCCCGGCGTCCATCGCCTATGGCGAGCGTGGTGCGGGCGGCGTGATCCCGCCGAATGCGACGCTGCAGTTCGAGGTCGAGCTGCTGGGCATCGGCAAGTAGGGCCGGCCGATGGTGATCCGCGTGGTGCGGCTCGGCGAGCCGCGCGCCAAGGGCGAAGGCCTGCGACTGGGCACGGTGCGGCGCCCGCCGCGCGGCGTGCCCAAGTCGGAGTTCGCATCACGCGATTTCTACGACGTGTGGCTGCCCAACCTGTCGCCGAGTGCGGAGCTGGTGGCGTCTGCCTTGAAGGCGGCAGCCGAGAAAGATGCAGCCGTCTGGAAGCGCTTCGTGAGCGGCTACCGCCGCGAGATGGCGGTGCCGGAGGCCTCGCACCTGATCGAGCTGCTGGTGGCGATGTCGAAGGACACCAACTTCTCGGTCGGCTGCTACTGCGAGGACGAGGCGTGGTGCCATCGCAGCGTGCTGCGGGCGTTGCTCGAGGAGCGTGGTGCGGAGGTCGCGAAGTAAGCGCGGCAGCCCCGCCCTACTCGTCGAGGTAGTCCGGCCGCGACTCGTCGCCGGCCACCAGCGTGTTGCCCAGCCCGAGCAGGTCGCGCGCTTCGTGCAGGCTGCTCAGCTCCTTGTGCGAGCGGCGTCGATGGCTCAGGTGGTCCTGGATCTCCCACACGAGGTCGATCAATTCCTCGCGCGACTGCGCGCTGCGCACGCGCATGAAGGTGCGGGCGCTGAAGAGTGGTGCGTCGAGCCGCAGGGCTTCGGTGAGCCGCTCGCGCACACGCTGCAGAAGCCGGGCCTCTTCGCCGTCAGCGATGGGCAGGTCGATGTCCAGGGAGGGCGCCGGCTCGGGCGTGGCGGCCACCGGCGGCAACTCGCGACGGGCCGTGGCGGAGAGAGGCTCAGCCGCAGGTGCAACCGGGGGCAAAGGCATGACCGGCTCTTGCAGTACCGGCAGGTTGCGGCCCGCCTTCTTGCCCATGCGCATCTTGAACGGCGACGAGCGCGGCGCGGCCGGCTTGGCGACGGCATCGGCCGACGATGGGCCGGGCAGGCGCTGAGTGCGCTCGAACGGGTCCTCGGGGACTGGATCAGGAACAACCTTGGCGCGGGTGCCGGCGCCCGCCGTCCTGGTCTTGCCCTTGGCGCCGGCCTTCGAAGCCGGAGCACCCTCGGCATCATCCGCCGGCCGATCCACGAACGGCCCCGGCTGCCGCACGGTGCGCTCGAAGGGTCCCTCAGGCAGATCGCGAAGCACCGGCAAGTCGGGCACCGCGATGCGGCGAACTTCCACCACCGGCGGCGGTGGCACCGGCGGCGGCGCCAGCACGGCGTCGGGCCCCCCCGCGCCAGGTTCACCACTGGCGGCGACCACCGGCGGCTCGACCACGACGATGTCCACGCTCGTGAGCGCCGCCTCGTCGGTCAGCACGGGCAGTGGCGGCGGCGGTGGCGGCGTCGGGTCCGGCGGCAACTCCACGAGCCCCATGCGCAGCAAGTCTTCGAAGTGCTGCGTCTCGGCGCCTGCCTGGTGTGCCAGGCTCAGCACCTCCGCCAAGGGGCGCCGGCCATCGATCAGGAACAGCAGCGTGCGATGCCGCTGGCCCAGCTTGTGGCCTCGCGTTCGCAGCTCCTCCTGGCCGAGCGGCGTCTTGAAGGGGACGGTGGTGGTCATGTCAGGCGTTTGCAGGCCCTAGTTCGTTCCGAAGATGCCCCGGCCGCGCCCGCCCGTCAACGCCACGGTACTAGCGGGCCAGCTTGGCCTCGGGCAGCTCGATCTTGACCTCGAGCACCTCGAGGTTGTCCTGACGCTCCAGGTGCACCTTGATGTCGTCAGGGTTGATGGACACGTACTTCGAGATGACGGCAACCAGCTCTTTCTGCAAGTCGGCCAGGTAGTCGGGCCGCCGCGAACGGTCGTTGCGCTCGTGGGCGAGGATGATCTGCAGCCGCTCCTTGGCGACCGAGGCCGTCTTCTTCTTTTCCCCGAGGAGGAAAGACAACAAGGACATGCCTTACCTCCTGCCCAGAAGACGCTTGAAGAAGCCCTGCTTGGCCGCATCGACGAAGCGCATCGGACGGTCTTCGCCGAGGAAGCGCGCCACCACGTCCTTGTAAGCCTCGGACACGTCGGTGCCCTTCAGGTGGATGGCGGGCAGGCCCTGGTTGGAGGCGTCGAGCACCGTCTCGGATTCAGGCACCACGCCGATCAGCGGCGTGCGCAGGATCTCCTGGATGTCTTCGAGCGAGAGCATCTGCCCGCCCTCGACGCGCGTCGGGTTGTAGCGCGTGATGAGCAGGTGCTCCTTGATCGGCTCCTTGCCTTCGATCGCACGCTTGGTCTTGCTGCTGAGCATGCCGAGGATGCGGTCGGAGTCACGCACCGACGACACCTCGGGGTTGGTGACGATCAACGCTTCGTCGGCGAAGTGCATCGCCATCAGCGCGCCGGTCTCGATGCCCGCCGGCGAGTCGCAGACGATGTACTCGAATTCCATGTCGGCGAGCTCTTTGAGCACGCGCTCGACGCCGTCTTGCGTCAGCGCTTCCTTGTCGCGCGTCTGCGAGGCGGCCAGCACGTAGAGCTTGTCGCTCTGCTTGTCCTTGATGAGCGCCTGGTTGAGGTTGGCCTCGTTGTGGATGACGTTGATGAGGTCGTACACCACGCGCCGCTCGCAGCCCATGATGAGGTCGAGGTTGCGCAAGCCGACGTCGAAGTCGATCACGGCCGTCTTGTGGCCGGCGAGCGCGAGGCCCGAGGCGAAGCTGGCGCTGGTGGTCGTCTTGCCCACGCCTCCCTTGCCGGAGGTCACGACGATGATTCTGGCCATCGGTTGAAGGTCCTTCTTAGCTGAAGATCAGAGTTTCAAAGCCTCGACGACGAGCTTTTCGCCATCGAGGCGCACTTGGGCGGGCTTGCCGTGCACGTCGGCAGGCAAGGCGGTGTCGGTGGTGCGGTAGGTGCCGGCGATGGAGACGAGCTGCGGCTCCATGCAGGTGCTGAAGATGCGCGCGCTGGTATCGCCCTTGGCACCTGCGACGGCGCGGCCGCGCAGCGGCGCATAGACGTGGATGCTGCCGTCGGCAATGACTTCGGCGCCGAAGTTCACCACCGCCAGCACCACCAGGTCGCCGCCGCGCGCGTAGACCTGCTGGCCGGAGCGCAGCGGCTTGTCGACGATGAGCGTCGGAGACGCGGCCGGTGCCTGCACGACGACGGGCTCGGGCGCCGGCGACGGGGCCGGCACCTCGACCACGCGAGGCGCGGGCGCCGGGCCGTCCTGCGGCGCATCCACGAGCCCCGCGGCCTGTGCCGCTTCCATCTGCGTCGCGCTGCCGCCCTTGACCGCAATCGGCTGCAGCTTGTAGCGCTGCAGCAGTTCGACCAGCGCCGGCATGTCCAGCGGCTCCTCGGCGCCGGCCACGGCAGCCAGGTCGATCACGAGCGGATCACGGTCGAAGAGGCCGGGCGTGTCGGCGAAGCGTGTTTGCAGCTCCTGCGCAAGCAGCGAGAGATCGGTGGTGCGAAGCAGCAGCGCGACCAGGGTGAGCGAGGCGCTCTTGAGGTCGAAGACGGCGGGGACGGGAGCGGTCGGTACGGCGGCCATGTCGGGGTGGGAAGCGCCCAGGCGAGTGGCGGAATGAGACAGCGAAGGACGGCGAGGGAACACGAACGGACCCCAAGCCGGGGGTGGATTTCGCCACGAAAGCCGGCGTGGAAAAGCCGTGAAGTGTACCGGCGCGCGGCCACCCCGCTGTGACCGGCCGAAACGCCGAAAACGCTACCGGAATTCGGTAAGAAATTCTTTCGGACACCCCCGTCGAAACCCCTTTGAAAAGGCTCGGCTGCCCCTGCATTTTTAGGCTGATTTCATAGGTGGATCGCGGCAGCCGGGCGTCGGGCCGGAACAGCACCGCCACTTGTAACGAACCCCCCGGAATACGGGGGTTTCGGTTACGTGGGCGTGACGTTTGCCTTGGACTTTGGGCGTGAGCGAAGCGGCTGGTTTCTTGGGAGCCAGCCACGAAAAGCCCACGACTCTCTTGGCTGTTCATTTAAAAGGAGACCACCATGGGCATGAAGACGGTTCTCGCCGTATCCGCCATCGCTCTCGTCAGCGGTGCCGCACAGGCGCAAATCTCTTTCACCACAACCGGTAGCGTGACCTTCACACAGACGTTCAATCCGGACGGCGGTGTGTTTGCGTCTGGCGCGTACACGTCGGGAGACACGGGTTTTTTCACCGCTGACGCGGACGGGCGTTTCTCGCTGACCTACCTCGGTCAGGAATCGACCTATGACGATGGCGTTCGCATCGTCTCGAACGGGCAGACCCTGCATGAAAGCGATGCGATCGGCACGTCGATCTGGGGCAACATGACGATGGGCCAGTTGCTGGACTTCACGTTCTTCTCGTCGGTGGCGGATGACGTGGCGAACGGCGCGGGCATGGTGGGCAACTCGAGCTTCGCGCTGCTCGGCCGCAACGTGACGACCTCGGCAGGCACCTTCGCGTATCTCGTGGGCTACAACGACGCGTACGCCCACAACGACTGGGACGACTTCGTCATCGGCATCAATCCGATGGCGCCGGTTCCCGAGCCTTCGAGCTACGCACTGTTGCTCGCAGGTCTTGGCGTGGTCGGCTTCGCAGCACGTCGGCGTCTGGGGCGCTGAGAAGCGGCACACTGCCAGCCCATCGGGTCCCCTCTCCCCATGTCGGGGAGAGGGCGTCCCTTTCACTGTTGCTTCCGGGCCTTGTTCCCTTGGCGCTCAGGTCCACCGGATCTTCAGTTGCTCGGCCAGCACCGCCAGCAACTCCTCGCGCACTATCGGCTTGGGCAGAAAGGCATTCGCGCCCGCCTCGATGCAGTCGCGGCTGTCAGTCTTTGAGGCATTGGCCGAAATGGCCACGATGGGCACGCCATTCGTGCCGGGCAAGGCCCGGATGCGGCGCGTCGCCTCGATGCCATCGAGCCTGGGCATGGCGATGTCGGTGACGATCAGGTCCGGCAGCGACTTGCTCGCCTCGTCCACCAGTTCCTGCCCGTCGCGCGCCTGGCGAACCTCGAACCCGAGCATGCCCAGCATGTCGGTGAGCATCGCGCGGTTGCCTTCCACGTCATCGGCCACCAGCACCGTCTTGCGCGACCCCTCGTAGCCCGACACCGTCTTGTCGGGAATGCGGCCGGTGGCCGCCTCCTCGATCACCGCCACGCCCAGGTCGAACCAGAAGCAGCTGCCATGGCCGGGCTCGCTGCTCAGCTGCACCTCGCTGCCCATCATGCGAAGCAGCTGGCGGCTGATGGCCAGGCCCAGCCCCGTGCCGCCGAAGCGCCGGTGGGCGTCGCCTGCCTGGTGGAAGGGCTCGAAGATGCGCTGCTGCTCATCGGCTGCGATGCCCACGCCCGTGTCGCGCACCTCGAAGCGAAGCACGGCGCGCGGCCCCGCGTCGGGCAGGCGCGCCACGGTCAGCGTGACCTGCCCCTTGTCGGTGAACTTCACGGCGTTGCCCAGCAGGTTCAGCAACACCTGCCGCAAGCGCTTCTCGTCGACCTGCACTTTGGCGGGCAGCAGCACGGCGCGCTGCAGCACGAAGGAAAGCGCCCGCTCGTCGGCCTTCACGCGGATGATGTCGCCGATGCCGCGCAGGAAACCGTCGAGCTCGACCGGCTCGCTGTGCAGGTCCACCGCGCCCGCCTCGATCTTGGACAGGTCGAGGATGTCGATGATCAGCGTCAGCAGGTGCTCGCCGCTGGTCTGGATGGTGTCCAGCCCGATCAGGCGGCGCTCCTCGGTGATGGACTTGTTCATCTTGAGGATCTGCGCATAGCCAAGGATCGCGTTCAGCGGGGTGCGCAGCTCGTGGCTCATGCGCGCGAGGAAGTTGGTCTTGGCCTGGTTGGCCACCTCCGCCCGCTCCTTGGCCACCTGCAGCTCGGCCGTGCGGCTTGCCACGAGCTCCTCCAGGTGGTCGCGGTGGGCCTTGAGCGCCTCTTCCGCCTCGGCGCGGCGGGCGAGTTCAGCGGACAGCCGCTCGCGCATGGCATCGAAGGCCGCGGCCACGTCATCCAGCTCATCGGGTTTGTGATCGGGCCGGCGGTCCAGTGCCAGCGCTTGCCCTTCGAGCCGCTCCACGCTCAGCTCGCTCGCGTGCTGGGCCATCCGCTCCAGGTGCCGCGTGACCCAGCGAGTGACGATGAACAGGATGAACAGCGCGATCAGGAGCGTCTTCAGGCCCTGCGTGGCGAGGATGACCACCGTGCGGTCCACCAGGCGGTCGTACACGCCGGTCAGGCCCACCTTGACCGTCAGCGTGCCCAGCGGCGATTGCGAGGCGTTGGGCGCCATCAACGGGTATTGGCGCACGAGGAAACGCCCAGTGGGCGCATGCCCGGCCGACACGTTCTCTCCGGCCAGCCCCTGCACCTGCGCCTCCTGCACGTCGCGCATCTTGAGGATGCCGTCCAGCTGCAGGCGGACCTGGTTGGTGTCGAAGGACCACAGGCTGCTCGCCAGGCTGGCGCGGTACGAGCGGTCGATCTGCTCGAACTCGGCATCGATCTCCGACAGGTCGCGCGAATAGTCGAGGTAGAGCTGGACGCCGGTCGCGAAAAGCGCGAGCACCGTGCTCGCCAGCACGATGGCCGCAAGCAGCCGGGGCGCGAGCCGCCTCGCGCGGCGCGGTGCCGTGCCGGGCACGGGTGGGGTCATCGGCGGGCCGCGCCTTCAGCGTTGGCTGCGGCCCTTGCGCTTGTCGAGCTCGCCGATCTGCTGCTTGAGCAGCAGGAACAGGACGCGCGCGTTGTCTTCGCTCATCGACAGGCGAGTCGACGGCGTGCGTCCATCAGAGGTGTTGCTGTGGGGCAGGACCAGCGCGTCGATCTGGGCTTCGACCAGGCCATTGCCGTTGGTCATCGCCTTCACGCGCTGCAATTCGATCTGGTACGTCTTCAAGGGGCCTCCGCGTGCGAACGCGCAAAGCCGGAAGGCTAACCCAGGTCTGCCGGCCTTTGAAGAATGGCGCGGCGGGGCAACCCGGAAACGGGAGTCCGGGGTCAGTGCAGGCGATTGGGCAGCACGGCGGGCATCGCCACTTCGCGGCCGATGACGGCGCGGGCGTAGAGGTAGTTCTGCCGTGCGCGGTCGCTCAGGGCGTCCATGTCCACGTGGCCCTGCGCATCGCACGGGAAGGCGTAGGCACGGCCTTCGTCGAAGAGGGACTGGAAGCGCAACTCGAATTCGTGGGCCTGGGTCTGGGTGGAAGCGTTCATGGTCATCTCCTTCAATCCTCGAACCATCTTGCTGACAAGCTTAGGCACCAGCGTGGGCCACCGCCATGGGCCAGCGCCTCTGCCGTCTGCCGGGTCTTGTCCATACTTCATGTACGAAAAAGACTGACAAGGATCGGACGGTGCCTCCCTAGGTCGTCGGACAATGCGCCGCATGCATCCCACGCCTGAACAAGCCATCGCCCAGACCCGCGCCTGGGTGGACCGCGCCGTCATCGGCCTCAACCTGTGCCCCTTCGCGAAGGCGGTACAGGTCAAGGGCCAGGTGAGATACGTGGTGTGCGAAGCATCGGATGCGAAGACCCTGCTCGCGGCGCTGCAAGACGAGATGCAGCTCCTGGCCGAGTCACCAGCTAGCGAGGTGGACACGACGCTGCTGATCCACCCCTTCGTGCTGGAAGACTTTCTCGACTACAACGACTTCCTCGACGTGGCCGATGCACTGCTCGAGGAGCTCGACCTCGAAGGCGTGCTGCAGGTGGCGAGCTTCCATCCGAGCTACCAGTTCGAAGGCACGGAGGTGGACGACGTGACCAACGCCACCAACCAGTCGCCCTACCCCACGCTGCACCTGCTGCGTGAAGACAGCATCGATCGCGCGGTGGCCGCCTTCGAGGAGCCCGAGGCCATCTTCGAGGCGAACATGAGGACGCTTGAGGAACTGGGGGAGGACGGGTGGGCGCGGCTGAAGGATGAATGCCGCAAGGATGCGGGGTTGGTCTGACGCGGCGTCAAGGCCGGTGCAGTTCCTCGGTCACCAGGCGTGACACCGCGCCGCTCTTCCTCATCCGCGACAGCGCGGCATTGAAGTGCTCGATGAAGCCCTGCATCCCGGCCGATTTGTTGAAGGCGAGGAACGTCGGGTTCTCCGCCATCGAGCCGGCCAGCTGCACCGTGCGGTGT
This sequence comes from uncultured Comamonadaceae bacterium, assembly GCA_966211955.1. GTDB lineage: Bacteria > Pseudomonadota > Gammaproteobacteria > Burkholderiales > Burkholderiaceae_C > Albitalea. The sequence goes on along the minus strand of CBIHOF010000014.1, from coordinate 45,849 downwards.
GCCCGCAGATGCGGCTCGGCCGCCTCGACGATCGCCAGCACCACGTCCAGCCGGCCCGCGGCGAGCTTGGCGAAGTTCTGCGCGTCGCTGTTGACCTCCTCGACCACCATGGTGCCGGCGCGCCGCGCCTCGTCGAAATCGTCGCCGTAGCTCCAGCCGCGGATCACGCCCACGCGCTTGCCCTTCAGGTCCGCCACGCCGGCATAACGGCTCGCGTCCGAGCGCAGCGCATACAGGCTCACCCGCTCGACGAACATGGGCTCGCTGTAGTCGTAGCGCTTGAGCCGCTCGCTGTTCTTGTAGATGCCGCCCACCCCGGCCGTGCCTGAGTCGATTTCCGACAGCGCGCGGCGCCACGGCTTGGGCGTGATGAGCACCTGGGCCTTCATTTCCTTGAACACCGCGGCCATGAGTGCCGGGTACAAGCCGGCAGCGCGGCCGTCGCGAACGAACATGAACGGCGGATTCGCGTCGTCCACGTCGACCAGCAGCTCCTGCGCGCCGGCAACGCCGAACCCCAGGGCCAGTGCCAGCGCCGCGATGATCGTCTTTGCAGTCATCGCGTCGAGCCTGCCACAAGCGAGCGGCAGGCGCCACCCAGGAAACGCGCGCCTGGCCGGCTCACGCGGCACTTGCCTGGCGGTCGTGCACCAGGTGCAGCTCGACGCGGTCGCGCCCCTTCTGCTTGGCCTGGTACATCGCCTCGTCGGCGCGGCGGATGCTTTCCACCAGGTCTTCGCCCGCATGCGACTCCGCCACGCCGAAGCTGCTCGTCACCTGCAGCCCACGCGGCCATTGGCGCGTCGCGATGCTGCGGCGCAAGCGCTCGGCGATGGCTTGTGCCTCGGTCGGCCCCGTCCCCGGGCAGATCAGGATGAACTCCTCGCCGCCCCAGCGCGCAAAGAGGTCACTGCGCTGGATGTCGCGCTTGACCGTCTCGGCCAGGTCCTTGATGACCTCGTCGCCGACCGCATGGCCGTGCTCGTCGTTGATGCGCTTGAAGTGGTCGATGTCCATGAACACCACCGACAGCGGGAAGAACTGGTTGTCGCCGCGCTCGGCCGCGCGCACGAGCTCTTCGCCCAAGCCCTGGCGATTGAGGATGCCTGTAAGGGGGTCGCGCCGCGCGAGCCGCTGCAGACTCTTGCGCTCCAGGCGCAACGTGGCGTTCAGCCGCTCCAGCGTGAGCTTGCTGCGGTGCGTGTCCACGAGCTGTCGTCGCGTGCGCGCGGCATAGGTGAAGAGGTAGGCGATCACCACCACCATCCAGCACCCGATCACGCCGAGGCGAAAGGAGGCAGGCGCGATCAGCTTGCCGCGGAATTCGATGCGCTCGACCGTGATGCGATGCCGCCCCGGCACCACCTTGCCGCCGGTGGACACCTGCATCGCCACCACGTTGTCGAACTCCGGCCCCGCGTGCTGGACGGCGATGTTGTGCTCGTTGCTCCACCACGAGGCCACGGTGAACTGCGCGAGGCGCACCTGCAGCGGCTTGTCGCGGCTCGGGTCGTAGAAGATTTCCTGCACCTTGGCTGATTCGGGCTGCTTGACGTCCGAGTAGGCCGGGTTGAAGTTCATGAGGAAGAAGCGCACCTGCTGCTGTGGCTCGGGGCCTTCGTAGTCCACCCACAGCTTCACGGTGTCGAAGCTGGACATGTCCAGCCCCTTGGGCGCTCGGCCCAGCTCGAAGGACATCTCGCAATACGGCCATTCGTAGCCGGTCTCGATCTGGCAATCCATCACCAGCTTGCCGTTCTCGCGCTTGACCGTGGCCGCGCTCTTGCCGCCCGAATTGCGGTCGTCGATGGCATACACCGGCAGGCTGGAGGCGGCGTCCACGGCGAACACCTTCTCCATCGCGAAGTGATTCCAGGCCAGGGCCAGCGCAGTGAGCGCGATGAGCCCGCCCAGCAGCCAGTGCAGGGATTTCATGTGCATCGTTCGATGGCCCGCAAGCGTCACAGGCCGGACTTCCGGCCGCGCGGGCCTCGTCTGGACTTCGGCCAGTTTGGGACAAAGATGAAAACCCGAGCGTGAAATCCGACCGGTGTGGGTCGCCGCTGCACGAGGGAACGCCACCTGAGCCTGTGGCTTGCCGAATCCTTGGCATGCGGGGAACCGACTGCACCAGAGGCGCCGGCGCCACGCGGGCTTCTACCTCACGCGGCCGGGCACCGCCAAGAACTCCCGCGTGGGCTGATCACGCGGGCGCGCCGTCGAGCACCAGGCGTGCAAGACGCTCCAGGTCGATGTTGCCGCCCGACAGCACGATGCCCACGCGCTTGCCGCGCACGTCGAGCTGGCCGCTGAACACCGCGGCCGCAGCGAGGCAGCCGGTGGGCTCCACCACCAGCTTCATTCGCGCGGCGAAGAACTTCATCGCATCCACGAGCTGTGCATCGCTCACGGTGACGACGCGTGCATCGAGCTGCTGCAGCACCGGGAAGGTGTGCTGGCCGAGCGAGCGGCTTTGGGCGGCATCGGCAATGGTGCGCGGCGTGTCGATGCGCACGATCTCGCCCTTGGCGAGACTTTGCTGCGCATCGTTGCCGGCCTCGGGCTCGACGCCGATGATGTCGCAGTCGGGGTTGAAGTGCCTTGCCACGGTGGCCGTGCCTGACAGCAGGCCACCCCCGCCCAGCGGCGTGATGATCATGTCCAGCGCGCCGACTTCCTCGAACAGCTCCTTGGCGACCGTGCCCTGGCCGGCCATGACATGCGGGTGATCGAAGGGCGGAATGAAGGTCATGCCGCGCTCATCGGCGATGCGCTTGACGACGGTTGTCGGGTCCTCGGCGTAGCGGTCGTAGCGCACCACCTCGCCACCGTAGCCTTGCGTGGCGGCCACCTTCATCCCGGGCGCGTCCTTTGGCATCACGATGACGGCGGCGACGCCCAGCAGGTGCGCGGCCAGCGCAATCGCCTGCCCGTGGTTGCCGGATGAGAAGGTGATGACGCCGCCTTCACGCTGCGCGGGCGTGAACTGGGCGATCGAGTTGTAGGCACCGCGGATCTTGAAGGCACCGCTGCGCTGCAGCGTCTCGCACTTGAAGAAGAGCGTGCCGCCGGTCTGCGCATTGGCGGTGGCCGAGCGCATCACGGGAGTCTGGTGGGCCACGCCCGCGATGCGTTCATGCGCGCGGACGACGTCGTCGTAGGAGATGGCAAGTGAAGTCATGGCCGGCAAGTTAGCACGCGCCGCGGCCCTTGAAACTGTGTGGTCGTGGCCGCTGACACAGTGCGTCGGATGACCGCGTCCCTTGTGGCTTCCCTCCGGCGCGCGGCGACGGTGCAATGACGCATCGGCCTTTGCGCCAGCACCCACAAGACCCGCCTCGCGCCGGGCCCATCGACATGACTGAACTGCTGCCCTTGCTCACCTACTCGCTCGTGATGTCGAGCACGCCCGGGCCCAACAACATCATGCTCACCGCCTCGGGCGCGAACTTCGGATATCGGCGCTCGCTGCCGCACATCCTGGGCATCGCCGCGGGGCACGGGCCGCAGATCTTCCTCACTTGCCTGGGGCTCGGCGCGCTGTTCGAGGCCTGGCCGGTGCTGCACCAGGTGCTGCGCATCGCGGGCGCCGCCTACCTCGTCGTGCTGGCCTGGAAGCTCGCGGGCATGGCGATCGGCGACAGGGACTTGCAGCGGCCGCTGTCGTTCTGGCAGGCGCTGGCCTTCCAGGCGGTGAACCCCAAGGGCTGGGTCAAGGCCGTGACGGTCGCGACCGTGTTCATGCCACAGGGCATGGATGTGCTGCAGGCCTCGGCGCTGGTCACGGCCATCTCGATTGCCATCAACCTGCCCTGCGTGTCGATGTGGACACTCTTCGGCGTGGCGATCCGGCGGCTGCTCACCGACCCGCGCCATCAGCGCGTCTTCAATGTCATCATGGCGTCCTCGCTGGTCATCCTCGCGATCGCGCTCATCGTCTAAACCACCCGTGTTCCCGCTCGACCGCCAGTCCACCGTGCCGCTCGCCGACCAGATCGAATCGCGTCTGGTCGCGCTCATCGATTCGGGCCAGTTGCCGGCGGGCGCCAAGCTCACCTCCATCCGCGCGCTGGCCACGCAGCTGGGCGTGAGCCCGAACACCGTCGTCACCGCCTACGACCGGCTGGTGGCGCAAGGCCTGGTCGATTCGCGCGGCACTGCCGGCTTCTTCGTCTGCGAGGCGAACTCGCCGGAGCCCTTGCCCAGCCGCCTCGAAGCCGGTGAAGAACACGACGCGGTGTGGCTGGTGCAGCAAGCGCATGACCAACGCGCCAACATGCTGCCGGCGAGCTCCGGCGCGCTGCCGGTGTCGTGGCTGGAAGACGCGATTCCCGCGGCCGTCGTGCAGCGCGGCCTCGCACGCAGCATCGGCGGCATGGCTGCCCGCTGCCCGCCGCAAGGCATGCCCGAGCTGCGCGAGCGCATCGCGATGCTCATGCGCGGCCAGGGCATCGCCACCGATGCGAGCCGCGTTCTCACCTGCTTCGGCGGCACGCATGCCATCGACCTCATCTGCCGCGCCTTCCTCAAGCCCGGCGACACGGTGCTCGTGGAGACACCCGGCTACCACCTGCTCTTCGACCGGCTGCGCGAAGCGGGCGTGAAGATGGTGGGCATCGCGCGGCGCCACGACGGCGCGGACCTCGACCAGATCGAGGCCGCCTGCATCGAGCACCGGCCGCGGCTCTTCTTCATCCAGAGCGTGCTGCACAACCCGACCGGCTGGGGCAGCAGCGCGGCCAACCTGCACCGCGTGCTGATGCTGGCGGAGCGGTACGACATGCTGCTGGCCGAAGACGACGTGCACGGACACTTCCACCCGGGGCCGGCAACCCGGCTCGCACAGTTGTCGGAGCTTCGTCGCGTCATCTACTATTCGAGCTTCTGCAAGGCGCTGAGCCCTGCGCTGCGGGTGGGCTACATCGCCGCCGAGCCGGCGCTGCTCAAGCCCTTGCTGCGCACCAAGATCCAGTCGGTGCTCACCACTGCGTCGCTCAACGAGAACGTGCTGCTGGAGCTCTTGGCCAGCGGCCGCTTCCGCAAGCACGCAGACCGGCTGCAGCAAAAGCTCGCCACCGCGCGAAACGGCGCCATGCGCGAGCTGCGACGTGCCGGCGTGTTGCTCGATCGGCCGGCCGAGGGCGGGCTGTTCCTGTGGGGCACGCTGCCCGCGGGCGTCGAAGCGGGTGAGCTGGTGAAGGACGCCTACCGCCACGGCATCCTGCTCGCAGGCGCCGCCTTCGACGCGGGCAACGTCGACCAGCGCCACCTGCGATTCAACGTGGTGTATGCCCAGCATCCGCGGCTGTTCGAATTCCTCGCGCCGCGGCTGCAGTCGGTGTCACTCGCGCAAAGAGCCATCGAACGCGCGGCCAATTCGTAGCGCTCCGTCATCCCGGCGCACGCCGGGGTGTCATGCGCTCGGTGACGGAAGTTTCCGACCATCGGAAAGACTCTCCTCTCGAACGCCTAGCGCAACCCTGAACCCCCAGGCATCAGGTTTGCCCCAGGGTTGTGGCTTCACTTGAACCACCGCCGTAACGGGCAGTAAATGGACTACTGCGCAAGAGGGCGGCTCCGATATCTTGTGAACAAACGCACAACAACGCGAGGAGTCTTTCGCATGAGCCGAGTGCTATCGTGGCCGCACACCCCGATCTTCCCCAAGCTCCTGGACACCCTGAAGGCCGACCGTCACCAGACGACCGTGACCGACAAGGGCATGATCCGCTTCGACCTCTCCCTCGGGCCGGTGGAGATGAAGTTCTCCAACATGCAGCAGCAGCTACCGCCCGGCACGCAGGTGCAGGTGTGGTGGAAGGGCACCGGCTTCGTCTGCGCGACGGCCGAGGACATCGAGGCCGAGGTGCATGAGAGCGAAGAATCGCAGCACATCCTCGAGCGGGTTCACCAGGTGCGCGAGCAACTCGCCGCCGCCCGGCGCGAACGGCGAGAGCGCTTCGTGAACGAGCTGGACATCGTCTTGCCGCCGGCCGAGTCCGAGCAGGCGCAGCCCGCCACGGCGTGACACCTGCGACGGCCTGTTGATGCAGGCCGCTGCGCTGGCTGGCGCGGCCCGCCGATCAGCGCGACCGCTTCCAGCCGAACAGCCCGCGACCGCCGCCTGCCGCGTCGCGTGGCAGCGACTGCGTGCGGGTGGTCATCAGGCAGCCGGACAGGTACAGCCCGTTGAGCAAGCGCGCCGCGCGCTCCTGGCTCATGCCCGGCCAGCGGGCGATGTCGGCCAGGCTCACCGAGGCTTGTTGCAGGCGATCGATCGCCGAGCCCAGCGCACCTGGCGCCGTGGGCCGCTCGCCCCGGCCACTGTTCACGAGCCGATACATCGCGTGCCCGCCGATGTCGGCAAGGAGCGTGCGGCGCGGGCCGTTCAGCGCCAGCCACCACAGCATGGGCGACAGCGGCCGGTAGTGCTCGGCCTGCGCGACGCGCTCGTGCATCCAGTGGCCCGGCGGCCGCACGCCGGGCGGCTCCGCGGTGGACACCTTCAACTGCGCGATGGCGCTGATCGATGCCTGACGCAGGTCACGCGGGCAGTGGTACAGGTCTTCCGACGGGAACAGGCTGACCGGCCAAACCAGTCCATCAAGCTCCATGCACAGAAGCGCCGCCTCGCGGTGCCGCACGCAGGCGGCAATGATCTCGATCGCGTCGGAACTTGCCGGGTCGGCATCGAGCCGGCGCAGGTCGGCGAGCAAAGTGGTGGGCAGCAGCGTGGGGCCGGACAGGCGCATGAAGCCGCTGCTTCCCGTCTGCTGCCGGATGCGGTCGAAGGCGCTGATGCGCCAGAGGGTGGAATCTTCGAAATCACGCATGAATGAGCCATGGTCGCAAAGCAGACCCCGTTCAGGGGTACCGCTTTGCAACGAGGTGCGTGCCGAAGCCGCGATCGGTTACTGATCGAGACGGATGACGTAGTCCAGAACGTCGCCCCAGATCGGCTGGTAGCCGCAGTTCGTCGGCTTGAGGTTCCACGACAGGATGGAACGCGCGCGGTGCGGCTGGCCATTCATCGGCTGCACGGTGCCGAGGTTGTCGGTGGCGTTGGCCACCACCGCGAACTGCCAACTCGGAGCAAATGTCGAATCCGACAAGTGCACGCTGTCGTCGCCCACCGGCTGCAGCACACCTGCCGCATCGGCCACGCAATGCAGCACGTACTCGCGGCTGCCCGGCAGCGGCGACGGGCCGAAGCCGAAGGGCTGCTTGATCTTCACCGGGCAGGCGAAGGTGCGGCGCTGCGGGTCATAGCCGCAGCACGACATCTCCTCGTAGTAGAGGCTGCCGGCGTAGGCCACTTTCGCGCCGCACTGGCGCGCTGCCGTGTAGATCGGATCGGTGGCCGGGATCTGCGCGCCGTCGATGGTGCCGCAGGACTTGTACTTGTCGTACAGCGTCGCCTGCATCTTCAGCTGCTCCGCCTCGCTCAGGTTGGCCCAGGCGCTGACCTGCTTGGCCACGTCGGCTTTCACCGAAGGCCCGCAGGCGGTGGTGGATTGCGCCTGCGCAGCAAAGGGCGCGGCAAAGAACAGCGTGAAGGACGCCGCGGCGAGCGCGAGCAGGCGCCAGGCGCCATGAAGAAGGGACCGGATCGAACACATGGTGAGCTCCTTGAGTGTTGTCGTGGGTGTGGCCTCGGGGCGGGACAAGGGTGAACAGCGGAGTGCAGAGAGGGGGCCACGCAAGCACTTTCGGCGGCGCGCCGGTGCCCCGCAAGGCGGGTCCTAGGGAGGACAGGCGAAGCTAGGGAAAGAACCCTGGTGAACTAGGGAGGCCCGTTCGAGGGAAGATCGAGGGCATGAACCTCATCTATGTCGCCGACCCGATGTGCTCCTGGTGCTACGGCTTCGGCAAGCCCCTTTCCGCCGTGCTCGCCGACCCGCGCGAGGCCGCGCCCTTGCAACTCGCGCTCGTGATGGGCGGCTTGAGGCCCTACACCACCGAGCCCATGGCGCCGGGCCGCGCCGATGAACTCCTCGGCCACTGGACGCATGTGCACGAGGCCACCGGCCTGCCCTTCACGCCTGGCCCGAAGACCGCCATGCACGAGCCCGGCTTCGTCTACGACACCGAGCCTGCCAGCCGCGCGACGGTGGCCGTGCGCGCCCATTGGCCACAGCATGTGTGGCGCTACTTCAAGGCCGTGCAGCACGCGTTCTACGCCGAAGGGCGTGACGTGGCAAAGCCCGAGGTGCTGGCCGACATCGCCGAATCGGTCGGCCTGCCGCGCGCCAACTTCGCGGCCGCCTTCGCCGCCGAAGAAACACGCGAAGGGACGCGCCAGGACTTCGCCCAGACCCAGGCCTGGGGCATCCGCGGCTTTCCGGCGCTGATCGCGGAGGTGAACGGCGAGCTGCACCTGGTCGCGCAGGGCTACCTGCCGGAAGATGCCTTGCGCGAGCGGCTGGCGAGTGCTGCCTCGGCCGCGAATTCGAAGGCGTGAAGTGAGCGCGGCTCAGGCCGCGCCGGCCAACTTGTCCAGCCCCGCGAGGAACTTTCGGAAATCGATCGGCTTCGTCCAGTAGTCGTCGAAGCCGATTCGACGTGCGCGCTCGATGTCCTCGGGCATCGCGTTGGCTGACAGCGCGATCATGGCGACGCCATTCATCGACGCATCGGCACGCAGGCGCCGCAGCACCTCGAAGCCGTCCATGTCGGGCAGCTGCAGGTCGATGAGCACGGCGCGCGGCTTGAGGGCGAGGGCGCTGTCGATGCCCGAGCGGCCGTCGACCGCCACATGCAGCGTGACGTTCTCGCGCATGCTCATGACTTCCTGCACCAGCAGCACGTTGACCGCGTTGTCCTCGATGTAGAGCACGTCGATGTTCCGTGGCTGCGACTGCAGCTCGGCCGGCCGCGTCGCCTCCTCGTCGGCGGGCAGCTCGTTCATGCCGGCCACCGGCAGCCACACCTTGAACTCCGTGCCGTGCCCGGCCCGGCTTTGCACATCGACCCGGCCCTGCATGCGCTCGACCAGCGAGCGCACGATGGTGAGGCCGATGCCCGTGCCCTCGATGCCCTCGCGCTCGGCACCCAGGCGGTTGAAGGGCTCGAACAGCCGCTGCATCTGCGCCGCAGTGAGGCCACGCCCGCTGTCCTTCACGCGGATGCCGACGAAGCCCTCGTCCGCACCGCTTCCGGGCTCGGTGTCGATCTCCACGCTCCCGCCGGCGTGGTTGTACTTGACCGCATTGGTGAGCAAGTTGGCCAGCACCTGACGCAGGCGCCGCGCGTCGGCCTGCACCGCCCCCGGCATCGGGCCGAGTCGGATCACCACCTGCGCCGCCCGCGCCGCAGGCTCCACCCACAGCACCGTGTCATGCACCAGCGGCGCGATGGCCACCGGCGTGAGGGTCAGCTCGCTCGCCTCCAGGCTGGTCAGGTCCAGCACGTCGTCGATGAGCGCGAGCAGGTGCTTGCCGGCCTCATGGATGTGCGCCGCGCGCTCGCGCTGCCGGCCGGGCAAGGGTTGCGATGAATCGTCGAGCATGACCTGCGCAAAGCCCAGCACCGCGTTCAGCGGCGTGCGCAGCTCATGGCTCATGCGCGACAGGAACTCGGTCTTCGCCCGGCTGGCCTGCTCCGCGCCGGCCTTCTCGCGCAGCATCTCCTCGCGCAGCTTGTGCTCGGTGACGTCCCAGTTGAAGCCGATGATGCGCAACGCCCTGCCCTCGCCGTCGCGCACCACGGAGCCACGCGTCGTCAGCCAGTGCACCGAGCCGTCCGGCCACACCACGCGAAAGTCGAAGTGATAGTCGCGCTCGCGCTCGATGATCTGCGCCGTGCGGCGCTCGACCTCGCCGACGTCGTCGGGGTGGATGCTCTGGTGCCGCAAGTCGTTGGGCGTGCGATTCTCGTCGGGCACCAGCCCGCGCAGTCGGTACATCGGCGCATCCCACCAGCTGTCGCCGGTGACGAGGTCACGCTCCCACATCGCGAGGCCCACGGCCTTGGCCGCCATCAGCGTGCGCTCCTCGGCGCGGCGCAGGCGCTCCTCGGTCGTGCGCGGCTCGGTCACGTCGATGAACACACCGAACAGCACCTGCCGTCCGGCACGCATCGCCGCCTGAGCGCGAGCCACCACCGTGCGCGGTTGCCCATCAGGCCGGCGGATGTGGAACTCCAGTTCGACGGGGCCGGGCTCGCCGGCCACCAGCCGGTGGTAGGCGGCATCCAGCCGTTCGCGGTCCACCGGGTCAGTGAGCGCCACTGCGAGCTTGCGCGCCTCGGGCATCGGCAGCTCGTCGGCAATGCCGTAGATGCGGCGCATCTGGCCATTCCAGGTGGTCTGGCGGGTCAACACGTCGGTGGACCACACGCCCACGCCGGTCGCCTCGGCCACGAGCTCCATGCTCTGCGCCGCCGCCAACGCCCGCTCGCGCTCCTGCACCTGCTGAGTGATGTCCATCGACACTCCCACGAGCGCAATCGCCTCGCCGCTCGCATCACGTTCGGCCGAGCGGCGCGTGAGCATGGTGCGGTAGCTGCCGTCATGGCAGAGGTAGCGGGCTTCGGTGTCGACGATGCCCACGGAGGCCGTCGCGAGGTCGGCCGCCTGCTTGATCATCGGCAGGTCGTCGGGGTGGGTGCGCTCGCGGATGAAGGCCATGGGCAGGCCGTCCGGGTCGGGTTCGACGCCGAAAAGCTCGTAGCCCCATTCGTTGAACTGGATGCGCTCGCGGCGCAGGTCGATGCGGTAGGTGATGATGCCCACCAGCCCCACCATCAGGCCGAGCTGCATGCTCGAAGCCTGCAGCCAGGCCGCAACGCCAGCCTTGCCCGGCTCCTGCGGTGACCCGCCGGCCGAGGCCGATCCGCTGTCTGACGTGGCGCGGCTGCACATGCCGCGCAGTTTAGGCCGCTAGTGCAGCACGGTCGAAGTAGCAGTCGTGCCCAAGTCGACGTTGTCTTCCACTTCTTCCCCCAGGAAACCACCACTCTGATGCGCCCAGAGCCGCGCATACAGGCCGCCACGCGCCAGAAGCGTGCGATGGTCGCCCTCTTCCACGATGCGGCCGCGGTCCATCACGATCAGCCGGTCCATCGCGGCGATGGTCGAGAGCCGGTGCGCGATGGCGACCACCGTCTTGCCCTCCATCAAGCGGTAGAGGCTCGCCTGGATCGCCGCTTCCACCTCGGAGTCGAGCGCGCTCGTCGCCTCGTCCAGCAGCAGGATGGGCGCGTCCTTGAGCATCACCCGCGCGATGGCGATGCGCTGCCGCTGGCCGCCGGAGAGCTTCACGCCCCGCTCCCCGACATGCGCGTCGTAGCCGCGGCGCTGCTTGGGGTCGGTGAGCGTCTGGATGAACTCATGCGCTTCGGCGCGTTCAGCGGCACGGATCATCTGCGAGTCGCCCGCGTCGGGCCGGCCGTAGAGGATGTTCTCTCGCACCGAGCGGTGCAAGAGCGAGGTGTCCTGCGTGACCATGCCGACCTGCGCACGCAGGCTGTCCTGCGTGACGCGGGCAATGTCCTGCCCGTCGATGAGCACGCGGCCGCTGTCCACGTCGTAGAAGCGCAGCAGCAGGTTCACCACCGTGGACTTGCCCGCGCCCGATGGGCCGACCAGGCCGATCTTTTCACCCGGGCGGATGTGCAGGGACAGGTCGTCGATCACGCGACGGCCTTGTGGCCCTGCGCCGTACGAGAAATTGACGTGCTCGAAGCGGATGTCGCCGCGGTTCACGACGAGCGGCTGCGCGTCCTCGTGGTCGGTCACCTGCATCTGGCGCGACAGGGTGTTGATGCCGTCCTGCACCGTTCCGATGTGCTCGAAGAGCGACGCCATCTCCCACATCACCCAGTGGCTGATGCCGTTCAGCCGCAGCGCCATCGCGGTGGCCGCGGCCACTGCGCCGATGCCCGCGAGGTTCTGTGTCCACAGCCACAGCGCGACACCCGCGGTGCTCAGGATGAGCCCCATGCTCAACGCGTGATTCACGATCTCGAAGCCCGTCACCATGCGCATCTGCGCATGCACCGTCGTGAGGAATTCCTGCATCGCACTGCGCGCGAACCCCGCCTCGCGGCCAGCATGCGAGAAGAGCTTGACGGTGGCAATGTTGGTGTAGGCATCGGTGATGCGCCCGGTCATCATCGAGCGGGCATCGGCCTGCGCCTGCGCCACCTTGCCCAGACGCGGCACGAAGAAGCACAGCGCGCCCACGTACAGTGCGAGCCAGCCGAGAAAGGGCAGCAGCATCCACGCGTCGAAGTTGCCCAGCACCGCCAGCAGCGTGACGAAGTAGATGACGACGAAGACCAGCATCTCTGCTGCGATCATCCAGGTGTCGCGCACCGCGAGCGCCGTCTGCATCACCTTGGTGGCGACGCGCCCGGCGAACTCGTCCTGGTAGAAGCCCATGCTCTGCGACAGCAGCAGCCGGTGGAAATTCCAGCGCAGGCGCATCGGGAAGTTGCCCGCCAGGGCTTGCTGCTTGATGGCGGACTGGATGGCCACGAGCACCGTGCTGCCGATGAGGCAGCCGAGCAGCAGCAGCAAGGTGCCGCGCTGCTCCGTCCACAGCCGCGAGGGCTGGATGCGGCTGAGCCAGTCGACGATGCTGCCCAGCATGCCGAAGAGCAGTGCCTCGAAAGCGCCGATGAGCGCAGTGAACACCGTCATCGCCGCGATGTAGCCGCGCATGCCGCGGGTGCACTCCCACAAAAAAGCGAAGAACGCGCGCGGCGGCGGCTTGGGAATCGCATCCGGGTAGGGATGCACGAATCTTTCGAACACGCTGAACAAGGCGAGGTCTCCCGATGAGGCTCGCAGGTTAGCGGATGTGCTGCGCTGGTGCAGGCTGGCGGCCGGACTGCTCCGCCAGCCTGAGGCTTACAACATCCGCAGCACCGAGAACGGCGGCTGGACCGGCCCCTGCGCATCGAGCTTGTTCAGCATCAGGATGCTGATCGTCCACGCCGCATCGGTGAACATGCCGTACACCGTGAACACGCGCGTCGGCCCCGTCTTGGGCATGAGACACACGGCAGCCCAGCCGATGGCCGGGTTGTTCGGCACGCTGAAGAAGGTGCCCTCCTCGACCTGCCAGGGCAGCGCCTCGATCTTGTACGTGCCCTGGCTGCCCACGTGCGCCGGATCAAAGGTGAAGCGGATGCGCGACGGCTGCAGCGGGTTCTCCGCCCACAAAAAGTCGCCGCCCAACCCCTTGAGCGTGACGATGTCACTCGCGCCGTGCCACCCGGCAGACGGCGCGCCCTTGGTCTCGACATGGCGCTTGTACGCCTCGTGCGAATGCTTGATGACATCCGCGCCGACCCTGCTTTCGCGCAGGATGTGTTCCGCCGTCAAAGTGGTTTCATGCATGACAGTTTTCCCTTGGTTTTTCGACTCTCCCTCGATGGCGGGCGCCATCTGTTCGCCGCGGCGGATGCACCGCCTCGGCGAACCGGCGAATCGTAGGGAATGCAGTCACGCAAGCCATCCCAAGGATGCAGGATGGCGCAGCCCGCGTGCGACGCCCTCGGGCGTTCAACAGGCGCGGGCGAATGCAGCCCGGCGGCCCTCAAGCATCCAGCACCACCCGATACCTCGCCTTGCCCGAGCGAAGATGCTCGATCGCATCATTCACCCGCGCCATCGGAAAGCGCTCCACCTGTGCCGTGATCTGGTGCCGGGCCGCGAAGTCCAGCATCCGTGCGATCGAGCCGGGCGAGCCGGTGGGCGAGGCGGAGATGCTGCGCTGCCAGCTCATGAGCGAGCCGGTACGCACCTTCAGGCCGTCGGTCACCACGCCGACCAGGTGCAGCCGGCCCTTGGGTGCCAGGGTGCTCATCAGCGCATCCCAGTCCAGCGTCGCGCCCACGGTGACGATGAGGAAGTCGATGCTGCCCGCCACGCGCTTCATGTCCGCGGTGTCGATGCTGGACACGGTGCGGTGCGCACCCAGCGCGATGGCCTCGTCGCGCTTGGACGGGTTGGAGGTGAAGGCCGTCACCTCGCAGCCCCAGGCTCGCGCGAACTTCACCGCGAGGTGGCCCAGGCCGCCGATACCGACGACGCCGATGCGCTGCAGCGGCGTCACCTCATGGATGAGCAAGGGGCTGAACACGGTGATGCCACCGCACATCAGCGGACCGACCGAGGCCGGGTCGAGCCCATCGGGAATGGGCACCGCCCAGGCCCAGTGCGAGCGCAGTTTGTCGGCGAAGCCACCATGGCGGCCGACGATGGTGGGCTGGCGGGTGGCGCACAGGTGCTGCTCGCCGCCGATGCAGGGCCGGCAGTGCATGCAGCTCTTCGTGTGCCAGCCCACGCCGACCCGCTGGCCGAGCTGCAGGCCCTTGACCTGAGGCCCCACGGCTGTGACCCGGCCCACCACTTCGTGCCCGGGGACGACCGGATAACTGGTCGGGCCCCATTCGCTGTCGATCAGCGCGAGGTCGGAGTGGCAGATGCCGCAGTGCTCGACCGTGATCTCCACGTCTTCCGCATCGAGCGGGCCGGGGTCGTAGTCGAAAGGCTGCAGCGGGCCGCCGGTGCTGCGGGCGGCCCAGGCATGAAAGGTCGGCATGGCGCGGTCTCGTATGTCGCGAAGACCGCGATCTTGCCTGCCTCCGGCGCGACAGGCAGTCGCGCCGGTGACCTTCAGGAATCGCCCAATCAGCTCTTGCTGTCGACGGTGAGCTGGTTGTCCACGCTCACCACGCCCTTCACGGCGCTGGCGAGTTGCGTGGCGCGCTCCTTGGAGCCGGCATCAGGGGCGGCGCCCTTGAGTGCGACGCGGCCGTTGTCGGTGTCCACGTTGATGCGCAGGGCACTGAGCTGGCTGTCCTTGGCGAGTTCAGCCTTCACCGATGTGGTGATCAGCGCGTCGGCCACCTTGTTGGTCGCCTGGTCGGCGGCGCTCTTGCTCGCGTCCTTCACGTCGGCGGCGGCGTCCTTGGTCGCGACCTTGGCGTCGTCTGCGGCCTTCTGCGCCTGGTCGCCGACGCTGGGCTGGCCGGTCACGACAGCGGTGCTGTCACCGTTCTTGATGGCACCCACGTCCTCGCGCTTGTTGCAGGCGGCCATGGCCATGGCGGCGACGACGACCGCGATGGCGGACAGGGTCAGGGATTGGTTCTTCAGCATGCTCTCACTCCTCTTCAGGCGGCCGTCCAAGGCAGACGGCGTCAGGTCGATGGTGTCGATGGACGGCAAACAGCCAGCCCCTCGGGCTTTGACAATGAACTCAGCAAAGGTAGGTGCTCGAAGGGCCCGCTTCTCCCGGCCGATGCCGCATCCGCTTGTCGGACGATGCCGACGTGCGCAAAATCCGCTTACACAACGGGAGGCGCGTCCATGGACCGCACCGGCGAGCACACCATCCTCATCGTCGACGACATGCCGGCCAACCTCGGCGTGCTCACGAGCCACCTCGAGCGGCATGGCTACACCGCGGTGGTGGCGCAGGGTGGCGAGGAATGCATCTCCCGCGCCGAATTCGTGCGGCCAGACCTCATCCTGCTCGACGTGATGATGCCGGGGCTGGACGGCTTCGAGACCTGCCGGCGGCTGAAGGCCTCGCCCGCCACTCAGGACATTCCAGTCATCTTCATGACGGCGCTCACCGATACCGCCGACAAGCTCACGGGTTTTGCTGTCGGCGGCATCGACTACGTCACCAAGCCCCTGGACGGCGCCGAAGTGCTGGCGCGCATCGACACCCACCTCACCGTCCACGGCCTTCGGCTGAAGCTGGAGGCGCAGAACCGCCAGCTGGCCGCCGAGGTCGAGGCGCGGCGCGAGACGGAGGCCGCCCTGCTGCGATCGAACACCGAGCTGGAGCAGCTGGCCTACGTGGCATCGCACGACATGCAGGAGCCTCTGCGCATGGTGGCCAGCTACCTGCAGCTGGTCGCGCAGCGCTACAAGGGCCAGCTCGATTCCGATGCAGACGAATTCATCGGCTATGCGGTGGATGGCGCCAAGCGCATGCAGGCCCTCATCAACGACCTGCTCGCCTACTCGCGCGTTGGCACGAAGGCGCGGCCCTTCGAGCCCACCGACTGCAACCGGCTGGCAGATATTGCGCTGGGCAACCTGGCCATCGCCATTGCCGAGACGGGCGCGCAGGTCACGCGCGACACGCTGCCGACCTTGAAGGGCGACGCCTCGCAGTTGCTCCAGCTGTTCCAGAACCTCCTTGCCAACGCCATCAAGTTCAAGCGCGACGAGCCGCCCAGGGTGCACTTCACGGCGCAGGCCCAGGGCGAGTTCTGGCGCTTCAGCGTGAGTGACAACGGCATCGGAATCGCGCCCGAGTATTTCGATCGGATCTTCGTGCTGTTCCAGCGCCTGCACGGCCGCGGCGACTATCCCGGCACGGGCATCGGCCTGGCCATCTGCAAGAAGATCGTCGAGCGGCACGGGGGCGAGATCTCGGTGCAGTCGACGCTCGGCGAGGGGTCCACTTTCACTTTCACCATCCCTCGCTGATTTCCCTCCGGGCGTCCTCGACGCCTGGGCTTTTTCCGGGGTAGCCAAGGGCATGACCCGCGTGCATGATGAGCGCCGCCCCCGGGTGGGAAGCAGCGCTGCCAAGGCCGCGTTGCGGGGATGATCGGGAAAACGGATTGCGCCTCAAGCTTCGCTTGTCCATCGTGCTCGCCGTGGTGGTGGGATTGCTGATTCCCGCCGCCGTCGGCAGCTTGCTCACCCTGGGCTACGAAGAAAAGGCACTGACCGCGCGGCTGAACGCCGACCATGCCCGCCTCGCGGAAATCCTCGCGCTGGGCGTCGAGAGCGCACTGTGGAACGTGAGTCCCGACAGCGGCCGGCCGCTGGTCGAATCCATGCTCGGCGACGAGCGCGTCGTGAAGGTCGTCGTGCGCGACGAGCGCTTCGGCACCTTCCTCTCGGGCGAGCGGCCCGAACGGCGCACCGGGCGGCAGTTCAGCCTGCGCCGCAACGTCACGCGCGAAGGCACGGTCATCGGCGACGTGATGGTGGAGATCGACACCGGCCAGTTCGACTCCGAGCTCGCCAAGGCACGCACCATCCTGTTGCTCACCCTCATCGGCCAGCTGCTGCTGAGTGTGTTCCTCATCGTGGGCCTGCTCAATGGCCGGCTGGTCGAGCCCATCCGCCGCTTGATGACCGAGGCAGGCCGGCTCGCCCAGCGCCAGCTGGACGTGCCTTTCGTCTGGCGGCGCGACGACGAGCTGGGCAGCCTGGGCGCGGCGCTGGAGCGCACGCGGCAGTCGCTCGCGGCACTGTTCGAGGAGCTCGAAGCGAAGAATCGCCAGCTCAGCGGTGACCTCGAGCGGCGCATCGAGATCGAGCAGGAGCTCAAGCGCCACCGCGAACACCTCGAAGACCTGATCGAGGGCCGTACCGCCGAGCTGCTGGACGCGAAGGACCGCGCCGAGGTGGCCAACCGCGCCAAGAGCGCCTTTCTTGCGAGCATGAGCCACGAGCTGCGCACGCCGCTGAACGCCATCCTCGGCTACGCGCAGTTCCTGGGCCACGACCGCACGCTCAACGAGCGCGCGAGCAACGGCCTGGCCACCATCCGGCAAAGCGGCGAGCACCTGCTGATGCTCATCAACGACATCCTCGACCTGTCGCGCATCGAGGCCGGCAAGCTGGAGCTCTACCCCGACGCGGTGGACCTGGCCGACTTCCTGCGAACGCTTGCCGACACCATCGGCATCAAGGTGCAGCAAAAGGGCCTGAGCTTCACGCTGGATGCCGCCGGCAACCTGCCCGCCGCCGTCCAGGTCGATGCCAAGCGCCTGCGGCAGGTGCTGCTCAACTTGCTGGACAACGCCGTGAAATTCACCGACGCCGGCAGTGTCAGCCTGAGGGTGACACGCCAGTCGGATGGCAGCGGGCCGGCACGGCTGCGCTTCGAGGTGGAGGACACCGGCATCGGCATCCCGCCCGATGAACAGCACGCCATCTTCCAGCCCTTCGAGCAGGTGGGGGACGTGCAGCGCCGCCTGGGCGGCACGGGCCTGGGCCTCGCGATCAGCCGGCAGCTGGTGCGGCACATGGGCGGCGAGCTGGCCGTCGAGAGCGAGCACGGTCGGGGCAGCCGCTTCACGTTCGAGATCGACCTGGCGACCGCCGCGGGCGCCGCGCGTTCGGCCTTGCGCGGGCCGCGAATCACCGGCTACAGCGGTCCGCGCCGCCGCGTGCTGGTGGTGGACGACGTGTCGGGCAACCGCGCGGTGGTGACCGACCTGCTGAGCTGGCTCGGCTTCGACGTGGAAGAGGCCGACCAGGGGGACGCCGCGCTCAAGTGCATCGAGGCCCGGCGGCCCGACATCGTCCTCATGGACAT
The DNA here is from genome assembly GCA_966211955.1 of uncultured Comamonadaceae bacterium. Taxonomy (GTDB): domain Bacteria; phylum Pseudomonadota; class Gammaproteobacteria; order Burkholderiales; family Burkholderiaceae_C; genus Albitalea. Next base: position 27,541 of record CBIHOF010000014.1, on the reverse strand, counting down.
CCTCATGCCGGTGATGGACGGGCTCACCGCGACGCAGCGCCTGCGCGCCATGCCCGGCTGCGCCCAGTTGCCGGTGATCGTGCTGTCTGCCGGCGCATCCGAAGGCGACAAGGCCCGCAGCCTGCGGGTGGGCGCCGACGGCTTCCTCGTCAAGCCGATCGATTTCGACGAGCTGCTGCTGCACATGGGGACGCTGCTGGATCTCGACTGGCTGCATGAGGCACCGGCCGTGCCGCCAATGGTGGAGCCGGACGAGCCGCTCATCGCGCCACCTCCCGACGAGGTGGAAAAACTGTACCGTCTGGCGCGCATCGGCAACATGCGCAGCATTCGCCAGAGCGCGGAGGCCCTGGCCGCCGCCGACCCGCGCTATGCCCGCTTTTCGCAGGCGCTGTGCGCGCTGGCCGGCCGCTTCCAGTCGCGCGCGATCATGGAGCTGATCTCGCGCTTCAGGGACCCGGCCACGCCGCCATGAATGCCACCTCGGCGGCTCGGGAAAGCCTGCTGTTGGTGCATGAGCATCAGGTCTATAGTGGGCAGCGCGCGTGGACCCCCAAAGCCGGGAGGGCGAAGATGACTGTCTTGCGGACGCTCAGGCCGATCGAGATCCTCATGGTCGAGGACAACCCCGGCGACGTCCGCTTGACGCAGGAAGCGCTCAAGGGCGGCAAGATCTGGAACGAGTTCAACGTGGTGAGCGACGGCGTCGCGGCGCTCGACTACCTGAACCGGCGTCCGCCCCACGAGGACTCCGTGCGACCCGACCTCATCCTGCTGGACCTGAACCTGCCGAAGAAGGACGGCCGGGAGGTGCTCGCGGCGATCAAATCCGACCCGTCGCTCAAGACGATTCCGGTCGTGGTTCTCACGACCTCGCAGGCCGAAGAAGACGTGATCCGCGCCTACAACCTGCAGGCCAATTGCTATGTCACCAAGCCGGTGGACTTCCTGCAGTTCACCCGCATCGTCCAGGCCATCGAGCAGTTCTGGCTGACGGTGGTGACCTTGCCGCCGCGACAGGGCATCTGAGCCATGGACCAACCGCTGCGTGTCTTGCTGATCGAGGACCACCCGGCCGATGCGCGGCTGATCGAGGTCATGCTCGGACAAGCCCGGGGCCTGCAGTTCGATCTCTCCTGGGCCAGTTCGCTGAACGAGGGCATCCGCCACCTTGCATCGCACCCGACCGACGTGGTGCTGCTCGACCTGGGCCTGCCCGAGAGCACCGGCCTGGACACGCTCAGGCGACTCATGGCCCACGGGCGCACGGTGCCCACGCTGGTGGTGCTCAGCGGCCTGACCGACGAGGAGATCGCGGTGCAGGCGCTGCACGAAGGCGCACAGGACTATCTCGTGAAGGGCCAGGTCGACACCGCCTTGCTCGTGCGTGCCATCCGCTACGCCATCGGCCGCAGCGCCGCAGAAGAGGCGCTGCGGGAAGCGCATGCGCAGGCGCAGGCCGCCCAGCAACGCGCCGAGGAGGCGAACCGCGCCAAGAGCACCTTCCTCGCCAACATGAGCCACGACCTGCGCACGCCGCTCAACGGCATCCTCGGCTTCGCGCAGATCCTGCAGTGGGACCGCACGCTCGGCCAGCGGCAGCAGATGGGCGTGTCGGCCATTCGCCAGAGCGGGGAGCACCTGCTCACGCTCATCAACGACATCCTCGACGTCGCAAAGATCGAGGCAGGCAAGCTGGAGATCTGTCCGAACGAATTCGAGCTCCGCCCCTTCTTCCGCGTGATCGAGGACATCATCCGCGTGAAGGCGCAGTCCAAGCCCGAGCTGAACTTCACTTGCGACCTGCCGCCCTCGCTGCCCCAGGCGGTGCTGGCGGACGAGCGGCGCCTGCGCCAGGTGCTGCTGAACCTGCTGGACAACGCGGTCAAGTTCACCGCGCACGGCCGGGTGACGCTGGCGGTGCACTTCACGCCGCCCGAGCACCTGCGCTTCGAAGTGCGCGACACCGGCGAGGCGATGAGCGAGCAGCAGCTCGCGCGCCTGTTCAAGCCTTTCGAGCAGGTGGGCGACGTGCACCAGCGCAGCGGCGGCACGGGCCTGGGCCTCGTCATCTGCCGGCAGTTCGTGCGCCTGATGGGCGGCGACGTGCGGGTGGACAGCCGGCCCGGGCAGGGCAACACCTTCTGGTTCGAGATCGACGTGCCGGTGGTCCAGCCAAGTTCACGTCCGACCACGCTGGACGAACCTGAAGCACTGGATGACGACTGCCAGCGGCGGCGCGTGCTGGTGGTGGACGACGTCGCCGACAACCGCGCGTTGCTCGTCTCCGCGCTGGGAAGCCTTGGCTTCGACGTGCGCGAAGCGTCGGGCGGCTTGCAAGGCATCGAACAGGCTCAGGTGCTGCGGCCGGACCTGATCATCATGGACATCGTGATGCCCGAGGTCGACGGCATCGAGGCCATCCAACGGCTTCGTGCACTCCCGGCGCAATCGGCCACGCCCATCATCGCGGTGTCGGCAAGCGCGACGCCCGAGGTGGAGTCCCGCACCTTGCAGGCGGGTGCGAACGCCTTCGTGGCCAAGCCGGTCAACATGCAGTCCCTGCTGAAGACCGTGGCGAGCCTGCTGCGGATCGAGCCGGCCGCTTCGGCCCGCAGCAGCGCAACCGTGCTTTAGCGCAGCCTGGCGCGCTTCAAGCCAGCAGATCCCGCCGCTGCTCGCTGGCCCAGGGCCCGGTGACCGCATCGGCACCGATGCGCCACAAGGCCTGCGCATCCTCCGCGTTGTTCACGCCTTCGGCGATGGCCTTCATCGACAAGCCGTGCAGCATCGCAATGAGGCTCTTGAGGTAGTTGATGCGGCCGTCGTCGCCGGCCACGCCGTGGACCACGCTCGCATCGAGCTTGACGTAGTCGAGCCCCGCCTCGAACAAGCGCTCGATGCGCGCGAGCCGTTCGCCCGCATGCTCCAGGCCCACGCGCACACCGGTCGGGCGCAGCTGGCGCGCGAGCTCCTGCACCTGCTGGAACTGCTCCACCGCCGCCGTCTCCGGCACCTCCAGCCAAAGGAAGCGTGCGTGCTGCGGCGCGTCGAGCATGCGCGCGCGCAAGCGTGACGCAAAGGCGCTGTCCGCAAGCGATGCGCTCGAGACGTTGACGCAGCGCGGCAGGCCGTCGGTCTCGATGCCTTCCAGCGCCAGTTCCACGGCGCGCTCGTCCACTGCCGCCGTGAGCTTGCCGCGCAGGGCGAGCGGCAGCCACAGCGCCGCGGTCTCGAAACCACCTTCCGGATCGAGCTGGATGCGCAGCGGGCATTCGAGATGCAGCAAGTCATTGCTGGCCGACAGGACCGGGAAGCGCACGAGCTTCAAGCGGCCGTGAGCAAGCGCGTCGGTGATGCGGCGGCGCCAGGTGTTTTCGCCGAGCGTGGAGGTGTCGGCCGAGGCCGGCTCACCGGTCTCGCCCAGCTCCACCGCGAACTCGCCGCGGCTTTCGGCACGCGCGAGCGCCGCATCGGCCGCGCCCATCACCTGGCCCACCGGCGTGTCGCGGCGCATCTCCACGGCGCCCACCGCCACGGCGATGCCGGAGCCAAAGGCGGGCAGCGCCATCGAGAGCGCTTGCGTCACCGCCTGCGCGGTCTCCAGCGCTACGCCGCCCACCGGCAGGCACAGCGCGAAGTCGGAGCCGTTCAGCCGGCCCAGGTGGCAGCCTTTCACCCGCTGCGTGTACTCCTGCAGCGCCTGCGCGACCGCGGTGATCATGCGGTCGGTGGCCGCGTGGCCGAGGCTGCGATTGACGCCAGCCAGATCGAGCACGCGCAAGAGCACGAGGCCGCTGCGCGGGGCCACGTCCTCCCCTTGGAGCGACGCACCCAGCTGCGCCATGAAGTGCTTGCGGTTGGAAAGCCCGGTGAGCGCGTCCGAATGTGCTTCGCGGCGCAGCGTCTCGACCTGCGTGGACTGCGCCTCGAAGATCAGCTTCAGCCGCGCGACCATGGTGTTCATGGCCTCGGTGAGCCGAGCCAGCTCTGGCACGCGTGGCTGCGGCACTGTCACGAACTCACCGTTGACCAGCGAATGCGCCTGCGCCACGGCAGCATTCAGCGGCCGGCGGATGCGCTCCACCACGGCACGCGCGATCAGCGCCGCCAGCGCCGCGACCACCGCAAGCGCGAAGGCCGAGCGCAGTCCGCCCAGCCACAGGTCGTCGTGTGCAAAGGCGGTCTGGCTCACCACCTGCACCGAGCCGAGCGCGCGCCAGCCATCGCTCACCTGCGCCACGCCGGGCGTCGATTCGATGGGCACGAGCGACACGAACCAGCCCGGTGCCTTGGACGGCGAGAGATTCTGCTCGCGCGAGAAGGCCACGCGCCCATCGGCGCCGACGAGCCGGATCTGCCGGTAGAAGCCGGTGTCGAACTGCGCCGACATGAGCAGCTCCATGAGCTGCGGGTCGCCCTTTTGCTGCGACAGCGCGAGTGCGAGGGAGGCGGCGTTGTCGCTGTTCTTCAGGCGCAGCTGCGTCTGCAGCGTGTCGCGAGCCGACGCGATGACCACGCCCACGCTGCCGAAGAAGGCGAGCAGCAAGGCGCCCACGAGCAGCAGCCAGATCTGGCGGATCAGCGACATGTCACACCTTCATTCATGGGACTTCTTCATTGGAATCCTTCGGCCCGTGCCTTCACGAGCACCTCGCGCCAGCGCGACAGCCGCGCCGCCGGATCCCCCGCGGTCTGCGAGCCCACGCCCTGCCACAGGCCTTCGCTGTTGAAGCTGAACACCGGCGCGAGATCGGGCCGGCGCGAGGCCGGACGCACATCGGTGATGAGGCTGTCGAGGATCAAGGGCTCTGCGTTGGGGGCTGAATAGTAGGCGAGCACCATGTGCGCCTGCACCGCGCCGCCAGGCCCGCCGATCTGCGCCCGAACATACACGAGCCGCAGCTTCTGGATGGGCATGCCCAGGGCGACGAGACTGAAATACTTGGCGATGGCGAAGTCCTCGCAGTCGCCCGCGCCCTTGTCCATCATCTCCATCGGGCTCGCCCAGTAGTCGACCTGGCCCCACACGTCGATGTCCTCGCGCGACTGGATTCGGCGATTGAAGAACTGGTTGAGCGCATCGAGTTTTCCGATGTCGTCCAGGTCGATGGCCGAGTGCATCACCGCCTGCAGCGCCTTCGCGCCGGCCAGCGCGCGCGGGCCCTGCTTCTGGGCCGCGGCCAGCATGCGTTCGGCGTCCCAGGCGAGCGGGTGGAAGCAGGTGAAGAGAAAGCCCAGCACCAGCACCCGCTGCACCCACGGTTGGCATGCCAACCATGCGCGAGCCGCGCGCGCGTGCACCGCGAGCGCGGCACGCGGCAAGGCTCGTTCGGTTCGCGGCAGTGCGGCCAGTGGAAGGAGAGCGTCGGTCACGGTTTCGGGCTTCGTCGTCTCGTTGTCGTCGCGCGCGCAGGCAACTTGAGTGGTTTCGCATCGGCCGTGCGCGTGACATGCGTCACAGGCGTGGTGGCTCGGATGCTGCACTGTCTGAAAGCGATTGTTTCAACTCCGTGAACTGGCACACGCAACCCGGGGAAATCCCGTCTCAAGCGCCCAGACGCAGGGGTCGGATGTATGTGAGCACGCATACACTCGCGCCCATTGCCCGATAAAGGACCGAGTGTCGGATGTTTGGCAGCCACTGCGTCGTTCAGTACGTAACCGCCGACTCACCGACCAAGACATCCTCCATGCAATTCAAGACATTGGCCCTGGTCTCCGCGATCGCCCTTCTGCCCTTGACCATGCAAGCGGTGGCGCAGACGTCGCCCAAGAGCACCGATCCGCTGCGCGCCGCCGTCGAACGGGCCGTGCTGACCAACCCCGAAGTGTCCCTGCGCTTCAACGCCTACCGGGCGTCCATCGACGCGGTGGACGTGGCCCGCGCTGCCTACTTCCCGCGCGTCGACGTGAATGCCACCGTCGGTCACGACAGCGACAAGATCACCTCGCGCAGCCCCGAGGCCCAGTCGCTCAGCCGCGCAGGTGCCTCGCTCACGCTCACGCAGCTGCTGTGGGACGGCCTGGGCACCAGGCGCGACGTCGAGCGCGTGGGCCATGAGCGGCTCGCCCGTTATTTTGAATTGCTGGATGCCACCGAGCAGACCGCGCTGGAAGCCGCGCGCGCCTACTACGACGTGCAGCGCTTTCGTCGTTTGGTGCAGCTGGCCGAAGACAACTACGTGCAGCACAAGTACGCGTCCATCCAGATCCAGTCGCGCTTCAAGGCCGGCGTGGGTCGCGGCGTGGACCTGGAACAGGCGAATGCGCGCCTGGCGCTGGCTGAATCCAACCTCAGCACCGAGGTGGCCAACTTGCACGACGTGACGGCGCGCTACGAGCGCGTGGTGGGCGAAGCGCCCCCGGCGCAGCTGCCCGCGCTGGTGCCGTTGAAGGGCGCACTGCCTGCAACGCCCGACGAGGTGATGAATGCTGCCATCCACCAAAGCCCCGCGGTGAGCGCGAGCATCGAGGCGCTGCGCGCCGCGCGCGCAAGCGCCGACACACGCCGCTCGGCGTTCCAGCCGCGTGTCGAGGCACGCGTGCGATCGGGGGGCGGCACCAACTTCGACGGCGTGCGCGACCAGCGGCGCGACAGCACGGCTGAAGTCACGCTGAACTGGAACCTCTTCAATGGCGGCGCCGACCAGGCCCGCGTGCGCCAGCAACTGAACATCGTGAACCAGGCCGTGGACCAGCGCGACAAGGCCTGCCGCGACACACGCCAGACGGCGTCCATCGCCTTCAACGACACCCGCAAGCTGGTCGACCAGCTCGTCATGCTCGATCGCAACACGCTCGCGATCGAGAAGGCGCGCGATGCGTACCGGCAGCAATTCGACATTGGCCAGCGAAGCCTGCTCGACCTGCTGAATGCCGAGAATGAGGTCTACACCGCCAAGCGCGCCTATGCGAACGCCGAGTTCGACCTGGGCGTCGCCTATGCCCGCACGCATGCGGCCATGAACCAGCTCACGACGCAGTTGGGCGTGGCGCGCGTCGACTCATCGGCCGTGGATGCTGCTGGTTGGGACGTGGGCGCCGATGCACCCGGGCGCTGCCCGATCTTGAGCGCCGAAGTGCGGGCCACCGACCTGTCGGCGCTTGATGAGCGCGCTCGTCAGATTGCGGCGTCGGTGGCGCCACCGGTTGCAGCGCCCAAGGCTGTGGTTCCGGCGCCGGCGCCTGAGGTGAAGGCCGTGGCGCCCGTGCCGGCTGCGTCTGCGCCTGCCGTCAAGAAGACCAGGAAGGTCTCGAAGCCGTCCTGACTGCGAATCTCGGCCACGAATCGCCGCGAATTCGCCGAAGCGCTTATTTCTTCACCGGCGGCAAGTCGGTGCAGGCGCCTTCGAAAGCCTCCGCTGCCAAGCCGATGCTTTCACCCAGCGTCGGATGCGGATGGATGGTCTTGCCGATGTCCACCGCGTCCGCGCCCATCTCGATGGCCAGCGCAATCTCGCCGATCATGTCGCCCGCATGCGTGCCGACGATCCCGCCGCCGACGATGCGGTGCGTGTCCTCGTCGAACAGCAGCTTGGTGAAGCCTTCGTCGCGGCCGTTGGCAATCGCGCGGCCAGAGGCGTTCCAGGGGAACAGCCCCTTCTTCACCTTCAACCCGCGCGCCTTCGCCTCATCTTCCGTCACGCCCACCCACGCCACTTCGGGGTCGGTGTAGGCCACGCTCGGGATCACGCGCGCATCGAACGCGGCCTTTTGGCCGGCGGCCACTTCGGCGGCGACATGCGCTTCGTGCACTGCCTTGTGCGCCAGCATGGGCTGGCCGACGATGTCGCCGATGGCGAAGATGTGCGGCACGTTGGTGCGCATCTGCACGTCCACCGGAATGAAGCCGCGGTCGCCCACGATCACGCCGGCCTTGTCGGCACCGATGCGCTTGCCGTTGGGCACGCGGCCCACAGCCTGCAAGACGAGGTCATAGAGCACCGGTTCCTTGGGCGCGCCCTCGCCTTCGAAGCTCACGCGGATGCCGTCGGCGGTGGCTTCAGCACCCACCGTCTTGGTCTTCAGCATGATGTTGTCGAAGCGCGGCGTGTTCATCTTCTGCCACACCTTCACGAGGTCGCGGTCAGCGCCCTGCATGAGGCTGTCTAGCATTTCGACCACGTCCAGCCGCGCTCCGAGCGTCGAGTACACCGTGCCCATCTCCAGGCCGATGATGCCGCCGCCCACCACCAGCATGCGCTTGGGCCGCTGGCGCAGTTCGAGCGCACCGGTGGACGTGACGATGCGCGGATCGTCCTTGGGGAAGAACGGCAGCTTCACCGCCTCGGAGCCCGCGGCGATGATGGCCTGCGAGAACTTGATGGTCTGCACCTTGCCATCGGCCATCGTGACCTTGAGGTGATGCGGATCGGCGAACTCGCCGTTGCCCTGCACCACGGTCACCTTGCGCATCTTGGCCATGGCCGAGAGACCGCCGGTGAGCTTGCCGATGACCTTTTCCTTGTGCTTGCGGAGCTTGTCGAGGTCGACCTGCGGCTCGGCGAAGGTGATGCCGTAGGTGTCGAAGTGCTTGACTTCATCCATCACGGCGGCGACGTGCAGCAGCGCCTTCGAAGGAATGCAGCCGACGTTCAGGCACACGCCACCAAGCGTCGAGAAGCGTTCCACGAGGACGGTCTTGAGGCCAAGGTCGGCCGCGCGGAACGCGGCGGAATAGCCACCAGGGCCGGCGCCGAGCACGAGCATGTCGCACTCGAGGTCGGCACCACCCGCATAGCTCGCAGCCTGCGGCGCGGCCACGCTCCCTCCCCCGCTGGGGGAGGGTTGGGGTGGGGGCGACGGCGCCACAGCCGCCGGCGCCGGTGCCTGAGCAGGCGCAGCAGCCCCGGCCCCTTCCACCTCCAGCGAAAGAACCACCGTCCCTTCATTGACGGTGTCCCCCAACTTCACCTTCACCTCCTTCACCACCCCCGCGTGCGAAGAAGGAATCTCCATCGACGCCTTGTCGCTTTCGACGGTGATGAGCGACTGCTCCGCCTTCACCGTGTCGCCCGGCTTCACCAGCACTTCGATGATGGCCACGTCCTTGAAGTCGCCGATGTCCGGAACCTTGATGTCGATGGTGGGCATGTCTTGTCTCTGTCGTCAGTTTTGCAGTTTGATGGTGTGAACCCGAACCGGCCCGCTCGAGTTCTTGTCGAATTCGCAGCCGGCCTTCACGCCGATCTCCGCGATTTCCTTGGCGGTCTTCGCCTTGTCGTAGGCCGCATACATCGCGCCGAGCGCGAAGCCGCGGCCGGTGCCGATGCCCCAGAAGCGATCGAACTCGAACACCTCGCGGTACGAGTACACGCCGAAGATGCCCGCGGGATTCGCGATGAGCGCGGTGAACTGCGACGACTCGTAGGGGTCGGAGTCGTCTTCCTTGGTGTTGAGGAAGAAGGTGTCCTTGAGCTTGGGGTGCAGGCGCAAGAAGGTGTCGAACACCTCGTCGCGCGAACCGAGGCGCAGCTCATCGGGCGTGAGGCCGTTGAGTGCGCGCCTGAGAACCGGGAAGTGCGCCGTGGTGCCGGACATGCCGAACCACGACTCACCCACCTTGAACAACTTCTCGTTGGCCTCGTAGCCGTGGGCGAGGCGGGTGTCGCCGAAGGTGACGAGGCTGTCACCCGCGATCGCCACCTGGCCGCCCTTGCGAACCACCACAACCGTCGTCATGCCTTCTCCTTCTTATTGGAGTTAGAGAAGCACGCGGCGGAAGTCACCCAGGATTTGCCCGAGATAGGCATTGAAACGAGCCGCCGCGGCACCGTCGATCACGCGGTGGTCCCAGCTTAGCGACAAAGGCAGCATCAATCGCGGCTGGAAGGTCTTTCCGTCCCACTTGGGTTCGGTGGCCGACTTGCACACGCCGAGGATCGCGACTTCGGGCGCATTGATGATGGGCGTGAAGTAGCGCCCGCCGATGCCGCCCAGCGACGAGATGGAGAAGCAGCCGCCGGTCATGTCCGCGGGGCCGAGCTTGCCGTCGCGCGCCTTCTTGGCGAGGTCACTCATCTCCTGCGAGATTTGCATCACTCCCTTCTTGTCGGCGTCGCGGATGACCGGTACCACGAGGCCGTTGGGCGTGTCCGCCGCGAAGCCGATGTGGAAGTACTGCTTGAGCACGATCTGCTCGCCGTCGAGCGAGGCATTGAACTCCGGGAACTTCTTGAGCGCCGAGACGCAGGCCTTGATGAGGAACGCGAGCATCGTGACCTTGACGCCGGACTTCTCGTTCTCCTTGTTGAGCTGCACGCGGAAGGCTTCGAGCTCGGTGATGTCCGCATCGTCATGGTTGGTGACGTGCGGGATGACCATCCAGTTGCGATGCAGGTTGGCACCGCTGATCTTCTTGATGCGCGAGAGGTCGCGGCGCTCGACGGGGCCGAACTTGGTGAAGTCGACCTGCGGCCAGGGCAAGAGGCCAGGGAACGCACCGCCGGCCGCCGCCTGCGCGGGTGCCTTGGCGGTCTGCGCCTTGGTCTGCACGCTGCCGGCCATCACGCCCTTGACGAAGGCGTTCACGTCGTCCTGCGTGACGCGGCCTTTCGGGCCCGAGCCTTTCACCTCTTCCAGCGGCACGCCGAGTTCGCGAGCGAGCTTGCGGATGGTGGGGGAGGCGTGCGGGAGGTTGCCCTTCGGAGCCGCAGGTTCGTGCGGGGGGAGCGCCGCCGTCGGGACCTGCCTGTCGGGTGCCGGCGCGGGGCTGGATGCCGCTGACGGCTGAGCCGCCGGCGCAGCTTGGGCCGGCGTCGCCACGGGCGCGGCGGCCGCAGCGCCGCCAGCGGCTTCAACCACCGCCACCAGAGACCCCTTGCTCACCTTGTCGCCGACCTTGACCTTCACTTCCTTGACCACGCCCGCATGCGAGGATGGAATCTCCATCGAGGCCTTGTCGCTCTCGACGGTGATGAGGCTCTGCTCGGCCTTGATGGTGTCGCCGGGCTTGATGAAGACCTCGATCACGGCGACTTCATCGAAGTCGCCGATGTCAGGCACGACGACGTCGACCGGACCGCTGCTGGCGGGAGCCACAGGCGCCACCGGCGCCGCGGTGGGTGCCGCGGGCGCAACCGCTGGCGCAGCAGCAGCCGGCGCCTGTGCCGGTGCAGCGGCCGGCGCGGCCGCAGCCCCCTCGCCCTCCAGCATCAGCAACAACGAGCCCTCGCTCACCTTGTCGCCGATCTTGACCTTCAGCTCTTTCACCACGCCGGACGCCGTCGACGGAATCTCCATCGAGGCCTTGTCGCTTTCCACCGTGATGAGCGATTGCTCGGTCTTCACCGTGTCGCCGGGCTTGACCAGCAGTTCGATGATCTCCACGTCCTTGAAGTCGCCGATGTCCGGGACCTTCACTTCCACCAATGCCATGTTGTGTCTCCGCGTTCTTCTTGATCAGGCGTACAGCGGGTTGATCTTGTCGGCATTGATGCCGTACTTCTTGATGGCCTCGGCCACCTTCGCGATGGGCAGTGTGCCTTCATCGGCGAGCGAGCGCAGCGCGGCCACCACGATGTAGTGGCGATTCACCTCGAAGTGCTCGCGCAGCTTGCTGCGGAAATCGCTGCGGCCGAAGCCGTCCGTGCCCAGCACCTTGTACACGCGACCCTTGGGCATGAAGGGGCGGATCTGCTCCGCGTAGTTCTTCATGTAGTCGGTGGATGCGATGACGGGGCCGACATACGGTTCGAGCTGCTGCGTCACGAAGGGCACGCGCTGGCGCTCGGTCGGGTGCAGCATGTTCCAGCGTTCGGCGTCCTGGCCATCGCGCGCCAGTTCATTGAAGCTCGGGCAGCTCCAGATGTTGGCGGCCACGCCCCATTCCTTCTCGAGCAGTTCCTTCGCCGCGATGCTCTCGCGCAGGATGGTGCCCGAGCCCAGCAGGTTCACGCGCGGGGTCTTCTTCGCGCCTTCTTCCAGCAGGTACATGCCCTTGATGATCTGCTCTTCGGTGCCGGGCTTGAGGCCGGGCATGGCGTAGTTCTCGTTGAGCAGGGTGAGATAGAAGTAGACGTTGTCCTGCTTCTCGACCATGCGCTTCAAGCCATGGTGCAGGATGACGCCCACCTCGTGCGCAAACGTCGGGTCGTAGCTGATGCAGTTCGGGATCGTGCCCGCGAGGATGTGGCTGTGGCCGTCCTCGTGCTGCAGGCCTTCGCCGTTCAGCGTCGTGCGTCCCGACGTGCCGCCCAGCAGGAAGCCGCGCGCCTGCATGTCGCCCGCTGCCCATGCCAGGTCGCCGATGCGCTGGAAGCCGAACATCGAGTAGTAGACGTAGAACGGGATCATGATGCGGTTGTTCGTCGAATACGACGTCGCCGCCGCGATCCACGAACTCATGCCGCCCGCCTCGTTGATGCCTTCCTGCAGGATCTGCCCGGCCTTGTCTTCCTTGTAGTACATGACCTGGTCTTTATCGACCGGCGTGTACTGCTGACCCGCGGGGTTGTAGATGCCGATCTGGCGGAACAGGCCTTCCATGCCGAAGGTGCGCGCCTCGTCGACGAGGATGGGCACCGCGCGCGGGCCGACGTCCTTGTCGCGCAGCAACTGCGTGAGGAAGCGCACGTAGGCTTGCGTGGTCGAGATCTCGCGGCCTTCGGCGGTCGGCTCGAGCACCGCCTTGAAGGTCTCGAGATCAGGCACCTTCAGCTGCTCGTCGGCCTTGGTGCGGCGCTTGGGCAGGTAGCCGCCAAGTGCCTTGCGGCGCTCATGCAGGTACTTCATCTCGACGGTGTCGTCGGCCGGCTTGTAGAACGGGATGCCGGCATCGATCTGCGCATCGCTCACGGGAATGTTGAAGCGGTCGCGGAAGCTCTTGATGTCGTCGTCGGTGAGCTTCTTGGTCTGGTGCGCGGTGTTCTTGCCTTCGCCGCTCTTGCCCATGCCGAAGCCCTTGACGGTCTTGATGAGCATGACGGTCGGCTGGCCCTTGTGGTTCACCGCGCGGTGGTAGGCGGCGTACACCTTCTGCGGGTCATGGCCGCCGCGCTGCAGGCGCCAGATGTCCTCGTCGCTCATCTTCGCGACCATCTCCAGCGCCTTGGGGTGGCGGCCGAAGAAGTGCTTGCGCACGAATGCACCATCGTTGGCCTTCATCGCCTGATAGTCGCCGTCGACCACGTCCATCATGATCTTGCGCAGGATCTCTTCCTTGTCGCGCGCCAGCAGCGGGTCCCAGTAGCTCCCCCACAGCAGCTTGATGACGTTCCAGCCGGAACCGCGGAACTCGCCTTCGAGTTCCTGGATGATCTTGCCGTTGCCGCGCACCGGGCCGTCCAGGCGCTGGAGGTTGCAGTTGACGACGAAGATCAGGTTGTCGAGCTTCTCGCGCGCCGCGAGGCCGATCGCGCCCAGCGATTCCGGCTCGTCCATTTCACCGTCGCCGCAGAACACCCACACCTTGCGGTTCTCGGTGTTGGCGATGCCGCGGGCATGCAGGTACTTGAGGAAGCGTGCCTGGTAGATGGCCATCAGGGGGCCCAGACCCATCGACACGGTGGGGAACTGCCAGAACTCGGGCATGAGCTTGGGGTGCGGGTAGCTCGAGATGCCCTTGCCGTCGACTTCCTGGCGGAAGTTGAGCAACTGGTCTTCGGAGATGCGGCCTTCCATGAAGGCGCGGGCATAGATGCCGGGAGACGAGTGGCCCTGGATGTAGAGAAGGTCACCGCCGTGACCTTCGCTTTCTGCATGCCAGAAGTGGTTGAAGCCCGCGCCGAACATGGTCGCGAGCGATGCGAAGGAAGAGATGTGGCCGCCGAGGTCGCCGCCGTCGGCCGGGTGCAGGCGGTTGGCCTTGACCACCATCGCCATCGCGTTCCAGCGCATGTAGGCGCGCAGGCGTTCTTCGATCTCCACGTTGCCGGGACAGCGCTCTTCCTGGTCAGCGGGGATGGTGTTGACGTAGGCCGTGGTGGCCGAGAACGGCACGTCGATGCCGGCCTGGCGCGCGTGGTCGATCAGCGTGTTCAGCAGGAAGTGCGCGCGCTCGCCGCCTTCGGTGCCGATGACGGCCGACAAGGCGTCCAGCCATTCACGAGTTTCCTGGGCATCGGTGTCGTTCGCTGCGGCGCCAATGAAAGGTTCAGGCATGGCGGACATGTCTTGTCTCCTGGTTGATTTTCCGAATGGGCGGGAGTCTCGCACAACTTCTACACATTTTCAAATCGTGCGAGTTGATTTCACATTGTGATTTTCACCTGTGGAAGTGACACGTCCGTGACCGGCTGCGCAGTCGACGAGGAGCGAGCAATCGATAATCCCGAGACCATGCCACCAAGCCCGAAGTTCGCCGCGCTCCCGCGCAGTACACCCACACTGCCGCGTCGGCTGTTCGGCCGCTGGTGGCGGCGCCAGTCGCCCGCCCAGCAAGACCGCTTTGCCACGCTCGGGCCGCTCATCTCGGTGCTGCTGTTTCTCGCGGCCATCATTTCGGCCTTCTGGTACCTGCGCAACGAGGAGTTCGAGCGCGAGCAGGAGTCGGTCAAGCGCGACACCGAGATCGCCCAGCAGCAGATCCGCCTGCGACTGATCGAGAACCAGGAACAGCTCGTGCGAATCGCGCGCGAGATCGTCACGCGTGCCATCGACCAGGACGAATTCCTCGGCCAGGCAGCGAGCTTCACGCGCGAGCGACCTGAGATCAACCACCTCTTCTGGATCACGCAGACGCGCGGACAGAAGGCGGCGTACTCGGCCATCAGCTTCCACCCCGAGACAGGCCTGACCGGCGAGGAATACGCCGCCTCGCTGCCCAAGGAGGGCAAGTCCAGCGAACCCGAGGTGGCCTTCCTCGCGGCGCGCACCCTGCGCCAGCCGGTGTACACGCGGCCCTTCATCGACACCTACGGCACGCCGGTGATCCAGGTGCAGATTCCGCTCATCGACCGCAGCGCCTTCAGCGGCACGCTCGTGGCCGAGTACTCGGTCGAGGCGCTGATGCGCTACTTCGTGCCGGCGGAGGTGTCGAACCGCCACGCGATCAGCCTCGTCGATGGGCAAGAGCACGTGCTGGCGAGCACCGTCACGCCCATGCCCGGCCACAAGGCCAAGCCCGCGTCCATCGTGCACGACGTGCCGGTGGCGCCGGCGGGCGACGGGCTCATCCTGCGCGGCCAGGGCTACCGCACGTCCATCGGCCTCATCAGCAACACGTTGTTCTGGATGGTGGCCGCCTTGAGCGTGCTCACCGTCTGGATGCTGCTCGGCACCTGGCGCCACATGGGCCGGCGGCTGCAGATGCAAAGTGCGCTGGTGTCGGAAGCGAACTTCCGCCGCGCGATGGAAAACTCCATGCTCACGGGCATGCGCGCCATGGACATGGAAGGCCGCATCACCTACGTGAACCCCGCCTTCTGCGCGATGACCGGGTTCTCCGAGGCCGAGCTCATCGGCCGGCAGCCTCCCTTCCCCCACTGGCCGCCCGACCGCTACGAGGAAAACACCCGGCTCTTCCAGCAGGAACTGCAGGGCCGCAGCCCGGCCGGTGGCATCGAGGTGAAGGTGATGCGCAAGGACGGCTCGCTGTTCGATGCGCGCATGTACGTCTCGCCGCTGATCGACCCCAAGGGCCAGCAGACGGGCTGGATGACCTCGATGACCAACATCACCGAGGCCAAGCGCATCCGCGACCAGCTCTCTGCGTCGCACGAGCGCTTCACCACCGTGCTCGAAGGCCTGGACGCCGCCGTGTCGGTGCTGTCGGTGCAGCAAGGCGAGCTGCTCTTCGCCAACCGCTCGTACCGCCTCTGGTTTGGTGCCGATGCCAACGGCCATGCGCTGCTCGCAGGCGAAGACCCGGGGCTGCCGAGCCTGGCGGAAAGCGACGACAACGTCGACAGCTTCGGAGGCTTGCCCACGCAGGAGCTCACGGAGGTGGGGTCCGACCCCCGCGAGGTGTACGTCGAATCGCTGAAGAAGTGGTTCGACGTGCGCTCGCGCTACCTGCAGTGGACCGACGGGCGGCTCGCGCAGATGCTCATCGCCACCGACATCACCGCCCGCCGCGCCGCCGAAGCGCTGGCCGCCAGCCAGGCCGAGAAAGCGCAAGTCACGAGCCGCCTCGTCACCATGGGCGAGATGGCGTCCTCGGTGGCGCACGAGCTGAACCAGCCGCTCACGGCCATCGCCAACTACTGCAACGGCATGGTCACGCGCGTGAACAACGACGCGATCAAGAAGGAAGACCTGATCGCCGCGCTGGAGAAGACCTCCAAGCAGGCGCAGCGCGCGGGGCAGATCATCCACCGCATCCGCAACTTCGTGAAGAAGAGCGAGCCGCAGCGCCAGCCTTCGCAGGCACGCACCATCGTCGAGGACGCGGTCGATCTCGCGAGCATCGAGCTGCGCCGGCGCAACGTCGCCATCCACACCTACGTCGCGCAGCGCTTGCCCACGCTGATGGTGGACCCGATCCTCATCGAGCAGGTGGTGCTGAACCTGCTCAAGAACGCGGCCGAGGCGATCGACATGGCACACCTGCCGCCGGCACGCCGCAACATCGAGCTGCGGGTGGTGCCTCGCCATACCCCTGAAGAAGGCGGCGTGATCGAGTTTTCCGTCACGGACATGGGCCCCGGCATCAAGGAAGAAGTCATCTCACGGCTCTATGAAGCGTTCTTCTCCACGAAGGCCGAAGGACTGGGCATCGGCCTGAGCCTGTGCCGCTCGATCATCGAATCCCACAGGGGTCGAATAAGAGCGCAGAACCTCTACAATGGCGCCTCCGTCGTGGGCTGCAGCTTTACCTTCACGCTGCCTGTGGAGACCACCCGGACCGATCCTCTCTCAACCCCCAACTCTGCTGTCACTTCATGAGCTTGATCCCGAAGAAAGGCACGGTCTATGTCGTCGATGACGACGAGGCGGTTCGCGATTCCCTCCAGTGGCTGCTCGAAGGCAAGGACTATCGAGTCAAGTGCTTCGACTCCTCCGAGTCCTTCCTCTCCCGCTTCGACCCGCGCGAAGTCGCCTGCCTGATCGCCGACATCCGCATGGACGGCATGAGCGGGCTGGAGCTGCAAGACCGCCTGCTCGAACGCCGCTCCCCCCTGCCCATCGTCTTCATCACCGGCCATGGCGACGTGCCCATGGCGGTCACGACGATGAAGAAGGGCGCGATGGACTTCATCGAGAAACCCTTCAAGGAAGAAGAGCTGCTCAACCTGGTGGAGCGCATGCTCGACCAGGCCCGCGCCGCCTTCAGCCAGCACCAGGAAGCCGCAAGCCGCGATGCCCTGCTCTCGCGCCTGACGACGCGTGAAGCGCAGGTGCTCGAGCGCATCGTCGCCGGCCGGCTCAACAAGCAGATCGCCGACGACTTGGGCATCAGCATCAAGACGGTGGAGGCGCACCGCGCCAACATCATGGAAAAGCTGAACGCCAACACCGTGGCCGATTTGCTCAAGATCGCGCTCGGCGCACAGGCGAAGCAATAAGGCCCCCCAGTCGCTTCGCTCCTGCCCCCGAGGGGCGCCACCCAGCGGACCGGCAGAGCCGGATCCGCGGGCGTTGCTTGATGTGCAAGTCGCTTCGCTCTTGCTGCGGTGGTTCATCCATTCAACGCATTGCTAAAGAGGATTGCTCATGACCGCCCAACTCATCGACGGCAACGCGCTTGCCAAGTCCATTCGCGCTGAAGTCGCCCAGCGCGCCGCCGCCCTCACCGCCCGCGGCAGGCAGCCGGGCCTTGCCGTCATCCTCGTCGGCGAGGACCCGGCCTCGCAGGTGTACGTCAAGCACAAGGTCAACGATTGCGAAACGAGCGGGGTGCGCTCGGTGCTCGACAAGTACGATGCGACGCTCACCGAAGCCGCGCTGCTCGCGCGCATCGAGGCGCTGAACAACGACCCGACCATCCACGGCATCCTCGTGCAGATGCCGCTGCCCAAGCACATCGACCCGCAGAAGGTCATCGAGACCATTTCGCCGCTGAAGGACGTGGACGGCTTCCACGTGCAAAGCGCCGGCGCGCTGATGGTGGGCCGGCCCGGCTTCCTGCCCTGCACGCCCTACGGCTGCATGAAGCTCATCGAGACGACGGGCATGTCGCTCAAGGGCAAGAACGCGGTGGTCATCGGCCGCAGCAACACCGTGGGCAAGCCGATGGCGATGCTGCTCTTGCAGGCCAATGCCACCGTCACCATCTGCCACAGCAACACGCAGGACATCGGCGCCTTCACGCGCAATGCCGATGTGGTCGTGGCTGCTGTCGGCCGCCGCAACGTGCTGCGCGCAGACATGGTCAAGCCGGGTGCGGTGGTCATCGACGTGGGCATGAACCGCAACGACGAAGGCAAGCTGTGCGGCGACGTGGACTTCGCGGGCGTGTCCGAGGTGGCCGGTTGGATCACGCCGGTGCCCGGTGGCGTCGGCCCCATGACCCGTGCGATGCTGCTCGTGAACACCATCGAAGCCGCGGAACGCGGCGCCGCCGCTTCGATCTGATCTTCGGTCCGGCCGATGGCCGCAAGGAGGTGACCCGATGATGAATCCGCTGCTGCAACACGACGGCCTGCCCGCCTTTGACCAGATCCGCCCCGAGCATGTCGAGCCCGCCATCGAGCAGTTGCTCAAGGAGGCCGACGAAGCGCTGGAGCAAGCCGTCGGACCCGAGGTACCCGCCGACTACGACGCGCTCTCCGCCGCACTCGACGTGCCCGGGGAGCAGCTCAAGTCCGCCTGGGGCGCCATCGGTCACCTCAACTCGGTTGCCGACACGCCCGAGCTGCGCGCGGCCTACACGGCAGCATTGCCCAAGGTCACCGAGCTGTTCAGCCGTCACGCGGCTGACGAACGCCTGTACGCCAAGTACAAGGCCGTCAACAACGCACCCAGCGCCGCGACATTGAGCGCGCCGCGCAAGAAGGCCTTGTCCAACGCGATGCGCGACTTCGTGCTCGCCGGTGCCGAGCTGCAAGGCGAGGCCAAGCAGCGCTTCCAGCAGCTGCAGGAGCTGCAGGCCGACCTGTCGCAGAAGTTCTCCGAGCACGTGCTGGACGCCACCGACGGCTATGCCTACGACGCCACCGAGGAAGAGATGGCCGGCGTGCCCGACGACGCCAAGCAGGCGGCCCGAGCCGCCGCGCAAGCCGCGGGCAAGGACGGCTACCGCATCACCTTGCACTTCCCGAGCTACTTCCCGGTGCTGCAGTACGGCGACAACCGCGCCCTGCGCGAGACGCTGTACCGCGCCAACGTGACGCGCGCCAGCGAGTTCGGCAAACCCGAGCTCGACAACGCCGGCGTGATGCGCGAGCTCTTGAAGCTGCGCCAGGAAGAAGCCGCGCTGCTCGGCTACAAGAACTTCGCCGAAGTCTCGCTCGTGCCCAAGATGGCCAACTCGCCGCAGCAGGTCATCGACTTCCTGCGCGACCTTGCCCGCCGCGCCAAGCCCTACGCCGAGCGCGACCTGAAGGAGCTGCGCGAGTTCGCGCGCGACGAGTTGAACATGCCTGACCTGCAGGCCTGGGACCTCACCTACGCGAGCGAGAAGCTCAAGGAAGCGCGCTACGCCTTCAGCGACCAGGAGGTGAAGCAGTATTTCACCGAGCCGAAGGTGCTGGACGGCCTGTTTCGCATCATCGAGACGCTGTTCGAAGTGAGCATCACGCCCGACACCGCTGCGGTGTGGCACCCGAGCGTGCGCTTCTTCCGCATCGAGCGGGCCGGCCAGTTGGTGGGCCAGTTCTACCTCGACCCGTACGCCCGCAGCGGCAAGCGCCCGGGCGCGTGGATGGACGACGTGCGTGGCCGATGGGCCCGCCCCGAAGGGCGTCTGCAGACACCGGTGGCGCATCTTGTGTGCAACTTCGCGCCGCCGCTGGAGGTGGATGGCAAACCGCGGCCAGCCCTGCTTACCCACGACGAAGTCACCACCCTCTTCCACGAGTTCGGCCACGGCCTGCACCACATGCTCACGCAGGTGAGCGACGTGGGCGTCGCCGGCATCTCCGGCGTCGAGTGGGACGCGGTGGAGCTGCCCAGCCAGTTCATGGAGAACTTCTGCTGGGAATGGGACGTGGTCAAGCGCCTCACCGCCCACGTCGACACCGGCGAGCCGCTGCCGCGCGAACTCTTCGACCGCATGCTCGCGGCCAAGAACTTCCAGAGCGGCTTGCAGACGCTGCGCCAGGTGGAGCTCGCGCTCTTCGACATGCGGCTGCATTCCGAGCCTGGCAGCGAAGACAACATCCAGAAGGTGCTCGACGAAGTGCGCGCCGAGGTGTCGGTCATCCCGCCGCCCGCGTTCAACCGCTTCCAGAACACCTTCTCCCACATCTTCGGCGGCGGCTACGCGGCCGGCTACTACAGCTACAAGTGGGCCGAGGTGCTGAGCGCGGATGCCTGGGGGGCTTTCGAGGAATCGGCCGAGAAGACTGGCACCGTGCTCGATGTGGACACCGGCCGGCGTTACCGTGAGGCGGTGTTGGAGGCCGGTGGCAGCCGAACCGCGATGGAAAGCTTCAAGGCTTTCCGCGGCCGCGAGCCCACCATTGATGCGCTGCTGCGGCACCAGGGCATGGCGTGACTTTGTTCTCGAAGCGCACGATTGCTTACGGCATTCGTCGCTTAGATTCGCTGGTTATGGAGTTTTCGATGATCAAGAGCGTCCGAACCCTCGTGGCACTGGTCGGCGTCACCGCCTGCGCCGCTGCCCTGGCCCAGTACAAGGTCGTCGGCCCCGACGGCCGAGTGACCTACACCGACACGCCGCCGCCGCCCAGCGCCGGCTCGCGTGTCACCAAGCTGGGCGAGAACCCGAACGTGGTCTCGCAGGTGGCGCTGCCGCTGGAGTTGCGACAAGCGGCGCAACGCTATCCCGTCACGCTGTACTCGCTCAAGACCTGCGAGCCCTGCGACGCCGCCCGCACCTTCCTGCGCACCCGTGGTGTGCCCTTCACCGAGAAGCTGGTGCTGACGGGTGAAGACGGCGATGCGATGCTGCGCCTCACGGGCGGCCGCGAAGCGCCGTCGATCTCCATCGGTGCCCAGGTGCTGCGCGGCTTCTCCAGCGACAACTGGTCGTCCTACCTGGACTCGGCCGGCTACCCGCGAGATTCGCACCTGCCGGCCAACTTCCAGTACCCGGTCGCGACGCCGCTGACCGAGCCGCCGCCGGCGCCCGCCGACAAGAAGACGGCACAGCCCGCGCCGCAGGCGCAGCCGCTGCCGACCGAACGCACGACGACGCCGGGCGGCATCCGCTTCTGACCGCCGCGCGTCACGACGACGTTGTCGACCCGCCCTCGATGCGGCGGGCCGGCACGCTGCCGGCCCCCACCGCCACGCCCATCACCCAGAACAGATAGGCCGCGCCGATCGCCGTGCCGGCCACGCCGAAGACGAGCGGCATGAGCGTGCTCGACATGTTGATCGCCATCGAGCGGAACGCGATCGCCTCGCCATGCCGATGCTCCGGCGTGATGTGATGCAACGTGGACATGACCATCGGTTGCACCGCGCCCAGCGCGAAACCGAGCAAGATGGCACAGCCGGCCATCAGCCACGCCGAATGCACGAAGGGGTAGACGGCAAAGATCGCCGCCACGGCCAGCATCGCTCCCGAGATCACCTGCGCCTCGCTCAGCCGATGCGCGATGAAGGGGATGACGAAGCGCACGCTCGCCACCGACACCGCGAACACACCAAGGATGCTGCCGATCGCCGATGCACTCAAGCCGCGCTCGTGGCCCAGGATGGGCAGCACGAAGGTGTGAACGTCCCAGCTCGCGGACAGCAGCCAGTTGACCAGCAGCAGGTGGCGCAAGGCCGGTGAGCGCAGCAGGTCCCAGGAGGTGCTGGCCTTTCGCTGTTCCTTGGATCGCGCAGGCGGCGCTTCTTTCGGCACGATTCGCGACGACACGAGGGAGGCGAGCGGCATCAGCATCAGCACCGCGAATGCCACCCGAAAGCCCGCGAGGTCGATGAGAGCCCCCGCCGTCACCGGCCCGACGAAGTTGGCGAGCGCCGGCGCCAGGCCCAGCCAGCTGAAGACCCGCATGCGCTCGGTCGCATCGACCGCCATTCGCCCCGCAGTGCGCTGGATGGTGATCAGGCCGATGTTCGTCCCCGCGCCTGTCAGCAGCGCGGCGGCGCACATCGCGAGGTAGTGGCCGGTGAACGCAGCCAGCATGCCTCCGGCGACGGACAGCGCCACAGCGATGTGCAGCGGCCGGTGATAGCCATGCCGGTCGGCCATGCGTCCGGCCGGCAGCGCGAGCAGCACAGGCGCCGCGGCGAACAAGGCCATCAGCACGCCGACGGCACCGGGCCCCAGGTGCTGCTGCAAGGCCTGCAGCGGTGCGGCCATCCGCACGCCGGCCATGCACGAATGCAAGGCGATCTGTCCGAGGATGAGCGCGAGCAGCGGCCGCGAAAACCTCAAGCAGTCTCCTCGTCGTCCTGCGCGATCTCGGCGGGGTCGACGACGACGCCGGGCAGCAGCGCCTGCGCGCGCGACTCGGGCAGCGCCTCGACACCGCGCAGGCTGCGTGCCATGGCGCGGGTGCGAACCTCCGCCTGCGTGATGGTGTTGCTGGCCTCGTCCAGCTTCTTCTTGGTCTTGGCGAGCACGTCACCGAACTTGCCGAACTCGGTCTTCACCGCGCCCAGCACCTCCCACACCTCGGCGCTGCGCTTTTCCAGCGCGAGCGTGCGAAAGCCCATCTGAAGGCTGGTGAGTGTGGCAAGCAGCGTGGTCGGGCCGGCAAGCGAGACGCGGTGGTCGCGCTGCAGCGACTCGACGAGGCCCGGTCGGCGCAGCGCCTCGGCGTACAGGCCTTCGGTGGGCACGAAGAGGATGCCGAAGTCGGTGGTGTGCGGCGCGGCGATGTACTTCTCGCGGATGGACTTCGCCTCCACCCGCAGCCGCGTCTCGATGGCCTTGGCGGCCTGTTCGATGCCTTCCTTGTCGGCCTGCTCGTGCGCTTCGAGCAGCCGCTCGTAGTCGTCACGCGGAAACTTGCAGTCGATGGGCAGCCACATCGGCAAGCCGTCGTCGCGCCGGCCGGGCAGCTTGATCGCGAAATCAACGTAGGTCTTGGAGCCCGGGATCGTCTCGACGTTGCGTTCGTACTGCTCGGGCGTGAGAACCTGTTCCAGCAATCCGGCCAGTTGCACTTCGCCCAGCGTGCCTCGCGTCTTCACATTGTTCAGCACACGAGACAGCGAGCCCACGTCGCGCGCCAGCGTCTGCATTTCGCCAAGACCTCGGTGCACCTGCTCCAGCCGCTCGGCCACCTGCTTGAAGCTTTCGCCCAGGCGCGCTTCGAGCGTGGCGTGCAGCTTCTCGTCGACCGTCGCGCGCATCTGCTCGAGCTTCTGCTCGTTGCCCTGCTGCAGCGTGGTGAGCCGCTGCTCGACAGCCGTACGCACCTCGCCGATGCGGCGTTCGTTGGCTTCGGACAGCGCGCGCAGCTGCTCGCTCATCGCATCCGAGAAACGCTTGAGCGCGATGTCCTGCGACTCGCGCGAGCTCTGCGCCTGAGCCGTCTGCGCGCTCGCCGCGGCTTGCAGTGCCTGGCTCACCGCGGCCTGCATGGCCGCCAGTTGCGTGCGGAAGCTGTCGATCTGCTCGTTCTGCGTGCGCGCCACGTCACCCTGCTGGTTCAGGAGCGTCTGCTGGAACATGCCCAGCGCGTTGCCGAGCTCGAGCCGCGTGCCCTGGGCGCTGCGGCCGACTTCATCCCGCAGTTCGCGTTCGAGCCGCTCGGAACTCGCGTGCAGGAGGCGCTGCGTCGCATCCGCTCCATCGGTGGCGGGCTTGTGCCGCGCCAGCATCCACAACAACAAGACGAGGTTCAGGGCGAGCGCGAGAAGGATCAACCACATCTGCCAGTTCATCCGGCGATTGTCTCAGCCCGGGCGGTGCCACGATGGCCATCGGGTGCTCGCGCGAACGCGAATCGCTCGATGGCATCGAAGAGCCACTGCACGATGAGCGCAAGCACGGCCGAAGGCAGCGCACCGGCCAGCATTGCGCCGGTGTCGTTGACCGCGAGGCCGGCGACGATGCGTTCGCCGAAACCGCCCGCGCCAATGAACGCCGCCACCGTCGCCGTGCCGACGTTGATGACCGCCGCGGTCTTCACGCCCGCCATCAGCGTGGGCATGGCCAGGGGCAGCTCGACGTGGCGCAGGCACTGGCGCGGCGTGAGGCCGAGCGACAGCGCCGCGTCGCGCATGTCGCGGCCGACCATGCGCAGGCCGGTGACGGTGTTGCGCACGATCGGCAGCAGCGCGTAGAGGAAGAGCGCGAGCACCGCCGGCACGAGGCCGATGCCGCCCACGATGGCGATGAGGAAGGCCAGCAGCGCGATGGATGGCACCGTCTGCAGGATGCCGGTGAGGCCTAGCAACGGACCCGAGGTCCACGGCCAACGGAAAGCGGCGATGCCCAGCGGCACGCCGACCACTACCGCGATCAACAGCGAGCCGAACACCAGCAACAGGTGTTGGCCCAGCAGGCGCGCGAAGTCGTCGGCGAAGAGACGCTGCCAGAAGGTCCTCGGCGTTTTCGTGGACGGCGCTGTGGCGCCTTGCACGAAGCGCTGCGCGACCTCGGCGAAGCTCATGCCGTCGAGCTCCACCTGCGCATTCAGCGCGATCATGGTCTTTGCATCGATGCGGCCTTGAAGCTTCGCCAGAGGCGCCACGTTCACGCCGCTGCGCATCAGCAGCACCGCGTCGTACTTCGGAAAGAAGCCACGGTCGTCTTGCAGCACGCGCAAGGCGTAGCGGCCAACCTTGGCGTCCGTCGAGTAAATGTCGATCACGTCCACCCGCTCGGCGCCGATCGCGTCGTAGGCAATGCCGTGGTCGATGCCGCCGCCCGGTTTCATCGGCAGCTGGTAGGCCGCCTTCAGTGCAGGCCATCCATCGGCCCGCGCGAGAAATTCATGCGACAAACCCAAGCGCAGCGGCGCGGCTTCCGGCTTGAGCAGGTCGGAAATCCTGGTGATGCCGAGCCTGGCCGCCTGCGACTCGCGCATCGCAAGGGCGTACGTGTCGTTGAACCCCAGCGGAATCGCTGCCTTGAAGCCGCGCGGCGCGAGCCACTCGTTGAGTTCGGCGAGCGACGGGTTGCCTTCCTTTTTCAGCAGTTCGCGAACGATGGTGCCGGTGTACTCAGGGTAGACATCGACCGCGCCCGTGGCCAGCGCCTGCTCGAGGATGCCGGTGTTGCCCAGCCCCTGCTTGTGCTCCGCCTCCACACCCGCTTGCTGCAGCGTTTGGCGAACGATCTCGCCGAGGATGTACGACTCGGTGAAGCGCTTGGAGCCGACGACCACGCGCTCGGCGCTCCACGCCGGCATGGCCGCGCTGCATGTTGCGACCAGCACCGCGAGCCAGCGCCGCCACGCGGTCATGCGCGCAGCACTTCCGGGTTGATGGGCGAAGGCGGCTTGCCGGCGTTCGGGCCGAAGCCGAGCGCCGCGATGAGGTTGTCGGCGGCGAGATCGGCCATCGCGCGCCGCGTGGCGACGGTGGCGCTAGCCACGTGCGGCGTGAGCACGACGTTCGGCACTTCGAGCAGGTGTGGATGGACCTTGGGTTCCCCTTCGAAGACGTCGAGTCCAGCGGCGGCGATCTGGCGGCTGGCCAGCGCCTGCGCCAAGGCTGCATCGTCCACCACGCCGCCGCGGGCGATGTTGGTCAGCGTCGCGGTGGGCTTCATCATGGCGAGCTCGGCCGCGCCGATGGCGTGATGCGATTCCTTCGAATACGGCACGACGAGCACGAGGTGATCCGACTCGCGCAGCAGCGTGGCCTTGTCCACATAGCGCGCGTTGAACTGCGCCTCGGGCTCGGCCGGCAGGCGCGAGCGGTTGTGATAGATGACCTTCATGCCAAAACCCAAGGCGCCGCGCCGAGCGATGCCCTGCCCGATGCGGCCCATGCCGAGGATGCCAAGCGTCGCACCGTGGATGTCGCTGCCGACGAACATGTCGTAGGCCCACTTGGTCCATTCGCCGCGCCGCAGGAAGTGTTCGGACTCGGCCATGCGGCGGGCCGCGGCCATCATCAGCGCGAAGCCGAAGTCGGCCGTGGTTTCGGTGAGCACGTCCGGCGTGTTGGTGCACAGGACGCCGCGCGCGGTGCAGGCAGGCACGTCGAAGTTGTTATAGCCCACCGCCATGTTGGCGACGACCTTGAGCTGCGGATTCGCGTCGAGGACCTCGGCATCGATGCCAACGCTGCCCGTCGTGAACGCACCCGCCTTGCCATGCAGACGCCCGATGAGCTCCGCCTTGGTGAATACATGGTCATCCTGGTTGGACTCGACCTCGAACCACTGCGACAGCCGCCCGATCACTTCCGGGAACACGGCCCGGCAAACCAGCACCGAGGGTCGGCTCATTCGAGGAACCTCGCGAATTCGCTGACCGGCGCGCGTTCGGTGACGAGCTGGTTCTCCACCGCGCTGCGATCGGCATGTCCGAGCGACATGCCGCACAACAGCATCTCACCGGGTGGCGCGCCGATGTGCTCCATGATGATCCGGTGGAACTGCGTGAAGGCCGCCTGCGGGCAGGTGTCCAGGCCGCGGGCGCGAGCGGCGATCATGATGTTTTGCAGGAACATGCCGTAGTCGAGCCAGCTGCCTTGCTGCATCACGCGGTCGATGGTGAACATGAGGCCCACCGGCGCGTCGAAGAAGCTGTAGTTGCGGCCGTGCTGGTCGTGCATGCGCGCCTTGTCGGACTTGCCGATCTTGAGCAGGCCGTAGAGGTCCCAGCCGATCTTGCGCCGCCGGTCGATGAAGGGCGATCGCCATTCGGTCGGGTAATACGCGTACTCCTCCTTGTGCGTCGCGGCTTCTTCCGGGTCGTCGTAGGCCGCAAGGATCTTGCGCGACAGCTCCGCCTTCGCCTCGCCCGTCAGAACGTAGACGTTCCAAGGTTGGGTGTTGGTGCCCGATGGCGCACGCGACGCGACCGCAAGGATCTCCTCGATCGCCTCCCGCGGCACCGGCGTGGGCAAGAAGGCGCGGACGGAGTGGCGCGACGTGATCGCGGCGTCGACGGCTTGCTGTGAGGTGGTGGTCATGGCGTGATGAGGATGGCCTGCAGCGCCTTCGTGAGCGCGGCCGGCAAGACAGTGGGACGGCGGGTCTGCCGGTCGACATAGACGTGAATGAAGTGCCCGCGCGCGGCGGTCAGCGGCTCACCTTCGCCGAACAGTCCGATCTCATAGCGCACGCTCGACCCGCCGATGCGCGCCACGCGAATGCCGGCGTCGATCTTCTTCGGGAACTCGATCGGCGCGAAGTAGTTGCAATGCGTCTCGACGACGAGGCCGATGACTTCGCCGTGGTGAATGTCCAGGGCGCCCTTGTCGATGAGGTAGCCGTTCACCGCCGTGTCGAAGAGGCTGTAGTAGACGACGTTGTTGACGTGGCCGTACACGTCGTTGTCCATCCAGCGCGTGCTCAGCCGAGTGAAGTGTCGGTAGGCCTCTCGGCCGTCGGCTTGGGGTCGTTCGCTCATGCGGCCGTATTGTTCCATTGACGATGGCTTCTCACTGCCTC